>CP054187.1:2584928-3877392 GCA_015200345.1 Planctomycetia bacterium | reverse complement strand
CGTTGCGATTCGAAGAACCGATCGCGCCGCTGGGTCCGGTGCGCGGGACGCTGCGGATGGAAAACATCGGCCCGTTCCCCATCACACTGGGCGAAGGGTACATGGTCCGTCCGCTGGCGGCCATCTCGGCGAAGGTGACGTGCGGCGACAAGGTCTCGGAATTCAAGAACTACCAGCAGGTGCTGATCAACCGCCGCCCGGTGTTGTTGCCCGGCGACGCGGTTGAGAAGACGATCTGCCTCGACGTCGGACCGATTCGCCAGACGCTCCGGACGAATGTGCTGCGACCGACAAGCATTGAGTTAACGGCGTGGATTGATCCGGTGATCGAGAACGGCGAACTGGCGGCCGGGCCGGGCACGGTTCGCGTGGGGCCGGTTCGCGCGAGCCGGCCGGTGTTCGATATCTCGCCGACGGCCGTCAGCCTGCTGATCGACCAATCGACGGATCGCAACCCGCGCCGGCGAATTGAATCGGCCCAGGGCATCGCGGCGATCCTCGCATCCATTGCGGGCCAACCAGCCGAGGCGGACCTGCCCATGGACCGGATGCGCAGCGCGCTGGTCGCACTTCTGGCGGACGCGGACTGGCATGTTCGAGCGCAATCGCTGGCTGCCTGCGAAGCCGTGCCGCTCACCGATGAACTGACGCAGGCAGCCGCGCCGGCGGTGAAGGATGACCAAGCGGTCGTGCGCATGATGGCGGTGCGTTTGTTCGCCGTGAAGCAAGGCAAGCAGTTCATGCCGGTGCTGGAGCAGTTAAGCAAGTCCGACGCGGTCGCGTTTGTACGGATGACGTGCGCGGGATTTCTGCCCGACTCGACGGCGCAGGCGAGCAGTGGTAAGGAATGAACCGATCGGTCGTTTCGCCTCGGCACGGAATCCAACCATCTTCCGAATCACACAGTTGACTTAAGGCGGATGAATGGCCATCGAGATCGTGGCCTTTTCATGCCGTGGCGGCCGCGCCGTTTTGCTCGTTCGATGCTACCCGGTAAATCGCCACGCCGGCGGTCCGGTTAATCCGCTTGGATGGTGATACAATCTGCCACGGACCCCGGAGAAGGCTTGCATGTTCGGACCGGACAGCGGCGATTGGCGGCAGCGCCTGGCGATGGTGGTGGACACGCTGCGTGAGATGAGCCTTCACACCGAGCCGGAGGCGATGGTGCGCAGCTACGGCGCGCGGATGCGCAACCTGCTGGCCACGGATCGGATGGTCGCGATCAGCCGGCGCGGTCTGACGCCGCCGAACTTTCGCATCACGCGCAGTTCGCTCTGGAGCGAGCAGGTCGATCCGTGGAAGGAGCCGCACAAACTGCCACTGCTCTCCGGCGGGCTGCTGGGCGAACTGCTCTACGCCGATGAGCCTCGCCTGATCGACGACCTGCGCATCGCGTCCGACGACCCGGCTGCCGAATACTTCGAAGGCATGAAGTCGCTGATCTCGCTGCCGCTTTACGACCAAGGCATCGCGACGAATATGGTTGTCTTTATGCGCCGTGCCGCCGGCGCCTTCGACCCCGAGGATTTTCCTCAATGGATGCTCATGAGCGGGTTGTTCGGCCGGGCGACGTACAGCCTCGTCGTATCCGCCCAGCTGGCCGCGGCTTACGAGTTGACCGATCGCGAGCTTCGCACCATCGCCGACATTCAGCGGTCGCTGCTGCCATCCGAGCTGCCGAAAATCAGCACGATGGAACTCGCCGCGTACTATCAGACCAGCCGCCGCGCGGGCGGAGATTACTACGACTTCTTCCCGCTGGAAAACGATCAATGGGGGATTCTCATCGCCGACGTCAGCGGCCACGGCACCCCGGCCGCCGTCATGATGGCCATTACGCACAGCATCGCGCACACGATGCCCGGCCCGCCGACGCCGCCCTGTCGCCTGCTGGACAATCTGAACAGTCAACTGATCCGGCACTACACGCGAAACTCCGGTACGTTCGTCACGGCGTTCTACGGGATCTATGACGCGCAGACGCGCCTGCTGCGCTACGCCAACGCCGGTCACAATCCGCCTCGTCTGAAGCGCTGCGACGATGGTTCGATGGCGTCGCTTGACGGCGTCGGGAGCTTTCCGCTCGGAATCACGGCGGACGTTTCCTTTGAAGAAGCCAGGCTCCAGCTTCGCGCCGGAGACCAGATCATTTTCTACACGGACGGCATCACCGAGGCCCAGAACGCCGAAGGCGAGATGTTCGGCGAGGCTCGCCTTGATGAGGTGCTCGGTGCCTGCCGGCCCGGCGCGCAGCAACTCATCGACGCCGTCCTCGAGTCCGTCGCCGCATTCAGCAACGGCCGCCCCGCCGACGATGACCGGACGGTCCTGGTCGCAAAAGTGAAGTAATCTCGCCCTCGACTGCGCGGCGATCGGACTCGCAGGCTCCCTCAATCGCTGAATGACAATTCCGCGAGCGGCACCTCGGCCTCCATCGAATCCATCGCTACCACCGCTTGCTGCCGCTCAAGTTTTATCCGCACGACGCGACCGGGCTTGTCGAACCTTCGCACGAACACGGCATCGCCCGGTTGCAATCGCATCACGCGCTCCACCCACGCCGCGTAGCGCGACTTCTGCTCCGCAAGCTTTCTGGCGATATCCACGGCCGTCAGCGCCGCTTTGGCGGCCTCGGATCGCGCGGCGTCCGCGTCGCGACGAGCGCGTTCCGCGTCGCGCCGCGATTGAAGCGTGCCGGCGATCGCGCGATGCAATGCCCGATGCCGTCCCGCGAGATGCTTCCGCGCTGCGTCGGCCAGCCGGCGCGGCATGCCCAGCTTCGTCGCGATCGTGATCGCGCTGCTGTGACCCGGTTCGCCGATGCGCAGTTCATACGTCGGGCGCAGCGATTCGATATCAAACTGCACCGATGCATTGTCGACGCGCGGATGGTCGTACCCCACGGCCTTGAGCGCCCCCAAATGGGTTGTGATCATCGCGAGGCAGCCGCAATGCAACAGGTGATCGATGATCGCGCGACCGATCGCAGCGCCTTCGTCCGGGTCGGTGCCCGCGCCGAGTTCGTCGAGCAGCACAAGCGTGCCCTTCCGCGCGCGGCGGAGGATGTCAAGAATGCGCCCCAGGTGCGCGCTGAAGGTCGAGAGCGACTGTTGCAGGCTTTGCTCATCGCCGACATCGATCCAGATGCCATCGAACACCGGCATTTCCGAACCCGGCGACGCCGGGATCGGCAGCCCCGACTGGTGCATCAGGCTGATCAGGCCGACGGTCTTGAGCGCGGCGGTCTTGCCGCCGGTGTTCGGCCCGGTAATCATCAAAATGTCGAAATCATCGCCGAGGCGCACGTCGATCGGCACGACCGATCGCACCGAGGCCGATTCCGTCGCGGCGGACGTCGATTCGTGCGCGCTGAAAATCGCGAGGAGAATCGGGTTCCGCGCCTGGATCAACTTCACCCGTCCTGCGGTGTTGAGGGCCGCGTAGGCCAGGCTCCACCGCGCCGCGAAGCGCTGTTTCGCCGCGAGCAGATCGACGACCGCCAGCGTCTCCAGCGTGCGCAGCAGTTCGGCCTGGTTCAGGTGAACCAGGTGCGTCAGCTCCCACAGAATGCGATTGATCTCGTCGGACTCGTCTTGAAGCAGATTCATCAGCCGGTTGTTCAACTCGACGGCTTCGGCCGGCTCGACAAAGAGCGTCTGACCGCTGTCGCTACTGCGATGGACGATGCCGGGGATGCGTCCGCGCTGCTCGGCGCGCAGCGGCAGCACCATGCGGTCGGCGTGAAAGGTCGCGTTGGGATACTGGAGCCAGCGCACTACGCCGGGCTGTCGCAACAGCCGATCAAACACATTGCGCGTGGCGAGGCGCACGTCGTCGATGTCGCGCCGGATGCGCGCCAGCCGCGCCGAAGCGTCATCACGCACGCGGCCGTGCGCGTCGATCACCGCATCGATTCGCTCGATGATCGTCGCAAAGTCACCGATGCGATCCGCCAGCTTGCGAACCAGCGCGGCCCCCGCTTCCAGCGGCCCAAAGTAGCGCCGCACGTTGCCCGCCCCGCGCAGCGTGTCCGAAAGCTTCGCGAATTCCTCCGGCTCCAGCTTGGCCGGCGGCACGGCACGCTTCACGACGGCGCGGAGATCGGTGATTCCGCCAAACGGCGGCAGGCCGTGCCGCGCTGCGAAGGCTTCAAACTGCTTCGCCTGATCCAGCCACTGTGCCACCTGGCCCGCCGCGCGCGACGGCGTGATCCGCGACGCCAGCTCCCGCCCCAGCGCGCACTGCGCCTGATCGGCCACGAGCTGGCGAATGCGCTCGAACTCCAGCTTCTCCATCGTGTGCGCGTCCATCCGGCATAGTGTAATCCCGACAGCGGCATCGGAGCGAATAGGGAATCGAGCGCGATCGCCGCCCCGGCTTATTCATTACGGCTCCCGCCACGCCTTCCACTCCGGCACGTAGTGCGGACCGTTCTCATGACCGACGCTTCCGATGCGAAACGGTCTTGACTTGAGCCACGCCGGTTGCAACCTAAACGACTCGACGTGACCATCGACGAGCGCCGCCTGGGTGCGGCCGTCGTGGCGAAAGGAGGTCGTCGGGCTATCGTTTTCACTCCACGTGCCCGACGAATAAAGCCACGGCGGATCAAGCAGCGCCGTGTTCCACGGTTGACTGCCGCCCAGATCGAGCATCGTGTCGGCAAAAGCAAAGACGCTCGCGGCGTCTTTCACCGATGAGAGCGTCTGCCAGCGCATGTGCCCGATGGACCACGAGTAACTCGTCGCGTGCGGCGGAGAGAGGTAATACCCGTTGTAGCCGTAGGTGCTGGTCACGCGTTTGGCCGCACCCTGCGGCTTGTAGCTGCCGAACGGCTGCTGCGGGCATTCATAGACACTAGTCGTGCTCAACGGCGATTGCAGATACGGCCACAGAAACCCCCGCTCGTGATCGACCTGCCCGGCCTCGTTCGTGCCCCACCAATAGACCGGCGGGCCGCTCCCGATGATCTCCGGCGCGGTGTAGGCCAGCGGCATCAGCCGGCCGTCGTGCGCATCGGCATACATCGTCAGGCCCGCACCGATCTCGCGCAGCCGCGCCTGGCAGGCAGCCGCCCGCGCTCGGCGCGATGCTCCGGCCAGCGCCGGCGCAAGAATCGCCAGCATCGCGGCGATGATCGCAATCGACACGAGCATCTCAATGAGCGACAACGCCGACCGCGCGGTTCGCATTCCCATTGCAGGCTGGTTCGAGCGGGGTTTCATGAAGCTCCCAGAAGCGTCGTGACGAATGCCGGAACGTCGTCCACCGTCAGCACGCCGTCCAACGTGAAATCCAGCAGCGCCGTATCGGCAATCGACGCGCCGTGAAGGAGTCGATCCACGAAGCAGGCGATATCCAAACCGTCAAGCGTTCCATCCCCGTTGCAGTCGCCGCGCTGCGCGAGCGCTGACAGCCCGTTCGGCCCGATTGTGTAAAGCCGCCCATTGACCATGGCAGGGCTGCTTCCGACTCCGGCGTGATGATCCCGCACGAACAGTGGATCGTCCGGCGCGCGAGACACATCGAGCATGTACAAGTCCGTGTACGCCCCGAAAAAGCCGCCGCCGACCGGAATCTTGCCGACATACAGCATCCCATCGGAATACAGCGGCTGATGCGTCCAGCCGCCCAAGACGAGCGAGCCGCCTGTATCGACAAAGGTATCCCACAGTTTCACCGCCGACGCGCCGTCGTCGCGGAAACACTGCACCTTCGGCGCGGAACCGAATCCGTTGATGCCCGCCGAGAGGAAGATGCGATCGCCCGCCACGACGGGAATCGAGCTTGTGCGCTCACACGGAATCGTCCAGACGATCTGCCCGGTCGCGGCGTCGATCTTGACAAGAAGCGAATTATCACCCGAGCCGCTCAAGTTGTAGCTCGCGGCGAAGACAAACCCATGCGCAATCGTCACGCCGCCGAAGAAACCCGTCCCCGCGCACGTCGTCCACAGCCGGCGCGATTCCGGCGACGCAGCAATCTCAAACGCCGTGATCGCGCCCGCTGCGACGCAGTTTCCTTCATCGAACGAAATGGACGAAACATACACGATGCCGTTCTCGCTCGCAGCCGTCGCGCCGGACGCGCCGCCGATTGGCTCGGTCCACACAATCTCCCCCGGCTCATACGGATTCTTCACCGCGTCATACGGCGACGTGTTGATGCAATACAGCGACGCGCTCTGGCCGAACCCGTCGTAGTCCGTGATGAACGCACGCCCTGCGACCACATCGGGCAATACCAGGGGCGACGCATTGACGACGTTGCGGTTCAGCGGCGTTGCCCAGTGCAACGCGCCGGTCACGGCGTCGATGGCGTTGAGTTTCGCGCCCGTCGGCAGCAAGACCAATCCATTCACCGCGTCGACGGCCGGGCTGGACCAGGAATCCAGCACGGACTTGTCGACAAGCGTCTGCCACAGCACGATTCCGGTGGCTCCTTCGATGGCGATCAGTCGATTGTGAACGTGCAGGCTGCCCTCGAAATACCGCGCGTTGGCATACACGCGGCCGGCAAACATGACCGGACTGCTCGGTCCAACGAACGCGATCGGCGTGCCGGGTGGATACTGCGAGACCGTCCACAAGACCGCGTTCAAGGCGTCGGGCGCGCCACTCGCTCGGCCGCTTCGACGCGCGTCGGCGGCGTAATGCAGCCAATCATCCGCCCGCGCAGACATCCCCCAGGCGCCAAGCATCAGCGCCAGGATCAAGCATCGATGAATCATCGCGTCCTCAACAAAATGACCCTGTTCGGGGCCACGCACCACGAAATGGCCCGGGTGCGCTTCCCCTCCTCGGTTTCACGCACCCGGACCGGAATCAACCACTCATCGACCACGCTGTGCCCGGCTGCGCCGCAACAGCACGATCACCGGCGCGAGCAGGGCCAGCGTCGCCGGTTCCGGTACGCGCACGAACGCATCCACCTCGGTGCTCCAGTTCGCGCCTTCCGGCACGCGCACCCGAACGAACGCCGCGCTCGCCAGTCCGGACTCGGCGATGTCGCACGGTGTCCCGCCGCCCGAGCCGTCGTACAGCGCCAGCGCCTGCGAGTAGGTCAACCCGACAAAATCGCCAATCGTCAATGTCGGATCGATCGGCTTGAGAAAGTCCGTCGGGATCGAACCGGCCGGGAAGCCGAACTCGCCGCTGTCGAGATAGCCCTGCGTCGGGAACAGGCCGTCAGCCGCGCAGCTCAACGGTCGCCAGTCGGAACCATCGGCCGAGACCTCGACGATACCCGGTTCCGGTGTAATCCCGACGATCGGAAAATTCGGATCGCCGAAATCGAGGTTGAAGAACGTGTTGCCGAAGACGATGAGATCCACGCCGTACGGGTGCGACGGATCGTTCACCAGCGGGGCGTCGAAGGAGACGGTCACCCAACCGCCGGCGCCGATGCTCAAGATTTCATCCGTTCCGAAGGGAGAGGAGAACATCGTCACGTCGCCGGGGAACGGCGTCTGCTCGCCGGTGTAACGCTCCGGCGAACCCAGCACCACCGACGAATCGCCCGTGTAGCCCGGCTCGGCCCCGACGCCTGCGTTGTATTCCAGCACCTGCGTGGCGAACGGCGTCGCCCGCGCCGGCGCGGCCGCCGACATCGCGACCATTGTCGCAATCACCCCGTGCACGACGCCCCGCGAGGCCCTCTTGAGCCGAGCCGCTTGCGACCCGCCGCCAGGGACGTTGGCAACGCGGATGATCTCCAAGCACGCGCTGATTCCAATTTGCATCACAGACTTCCTTTCTGCGGCCATCATGCGTGGCCACAAAAAAACCTCCGTACCGCGGGTGCGGAACGGAGGCGGATAGCCTGCGAGCGCGAGGGTGCGAAATCCCATGCGCGATCGAAGCCTGCCCAGATCCGGGGCGGTACGATATGCTCGACACAGGCAGGTCTTCTGGCTCTCGGATCAATCTACTGACCGCGCCTTCTCATCGCATTCGCGACAATGGCGTGTGCGGCGTTCGTCCCCGATTACAGCGGCGGGACCGCGGTGGAGTTGCACCACCTTCCCTGCAAACAGCCTCCCCACGCGGGAGACCTGTGCCGTATCTATTCAATTGTCAATTTCTGGCCGCAGCCTGACGGCAAACGGCAAACCAATGGTAGTTTGCCGGTACGCCGCACTTCTTGCAAGCAAATTCTTTCCGGACGATGATCACGCCGCGCCCCTTTTGACGCAAGGCATTGTCCTAAACGAACTTGGCGCCTCATTTTGCCGTGCCCACGCCGGCCCCAACCGACGATCCTTCGGCCGATATCACGGTCCGTCGTGGCGCGCTTTCGCGATTTCGGGCGATGCAATTGACTCCAGCCGAACAGCGCGCGTAAGAATACTGTGGTGCGCGATTGAACTTCGCTTCGCTCGGCAAGGCCACGGTTGAACGCACCATGCCGCCTTCCGGCGAATCGATTTGGAGAGTAACCGGCCCCCCGTGCTTCGCCGTGAATCGACCCGAGGGTGGAGGGGCCGATTCCGCGATGACCGGCTTTCAGAAGACCCCCCAAGGTTGGGCGCCCTGCCCAACCGTATATGCCCCGCTGCGACCAAGCGCCCACTTGGTCGCGCAAGAATGGCGCTGCGGATTGCTTCCCAACGGAGGCCCGCGGCGCCATTTGCATTGGGACAACCGGCGCTTCAATCCCCAAGAGAAAGGATCAAGGAGTTTGACGGAAGAACTTCGTTCGTCTCGATGTATCTGTACGGAGCAAACCAGGACCGGTCTGACGAAGCAGATCACGGCTCGGCCTTCACGGCGTAGCGGCCACGAAGTCTTTCACAAGAGACCGTCCGACGTTTTCCGTTGAACTGGTAGCCAAAACCACGCTCGCGGTTAATCCAGCCAAGCCCCCTGCTTTTTCAGCTTCTGCGGCACGTATGTTTCCGTCACGAACGAAATGCTTTTTGTCAGCAGGCTTTCGACTTCCATCTTGAATCCGTGCTTGAGCATGGCGTCGATTTCCTTGGCCCACTCTTTCTTCCCCTTGAACCAGGGGTATTCCATGATCTGCTTGGCGCGTTTCAGGTCCTTGTCATCCACGGCGATCTTCACGTCATCCGACAGGCCGAACTCCTCGAAGTCGCGGCTGCGCACGCCGATAAACTTCGCATCGGGGATGGCCATGCGATTGCTCTCGAACGCAAGATTGATCGACCCCTGCTTGATGACGCTGTAAATGTAATACCCCCAGGGATCGTTATCGAGCAGGCAATAAACCGGCAGTTTCAACTCGTTGTGCATGCGGAACAGCAGGCGGCGCACGGCGCGCGGCGGCTGGCCGTTGCCGTGCGTGATGATGCAGTTGTTCTTCTGCCAGAACTTATCCTCGTTGAAGCGCTGCCAGACGGTGTCTTTTTCGACGTGCAGGATGTATTTTGCCTCGCACTTCTTGAATTGCAGCATGTCCGGCTCGACGATGCCGGGAATGCCCCAGCCGCCGCTGCCCATGCGACGCAGATCGATCTCATCCCCCTTGCTGACGACGGTGAGATTTCCGGCGATGGTGCCGCGGCTGCTTGCGAAGACGTGTAGCTCCTCGCGCAGACTCTCCAGCGCGACTTCGAGGTCTTCAATGATCGGGTCGCTCTCGTCCTGATCGTTGAAGGTCTTTTCCGTCGTGCCGGGGATGGTGTGCTTGGTGAGGTAGTACAGACCGCGGATGCTCACCGTCTTGTCCTCGTCGATCAGCTTCTTGCAGCCGCTGGCGATCAGCACCGTCTGCATGAAGCTCTTGGCCATGCCGAGGTTGAAAAAGCTGCGCGACTGGGCCTTGTCGCCCATTTCGATGATGCGTTTGCGCGGGTTGTACTGCGCGTTGGAGAGCGTGCGCAGCGGGATGTCTACGGCGGGGTCCTTCTTCTTCGCGGCTTGGGCGACGACCGATTCGGCGAGGCCGACGATTTTCTGCGCGGTGGCGGCGTTGCGTGCGGAGCGCGATGAGCTGCTGCGGGAACTTCCTGAACGAGTTGAGGCTTTTTTGGCCATCCGTGGCGTCCTTTCTGGTGTCGGTTGACGGTGTTATAGTTATCGCCAGGCCCGCAATTTGCAAGAATCCGGTCCGAGAGCGACCGTATTTTGGAGACACTCCCATGATGAAACTACGCCTCTTCACCCCCGGTCCGACGATGGTCAGCCCCGAAGTCATGCTCGAGATGGCCCAGCCGCTCGATCATCACCGCACCCAGGGCTTCAAGGACATGCTCAAGGAATGCACCGAGCTGCTCGGCTACGTCTATCAGACCAAGGCCGCTCCGCTCGTGCTGACTGGCTCCGGCACGGCCGCCATGGAAGGCGCGATTCTCTCGGTCTGTCGACCGGATGCGAAGACGCTGGTGTGTCATTCCGGCAAGTTCGGCGAGCGCTGGCAGAAGATTCTCGCGAAGTTCAAGCTCCCGCACGTCGAGATCAAGCAGCCTTACGGCCACGGCATCAAGGCCGAGATGGTCATCGAGGCGCTGAAGAAGAATGCCGACGTGAAAGCGGTGATCTTCGTGCACAGCGAGACGAGCACCTGCGCGGTGAGCGAGGCCCAGGGCATCGCCAAGGCCTGCCGCGACCACGGCGCGATCAGCATTGTCGACGGCATCACGTCGATCGGAGCGATCCCGTTCAAGATGGACGAATGGGGCATCGACATCGCCGTGACCGGCTCGCAGAAAGCGCTGATGCTGCCGCCGGGGCTGGCCTTCGCGGCCGTCAGCGACCGGGCCTGGCAGGCGATCGACGCCTACGACGGGCCGACGTTTTACAACGATCTGAAGGCGTTTCGCAAGAGCCAGAAGGACAGCGACGTGCCGTGGACGCCGAACAACCAGATGGTTCGCGGGCTTCGTTACACACTCCGGCAGATCAAGGCCGAGACGATCGAGGGCGTCTGGAAGCGGACGGCGCGGCTGGCGGCCGGCACGCGCGCGGCGTTCAAGGCGATGGGCCTGGAGCTGTACGCGGCCGATCCGGTGGACAGCGTGACGGGCGTAAACGTGCCGGCGGGCCTGGACGAGGGCGCGTGGCGCAAGGCACTGCGGGCGAACTACGGGGTACACATCGCCGCGGGCCAGGGCGAGCTGAAGGGCAAGATGGTGCGTGTGAACCACATGGGCTACGTGGACGACGTGGATACGGTGGGCGCGATCGCGGCGATGGAGTGGACGCTGGCTGAAGCGGGCTACAAACTGGATGTTGGCGCGGGTGTGGCGGCGTTTGTGAAAGCGACGAAGGCGTAATCGGCTCGCTGTGCGCCAGATCAATTATTGCACCGCCGCCGATTCCGCCGGGACGAGGTTCAGCTCCATCAGCGCGTTGAGCGCCGCCTTCTGTTCGGCTTCTTTCTTGCTCGGGCCCCAGGCGCTGGGAAAACGCCGGCCGGAGACGACCACGGCCACCTCGAAACACTTGCTGTGGTCCGGACCTTTCTCATCGAGCAATTCATAAACGGGCGTGCCGCCCTGTTGTTTCTGGGCGTACTGTTGAAGTTGAGATTTGTAGTTATTCTGGTGTTCGCTGGCCACGGCCGCGCGGATATCCGGCACAACGTGCTTGAGAATGAACTCGGTCGCGGCCTCCGTGCCGCCGTCGAGCGCAATGGCCGCGATCAACGATTCGAACGCCGCCGCGGCCAGCGACGTGGGCAGCCGATGCCGCCCGCTGATGCCGTTGCCCAGGTAAAGAAACTGCGGCAGACCCAGCCGCTCGGAAATCTCGGCACACGTTTTCCTTGAAACGACAGCCGACTTGATCTTGGTCAGCTCGCCTTCAAGGTATTGCGGGTAATGATCAAACAAATAGCGGCAGACCACCATGCCGAGGATGGCATCGCCGAGAAACTCCATGCGCTCGTTGCTTTGCAGGCGGGACGTGGCAATGGAGGCGTGCGTCAGCGCGGCCGACAACAGCGAGGGATCGCGAAAACGATAGCCAATGGCTTCCTGACACGCGTCGAGCGCTGAATCGCTCATGAGAACGACCTGAAACGGGACATCGTCAGGCCGATGGCGAAAATCGCCGCGCGAGAAGGCGGTTTTCGTCATAAGCCCGACCGGCCGGGGCTGCTGCTACGACAGCGTTTCACCCCATGTCGGCCGATTTCAATATACTATCGGGCCGGGTACAGGTCAACCTTCAGAGTCGCTTCGACCAAGTGAAATCGTTCCGGTCGCACGAGTTAGCGGTCCTTTCCTGCATGAGAGTTGTTGCATGACGAGCCTTCGCACGGCGCCGGATGTCAGCGAAATGATGGTCTACCTGACCGCCGAGTTCGCGCCGATCCCCGCGTCGATCAAGCGGCGCTACGAAGACTTCGTCGTGGAAGAAATCCCGGCGTACGAACCCTGCGGCCACGGAGACCATTGTTATTTCACGATTGAAAAGTCCGGGCTTTCGACCATGCGGGCCGTGCAGGACATCGCGCGGTCGCTGGGGGTCAACTCGCGGGAGATCGGTCTGGCGGGTTTGAAGGACGCGCGGGCCGTCAGCGTGCAGACGCTTAGCCTCGAACACATCGACCCGGCGAGGATCGAGGCGCTGCGCATCCCGCGCATTCGCATCCTGCGCGTCAGCCGCCACACCAACAAACTCAAGATCGGGCACCTGCGCGGCAATCGTTTTCGAATCAAATTGCGCGATGTGCCGCCGGAGCGCATTGGTGACCTGCGCGCAATCTGCGACCTTCTGCATCGGCGCGGCACGCCCAATTACTTCGGCCAGCAGCGATTCGGCCTGCGCGGCGACAGTTGGGAAATGGGCCGCGCCATCCTCAAGAATGATCCGAAGACTCTCGTCGATCTGATACTTGGCACGCCCGGCCCGCTGGACACGGGACCGGTGCTCAAGGCGCGGCAGCTCTATCAGACCGGCAAGTACGATGCGGCGGCGAAGGCGTGGCCCTTTGGATTCTCCACGAACGCGCGAATGTGCCGAGCCATGGCGAAGTCCGGAGGCAAGCATCACCGCGCGGCCCATGCCCTGGACGACCGGCTCAAGAAGTTCTTCGTCAACGCGTTTCAGTCCTACTTGTTCAATCGAGTTCTTTCGCAGCGCATCGGCGAGATTGATCGCGTCCGCGACGGCGATCTCGCCTACAAGCACGACAACGGCGCGGTGTTCCTCGTGACCGACGCTGCGGCGGAGGCCTCGCGCGCGGCCGCGTTCGAAATTTCACCGAGCGGACCGATCTTCGCCCCGCGCATGACGACCGCAGGCGGTGCGATCGGTGAACT
This sequence comes from Planctomycetia bacterium, assembly GCA_015200345.1. Lineage (NCBI taxonomy): Bacteria > Pseudomonadati > Planctomycetota > Planctomycetia > Planctomycetia bacterium. Next base: position 3,864,161 of record CP054187.1, on the reverse strand, counting down.
GGAGGCGGCGGTCTTCGAATCCGGCGGCGTGACGCTCGATGATTTTCGCAAACTGCGTCGAATGAGTTTTCACGGCGCGCGGCGTCCGCTGCGATTTCGGCCCGAGGATCTCACGATTGAAACCGGCGGCGATGAGCACGGCCCCTTCGTTGAGCTGCGTTTCGCGTTGCCCTCGGGCTGTTACGCGACCATGCTGCTGCGCGAACTATGCAAGGGCGAGTTGACCGAAGCGCTGGATGAAGAGGAGTGAACGCGCATCGAATTCCCGCCATGCGCGAATCGCCATTCGCTATGGCTTCTTGTACCTCGGCGAAACCGCCACGTAGGGCCGACCCATCCACTTTTTGATCAGAATCACTTCCCCCATGTCGTTGCCCTCGATCACGTGCCCGACCCATTGCAACAGATACCCCCCCGCCAGCAGCGCCACCGGCCGCCACCACAAGTCCCATTGATCGCGCGAAAGCTGCACCAGGGCCAGCGGCACGCACGCGATCGTCATGGGGATCCCGATCATGTGCAGCCAGAACGACGTTCGATTCTGGTGCCGCTCCAGCCAATTGGTGAGCCATCGTGGCATCGGTCCACCTCAACGCTGCCGCATGAGCCGCTGCGGCGAAATGCCCAGCCGATTCAGGTGCGGCGCGATCTCCAGCATAAAGCGACTTCCGTCTGTATAATAGCCCGCCGTCGGCTTCACCCCCGGCGCCTCCCGCGACCAGAAGGCGTTGAAACAGTGCATCAACGCCTCGCGCACGTACTTGCTCACGATGCTCGCCAGTGCGATCGGCAGTCGCTTCGACTCCCCGCCGGTATCAAAACTGATCCGCCAGCGGGTCCGGCTGTCAATCAGCTCGTAACAACTGTACCGGTCTTCTTCGGCGTCGATCTTCAACCGCCGATCCTCAAATGAACGCATCAGCGGCCGGCCATAGGTGGTTCGTCCGCCCTGGCGATCCGCCTGAATCACCAGCGGCTGATTCGGGTATGCCCGTGCGATGCGGTCGATCAGGCGGAACGTCAGTCCCAGCAGGACGGCTGCTTTGTTGTGAGTGTGGCCGACCAGCTCGTTGAAGCGACCCTCGGGCACGATTTCGCAAAAGATTTGAGCAAGTCGTGCATCGTGCGCGGCAAGATCGCGCCGCATCGTCGCCGAAGCCACGGCGATCGCGCCGCCGTCGCAGGCCAGCGGCACCGATACGTCCAGATCGCGGTAACACGGCTCGGCTCGCACGGCCTGCGCCGCGCCGGGCGACAGCAATTCCAGTAATTCAGAGATTCTACCCGGCAGCATGCCGCCCGCGCCGATCGCTGCCAGTGCCGTGCGCTCCAGCCTCGCCACGCCTTCGCCGGGTTTGTGCAGCTTTTTGCTGTCGCAAACGGGTATTCGTCGTTTGCGATCCCGCGGCGCAGCGCAGACACTTGCCTTCAAGACGTCCCACAACGACCGGTCCGCCCAATCGGCCGGGCATTCAAAGACCACCGCCGAAACGATCAGCGGACCCAGGAGTGGTCCGTATCCCGCTTCGTCGATCCCTGCGAGGATGATGCGTTCGCGCATGGTCTTCACTGTAGGCCCGAAAAAATCGGCATCAACCCGCGCCGGACAGCCTGTGAAACGTTGTTACAAGCTGTTTCAAAACTCCCTCTCCCTTCCAGGGAGAGGGTTGGGGTGAGGGTGAATCAATTCGTATGAACCACTTTTCCCCCTCGCCCAACCTCTCCCCCAAGGGGGAGAGGAGTTTTGAAACCAGTTCTAGAGGCGGCTTGAGCATCCGTAAGTCTTTGATTATGAATGGGTTGATACACACCAACATTTGCCGCTATTTCCAGCTGTTTTGGTATCTTCGGCCATATGGTTTGTGGTAAACTGGAGCGTATTCGTGGGCATGTCAGGGAAAGCGGACCCCGCTATTCGCCGACCCTGTTTACGGCCCTGTGGAGTGGATGAAGGTTCAACGCGCCGCAGCCGCCTTTGGCGAGTGCCTAGGCTGACTGGAGAACGCGCCGGTTCGACTGCGAACGATTTAGCGCGAACTGAACCGGGCGCTCGTGGAATCCTGACCGGGGTGGACTAGAGTTCGCGGGAGCAAAAGCAACGGCCGCACGCGATAACCGCGCGGTCTTGTCGATCAAGCGAGAAGAATGGGGAAAAGTGCGTGCCGGTCCGTCGCGACGCGGCCATCTAAACACCAGGAGACAAGGGAATGTTGACTCGAGGACTGGGAAAGATCGTTCTGGCAGGATTGGCGTTGGTCGCCTGCATGTGTATCGTCGCCTCGCCGGTTCAGGCGCAGCAGATTCGTATCAATGAAGTGGACGCAGATCAGCAAGGGACGGATGCCGCCGAGTTCGTCGAACTGTACGACGGCGGCGTGGGCAACACCTCGCTGAACGGCCTGGTGGTGGTGTTCTACAACGGATCGAGTGACACCTCCTACGCCGCGTTCGACCTCGACGGATTCCAAACGAACGCACAGGGTTATTTCCTGATCGGCAACGCCGGCGTGACGCCGACCCCATCGATCATCTTCAACGACAATACGCTTCAAAACGGCGCGGATGCGGTCGCGCTCTATCAGGCCAACGGCTCCGATTTCCCGAACGGCACGGCCGTGACAACGACAAATCTGGTTGATGCGCTGGTGTACGGCGCCAATCAACCGGATGACGTGGAATTGCTTGTCCTGCTGAACGCCGGCCAGCCGCAGGTCAACGAGGCGGGCAGCGGTAACGCTACGGTTGTCTCGATGCACCGCTGCCCCAACGGCGCGGGCGGCCTGCGAAACACGACCTCCTACGCACTGACCACGCCGTCGCCCGGCGCGGCCCCGAGCTGCCCGCCGACTACCGGTGCCTGCTGCGACGGCAGCAACTGCACCGAAGTGACGCCAGCCCAGTGCGCCGCCATCAGCGGCGCGGTCTTTGTCGGCCTCGGCTCGACCTGCACTCCGGGTCTCTGCCCCGTCTCGTTCCCCGGCGTGAAGATCAACGAGATTCGCATCGACATGCCCGGCACGGATACCAACGAATACATCGAGCTGACCGGTGTCCCCGGCACAAGCCTCAACGGTCTGACGCTTTTCATCATCGGCGATAGTGGAGGCGGTGGCAGCGGCGTGATTGAGCGCGTTATCAACCTTGCCGGCCAGACGATTCCGGCTGACGGGTATTTCCTGATCGCCGGCGACAATGACACGTTTGGCGCACCCGCCGATCTGAACATTGGTGTCACTCAAGACATGATTGAGAACAGCGATAATTTGACTTTCATGCTCGTCGCCGGATTTACGGGGGCCAGCGGAAATGACCTCGATACGAACAATGACGGCGTACTTGATGTGACACCGTGGACCACCGAAGTCGATCGCGTCTGTGTCATTGAGAGCATTCATCCACCAGCTCCAACTGGTGACCAGGAATGGTACTACTTCACCGATCCCAGCCAGGTCGTCGGACCCGACGGCACATTCGTACCCGGACACGTCTATCGCCTGCCGAATGGCGGGTTGCCGTGGAACATTGGCATCTTCGACCCTGCGACCGGCGTCGATACGCCCGGTGTGGCGAACGCCATCACCGGCGCGTGCTGCCAGGGTGGTTTCTGCGACATCCAGGAACGCAACGTCTGTATCAACGAACTGGGCGGTATCTTCAAAGGCGTTGGCAGCGTTTGCGGCGACGGGTCGATCTGTACCGGCGCGTGCTGCAACGGCAACGACTGCACATTGCTCGATCCTTTGACCTGCCAGGGCCAGGGCGGCGTGTTCCAGGGCGCAGGCACGACCTGCACGCCCGCGCCGGTCCCGGCCTGTGGCGAATGTATGACCATCGCCCAGGCGCGCGCCCTGCCGGTCGGCTCACGCGTCAAGCTTTGCAACGTCGTCATCTCTTCCACAACCGACCTGATTCAGTCTGGGACGGTTAAGTCGTTCCAGATCGAGGACGCTTCCGGCCCCGGCGGCCGAAGCGGACTCACCGTCTTTGGTGCGAATGAAATCATCGACCCGCTCCTTGCCGCGGCGGCGGAAGGGACGCAGATCGACCTGCAGGGAGTGACGGACCAGTTTAACGGACTCCTTGAGGTGGTTGATGGCTCGCTTCCGCTGAAGCGAATCACGCTCGGAAGTTTCGTGGGCACGACGGCACCAGTCAGTGTGACGACAAGCGACTTCCAGGATCAAAGCGCCTCCGCCGAGGGCCTGGAAAGCGAAATCGTCACGCTTTCCTGCGTGACCTTCCTGGATGCCGGCGGCACGTTTGTCGGCGGCACGGCGTCGAGCAACTACGTGGTGACCGACGGCTTGGGTTTTGCCACCGTACGAATTTCCAGCAATCAACTGGACTTCGAGGGCATGACCATTCCGTCCGGTCCGGTCACGATCACCGGCGTCTTCAGCCAGAGTGATACGACCGCACCGTTTGACAGCAACTATCAACTGCTCCCCCGCATCCTGTCCGACCTCGACACCGCGCCGATGTGCGGGGAGGTCGGCGCATGCTGTCTCGGTGGTGGCACCTGCAATGACAATCTGACTGCGACGTTGTGCGCCGGCATCGGCGGCGTTTTCCAGGGTGCGGCCACGGTGTGTGCCAACGTCACCTGTCCGACGGCCGACGGCATGGTCATCAACGAAATCCGCGTTGACCAGGACGGCGTGGACAACGACGAGTACTTCGAGATCAAGGGGCCGGCGAACGTCCCGCTTGGATCGTTGAGCTACATCGTTCTCGGAGACGGCGCCGCGGCGGCCGGCAGCGGCGTGATTGAAACCATCGTGCCGTTGAGCGGTGCGATTACCCCGGCCGATGGCGTGTTCCTGTGCGCACGCAATACGCTGACGATCGGCACGCCCGATCTCGTGTCTGCGGCCGTCAGCTTCGAGAACGACGACAACGTCACGCACATGCTCGTCGAGGGCTTCACGGGCACGAGCGGCCAGGATCTCGACACGAATGACGATGGCATCCTCGATATCACTCCGTGGACGCGCGTGCTTGACTCGATCGCCATCGTGAAGGATGTCAACAATCCGCCGGTCGGCACCGAGTGGTACTACGGTCCGACGGTCGGCCCGACGCCGTTCGGCAGCGCACCGTTCCACGTCATTCGCTGTGCCGGCGCGCTGAACGACTGGATCATCGGATCCGGCGATCTCCCGCCGACCGGCAACGACACGCCGGGCGACGAGAACGATTGCAGCAACGCCTGCCTCACCTGCTACGGTGACGTCGACCAGTCGCAGCGCGTGGACGTGGACGACATCGACGAGTTTGTTGATGTGGTCCTCGGTCTGGAGTCGAACGTCTGTGCCGACGTCAATCTGGACGGCGCGGTGAACGGTCTGGACATCCGCCGGTTCCTCCAGTTGATTCTGGCCAACGGCGGCGCGGGGACGTCCTGCCTGCCGGCGGCGCAGAAGGACATCTCCCGCTGCGACAACGCCGACCCGCCGAACAACTGCCCCGATTCACCGACCGGCTTCTGCCAGTACCAGGTGGATTTGAACCAGGCGGGGATTTCGCCATGTGTCGTCACGTCCAATCCGGGTGCCAATCAATTGCTGGAAGGCGAACTGATCTGCGTCGAATGCCCCGACAGCGAAACCTGCGGCACGCCGGGAGACCGCGTCCGCTTCCGCTGGGTCAACTACGACGGCCTCGGGAACGATTGCATCTTTTACGCAACGCTTGTATCCGGGTCATGTCAGAGTTGTCCGTCGGGCAAGCGCTTCAGCGATGCGCCACCGCCGCTGGCCATCAAGGTCATGAGCTACAACCTGCTGAACTACAGCGGGTCCGATCGGACCACGCAGTATCAGGCGATTCTCAATGCCGTGTTGCCTGATTTGATCGTGTGCCAGGAAGTAAACGGCTCTTCGGCCGCTAACACCTTCCTGAACACGGTCTTGAACGGCGCCGGCGGACCGGGCGGCTACAACATGGCCACCTTCTCCAACGGACCTGATTCGGACAACGCCTGCTACTATCGCACCAGCCGGCTGACCTTTGCCGGTCCGGCTGATCACGCAATCGTATCGACCAGTCCGCGGCAGACCGATCGCTGGCGGCTGACCATCAACGGATTCTCCGGTCCCGAATCGTCGTTCTATATCTACTCGACGCACCTGAAGGCGGGGAACACCGCCGGTGATGCGAACGATCGCGCGACGGCGGCGCAGTTGATTCGCACCCACGCCAATGCCCTGCCGGCCGGCAGCAACTTCATGATCGCGGGCGACATGAATCTGTACACGAGCACGGAAACGGCCTATCAGGAGTTGATCGGCCCACAAGTCGACAACGACGGCCGCGTGTTTGATCCGATCAATCGGCCCGGCAACTGGAGCGCGAACAGCAGCTTCCGGGATATCCACACCCAGTCACCGCACAACAACAACTCGGGCGCACCGGCCGGCGCGGCGAATGGCGGGCTGGATGACCGGTTTGACTTCATTCTCTGTTCGCAGGCGTTGCTGGACGGCGTGGCGTTGACGTACCGCACCGGGTCATATCATGCCTTTGGCAACGACGGCAATCATTTCAACAACGACATCAACGACCCGCCAACGATACCCGAAGGCGCGGTGATCGCCGACGCGCTGCACGGCGCTTCGGACCACCTGCCGGTCGTGATGGAGATTCTGTTGCCGTAAGACCCACTTGAGTATCGAGGGAAGGGAAGCGTAGCACGGGCCTTGCATTCCAAGCGAATGCAAGGCCCTGCTCATTCCTGCGGATCACGGCGCCACACATCCCAGCCGCCGCAACGGAACGCCGCACTCATGGCGACGGCAGCAATTGTTGAATCCGCGGGAGCATGTATTGCATCGATTCCAGTTCCGCCGTCCAGGTGCCGGCGAGATACACGCCCTGCGGGGCGAGGAGATTGGTGGAAATCGCCAGCGGGTCGCTCGCGTTCTCATCGAGGTATTTCTTGTACCGCGCCGCGGCATCGTGCGCCGCGCGGACATTGGGGTATTGCACGATCCACACGACGTTCGGTTCGCCGCCACGAACCGAATAAGCCCCGACGCACATCAGCGTCTCACGCGAAAGCCCCAGCACTTCACTCAACTTGCGCGGGTCCAGCCGGCCGGCCAGCTCGAATGCATCCGGCGGCAGGCTTGCCAGGTTGCGCAGCAACCACCGAAAGTAAACAGTCGAATTGTCGCGCGGCATCGCATCGAGCATGCGCGGCGGACTTTCGCGACGAATTCGCCCGGTGATGAAGTTGGTCAGGCGGATCAACTCCTCGGTCGTTTCGGAATCGGATCGATCACAGGTAACGTTGACATAGGCGGTCCCCTGCCACGCATGCAAGCCGATGCCATCCCGCCTTGTGACGCGCGTCTCACCGGCGATGCGAAACTGTTCCGTCGCCGGCGCGCGGCAGGTCAGGATGCCATAGGCGTCATCCGGGGTTTCCGCGTTGATGATGATCACCCGCGCCAGTCGGCTTCCCGCTGCGCTGCCTGGCAACTCGTACACGCATCGAACAACCGAACGGATCCGAAAATAACCCAGTCGCGCCGTATCATCCGCGATCAACGCGGTCGACAGCTCACCGGGGTCATACACGCGCACCGGCTCGGTCTTGATCCAGGGGCCGTTCTTGCCCGATTTCGGGAGGCAGTCCGGTCCGCGCGGATCATCCTGATTGTCCACGCCGATGCTTCGGCCCGCATCCGGCGACGCGGAGGCGGATGACGGCTCAACGGGCGCTGCGCCGGATACACGGGGAGGTTGATCACGCGTGTTCGTCAGCTCCGCCGCCGGCGCGCTGGCCGGCACGCCGTTGGAACGATCCTTGCATCCCGCAGCCATCCCGAGGCCGATCAGGCAAGCGACGAGGGCCGCCCGGCGTTGCATGGCACTAGACATGCGCCACCTCCTTGTCCTGTGAATTGTACCGATCGCGCGGTGAGCTTCAATCTGATTTGGCGCGATGGATCCGCTCCTTATAATGCCCGCAACGCTCAAGGAGCCGAGCATGATCATCACGATTGACGGGCCGGCCGGTTCAGGAAAGAGCACCGCGGCACGCAAACTGGCGGGCAAACTGTCGATTGCCTACCTCGATACGGGCGCGATGTATCGCGCGCTGGCGCTCGCGGCAATCCAGAACGGCGCCCGCCTGAAAGACGACGCGGCGCTGATCCAAATCGCCCGACAGAGTAACGTCCATGTGGATTGCGGCCCGACGTTCACGCGCGTGCTGCTCAACGGCGTCGACGTGAGCGAAGAGGTGCGCAGCATGGCGGTCAATCAGGCCACGAGTTTTGTGGCGCGCATTGCGGAGATTCGCAAGCTGCTGGTGGAAAAGCAACGGGAGATCGGCCGCCAGCTCGGCTCGCTGGTGACCGAAGGGCGCGATCAGGGAAGCGTGGTGTTTCCCGATGCGGACTTGAAATTCTTCCTCGACGCATCCCTGGAGCGACGTGCCATGCGGCGCTACCAGGAACTGATCGCGGACGGCGAAGAGACGTCTTACGACCTGATTCTCGAGAACCTGCGCGAACGCGACGGCAATGATCAGCACCAGTGGGCGCCGCTGCTGCACCCTGCCACGGCCATTGCCATTGACACGACGCAGATGACCATTCACGAAGTGGTGGAGCGGCTGCTCGAAGAGGTACGCAAGCGGCAACTGGTCGCCCGTTGATCTGACGCGATCGCCCATCACGCCGATTGCATCTTGCCAACCATGGACACCGCGCCGCCGCGCATGCGATGCTTCTACCGCTTCATGCGGTTCCTGTCCCGGATGTTGTTTAAGATTTATTTCCGAGGGCGCGCCTTTCACGTCGAGCGCGTGCCGGACGCGGGCGGTGTGCTGATCGTCTCGAACCACCAGAGCTACTTCGACCCGGTGGCCGTCGGGCAGGCGCTGCCGCGCGAAATCAGCTTCATGGCACGCGACACCCTGTTTCGCAATCCGATCTTCGGTCGACTGATCCGCGCGTTGAATGCCTTCCCCGTGCGCCGCGGCGCCGCCGATGTCGGCGCGGTCAAGGAAGCGCTTCGGCAACTGCGGAACGGCTGGGCGGTTGTCATCTTTCCGGAGGCCACGCGCTCGCCGGACGGCCGCCTCGGTCCGATCAACCCGAACAGCCTCGCGATCGCCAAGCGTGCCGAAGTGCCCATTGTGCCGACGATCGTGGATGGTGCATTTGAAGCGTGGCCGCGCTCGCAGCGATGGCCGTCACCCAGGCCGGTCCATGTAACGTATGCTGAACCGATCCAAGTCGAACAAGTGCGGGAATGGACGCTGGAACAAATCACGGAAACCATCACCAAACGGATGCAAGCGGCGCTGGAAGCTTCAAAGGACCGCCGGCACGGCGAGTCGTCTTCGAAGCCTCCGGCATGACCCAACTTGGAACGTCAGGGCTGGTTCGCGTCGGTCGATAGGGCGGTTTGGACGACCGGGTCCGTCGCCGTCAGGACGCGGCACATCTGCGGCGCCACCTGGGTAAAGAATACATCCATATAATAACGGATGTCCGCCCCTTCACGAACTTTCCGCGTGACATCGTCCAGCGTGGCGGCGAGCTTGCGCAATTCGCCGATCATTGCGGCCGGGATCGGCTCGGCGTCATACAGCCAGCCCGATCCGTCGTGAACAAAGCGAGCCTTGAAGAGCGGAATGTGATCGCCCTCTTGAAGCGTCACGACGGCGCCGTTGCCCCGCAACTCCTGACCAATGAGCGTCACGTGCGCCGAGAACGGACCGAGGTTGTTCTCGATTTCCCCGATGGACCACGTCTCGCTGACCGGCCCCTGATAAACCGACTCCGCCACGCGGCGCAACCGGGCGTTGGCCTTCAGGACTTCATCCACGGCGGCAAGAAAATCGACCGTGGCCAGCCGCTGCTTCGGCGCGACCAGTGCGGCGAGTTCGTCGTAGTTCCTGGCGCGATACGCTTCCTGCAACCGCGCCACCGCTTCGGCGGGAGATGACGCCCTCGCCGCACGAGCGGGCGTCGTCCCGGACGCAACCGGGGCCGGTGTCGACCGGTCACACGCAGCGCATAAGAAGGACGCGACCCACGTGACCCACCAGGATAGCGATCGACCCCGCTTCATACTTGAGTATCGGGAAACTCCGCCGAGTCGTGTGAGCCTGCAATTGTTGCGCGACCGGTCCACCGAGGAACGCATCGCATTTTCAGCCATTTCAGATCCGCCGCTTTTCCCAACAATCGGGTTGCCCTACGATTCCCGGTTTGCCGGGTTTTCCCGGCGAATGCCAAACAGCAACGACCGGGAAGCCCCATGCAACCCTTGTTGAAAATACTCGCGGCGCTATTCGCCATCGGCGTGGTCTGGCAGGCGGTGCGCACGCCAGGTGCCAGCGACGCGGCCCCCCCGGAGGATGACGCGACGCAGCGCGCACACCAGGTTGTCAGCGGATTGGAGTCACCCGCCGGCTCCACGCCGCCGCCGCGCGGTCAGTACCGCGGCATGGCCATGCAGCTCCATGTCAACGGCGTCAGCGCCTACGACCATTACCATCGCCTGATTCCGGAGATCGCCCAGTTGGGGGCCGACACGGTACTCTTTGTCGTCCACGGCTGGCAGGAGCACGCGGGCACGGTGGACCTGCATATCGACACACGTCGCACACCTGATGCGAAGGATCTGGGTCGCCTGATTGATCACGCGACGCAACACGGTCTGCGCGTGATCCTCATGCCGATCGTGCTGCTGAAGAACCCGCGAAACAGCGAGTGGCGCGGTCGAATTGTCCCGGAAAACCACGACTGGGACGGCTGGTTCACGCGCTATCGGGACTTCATCGTCCATTTCGCGAAGATCGCCGAACGGCATCGCGTCGACGTGCTGATGATCGGCTCCGAGCTGGTTAAGACCGAAACCTACACCGAGCGTTGGCTGCGCATCATCGAGGAGGTCCGGCAGAACTATCGCGGCAAGCTGGGCTACTCCGCCAATTGGGATCATTATCAGACGACGAAGATCGGGTTCTGGCCACGGCTCGATGTCGTCGGGATGACATCGTATTATGAGCTGGCGCGAAAGGGGAACCCCCTGCCGTCCGAAATCGATCAGAATTGGGCGCGAATCAAACGCGACATACTTTCGTTCCAGCGCGAGGTGAAGAAACCCATTATCTTTACCGAGGTCGGCTGGTGTTCGCAGGAAGGCGCGGCCCACGAGGGCTGGAATTATTACGCGAACCAGAAGGCGACGCCCGCCGGCCACGAAGAACAACGCCGATTGTACGAATCGTTTCTTCGAACCTGGGGAAATGAACCGGCGATCGGCGGGATCATCTGGTGGGAGTGGGATACGTCCGAAGGCGGTATGAACGACTTCAACTACACCCCCCGGGGCAAGCCGGCCGAAAAAGTGTTGCGCGACTGGTTCGCTGAAACGTCTCCGGCAAAGCCGCCGGTGAAGCCAACCACCATTCTGGGAACCCCTTAGAATCCAGGCTTGGTCCGTGTCTTGGTCGGGATGATTGCAATTGGAGAATGCTGTGCCACTGCCTTACAACGAACGAACCCACGATTGCGGCGCGCTGCGAGGCAGCGATGTTGGTAAGACCGTCCTCCTGGCCGGTTGGGTGGATAATTTCCGCGACCACGGCGGCATGGTCTTCATCGATCTGCGCGATCGCGGCGGCATCACCCAGATTCGATTCAATCCCGACACCGATCCGAAGGCCCATGAGATCGCCCGCGGCTTGCGGAGCGAGTATGTCATCGCCGTGCGCGGCGAAGTCATCAGCCGTGGCAGCAACGTGAATCCCAATCTGCCGACGGGCGAGATCGAAATCGCCGCGCGCGAGATTGACTTGCTTAGCAAATCGAAAACGCCTCCTTTCGAGATCGCCGACGACATCGAAACCAACGAGGACCTGCGGCTGGAGAACCGCGTACTGGATATTCGCCGCACGCCGATGAAAAAGGCACTGATGTTGCGGCATCGCATCACCAAGACGGTGCGCGATTACTTCGATCGCCATGGATTCCTTGAGATCGAGACGCCGATTCTGTGCAAGAGCACGCCCGAGGGCGCCCGCGACTATCTCGTTCCCTCGCGTTTGCAACACGGCTCGTTCTACGCACTGCCGCAATCGCCGCAGATCTTCAAGCAGCTGCTGATGATCGCCGGGCTGGATCGCTACATGCAGATCGCCCGGTGCTTCCGCGACGAGGACCTTCGCGCCGACCGCCAGCCAGAGTTCACCCAAGTGGACATCGAGATGGCTTTCGTGCAGCCGGAAAACGTCATGCACCACGTCGAAGCCTGCATGGCGGAAATCGCCAAGGCGGCGATCGGCCTGGACATGCACCTTCCCCTGCCACGGATCAGCTACGCACAAGCCATGCGCGATTACGGCCGCGACGCGCCTGATCTGCGCTACGGCATGACCATCAAGGACGTCACCGACGCGGTGAAGGCAAGCGAGTTCCGCGTCTTCGCCGACGCCATCGCTTCCGGAGGCATCGTGCGGTGCATCGTCGTCCCCGGCGGGGCCGCCATGACGCGCAAGGAGACCGACGGCCTCACCGAGGAGATCAAAGGGGTCGGTGCCGGCGGCCTGCCGCTCGTGAAGGTGGTTGAAGAAGGCGGCAAGATTGTATTTCAAACGGGGATTGCCAAGTTCCTGGAGAACGCCGACGTGCAACGGGCGATTATGGACGCCTCCGGCGCGAAGGCCGGCGATTTGATTCTGTTCGCAGCCGGCAGTGAGGCGAATGTCTGCAAGCACCTGGGCTGGTTGCGCTCGACCGTCGCCGAGCGGCGCGGCATGATCCCGAAGGACAAATGGGCGTTCTGCTGGGTCGTGGATTTTCCGCTGTTCGGCTGGGACGCGGATTCAAAGAGCATCTTCCCGATGCATCATCCCTTCACAAGTCCGAAGGACGAAGACCTGCACCTGCTGCGGCTTGAGGATGCCGCGCCGCCGCCGGCCGAGGATTTACTGAAGGTCCGCGCCAAGGCGTATGACATCGTGCTGAATGGCACCGAGCTGGGGGGCGGTTCGATCAGAATTCACCGCAGCGACGTGCAATCGAAGATTTTCAGGCTGCTGGGCCTGTCCGACGCAGAGGCGAAATTGAAGTTTGAATACCTGCTCGACGCGCTCCAATACGGTGCCCCGCCGCACGGCGGGCTGGCGCTGGGATTGGATCGAATCGTCATGCTGTTCGGCGGCTACAGCTCCATTCGTGACGTCATCGCCTTCCCCAAGAACGCGCGCGCGGTCGATCCTCTTACCAAGGCGCCGTCGGAGGTGTCGCCCGAGCAGTTGAAGGAACTTGGCATCGCGATCGTGGCGGAAAAGAAATAGCATTGCGGAGAATCGCCATCAGCAACCGCTCTGCGCCGGCGCTCGCGTCAGTGCAGCGTCGATGACTTCGTGCGGTTTCACTTCGTCACAAGGCAACCCGGCGCTCCCTGACGGTCTCGGCTCGGGCTGAACCGCCTCGCTCGACGTCGCCGCGCGCGCCGTGGTAATAAACACGACGCCCAGCACAATCACCGGCGTGGCGAGCAGAGTCGGCAAGGTGAGTTTTTCGCCCGCCAGCAACCATCCGAGAAAGACCGCCACAACCGGATTCACGTATGCATACGTTGCAACCCGATGCGGCGTGCTCACTTTCAACAGCCACATGTAACACGTAAAGCCGATCAGTGAGCCGAACACAATCAGGTACGCGACCGCGAGCAGCGCTTCAGTGGTAATCGTGGTCACGCTGAACCCGCGCCAGTCTCCAACGATCGCGCCGAAGAAGCCCAGCGCCGCGCTGCCGGCCAGCATCTCCATCCCAGTCGTGAGCAAACCCGATTCGGGCAGCGATGCGTGGCGTGAATAGATCGACCCGCAAGACCAGAGGAACGACGCCATCACCAGTGCCGCCGCGCCGCCGTAGTGGATCGCATCGCCGCCCAGGACTTTTGCAGGATTGAAAAGCACCGCGAGACCGACGAATCCCAGCGCGATCCCCAGCCATGCACGCGTCGGCGGCCGCTTGCCGCCCGGACGCACCCATTCCACCAACGCGAACCACAGCGGCACCGTCGCCACCATGAGCGCTGCAAGTCCGGATGGAACGTGTTTTTCCGCCCAGACGACGCCGCCGTTCCCGCCGAGAAGAAGCAGCGTGCCGATGATCGCCGCATTGCGCCAATGCAACCGCGTCGGGCGCGGCGCGCCTTTCCATCGTGCATAGATATAAAGGATGAAACCGGCGATCAAAAATCGTGCCGACGCCATCCAGAAGGGAGGGATCGATTTTACGGCGATGGCAATGGCAAGATACGTCGATCCCCAGACGACATAGACGCCGAGATAAGCCAAGAGAATAGACGATAGTCGCGGGGGGCGATCCAGTGGGGAGTTCGTCATTCAGTGTACTTTCCTCTCCTCGACTCGCTCCATACGCCAGTCAGAACGGGCCGGTTCGCGCGGATAACGGGCTTATTCTAGTGCTCCGTCCGCTTCCCCGCTGTGGAGGCTCCGCCGGCGACGGCTTGCACAGTGGAAGCTACCTTGCAAGCCCAAGCCTACCGACTTGCGGCCGACCGTTCGAGCTCGAGCAGGAACTCCTTCCTCCAGACTCCCCCACCGTAACCACCGATTTTGCCGCTTTTATTTACCACTCGATGGCATGGGATAATGATCGCGATTCGGTTCGAGCCGTTCGCCGTCCCGACCGCCCTCTGGGCGCCCGGTCGCCCCACGGCCCTGGCCAATTGCTCGTAAGACGTTGTCCTGCCGTACGGGATGCGTCGCAGCGCAGACCAGACCGCCCGCTGGAACGGCGTGCCGGGGTAATGCAGCGGCAAGTCGAACTCGCGCCGCTTGCCCGCGAAGTATTCCGTCAACTGATCGGCGGCGGCGTCGAGGAGTTCGTGTGGACCGGCGAGGACCGGGCACTTTAGCTGCCGGGATAATCGCGCCAAATTCGCGGCGACGCTCCGTCCCTCGCTGAACGAAAGAACGCACAATCCCTCATCGTTTGCCCCGAGAAGCAAAGGCCCGATCGGACTGTTGATTGTTTTCGAAAAAACTGGCTGCACGGCTGTCACGCGGCGGGCCGACGTGCCGAACGCGCGGCGCGCGGCCGACTCAAACCCGCTGATCGATTCGTATCCGCTTCGCAGTGCTGTCGTCGTCACGTCCAAGCCTTTCCTGATGTGGGTAACGGCGGATGCCAGGCGGCGCTGCCGCGCGAACCGCTGAAACGTCATGCCGAACTTGCTGCGAAAAAACCGCCGTACGCGAAAAGGTGACAATCCCATGGCACGCAGATCGCGGTCCGTGAGACGTTCGCCGTCGCCGGAATCAACCCGCGCCAGCAACGGGCGAATCCAGTCCGGCGCAAGCGTGTCCGCCTGCTCCGGCCGACAGCGTTTGCACGGGCGATACCCTGCCCGAATCGCTTCAGACGGCGTTCGGAAGTAGACGCAATGGCGCGCATGCGGCTTGCGCGCCGAACAGGACGGATTGCAGAACACGCCAGTCGTTCGCACGGCGAAATAGAACGCGCCGTCATATCCCGCGTCGCGCCGCTGAATGGCCCGTCGCATGATGCCGGGTCGAGGAAGCGTCCGCCGCGGGACCGTTTCTCGTGACTGCTGAATCGCAACCATGCCGCAAAGTCTAGAGCGTGCCGGGAGGGCGCGGCTACCGATTTTTGAGCGCGATATTCAAATTTCCAAGCATGAGAATCGCCCTGCGAGAAACAAAAAAAGGCATAGCCGCCGCAAGCGACGGCCATGCCGGGACGGTCGGTTTAAGCATCAGGCGACCAGGCCATCAGGCTCCGAAGTCCGTGCCGCTTCCCAGTTTCGGCGTGGGGTGCCGCGCCTCGCGAACCGGCGGGCTATGCGGCGTGGCAGGTTCACCGGTTTGCGCCTCGCCGGTGGTCATCAACGCCTGCATGATCTGGTCGCTGACCTGCGTCATGCCGGTCGGCGTGTATGGGATCATCATGATCGTCGCCTTGCTGCGACCGCCGACTGCCGCGACCGTATCGTAGTGCTGGGTCAGCAACACCATCTTGGTCGCCTCCTCCGGGCTGATGCCCGCTTCGCTGCATGCGTCGACCGATTCCTTCAGACCACGAGCGATGGCCAGGCGTTGCCGGGCGATACCGACACCCTGCAATTCCTTGGCGCGGGCCTCCGCTTCGGCTTCGGCGATCACGCGGATCTTCTTCGCTTCAGCCTCGTTCTTCGCCGCCTCGCGCATGCGGGCTGTCGCGTTGACCTGGTTCATGGCCGTCTTGACCGCCGCATCGGGCTGAATGTCGTTGACCAGCGCCTGGAGAATGGTGAAACCGAACTGCGACATGACATCTTCCAGCCGTTCCTTCACCGCCAAGGCGATCTTCTCCTTCTCGGCGAACACGTTGTCCACGAGCATTTCGGGCACCAGAGCACGGACGGTGTCAAACACGTACGAGCTGATCTGCTGTGCCGGATTGGTCAGCTTGTAATTCGCCGCATAAATTGCCTCGTCCACCTCGCGCACGAAATACTGCACGGCGATCAGCAGATCGACAAACACGTCGTCCTTGGTCTTCGATTCGACCTTGACTTCCAGTTCGCGCACGCGGTGGGTGATCCGCCCGGCCACGCGGTCGAAGATCGGGATTCGCCAGTTCAGGCCCGGTCGCGCGATCCGATTGAACTTGCCCATTCGCTCGACGATCGCATGCGTCTGCTGCTCGACGGTGAAGAATCCGCTTAGGAGAATCAGCAAGAAGAACAGGGCGCCGGCGCCCAGCAAAATCAACATTGGCATGGCAGCCTACCTTTCTCCCGCGGCGCGGGGCGTTGGCTATTCTACCGCTGTCGACGAAACAATCGACAGGTTTAATTCTTCGATCTCGTCCGGCATCTCATACGACGCCAGTTCGAATCGCACCTCTCGGTTGCGCGGCAGTTCCTCGATCTCCTGAAACATCCGCACCGGCGGCAACCCGTTGGGCGACCGCCCTCGGATCTCCAGAACCACCGACCGCAACGGCCGTCCCCGGTTGATGATCGCCACTTCGATATTCTCCGTTCCCAGCAACCGCTGACCGCCCCAGGCCGAACCCCAGCGGTACTGCACGTCTGCCGCGTTGTCGCAGGCCCGCCAGGAAGATCCTTTCGCTCCAGGAGCCTCGGAAGATGGGGCTGGCGCCGTCGCGGAGGCGGTCATACCGGCCAGCCCTAGCGGCTCCCCGCAGCGCGGGCAATACATCGCACCCGGGCGAGCCGACTCCCTGCACCGGTCACAGTACGGTCCGCCGGCCTGCGGTGGGTCCAAGGGCTTGTCCGAACTTACCATTCTCGTCCGCCTTGTCTGAACATTGTAAGAATCCGCTTCCGGGTCATACCACTATAAAACCCGGCGATCTCTCTAACCACCGACCTCACGGGAGGATAGCCGCCGAACCGGCAATCTCCCAGAGACCGCTACCTCATGGGCTGAATAAAACTGAAAGTTGTTTCGGTGGTAGACTAAACATCCGCCTGTCTTGAGACATATCCCTATCGCGGCCGACCCGCCGCCCCGAGGATCCATGTCAACCGCGGGAAACGATCCAGACCTCGGAGCAACCGTGCCGCCCTGCCGCCGGCGTGACGAACCTACGTGCCCCGTCACGGAGACGGACCCGGCAAGACAGAATTTGGATGGCATTCGACGACGCCTCGAGACCTTTGCCGTGAAGCTGATCTGGAACCGACACGACGCGGAGGAGATTGTGCAGGACGCGTTCAGACTCGCGCTGACAAACGGGTTGAACGTGTCTGACGGGGACGCGATGCCGTGGTTGATGCGCACGGTGGCGAATCTTTGCATGAATCATCGGCGGCGGCGGCACCCCGAGGCGCTGAACGACCATCTCGAGCCGGCTTCACGCGGCGGGCCGATGGATTCCGTCATGATGGCTGAACGACTGCATGCTCTGCGCGACCGGATTGCCGGATTGCCGAATCAGCAGAGATTGGCGATCACGCTCCGCATGTTAGAAGAACTCTCATACGAAGAAGTGGCGCGCGTGATGGAGTTGTCCGTCGCTGCGGTCCGCACGCACGTTCATCTCGCGCGAAAGGCGCTGGTGGAATCGCTCAAGGACTATCGGCCATGACCCTCTGCGAACAGGCGACGGAATGGATTGATGCGTGGCTCGACGACGCGTTGAGCGATGAGGATGCCGCGCGGCTGGCGAGTCATTGCGAAGCCTGCGAAGCGTGTCGCCGGGCACGAGCCGAGGCCAGTCGCTTCCGAGACGACATGGCTCAACTCGCTGCCGCAGCCAAACGCATTTGCTCGGATCCGCATTCGATTAGTAGCGCGCGCTCATCAGCATTCGCGAAACACCAGGCAGGGCAAGCCTGGAAGTGGCGAATTGCCGCCGTCCTGGTACTCGCGACGACAATCTCCATTGGCTGGCGGTGGTGGCCGGCGGATTCGACGTCACCGTCCAGCGTCGTTGTTGTCGGGCCTTCCCGCGATAACGCACCGGCTATTACCGAGCTCGCTGATGCAGAGGGGATTGTGTTGAGACATCCTTCACACGAAATGGCCGTTCAATACGCAACCACGAATCCCGCCGTGCAGATTGTTTGGCTGTACGCGCCGCTTCCGGATGCGGCCGAGCATTCGACCACGACGGCTCCGGGAACGTGAATCGCCCGAATGGCAACACACTTTGGAAAGGATCAAATATGACGAAAGCCTTCATCACCGTTCTGATCGCATTCTTCGCAAACGGGGCCCAATCAGAGCCGCCCCAGGCGCACCCGGCGCCGACCAATCCCGAACGTGAAAAGGGGCTGCCCCAGATCCCCGTTGTGGTTCGGTTACAAAATGCAAACCCACAGGCCGTTGCACGAACGATTGGCGAGGTCTTCCCGGATCTGGTGTTGAGCGCGGTCGATGATACCTCCGTGCTGGTGCTGCGAGGCCCGGCCGAGTCAGTCGACCAGGCTCGCGCCTTGATCGATCAAATCACGAACGCGGATCGTGGAGGAGACGCGACCATGGTACGACTTATTCACTTGCGTTCCGCCCGGCCCCAGGACGTTGCCACCCAGCTCTCCGCAGCCTATGCCCGGAGTGGCGTCACCTTATCCATCGATAGCCGGTGTTCATCACTTCTCGTGCGCGGCATGGAGAAGTCTGTGCGGGAGATTGCTGACTTGGTTAACGAGATGGACGTTGCTTCACCGAATGTTTCGCTTGAATTCTCATTCCTCACAGCCGGCCCAGACAAACCCGATGCCGGGCTGGAGTTGCCGCCAGACTTGGCCGAAGTCGGAAAGGAGCTTGCTCGATTCGGGACGATCAAACTGATGGGTCGCCTTCGGACCGTTACCACCAAGGATCAGCAATTCGAAATCGAGGGAATGATCGCCGAAAGGTTTTCGGTTCGCGTCAAAGGCCGATTGATGAGCGTTCACGGCGAGGGCGCCCTGGTAGAGCTGGATGCCATGGCCATCGCATTTCGCGCTCCGTCGGTGAATGAAGCGTCCGGTTCTGGCAGCCCGCCCACGGCCCTGCCCCAAACCAGCACCTACAACATCCGCACGACGCTTCAACTTAAGGCGAACCACGATTTGGCCGTTGGAGTGGCACCCGCCGGCGCACACGTCGGATCGTCGCTGGTTCTCGTGGTCCGTGCGTCGTGGTGAGGCGCTGCCCCGTCAAGCGATGTGTGAGAACGAAGCCGGCGGATGGCTATCCGTCGGCTTCCTGCATGCCTGCGGGCAACCGATTACTTGGTCGTACCGGCACCCTGTGTCACGCAATTTCAGTCCGGCGTGTTATTTCTTTCCCTCGAACTTCAGCGACGCCGAGTTGATGCAGTACCGCATTCCCGTCTCGGTCGGACCGTCGTCGAACAGGTGCCCGAGGTGCGCCCCGCACTTCTTGCACATGACCTCCGTACGGATCATGCCGTGGCTGCGATCCTCGGCTTCGAGAATCACCTTCGCGTCGGCCGGAGCATCGAAGCTCGGCCATCCGCAGCCGGAGTCGAACTTATCCTCGGATTGAAACAGCATTTCGCCACAACAGACGCAACGATAGACGCCCTTTTCGTGGTGGTTCCAATACTGCCCGGTAAACGCTCGCTCGGTTCCCTTCTGCCTCGTCACGTAGTATTGCTCCGGCGTCAGCAATGCCTTCCACTGTTCGTCGGACTTTTGCACGGTGCCCGCTGCGTTCACTTGCTCACTCGATTCGGCCGCCGTCTTGTGACCCGCATCCTTGTCCATTTCCATCCTCCCGCTCACTTGCTCAACCACCGGCTGCCCGACCGGCGGCGGCGATTTCGCCTCGCACCCCGCCAGCGCAGCCGCGCCGATCAGTACATAATGAACCCAATCGCCGCTCTCAACATTCGTCCGGTGTCTCGTCACGCTCGGTTTCCTCCGTCCTCCACGATCGCAAGGTCCGCCGCATTTTCGAATGCCGCCTTCAGAACGCCTCGCCTGTGCTCTCTCTATACCGATCAGGCGGCAGCGACATTCCATGAATCTTAGTCACATGCGAGGCGATTTGACCGCGCATGAAAAAGCCCGCCGTCTTTCGACCGCGGGCATGGGAATAATCGGGCAATCGAATGGGTTGGCCGCTCCGCAGCGTGTTACCAGGCGAAGTGAGCAAAGGCCTTGTTGGCGTCGGCCATCTTGTGCACGTTTTCGCGCGTCGTGATGGCGGCACCGGTGCGATTGAAGGCGTCAAGAAGCTCGGCCGCCAGCTTTTCGTGCATCGGCCGGCCCTTCTTGCTGCGGGCTGCGTCAAGAATCCAGCGAATGGCAAGCGACTGGCTGCGCCGGGGATTAACGGCCATCGGAACCTGGTAGTTGCTTCCGCCGACGCGCTTGCTGCGGATCTGAATGTTCGGGCGGACGTTCTGAATCGCCTGCTCGAAAACCTGAATCGGCGGCGTGTCCTTCACCTTTTCACTGATGCGATCCAGCGCGTCGTAGAAAATCTTCTGCGCGACGGATTTCTTGCCGTTCCACATCATGCAGTTGATGAATTTGGAAGCCAGACGACTGTTGTACTTCGGATCGCCCTTGAGCTGTTCTCCCGATCGAGTCCACTTCTTGAATGCCATGATCTCTCCTCATGTTTCTGGGGTGCGGGGAAATCCCACACGCGTCGCCGACGAAAATTCGCCTGGCCCCATACTCGACCGGAACATCCGGCCGTTTGTCTGAATCGGATTGCGTGCCTTTGCCTATTTCTTGCGCTTAGTGCCGTACTTGCTGCGCGACTTGTTCCGTCGAACGCCGAACTTGTCCTGATCTTCGACGCTGGCGCAGTCCAGTACGCCGCGCAGGATGTGATACCGAATACCCGGCAGGTCACGCACACGACCGCCGCGCACCAGCACAATGGAGTGTTCCTGAAGATTGTGACCGATGCCGGGAATGTAGGCCGTCACTTCGCGCCCGTTTGACAGGCGAACGCGGGCGACCTTCCGCAAGGCCGAGTTCGGCTTCTTGGGCGTCATCGTCTTCACGATCAGACACACGCCTCGCCGCTGTGGCGAATTCTCCAAGTCACGCGATTTGCTCTTGCGCGTTTCCGCTCGGCGAGGCCGGGCACACAACTGGTTAATCGTTGGCATTGCTACCTCTGTCTCACTACCGGCCGGACCGGTGTTCGCGATTCACTCCCGGCCATTCGGCGGGGAAAGCCCCGCATTGTAAGGCCGGATTCGACGTTCGGTCAACCAAAGCCCGCCCGACGCAACCAGCCCCCGGCGGCGGCAACCCCTTGTCGTATCAGCATTACGGTTCGCTCTGTTCCACAGCAGTCGATGCGCCGGCTCCGCTTTCGGGTTTGCCTTGGATTCCTTCAAGCGGCACCGAGGCCTTCGAGACGACGCGGGCCAGTTCCTCCCGGGCGACCTCCAGGTCGTCCGGGCTCGGGCCGCCGATCAGTTCGGGCATCCGAACCGGCATCTGCGGCTCGGCAATCGGCTCGCCGAGGATCTCCACATTCATCTCCTGGAACGACTTGAACGCCGTACCCGCCGGGATCAGGTGCCCCAGGATCACGTTCTCCTTCAAACCGGTCAAGCGGTCAACCGCGCTTCCCAGGGCCGCTTCGGTCAGAACCTTGGTCGTCTCCTGGAAACTGGCAGCCGAAATAAACGACTCGCTTTGCAGAGCCGCCTTGGTAATCCCCAGCAGCACAGCCGACGCAGTAGCCGGGCGGGGCTTGCCGCCCTTGGCGGGCGCTTTACCGGCTGCCTCGAGGTCATCGTTGACCTTGTTCAGTTCGTCGCGTGAGACGATCTGCCCCTCATGGAACTTGGAATCGCCGGGGTCTTTGATCCGCACGCTCTTGGCGAGGCGTTCGTTCTCCGCGCGGAAACGGAACTTGTCGACGATTTCGCCGGGCAAGAGATTCGAATCGCCGGGCTGGTCCACCTTCAGCTTGCGCAGCATCTGGCGGATGATCGTCTCGATGTGTTTGTCGTTGATGCTCACGTTCTGCGAGCGATAGACCGACTGCACCTCATGCAACAGGTATTGGTGCAGGGCCTCTTCGCCCTTGATCGTGAGAATATCGTGCGGCACAAGCGGGCCGTCGCACAGCGGATCGCCCGCCTCGACGCGGTCTCCGGCGTGCACCAGCAAGTGCTTGTCCTGCGGGACGTGGTGATCGCGCGGTTCCAGTTCCTTGGTATCGGGCTTGACGACAATCGTCATCTTTCCACGGCGCTTGTCGCTGCGAATCTCGACCGTGCCGGAAATCTCGGCCATGACGGCAGGCTCTTTCGGCTTGCGCGCCTCGAAGATCTCCGTGACACGCGGCAGACCACCGGTGATGTCCTGCGTGCCCGCCAGCTCGCGCGGACGCCGCGCCAGCAGCCAGCCGGCCTTCACTTCCTGCTTCTCGGTCACTTCGATACGCGCCTTGGCCGGCAGGTAGTGATACTCGATGATCTTGCCGTCCTTGTCCTCGATAATGACCTGCGGATTCTTGTCGCCGCGGTGCTCGACCACCACGTACTTCGAGGCCTTGCCTTCGCTCTCAAGCCGAACGGTCTCGCCCTCGATGACATCCTGGAAGCGGATGAAACCGGCCGCCTCGGCCAGGATCGGCGTCAAGTGCGGATCCCACTGGACCAGGGTGCTTCGGGCCTTGACCTCGCTGCCGTCGCGCACGAACACGCGGGCACCATACGGAATCTTGTGGCGCTCCAGTTCCCGGCTCTTTTCGTCGACAATGGAGATCTCGCCGTTGCGCTTCAGAACGACGAGGTGCGTCTCTTTGGTCTCCGGATCTTCCATCTCCACGGCCTTGAGATCGTGGAAATGGACTCGGCCGCCGACGCTGCACTTGATTTCACTCTCGATGACCGATCGGCTCGCAACGCCACCGGTGTGGAAGGTCCGCATGGTGAGCTGCGTGCCCGGCTCGCCGATCGACTGGGCCGCGATGATGCCCACGGCCATTCCGCATTCCACCAGTCTGCCCGTCGACATGTCAATGCCGTAACACAGAGCACAGACGCCCTGCCCGGCATCGCAAGTCAGCGGGCTTCGGACGCGAACTTTTTCCAGGCCCAAGCCGCCTTCGGCCGGCTGGCTTTCGATTCGCCGGGCGATCTCGGCCGTGATGACTTCGTTTTCACGCACAATGATCTCATCGGTCACCGGATGGCGAATCGTGTCGCGGGCCACGCGGCCGACGATCGACTCGGCCAGGGTGATGTCCACTTCCTCGCCCTTGTACAGGACCCCCTTGGTGATGCCCTGAATGGTGCCGCAATCGTGGCAAGAAACGATGACGTTCTGGGCCACGTCGGCCAATTTGCGCGTCAGGTAGCCCGAATCGGCCGTCTTGAGCGCCGTATCGGCCAGGCCTTTTCGCGCGCCGTGGGTCGAACTGAAGTACTCCAAAACGCTCAAGCCTTCGCGGAAGTTCGCCTTGATCGGCGTCTCGATGATTTCGCCGCTGGGCTTGGCCATCAACGCGCGCATGCCGGCTAGCTGGCGAATCTGATCGACGCTGCCGCGAGCGCCGGAGTCGGTCATCAGGTAAATCGGATTCAAGTACTTCTTGGCGCCTTCATCGGTTGACTTGGCATACTTGCCGTCGGGCGTTCGGAAGTCGGCCTTGAGATCGGCCATCATCGCCTCGGTCACGGCTTCGCGCACATGCACCCAGATGTCGATCAGTGCGTTGTAACGCTCCATATCGGTGATGGCTCCACCCTGAAACGCGCGCGTGATGCGATCAACTTTCTTCTGGGCCTCCTCGATGATGTCTTTCTTGCGGTCCGGAATACGCATGTCATTCAGGCCGAACGAAAGCCCTGCCAGCGTGCTGCGTTTGAAGCCCAGCTCCTTGATGCGATCGAGCAAATCAATCGTTTCTCCACGACCCAGCAAGGCGTAGCAATCCGCGATCACGCGGCCGCTTCCCTTGCCCGTCAGCGGGTAGTTGTAGAACGGCATCTGCGGCGGCAGGATGTCATTAAAGAGCAGCCGGCCGACCGTTGTGGTGATGATGTGGTCCTGGGGCACGTCGACGGGCATCTTCTTCTGGCCCTCGACGATCTTTGTGCGCGCGATGCGAACGCGGATCGCTTCATGAATCGAGACCTTACCCAGTTCGTAAGCCAGAAAGGCCTCGGTCGGATTCGTGAAGGTGCGCCGCGGTTTCTGCGTCGCCTCGGTGGCATGGTCACAGGTCAGGTAAAAAATCCCCATGACGATGTCCTGGCTCGGCGACATGATGGGCGAGCCGCTGGCCGGGCTGAAGATGTTATTCGTCGCCATCATCAGCACGTGCGCCTCGACCTGGGCTTCGATCGACAACGGCAGGTGAACAGCCATCTGGTCACCGTCGAAGTCGGCGTTGAACCCCTTGCAGACCAAGGGATGAATCTTGATCGCGTTGCCTTCGACCAGCACCGGTTCGAACGCCTGAATGCCCATGCGGTGAAGCGTCGGCGCACGATTGAGCAGCACCGGGTGCTGATAAATCACGCTCTCGAGAATGTCCCAGATTTCCTGATCGCGCCGCTCCAGCATCTTCTTGGCGGACTTGATCGTGTCGGCCAAGCCGCGCTCCTTCAGCCGACGAATGATGAACGGCTGGTACAGCTCCAGGGCGATCTTCTTCGGCAGACCGCACTGGTGCAGCTTCAATTCGGGGCCGACGACGATGACGCTGCGCGCCGAGTAGTCCACGCGCTTGCCCAGCAGGTTCTCGCGGAAGCGGCCCTGCTTGCCCTTGATCATGTCCGTGAGCGACTTGAGCGGGCGATTGGACGAGCCGAGAACCGGCCGGCGACAGCGCCCGTTGTCGAACAGGGCATCGACCGCCTGCTGCAACATGCGCTTTTCGTTGCGAATGATGACTTCGGGCGCGTTCAGGTCGATCAGCTTCTTGAGCCGGTTGTTTCGGTTGATGATGCGGCGGTACAGATCGTTCAGATCGCTCGTGGCGAAGTTGCCGCTATCGAGAAGTACCAGTGGTCGCAGATCCGGCGGGATGACCGGAATCACCTCCATGACCATCCACGTCGGGTCGTTAATGCTGTTGCGCAGGCTCTCGACGATCTTCAGCCGCTTGGAGAGGTCCTTGATCTTCTGTTTGCTGTTGGTGTTGACGATGTCCTCACGGAGTTGAGCGCTCAAGGTCTTCAGGTCCATGCGCGACAGAAGCGTCTTCACTGCTTCGGCACCGATTTGCGCGTCAAAATCGTCGCCGTACTTCTCGATCGCGCTGCGATAATCCTCCTCCGACAGCACCTGGCCCAGCTTGAGTTGCGTGTCCTTCGGATCGGTGACAACGTAGTCCTGAAAGTAGATGATTTTCTCCAGGTCCGACGTCTTCATGTCCAGCAGCGCGCCCAGGCGCGACGGCATGGCCTTGAAGAACCAGATGTGGACAATCGGCGCGGCGAGGTTGATGTGCCCCATGCGCTTGCGCCGCACGCGGCTGTGCGTGACCTTCACGCCGCAGCGGTCGCAAATCATGCCCTTGTGCTTCGTGCCTTTGTATTTACCGCAGAAGCATTCCCAGTCCCGCTCGGGGCCGAAGATGCGCTCACAAAACAGCCCGTCCTTCTCCGCCCGATAGGTGCGGTAGTTGATCGTCTCCGGCTTGCGCACTTCGCCATACGACCAGCTGCGGATGTCGTTCGGCGACGCCAGGGAGATTTTCACTGCACCGTAATCGTTTACGCGATCGTAAACATTTTCAGCCATGAATCTTCTTCCTCGAGTAGGCTCCGGCCCGCGAAGTCGCAGGCCGATGGGTTTATCTGTTCCGCACGCGCATCCCTGATCGCGCCGTGATTCACCAATTCCGCCGGTCGCCGCCGGCATCTTCTTCAAGCCGACGCACCCACGTGCGCCCGCACGTCCAGCGACATCGGTACGATGCCCGGCGCGCGCTTGAAGCCGATCTCCTCGCAGAAATCCACTTCCGTCCCGTAGGCCGCCGCGTCGATCCGTTCGCAGCCCATCTTCGCCAACGCCCCGATCACCAACTCGGCCATCTGTCGTGCGATGCCGTACTGATCGTGCTCGATGCGGCCGTCGATGTGCGTGACTGCGCCGGGGCCCTGCATCGACGGATCCAGTTTGCATTCCGTCAGGTAGCCCCGCACGCCATCGGCCAGCCCGCGGGCAATGCCCATCAACCGGCCCGATGCGTCACGCGCCGTCACGAAGCACACCGAGTTGTCGACCAGCTTCGACAGTTTGTCCACCGACTGGGGCATCATGCAGCCCTGCGCGTCGTAGAAGTTCTTCAACTCCGCGACGTCCAGCTTCTGGACCACTTCGCACTTGATTCCGGTCATGCTCGCAACCTCCCGGCGCTTGCCCTTCGGCGCCGCCCAGGATCGCTTACCTAAATCGTCCGGCCTTTCTCCAACTGGATGTTCATGCCCAAGCCGCGAATCTCGTTGCACAACACATCGAAGCTGACCGGCGTGCCGGCCTCGAGCGTGTTCTCGCCCTTGACCATCGACTCGTAAATCTTCGTGCGGCCCTCGACGTCGTCGCTCTTCACCGTCAGCAATTCCTGAAGGATGTAGGCCGAACCGTACGCCTCCAGACCCCACACTTCCATTTCCCCGAAGCGCTGACCGCCGGTCCGCGCCTTGCCGCCCAATGGCTGCTGCGTGATCAACGAATACGGACCGGTCGCTCGGGCGTGAATCTTGTCATCCACGAGGTGGTGCAGTTTCATCATGTACATGTAGCCAACCGTCACCGGCTGATCGAGCAATTCACCCGTGCGACCGTCGGCCAGTCGAACCTTTCCGCCGAACGGCATCTGGCTCAAGATCAGCCGGTCCTTATCCGCACTGGCCACCACCTTCGGATCGGCCGCCTGCTCGGCAACTTTGCGATTGGCTTCTTCCACGGCCGCGTGAATCTCGGATTCCTTGCAGCCATCAAAAACCGGCGTGATCGCCTGGAAGCCGAGGATGCGCGCCGCCCAGCCGAGGTGCGTCTCGAGAATCTGGCCGACGTTCATGCGACTGGGTACGCCCAGCGGGTTCAACAAGATGTCGATCGGCGTGCCGTCTTCCAGGTACGGCATGTCTTCGACCGGGAGAATCTTCGCGATGACGCCCTTGTTGCCGTGTCGCCCCGCCATCTTGTCGCCCACGGACAGGCGGCGTTTGGTGGCCGTGTAGACCTTGACCATCTCGAGCACGCCGGGCGGGAGTTCATCGCCTCGCTTGACCTGGGCGAGCTTGCGATCGCGCTCGGCGAGGTGTTCCTCGATGCTGGCCCAGTACTTTCGATAGATCGGTTCGCATTCGTCGCGCTTGGCGACCGGCTTGACCCATTTCAGATCAAACGCCCAATTGCCCGGCTCGCCGATCTGCTCCATGACAACTTCCTGAATGTCGCTGCGACCGACGACCTGTTTCGTGTTCGGGTCGACGATCGGCTGGCCGGTCACGGCCTCCATCTCCTCGATCATCTGCCGGAAAATGCCGATGACCTTGGCGTTGAAGGCCGTGCGCATGTCCTTCATGCGCTTGTTGAGAAGCCGCTTCTGCTCCTCCGAAACGTTCGTGCGTCGGCTGAAGCGCTTGGTGTCGATCACGGTGCCATAGATGCCGCTGGGCACTTCCAGCGAATCGTTCTTGACGTCCTCACCGGCACGACCGAAGATCGCATGTAGCAGTTTTTCTTCGGGGGACAACTCGCTCTTGCTCTTGGGCGATACTTTTCCGACGAGGATATCGCCGGGGCCGACCTCGGTGCCGACCCGAACGATGCCGCTCTCATCGAGATTGCGAAGCGCTCGTTCCGAGACGTTGGGAATGTCGCGCGTGAACTCCTCACGGCCCAGCTTCGTCTCGCGGATTTCGATGTCGTGCTGTTCGATGTGAATGCTCGTGAAGGTGTCGTTCTGCACGAGCCGCTCGGAGATCAGAATGGCGTCTTCGAAGTTGTAACCATCGTACGTGAGGAACGCCACCAGGACGTTTCGGCCCAGGGCCAGTTCGCCCTGCCGCGTCGCAGGACCGTCGGCGATGATCTGTCCTTTTTTGACCTTGTCGCCCAAGGCAACGATCGGAACCTGGTTCAGGCAGGTCCGCTCGTTGAGACCCTGGAACTTGCGCAGCTCATATTCGTCCGTGTTGTCGATGACGATCCGCATTGCATCGACATAGGTGACGGTACCGTCCTGCCGCGCCTGCACCACCATGCCGCTGTTCTGCGCGACAACGCGCTCCATCCCCGTCGCCACGACTGGCGGATCGGTGATCAGCAGCGGGACCGCCTGGCGCTGCATGTTGCTGCCCATCAACGCGCGGTTGGCATCGTCGTGCTCGAGGAAGGGAATCAGCGAGGCCGACACGCCGACCGTCTGCTTGGGCGAAATATCGACGTACTCCACATCCGTGCTGTTGACGACCGCCAAGTCGCCACGGACCCGCGCCATGATGTGATCGCCCGTGACCTTGCCGGTCTTGATATCGACGGCATCGGGCGGCACCAGCACCGTCTTCATCTCTTCGTCGGCGCGCAGAAACTCACTGACTCCGTTCACCGCGTGGTTCTTGTCCACTTTTCGGTACGGCGTTATAAGAAATCCGTACTCATCCACGGCCGAGTAAATGCTCAACGAGGCGATCAGGCCGATGTTCGTGCCTTCCGGCGTTTCAATCGGGCAGATGCGGCCGTAGTGAGAAATGTGTACGTCGCGCACTTCGAAGCCCGCGCGCTTGCGGTTCAACCCGCCGGGACCCAAGGCCGACAGGCGACGCTCGTGCGTCAACTGGCTTAGCGGGTTGGTCTGGTCGACGACTTGTGACAACTCGCCGCGGCCGAAGAAATACTCGATTGCGCCGGAAATGGCCTTGGAGTTCACCAGTTCGGCGATTTTTCCAAGCTGGTCCGGCTCACGCATGCTCATGCGCTCCTGCACGGTGCGCCGCAGCTTGAGGAAGCCCTTGCGAATTTCGTCGCAGGCCAGCTCGTCGATCGTGCGCAAACGGCGGTTGCCGAGATGGTCGATGTCGTCCTCCTGCACGATGACGCGGGTCATCTTCCAGGCGTATTCGTGGACGTTGCCGATGGAGAGCTGATCCTTCTGGCCATACTTGTCGAGCACGTCGTTGGTCTTCTCAAAAGGCTCGAAGGCGATGTGGCGGGCGGCGTTGCCGAACAACTCGCGCCATTCCGACTCGACTTCGGCTTCCAGCGCCGCGGCGGCCTTCTTCGATGTTTCCTCGTCAAAGGTATAAATCTGCCCCGGGCGAGCGTAGTAATTGATGAACTCAAGTTGCGCCAGGTCCGGATGGGCGATCTTCTCGCAGTTCAGAAACGCCTCGATGCCCTCGATGATTCGCACCGCGCGGGTTCGGATCGTTGCAACAATGAAATCCCGCGCCGCCTTGTTCACTTCGCTGTCGCGACCGGGATCAGACTTCGTTCGCCCCAGCAGCGGCCGCATCACATCCAGATTGATGGTCGCCGTCGGAACCCATTCACCGGGAGCGTCATTAATGCTCCGAACCTGTCTCAGCAATTCCTTCAGCACGTCGGCGGGGGCCAGCTTCTTGCGGCCGTCGCGAATGGCATCCAACTCACCGAGGACGACGCCCTCCTTCGGATCCTTGGGCTTGTTGCCCCGGACCTGGTACGCGGCGATCTGCTCGCACAGCTCGCGTGTCCACTTGAGCACACACAGTTCAAACGGCACGCGCTTGGGGATGCTGAAACCGACGCGCTCCTGGCTGCGCAGATCAAGCAGGTAACGCAGGCAAGCGACAAAATCGGCCGTTGTGAGCGTGTTGAACGACGTCGGCAGCGACAGGCCGAACTTGCGATTGATGCGGAATCGGCCCACGCGGCCCAGGCGATAGCGATTCTCGTCGTAGAACTTCTCGTGAAAGAGCTTGACGGCCTTATCGAGCTGCGCGGGGTTGCCTGGCCGAAGCGCTTTGTAGATTTTCATCAGGGCGTCTTCGTGACTGTGGCAACTGTCCTCGGCAAGGGTATTGAGGATGAGCGGATCCGCCACGTGTTCGATCACTTCGAGCTGCTTGAGGCTGGTCGCCTGGATGCGCCCCACCGCGTCACCGATCTGGCAGCCGGCGCGAACCAGCGGCTCGCCGCGGTCGGCGACGTCGCCATCGGGCCAGACATCGGACACGACGTACATGTCGGGCTTGAGCGCCGACGTGCGGACGACCTTCGTCTGATAGAAAGCGCGGATGATCTGCTCATCGGTTCCGTAGGCATGATCCATCGCCCGCAGGAAACACGTGGCGGGAATTTTGCCGGACTGGTCGATGCGGACCGCCATGACGTCGCGTCGTGTGATGTTGATCTCAATCCAGCTTCCGCGTTCGGGGATGATGCGGCAGGCGTGCAGCGGGCGGTCGGCTTCGAGCGTCTCTTTGATGAAGTCGACACCGGGCGAGCGATGCAGCTGGGAGACAATGACGCGTTCGGCGCCGTTGATGATGAACTCGCCGCCGCCGATCATGATCGGAATCTCGCCGAGGTAGATGCGCTCCTCGGTGATCTCGTCCTTGTCCTTGCGATGCAGGCTGCATGCAATGCGCAGCGGCATGCCGTAAGTCAGACGCAACTGGCGGCACTCGTCGGGCGTGTAGCGCGGCTTGCCCAGCTCGTAATCCTTGTAATTCAGGACGATGTTTTCGTCGTAGCTGGAGATGGGGAAAACCTCTCGCAGCAAGCCCTCCAGTCCCGTCGGGGTGCGCTTCTCCGGTGGAACATCCGCCTGCAAGAAACGCTTGTACGATTCCACCTGAATGGCGATCAGGTTGGGAATCGGGAGCGCGTCACCGACCTTGCCGAAATTCCGAATCTCTCTGGATTTGATGGTCATCATGCACCCTGGTGCCGGCGCGCCGAATCGGCGACGCCTCGGAACCTGTCGTAACTCAGCGCGCAATCGCACGCCGAACCGCTCCCGCCAGCGCGGCGCCGCGCGCGGCGCGCACCACAACCTTGATCGTGGAACAGGGAAAACGTCGGCGATCGACCCGGCCAATAATCGACAAAAGTATTCTTTTACCCGAACCGAAACATCTGTGGGGACTTCCCACGCCAGGGGCCATTCAAGAAGCCGCGACCAGTCCCGCTCCCGACCGCGCTAGTTCCGCCCCTGGTGCGGAGAGACCAATCAGTATAATCCCGATAATCCTGAACGCAACCCAGACCCGCCGAGAATCTTTCCCGCCACCAATCTATCGCAAGTCGTTGTCCTGCAAATGGTTGCGAAACAAGCCGGGCGAGGCCGTCATTTCGCGCCGCTCATATCACTTCCGGAGACGGGTGTTCCTTTCAGGGGCAGCAGCAGATGGACCGTGGTACCCATCCCCTCTTTGCTTTGAATCTCAATCTTGCCTCCCATTTCTGAAATCAGTCCGTGAACCGCTGCGAGGCCCAAGCCGATCTTCTTCCCGCTGCCGACGTCCTCGCCTGATTTGGTCGTAAAGAACGGTTCAAACAAACGCTCCAACGTCTCCTTGGACATTCCGACGCCTGTATCGCGGATGGCAATGGCGGCATCGTCGCCCTGTCGTTTCATATCAATCGTCAGGGTGCCGCCGCTCGGCATGGCGTCGATCGCGTTTTGTGAAATGCTCTCCAGGACCGGCATCAAGCGCGTCGTCTCGAACGGTTGCGATGCCACGTCGTCAATATTCGTCACGATCTCGATGCGCAGCGGCTTGGCCCGGCGACGAAGCTCCTCGATGAACTTCGTGAGCAGAGGATTCAGCTCGACCATCGCGTACGTCGTGTTTTCCGACTCGGCGAACGCCGCCAATTGATTGGTGATTCGGGTCGCCTGACCGATCGACTCGGCCAAGCCGCGCAGCACGCGCCGCATCTCCAGCGGACTGTTGCTCCCCAGAACGCTGTCGATCTTCATGCTGATGCCGCCGAAGATGTTGTTGAAGTGATGCGCGACGTTGCCGGCGACGCGGCCCAGCGCTGCCATGCGCCGCGTCCGCGCGACCTCCTGGGACAGGCGCTTGCGCTCCGTGATGTCACGCATGCCCAGCGACGCCCCGATTGTACGCCCCTGCTCGTCCACGATGGGCGAAACAATCATCACCAGGGCAACGGTGTGATCCACCCCCGGCAGCTTGATTTCGATGTCCGCCGTTTCGCCCGTCGTGATCGCGCGAGAGAGCGATTCCTGAACCGTCGCACGCTGGTCGTCCGGCAGGATCTCCAAAATCGGCCGGCCCCGCATCTGTTCGGCCGTTCGATCAAACTGGCGCGAGGCGGCTTCGTTCCAGAACTGAACGTTCAGCTGGTCATCGACTGTTATAAATACAAAAGCCAAATTACGGCAGGCTGATTCAAAGTAGCGGTCCGACGTCGCCTCCATGTCGGTCACTCTCCCCGTGCGGTCGCTCCGCTGCCCGGCGCGTGCGGTTCGGGCGTCACGATCCGAAGAATCGGACTGATCACATAGATGTTTTCCCGCGATTCGGCCGCTGCCTCCGCGCCAGCCTGTGCCGATTCTTCAATGAAGAATGGCCTCGCCAGCAAGGGTCGATCATACACGGTCGGGGTCGGCCCCAAAAGCAGAAATCCGCCCGGCGGAATGGCTGCGTCGAACGAAAGCTCTTCAAACGTGCGTGAGCGGCGCTCCGGCGCCATCTGCGGCCCGCTGGGCGTCATTTCCCACCGCATCGGGCCGGGCGGCTCTTCCAATTCCGGAGTCAGGCGCAACCACAGCTCGTCGGGGTTCACCGAGCGCCATTCCAGCATCAGTCGCAATCGCGCCTTGGCCTGCACAAAATCCATGCCGTGCAGCCCTCCGGTGCGATCGAGATAGAAGACGACCTGGTGCTCGCCGCACGCTCCGATTTCCAGCTCAATGGTTCGCTGAACGTCGGGGACGACCTGATCCACCGCGATGCGCAAATCGGGAAGCGACTGCAATTCCGCCAGCAGGGCCTGACGGTGCGCCTCAAGGCCGACCGCGGCGCGGAATCCATTGTCCGCCAGGTGCATCGTGGAGGCAGCACTGGGCAGCTTGCCGGCGACCAGTTTCCAAATCGCCTCCTGCGTTGTGAAGACGCCGCGCGGCGCAGAGATTCGATGGACCTTGAACTCCACCAGTCGCCGCTCCGGACGCCGGTTGAAAACAGAAGGTTCCTCGTCCGGCCGTCGTAATGCAAGCGAATCGTCCGTCGATGGCGTTCGGCGCGCCTCGGCTCTCATCGACCCGTCATCACCAGGCGATGGCTTTTCAACGCCCCTGCAACCGGAGGCGATCCCCCAGAACGCAGTCAGAATCAGACACACGATTCGGGCGGGCCAATCTCGTGCGGCGGCGGGCGGTGTATGCGAGATCATGCTAACCAGACTGTATGACGCGCTTCCGCGACGGTCAATTCGGGCCGAATCATCCTCGCGCCAGTCGACACATTACGTCGCACCCGCGCTGGATCATCGCATCCGTTGTGGCATAGCTGATGCGAAAGTGCGTGTCCTGTGCCGAGAAAATGCCGCCGGGAATGACCAGCACGTTCTCGGCGGCGGCCGCTTCCGCGAAGGCCGTCCCGCTTGCGAATCGCCGCGGCACGCGCGGGAAGACATAAAACCCCCCGCTCGGCCGGACGATCTCAAAACACGGCTCCAGCAGCGAGCAGACGAGATCACGTTTCTTCGCATAGTCGCGCTGGTGGTGCGACACGTCGGTATCCAGCGCCGCCAGCGTGGCCACCTGGGCCATGGACGGAGCGCAGACATACGTATATTGATGCATCTTGGTCATCTCGTCGATGACTGCCTTCGGCCCGGCTGCGTAGCCCATGCGCCAGCCGGTCATGCCGTAGGTCTTGCCGAAGCCGCGCAGGACCACGGTGTGTTCGGGCGCCAAGGCCAGCGGGCTGACGTTTTCGCCGTCGTAACACAGCTTGTCGTAGATCTCATCGGAAATGAGAAGAAGATCGTGCGCCCGGGCCAGATCGGCAGCCGCCTGCACCTCGGCACGGCTCATGACACGACCGGTCGGATTGCCCGGCGAATTAATGAGAATGGCCTTGGTGCGAGGCGAGATCGCCGCCCGAACGCGCTCGACGGGAAAGGCGAAGTCCGGATAGGACGACACCGGCATGGGCCGGCCGCCAAGCATGTTTACCAAGTGGACGTACGAAACGAAGTACGGATCGAGAAAGATGATCTCATCGCCCGGATCGGTGACGGCCAACAGCGCCAGCGTCAACCCGCCCGATACGCCGGACGTGATCAGCACCGAGGCCTCGACGCCGGACGTTTTCTTTATCTCGGCGATCAGTCGCTCGCGCAGCTCCGGCAAGCCGCTGCTGGGCGTGTAACGATTCTTTCCCGCGCGGATCGCCGCGATGGCAGCCTCTTTCACCACTTCGGGCGCGTCGTAGTCCGGCATGCCGATCGACAGGTCGCACGGATCCTTCAGCCGGCCCGCCAGCTCAAAGAACTTGCGAATGCCGGAGTATTCCACTCGACGCGTTCGATCAGCCAGTCGCCGGCTGTAGTCCATCGCGCGTTACTTCTTGCCTGCGTCCTTCTTGGCATCCTTTGCCGGCGCTGCCGCAGCCGGCGCAGCAGCCCCGGCCGCAGCCCCCGCGGTCTCGTCCTTGGCCTTCTTGACCTTGGCGGCAACCGCTGCCTTGCGATGCGCGACCTTGCGCAGGCCGATCGGACGACTTTCGCCCGGTTTGAACTCGTCCAAGTCCTGTAGCGCCTTGATGCGCTCGGTCCGCGTCAGCACATTGCGATGACGCGACAGCGACGCCTTGCTCTTGAGGGATCGATCCATGCTCATGGTGTCACACACTCCTCGATACTTGTCTTACATCGGCTCGCCGGACTGCGTCACGCCGTAGCTCACGAACAAGCAGCCCTTGAACTGGTACGGCCCGCCCTGTTTGCGATATTCCTGGCCCAACGATTCGATTTTCCGGCGGAACGCCTCGCGCGACGCCGCGTGCTCCTTGCTCGGCGGGTACCCCTGTTCGGCAAACAGCACAAACCCGTTGCTCTTGCGCCGCGCGAACGTCCGAATCCCGCGCTGCAACAGAAACTCCCTTGCATCGGCCACGTCCCTGGCCAGTTGTTCGCTGTCTCGCTCGCGCGTCACGCGAAACGATTCAATCTGCAAGTAATTCAAATTCTCCGGCAGCGCCGCAGCAGCCGAAGCCCCGTTTGCCGGTTCAACGCCGACCGCTTTGTTCAACGCTACCTGGGCCGCCTCGCCCTTGGGAGCCGCCGATTGGAGCATGTGCTCCAGGTCCGCGTTCTGCCCGCCGGCCACTTCTCGTGCGACAGCCGTCTTAACTTCCGGTGACGCCACTTTGCTCTTGCCCAGCGGCGAACGATGCGATGCGCTCGGCGCCGAGTCCGTCACCGCCGCGACCGTCGCCAGTTCGGCCTTGCCATCGCCCCGCCCGCGCCCCAACGAGTATCCCACCATGCCGACCGCCACCGCCACACCTGCGAACAACAACGCGGTCGAAGTCGTGAGTGGAATCCGCCGAGACGGATACGCTGCCGGGTTCGCCGCCCGACGTTCCGCTTCGATGCGCTTGGCTTCGAGACGGGCGACCTTCGCCGCCTGACGGGCCCGACGCAATTCTTCTTTCTCGGCGCGACGCGCTTCGTGCCGTGCCTTCTTTGCTTGTTCTGCCGCTTCCGCCTCACGACGGGCTTGTTCCGCAGCCTGTCGCGCTGCGGCCAATTCCGCTGCCGCTTCTTCCTCCGTCATGGGCTGGGCCACCCCGGTCACAGGGGCCGTTAGCCCGCCCAATGGGCCGACCGACGCCTGCCTGCGATGACCGGCCGCGTCGTTATGATGACCGGCTCCGCGCACGGGCACCGCCGGCGATCGCAAGCCGCCCACGTTGCGCTTGTTCAACACCTCAAAGAGGGTTGGTCCTCGTCTCTTGTATGCCACGGCTTCCTGCCTTCTTCCGGGGCCGAACATGCGACGGCGAAAGTCTTACGCACGCCCCCGTTTCCTGTTCGCACAAGTTTAACCGAATGGCTCAAGCTTTCAACAACCCCTGAAAAGATACTGATTTAAAGCACTTCTGATCAACCAGCCGACCCCGGTGGGAGGAGTGAGCTGCTCCGAGTAAACGTGGACGTCTCGCCGCGGAATTATCAAGCCAGATGGAGGCGTTCAGCAGACCGGAGAACAGGTCGTTCGGTAAACAGCCTACGCTGCTTTCTCGGCGTCAGTGGGCGTTTTGTCAAGAATGTCGCTCAACACGCGGTCGGTCTCAATGCCCTCGGCCTGGGCCTCGAAGTTCAGCAGAACGCGGTGCCGCAGTGCCGGCAGATAAACCTTGCGAATATCGTCAAAGCTGACGTTGTACCGCCCGTCGAGCAGGGCCTGGACCTTGGCGGCGAGGATGACGGCTTGCGCCCCGCGCGGGCTGGCGCCCCAACGGACGTAGCGGTTTGTCTGTTCGGTGGCGAAGGGGCCGTGGGGATGCGTCGCAAGAACAAGCCGCACGGCGTAATCCTGCACGTGCGGCGCGGTGACGACGCGCTGAACGAGTTTCTGCGCGCCGACGATCTGCTCGCCGGTCATGACGGGCTTGATGTCGGGCTTGTGGCCGGTGGTGGTGCGCTGGAGGATTGTGCCGATCTCCTCGCGCGAAGAATACTGCACGATGAGCTTGAAGAAGAATCGGTCGAGCTGGGCCTCGGGCAGCGGGTAGGTGCCCTCCTGCTCGATGGGGTTCTGCGTGGCCATGACGAAGAACGGCGCTTCGAGCGTGTGGCGCTCGCCGGCGACGGTGACGGTCTTCTCCTGCATGGCTTCGAGTAAGGCTGATTGGGTCTTGGGCGTGGCGCGGTTGATTTCGTCTGCGAGGATCATCTGCGCGAAGAGCGGACCGCGCTGGAACTCGAACCGCCGGCGGCCGGTCTCCGGGTCTTCGATGATGATGTTCGTACCGATGATGTCGGCGGGCATGAGATCGGGCGTGAACTGGATGCGCGAGAAATTGAGCTTGAGCGCATCGGCCATCGAGCGGATAAGGTAGGTCTTGCCCAATCCGGGAACGCCCTCGAGCAGTGCGTGACCGCCGGTGAAGAGACAGGTCAGCACACCCTCGACGATCTCGGCGTGGCCGACGATGGCCTTTCCGATTTCATCGCGGACGAGTTTGAACTTGCCGCGAAATTCTTCGGTGGCCTTGGCAATCGCCGGGTCAACTTGTGCCGCCATGCAGGAACTCCTGACGCGATCGGTCGCCTGTGGCGGCGATCAGCGGATCGCCGAATCGTTCGACCGTCTTGCCACCGGATGGCAATGACTCGAAGCGCCCTTCGCGGGCTTCGGCCATCCGTCACTTCGTCAGGGTGGATTCTGACGGTTTTGGGGGGAATTGAGAAGGCGCGTCGATCAAGGCTCCGGAATTCGCCAGATGGCAGCGCAAACCTGCCGGGAGGAAGACGGCGCGTCACTCGCGCAACCAGTCGATCACCCATTGATATGCACCGATTCCGAGGGTGTTGACGTCTGCGGTGGTTGGAGCGAGAGGCCGCCAGAGTCATGTTTTCGGCACCTTCCGCAGGACCGGCTGGCGGATGGGTCTCCGCCGGCGGTAGTCGGCGCAAGCCAAGGCGCAACACCGGCGACGGCGCAGCGCAGTGCCGCTCACAAGGACTTGCGAGCTTGACGATCAGATTGAAAGAAACCTCGGCGCGGAGAGAAGGCGCCGGCCGGGCAGAATCGCCCAGGGAGGGAGCAAATCAGGGATTGCCAAGAGGACGACGCGCGCCGCTTTGCAGGCGCAGTCGCTCGCGACGCGTTCGACGATCAAACAGCGCGGCAAGATTCTCCAGCGCGTAACCCAGAATCGGGCCGGGATCCTTCGCGCGGATGAGTTGATAGGCCGTATCACGGTCGAAGAATCGAAACCAGCTCGGCCACGTGGAGAAGCGCTGCTTGTTCGAGACGCGCAGGAACCAGAGCAAGTCGCCTGGAAGAAATCGGAGGAATCGATTCTTCGGGTAGTCGGTGACGGGCTGGACCGCTTCACCGCGCGCCAGTCGCAGCATCATTCCGGGGAAGTCAATCCCGATTGAACAGCCCATGTTGAAGCTCTCGGGAAAGCGCGGGTTGATCTCCATGAGCTTCGCGACGCGATCGCGCGGGTCGTCGACA
Organism: Planctomycetia bacterium; assembly: GCA_015200345.1. NCBI lineage: Bacteria > Pseudomonadati > Planctomycetota > Planctomycetia > Planctomycetia bacterium. The sequence continues at coordinate 3,825,511 of CP054187.1, read as the reverse complement.
AAATCGAAATCACAGAATCCCGTCCACTTCAACTCGATCAGCATGCGGCGTGATAGTTCGATGATGTCCGGGCGATCCGCCGAGAAATTCAACACGCTGCTGCCGCCATCAGGCGGATACATGCGCGTCTTGCCATAGACGACGCCGGCGAGCACACGTTGCTCGTCGCCCACGAGCATGTCCACCTTGTACTGCATGCCGCCGGGCGGAACGAAATCCTGCACGTAGCAGACGCCCTGCTCGGCGCTGATGCGCGTGTAGTTCTCGCGCAGTTCGTCCGCGTTGTAACACCAGGTGATCCCCCGCGCGCCAACGCCGACGCTCGGCTTCACCAAAACAGGCCAACGTTCAATGCGCGGGATCACGGCCCCGATCCCGCCTTCGTCCTCCGGAAACCACGAATCGGGGATGGGCACACCCGCGCGCTGCGCCGCCTTCATCGTCGGGATTTTTTCGTACGCCTCGCGGAAGTTCGACAACGGCGGGATCAATAACTTCGTGAACCGCCGCAGTTCCTCTTGAATCTCGCAAACCGCCAGCGCGCCGTAATGCCCCACAGCGAAGAGCATTTCAAACCGCCGCCGCTCACACAGCGCGAGCAGCCATTCCTGAAACTCACGCTTGCGATCGCGCGGCGATGGATAGACGTGTCGCTCCCGGCAACGCCGGCTCATGAATCCGCTGTTGAAGCGCTTTTCGCTGCCGCACGCCACGCGCACACCGGCCCGCGCCATCGACTCGATCACCGGCAAAGACGCCTTGGTCTGCGATTCCATCACGAACACGGTGGGCCTTACCGGCGCAACGTGCCGTGGAACCAATCGCGGATCGCGCTGTGAAGCGTCAGACATTGTCCGAGTCACCAAAGGTCAGGTGCCAGTCATTCATCGATGCGGGCTCGCGCGGGAGGCCCGGCACCCCGGTGGGCCGATACACAAAATGAAACTGCTTGGGCATCACCGCGCGAGGAGGAAGGCGATACCCTTCTTCACGCAGCGCATCGTTCAAAATCAGGCTCGTTGATTGACACGTCGCAATGGCGCAGCCCAGTCGCCTGAATTCGGTATCCGCGGCGGCAATCAACGCCCGCAACACCTGCGAATCCTCCGCGACGACATCGACGATCAATCCGATTTCCACACCCATTCGCGGCTGACTGGTCGTGCAGATCGCGCCAACGAGGCGACCGTTCTTTCCTGCGATCAGCGTTCGATACATCGAAAGCGGACCCGAGTGACGCCAGTTCCAGTAGGCCGCGGTCCGACGAATCATGCAACCGCCGGCGAGCCGGGCGAATCGCTCGCTCACCGCCTCAAGCTCTGTCGAAACGCTCGCCGTCGCCGCCAACTCAATTGCTGCGCTGCCGTTCGACCGACTGCGCCGGGAGAACAACAGATCGGGAATCCAGCCGACGAGCCGCCCCAAAGGCCCGATCTTCGAGGCGAGCAGCTTGCCGCCATCGAGCACCTTCATCCACATGGGAATGCAGCCGGGATACTTCCAGTCGCCGAACTTGAGGAAGCCCGGCAGCGACGCATCGTTCGGCAGCGTCATGCAGAACTGCGCCCCGCGCTGCGCCGCGAGGTCGTTCGACGCGTCGATCAGGGAGCGAAAGACTCCCTTGCGCCGGTGGTCCGGATGCGTTACTACCCCAGTATACATCGCGCCGGTCAATCGCACGTCGCCCCACTGCCAATCAAAGAACGACACCGGTTGCACGCCGATCAACTGCCCATCGTGTACGGCCGCCACGATGGTCGCGGCGAAGCCGGCGTCGTTCAGGTATCGCCATTGCCAGTATTCACTCGACGCACCTTGGTAACGCTCGCCCGGCAGCGAGCGCACGAGCGCGAGCAGGGATTCCAGTTCCGCAGCCTCCGCAAGCCGAATTGTCCAGTACCGATTTGCCAAGGTCGGATCGATTCAGCGTCGTTTGGGCGTCGCCCCAGTTGAAAAAACCGCGGAAGCACGCTCTTCATTGCGCGCCGCGTCCTCAAAAACTTCTGCTAGCTGTCGAGCGATCATGCGCCGGTCGTATCGGGCAAAGGCGATCTCCCGCGCGCGCCGGCCGACGGCCTCGCGCTCGGCCGGGTGATCGGCCCAATGGCGAATCTTTGCGGCCAGATCGTCCGCATCGCCGGGCCTGCTTGCCACGCCGGCGCCGTCGGCCACGATCATGTCCGCCGTCGTACCGGCGAAGTTCACGATGCTCGGAAGGCCCGCGAACATGTAGTCGAATATCTTATTCGGCGTCACCCATCGCGGACGCGTGATCTGTTTGAGGATCATCAAGCCGACGTGCGCCGCCCGCAGCACGCCAGGCAGGCGATGCTTGGGCACGGGGTCCATCAGGTACACATTCGTCAGACCCCGCTCGCGCGCTGCCGTGCGAAGCGCCTCCTTCATCTTTCCCTCGCCCATCAGCACGATGGCGATGTCGGGCCGATCCTTCAGTCGCTCCGCCGCGTCGAGCAATTGAAACAATCCGTTCGCATCGCCATGCGCCCCCGTGTAAATTGCTATCGTCTTGCCGCCCAGGCCCTGCTGCTGCATGAATGCATGATCCGGTTGCGCCTCCGCGAAGAGGCTGCCATCCGCGCCCAGCAGTATCGTCTGCAACCGCGCCGGGTCGAAGCCTCGCTCCAGCAGGCGATTGTGAAAACCCTGCGAGACGAGCAGGATTTTCTTCGCCCTGGCGTAACAAAACTTCTCCAGCCGCTCCCAGAGCCAGTATTGCAGGCCCGGTTTGATGCGCCCGGCATCGAGCAAATCCTCCGGCCACAAATCGCGAACTTCAAACACGTATGGCACGCGCTTCAGCGCAGCTCCAATCCGACCGGGAATGCCCACCGTCAACGGCGTGCTCGTGGCAAAGATGAGATCGGGCTGCTTCTCTCGAAGACAAGCCCACAGCGCCAACAAGGCGAATTTGGCCCAGCACCAAAGCCGCGCCACGACGCGCAGCTTGTTGCTGTAATAGGCGTTGCAGACGACGACTTTGATGCCGTCGATCGCGTGCGTACGAAACAGCCGCCAGCGCGGCATCGGCGGCAGGCCGCTCTGATCGTGCAAGCCGGTGATGACCGTCACCTGATGGCCCATCTCGACCAAGTGTCGGCTCACGTCGTAGCTGCGCGTTCCGCTCGTGCCTTCGTTGGTCACGAAATACTCGTGAATATAAATCAACTTCACGCGGGTGCCTCCCCGGCGTCCGGTAGTTCGATCGTCGTCACGAATCGTGTCGGCAGCACCGCACGGCAGGTCGCCTCCAGCACCGGTGCGGGAGCCCGCTCGCCGTAATACTCCGACGCCCAGCCGGCAATTTCACCGTCGCGTTCAACCCCGCGCTTCACCCGCAGGGCGGTTCCGCTCGGCCCTTCGATGGCGATCCGAACACGACCGCAGGCCGCCCGCAGAATCACCCGGTGACCGGTCGATTCCAATTCATGCGGTCCGTCCACCAGATGCCAACGCAGTATTAGCGATTGCTCACCGCCGCCGATGAGATCGTCCGTGACAATCCATTTGCGCGGGTCGGATGCGTCCACGCTGCGCCGGTGCATCACGTTCCACGGCGGCCGAGCGTAGGCATCGTGTTCGCCTACGAAACTGTCCGCGCTATGACGCGTGCATCGCGCGCCGGGCCACGGAAGCCAGATAAAGCGCGAAACCAATTCAAGCGGCCCACCCTCGCCGACCTGCACGGTGTTGTGCGCGGCGATGTCCTTGAAATACTTCTCCATCCCCGGCTCGCGCGGTGCGTAGTATCGATACGTCCCACAGTCGCGCAATACGTTTACGCCATCGTGCCAGAGGTCCAGGTGCAACATATCCACATGGCCCGGGCGATCCAGGTACCGATGACAACGGATCATCGCCCACGTTCGGCCGGTTCGCAGGGTGTAATACCCGCCAACGTCAAATCGCCGAGCGGCCGGATGCCGAACCGCGGGCGTATTCTCAACTGCTCCCGCACCGCACAACCACAGAATCGCCTCATCCCACGGGCCGGCGGGAAGCACGCGCTTTCCCGTAGCGATAAACATCGCCGCGCCGATCGTGTCACGATAATCCCGATAGCCCCCGCTCGACAGCGGCAGCACCAGCGCGCCGTCGTTCGCGCCGTAGTTCGGCACGCTTCCGCTCGATTCGTCCAGCATCTCAAACAGGAATTCCGCCGCCGCCGCCACCCGCGCGCGCACATCGGACGAGAGCGGCATCCCGTTCAACTCCGCCAGTCGCCACGCCCAAAGACAATCGTGCAACATGACGCGGTGGTAGTTCATCGACTGTTGCACGTAGCTGCCGTCGGCGTAAGTCTGCCGCAGCACTTCGCGCTCGAGGATTCGGCGCCCCGACCGCTGCCACCGGGTCGCATCGCGCAACTCGGGGAAGAGCGCGCCGACCGTGAACAACCCAAGCGCTTCGCTGATCGCGTGATTATTCTTCTGCGAGACCGCGTAGTCGATGTTCGGCTCGATTCGCGCAGCGCTGACCGCCAATGCCGCGACCATCGCCGCCACGCGCTGCGGCGTCGTCACCGGGCTTTTCCAGAACCCCCACAACGCAAAACACCACGCCATGATGCGAAAGGCGGTCTCCTGCCCGCATCGCCAATTCGGCCCGCGATTCGGCGAATTCTGCTCGCACCACGATTCAAAGAGCCGCCAGAATGCCTGGGGGTATTTTTCGTCACCCGTCATCGCGTAGGCACGAACCAGCCAAAACGCGCAGCTAAAACGCGATGGTTCCCAGACATCCTTGATGTCGCCCTGCTCCGGCGAGAAGGCCGTCCAGTCACACCAGTGTGCGTCGCTGGCCAAGCGTCTGTTCAGGAACGGATTCCGCCGCCAATCGACGGGAGTGCCCAGATCAAATACATGTCGACTGAAATAGAGAAACTTGCCGGTACAGAAATCATCCGCCACTTGCACCGCGCGCCGGACGCCGCTCGCGCCGGCGATTCTCTCGAGAACTTCCCGCGATGGAAGTTTCCCGAGGCCGAACAGAAACGTCCCAGATGATTGCTCGCGGTACGCGCGGTAGGCCTCCGGCTCCGGCGGAACCCCGTCGCGCAGCAGTGAATGAAGCGACACCTCGCTCCACACCGGCGTCGGAAACTGTCGCTTTAACCAGCCGGTGCGCCGCCGCAGCTCGTACCCCGCGCGCCACAACCCCCAGCCCCAGCCCATCCGGCGGACCGCCTCGACCTTGCGCAACCATCCGCTCATGCGCCGCGGGCCTCCAGCGTCGCCGTTGCGGCGCGGCCGTCCCACTCTCGCACGGCCTGCCCACTGAAAAAGATCGTGTCACGATCGCTTTCGCCGCGCGGCAGGATGATCGAGCCATACTGGAAATAGACGGGGTGCCAGCCGTCCTTCTCCGCACGGAGGACCTGCGACCAGGTCGCGCCATCGCGCGAGACGTACAGCGAAGCCTGCCGCGCTGAATTAACTTTTGACGGTTCCACCGTCGTGGTGAAGGTCAGCCATTTGCCGAATCGACATGCGTAAATGCAACTGCCCTCGAACTCCGCGCTCGTCTCGGCCTTTCCCGAGGATTTGTCGAGATGAACGAGGTAATTGCGCTCTTTCTCGGAATCCATGATATAAATTAGCCGGTCGCCGCCGTCGAACACTTCGACCGCACGGTACAACTGCCTGCCCTTCACCAACCAGTCGAACGATTTCAAATCCGCGGAGAGCACGCCGATGCCAGGTTCATCGTCGTGATCGCCGGCCAACACCCAATAGTGCCCGCGACCCGTGTCCCACACGATGTTGTGCAGGTGAAGAATGCTGCCGCCCTCGAACACGCGAGCGATTTCGTAGCTACTCCCGCCGTCCTCTGACGCAAACAGGCGCACCGGCTTGCCGTGCCTCGTCGTCGAATCGTACTCGCCCCACAAAACGCGGCCATCCGGCCCAACCGTCATCGTCATCGGCGGCGCCAGCGGCTGCGACCCGGCGTCCACCTTGGCGCGGCGCATCAGCGGCTCGCCCGGCGCGGCGTAATACACCCACTCGCGATTCGAGGCCACCACCGTACCACCCGGCGTCACATTCATCGCGCGCACTTCATGCCGCAGCAGCCGCGATGCCAGGCGCGACCAACCCGCCCATCGACGAATCCCTGCCGAGGGCATCCGTGTCACGAAGACCCACGTCGCGCCGTCATCATCGGAGCGATGGATCTCATAATTGCGGCCGAGGTACAGCGTCCCATCACGCATCGCGCGCAGCGCACGGCCGGCCGTATACCGGCGGGTCCGCATGGTCACGGCAGGCATGTTCGCGGCCGGCTCAACCATGGGAGAATTGGATCTCACGCGGAGAGCGTCACTTCCTCGCCGGGGCGGTCGATGAATGTCTGCATCCATACTTCCAGCGTAAGCAGCGCAAACAACAGGTATGCGTGGTCGGCCGTGTTGGCCGCGTTCTCTCGGATGACGGCCGCAACGGCGGCGGGATCAAAAAGTCCGCGCCGGCGCAGCACGCGCTCGCCCAGCAGATCGTTCGTGATGCCGCTGAAATCGACGGCCATCCATTTTCGCAGCGGCGGGCCGAAACCGGTCTTGCTGCGATAGAGAATATCGCGCGGGATGTAGCGCGCCATGGCTTCTTTGAGCAAGTACTTTGTCGTCATGCCCTTGAGCTTGTGTCGCTCGGGGATGCGGGCGCACAACCGCATCAACTCCACGTCGAGAAACGGCACGCGAACCTCCACCGAGGTCGCCATGCTCGACTTGTCCGTGTACATGAAATTGTGTGCCGCGAGGAACGTCTGGATCAAAATGTGTGAGCGCCGGTTCAGTTCGCCGCGACCGGCGAATTCGTTGTAATACTTGAGAATCGCCGAGCGTCCCCGCGATGCGCCGCCATTCGCCGCCGCGGTTGTCAACGCCGGGCCAAACAATCGTTCACGCGTCGCCGCGCTGGACCAGTCCGAAAGCGCCTCGAACCGCTCCACGCCGTCGCCGAGCAACGCCTTGCGAAACTTTCGCAGCCGTCGGGGCAGCGCGCTCTGCGCCCCCATCATGGCTGATGCCGCGCCGCACGCCGACGCCAGCGCCGGCGCCAGCAGCCACCGCGGAATCCAACCGAATTGCTCCAGCCGTCGCAGCGCCTGATGGCTCCGATAGCCAAAGAACATCTCGTCGCCACCCATGCCCGACAGCAGCACCGTCGTGCCGTCATCTCGTGCCATTTTCGAGAGCAGGTACGACGGGAACACCGTCGGGTCGGCGTCCGGCTCATCGTTGTGATAAACCATTTTCGGTAGCAATTCAATCACGTTTGGGCGAAGCACGCAGCTTCGCAGCGTGATATTCAGGTGCTTCGCGACGCGCACGGCGAAGGGATGATCGGCCTCGAACTGATCGCGTGCCATGTCCTCCGAGGGCGTCTCAAACGTGTAGCAGCGGATCTCGCGGTCGGGATAGGAATGCCTCATGCACGCCGCGATGGCGGTCGAATCCGTGCCTCCCGAGAGCAGCGCGCCCAGCGGCACGTCCGACATCATCTGCCGGCGCGTAGCTGCCATAAATGTGTCATGCACCTGGTCGATCCAGTCCGACTCGCACGGTCCGTCGTCCGGCTCATACCTTAGCGAGAACCACCTCCACGATTGCACCCGCCCGTCACGCCATCGCATCGCATGGCCCGGCTCAAGCTTGCGGACCGCCTTGAGCATGGTCTCCTCGCCCGGCACCCACAGGAACGTCAGGTAATCCGGCAGGCGATCAAGGTTAAGTTCGCGTGGCACACCCGGCGCGCGAAGCAGTGCCTTGATCTCCGACGCGAAGAACAACCGCTCGCCGTCCAGCCAGTAATAGAGCGGCTTGATGCCGGCGTGGTCGCGCGCCAGGAGCAGCGACCGATCGCGCGCATCCCAGATCGCCAGCGCGAAGATGCCGTTGAGCGCGTGCACGAAATCCGCACCCATTTCCTCGTACAGATAGAGCAACACTTCCGTATCGCTGTGCCCGCGAAACGTTCGACCCGCCGCCATCATTCGCTCGCGATGTTCCTCGAAATTGTAGATCTCGCCGTTGAAGACGATCTGAATGCGCCCGTCCGGCGTCGCCATCGGCTGGTGCCCCGCCGGACTAAGATCAATGATCGATAGCCGGCGATGGCCCAGACCCACGCGCGCCGCGGCATCATGCCACATGCCGGAATCATCCGGTCCCCGATGGCGCATGGCGTTGCACATCGGCTCCAGCAGCTCGGGACGATGATCGCCAACATATCCGCAGATGCCGCACATATTAGGATCGAGGCTCCGATATCCGATCGCGCGTCACAGTCTGACGCGATTGTGATTCCTCGACGGCTGCACCCTGATCCCGCGCTGGGTTCGCCAGCTCCCGGCACCAGATGACGAACTTCTCCACCCACCGCCGCGAATCAAAGAAATCGCGCTGGCGCAAGGCGCCTTGTCGCAAACGACGGAACAACGCAGCGTCCCGCACCAGCTTCTGCATCGCATCATGGAGCGCGTCCACATTCCGCGGCTCAATCAACAGGCCGCACGAATCATCCACGATCTCCGGGATATTCCGCCAGCGCGTCGCGATCACCGGCAGCCCCGCCGCAAACGCCTCGATGACGACGCCCGGATACCCCTCTCCGGGCCAGTACGTCGGAAACACCATCGCGTCATAATCCTGCAACACGCGAACGCCTGTCCCGGCCGGGATGGTCCCGCGATAGCGCACGCGGGTCAGCTTCGCAAAGCGCGATTCCGTCAATCCGTCCATCAGAGGACCGTATACATCTATCGTAACATCGTTCTCCATCCGCTCGCCGGCCGCAATCAACTCTTCGATGCCCTTGAGCGGCTTGACGTGACCGAGAAAGACAAACTTGCGACAAGGGCGCGAGGCCTCCACCGTCGGCGCGGCGTCGGACATCGGCCGGCTGGTCGCGTACCACTCGACGCGTCGCAACCCGGCGGCCTGGGCTTCGGCGACGAGTTGTTTGGTTTGTGCCAGGTACAGGTCGCAGCGTCGAACGATCCACCGCATGAGCGCTGCGCCGAGGCCCTGACCCTCCAGGAAACTCTCACCGCCGAACATGCGAATCATCAGGGGCCGCTTCCATATCCGCGCCGCCAGCCAGGCAAACGGGCCGATGAACGGGATGCCGCTCGGCATCGATTGCAAGCTGACGACCTCTGCGCGGGCCGCGCCCACGAGCATGCGACAGACGATCCTCGCAAAGCGAAACGGCGCCGTCAGGGGCCGGCCGCGTACGCCGGAGGTGTTCACCATGGTCACGCGAACATCGCTTCGCTCGCCGAGCAGATTCACCAGGTGCTGCAACGACACGCCGGCGCCGCCGATCGGCGGCGGCAACGTGCCGATGATCATCACGCGGATGGGCCGTGCGAGCGCAGACGATTTCTCGTTCATATGCGGGTGGCGGTGACCGCCGTTGAGCGCACCGAATCAGGTTCGGTGCGGCCTTGAAGATACATGCAATACCACAGCCCGAGATTCAGCAGCTTCCAGAGCAAAAAGCCGTGGTTGCGCTGACCGGAGGTATGCTCCTGAATCGTGCGTTCCAGCGCGGCGCGATCAAAAATGCCCCATTGATGAATCGAATCATCCAGCAACACCGATCGCAGATAGCCCGCCAGCGAATCGCGGAGCCAGTATTGATAAGGAACGCCGAAGCCTTCCTTGGGTGCGTCGAGAATTTCGTCCGGAACGATGCCGCGCAAAGCCGCTCGGAGGATTCGTTTCTTCTGGCCGTATTTCACTTTGATCCCGGACGGCAGCCCCAGCGCGTAGTCCGTTAAGTTCGCGTCCAGAAACGGCACGCGCACCTCGATGCCGTGCGCCATCGTGGATTTGTCTACTTTCTCAAGAAACATGTCCGGCAGCAGGATGAGGCAATCGGTATAAAGTGCTCGCTGAACGGTATCGAAGTCCTTCAGCCGGCTGTAGGCCTCGTGATATGCAGCAAACGGATCGTGCAAGGCAAGCTGTTGCTGCGCGTCTGGACTGAAGAGTCGCGTCGGCGGATCGAGGAAATCTTCCTGCGTCAGGTACAGCGCCATCTGCAACGCAGGATCTGAATGGCCGATCGCCCGGAAGAACCGCGTCGCCCGTTGATGCAGCGGCCCGCGCGGCAGCAGCTTCAGCATTCCGCGAAACGCAGCCATGGCCTGCCAGAGCGGGTTGAACGATAAGACGTTGTATCGGCGGTACCCGGCAAAAATTTCATCACCGCCATCGCCCTGCAAGATGACTTTCACACTGCCGCGAAGCTGCTCGCACAACAGGAACAACGGGATGTCCGCAGCATCGCCGAACGGTTCATCGTGGCAGCGCACCAGCGTCTCGATCACGTCGGGCATCCTCCGCCCCTCCACGCGAACCTCGTGATGGTCCGTGTCGAAACGCTGCGCGATCAAGCGCGCCTTGGGTCGCTCGTCCACTCCCTTGTCAAAATCAAAACTCGCGGAATACGTCTGGAGCCGCCCTGAATAGTGTCGACTGGCCAGCGCCGTAATGGCGGACGAATCCACTCCGCCGCTAAGAAACACGCCCACCGGCACATCGCTGATCAGATGAGACTGAACCGCCTTGTCCAGCAAGTCCGCCACGCGGCGCGCGGCTGGTTGGAACGCATCCCGCACCGCCGGTGTTCGCTCGAGATGCCAGTAACGTGTCTCCCTTAATCCGGCGGCATCAAACGTCGCATAGGAACCGGGCGACAGTTCGCGGATACCCTGATAAAACGTGTTCGAGCCGATGGGGTATCCGTAATAGAGGTATTCGTGAAGCGCTGCCCAGTTCATCCGCCGTGCGATCCGGTCGCTGCACAGCAGGGCCTTCATCTCCGAGCCGAATGCCAGCGTTCGAACGTCCTGATGCAGATACAGCGGTTTGATGCCGAATCGGTCTCGGGCGAGGGTGAGCCGCTCTGCGGTCGCGTCCCAGATCGCCAGTGCGAACATTCCATTGAACTGCGCGAATGCATCGGCACCCCATTCGGCGAACGCGTGCAACACCACTTCGGTGTCCGACGTGCCGCGAAAGGCGACGCCTCGCTCCTCCAGTCGCCGGCGCATCGACGGAAAATTGTACACTTCTCCGTTAAATACAATCGTATAGCGATCATCGGGCGTCGACATCGGCTGCCGCCCGGTGGGGGACAGGTCGATGATGCTTAATCGCGCGTGCCCCAGCCCGACCGGACCGCGCGCAACGACACCGCAGTCGTCCGGCCCGCGGTGACGGATCGACGCCACCATCCGCTCGACGTCTGCCGACGCAACAGGCGACGCCAGGTCAACAATGCCGCAGATGCCGCAAATCAGACTGCTCCCGAAACAACCATATCAATGCTTCGCGACGGTCGCCGACCCGCCATCCGACGCCCGAGCCGACCAGGCTCCACGTCCCGATGCCAACCGCGTGTAAATGGCTTCCAGCCGTTCCCCCATGACTTGTGCGCTGAACTCCCGCTTCACGCGGTCCGCACCGGCCCGCCCCATCCGGGATCGAAGGCCCGGATCATCCAGCAATCGAATAACGCGATCTGCCATTGCCTGGTCGTCGTTCAGCGGCACGAGAAATCCCTGATCCCCGTCCACCACCAGTTCGCGCGCTCCGACGTAATCCGTCGAGACGATGCTGACGCCTGCCGCCATCGATTCCAGAAGGGCGTTGGACATTCCTTCGAAATTGGTTGTCAGAACGGAGACATCGGTCGCACAGAGGATATCCGGGACATCCGCTCGCATCCCCAGGAATCGAATCGACCCCTCCAGCCCCGCGCTTCGAACTTCGGCTTCGACCTCACTCAAACAGGCCGGCTCGGCGGGATCCGAATCGCCCACAATGAGAAAGACCGCGTTCGGTTTACGATCCCGAACGCGCGCAGCCATTCGCACAAACATACGGTGGTTCTTCCCCTTGCGCAGGACCGCAACCATCGTGACAACACCGGCATCGGGCGCAATGCCCAATCGTCCGCGGACGGATGCACGCAATTGATCGGAAGGCTGAAATCGATCCGTTTCAAGCCCGTTGGGCACCACGAACAAGCGCTCGGCCGGCACGCCTAACTCGTGTCGCAAAACATCGACAACCGCCTTCGTATTGCCAATCCAAGCTGTCGCAAAATACCGGATCCATCGGTAGACTCTCCGGATCATTCCTCCCGGGAGCGATTGCGTGCGGTGACCAACAATTCGAACTGGCACGCCGGTCAGCCATCCGCAGACGCAGGCATAAATGCCGGGCACCTCCTTGAAGCCGTGAACCACGTCGATCTGTTCGCGCCGGAGGTAACGGCAAAGCCGCCACATGAAACGAAGCGTGCGTCCCGCCTTCTCCATGAGGACCACGCGCGCGTCCAGGTCCGCGGGCCAGTCGTATCCGCCGGGTGATTCGTAATACCGAATCAGCCGGGCATCGATCCCGCGATGCGCCAACTCCTTCAGCGTCAGAAGCGCCTGGCGTTCCGCACCGCCGCGAATCAAGGAGTCGATTAAGATGACGACTTTCATGAAGGAGCGCGCAAAACCGATCACAGGGCACGAGCGCGACGACCACGCACTGGATGGAAGTCCATGGCGCCGGGATCGCTCGATTGAGGGAACCACCCCTGCGCGGCGGCACGTTGCTCCATGGCGCGGCGGCTGTACATCGCCGTGTATTTCTCGATGATGGCCCATGCGTACACGCTGGAGTAGAGCGTGAAATTGATGTTGTTGGTGCCTTCGCCGCCGATCGCCATGAGATAAATCGCTACGACAAATGACTTGATATCGAGAGGGAGATCCGGCGATTTCAGCATGCGGAGAATTCGCACCGCCAGGATGGTCAACCAGAGCAGGTAGGGGTACGCCGTGATGCCGCCGAACGCGAGGTGCATATAGATAAATGTATTATGCGGGGTGATGCCGGTGGCGCTGGCGATCGCCCGGTCCGGGCCTCGCCCGAAGACAAAAGTATTCATGAAATCGGTCAGGGTCGCCAACGAAAAAACCCCCAGACGGCCTTCCGTATCCACCCGGACGCGCTTCTGGTAGTAAATCAGCTGATCGGCGACGAGATAAGCAAACTGCGAAGCGAACAGCACCACCACGCAAAGGAAAATCAACCCGCTGACGCGCATCCCGCGCCCCGCCATGACGGTGACAAGAAAGGCCATGACGCCAACCGCGAACAAGACCAGGGCCGTGCGCGAAACCGTCCGCATCAGCAGGACAAACATTACAAGAGTCAATATCCACAAGACCGGCCTCAGCACCGCCCGCTCACGCAACGACCGAAACAGCATCGCCACGCCGAACAAACCCGTCATATAGCCGATGGAATTGGGATTGGCCATCAGTCCGCCGACGCCCTCCAGTTCCAATCGCTCGACCGATGCGTGGCTGCGCATGTATTGACCACCCATCACCGCCAGCGTCACCATCAGCGCTGAATAGAAGAAAAACATTCGCCGCTCAGCGGCCGGGTTCAAGATGATGTACCACGTCCCAAGGAGTGTTCCAATGTGAAAGAGCAGCATCGGCAAGCCGGGACCCGTCACGGGCGTCTGGCCGTTTCCGATGGACTGCGAAAGGTTTGCGCAAAGCCAGATGATGATACCAAACCAGACCGAGAGCGGTGGACGATGCCCGGAAAGCAGCACGGTAAAGATCGTCAGGAGGGTCGACGCAAAAGCCACCCCACCACCAAAGAACCGAATCTGTTGAAGCCCCAAAACACCCAGGAAGGCGCTGACGATGACCGGAATGTAAACCAAAACTTCAACCACCCGGCGGAGAACCGCCGGCGGCTCATCCAGTTCGACCGGGATCGTGCCCTGGACAGCGTCTGCGGACCACGTCTGGGCGGTTGGCGCTGAATATGTGAAGCTACCGATGCTCATTCAGGCTGATCTCACCCTATTCATCGAACTCTCCGCCGCGCCGAGTTGAACCAATCGATGTGCCGAACCGGTACCCGGGCGGGGCGATCGGATCGCCCCTTCCACGCAGCCTCACATTGTAGGCGCATGGCCGCTCCGAAGGGGCCTGAAGGCTCTGGCATGCCGCCACGAGCGCATCGGACCCATTTGCCGCAGGCTGCCTGAATCGAACTACCGGTCTCGACAAAGCGACGAAAAAATCTCAAGGTACTGCTCCGCGATGCGCGACCAGGCATAATGCCGACTGGCCCGGTGTGCCTCGGCGCCCAGTGTGCGGCGCGCCGACGCGTCATTGATCAGTTTTGCGAGGCACCGCGCCATGGATTCCGGGTCGTTGCAGCGCGCGACGAGTGCCCCGCCATGATCGGCTGCATCCACGTTGCCCGAGGCGTCGGTCACCACAAGGGGCAGGCCGCAAGCCAGGGCTTGTGCGTTCACCTGCGCAAACCCCTCGGTCTCGGAAGGGTTAAAGAACACATCGGCCGAGTGATAGGCCGCAGGCAATTGCGACATCGGCATCTGATCCACCAATGAAACATGGTCAGCCAGGTTAAACCGGTCAATCAGAGGTCGCAACGAATCCAGTTCGCGCCCGATTATGACATAGTGCGCTTTTGCGTGCGTACGGACATCGCCCGATGTGACTGAATGCCTCGGTTGCACAACTCGCGCGAACGCCTCAATTCCCACGTCGTAACGCTTCAACCTGAAATTCCGCCCCACCGACAGGATGATGACCGTGTCATCGCTCAAGTTGAGCCTGTCCCGAAGCAGCCGGCTGGGGCCGGTTTGAAAGTCCTCCCACGGCACGCCGTTCGGTATATCGACAATCTTCGCGGTCGTCCCGATGGCCTCCAGCTCGGCGCGGATGCCGCGGCTGACGCTGCCGATGACGTCGACCGCCCGCACGTTCTCACGGACCATGCGATCCAGGCGCGGCTGACACCGAATGCCGTAGCCCGCGGATGGAATCGTGTTCACGTCATCTCCGCTCGTGGTCACCACCACGGGTAGCCCCGTCCTTCGGCGTACGCTCGCGCAGCAGGCCGCCATCGGCCCCAGTTGGTGGCCGTGAATCACGTCGAACGGATCGCGGCGATGTTCGGCCAGGATCGCGCGCGCCAGCAGCCAGTTGTTCACACCCAATCGGCCTGCACCGCGAAACGAATAGCCGCACCGCACGACGCGGTAGCGCGGCGCAGCCGGCAACGGCGCGTCGGGGATTCCTCCCGGCTGACGCAGTGTGAAAACGGTGACCACATGGCCGCGCTGCGCGTACTCCTGTGACAGGTAGTGCACTTTCCATTCGACGCCGCCGACGATCGGCAGAAAGGTGGCACTGACTTGGGCGATTCGCATCGTGCTACGGGTTCCGTTCGGCGCCTCAACGCCGCACCGATCGATTCAGCTCCCTGCGGCTCGAAACCACTCGACGAACTTCGCCAGGCCGACGGACAACTCGGTGCGCGGTTCATACCCCAGCTCTCGCACCGCAAGCGACACGTCCGCGTAGGTCCGATCCACGTCACCCGGCTGCACCGGCAACCGCTCGATGATCGCCTTTTTCCCCAGTGCTTGCTCGATGGCCGCGATCAAGTCGGCCAAGGACACCGGCCGCGATTCGCCCAGATTGTAAACATGAAAACCCGCGCATCGTTCCATCGCCGCGCGCACGCCGGCGATGATGTCGTCAATGTAGGTATGATCGCGCATCATGCTGCCATCGCCGAACACGGGTATCGGCCTGCCGCTCTCGATGAGCCGCGTGAACTTGTGAATCGCCAGATCCGGCCGCTGCCGCGCGCCATACACCGTGAAGAACCGCAGGCAGGTGATGTTCATTCCAAACAGATGATGATACGTGTGACAAAGCAGCTCGCCGGCCTTCTTGGTGGCCGCATAAGGTGAGATCGGATGATCCACGCGATCCGACTCGCTGAAAGGCACTTTCGGACTGTTGCCGTAAACGCTCGAACTGCTCGCGAACACAAACCTCCCGATCCTGTGCTTTCGCGCCGCCTCCAGCAGAACGTTCGTCCCGCGAACATTGACATCCTGATAAAGCAACGGCCGTTCGATCGACGGGCGCACGCCGGCCCGCGCGGCCAAGTGAACAATCACATCCGTTCCGCGACCCAGGGCAGCCTCCATTGCCGGCTCGTCGCGAATGTCGGCCTCGACCAGTTCAAAATGCGGATGGGAGCTGAATCCAGAGATGTTTCGCCGCTTCACAGAAGGATCATAAAAGTCATCAAAGCAATCGACGCCCAGGACGTGCCATTGGTCCCGCAACAAGGACTCGCACAGATGCGAGCCGATGAAGCCCGCTGCACCAGTAACGAATGCCTTTTTCATCCCATTCCCTTTCACCGCGCCGGTATCCCTCGTTCCGCGGTCCACGGATTCGGGGGTGCCTTAACCCATCAGCAGGGCGCCTCTGCGCCGCGCCGAATCTCACGCATCCGCCGATCCCACCCTGCCAACTGCAAACACGCCCACAGCAAGCTCGCACAGTCACGCCGCCCACTCACGTGTTCTTCCAACACGGCGCGCGCGATTCGCATGTCCAGCCATTCCGGAAGGGAATGCCCGCCGCTGAACAACTCGTCATGAGCCCAATCCCGCAGCGGCCCACGGAAGTAGTGAACCAACGGTACGCCGAAACCCATCTTGGGGCGATCCCACAGCGACCTCGGCACGTACCGCTCAAGCAGCGCCTTGAGCAGGTGTTTCTTTTCGTTCCCGTGTTTCTTGATCGAGTACGGAATCCCGGCCGCCAGTTCGACCAATTTGTGATCCAGGATCGGCACGCGCGCCTCCAGCGCGACCGCCATCGTGGCACGATCCACCTTCGTGAGAATGTCGTCCACGAGATAACACTTCAAGTCGGTCGCACTCATGTGACGGTCCCGATCTCGATCTCCCAATCGGGCAGCGACCTCTCGACCAATCTCCAGCTGCCGATTCAAGGTGACGTGCGCCCGGTGCAGGCCGGCAAATGTCCACGGATGCCAGAGATCCGTTCGGGCATAGAACTGGGCGAAATCTTCAAACGCAATCAAATGCCCCCAGCGCTCCAGCGGACTGCCTCGAAAGGCCCGCAAGCCCGCACCAACCACCTTCCGCAGCGCCGTCGGCACCTTGCGAACCCACGGAAACACTCGGTTCGATTTGGCGGTGTACTGATCATACCCCCAGAACAGCTCATCCCCGCCGTCGCCTGACAGGGCAACCGTTACATGCCGCCGCGTCAACTTCGCCAGCGCCAGCGTCGGGATGGCCGACGAATCCGCGAACGGTTCATCGTAATGCCGGCTCACCGTGCGAACCTGTTCAAGCAGGTTCGCACGCGAGATGTACATCTCTTCGTGCTGGGTTCCCAGATACTCGGCGATGCGTTTGGCCGCCGGCGCCTCATTCCATCGGTCTTCATCAAAGCCGATCGAGAAGGTCCGAACCGTCCCCCCATGCACTTGCCGCATCAACGACACGACCAGTGAAGAGTCGATCCCTCCGCTTAGAAAGGCCCCAAGCGGAACGTCGCTGATCAAACGCAACTTCACGGACTCTCGCAGCACCGCTTCAATGGCGTCCACCGCTTCCGTCGGGTTCGAGTAGCGGCCCGGTGCGGCGTAATAATCCAGCGCATTCCAGTATGTGACGACGTCAGGCCGCGGATTCGCCAAATCGAGCCGCACCATGCAACCGGCCGGAAGCTTGTGGATTTGCTTGAAGATGGACAACGGGTACGGAATGAACCCGCGCCAGAGGAATTGACGCATCGCATCCTGACATATGTCAAGTTTTAATCCCGGCAGCGCCGCGATGGCCGTCAGCTCCGATGCAAATGCAAACGCGCGACCATCCCAGTAGTAATAGAGCGGCTTGATGCCCAGCCGATCGCGCACCAGCAGCAGACGGTCTCGCCCGCGGTCCCATAGCCCGATCGCGAACATCCCGCGAAACGGCTCAATGAATCGATCCGCACGTTCGTCGTACGCCGCCAGAAGAACCTCGGTATCGCATTCGCTGTGAAACGACAGTCCGGCACTCTGCAAGTCGGCGCGGACCTCCCGAAAGTTGTAGGCCTCGCCGTTGAAAACGATCGCCGTGCCGGTGCGATCGCTGACCATCGGTTGATGCCCCGCCGGGGACAGATCGAGGATGCTCAAGCGCGTCTGGCCCAGCGAGATGCGCCCGCCCGACGGGAGCGTCTCGTGCAGCGCCCCGCGATCATCGGGGCCGCGGTGGTCCAGTTGCCCCAGCGCGCGATCAAACGATCGCTCGCTCGGATGCTCACCGCGAAACGTCACAATGCCCAGAATGCCGCACATTGTTCGCTCAACCCCCTATTTCGCGCCAGGACGACACCAGCGCCCGAGTTTGACCAGCGGGCGCGCGCGGTCGGGAAGTATGTGCTCCAAAAACAGGAGGTCCTCCTCCGCAACACGCCGAAAGAACAAGTAAAGATAGATCGCCGTGCCCGCTGCCATGAAGAGCGGCGCAACGAGTCGGCTGTAAAAGTAATATTGGCCGCCGGCGACCACCACAAACAACAAGGCTGCCGGCAGCGCGACCGCTCGCAGCGAATCCCACTCCCAGTTCACCTGCAAAACGCGACGCATCAGCATCGCGGCGACAATCGCTTCCACAACGGTCGCCATCAGCTTCGCCCCGACGACGCCGTTCAGCTCGAACCACTTCGCCAGCAATGGCAGACATATCAGGTACGCCACATTCTTGGAAAGGATCGATCGAAGCCGGTCCCCCGGCGGCGCAATCGTACTGATTCCGATGATGGCGTTGGCGGCAGCAAGGCCCAACACAAGGTAATGAAGCGCAAGAATGGCAAACGGTTCTACGGCGTCGTGATACTTGCTCCCGCCGAGGATGTCCACGAGAAAGTAGCTCGATGCCAGAAGCCCGACGCCGATCGGGACAAAGAGGTAGGTAAAGACCCGTCTCAATCGACGCATGGCGGCGCGCACCGCATCCGGCCCGCGAGCCGATTCACGCGACAACAGCGTCGTCGGCACCATCCACATGCCATCCAGTAGCGTTTGGAAACGATCGAAAAAGCTGCGCGGTACGTTGTACGTCGCCAGCGACGCCGCCGGCAGCACGAGCCCGATGACCCATTGATCCGCGAAGGAGTAACCGGCGTTCACCACCCGCTCTCCCAGCATGGAACGCGAATACTTGAGATATCGCCAGATGTCGCGGAACGCAGGCACAACGTTGAAATACCTTCGAAGCTTCCAGCTTTCGTAGGCACACGGCAACGCATACGCGATTGCCGCTCCGATCAGAAACCCTTTCAGACCCATGAGCAGGTATCCGCCGACGGTCCCGGCGACAAAGAAAATCTGGCTCGACAGCGAGAGAATGCTAAGGCGTCCGAAACAATTGGTGCCGCGCATCACACAAAACAGCGCGCTGCGCCACATGACGGCCATGGCAAACGGTATGCCCCACAGGATGACCCCGCTCTTCAAAGGGTCTTTCATCAATGCGACTGCCAGTGCGTCGCACCAGCCATACAGCCCGAACGCGACGACCGCCGCGCTCGCAATCACAACGACGACAAAGACGCCGATCAAAATCAACCCTTCGCGATGCTCCCGGGCGAGGATCCCGGGAAGCCGGCGCTCCAGACACAGCCCCAAGCCCATGTCCAGCATCGCAAAGGCCGTCTCGCCGATCAAGGCCATGACCAACCCCGCCGCCCAGTCGGATTTATCTAATACGCGAGTATAAAAATACAGCCCGACGAGCGACACTCCCATCGCCAGCAGGCGGGACGTCACGACCATCATGGTCTTGCCGGTCGCCTCGCGTGCGGCGCCGCGACCGGTTGGGCCCGAGCGATCCCCAGCGCTCACCAGATCAGCAGAACCGGCTCGTCTCGAAGAAGTCGTTGATTTGTCTGGACATATTGAATCCGCATTGTTTTGTACCGCGTCTTCCATATGACTGGTCGGCTTCAGATGGCCGGCGAGCTCTGCGGGCAGACTCCGTCCCCGTCAGCCGCACGGCCTCGCTGCATACAACTCGCGACAGGATCCATAGTTACAGACATCCAGCCGGTAACTTGATCACTTCTATTCTATCGGCAGCCACTCCCCCATGCCCCATCCCGCGCTTGCCGAATTGACCCTCCGCAATTGGCATGCACTTCCATACGGAAGTTGTTGAAAGGAGTTCGTCAGTGGGTGTTTGCAGGCTTCGGCGCCGGTAACTCGTATCCCGAAAAACCTCGCCCGGGTCAATAATCTTCACGCCGCAGCCATAGGGATCTCCTTGGCAACCGCCCTCCGTGTGGGATTGGTTGCCTGGGAATCAGCCGCCATCTAAACTAGATCACGCTCCCGATGCGGTCGATGTCCAGATGCTTTCGTTCTCGGCCAATACACCCACCAACGCCAGGTTTCGTGCATGAGCGAAGACCCGAATGATCGGCCGTTAGTCAACGGTCATCCCGATCTTGCCCGCCGATACCACGAAACCTTCGAGCGTTCGGTTTCCAGCCGAACGGAAGAAGATGAGCGAATCCTGCGCGTGATGGGCTATCTCCATCGCCTCGTCGGTCGCGATCGCATCAAGAACGTGCTCGTTCTGGGTTGCGGGCCCCGGCCGCAGCCCATCGCCTGCCTTCGCAACGCGGGCTACGAGACCCGAGGCATCGAACCTATCAAGTCATTTGTAGAATCAGCGAACGCCTTCCTAGGCGCTCCGCTCGTCACAGAGGGAGCGGCCGAACGCATCAGCCTTCCGGACGCGTCACAAGACCTCGTCCTGTTCGAAGCCGTCCTGGAACACGTGGAGAGTCCCGAGGACTCGTTGAAGGAGATCTTTCGCGTGACGTCGCCCGGCGGCATCGCGGTGGTCTCGACCACCAACCGCCACCGATTTCGCCTCACCGGCGAAAACGGCGAATACCGCGTCCCCTTCTACAACTGGTTTCCGGCGCTCGTGAAGGAATCCTATGTCTTCCATCACCTGCATGTCCGGCCGCACCTCGCGAATTATTCCCTGCGTCCGGCGGTCCATTGGTTTACCTACAGCGAGCTTTGCAGGCTGGGGCGCTATGCAGGATTTGCCCAATTTTATTCGCTGATTGATTTGGTCCGCCCCAGCGATCCAAGTGTCCAGCGCTCGCTGGTCCGCCGCATGGCCTACAAGCTCATTCAGAAAAGCCCGTGGGTGCGCGCGCTGGCCCTGACGCAGGTCGGGGATTTTGTCATCATGTATAAGCGTCCGTGATCGGCCTCCGCCTTGATACGCGGCTTCAGCCATGGCGATCGAATGTGGAATCAGGTATCGCTTCGAGCATGTCCTCCAGGACCTCCACGCTGATGCACTGCCCGAGCATCTCGACGTTCAGAACCAGCCGCATACGCGATAGCCGTTTTTGCACGACGCCCTCGGTTCCAAGCAACGGCCCTCTGATGACGCGCGCCCACGCGCCGATTTTCAACCCACGATGAATGCGGAACTCGACCGGATTGGAGAGCACCCGCTGAATCTGCGTCAACTCGGTCACGAGCCGCGACTGATCGCGAACAACCAGCAGTTGCGCCACGCGCTGGGTGCGCAAGACGCGCTGACGATCCTCCGGGGACGCCACCAGAAAGACATAGCTCGAAAAAACCGGAATCCACGATCGCGACATTCGGCCGCTTCGCCGGCTTCGGGTCACGCGTTCATAGAGCGGCAGATAAGACGGAAGCCCCAGCGATCGAAGATCCTCCGCGAGCGCCTTTTCCTGGCGGGGTTTGGTATGGGCCACCCACCACGCGGTCCCCTCCCGCACCGGAGGGATCTCGATCTTAGCCAACGACTGAACACCCCCTGCATTCACGGTTTTCCTCGCTTACCGGCCAGAATCACTTCCACTTTCGCCGCCATGGCTTCGCCCGCCACGCGATGCCCGAAGGTGTTAAAATGCCCGTCATCCACGAAATTGAATCTCGTTCGCGCTGCGCGGCACGCTGCGGAAACGGCATCCGTCAGATCCAGATAATGAATCCCCTGCCGCCGGGCAAGCGGTTCCAGGTAGTCGCGGCCCATCTCGTTCAGACGCTCCCACACACAGAGCGGGTCCACTTCGCGCGGGGGAGGCGAATACGTTCGACCCTCGGCGGCTGCTTCCATCTCGAACCGGTGTCCCTGGTATACCAGCAGGAACTCGGCGCCGCGTGCCTCGCATTCCTGCCTGGTCTGCTTGAGTACTGCTTCAATCAGTTCCCAGGTTCGCGCGACGCGATCCTCCAAAGTGTCGGTCTTCGTGCTGGTCGCCGCCAGGTTGGCCAGCGTCTGCTCGCGCACCGGCATCTGGCCGGGGGCCAGGCGCGAGGCGCCGCGCTCGAAGAGCCGCTTTTGAATAAACAAGTACCGCACCAACGCCGATTTTGCGAACACACGCTTCAGCGTCGATGGAACGTATTGTTCGGGTGCGACGTAGACCAGCTCTCCGTTCTCATCCAGCAGGAGCCGCGCCATCCACGGCTCCTGGGGAGCCAGATAGATCGAACAATCGACGGGATCATTTGCGATGAACAGCATCACCACAACATCCGGACGGTAATCCAACGCATAATGATGAATCAACAGGTACTCATGGGTCGTGCCGTAACCGGAATTGGCAAATGTGTACCATTCAACAGGACGATCGGGACGGCTCATGGCGCGTTCGGCGACGCTGGCCATCGAATCCTCCACGTTCACGTGCATGGCCTCAACCATGGAATCGCCTACCAGGCAAACACGTCGAGCGCCCGCTCGCTTGACTGCCGAGTACGTGCTGTGAAGGTTGTTCCATCCGTGTGCGTTGAACGAGTATCGACCCTGGGCTTCCAGCCCCACGTAGAATTGTCCGCTCTGGTTGGGCGCTCGCCTCGGCCCAATCAGCGGATCCCAGATCATGAACGCGACATCTGTCACTTTCAGCAGCAAGCGCACGGCCATTTCCGAGCACACCAGAACGATGCAGAGCGCCGCGACCATTGCGAGGAGCTTGAACCCGATTGATTTCCTCGAACGCGATGGCATTCGCTTGGCACCGGCGGCTCCCGTCGCGCCGGAGGGGCCGCCCTTTGCGGTGCTCGGTTGTTGAGTGTCACCAGCTTCCATCAAAACATCCTACTGATTTAATCGCAAATACGAATCAAGCGTGCGCTGAAGCCCTTCGTCAAGCGAAACCGCTGCGTCAAACCCGAACAACGCCCTTGCACGGGAGATATCCAGGCGCCGTCGCGGCTGGCCATCCGGTCTTGATGAATCCCACGCAACCTCTCCTGTGTACCCCACGATCCGTTTGACCTTTTCCGCCAGGTCTCGAATTGTGATCTCCGAGCCGCTCCCAA
Organism: Planctomycetia bacterium; assembly: GCA_015200345.1. NCBI lineage: Bacteria > Pseudomonadati > Planctomycetota > Planctomycetia > Planctomycetia bacterium. The sequence goes on along the minus strand of CP054187.1, from coordinate 3,802,209 downwards.
GATTGACCGGCTCGGCGCCGTCGTACCGCTCCAGCGCCAGGACGATTCCACGCGCGGCGTCGTCGACGTACAGGAATTCTCGGCTTGCCGCGCCGGTTCCCCACAGATCAACACGCGGTGTATTTCGGCGCGTGGCCTCCACGAACTTTCGGATCATCGCAGGGATGACGTGGCTCGTCTCAAGATCGAAGTTATCACCGGGGCCGTAAAGATTGACCGGAATAAGATAAATTCCGTTCAAGCCATATTGTTGCCGATATGCCTGAAGCATGACCAGCAGCGCCTTCTTGGCAATGCCGTACGGCGCGTTCGTTTCTTCCGGATATCCGTCCCAGAAATCTTTTTCTCGAAACGGCACAGGCGTGAACTTGGGATACGAGCAGACCGTCCCCACCTGCACAAACTTCGCAAGGTTGCGCAGCCGCGCCTCTTCGATCAAATTCATCCCCATCGCAAGGTTGGAATAAAAGAACCGACCCGGCTGCGTGCGATTCGCGCCAATTCCCCCCACTTCCGCCGCGAGGTGAATCACCACCGTAGGCTGCATGACGTCATGCAATCGCCGAACGGCCTCCAGCGAAGTAAGGTCAAACTGCTGCTTTCTCGGGACCAGGACATTCTCGCGCGGAACGCCGCACCGAACCAACTCGGCACAAACAGTTCGGCCAAGAAAACCGGCCCCGCCGGTCACGACAATCCGTTGCTGGTTCAGGTTCATCAGTACCCGCTCGCCTGCCAAGTTGCTACAGTCTATGACCGCGGCAAGGGCGTTCGCAATCTTCATCCCCGCGCTAAGGAGTCACCCCGTGAAAGACCTGAAACATTACTTTCGACCACTCCAATCACCACCGGCTGCACAGCAGTTTGAACCTCCTGCGGCCGGTGGATTATTATCGAGGAAACCCGGAGGCGCTGCTGGCCGAGCGCCGCCGGAAACTGACCACGGCCAGACAACTGCGAAAGCAGGAGAACATCACGCTCTGCCAACACCCGCTGCCCTCCCCGGCCGAAGACTCGACCCGGTGGGCAGGGAAAGCCATCCTTTATTCCCGAAGGCGTTTGTCTCGCTTTGACCGAGACTTTTTACTATTCGCTATGTACTCGTCTGTTGAGCTTCGCAACCGCTTTCGCCAGCTGCCCCGCGACCTCCGTGATGGCAATCAGGACTTCTCTATCCGCGTCTGGCGGGCGCTGTCGTGGTTGGAGCGTGCTGAAAGTCTTGATTCAGGCGACGTCGATGGTCAGTTTATCTTCTGCTGGATCGGGATGAACGCCCTGTACGGACGACAGAGTTCCGCTCACCGCCCGTGGGGTGATCGCGAATCGCTAGGTACCTTCCTATCGCAAGTATGGCGCCTCGATAGTCACGGCTTGCTCCACAAGCTTCTTGGCAAACGTCAGGGCTCGGTCCTAAACTTGATAGATAACAAGTACCTCAACAGCCGTTTCTGGGACGGTGAGACCGCCCCGGCGATCAGGCAGGTCAAGCAAGAGGTAAAATCCGCGATTCTGGGATATCAGAAAACCAATTGGCTACCCATTTTGCGATTGCTGTTTGAACGGTTGTACGTGCTCCGCAATCAGGTATTTCATGGGGCAAGCACGAAGGGCAGCCGCCTCAATCGTCGAACGCTGCAGATCTCGGCGGCCATTCTGATGGACCTGCTTCAAACATTCCTTCAGATTACGATTGACGCCGGCGTGACGGAGGACTGGGGAAACGTAACTTTTCCTCCGCGGGAGGATTGACCGATCCTTGCTCAAACTTCTGCGGCGAACGAAGTACGACTTGCGAGCGCCCGACCTGCGGGTTCGGTACTGTTGGTTACTGGCTGATAAATGCCCTGCGCGTCGATGGTTACGCAGACAACCACGGCAGGAAACCTGGTTCGCGCACGCCCAGCAGGTCGACCTGATCGCCTTCCTGCTCGCCCTCGACGACGACCCGGGGCGGTTTTGAGAAGCATCGGTGGGTCGAGGTGGCCAGACACACCCTACCCGACTGATTTAAAGCCAATGCGACAGCGGGAATCACACATGGACCATTCAGAAAACAGCTCGAAGGATAGCCGTCTATCGGAGGCCATCGGAGCGATCGTGCGCCACCTAAGCATCCTGGCGCAAACGGATCAGCGACTGACTGACCTGATCGAACAACTGGGGAAGGCGTTCCTTCGGATGGCCGCAACTGCCAGGTCTTCGCCGCCCGACGAGATGGAACTTCGCCCAGAGGATGTTGCTTGCGCAACAGCGGAACTCATTACCAGCGCACCGATTGCGGACACCGCCACACAGCGCCGGGCGAATCGCGGGGATGTACTTGAACCGAAGCCAAGCCCAGTAGACCTCGCGAGCCTGACCTTTGCACAACCACCATCCGCAGCACCAGCTAACGAGCAGTATGGAACTCGGCTCGCTTTCGTTGCAAGCCCGGAAAATCTTGCACTGATCGAAGCGCGCTGTCGAATCAAAGCTGAAGCATGTCGCTGGCAGCTCAAGAGGCAGCGGCTTCTGGAAGATGGGGCGGACTTCAGGACCGAGATACAGCCGCTCGATGCCGAGATCATCGACCGTGCGCGAAACGTGCAAGATTGCTACCTGTGGATGTGCAATCCCAACGCCCCGATACCCGAACAGCTCTCGCGCTACGACGACGTCGCGGACTGCTTCGACGTCTGCAGTGACGCGGCAGTTCTGCTTCGGACCGTGTCGGAAGGCGCTACGGACAGTACCGGGTACCTCGAACGCGCCCTGGACCTTGCCGCCGAGGCTCAGTCCATGCTTCGAGTGATGCTTATGAGCTTTGGTGATGTCACGGACGGAGACCAGAATTACCTTTTTCAATGGCTGCGACAGAAGTGCCGGGAAGCGCAGATCCTGATACAGCGGCACATGCGGCTCGATGACCCGGCAGAACCATCAAAAATCGACGAGCTTCGAGAACGGATACAAGCTCTCGATACCGAGGTCAACCAGCGGCGCGAGCGGGACAAAGCGCGGCGAAGTCACTTCAACAAGATCCGTTATCACCTCAAGCAGATTACCCAGAAACCCGCAGCGGATCACGATCGTGACTGGCAGACGATATCACGCACGGTCGAATCGCTTATCGAGGAAGCGGTTCCGCCGAGCAGCGTGGAGTTGCGTGACCTCCTTCTGCCTTTCGTCGACTCGATGCCGGATGGGGTAGTCGAAAGACCTGGGATGCAGCGGGTGCTGGTCGAAATTGACCGATACCTTGCGTCTCGCCCGACCTCGATAGAGCCGGGAACGAAAGAGCAGCCAACCCCGAGTGTCGAAGTGGTCGCCGAGCTTCTTACCGGAAAGTCCATCCTGATGATCGGTGGTGAAGTGCGCCCCCACGCAAAGAGGTCGCTTGAATCGGCGTTCAGACTTCGCGAGCTTGTGTGGATGAAGACGCGTGAGCACAACCCGCGCATCGATTTCGACCCTGAAGTTTCGCGTTCTGATGTGGCCGTCGTGTTGCTGGCAATCCGCTGGTCGCGGCACAGCTACGCGGAAGTGAAGACCTCGTGCGACAAATTCGGGAAGCCGCTTGTCCGCCTGCCTGCCGGTTACCATCCGAACCAAGTCGCCGAACAGATACTTGCCCAGTGCAGCGACCGGCTACGAGAAGCATGAGTCATTTGGAACGGATCATAGGATCAAATCAAAGGGGGCGGGCAACTCAAAGGGGCGCAGCTCTTTCCCTACAAGCTGTTTCAAAACTCCCTCTCCCTTCCAGGGAGAGGGTTGGGGTGAGGGTGAATCAATTCGTTTGAACCACTTTTCCCCCTCACCCAACCTCTCCCCCCAAGGGGGAGAGGAGTTTTGAAACCGGTTCTAGACCTTGGCAAAGGAAACAGCGCATCCGAGTCTCGCCCTTCAGCGAAGAAGAACCCGCTCCTCGCCACGGCGAGTTTTCAACCTCACGGTCGCGGCCCATCTCGAGTCGGCGACTGTTTCGGAAGCCGCATTAATCCGGGCAGTTTGCATTCACCAGGCAATCCACGAACATCGCGACATCCGTCGCATCAAACGCGTCGTCGTCGTTCATGTCCGTCGCGAAGCGCTTCTGCCAGTCGAAGCCGCCGGGGTTGAGCATCACGCGCGTGAACTCCTGCACGTCCAGCCCGTTCACGCCGCCGCTCAAGTTGACATCCCCGCGCAGCGGAATCGTCGCCGATGCCACGATTGTCCCGGTCACGGTCAGGCTGCCCAGGCTCGGATTCGCCGGGTCCAGCGGGACCGACACATTCGGATTGCTCGTCAGCGTGACCGTGCGGCCGACGACCGCGAGCGTGCCGCTCAAGTCGCCGTTCTGCGTCCCCTGATCAGCGAGGTTTACCACGTCGTTGCAGGGGATCGGCGGCACCTGTCCCTGAAGCAGCGTGCAGATGATACCCGTCGCGTTGTACGTGAACGTACCAGTCTGATTCGTTGGCACACCGGGAATCGTGAACGCATTGCCGAGCACCGGTGCCGGCGGCTGCGGCACGCCCGGGGTGGCATACAGGAGATTGATATTCTGCCCGGTTCCCGTGAAGCTCCCAAAGATGCCGAAGCTGATGAACAGGTCGATCTGGTCGTTCAAAATAAAATGGAAGTCATACAAGGTCACGGCCGCGGGTGCGGGCACCGGCAGCGTCTTCGCCGACATGAAGCCCGACACGCTCGACGGATCGGAATCGCAGCTTCCCTGTATGCACAACTGCACGTTGACGTTGCTCAATCCGGGATTCACAGTGAACTGCACCGGCGTCGCGAACGCCGCCAGCGGCAGCCCCAGACCGATCGCCACAACCATCAGTCGATTCGGATTCATTGGTACTCTTTCCTCCGCCTTGCTGACCCATCCCCAATCGGGCCATCTGCGACCATTATAACGGCTCGTACACGGCTCAACGGCCTATTTTGAGCGGTTTGACAAGCGGCGTCCCCGCGACCCAAGATATAGGCACCGCACGCCGCAATGGCTTGCGGCACATGGCCTTGCATAGGTTTCATGAACGAATCGAATTGGCGATTTCATGAATAACGGAGTCACACATCATGACCACGAGCAGCGGTTTGATTCGCATTGGCGTTTTCTATGACGGGGATTTTTTCTTCCACGTCAGCAACTACTACAACTACCACCACGAGCGTAAGGCCCGAATCAGCATTTCGGGTTTGCATGCTTTCATTCGCGACGAGGTATCTCGAGGGGAGGACGTAGACATCCGCTATTGTCAGATCGTGGACGCCCACTATTTCCGCACGCGGCTCCGTGCGTCGGATGCCGAGGAGCGCGATCTGCTCCGCAAGGAACGCACCTTCGACGAGGTGCTGATGCGCGAGGGCGTCACGACGCACTACCTGCCCAGCACGCGCGACGGCGCGAAAGACATGCAGGTTTGGTTCGCGCTGGAGGCCTTTGAGCAGTCCATCCACAAGCATTTTGACGTGATTGTTCTCATCGCCTGCGACGGCGATTACCTCCCGCTGGTCCGGAAGATCAATACCCTGGGCGCTCGCGTCATGGTGCTGGCATGGGACTTCGCTTACGTCGATCACAACGGGATGGAGCGCGAGACCCGCACCGCCCAGGCTCTGCTCGAGGAATCCACTTATCCGGTCATGATGCATGAAATCATCAACGATCAAGGGCGCACGGACGACCCCATCGTCAGCGGACTGTTCGTTTCGCGTCGCGAGCCGAGACCTCCCGCCGACCTGACGAACGGCGCGTCCATGCCGATTTCCGCCGAGCCGCAAAGCGGCACGATCCAGAATCTGCTCGACGGTTACGGCTTCATCACGCCGGCAGGCGGCGCGGCCGCCAACCTGTTCTTCTTTTATACTGATGTCGAAAACTGCGATTTCAACGAGTTGCGGATCGGCGACGAAGTCAATTACGTCCTCGGTCAGAACCACAAAGGACCGTGCGCCAAGCGTGTTTCGCTGGTCTGATCGCCGGCACCGTTCACGCGCTGCGTTGTTCCCGGGAGGTCCCTCATGAACATGCCCCAGCCCGCCGAAGGTCATCGAAAACTGGCAAGGCTTGCGGGCCGATGGAAAGGCGAGGAACGTGTCCATCCCTCCCCGTGGGACCCGACTGGCGGGCCCGCGACAGGATTCGTCGAGAATCGCCTCGCGTTAAGCGATTTCGTCGTGATTCAGGACTATCGCCAGGAACGCAACGGCGCTGCGAGCTTCACCGGACACGGCGTCTTTGCCTACAACCCCGCCAGCAACCTCTATACGATGCACTGGTGGGACAACATGGGCGTGGCAGGGCCGCATGTGTATCAGGGAGGCTTCGAGGGCGATGTTCTGACGCTGACCTGCATGACAACCGCCGGGCTGTCGCGCGCCGTGTTTGACCTGCGCGAACCGGGTCACTACGGTTTCCGTCTGGGCATTTCACCCGATGGCCAGAACTGGCGACCATTCATGGAAGGCCGTTACCAGAAGGACTAACGGTTTCGGAAGGAACTAGGTGACCCACTGCACGCGGCCCGACCCGCCATTGTATTCCCCGATGCAGACGATATACTGGCGGGCCTTCCACGGATGGAACAAGCTGCATCGGATGCGTAAGCTTAGGTCTGCGCACGTATTGCGCATTGCTCGCGCGGCCACCGCGCGGCGCTGGAGGATAAGACGATGGCGGATATGAGCGGTGATTTTCCCACGGTGATCGGTCCGGACGCCCGCTTCAAGGGCGAGTTAAGTTTTGAGAAAGGCGTCCGAATCGAAGGCGGCTTCGACGGGCACATCAAGTCCAAGGGCACGCTGCACGTCGCCGAGGGTTCGCGCGTCACCGCGAACATTGAAGCGGCGAACGTTCGCCTCGAGGGCGAGTGCAAGGGCAACTTCGTCGTCTCGGAAAAGCTGCACCTCCTCGCGACCGCCAAGGTCGAAGGCGACCTTCGTGCGAATCGCCTTGAAATCGCCGACGGCGCCATTTTCATCGGCAACGTTGTCGTGGGTCAGGCCGCAGCCGATTCCCCCATGCGGCGCCCCATGGCGCAGGAGTCGGCTCCCGCGCCCGACATGCAGCGCCCGACGCCGCGACCGGCCCCAGCTCCGACGCCGCGACCGGCCGAAGTGCGCGTCCCGGGCTGATACCGCACGCCCGCCTTACGCCTGCGCTTCTTCCGACGCCAGCGCATCGCTGACAAGCCGCGCCAAATTGGCTTCCATGTCGTTGAGATCGCCCAGTTCGACGCTAAGGGACTGCGCGGTCGCCTGAATCGTCGCGACGAGCGAATCAAGCAACTCGCCCACGAGCGCATCGGCCTGCGGCGCGAGCGTTTCGACGTGGCGAAACAAATTGTCGATTCGCTCCATCTCGGAGCCGTCCAGCGCGATCTCGGAGAGAATCACCGCCGACCGCACGATGCGTGCCAACACCGACGGCGCTTCTTTGCAGGACTCTGCGGCGGCCTGCGTGGCCAAATCAAAGTGGTGCTTCCTTACCGCCTCGATGATCGGCGCATCCAGTTTCCAATCCGTTAACACCGCCGCAGCCGTTTCCGCGTGCGTCAGGCCGATCAACGGCGTCTCGAGTCGATGCAAACCGCCCAGACCCACGCGTGGCAATTCCGCCAGAACCGGCTTGTATTCTTCGGGAATCGCCGATGCCAGCAGGCCGATTCCCAGATCGCACAGCAGTCCCGCCGTGCCGGCGTCCTCGGCGGCCGGCGGATCGACGCGCTTGGCCAACTCTTGGGCAGCGACGCTGATCGCCAGCGCCGATTGCCAGAAACGCGATGGATCAAACGCCTTTGGGAAAACCTTGCTCAACCCGTTGACGATGTGCTGGTTGACGACGGCCGATCGCACGCGCTTGATACCCAATCGCACGCACGCCTGATTCACCGAACTGGTCGGGTTGGCGCAACCGTACAGCGCGCTGTTGGCTTGACGAAGAAGCTGCACCGTCAGCCCGGGATCCTTCCCGATCACGTCAGCCAGCTTGGGAATCGCGCATTCGGGGTCGCTCGTCAGCGCCAGAACCTTCGACACGGCCTGCGACGGCGCGGGAATCTTCGGCTGCGCGCGGATCGCGGCGAGGATTTGCGCCGGCGAGGGCATGCGTCAACTTCCTTTCGACGCTGTCGCGATGAACCGCTTGACGTGCGGCTGATGAGGATTGATCGCCAGGGAGCGACGCCAGGATTCGATCGCCATGTCGCGCCACGACGGCGTCTTTTCGCGATGGAACATCTTGATGTAGCTCGTGCCGAGATTCGTGTAACAATCCGGGTCGTTCGGTGTCTGCGCGATCAACGCCTTGTACAAATGAATCGCACGAAGCGGATCCCCCGCGGCTTCGTAACACGCCGCGAGATTGAATTGCGCATCGACGGAATCGGGCTTGAGCCGAAGCGCCTCTTCAAACGCCGCCAGCGCCGGGCCGTATTGCGCGCGACGCACCAGCGCGACTCCCTGATCAAATGCCTCCCGATAGCGCTGGTCGCGCTGCGCCGGCGTCAGCAGGGTTTCATCCTCATGAACGACTTCCGCCATCCGCGCCGCTTTCGGTTCACTTTGCGCATGCCGGGCACAGCCGCTGCTCCAGAGCACCGCAAAGGTGCACATTGCCAACAACCCGCGCTTCAATGCCTGCATCACCTGGCCTCCTCGTTTTGAGCGAGCTATTCGTCCAGCTTCATCGGCCGATTGGCCACGACGCGAGGTGTTTCGGGCAGAGACTGGGCCGCTTCGGCCTCCATATCGTTCGATTCCCCGCCGTGGTCCTTCGTGGGCGCGGGCCGATCCCTCGATTCTTCCGTTTCCGTCTCCGGTGCAGGCTGATTCAACGCATCGTCATCGGCCACGTTCGTCGGATCACCGAACATCGGCCGCGGCATCTCGAACTCCGTCGGCACCTCAAAGTGCACCGGCACGTCCTGTATGCGGTCAATCTGCTTGAATTGCGGTTTATACAGGTCAAACACGCGCTGGTCGCGCTCGTTGATCTCCGTCGCACCCTGCACCCGGGCTGTCAGGAACACAAGCAGGTCCACGCGGTCGGTGCCGGGGTTCTCCTGCCGAAAGAACACATCCAGCACCGGCAGATCACCCAGCCCCGGAATCTTCTGAACGTTGCGCGTCTTGCGATCGCTGATCAGGCCGCCCAGCACGATCGTGTCGCCGTCCTGCATGATGACACGCGTATCAATTTCACGCGTCAGGATTCGAGCCACGCGCAGGCCGGTCGTCCCGACCACGTCGTCGCCCAGCGAGCTGGTCGCGGGGTGCACGAGAATGCTGATGCTGCCGTCCATCATGATGGTCGGCGTGACTTCGAGCTGGACCCCCACGGGGATGTAGGTGTCAAAAGCCTCGGTGACCGTCCCGAAGTCGGTGATGTTGGCTTGGAGGATCGGGTAGCGCTCGCCGACGAGGATGCTGGCGCTGTGGTTGTTGTAAACCAGCAGACGCGGATTGGCGAGCAAACGAACGGCGTTGTCGCTCTGGTGAATCCGAAGCAGCGCGGTCAGGCGGGAGAAATCCACGCTGCCCAGGGCCAGCCCTGCCGTGGACTGTGCCGTACCACTGGCATTGCGACGAACCTGCGAACCGGAGGCGAACCCGGCGCGCCAATCGAGCGGCAACTCATGATTCAGAATCGGCCCGTTGGCCAGTACGTTGACGTCCCAATCGATGCCGAGCTGCCGCTGGAGGACCACGCTCATCTCGACGATGCGCGCCTCGATCAACACCTGCGGCGGCAGGCGATCCAGGTCCGCAACGAGTTCGGCGATCCGATCCACGTTCTCCGCGACGTCCGTCACCACGAGCTTGGCGGCGTTCCGCGGATAACCCGCGCCCATCATGCCCTGACCCGGCGCGCCGCTTAACGACGTTTGCACGCCGCCGTTGCCCGCGCCGCCGAACGCCCCACCCTGCGCGGTCCCGCCGGCGCCGCCCTGATTCTGTTGCTGCTGGAAATCTCCCGCCAGATTCGTCAGCCGCTGCGATCCGTAGCCCGGATTGCTGTTCTCATTCAACACCTTCATCTTGCCGTACTTGGTCAATGCGTACTCCAGCGCATCGCGCACGCGCTCGGCGTCCATTGAGCGAAGCGTAAACACCCGCGTGACCAGCGGCGGCGGCGGCAACGCCGATTCAGGCAGGCGCTCCGGCGGCTTCGATACCGTAATGACGCCCTCTTCCACGCTGTAGGCAAACCCGTTGTTGACCGCGATCGCACGCAATGCGGTCTCCAGCTTCGCGTTCGCCAGATAGACCGACACCTCCCCCTTGACTTCGGGGCCGACCACCAGATTCAACCCGCCCTGCTCCGCGACGAGCCGCAGCGCGTCGCCGATTTCGCCTTTGTCAATATTCAAGGTGATCGTCCCGGAGGCTCCGCGTGCCGCAGCCTGGGTCGCGGGAACCGGTTCGTCCGCAACGCTGGGCACGACGCCTCGGCTTGCGATCGCTAAAACGAGCATCAGATTCCATGCAATGGTCTGCTTCATGGCTGCTCCGTCGGTTGGCGAATCGTGGGGCTTTGGCTCCCCAAGGTAAACGTGAACGCCCATCCCGCCTGGGTCATCGTGACGGAATTGGACGTGATCTCGGTGATGGTGAGGCGACCGTCGAATGCGTCGCCCACGCGGTAAATCCGGCCATCAATTGCCGCCAGCCAGCGATCTCCGCTGCGTGAGACGCCGCGAAACTTGTTGACTTGCGGGGGATCGGGTTGCTGCGCCGCGGCGGATGGAGCCGTGTCTTTCTTCTGCTCATTGGGTTCAGCACGTCGGACCAGGACAAGAAACGGATCGCGTCCCCAAGGCTGGTTCTCCACTGCTCGTTGCGCCTGTGCCTGCTCGGGAGGCAGCTCCAGCCAACTCGACGCGAGCGCCACGGCACCGTTGCTCGTAAGTCCCGCATCAGCAGCGCTCCCTTGTGCCTGAACAGCCGCCGGGCCGTAGGTCGTAATGAGTGCGTAGACGCGCCAGATCAGGATCACCGAGCCTATCACCAGCACCGTCAGAACTTTTTTCTTGCGCGCGTCCATCACGGCTTCACCTCCGGTGACGGCGCGGGGGCAGGCGGCTGATAGGCCTCAATATCAATCTCGGCCGGCAAGCCGATCGCATCCGAATGGTCCTCGCGCACGACGGCCAGGATCCGAAAGCCAAGAACCCGCGCGGGCAATCGCTGCCGCTTGACGTCATCCATGAACGCGGCGATCTCCCGGTAACTGCCCTCAACCAAAATGCGATACACCGGCGCAACGACTGCATCGGGCGCGGTCACCGGCCTTCCAGGCTCATTCTGTGAAGGCTGGGGACGAATCTCCCGAACGCGTAACTTCGCCGCGCCGGCGGCGTCAACGAGTTGCGCTTGAAACAAGCCCGGCTTGCGCAAATCCTGCAAGCGCTGCTCCAGATCAAGCGACTCCGTCTCCATCGCCTTGACCTGCTGCGGCGTCATCGTGCCTGCGACCGCGCGTGCGGCGACATCCGTCAGAAAAACGCCCACGCGGTGAAACTGCTTGAGCGTTGACCCGGCGTCGGAGTAAGCGATCACCGCGCACACCGCCGAAACGCACATCGCCGCAACCGCCGTGCCCGGCACCATCCATTCGCGAATCACCTGCAGACTCGTCTTCATGGGTCAGGCCCTCGCTTGCAGTCGGGGATAGTTGAGATCCAGAACAATGGTGAGCGTTCCCACGGCATCGGGATCGTTCGCCTGCGGCCCGCGATTGGCGGACTCGAGATTGACCCGCGAGAAGAATGCGCTTCCTTGCAGGACTTGCAGCGTCGCGGAGACAATCTCATCAAAACTGCGCCCGCCTGGCGGGGTGTGGACGTTGGCGATGATCGACAGCGTAAGCAACCCGTTTGTGGTGCGCGATTCATACTGCGTGGCCATCAGCTCGGGTGGCAGAAGATTGGACAACTCCTTGAACAGGCCTGTCCACGTCGGATTCGCCCGCGCGAAATCATTCATCTGCGATTGGATCTGTTCGTTTCGACTTGATTGAGCCGAACACCTTCGATTCACGTCGAGAAGGCCCGCCGCCTCTGCCAGCTCGCTGCGATGCCGCTCCAGTCTCAACGCGACGGACTCGTCCAGGCGGTGCAGCATGACGGCCGCGAGCGCCAGCATCGCCGCCGCGCTCGACGCACAGAGCGTGATCCAGCGCCGCGTCTTCGCCATGCGACGCTCGCGCCGCACCGCTCTCGGAAGCAGGTCCGGAAGCGCGTCACCGGACAGTGCTGCCGCGACTGCGAGACCGTATGCTTCGACTGCATGCTCCGCATCAACCGGATCCACCTCTGACTGCTGCCGCCCCCATGGCACTACGCGAACGGGCACCTTCAGGCGCGCCGCGATCGCATCGGCCAGTCCGGCGATCCCCGCGCCCGGCCCGACCAGGCACAGCGTCTCGACGCGCCGGCCGCCCGCCTGCGTCGCGGCGAACGTCAACCACTGCGTCAACTGCTTGCCGAGCTTCTGCAACACCGGCTCCAACAGCGGAACCAGCTTCTCCCCCGTCACGCCGAGCGAACCAATCGTCTCTTCCGCCTTCGGGATTCCCACGCTGTCGCGGAGCGCCGCTGCCTTGGCTTCGTCCAGCTGTAGTACTTCCGTACCCGTGATGATCGGCCGCATGAGGGCAGCCGTGAGATCCGCCGCTCCAAAAGGCAGTTCCGTGGAGACGCACGCGACGCCTTCGACTTGAACACACAGCAGACTGACGCGTTCATCGACGTACAGCGCGGCATGGATTCCGGCGTCCGCATTGATGCAACGCCGGGCCAGCGCGGCGAAGACCGCCGGCAACGCCGAAATGCTCCGAACGACCAATCCCGTCCGATCGATCGCTGTCAACGCCGCGTTGCAGACGTCGCCGTGCGCCGCGACCACTTCAATCGGGACCGCTTTCGAATCAGAGCCGGCAGTTTCTTTCGCCTTTCGACGCGCAACCGCATCCGCGCCGAACACGCGCGACAGCGGCTGCACCGAGACGACGGCCTGATTCAAGTCGAAGTGAACCTGCTGCGCGAGCTTTAGCTGCGCGGCCTGACGCAACGCCGACTCTTCCAGCGGAGGCATGTCAAAATACTGACATGCCACGTTCGCGCCGCCGACCAGCACGAGCGCATCCCGCCCGATCCAGCCTTGCGCCGAAACATGCGCCCTGACGTTGTCCAGTACCGTCTGATCGGTCAATGCGGTGATATCGCCGCTTCGTACGCCGGTCAAAAAGCAAGCGGGGCTCTTCAGACGTACGCGCCCCGCCTCGACCTGCGCCGCGACCAGGCGAAGTTCATCAGGTAGAACCTGGAAAATCAGCAGTTGTTTACCGGATGACATCCTTGTCGTCGCTCCCTGCAACCGTCGGCTCCAATCCCTGACTGCCACACACGCGGCAAGCTCTGGGCTTCACTGCGTCTGCACTTCCAACACCCGGCGAAAACCGCTCCACGGCGCCTGGCCTGTGACAGGCCGGCCGGTCGCGCGATACATCGCCGGACTCAATCCGATCCGCGTTACAACGACCCTTCCGGTCGCCAGCGTCGGATCGTCCGAATCGTTTCCGTTGTCTGATATCGTCCCAATCGTGCCGTCGCTGTCGATATCCGTGGGAGGCGATGCGTTCAGTTCCGCTAATGCCATCTCGATGCCTCCCTCCGCCGCATAAAACGCGGCGGTGCTATAAAAATAGCCCGTGGAAGCGTGATTCGACGTGCCGGTCAACTGGAACACCCACAGCGTGAGGCTGCCCAGGACAAGCATCGCCGTCACGAAGCCCAGAATGGCGACTCCGCGCCGCGGCATTCCATTCCTTTTGCATCGGTTATGGGTCACTCATCACCTCGTTCATGAAGTTGCGGAGATACACGGTCGTGCGGACGTTGGCGGTCTGCCCTCCACGCGTCAGGCCCACCGTGATCTGAACCTGTCGGATGTCCTCGCGATCGGACTGTGACAGCGGAAGCGAAGTCATCACCGAACCAAGGCGATTTGTGTAGGCCAGCGCAAAACTCGAAACATCGCGCACCAGCACGTGCCAGCTGGTGCCGTTGTCGATCGTCATCTCGATGGTGGAACCGGTCTGGCGAATACCATTGCTCCCGAATCGCAACTCCGTCAACGCGGCCGTCGAGACCTGCGCGTTGCCGAGCAGGCAGGGCGTCGGATTGCCGGGGCACTCGTCCTGTTCCACTTCCCGCACATGCCGCACGATCTTCTCCATGGCCGCCGCGGCGATTTCGTGCAATTCGGCCCGCGCCGACAGTTCCACGCGCTGGGACGACGCATTCCAAAGAATCATGCCGGCCGATCCGCTGATGATCACGCCGACGGCGATGCATACAATCAGCTCAATTAGCGTGTAACCGCGGCGCACCGTTGGACCGCCCGCGCCCCGGCTTCTTCGTGAGTTCATCCGTGAAGGGATTCGCCGATTCATGGCACGAACTCCGCAAAGACGCGCTCGATCACCAGCGATCGCTCGCCACCCTGCCACGTCACCGTCACGCGCACCTTCTTGTAACCCTGATCCGTTCCCACCAATGCGAGGTTTGAATCCACGAGCGAAACGGTCACACTGCGTGAAAAGCCCGCAAAGCCCGAAACAGGAGATTCGGCCGGAAAATTCGCCTCCGTAATCTGTGCGTATCCGTCGGTGCCGCGATAGCGACGTGCAACCATCTGTTCCATCCGCTCAATCGCCAGAAAACCCGCGACCGTGTTCGCCGCAGGCTCCATCGATTGGCGCGAAGCATCGGCAAACGCCCCCACAAGCGGCGGCAGCGCGATGCCCAGAATGACCATGCAAATGGCCAGCTCGATGACCGTCGCGCCGCGCTGTCGAAGAGGCATCGTGATCATTGGATTTCCACCAATCCCGTCACCGGATGCACGACAACGGTTCCACCGCTCGACAAGACAACCTGACCCGCGGTTGTCAGGGCCGCGCTCATCGAGTCGTACGGCTGGCCGAAGCTGTCAAATTCCAGCTCGGCCGCGCCGTTGATGTTCACCGAGGTCATCGTCACGCCGGCAAAGGGGCCGGTGTTGAGCATCACCGCGGACGTGGTTTGATCCACGGGATGGCTGACGGCGACGCGGCTCGCCTTGCCCGGGTTGTTGCGATCTTCGCAATAGAGTTGATAGGTTTGCGCCGACGTGTTGAACACGATCCAGGTGCGAAGCCCGGAGCTAAGCGCCAGCCGCTGCATGAATCGCACGTCGGACGCCAGGCGCGATGCCACCGCCCCGCCGCGCACCGTCGTCAGGTACGTCAGCACCGGCCCGGCCGACGCGAGCGAAAGAACTCCAAGAATCACAACGACCGTGACGAGTTCCACGACGGTAAATGCCCCGGCTTTTCGTGGACGCGTCATCGTGTCTCCTTCGAACGCGGACTTTTCCGACTCGTGATTCATCGAGCATAAAAAAGGCCCCGGCCGGGAGTCGGCCGAGGCCTTGTTTCTCACAAGAGACCTTTCCCCCCGGAAAGCGTCCGTCGTGACTGTCTGCTTAGAACGAGTTTTCTCCGACACCCGACGTATTCGTGTTGGCCCAGACCTGGCCGTTGGTCGGGTTGTAGCACCATCCGCCCGACGTGCCGGTTACAGTGCCCTTGGTCACACCGGTGCCGTCCACAATGTTGTTCTTCGTGCTGTCGCCGTCAAACGGATTATCCGGCACCGTGTCGATCAGCACGGTCCCGACCGTATTCAACTGCGTGATCGTCGGATACGCCGGTGTACCGCCGCCAACCGCGGACTTGGCGTAGAAGTTCGCAACGGCCGCGCGCATCGCGCCGAGCGAGCCTTTGCAGGCTGCGGTCTTGGCATCGTTGCGATAGTCGAGGTACACGGGCAGCGCGACGGCGGAGAGAATGCCGAGGATGACAATGACCGTGACCAGCTCGATCAGCGTGAAACCGCGTCGACCACGAACATGAGACTTCTGGAACATCGAACGAACTCCTTTCAGGCTTTTTTCAGGCGGCCTTGCCCGGCCGCTTACGTGCACCACGCCCGCCGGAGGCCCTAGGCCGTTCCGACGATCTTGAGCAACTTCCACATCGGCAAAAAGATGGCCAGCGCAAAGAAAAGAACCACGCTAGCCAGCCCGGTGACCAGGATCGGCTCGACAAGGGTCGATAATAGCTTCACGCTTCGCGCGGTCTGGGTCGCATAATACTTTTTAAGGTACGAGAAGATCTGGTCGGTTCGGCCGGCCTGCTCGCCGATGGCCAGCATCCGCTTTACCAGCGGCGTCAGCCACCGGGCCTGCGAGAAGGCCTCGGTCAGTGAGCGACCGCCTTCCACGTCGCGCATCATCGCACGTACATCGCGCTTCAGGGACGCATTCGTCATGCTGTCGGCCGTCACACGAAGCGATTGGGTAATCGGCAGCGCCGCACGCATAAGCAGATCGAGCAGTTCAATGAACCGCACCATGTAGACACCCAGCAGGAGGTTGCCGAACACCGGAAGTCGAAGCAGGCGCTCGTCAAGAAACGCCCGCACGAACGAAAGTTTCATCATGCGACGAATCAGAACATACAAACCGACAAAGCCGGCCATCACCCAGAAGTAGTGATGCGTCACCGCGCCGCTCGCGGCCAGCAGAATCCGCGTGGGCAACGGGAGCTTTCCGTTAAACTTCTCAAACATCGTGGCGAATTGCGGCACCACGAACACCAGCATCATGGCCGTCGCCAGAACCAATGCCGCCACAACCAAGGCAGGATACAACAGCGCGCTCTTGATCTGTCCGCGTGTCTCCTGCTCCTGCTCCTGATAACGCGCGAGCGCCAGCAGCACCTCCGGGACCTTTCCCGCCACCTCGCCTGCTGCCACAGTCTTGACATAAATCGGCGGGAAAAACGTCGGCTCGGCATCCAGCGCATCCGCCAGTGTGCGTCCGCCTTCGATCCGTCCGGCGATCCGCGCAATCGCCGATCGAAGCTGCGGATGCCCGGTCTGTTCGCCGACCGCTTTCAAACCGCTGATAATGGGGATACCGCTCTCCACCACCGCCGCCAATTGATGCGTGAAGTCCAGCACCGCGCGACGCGTTCCCCGGCCGCCACCCATGCGACCTAGTCGCATCGTGCCTTGCTCGGCCGCGCCGCTCGAGGCGCGATGCTTGCTGCCTGCCGCCGGCGCGACGCTGATCGGCGTCTTGCCGGCGCTCTCCAGTTGCGCCACCGCCGCACGCTCCGACACCGCTTCCAGGCGCTGGATACCGATTCGCCCATTGGCGTCGGCGAATTGAACTTCGTATTCCGGCATGCTGGCTGCTCCGTCAAACCCTCAATCGCGGCACGCTCGCCCCGTTCCCGCTCCCAGCGGGCACGGATCACCCTACAAGCTGTTTCAATACTCCCTCTCCCTTCCAGGGAGCGGGTTGGGGCGAGGGTGAATCATTTCGTTTGAACCACATTTCCCCCTCACCCGACCTCTCCCCCAAGCGGGAGAGGAGTTTTGAAATCGGTTCTAGGCACGACCGGCGACGCGCGCGACTTCCTCGACCGTCGTGAGGCCTGCTCGGACTTTCTCGACCCCGTCCTGCACCATGAACTGCATGCCCGCGGCCCGCGCGGCAGCGCGAATCGCCTCGCTGCTCTCGCCACGCACAACCATTTCCGAGAACGTCTCATTCAGCTCGAACAGCTCATACAGGCCGACGCGGCCAACGTAACCGCTTCCCACGCAGCGGCGACATCCCTTGCCACGCATCGGCTCAAAATCCAACTGCTCGGCCGACTCCAGACCGATCGCCCGCAACAGGAACTCCGGCGGGCTTTCCGGCGCTTTGCATTCCGGGCACACCCGCCGACACAGCCGCTGCGCCAACACGGCCAGCAACGACGAAGAAATCAGATATTCCGGAACACCCAGGTCTCGAAGCCGCGCGATCGCGCTGATCGAGTCGTTCGTATGAACCGTGCTCAAGAGCAAGTGACCGGTCAGCGCCGCCTGCACCGCGATCTGCGCGGTCTCGCGATCACGAATCTCACCGACCATGATCACGTCCGGATCCTGACGAAGCACCGATCGCAGGCCGTTGGCAAACGTCAAGTCCGCCTCGGTGTTCACCTGCACCTGGCGAATGCGACTGTTGCGGTATTCCACCGGGTCTTCGATCGCGATGATGTTCTTCTGCGGGCAGACGATGCTCTTGATCCCGGCGTACAGCGTGGTGGACTTGCCCGAACCGGTCGGACCGGACACCAGTATCATCCCGTGCGCATTCGAGATCACCGCACGGAATCGATTCAACACCCGTTGCGGCATGCCCAGGTCGTTCAGCGTCACCGAGTCCGACTCGTTGCGCAGAATACGAAGCACCACCGCCTCGCCGAACACCGACGGCAGGATCGATACGCGGATCACGACTTCGTGTTCGACGTTTCGATGGTGAAACGCACCATCCTGCGGCGTGCGGGTCTTGGAGATATCCAGCTTGGCGATGACCTTGATCCGCGAGACCAGAGCGCGGTGAAGTGCCAGCGGCGGTGCCGCGATCTCCCGCAACACACCGTCAACGCGCACGCGAATGCGCAATTCGTGTTCAGTCGGCTCGATGTGGATATCCGATGCACCCTGCCGAACCGCTTCGTTGATGAGATTCTCGACGAGACGGATGACTGGCTGGTTGTCCTCCAGCGCCGCAGCATCCGACAATTCAGTCAACGAATCGGCAACAGATGTTTCCTCGATGTAGCGGCTTGTACCATAGGCCCGCTCAATGAGACCGAGCAGCTCGGTCTCACCCGCGAGGACAACGTCCACCTCCTGCCGCGTCAGCCGCCGCACCTGGTCGATCGCCGTCAGGTCGTTGGGGTCCTTGATCCCGAGCGTGATGACGCCGTCGCATTGAAACAACGGAAACATGACATGGCGCCGCGCCAGCTCCTCGCTGACCAGCGCCGCGTTCGACAGCGCAGGAAGAAAGTCCCCGATGTTGCAATAGGTCACGCCCTGCCGCAACGCTCGCAGGGCCGTCAGATGCGTATCCGACAGTCGGTGCGACTTGCGAAGCACGATCTCCAGATCGAGACCGACCTCCTCCGCTTGTTTGTAGGCAGCCTCCACATCCGCGGGAGGAAGCACGCCCTCGCGCAGAAGTTGATCGCGCAATTCATCGTTGGCGTTAACGAACACCGGCTGCCTCCAGACGCCCGGCCGACGTGATCGCGCCCGCATCCGTCGCCACCTGGACGAACATCTTTTCGTCTGTGCCAGTCGGATCGATGAATTGCAGGCCGACCTGGTACGTAGGTTTGTAATCCACGAGCACGCAGCGCCGCACCACCGCGCGCACCGTGATATCGCCCAACTGCCTGCCATCCGCCGTCTTCAGTTCGAGAATGGTGACAGCCAGGCGCAGATTGCGCGGCACGAAGAAACAAGCGTGCAACGCAAGGCCGCCGGCGCTCACGTCGACAACCGCCAGATCGTCCGAGAATCCGGAATAACTCAATCGAAACTGCTCGGCCTGATCGGGATGCGGTTCGATTCGCGCGCGATACTGCGTCGCATGGCGCTGGAATTGGCGCGCAGCGGCATTGATCGGATCATGGCTCATGGCATGGGCCTATCGGCTCATGCGTCCGAACAGTTCAATTCTGGGCGAGTCCGTCAAGCGATATGGGACGCGGGCGTGGACGCCGCTTCTACGCGATTCGTCAGCCGCCCGATCGCTTCGATCTCCACCTCGATGACATCCCCCGCTCGAAGGAAGACCGGCGGCGTCCGCGCAGCACCGACGCCCGGCGGCGTACCAGTGAGGATCACCGTGCCCGGCAGCAGACGAAACTGGTGTGACAAATAGCTGACAAGAAACGACACGGAAAAAATCATGTCGCCCGTGTTGCCGGATTGCATCTCCCGGCCGTTCAGAATGGATCGAACCGTCAGCCGACCGGGGTCGAGGCTGCCGGCCGGCACCAAGTCCGGGCCGAGCGGGCAGAACGTGTCGAAACTCTTTCCACGTGCCCATTGTTTGTCGCGCCGTTTCTGACAATCACGCGCCGTGACATCGTTCGCCGCCGTGAATCCCAGCACATGTTCCATCGCCCGCGACTCCGGCACATTCCGTGCCGGACGCCCGATGACGACGGCCAATTCCGCCTCGAAGTCCACTTCGTCCGGGGCCGACGCCGGCAGGATGATCGGCTCATCCGGACCAATGACCGACGTCGTCGCCTTCAGAAAAATGAGCGGCTCCTTCTCCACCTCGGCGCTCATCTCTTTGGCGTGCTCAACGTAGTTCCGCCCGATCGCGAAGATGTTGGGCGGATCCACCGGCGCAAGCCGCGCCAGGATCGGGATCGGTCGATCTGCGACTTCGTACTCCGTATAAATGTCACCCACCACGGGAAATGCGCGCTCGGGATCCGCAGGCCGCCCGTAACGCACCTTTCCGTCGCAATCGAGGAATCGAATCAGACGCATGACAAGCTCCAGCCCCGCGCACACAACCCGGCCCCATTTCCACGGAGACACCAGCGGCGATTCTAGCCCTGACGGGGGGACGCGGCGAGCGGCTGCGGCTCGTCATCTGACTCCATTGCGGGCGCCGATTGCACCGAAGCGCCGGCCGTGGCGCCGACAAAGGATGGAGTGCCTTCCTGAATGGAAAACGGCGCTGAACCTGCGGCCGCCAACGCGATCTCCCCGCCCGCCTGCCGCGCGCGCCGTCCGAACAGCGCCCGGCTCAAGTGCAGGCGCGCCCCGAGGAAGAGCGACAACACGGCCGGTACCACGATCAGCGTGAAGAGGGTCGAAACCAGCAAACCGCCCAGCACGACCGCCCCCAGTCCGCGATACAACTCCGCCCCGGAGCCTGGTCGAATCACCAGTGGCAATTGGCCAAAAAAGGTCGTCATCACGGTCATCAGAATCGGCCGCAGACGGGACTGAACGGACTCAACAATGGCCGCTTGCGCCGTGCGGCCGTAACTCATGTAATTCAGCGACTGATGCACAATGAGAATGCCATTATTCACGACAATGCCCAGCAGGATCACGAATCCGAGAATGGTCAGCATGTCAAGCTGCTGCACGGCCAGCGATGGGTTCGACCAGGTCCATTGATTGACCAGCGCCAAGCCGATGAACCCGCCGATCACCGCGAACGGCACCGTGAAGATGATGACAAACGGATAGGCAAAGGACTCGAACAGGCCCGCCATGAGCAGGTAGCAGATCAGAAATGACAGAAGCAGCAGCCATTTGAGCGCGTCCCAGGTCGTGCGCAGTTTGTCCGCGTTCCCCGCAAGGCTGACAATGATGCCCGGCTCAATCTTGAGCTGCTGCGGGCCGTAGCCGCTCGCGCGCATCGGCGCGACGATCTCGTCCTGAATCGTGTTGATCACCTCCGGCAACGCCATGCCCTCCGGCGGGCGAATCGTGAGCTTCACAGAGCGCTGCGTCTCGATGTGGTCGATCTCCTGTGGAGCCGTCGTCCGCTCCAGCCGACACACCGACGACAACGGCACGATCCGGCCGGACGGGGTGAATACGGGCGTCTCCGTGATTCGGCTGGTCGCGCCACGCGCCTGGTCCGGGTCGTCCAACCCGGCGAACTTGATCGTCAAATCGACGCTATCGCCCCCCTCGCGATACTGCCCCACCACGCGCCCATCGCCACAGGCACGAACGATGGACCCGATGTCCGCCACGTTCAGTCCCACCTCCCCCGCGCGCACGCGATCGGGAACGAGCCGATCCTCGCGCCGGCCAAGTTGGAAGTTTCGAGGCGTCGACTCCGGCATATTCCCGAATCGCTCCCGGCACGCCATCGCGATGTTGCCCGCTGCGGCGGTGACGCGATCGAGATCGTCGCCACGCACTTCCACTTCGACGGAGTTGCTCTCGCCGAGATTGGTAAAAATCGAAGTCTGAAAAAAAATCGCGAACGAATCCGGTATGGAAAAACCCGTGCTGTTCAGCACGTTGAGCAACGGCCGCACATTGCCGGGATCCTTGCTCGAGCACCCCATGATCGCCTGTCCGCCGAACGAAACGTAGAAGAAATTGTCAATCGGCGGTGGCGGGGTGCGCCACAGCGCAATATCGCGCCGCAGCTCGCGAATGCGGGCGCGGGCATCGGCTCGCTCCCGACGATCACTCTTGCCGTCCTTCAGAATCGCCTCCTGCGATGCGATTTCCGCCTGCTTTCCAGGAACGACAAACTTCTCCACCATGGTGTTCCAATCGCTCAACAGCTTCGCGTACTGCTCCGAACCCGGTTCCGCCTCCCAGAACGGCCGAATCCCGATCTGCCCCTTCGCGGGGTCGCCCTCCTCCAGCGAGATGCCGATTTGGCGAAACTCCTGCGCGTTGTAGCCCGGCGGCGTAATCAGGAACCCAAAAATCAAATTCTGATTCCCGGACGGCAGGTAACTTGGCTCCGGCGCCAAGCGCATGGACAACCACACAGAGCCGAACGTCGCAATCAGCACCACAGCCAGCCGCGTTCCCACTCGTCCGTTGATCCATCCGACGAATCGCCCCAGCGCGTGCGCGATGCGCCCGCCCTCTTCGCGCGCCTTCGCACGGCTTGACACAAGATACCGCGCCGCCAAAGGCGGAATCACCGTCAGCGACACCACCAACGACAACAGAACCGCCGCCGAGATCGCAATCGCGATATCGCGAAACAACTGACCAGCCTCTTCCTTCACAAAGATAATCGGAAGAAACACGATCGCCGTCGTCAGGGAATTCGCCAACACGGCGCCCCAGACCTCGGCCGATCCTTCCAGCGCCGCCTGCTCCCGCGGCTTGCCCATCTCCATGTGGCGGTAGATGTTCTCCAACACCACGATCGCGTTATCGACAACCATGCCGACCGCGAACGCCAGACCCGCCAGCATCACAACGTTCACCGTGCGATCCGCCAGCGGAATCACCAGGAACGTGCCGATGACCGAGATCGGGATCGCCAGCGCCACGATGCCCGTCGCCGACCAGCTCCGCAGAAACAGCCACAACACGACCACCGCCAGCGCGCCGCCGAAATAAATGTTGTCCTTGACCAGCCCGATCGCCGAGTGAATGTACACCGTCTGATCATAGACATTCGTCAATTCCAAGTCCAGGCCCCGCGGCGCCAGCACCTCCCGGTTCACGCCGGCCACCGCTTCACGCAGCCCTTCCATCGTCTCGATCACGTTCGCGTTTGTCTCGCGATAGGCCGCCAGCGCGATCACCTCGCGCCCCTTGCTCCGAACGAACTCGTATTGCTTCTTGAAATCGTCCCGCACCTCGGCCACGTCGCCCACGCGGATCGGCCCGCCCGGACCGGTCTTGATCACCGTCTGACGAACCTCCTCCAGCGACGTGAACTGACCCATCGTGCGAATCACGATGTCCCGCTTGCCCTGCGAACTCGCACCGGCCGAAACGTTCGTATTCTGGCTCGTCAACGCCTGCGCCAACTCGTTGAACGTGATCCCCGCCTGCGCCAGCCGCCACGGGTCCGCGACCACCTGCACCTCGCGCTCGCGCCCGCCATACACCCCGATCGACGCGATCCCCTCCACCCGCTCCAGCACCGATTTGACGTTATCATCTACAAAAGTCTTCATCGAGGGAACCGACACGTCCGGCGCCTCGCTGGACAGAATCATCCACGCAATCGCCTCCTGCCCGAACGGCCGACCCGATATCACGATCGGATTCTCAAACTCATTCAGCGGAATCTGGTACTTCACCCGACGCAACGCATCGCTCACGTCCTGCTTCGCCACGTCCTGATTCGTGCCGACGACGAACTCCAGCGTGATCGCCCCGCTGCCCTGCGACGCCGCCGACGTCAGCTTTTTCAGGCCCGTGACGCTCTTGAGCACCTCTTCCTGCGGATCGATGATCTCGCGCTCGACTTCCTCCGGGCTGGCCCCCTCCCAAAGCGTCGTCACCGACACCACCGGCTCATCCATGTTCGGCGTCAACTGAACCGGTACGCGAATCGGCGACGGAAGGATCGACGGCGGCACCACGGTCAACAAACCGAACAACACCAGCAGCAGCACGCCGACGGCCACCTTGACCGGGTTCTTAATGAAAAAGTCAATCACGTTCATGGAGCTGGCGCCTTCAACAGGTGCGCGGCCGGCCCCCGTGGCCGATCAGGTAAGCAGGCAGGAAATCATGGATCATCGCCGTGCGCTTCGGCGCCACAGGCTGGGTGGTCGGCCCCGTTGGCTGACTCGTCGGTGCGCGGGCCGGTTTCAGCATCGCGGCGGACTCTGGTGACAAACCGACCGGTGTAGGCCCGAACAGGTACTCGTTGCCGCGGATCACGACCGCTCGCAATGCCTCCACGCCCGCCCCGGAAATCGACACACGATCGGCTAGCTCTGACTCGATCTTCACCGAAACCGGAACAGCCAGAAACCCTTCAGCTGTTTCTGTGATGGAAAACACCATCTGCTGCGCGCCGCGCACCACCACCGCATCCTTGGGCACGATCGGCGCCATTCGTCGTGGCCCGTTCGGCACCGCTACACGAGCAAACATTCCTGCCAGGATTTCCGCCTTGGCATTCGGCACATCGACTTCAATCGGCACCGTTCGTGCCTGTGGATCGGCATCCGGAACGCGGCGTGCGATCTTCCCATCGAAGCTCCGTCCCAATGCGTCGATGTGAACCACCACCGGCTCGCCCGGCTCGCACCACGGTGCGGCCGACTCCGGCGCGGACACGCGCACTTTGACCGTCGACAGATCAATCAGCTCCACCACCGCCCCGCCTAACTCCACCCAACTGCCGATCTCGGTCTGCTTGCTGACCACAAACCCATCACACGGCGCGCGGATCGTCATCCGTGACACATCGTCTGCCATGCGATCGACCGTCGCCTGATAGGCCGCGTGCGCGTGGACCGCCTGCTGGTGGCGCCCCTTGGCCGCCTCGTACTCCTCGCGCGCATCGCGGAACTCCTTCTCGGTGCAGCGCTCCAGCTTGTACAGCCCTTCCATCCGCTGCGCCTCGAACTCCGTCTTGCGCAGCATCGCCTCGCGCTCCACGATGACATCCCCCAACTCCGACAGCCTCGCCTTGGATTCATCCAGGGCAAGTTGCCGCTGGGTCTCGCGCAGCCGGCAAAGCACGTCGCCCTTCTTCACCGAGTCCCCCTCTTCCACCGGCAACTCGGACACCAGACCCGCGATTTCGGTTGCCACAATCGTGCGAATGCGCGGCCGGACCGTGCCGACCAGTTGAATGGTCGGCGCGACAAGTTCGCGCTCCACCGCTGCAACTTCCACGGCGCGCGCCATGGCGGGTTGACCCCGCGCCATCGAAACCGTCAGCGAATGCGCTACGATAACGGCTATCAGGCTACCGATTCTTCCAAACCCCAGCCCGCGCTTCACGTTCATTGACATGTCCGGATTCTAGGTCCGATCAGGCATCTGGCAACGCGGCCGAAATCGCAGGTCCAATATCGTCTCGTTCATCGACCGCCCCAAGACAGGACCCCGGCAAGGTCGGCCTTTACCGCATTCACCAAGGCTGATTCCAGCGGTTAGAACGGGTATACTTGCAGTATCACAGCGACGCGAGCCGGCCGCGAGGGGAGTGGCCAGCCCGGCGAACTTTCGCCGACCCAGTCGAGCTGATAAATGACAGATTCGCAGCATCGTCAGCCCGGTCAGCCACCGGACGCCGCAGGCGACGCCTTGCCCGGCGGCGCGCCGGAATCGCGCGCGCAGCCCCTGCACCCCGGTCTGCCGACCGGCACCGGACTGGGAAAGTATCGCATCCTCGAGCGCATCCGAACGTATCACCACGCCGTCGTTTACAAAGCACGCGACGGCATGCTGGATCGCCTCGTGACGCTCAAGCAGATGGCGACCGATCTGCTCGACGACCCCATTGCCTGCGGAAATTTCAAGCGCGAAGCGCATTTCCTCGCCCGCTGCTCCTTCGACCCGCGATTCGTCGTCAACGTCTTCGAACTCATCGAGGATGAAGTCGGGCTGTTTATCGTCGAGGAATACGTCGATGGCCACTGGCTCGATTCTCTGATCGCCAAACGCCGCGTCGGACCCAGGGATGCCCCCCGGCTGCTTCGGACGGCCGGCGCGGGGCTGAAACTGCTTCACAGCTTGAGCATCGTCCATCGATGCATCGACCCGACGAACATTCTGGTCACACCCAGCGGCGTCGGAAAGATCGCAAACCTCTCCTGCGCGGCCCACGAAAGCGATGCCAGCCGCCCGCCGGTGATCACACCTCGTTACGCCGCGCCAGAACTGCTCATGGAGCAGGGCTACGATGATCGCGTCGATGTCTACAGCCTCGGCATGACGCTCTACGAAGTATGCGTCGGCCGCCGGGCCTTCGAACAGTTCATCGCACAGGTGGCGGGTTCCGGCCCCGCCGGGTTTGGTCGATGGATCGACTGGGTGGCCAACCCGCGCGAGACGCTGCCCCGTGCCGACGCCGTCAACCCGCTTGTGCCACCGTCGCTTGCAAGCGTCGTTGAGCGAATGACCGCCAAGCGACTGGAGGATCGATTCACCTCCATCGAAGAGGCGATTGACACATTGGCGGCATCGTCGAACGCCGCGAAATCGTCACCGCCAGCCAGACCGGCCCCGCCCGTTGTCCCGCGACCTGCTCCCGTTCGACCGCCCACTCGTTTCATGCCGTCATTCTGGCAGCCTCCTGCATCGGTCCCCGTCGAGGCGAGGCCGACCGCGCCCGAGCCTGTCGCGCCCGCGCCAACGGCTCCGCCGCTTCGACCTGCCACGCAGCCGCATACCGTGCGCCCGGCGGCACAGGTCTCACCCGGTGGACCGGCGACCGCGGCGCGCCCGGCGTCGACTTCCCACGTCGGCAGACCGGCCGACGCTCAATCGACCGCGCCACGACCGCGCACGCGCCGACACGTCCGTGCGACGCCGCCTGCCGCGCGCGTCATTCCGCGCATCGAACACGTTCCCTCTGCCCCCGAGGCCCACGAGAGCTACAAAAAACGCTACCCGCGCATGCTCAAGAGTGCCTTTGTGGCGGCACTGATCATTGCCGTGGCCACCTACGGCGGCAAGTGGGCCTGGCAGTCCTATTTCCACGGTTCGATTCGCAGCCCGGCACGCATCGTCTTCACGCTGGCGGAAGACGCCTACCGAGCCGGACAATTGGAGGAAGCACGCGCACGCTTCCGCGAATTGTCCAACATGAAACTCACCCAGCCTTCCGATGTCGCGCTTCAGCGCGCGGCGGGCGGCTGGTTGGATCTGATCGAAGCCTATCGCGCACTGGACCGAAGCGACTACGAAGCCGTTCAGCTCCGACTGGCATCCGCGCGCGAGCAGGGAGTCGAGTCCTTCCGCATCCAGGAAGTTCAGACGCGCATGTGGGACAAGAAGGACAACGAGCGCATGGTCACCGAGGGAATGGAAGCCCTCGCTCGCGAAGATTTTGCCGCCGCCGAACGCGCGTTTGCCGCTTACGAGGAGCGCGCCGGCAAAGGCGGCGCCGATTCCGAATCACTGCGCGAGACCTTGGAATCCGCCAAGCGGGATTACCGCTATCGCCAATCCCTCAAAGACGCTCGCAGATCGCTCCTGCGCGACGACTTTGCCGCGGCCCTCGGCAGCCTGGGGCAGGCCGAAGCCATTCGAATTACCAGTGAAACGCGCGATCTGCGGAAAGAAATCATTGACGCAAAGAATCGGTTCGAGTGGATCCTGACCGGAGACGAAGCCCTGATGTCGCGGGACTTCAGCCGCGCGGTGAGTTCCTACGAACGCGCCAGCGAATCGGCCCCCAGCGCTGAAGTGGAAGCAAAGCTCAAATCCGCACGTGCCCACCTCTTCCTGGAACAGGCCAAGCACGCCATTGCCGCCGGGGATGTCCTTGCCAGCGAAGACCTCCTCCGTAATTCGCTTTACAACGCCGACACCGAAGAAGCCCGTCGCCAGATGGAACGCTATGCGCCGGCCTTCGAGGCTGCGCGGCTGGTCAAGAGCGGTGATGCGGCGATGCTCGCCGGCAAGTTCGACGAGGCGGAACAGGTGTATCGCAGTGCCTTGCCGCAATTGCCCGAGTCCGCACGCAAAGACGTTCAGGACAAGATTCTTCAGGCTCGCCGCGGGCAGGCAATGGACCGCGGTGACAAGGCTTTCCTGCGCGGTGACATGACCGCCGCGCTGCTCGCATACCGCGAAGCCCAGCGCATCAAGAACGGCCCCGATGTCGAAGAGAAAATCAGCCGCATCCAGGCCCAGATTCCCTGATCCACCTCCGATTGCACCATAACCATCAGCAGTCCAAGCACTTATCAAATACTCCCAGACCGCTGAAAATCAATGAACTTGGGACCGTGCCTCGCTCACTCTTAGGATGGGCGGCGACGACGCTCAATGGCCGCGCCGAACCCCATGAATCAGGCAGCGCTGAAGGACGCGTACGAGACACACGGCCCGAAGGTCCTCGCGTATCTGCGCGCCCGGTTGGCGAATGCCCACGACTGCGAGGAACTCTTGCAACAAACTTTCCTCACGATTGCGACGGATTCGCGCGGCTATGAAGCCGCCGCATCGCCCCGCGCCTGGCTCATCGGGATCGCGCGAAACCTGTTGCGCGAACATCTTCGTCGCCGACACCGCACGGCGACGATCAACGGCGATCTGGAGATTCCGGCTGTAACGCATGTCGCTGACGACCGCTTGGAAGGGATTCGCATGGCAATCGCCGGTCTTCCTGCCGCGCAGCGCGAAGCACTGGAGCTGCGCCTGCGCGACGACATGAGTTACGCCGAAATCGCCGAAGCGCTGCGCATCCCTGTCGGCACGGTGCGATCCAGACTGCACCATGCCGTCGAAGCCCTGCGGCGTCAATTCCGCGATTGCGAGCTATCGTCTATCCTGCGCCGGGATCATTGACCAATCGGCGCGAACGGGAGATAAAGAATGGATCAGGCAACGCTGGATCGACTCCTGATCGACCGCGAACTCGGCGAGTTGAATGCCGACACCTCGGCTTTGCTGGATGCCTTCCTTGTAATGGGCGGCTCGAGTGGCACCGCGGAGACGGACATCCCCTCCACGCTCCGGCATCTCCGTGCGGCCCTGGCTGCGCCGCCCCCCACGCAACCGGCGACCCTGCCGCCGCTCCGAATCGCCACGCCCCCGATCCGGCGCTCAACCGGCAGCCGGCGGCTTGCGATGGCGGCCGCAATTGGGCTGGCGTTCTTCGCCGGCACGCGAACCGCGTCGATCCCATCGCCGAATTCGAATGTGAGACCATCCGTCGCCCTGGCGAATTCCAAGCCGGCCGGTGTCGGCTTCTGGTCGCTTGATCGGTTGCGCCGCGTGATGCCCTCCGTCGCCGCTCAACCGCGTACCTTGAACTGGACATCCCCACGGTCCCTGCCGCAACCTGGAGAAGGATCATGAATCGCATTGCCCTGCTACGATTGTCGTGTCTCTTATTTGTCAGTTCCGTCGGGTGCATCCCCGAGAAGCGCGTCATCTGGTCACACGACGGCAAGACCGCCGCGATTTCGACCCACAAGGGATTGCGCTTGGCCGCCGCCGATGGACAACTTCTCGGTGCCCGGCTCGACTGTACGGCCGCACGAGCCGCGTGGTTCCCCGACAATCGTCGACTGGCCATTGCATACGCTCGAGAAGTAAAAGGCTGGGAGCAGATCGCGCCGATTTACTCCCCGCAGAAGATTCAGGACATAGCGAAGGCCGCCCAGGCCGCGAAGGAACGCGTGCTGGCCTATGACGGTGACTGGAGCCGGTTCAAGCTCGATCCGGACGGCGGACATTCACCGGGCATGAACGCCGCCATTCTGTTCTATTTGCGCGACAGGCTTCCTGACGGCCTGCCCGAGAAGCTCGGCGACAAGTGGGCCGACTTCCGCGAGGCCAACGCCACGATCTGGTCGCTTCAGTTGTTTGATGTTGACGCCGACCAACTCACGCCGGGGAAGCTCCTGCGGCAATCGCTCGATGAAATGTGGATGCCGGCGGTATCGCCTCGAGGCGAGGCGATTGCTTACCTCGCCAAGGGCGGCGAAGCCCAGGGCGACGCAGTGGGCCTGTACGTCATCTCCGTCCGTGGCGGCGAGCCACGGCTGATTCACCCAAACGTCGCAATGGGATACGACTGGAGCGCCGACGGGCGAAGCCTTGTCTACCTCTGTGGGCCGACCGATGGCCGAACTGACAGCGCCGTGACGCTCGGAAGCGTGTCCACCATTGAGGTCGCCGCGGAGAATGGTTCACTCCTGGAGACTTTCAACAAGCAGGAGGACCACGTCGGCGTGCTCTTCAGCCAGTTGTTCAACGTACGGTATCTCCGCGACGGCCGGCTGATGTTCTCCTCGGTGGAATTCACGCTGCCGGCGACAAACCGCGACATGCCGCAGCGATGGACACTCTTTGTCCTGGACCCGCGCACCCCGGCATCCGTGTTGCGCGTCCTGCCTCGCGATTTCAGCGAGCCGATGGAAATGACCTCGGCGCTGTTTCAGCTTTCACCCGATGAAACGCGCGTGCTGATCCCCGGCTCGAAAGGTCGCTTGTATCTTTATGACTTTGCAACCGGTCAGACGCATGCCATTCAAACCGAAGACGTCAACGAGCGAACGCAAACCGTCCCGGCGTGGCGCAACAACGACGAATTCACGTTCGTGCGCCCGGTGAAATCCGCTGACGGCAAGGACGGCGGCCAATTGACACAATGGAAGGCCGGCGCGACTCGACCGCTGGACAACGATTGGCCAGAGGAGGCGCGCGAAGGTTGGCTTGCACCACAATAAGTTGCCACCCTGGCCTTCTCGTGAGTAAACCGAGGCCGGCGATCTGCCCGACCCGCGTCTACTCCATGAACACGCGCCGCACGTCGAACGGGAAGATGTTTACAAAGTACGCGTAGTCCTGATCCATGGTGTTCGTGTACAGGTACAGACCGCGCGGCTCGTGGACCTTGCCCATTTCGACGTTTGTCAGTGTCTGAACCGGCCGCACGTCGTCGCCCTTCGCCCAGATCATCAGACCATACTCCTCGGAAACCGCGTTGTAGCCCGTCACATACAGGCGCCCGCTGCGACTCACGATCGCCCGATCCGCCTCAACCAGGTCGGTCAACTCGCGAACCAATTTCGCCTCGCCCTCGCGGAGATCGTACAACCGCACACGCCGGCCAGCCTGGTCCGTCACGGCGAGATGCCCGTTCGAATACGCCACCGCGTGCGGTGCGTCAAAGCGAAACCCGTCGTCGAGATTCGCAAGATAATGACCCTGCGCATCAAGGATCTGAACCCGGTTGTTCCCGCGATCGGCCACATACAAGCGACCCTCGCCATCCACCGCCACGTCAACCGGTTCGAAGAACTCCCCTGGTTTGGCGCTGGAATAGCCCGGCCAATACGCCCGCTGCGGAACGATCTGCTGCAAATCCCCGCGAACATCATAAAACGCGAGCACATGATTGGTCGGGTCGGTGATGACCAACTGATGATCGGCCGTCACGGCGATACCGGCGAAATCAGGACGATACCCAGGCGCCTGGAGCGTCCGCGGACCGAACGGATGCGTACCGATGTCACCATCCCAACGGAGCATTTGCATCGGCCCCGGACCACCCAGCGTGATGTACGCGCTATCCACGTCGATCGCGAACTTGCGTGGGTACTTGTCGTGCGCAAGGTAACCGGGCGGCGCAAGCGACCCCTGCCGCCCTTGTCGATCGACCGGTGCGACGGTGTAGAACGTATCGCGCGAATAACGATCATTCAGAATGTGCGCCGGATCGAAGTACGTCCCCTCGTACACCAGCGACCAGCGCCGGCTGATACGCCGCAGCGTCCCGACGAGCGAATAAGGATAATCGTTGTCGCCGCCCAGACCGACACGCTTATAAATACGAAACTCCTCGATCACCGTTGGATCGGGAATCGGCGGCATCGTCCACGTCGCCTGCATCGGCGGCGCCTTGCCGCGGCGATCGTCCATCAGAATGGGAATCGTCAACACGGGCTTCGGACCATCGGGCACGCCGAAATTCGTGCGAACTTCTACCAGCCACTGCTTCTCATGACCACGCAGATACGCCACGTTCGCATCAAACAACCGGAGGAAGTGATACTCCTCGGCATCCCCGGACTGAAGTTTCAGTAGCAGCAACCCGTTGCGGCCGTCGACCGCGATCTTGCCGAACGCATTCGCACGAAGCCTGTATCCGCCGGGAGTCGTATGTTGCGGCGCATCCAGATTCAGCAAATCGACGCGACCGTCCGGCCCCGTCACGGAAGAATACAGCGGGTCGCGCGGACTGGTTCCCGCGATGTAGCCCGCCAGCTCGCCGGTCGCCTGCAACTGATATGCATCGACACGCACCCCCTCCAGCGGCACGCCGTTGCACGCGCGAACATCCAGCGTAATCGTCTCGGGCACGTCATACAAAAATTCCCCTGATACGCCGCGCGGCTTGCCACGCACCTTGTTCAGATAACCCGCGCAAACCTCGCTGAATCGATACGGGCCATGCTGATACATGAACGTATTCGGATAGGGAAAAAAGTGTTGCCGCTGCACATAACGCTCAAAGCGATTCACCGCCAGACACTGGTCCAGCCGCGTGTCGGTCACGGTCCAATCCACCAGGCCCATCTGGCTGGCAACGTCGCCCAACAAACTCCAATTCAACTTCAGGGGATGGTAGAGATCCCAGCGGTCCTCGCCCACATCATCCAGTACGACCAGCGCGCCGTATTCTGCCAGACCTTCACGCTGGCCGCCCTGGCGAAGTGACGGCATCCAGGCATCACGATGCCGCGGCACGTTCGGCTCATCCACCACGAGGATTCGATCACACCGCACGCGCTCCAGGATCCCCTGCGGCGACGATGGATGAACCGAATCAGCGAACAACGCGTTGAGCGACCCGAGCTGCCCCGTGAGCCAATCCTCGAAGCAGTACGAATCCAGCATGTTCGGATACTGCCGAAACCGCTCGTAATACGACTTATCCACGACCACGGCGATGGCCTGCGCCGCCAGCGATTCCTCCCGGGCATTATTCCACTTCAACCAGTCCGGCGTGGCGTTGTCGGGGTCCAACTCGACGCACAACATTCCAGCCGTCGCATCCCACTTCCATCGTGTCTCAATCACACGCTCCGCGCCGGCGGACACCTCGGGCAAGTCCCCAGCCGCGATTTCCCTGCCGTCCACCGACATCCGCCACTTGCACGGCGACGACCCGGCGAACCCCGCATTGCGAACATGAATGCGAAAAACGACGTCGCTGCCTGGGGCCGGATGCGCTGCGATCTTTGTCGGATCGACTTCCAGTCGGGGCAACCCATCGGACAGGGCGACGTGACCGTGAAAGCTTGCGTCACGCGGCAGCCGCTCAATGTAGCCAATTGTCAAATCTGCCGCGGACGGCTTCTGAACATGACGGCGAAACCGTCGCAGCCGAATCGCTTCCACCTCGTCAGCACGAAATACCTCCGCGCGTCCGTCGGCCCGAAACAGCAACACGAGATCGCCCCATTCCAGCGCCTTGCCCAGCAGCGACGTGCCGCCGGGAAATTCAACCGTGTCCGCGAAATTCGCTTCGGCCCGTTCAAATCGATAGGAAAGCAGCTTCAGCGCCGGGTAATCGTCCGCGCCATGAAAGCCCGAACCGCCCTGCCACGGCTCACCCGCGCTCACGCGCGCCAAACATGCTTGCAGACTCAACGCGGCAAGCAACCACCCGCTCAACCGGAAACGCCTCCGGCCGGATCCTCCCTGCTCGCGTCGCACGTCATTCATCACGCCTTTACCTCCCGCGCGTTGCGGCCCTCAACGGCTTCGCGCGGCGATTATACGCGACCCCGCGCACGCGCGACAGCACGCGAACTGCGAACTGCGGCTGACTTACGATTGGAGTTGCTTGATCAGGAGATCTTGCAACGATTCCGCCTCGCCGGGCGCGTAGCTGCCGGCGTTCCACCGATAGCCAAGACCGTCACCGTCGCGGCGCGGAATCAGGTGAAAATGCAGATGCATGACCACCTGCCCGCTGCTGGCGCCGCTATTCTGAAGGAGATTCAAACCCGTCGCCCCCGTCGCGGCAACCAGAGCCGTCGCGAGGCGCGGCAACGCTCGCGTCACTGCGGCCAGCGCGTCCGCGGAACAATCCAGCAGGTTGGTGACATGCTGGCGCGGAACAACCAGCGTATGCCCCGGAGCCAGCGGAGCAATGTCCAGAAAGGCGGTGCAATGCTCATCGGAATAGATCCGCCGGGAAGGAATCACTCCCTCGGTGATCTTGCAAAATATGCATGGACCGGACATGGACGGCCCCGAGCATGTCAAAATCGCGTCATTCAGTCGACTTGCCGGCGTCACTCGCCGGCGACGCCGAGACGGCCTTCACGCTGGCCTTGACCGGCTTGGTGCGCTTGCCCTCCAGCGCGCGCTTCCGCTCCGCAGTCTTCCGGCGGCGACTGCCGACCACCTTCTTCAAGTCGCTGGGCTTCTGATCGTCAAACCCGACCAACTGGAGCAGGGCGAGATCGGTGCCGTCGCCGACGCGCCGCTTGGCCAACCGGACAATCCGCGTATAGCCACCCGGGCGATCGGCGAACTTCGGGGCGATATCCGTCACCAGCCGGTGCACCACCGACGTGGCGACAAACGTAAACTTATTCTTGTTGTAGCTGGCCGGGACGGCCCCGGTTCGATGACGCCGGCCGGTACGAGCGCGAAGAACGCGCTCGCGATCGGCGTAGCTCATTGCCTCGTAGGCCTCCTGCTGTTCTGGAAGAATACAGGCGCGATCGTTCAGCATCGACAGGATCCGCTGGCGGCTTGCCAGCGTGTTGCGCCGCGCGAGGGTAATCAGCCGCTCAACGAACGGCCGAACTTCCTTCGCCTTGATCAGCGTCGTTTCAATTTGACCGTACTGAAACAAACTCTGGGCCATATTACGCCGCATGGCCAGATGATGCGCCGTCGTGCGGGCCAGGTGTCGTCCGGATTTCTTGTGTCGCATGGTGTCTTACCTTCACTGCTTCGTCTGTTTGCGCCGCGCGCCGGTCGATCGAAAACAACCCCGTCAACCGTTGAACCCCGGGTTACTGGCGGCCGGATCTCCCGACGGCGGTGAATAATGCCCGCTCATGGAATCCAAAGCGCCCGACGCCGGCATCGAACCGGAATCCAACCCGCCCAGCATCCCAGACGACGACTGCACGCCTTCGCCGCCCCGGTGGTCGTCCAGCTCGCCACTCTCATCTATCGGTTGAGCGTCCTTGAGTGATAGGCCGTGCTCCGCCAGCTTGCGCTTCACTTCGTTCAGCGAGGTCTTCCCGAAGCTTCGCAGCTTCAGCAGGCTGCTCTCGTCCATCTGCACCAATTCGCCAATCGTCGCGATTTGCGCCGACGCGAGACAATTGCTCGACCGGACCGACAGCTCCAGCCGCGATATCGGCATCGCCAGGATGCCCTCGTCCGGCGCGCTCGACGCCGCATCGCCCTGTCCATCGGCCGTCTCAATGGCCAGACCGCTGCCCAACTCAAAGTACTGGACGAACGGATTGAGATGCTTGCGGAGAATCTTGGCGGCTTCGACCAGCGCCATCTCCGGCGTGATCGTGCCGTTGGTCCAGATTTCCAGCACGAGTCGATCATAGTTCGTGCGCTGGCCGACGCGCGTGTCTTCCACCCGATAGCGAACGCGATTCACCGGGCTGAAAACCGAATCGACCGGGATGATCCCGATGACCTGATCCTCACCCTGCTTGTTGTCGTCTGCCGTCGCATAGCTGCGCCCGTGCGCGACGGTCATTTCCATGTCGAATTCAGTCGCGTCCGTCAACGTGCAAAGAAGCTGGTCCTTGTTGATGATCTCAATTGCAGGATCACAGACGATCTGATCAGCCCGGATCGGCGTCATCGTCTTGGCCTGGCCCTTCACACAAACGCGCATCGCCTTGGGCGTCTCACCGCTCAAACGAACGATGAGCGACTTCACGTTCAAAATGATGTTGGTGACGTCTTCCAGAACGCCCGGTAGCGACATGAACTCATGGTCCGCGCCCTTGATCCGGACATGCGTCACCGCGGCACCCTCCAGGCTGCTCAAGAGGATGCGGCGCAGACTGTTCCCCACCGTTGTGCCGAAACCGCGCTCAAACGGCTCAATCAAAAACCGCCCATACGTCGGCGTGCTGGTCGCGTCATCCCGCACCACACGGGTCGGCAACTCCAAACCTCGCCACCTAATTCGCATCGCTCTGACCTCCCGGGAACGGCGTGACGTTCCTTCTGACGCCGAAGCGCCCACGTATTCGTTCGGCTCGATGCCTAAGGACAAGCTCGGCTCGGCCGGTATTTTCAGCTTTTCCTCGGACGCGATCATCGGTTGCAGAACTCCACGATCAACTGCTCTTCAACGGGAATCTGCACGTCCTCGCGACCCGGCATGGCGACCACCTGCCCCTCCAACTGCCCGCCATCCAGCTTCAGCCATCCCTGCACCGGGCGATTCGGATCCAAGTCCACCCAGTGCTTGACCATCTTCTTGCTCGCTTCACGCTTGTTGACCGTGATCTTGTCACCGGGACGCACGAGATAGCCCGGCTTGTTCACACAATGACCGTTCACGGAAAAATGCCCGTGACCGATCGATATCCGCGCGGCTCGCCGCGACGGCGCAAAGCCCAGCTTGGTCACGACGTTATCCAGCCGGCGCTCCAGCATCGTCAGCAGCGCCGTGCCGGTGTTCTCGGCAGTGTGCGCGGCCCGTTCAAAGTACCGGCGGAACTGTGTATCAAAGAGGCCGTAGTACCGCTTGACTTTCTGCGTCTCACGCAGGCGCTTGCCGTACTCGCTCCCCTGGCCGCGGCGAAACGCCTTCGCCTGGCCCGGCGGCATGTTGCGACCCTGCTTCTCCATCGGGCACTTGGCGCTTTCGCACCGAGAACCTTTGAGCATCAGCTTGATGCCCTCGCGCCGACAAAGCCGACATACTGGTCCGATGTATCTTCCCATTCAAACAACCCTTCTGGTTACACGCGCCGCTTGCGCGCCGGTCGGCACCCGTTGTGCGGTAGCGGCGTCACGTCTTCGATGCTCAAAATCCGCAGGCCGCCTGATTGCAGGCCGGAGATCGCGGACTCCCGCCCGCTGCCCGGACCCTTCACGCGGACTTCAATCTCCGAGAGGCCGAACTTGCGCGCCGCCGAGGCGGCTTGCTCCCCCGCACGCTGCGCCGCGAACGGCGTGCTCTTGCGCGTGCCTTTGAAACCCACCGTCCCCGCCGATTGCCAACACAGCACTTCACCGTTGGTGTCGGTGATCGTCACGGTCGTATTATTGAAAGACGCCTTCACGTGCGCGATGCCTCGCGCGACGTTTCGCCGCGTCTTCTTCTTTGCGCCTGCTGCTTTTGCCACGCTCGTCGTACTCCTCGTTCAGGCGGCCGGTCGATTTAAACCACCGGCGCCGATCGTTTCGTCGCAGCCCTAGCTGCGCAGTTCCTTCACGCCCTTCTTCCCGGCGACCGTCTTCTTCGGACCCTTGCGCGTCCGTGCGTTCGTCCGCGTACGCTGACCTCGCACCGGCAAGCCGCGCCGATGACGCAGACCCCGGTAGCACTGGATGTCCTTCAACCGCGCGATGTTCTGCGACACCTGGCGCTTGAGCTGACCCTCCACCACATAGTTGCGATCGATGATGCCGGCGATGCGGCTGATTTCGTCTTCCGTCAGGTTCTTCGCGCGGACATCCGGGGAGATCCCCGCCTCCTTCAGGATCACTCGGGACAGGTGCGGCCCGATCCCATGGATGTATTGAAGCGCGATCTCAACTCGCTTCTCATTCGGAATGTCCACGCCTGCAATACGCGGCATATTGTGACTCCTTCAAGGGGCGCGCCGGCCCGCCGTCTTAACCCTGCCTCTGCTTGTGACGCGGATTGGACGAACAGATCACCCGGATCACGCCCTTGCGCTTGATCAACTTGCAATTCTCGCAAATGCGCCGAACACTACTACGTACTTTCATCGCACTTCCTCCGGCGCGTTCGCGCCCTGGACGACCGTCATCGACCGTCCGTCAACACGTCCACACCCGTTGGCGTCACCGCCACCGTGTGTTCAAAATGGGCCGACCAGCGACCATCCTTCGTCACCTGCGGCCAGCCCGTCGAATCCCCCGCACGAACTTCGGCCGATCCCATGTTCACCATCGGCTCCACCGCCAACACCAATCCCGGCTCCAGCCGGAAGTCCGTCTTGCGCTGCTTGCGGTCGGTGTAGTTCGGAACCTTCGGCTCCTCGTGCATACCCTGACCGATGCCGTGCCCGACGAACTCCCGAACCACCGAGAAGCCCGCAGACTCGACATAATGCTGCATCGCGCCGGCAACCTCGCTCCACATGCGGCCCGGCCGCATCTCACGAATCGCCAGATCCAGCGCGCCCGACGTGACGTCCAGCAGACGCTGCACGTCGGGATGAATGCGGCCGACCGGCAACGTCGTCGCCGAATCGCCGCAGTAACCTTTCATGCGCACGCCGCAATCAATGCTGACGACGTCGCCTTCTTTCAACACACGCGGCCCCGGAATCCCGTGGACCACTTCTTCGTTCACGCTCACGCAAACCGCCGACGGAAACGGAAACTTCGTCGCCGGCGTCTTCACGCCGCGAAACAATGCCGTGCCGCCGGCTTCCGCGATCAGCTTATCCGCCTCGGCGCCCAGCACCTCGGTGCGGATGCCAGGGCGCACGATCTCGCGCATCCGCTGCAAAACCTGATACACCACGCGACCGGCCGCGCGCATCAACTCAATCTCGCGCGGGCTCTTCAGGACTGCCATACTCGAGCCTGCCCGCGCCGTGCGCTCCGGATGTTGTGCCAGCCCTTCTCTCATGCCGCCTGACAAACCTTCCGGATCGCGTCCGTCACCGCGCTCACTTCCGCCGAGCCGTCCACGTTCACCATCAGGCCGCGACGGGAA
Organism: Planctomycetia bacterium; assembly: GCA_015200345.1. NCBI lineage: Bacteria > Pseudomonadati > Planctomycetota > Planctomycetia > Planctomycetia bacterium. The sequence goes on along the minus strand of CP054187.1, from coordinate 3,763,230 downwards.
TAATAGGCTTCCAGCGGACGCGTCTCCTCGTGATACGTCCGAAGCCGCTGGGCCACCACCGTCGGCTCATCATCCTTCCGCCGCGTCAAAGGCGCCCCGCACGCATCACATACACCGGCCGCTCGCGGCGGCGAAAACATCTCGTGATAAACCCGGCCATCCTGCGGACAGGACCAACGCCCGGTGAGGCGCTTCGTCACGATCTCGTCGGATAGCACGATGTTCACCACGCGGTCAATTCGTCTCCCGGCTGTCTCCAGCCGCTGGTCAAGCCCCTCTGCCTGCGCCAGCGTGCGAGGAAACCCATCCAGCAAAAAGCCTCGGCCGGTTTCAATTCGCCCGATCTGACCGATCATCATCGAGAGTATCAGGTCGTCCGGCACCAGCACGCCTTTATCCATATACTCCTGCGCCCGCCTGCCAAGCTCCGTCTGGTTCTTGCGCTCGGCCCGGAGGATGTCTCCACTGGACAGATGCACAAGATTGAACGCCTCGGAGATCTTCACCGCCTGGGTGCCCTTTCCGGCGCCCGGCGGCCCCAGCAGGATCAGGTTCACGCGTAAGCTCCCTTGATTCGTGTTCCGCCCGATTCATCGAGGAAGCCGCCATAATTCCGCATGATCAGATTGGCCTCGATCCGTTGCACGAGGTCCAGACCGACGCTGACCACAATCAGCAATCCGGTGCCGCCGAGAAACGATGCGACGCCCATGGGAATCTCCATCGCCGCGGCAGCCACCTGGGGAATAATCGCGATCGCAGCAAGGAAACCCGCGCCGACGTAGGTGATCCGCGTCATCACGGTTTCGAGGTAATCCGCCGTCCGTTTGCCCGGCCGAAGACCCGGAATAAAACTGCCGTAATCGCGGAGCTGATTCGCCATCTCCTTGGGCTGGAACTGAACCGTCGTCCAGAAATACGCGAAGAAGTACACCAGGACGATGTAACTCAACACGTACAGAAAACCCGAACGGCGGAACTCGGATGACAACATGTTCAGAAAACCGCTCGTCGGGAACATGTTGGCCAGCCAGTCCAGGATCAGGTGCGGAAAGATGAGCAAGCTGCTGGCGAAAATGATCGGCATGACGCCGCCATGATTGACGCGCAACGGCAGGTAGTGCCGCTGACCGCCCCACACGCGACGACCGCGCGTCTGCTTGGCCTGCTGAATCGGAATGCGACGCTGGGCCTGCGTGATCAGGATCGATCCGGCGACAACGCCGACAAACGCGAGAAGCAGGAAGACGATCTTGGCGGGGCCGAACTGCGCCGTGCCGCCGACCTCCATCGAGGAGTTCTGCGCCACTTCGAGAATCGCCGTCGGCATCCGAGCGAGAATACCGGACATGATGATGAGACTCACCCCGTTGCCGATGCCGTACTCGTCGATCTGCTCACCAAGCCACATCAGGAACAACGTGCCCGCGGTCATTGCCGTGATGCCGATCAGCCAGAAGCACACCGTCGGGGTAAAGCTCGCGCTGATATCAGCGTACTCGGCGAACACGAGGCGCGACGCCTGCATGTAGCGCAGCCAGAAGGCACCCTGAATGATGCAAATCCCTACGGTCGCGTAACGCGTGTATTCCTGCAACTTCTTCCTTCCGGCCTCACCTTCCTTCCGCAGCTTCTCCAGAGCCGGGATGACCGTGCCAAGAAGCTGGAAGATGATCGACGCCGAAATGTACGGCATGATGCCCAGGCCGAAGATCGTGCTTTGCTGAAGACTGCCGCCGCTGAACAGGGCGAAGTACTCCGTCAACTGCTGCATGCCGCCGCCATCGCCGCCCATGTTCTGAAAATGACGCGTCAGTTGCTCCTGATCCACACCAGGCAGCGGCACATAGAAACCGATCCGATAGGCGGCAAGGAGCCCCAGCGTGAACAGAATCTTGTTCCGCAGGTCCTTCACCTTGAAGATGTTCAAAAAAGCCTTAAACATCGCGCTCTCGCGTCCTTCCGCGGACACCGCTCCGCCGTGACCGCATCGTTTCACCGCCCCATCGCCGCGCCGACACCGACGCAGCCCAGCCTAATCAGGCCGATTTACCCCCGTCCCCTTGCGCCGCGCTCTTGCCTTTCCCATCCTTGCTTGTTGGTTCCTTGGCGGGCTTCGCATCGTCGCGCTCGCCCTCAGTCGAAGCCTTCCCGGCCGCCGCCGGACGCTTGACAAATTTCTTCTTCGGTTGCGGGCCCAGACGCGTCACCTTGCCGCCGGCCGACTCGATTTTCTTCGCGGCTTCTGCGCTGAAACGCTCCGCCTCGACGGTCAACTTCTTCCTTATCGCGCCATCGCCCAGCACCTTGACCGGCGCCTTGGCATCGCGTACCAGACCGGCCTCCCAAAGGGTCGCCGCCGTGACGTGCGCGCCGTTGTCAAATCGCTCGTCCAAATCCGACACATTCACGACCTGGTATCGCACGGCGAAGTTCTTGTTGTTGAACCCCACCTTGGGAATCCGCCGAAACAACGGAAACACGCCGCCCTCGCTCAACAGACCGCGCTCCTTGCTCCCGCCCGAGCGCGCATTCTGCCCCTTGTGGCCGTGGCCGGCCGTCTTGCCCCAGCCGCTGCCTTCGCCGCGACCGACCCGCTTTCGCGGCGGCTTGGCGCCGGCTTTCTTGGTGATCTCTGTGATGTTCATAGTCGCCGTTCCCGTCTCGCTAGGCGGTCTTTTTCATTCGGGCCATCAGGCCGACAGCGTCACGCCGCGTAATTTCTCAACCGTCGCTCGATCGCGCAGCGTCAGCAGCGCGTTCATCGTGGCCTTGACCAGGTTCTTCGGGCTGCTCGAACCGTAGGCCTTGGTCAGGCAGTCCTTCACGCCGGCAAGCTCCAGCACCGCGCGGACGCTCGCGCCGGCGATGACGCCGGTTCCTTCCGATGCCGGAAGCAGCTTCACGCGGCTGGAACCAAAGCGCCCGATGACTTCGTGCGGAATGGTCGAGCCGCTTAACGGCACCTGTCGCATCGCGCGCGTCGCAGCCTTGCGGCCCTTCTCCACGGCGTTGGGCACTTCGTTGGCCTTGCCGTAGCCGAAACCGACGCGGCGATTGCGATCGCCCACCACCACCAGCGCGGCAAAGCTGAATCGCCGACCGCCCTTGACCACTTTCGCGCAACGGTAGACCTTCACCACGTTGTCGTCATACGACGGACCAGATTGCTCGTCGCGCGGTTGTTGTTGTTGTCGTCTGCGAATCGCCATGCTTGACTCTTCCGTCTTTCCTTAAAACTCCAGACCGCTCTTGCGCGCCGCCTCGGCCAGCGCTTTCACGCGACCGTGATACGGGCGGCCGTTCCGATCGAACGCCACCTGTTTGATCCCTTTCATCCTCGCGCGCTCGGCAATCACCTGGCCGACCAGCGCAGCGGCCTTGCAGTTGCCGCCGTACTTCACTTGTTCGGCGAGCGCCTTGTCGACCGTCGAAGCCGCACAGAGCGTTCGGCCGCTCAAGTCGTCCACGAGCTGCGCGCTGATATTCGCCAAACTGCGGAAAACCGTCAGCCGCGGGCGCTGGGGCGTGCCCAGCAGGTTCGCGCGAACCCGCCGCTTGCGGCGATCATGACGCGCCTGTTTGAGTTTCAGTTTCTTCATTGCATCACCAACCCATCGCCTGCTTACGCGCCGGTTCCGGCAAACGCCTTGCCGGCCTTGCGTCGAATCTGCTCACCAAGATAGCGAACACCCTTGCCCTTGTACGGCTCGGGATGCCGCGCGTCTTTCACCGCCCGCGCGACCGTGCCGACCACCTGCTTATCGATGCCGGTAATCGTCAGCTTGGCCGGTGTCTCGTCGCCCTTGGTCTGGGCGACCTCGATCGCGACCTTCACACCCGCGGGAATCGGCACCTTGATCGGGTGCGAATAGCCCACGTTCAACTCGAGCGTCTGCCCCTGCACCGCACAGCTGTATCCGGTGCCGTAGATTTCCATCTTTTGTTCGTAACCGGTGCTCACGCCCACCACCATGTTCTGAAGCAGCGCGCGGGTCGTACCGTGCAGCGCGCGATGCTGGGCACTGTCGCCCTCGCGCGTGACGACGAGCACATTGGCGCCGGCATCGTGCGCTACCTTCACGCCGCGCGCATGGCGAAACGAAAGCGTGCCTTTCGGTCCGGTCACGCTGATCTGATCGCCCTGGATCGTCGGCTTCACGCCGCTCGGCAGTGCAATCGGCTTTTTTCCTACTCGTGACATCGTCCTGTCCTCTATCGCGGCGCGTCCGGTCGCCGAGCGAATCAACCAACCAATCAATACACCGTGCAAACCAGTTCGCCGCCGACCTTCTTCTCCCGGCACTGCCGGTCCGACATCATGCCCTGGCTCGTCGATACAATCGCGATGCCCATGCCGTTCAGCACCCGAGGAATCTCATCGACCGAGACGTACTTGCGGCAACCCGCCTTGCTCTCACGCTTCACGAAATTGATCACCTGTTCGCCGCGCGGACCGTACTTCAGCGTGATGCGCAACGCACCCTGCTTGCCGTCGTCGATCTTCTCGGCGCCTTCGATGAAGCCTTCCTGCTTCAGCACCTCGCAAACGGCCAGCTTCACGCTGCTGAACGGAACCATGATCTGCTTTGTCCGGTTCCGAACGCCGTTGCGAATCCGGCTCAACAGGTCTGCTAACGGATCACTCCACATGCATCTGCCTCGTTCTCGTTTCATTCACCGCGGCGGCCGTCAACATGCGGCTGTCCGGTTCATTTCGTGGTCGGTTTACCAGCTCGCCTTGCGCACGCCGGGGATCTTGCCTTCCAATGCCATGTTGCGAAAACACAATCGGCACAACTTGAACTTCTTGTACACCGCGCGAGACCGCCCGCACACTTCGCAACGCGTGTACGCCCGAACCTTGAACTTGGGCTTCGCCTTCGCCTTGATCCGCCAGCACTTTCTCGCCATGTCCGCCGTCCTTAATTATTCGTGCCCGTCTTTTCGTCTTTCCGGAACGGCATGCCCATCAACGTCAGAAACCGCCGGCACTCGTTGTCGTTCCGGGCCGACGTCACGAACGTGATGTTCATTCCCTGCTGAAACTCGACCTTGTCCGCGTCGACCTCGGGGAAGACCGTTTGTTCGGTCAGGCCCATGCTGAAATTGCCACGGCCGTCGAAGCTGCGCGGGTCCAATCCGCGGAAGTCGCGAATACGCGGAATCGCCACGCAAATCAGCCGATCGAGAAACTCGTACATGCGCTTGCCGCGCAACGTCACCTTCGCGCCGATCAGAAGGCCCTCGCGCAGCTTGAAGTTCGAAACGCTCTTGCGCGCCGCGCACAGCACCGGCTTCTGACCGGTGATCTGCGCAAGCTCCTTCGCCGCCGCGTCCAGCCGCTTCTTCTCCTGGGTCGCCTTGCCGACGCCCATCGACACCACGATTTTCTCCAGTCGCGGGATCGACAGAACGTTCGTCCGGTTCAGCTCCTTCTGGAGCGCCGGAAGCACCTCTTTTTTGTACCGTTCCTGCAACCGTGCCATGTCTCGTCTTCCAAACCGGGCCGCGTCCGCCGCGACCGCATTCTTCCTGATTCTTCCAGAGCGGCGATTCACTTCACGCCGCGTTGCCGATGGTTACTTCGTCGCCGTCGCCTTCGCCTCTTCCAGCACCGTGCCGCTTCGCGTCACGCGCTTGCGCGACAGCACCTTGCCAGCGGAATCCCGTTGCACATCGAACCGAACGCGTGACCGGCGGCCCGTCTTCGGATCCACCGGCAAGACGTTCGACACGTGAATCGCCGCTTCCTTGCGGATGCGTCCGCCCTGCGGATTGGTGCGGCTGGGTCGAAGGTGGCGATAGACCAGGTTCACGCCTTCGATGAAGACGCGGTCGTTCTTCGGGTCGACGCGGAGCACGCGCCCCTGCTCGCCCTTGTGGTCCCCGGCGATGACTTCCACCAGGTCGTTCTTGCGAATCTTCGCTGCCATCGTTGTTCCGTCCCTTGTCAGCGCCGCCGCCGGCGGCCCCAGCGTGTCAAACCACTTCGCTCGCGAGCGAGACGATCTTCATGAATCCCTTTTCGCGCAGCTCGCGGGCCACGGCGCCGAAGATGCGCGTTCCCTTCGGATTGCGCTCGTCGTCGATGATCACCGCCGCGTTGCTGTCGAACTTCACGTAGCTGCCATCGGGCCGGCGAACCTGCTTCTTGGTCCGCACGACCACGGCCTTCACCTTGCGCCGGGCGCCGCGCTCCTTGCGCGTCGAACCCATGAGGTAATCACTGTTGGGCAGCGCCTTCTTCACGGCACACACCACGATGTCCCCGACCGACGCCGTGCGCCGCGTGAACGAACCCCGCGCCGTCGAGCCGCCCAATACGCGGATCACCAACGCCCGCTTGGCGCCCGTGTTGTCCGCGATGTCCACTACGCTCTCTGCCTGGATCATTACGACACCTGTATCGCCTTGCGCACCACGCGCAGCAATCGCCACGATTTCGTCTTGCTGATCGGCCGGCATTCCATGATCTCGACCACGTCGCCCGCCTTCGCCTCGTTCTTCTCGTCGTGAACGTGCAGCACGCTCCGACGACGCTGATACTTGCCGTACTTCGCATGCTTCACCAGGCGATCGATGCGCACCCGCAGCGTCTTGTCGCCCCGGTCGCTCTCGACCACCGCTATCTTCGTGCGCCGGCCTTTGCGTGCCGTCGCACCGGATGTCGTCATCGTGTCCATTGCTGCCATCGTTCTACCCATTGGCACGATTCGCACGTGCCGGTTTGCTCGCTATGCCTTCTTGGCCGTCGCCTTCGCGCTCCGGCTGCCGCCGGTCGACTCCAGCTTCATCTGCTTCTGCTCGACGTCCTTCTCGCCACGCTCATTCAACACCGTCAGCAGGCGCGCGATGTCCTTCTTGGTCTTGGCCAGTTGCGTCGGATCTTCCAGCTTCTCCGTCACGCGCTGGCTGCGCAAGTCAAACAGGTGCCGACGCAGACGGTCCAGCTCGTTATGAAGCTCGTCGGTCTTCAACTCGCGGATATCCGTTACCTTCATCGCCCTTGCTCCCCGGCGCCCAGCGCCGGACTCGCTCTCTTCAAATTCCGTGTCGCCGCTTCACGAACCGGCACCGCATCGGCATCTTGTGGGCCACCCCACCCAACGCCTGCCGCGCCACCGTCTCATCCACGCCGCCAATCTCAAACAACACCGTGCCGGGCTTGACCACCGCGACCCAGTAATCCGGCTCGCCCTTGCCCTTGCCCATGCGCGTCTCCAACGGCTTGCTCGACACGCTCTTATGCGGAAAGATGCGAATGAACACACGACCCTGCCGCTGCAAAAAGTGCGACGCGCACATGCGTCCCGCCTCGATCTGCCGACCGCTGATCCAGCCGCCCTCCAGCGTCTGCAACCCGAACTCGCCGTACGAGACGGTGTTGCCGCGGGTGGCATTGCCGCGCACCTTTCCACGCTGGTGCTTGCGATACTTCACTCTCGACGGCATCAACGCCATGACTGCTCACTCCCTCGTATTAACTTTCCTGGCTCGCGTTCGTGCCGTCACTGCCCGACGGCGCCGAATCCGGCGCCGATGCCACGCCGGGCGGTCCACTTTGCTGACGCAACGCGCGCGCCCGTCGACCGCGCGGCGCCGTCGCCGATCCGCCCTCGACGGCCGACGCGGCGTCGACTTCCTCGCCATATTGACCCTTGTAGAGCCAGACCCGCACGCCGATCGCGCCATACGTCGTAAACGCCGTCGCGAAGCCGTAGTCCACGTGGGCGTCCAGCGTCTGGAGCGGAATCGAGCCGATCTTCTGCGTTTCCATCCGCGACATCTCCGCGCCGCCCAGCCGCCCCTTGCAGATGACTTTGACGCCCAGCGCGCCGGCGCCGATCGCCTGCTCGCAGCGCTGCTTCATGGCCCGGCGGAATGAGGCGCGGCGCTTGAGCTGCTCGCAGATGTCCTGAGCGATCAACTGGGCGTTCAAATCGGGATTCTTGATCTCGACGATGTTGACGCTCACCTTGCGATCGATCAGGTCCTCCACCGCCTCGCGGAGCTTGTCCACCTCGGCCCCCCTCGGACCGATGACCATGCCCGGCCGCGCCGTGTGCAGTACGACCTTCACCTCGTTGCGCGTCCGCTCGATCTCCACCTTGGCGCAACCCGCAAAGGGCGGCGTGCGGTTCAGCTTCTCATCGATGAGCTTCCGAATGCGCTGGTCCTCGATCAGAAACTCGGCGTAGGCCGCCTTCGGCGCGTACCAGCGCGACCGCCAGTCTTCGGTGACGCCGACTCGGAATCCGATTGGATGCGTTTTCTGTCCCATGTTGCCTTTAGCCCCTCGGTCCTTCGCCGACCGTCACCACGATGTGACTGGTTCGCTTGTGAATCGAATGCGCCCGACCGCGATCCTTCGGCTGGAAACGCTTGATGATCGGTCCGCCATCGACCCGCGCCTCGTGAACGAACAACCGCCGCACGTCGGCTTCCTTCTCGTCGGCGTCGGCCATCGCTGCGCGAAGCACTTTGTCCACCAGGACGCTCGCGCGCTTGTTGGTAAACTTCAGCAGATCCAGCGCCTCATTCACGTGACGCCCGGCGATCAGCTCGGTCACCAGACGCGCCTTGCGCGGGCTGATCCGGGCGAATCGGTGTTTGGATGTAAACAGTGCCATGTCTTACTACTCCGCGCGATCACTTCGCCGGGGCCGCTTCGCCGGCCGCCTTCTTCGAATGGCCTCGCCACGTACGCGTCGGGGAAAACTCGCCCAATTTGTGGCCGACCATGTCTTCGGTCACGAACACCTTCTTGAACTGCTTGCCGTTGTGCACGTCGAACGTCCGACCGACAAACTCCGGCGGAATCGTGCAGCGCCGCGCCCACGTCTTGATCGGCTCGTGGCTGTTTTCGCGGATCGCCCGCTCCACCTTCTCGAAGAGGCGGGGATCGACGTACGGTCCTTTTTTCAGGCTGCGTCCCATGCTGTCCTCGTCACTCCTTCAGCTTCTTCTCACTTGCGCCGCTTCAGCGACACCTGGCCGTACCGGCGGCTCTTGCGCCGACGCAGAATGCGACGATTCGAATTCTTGCGCGGGTTCCGCGTCCGGCCGCCCTTGGCCAGCTTGCCCGTCGGGCTGCATGGATGCCGACCGCCGCCGCTGCGCCCCTCGCCGCCACCCAGCGGGTGCGCCACCGGGTTCATGGACGTGCCGCGATTGTGCGGCCGCCGGCCCAGATGCCGTTTCCGGCCGGCCTTGCCGAGAATGATGTTCTTGAAGTCGAGATTGCCGAGCTGCCCGACCGTCGCGCGACATTCCGCGCGAACCTGGCGCATTTCGCCGCTTGGCAAAATGATCGTCGCCCAGCCTCCCTCACGCGCCGCCAGCCGCGCCACCCCGCCGGCCGTGCGCACCAACTTGCCGCCTTGACCCGCGACCATCTCGATGTTGTGAATGTCCATGCCGACCGGCATGACCTTCAACGGCAGGCAGTTGCCCAGTTTCGGCTCGGCCTCCGGGCCACTCATCACCGTGTCACCGGCCATCAGGCCGTTCGGCGCGAGGATGTAGCGAAGCTCGCCGTCGGGGTACTTCAACCGGGCGATGAAACAATTTCGATTCGGATCGTACTCAATCGCCTGGACCGACGCCGGGACGCCGTCCTTGTTGCGCTTGAAGTCGATCACGCGGTACATCCGCTTGGCGCCGCCGCCGCGGAACCGCGAGGTCGTGAAACCCTGGTTGTTACGCCCGCCGGTCTTGACCAGCGGACGAAGCAGCGACTTCACCGGGCGCAGGCGCTTGTCGGTCAACTCCGCGAAATCGTTGACGCTGCTCTGCCGCCGACCGGCCGTCGTCTTCTTGTAGATCTTTACGCCCATGGCTCGTTCGCCTTCGTTCTCGTTGCGCCGTGTTTAGAACAGGTCGATGTGCGAGTTCGCATCCAGCACGACGACCGCCTTCTTCCAATGCCGCGTCAGACCCATCTTGAACTTGTACCGCCGGCGCTTGCCGGGATGGTTGCTCGTGCGAACGCTCGACACCTTCACGTTGTAGATCTTCTCCACCGCCGCGCGAATCTCCTGTTTGTTCGCCTCGGGGTGAACCTCAAACGTGTACGAGCCGCCGCGACCGGGACGCGTTCGCGTCGCCGCGTGCGAAAGCTTCGTCTGGTGCATGCCCTTCTCGGTGACCAGCGGTCGCTTGATGATCTGATAGATATCCATGCTTCACCTATGCCCTCGCCGGTCGGCCCGCCGTTCGCGGGTCTTTCGTAATCGCGCCAAACGCCTCGGGCGTGAAGATCAGCATCCGCGCACGCAATATGTCATACGCATTCGCATCCCACACCAGCTTCACGCCGAAGTTCGGAATGTTCCGCGACGAGAGACGCACGTTCGGATCTTCCGTCGTCACGGCCAGCAACGCGCCGCGATCCGCCTTGATCGCCTTCAACATCCCGGCCATCTGCTTGGTCTTCGGGGCGGTCAGCTTCAGATCCTTCAGGATCACCGCCGCGCCGCTTTTGGCCTTGGCCAGCACCGCGCTGTTCCGGGCGAGCTGTCGCATCTGCTGCGGCAGCTTCTGCGAGAAATCGCGATTGATTTTCGCAAAGGCATGGCCGCCACCGACCCGTACCGGCGTGCGAACGTTGCCCGCGCGGGCGTTGCCCGTCCCCTTCTGGCGGTACAGCTTCCGCGTCGAGCCGTCGACCATGCCGCGGCTGCGCGTCTGAACCGTGCCTTGCCGCTGGTTGTTGCGATACGCCACGACCGCCTGCTTGAGCAGCGCGGTCCGCACGCGGCCGCCCAGCACCGCCGGGTCCAGCTTCTCGATGCCGACCTGCTCGCCCTTCATGTTGAAGACTGGTATCTCAATCATGTCCTTACCGTCTCAATCGCGCGTCCCATTCGCGCCCGCTCGGCCGCGTCTTCCCTCAAACAAAAAAGGCCGCCGCGGCCGGATGCCGCCTGCGACCCGTCGTGCTATCCCTTTGTCTTCGCCTTACAAACCAGAACGTATCCACCCTTCGGGCCCGGTACCGCGCCTTTGATCAACAGCAGGTTTCGATCCTTGTCGATCGAAACGAGGCGCTGGTTGCGGACCGTGCATCGCTCGTGGCCCATGTGGCCGGCCATCTTCTTGCCCTTCTTCACGCAGCGGCCGAACCCACGATTGCCCTGCGCGCCGATGCCGCCGGCCGATCGGTGCTTGCGCTCGACGCCGTGCGAGGCTTCCTGGCCGGCAAAGTGGTGCCGCTTCATGACACCCTGAAACCCCTTGCCGATCGACGTGCCGACGACGTCCACGAACTTGATCTCCTGCTCGGCGAAGAGTTCGACCGTCACCACATCGCCCGGGTTCTTGTCGGTCGCTTCGGTCAGGCGAATCTCCCGAACGAAGCGCTGCGGCTTCGAGGCGGCCTTGCTTGCATGCCCGATCTGCGGCAGCGTCGCGCGGCTGGGCTTGACCTGTTCGTAACCCAGCTGCACGGCTTCGTAGCCGTCAATCTCCAACTTCTTCACTTGAAGAATGGGACAAGGCCCGGCCTGCACGATCGTGACGGGGACCGATGCCCCCGCCTCGTCGAAGATGCGGGTCATGCCGATTTTTTTGCCAAGGATGGCGGCTCTCATAAGGCACTTCCACCTGCGCCGAGACCTCACCGGTCCGGCGATCCATGCGACTTCTTCACGCGCGATAAAGGCTCACGCGTACGCTAATCAAAAAGGGTCTTTGAATGGATCAAAACAGAGGAACGGGCGACAGACGACATCGCCGGTTCGTGTCTAAGCTTTGATCTTCACAAAAACGCCCGCCGGCACCACAAGCCGGTTCAAAGCTTCTACCGTCCGCGCGGTCGGCTCGAAGATGTCGATCACGCGCTTGTGCGTGCGCATCTCGAACTGCTCGCGAGACTTCTTGTCCACGTGCGGACTGCGGAGCACCGTGTAGCGCTCGATGCGAGTCGGCAATGGAATCGGCCCGCGAACGCGTGCATTGGTCCGCTTGGCGTGGTCCACAATCTCGCGCGCCGAGATATCCAGCGCGCTGTGATCGTACGCTTCCATTCGAATTCGAATCTTGTCTAACGCCACCGCTTGTCCTTCTTCGTGCTGCCAACAGACCCGGTTACGCCGTTTCTGCGTAACGTAGCCCAGCAATGGTAATCATCTTCCCAACGTTGTCAACAACCATGATGCCTGATTATGCGAAGCCCATTGCACCGTGTCGCAAGTACATTTACGGCAATAAGTTATGGCGATTCCGGGACCGAGGTCTACGACGCACGGCATCCAAAAAAGCTCCAACCCGCCGGCCGTGCACTCTGTGCAGCCGTGCGATGCCTGCCCTGCTTTATTTGACGTTCCAGCAACTAACCGAGGCGACTCGGTCTAAACGTACCCGTGTTTGCGCAACAGCTCGTTTTGCAAATTTTCCGGCATGGCTTCGTAGGTCAGCGGCTCCATCGACCAGCTTGCCCGCCCCTGCGTGAGCGTGCGCACGCGCGTCGAATACTGGAACATCTCCGCCAGCGGCACGCGCGCGTGAATCACACGGTCGCGCCCGCGGATTTCCGTGTCTTCGATGATCCCGCGCCGCGCCGACAGGTCGCCGCTGACCGGGCCGAAGTAATCATCCGGCACCGTCACGATTAATCGCATGATCGGTTCGAGCATCACCGGGCCTGCATTTCGACAGGCTTCTTCAAAGGCCAGCCGCCCGGCGCTTTCAAACGCCAGCTCCGAGCTGTCCACCTCGTGCTCCTGGCCGTCGAGCAGCGTCGCCCGCACGTTCAGGATCTCGTACCCCGCCAGCACGCCCATCGGCAGGCAGTCGCGCACACCGCGCTCCACGGCCTGCACATACTCATACTTGATCTTGCCTCCGCCGATCTCGTTGAAAAACTCAAACTGCTCGCCGCCCTTGGCCGGCGTGAACGGCTCGACGCGCAGCTTCACGACGGCGTATTGCCCATGACCACCCGTCTGACGGATGAACCGCCCCTCGGCCTCGGCGCGCTTCGTGATCGCCTCGCGATAGGCCACCAGCGGCTGCCCCACGCGCACCGGCACCTTGAAGTCCTTCTCCAGTTTGTACGTCAGCACTTCGAGGTGCAGCTCGCCCATGCCGGAGATCAGCGTCTGACCCGTTTCGGGGTTGTAAAAGTGCTTGAACGTCGGGTCCTGCCGCGCCATCTTGCCGAGCGTTTCGAGCAGCAGTTCCTTGTCCTTCGTGTTCTTCGGTTCGACCGATACGCTGATGACCGGCGTGGGAAATTCGATGCGCTCCAGCACGATCGGATCACGCGGCTCGCAGAGCGTGTGGCCCGTCAACGCGCTTTTCAGCCCCACCACCGCGACGATATCACCCGGGCCGGCTTCGTCGATCTGCTCGCGCCGCTTGGCGAACATGCGGAACATGCGGCTGACGTTTTCTTTCTCGCCGGTGTTCGCATTGAAGACGCGCGAGCCGCCCTTGAACACGCCGGAGTAGACCCGAACGTAGTAAAGGTCCATCGGCTTCTCGGCGACAATCTTGAACACCAGCGCGCTCATCGGCTCGTCGCGCCGAGCCGAACGATGAATGATCGCGTGATCTTTCAGCGAGACGAAGCCCTCCACCGGCGGCCGATCCAGCGGCGAGGGCAGATAATCCACCACGCCGTCGAGCATCTTCTGAACGCCCATGTTCTTGAGCGACGAGCCGCAGAAGATCGGGTTGGCCTTCAGGGCCAGCGTGCCCTTGCGCAGGGCAGCGCGAATCTCAGCCGGATCAAGCGGTTGGCCTTCGAGATACTTGTGCATCACGTCGTCGTCCAGCTCGGCGGCTTTCTCTTCAAGGTTGTGCCGCCATTGCTTTGCTTCGTCGAGCAGTTCGCAGGGAATCTCAAACGCCTCGACCGTCGCGCCCTGCTGCCCCGTGAAGCGATAGGCCTTCATTTCAACGAGATCAACGATGCCTGAAAACGTCCCCTCTGCCCCAATGGGAATCTGCACGGGGATCGGATGCGAATCAAGCCGCTCGGCGATGGACGTCACCGAGGCGAAGAAGTCCGCCCCGATTTTGTCCATTTTGTTCAAAAAACAAATCCGCGGAACCTTGTATTTCGACGCCTGTCGCCACACCGTCTCCGACTGGGCCTCGACGCCTTCCTTCGAATCAAACACCACGACCGCGCCATCCAGCACGCGCAGGCTGCGCTCCACCTCGGCGGTGAAATCGACGTGGCCCGGCGTATCAATCAGATTGATCGAGTGATCGCGCCACGAAAGCGTCACCGCCGCGCTGAAGATGGTAATCCCGCGCTGTTGCTCCTGCTCGTCGAAATCGGTCGTCGTCGTGCCGTCGTCGACCTCGCCGATCTTGTGCGTCCGCCCCGCGTAGTACAGCACGCGCTCGGTCGTCGTCGTCTTGCCCGCGTCGATGTGCGCGGCGATCCCGATGTTCCGCACCTTCGCCAGGCGCGAATCGCTGGTACGGCCTTCCTCCGATGACTTCCCGCTCAAAGGGCACCATCCGTTTCGATCAAACGGGGCACTATACTCGGTCGCACAGCGCTGCGCAAACAGGAGCGGCCACCCAGGAGCCGATGGCGCATGCAAATCGAATCCGCTTGGCCGCCAGGAGCCGCTGCGTTGCCAACCCGTCTGCGACGATCCCGCCCACATGCACCGCCCGGCGCGATCGATGGACCCGCCGCCTGAACCCAGCCGATACCAACAATAGCGAAGCACCGACAGGGAGGAATCCGCGCTCACATGACCGCCGCCGTCCGTGTCCAGCACGTCAGCAAGCGATTTCGCCGCGGCGAAGCGATGGATTCCCTGCGCGATGTGCTGGCGCGATCGCTCCGACGATTCCGTCGCCATCCAACCGATGCAACGGGCCGCGCATCCGGTGAGTCCCGGCACGATTTCTGGGCCGTGGACGACGTCTCGTTTGAAGTGAACCCCGGCGAGGCCTTCGGCATCATCGGCCCGAACGGCGCGGGCAAGAGCACGCTGCTGAAGCTGCTCGCCGGCATCATGCCGCCGACGCGCGGCGAGATTGATATCACCGGTCGGGTCTCCGCGCTGATCGAACTGGGCGCGGGCTTTCACGGCGACCTGACCGGCCGCGAGAACATCTACCTGAACGCGAGCATCCTCGGCCTGTCGCGCCGCGAGACGGCAGCTCGGTTCGACGACATTGTAGCGTTCGCCGGGATCGGCGAGTTCCTCGACACACCCGTGAAACGCTACAGCAGCGGCATGCACGCGCGGCTGGGGTTTGCCGTCGCGGCGCACGTCGAGCCGCAGGTGCTCCTGGTCGACGAGGTGCTGTCGGTGGGTGATCGCGCCTTCCGAGCGCGCTGCATGGACAAGATGCGCGAGTTTCTCCGCCATGGCGTCGCGATTGTCTTCGTCTCACACGATCTCGGCGCGGTGCAGCGATTCTGTCATCGCGCCATGGTCCTGTCGCACGGCCGCCCCGCGTTCATCGGACCGGCCGTCCGCGCCGTCGGCCATTACTGGGAAGTCTCCGGCGAAACGACGCCCCATGCCGCGGCTCCGGGCGCGGGCGCGCGGGTTCGCAACCTGCGCCTGAACGGAATCGAGCCGGGCGATTCGGCTGTCTTCCATCCCGGTGAGGCCCTGCGGTTTGAATTTGATGTCGCGTACTCGATGGAAATGCTCCGGCCTTCCTACGGTCTGTCGCTGATTCGCCTCGACGACCAGGCGGTGGTGTTTGAAACGAGCAGCACGCGCCTGAACGCCGTGGCGCCACCCGCGCAGCCCGGCGAGTCGCATCACGTTTGCTACGAGTTCCTCGCGAACGTCGTCCCCGGCGCGTACGCCATCGGCTTGCACGTGCGTGAGGCAACCGGCTCGCACTACGCCGTATTCGACACGCATGCGGCGCGCCTGATCATCGACGGGGAGTCCCTTTCCGGCGGCCCGGTCCACGTCGCGCCGCGCGTCGCCATCGCGCGACAAAGCGATTCTCCCGCGCCGGTCCTTCGCAATTCGCTTTGCGCCGGCGCGGTTTAGAACCGCGTCATCCGCGCGATTCTTGACCCCTGCCGCGTACGCGATTATTCTCCCCCACAGGCTGCGCTGCAACGTCGAGGCGTTCTTGACCGGTCGGCGCGGCGATCTCCCATGTGAGTGTTTCGAATGACCGCTGCACCGCTTGTACGCGTTCTGGGGCTTTCCCTCGTCTTGATTTTCAGCGCCTGCGCCATGGCCGACGACAAGAAGCCCGCGGACGCCGCTTCAACCCCCGCCGGAGAAGACAAAGTGAAAATCGCCGATCGCGACTACGTGAAACTTTCCACGACGATGGGCGATATCTACCTCGAACTGGATCGCTTCCACGCACCGATCTCCACACAGAACTTCCTCGACTACGTCGAGAGCGACTTCTACAACGGCACGATCTTCCACCGGGTCATAAACGGCTTCATGATCCAGGGCGGCGGCTTTGAAAAAGACATGAAGCAGAAAACCACTCGCGCCGGAATTAAGAACGAATGGCGCAATGGCCTCACCAACAAACGCGGGACCATCGCCATGGCGCGTCTCGGCGGCCAGGCCGACTCCGCCACGTCACAGTTTTTCATCAACGTCGTCGATAATGACGCCCTGAACATGCCACGCGACGGCGCCGCCTATGCCGTCTTCGGCAAGGTCATCAAGGGCATGGACGTGGTCGATCGCATCAAGGGCGTCCCGGTGCAGGATATGGCCGGCCACCAGAACGTGCCGGTCGAGCCGATCATCATCACCAAGGCCACCCGCCTCAATCCCAAGGATGACGAAATAAAAGCCGAGATCGCCAAGGAACGGCTGGCCGAGGAGCAGGAAGCGAAGCGCCTCGAGGAGGCGGCGAAGAAGGCCTGGGACGACGGCATGAACGTCGTGCGAAAGCAAGGCGGCGACCCGGACAAAGGGACGAAGACCGCATCGGGCCTGTGGATGTACGACGTGCAGGTCGGCACGGGCGCGACGCCGGCCGTCACGGATCGCGTCAAGGTCCATTGCACAGGCTGGTTGGTCGACGGCAAGAAGTTCTACTCCACGCGCGATCAGGGCGAGCCGTTGGTTCACCCCGTGAATCAGTTCATCAAGGGATGGACCGAGGGGCTGCAAACCATGAAGGTCGGCGGCAAGCGGATGTTCCTGATTCCGCCGGAACTGGGCTACGGCGCGCGGGGCATGCCGCCGGCCATTCCAGCCAATGCGACCCTTGTCTTCGAAATGGAATTGCTGGACATCGTCAAGTAACGGCCCGCCGGGTCGTTGAAAGGACGCCGCATGAACGCACTGGAACAAGCCAGGGCCTTCGCCCTATCCAAGGGCGCCGATCTCTCCAAGGCGCAGACCAGCCGGACCGGCCTGTGCCACATCGATGTGACCGAGGGCACCGGTCCCTCTCCGAAGCCGACTGACAAGGTCACGGTGCATTACACCGGCTGGCTGCCCGACGGGAAGAAGTTCGACTCCTCGCGCGATCGCGGCCAGCCTGCCGCCTTCGGATTGAACCAGGTCATTTCCGGATGGACCGAGGGCGTCGGCTCCATGAAGGTCGGCGGCCGGCGCATGCTCATCATCCCGCCCGACCTGGGCTACGGCGCGGCCGGCGCCGGCGGCGTCATCCCGCCAAACGCTACACTTGTATTCGATGTGGAACTGCTGAAAATCGGCTGATACACGCTCGGGCCGTCAAGGCACGTCTTCCTCATACTCCGACTCGCCCCGGGCGGGCTTGCGGGCGCTGGCCGCCTTTTTCGTCGGTATGGATTCCATCGTTTCCAACTCCGCGCCTTCGTCCGGCTCGTCAAATCGATCACGGCTCGGCTCGCGTTCCAGCCCCGCCGATGCCGGCCGAACCGGCGTTTCCTCCACGCCGGTTGATTCGGCGCCCTTCGCACGCTGCGCCGGTTGTTCGCCCGATGCCGATCCCGACTCGCGCAACCAGCCCACGACGAGGTAGTCGCACTGGATCGCCCCCTTCACGCTGCCCGGATCATATTCGATCGACGTCGGCGTCAGGCTTGCCTGCTGCAGCAGCTTCTGCGTCTGCGCCGGCTTGATGAAGTCAAAGAATCCCTGCTTCTGCAACGCTTCGACCAGGTAATCCGCCGTCAGAACACCGAGCGCATCCGCCTCGCGACGGCCCATCCCCGTGGGGAACGGCAGCACGCCGATCCGAGGATTCTCTCCACGGTCGATTCGCTGCGCGATTTGCGCGGCCATCGCGTCGGCCAGCTTTCGAGAATCACCCGGACCGGCCGTCACCTCGGCGATGGATTCGTACGATCCGGTCTTCACATTGATGATCTTGGCTCGCAGACCGCTGTCCGGAACCCTCGCCACCTGTGCGACGCGGCCATCCGTAATGCCTCCGGGCGAAGCCATCAACCCGTGTCGCACAAGGTCGCGTGTCTGCTGCTCAATGGCAGAAAGCGGCGTATCGGAGAAACCAAAGCTCACGATCTTGCCGGTGCGGCTGATCACGAATCGCGCGGGAATGTCGTACGTCCACTGCGGATGCAGCCATTCCCGAATCGCCGCGCGGTTGGATTCCGGTATCACGACGCATGGAAAATTCGCGTTGCCGCCGTGCAGCATCGGCACGATCACGTTGCCCCACTTCTCCGGCGGGTCGAAACAGCAGGCAATCACCTGGAACCCCTCGTCGGCCAGGTCCTCCTGCAAACGCGAAAGCATCTGCATCTCTTCCCGATTGCGCTGGTTCCACGACGCCCAGAAGTCGATCAACACGACGTGATGACGATATTGAGACACCAGCCGCTTCAACCCTTCGGCATCGAGCACCGGCGGCACGTCGGGATAGCGATAACGGAACGTCGACGGCGGGGGCGCCGCCGAGGGCGCCTTGCCCTGGTAGTGATAGGTGTTGTCCAGCGGATAGCCGTCGGTGGTGCAGCCCGTCAAACCAGGACCCAGCGACATCAGACTCAACGAAGCAACTAAGATGGATGCTGGTACTCCACGCCGCGCGGTGATTCGATTCGCCTTCATCATCCCTGATCTCCTCGAGCCGATCCTTCGATCACCCGCATGCACTCGACCGCTCCTGGAAGCACACGCCGGGTCACGGCTCGCGTTGTAAGTTCCGTACGGAGCTTACCGTATATCGTCTTTCGCCACGACTATCCTTGCGAAGCCGTCTCGACGGGAACTCCGGACGGTTCCATCCCGCCGTTCTCCGCCGCACGACGCGACAGGACAACCATGTGCTCGCGCACCTCCCGGGCCATGCGAGTATTGGGAAACTCGTCGATGATTTGCTGTCCGGCCTCGAGCGCTCCCTTCCAATTCTGTTCCGTGACCGCCAGCGAAAACTGCACGCCAAGATTGTGTAACCGCGCCCGGAAGACGCCGCGTGCACTTTCCTCCAACGCAGCCGCCTCATTCGGCGTCAGGAACTGGTCCAACTCCTTGAGAATGGCTAGACCGCGATCGACTTCGTTCCGCTGGACCGATTCATCCCATTCTTTCAGCAGGCGGCGCTTGTGCTCGTTGCGCCGCCGCGCAAAGAGCTTGGGCAGTTCCGCCACCGTCGGATCGTTGCGATGCTCCGCCAGGAGCCGGTCCATCTCGCGACGAGCCCGATCCCATTGAAGGTGACCGATCAGGTCCTCGACGTGCCGGACGGCTTCCTGAAGTTTCTCATTGCGCTCGCGATCCCGGGACTGATCCACGTCGCGACGCAGGCGCTCGGCCTCGTTGCGATAGCCATGCCGCTGCTCCAACTGATCCAGCAGCGCATAAGCCGCTTCGTGATCGCCCCGGATGATTTCCTCGTTGATGGCCAGCCGCAGGGCGTTTCGTTCGTATTCGCGATGCTTGATCGAGCGGGCGACGTCCGACAACGGCGCGTTCTCGGCGATGGATTGCAGCAACCGGTCATGTGACGCCATCGTGGCATGAACGTCCCGCAGAATATCGTACGATCGAAAACTGTTGGCCTCGACCTTGAACAACAGATCGATCAAGTCCCAGGCGAAAATAAACGCCGCCGCCAGGAGAAACACCATCGACGCCACGCCAACCATCAGCACCGTACGCAGAAAGGTGTCAACCTCCGCCCACGAGGCGAGGTAGAGCCCGGCGATGCCCATCGACGCCAGCCCGACGACCGCCAGCCATCGCCCGAATCGCGCTGCACGCCGTATGTTGTCCAGCCTGGTGGGTGCTTCAGACATGCCCGACCTCGTGTGAGCGGCCGCCCCCTCAAAACCGGCAGCCTATTCAATCTTATGCTCTCTGCTGATGATCGCCAATGGCCTGCATGATGCAGAAATTGTTAACCATCTGAAAACAATAACGTTATGTTAAACTGATGCCAATCGTACTACATAGCAGCGAAGATTTGCTGGGCATGTACCAGCCCGCCCGCGCTGTGTCGCAGCGACGAATCCCCGATCCGGCAAAGCAAACCCCGATCGAGTGATTCATACGATCGGAGGCGGAGCCGCTCCCCTTGCTTGAAATGCGTTTTGTATTTCTTCCTGCATCTTTTTGAACTCCAGCTCGCGGCGTGCCAATTCCCGGCCGCGCGCCAGGATACGGAGAAACACCACCCCACCCAGGCACATGACGATCGTGGCTCCAAGAAGCGGTGCGTCCATCATGCGTGCATCCGGCGATCGATCCGAACGGAACGATTACGGCGACTTCATTCCCTTATCGGTTTCCGGTTCCGTAATCGTCGCCCATTTCCGCCTCGCCTGACGGAATCATCAACAGGTTGTTCTGTTGCAGGAATTCTGCCTCGGGCATCGTGATGCTGTAATACCCCGGTTTGGACAGGCGAACCTTGCCCCCACCGGAAAACTTGTCCTTGATGATCCACCAGCGGCCGTTGCCGTCGGTGCGCCCCAGTTGCTTCCACGAGCCGTCGCTCTGCTGCTGTTCGATCAGGACATCGTTGACCGACCAGGCGGATTGCCGATCGCTGATCTGGCCCATGTGGACCAGCTCCTGGCAGCCGGTGCCACCAATGAGACACCCCGCCAGCGCCGCCGCGCCGATCCACGCGCGGCGTCCACTCCGACTATTGCCCGATGTATTTCGCATAAACCGTCCTGGCTTCATTCGGATCACCGGTCCCCTTGATGATCGCGCGCCCGTCGCGGAACAGCGTCACCGTAAAGCGATCCACATCGAAGCGTAGTAAATATCGGTTCAAACAAGGCGGCGACTTTGCCGCACCGGCTATCCGCCGCGCCACCGCGTCCAGATCGACCCCCGATCTGCTTCCGGGAATCTGCACCGCATCCCGGCCGCACAAGGTCGCCGTGCGCGCGCCGCCCGCGGCGAGGTACTCGTATTGCCCTCGGCCGCAGCAGGTGCACCGCCCCGGTTCGTACGCACCTTGCATATCGAAGCAATCCATCGCGCCGGTCCATGCGTTGATCTGAATCAAGCAGCGTCTCACTTCGCCGAGCGCGCCGGTGAGAATCTTGATCGCCTCGATCGCCTGGCGCGACGCCACAAGATGCACCAGCGGACCCAGCACGCCAGCCGTATCGCACGTCGGGTTCATGCCCGGCGGCGGCGGCTGATCCCAGATGCACCGAAGACACGGCGTCTGCCGCGGGAGGATCGGCATGATCATCCCTTCGATGCCGACGCACGCGCCGTAGACCCACGGGATCCCGTGCTTGACGGCGACATCGTTGATCAGGAAACGCGTCTCGAAATTGTCCGTCCCGTCCAGCAGCACGTCCGCCCCTTCAACGAATTGTTCGATGTTTGTCGCGCAGGCATCCGCGATGATCGGCTCAATCGCAACATCGGAATTGACCGCGGCGAGGCGCTGCGCGGCGGCGACGGCCTTGGGCGACCCGGTCGCCACATCGGACTCGTCGAACAATACCTGACGCTGGAGATTGTTTAATTCGACGTAATCGCGATCGACGAGGCGCAGGCGCCCGACGCCCGCGCGCACCAACTGATCGGCCAGCACCGTGCCCAGCGCGCCGCAGCCGATTAGCGTCACATTCGCGGCACGAAGGCGCTCCTGCCCGGCGGGTCCGATTTGCGGCAGCAGGACCTGTCGCGAATAGCGACTTTGCCGCCAATCCGTGGCGCGATGGGTCGAGTCGTGACTCATTCGTACGATGCCGTCGGTGGTTTGCCGTCTTCCCTGGCCAATGCGTCGAGGTAGCCCTCGGGCGGCGGATTTCGGTCGGCATCGGCCAGCGGGGCGGGACGAATGCCGGCCGGATGGGGCGCTTCCGCGAAAGCCGACGAAACCGGTCGCGCGGCCGCAGCCGTCGAATCCGCAGTGCCTGCGGCCTGGGCCGCCTGATGCATGCGCCACGCCTGCCGTGCCTCGCGCAGAAACATCAGACCGAACACGACGTACAGGATCGCCTGCACGTTGCCGCCGCCGGAGCCGACGACGCCATAGCCCCCGCCGAAGATCATCAGCAACCCGGACAAGCTCGATACAACCGTCTCAATAGGCCTCGCCGCCGGCAGGCCCGCGAAGTACAACAGGGCCACCAGCCCCATGCCGATCCCGCCGAGGCGAAGGGTCCAACACAGGATGTTCCCCGTGGTTTGCAAAAACGAATCCGGATGTTGCCAGGGCGTCAGCACCATCCAGCCAAAATACAACATCAACGCGGCGGGAATCAGAGAGTACGGGCCGTTTGATCGAAGCGAATCGCTCATGGCGGCTCCCGAAAAACGCGACCCCGGACCTGCCGGCAACGACGCCTGCGTCGCACGCGGAACGATCGATTGTATCCTCGACACCCCGCCGACGCGACGTCTACTCCATCGGACGGCCCAGCGCCGTGCAGCTCGCGTTGAGCCAGTGTTGTGCCTGTTCGACCTGGTCGCGGTTGGTCAGCCGTTCCAGACAATCCCGGAGGTAGTGCACCGCCGCCTCGTGTTGTTCGAGATACTTGGCGTAAATGATGCCGAGCAGGAGCTTGATTTGCGTCGTCTCGGAATCGGATGGATAGGTCTTGAGAAATTGCTCGTAAGCCCGGGCCGCCTGTGGATGGCGCTGCAACGTCATGAGTTGATTGGCCACTTCCAGCATTTGTCGTCGCGGCAGGCACGTTTCCGGTTCATGAACCACCAGTTGCTCATAGCGATCGGCCGCGCCGACGTAATTGCGCTGCGCCAGCAGGTCCGCGATATCAGCCCGTAGACGGGCCGCCTCGCTCATCGGGGCGGGCGTCGCCAAATCGACGCGGTCGGCGCTGATCGGCCGGGCAACGCGTCCGAACTGTGCCCGGGCCCGCGCCGCCGGATCGGCCATGGCGATCTTGAACTGCTTGCGCTGGTAGTGCCGTCGGATCAGCGCCAGGATGTCATATTGATCGCGCGGAAGCGCGCGCACCAGAAGCATGACCAGCGTCACGACGAACCCAAAGAAGTAGCCGGCAAGGTGCGCGGAATACGCGACTTGAATCGCTTCGCCCCGGTGTTGTAGCTGCGGTGACAGGATATTGTCCCAAAGGATGATCTTCAGACCGATGAGCAGCATCGCCTGGACGTGCACGGCGCCAATCGTGAAGAAGAGCCAGTAGAAGACCGTCACGACGGCCCGCGGGAACAGAACGAGGTAAGCCGTGGTCACACCAGCGATCGCGCCGCTTGAACCGAGGCACGGATTGTCGCTCGTGAGAACAAACCCCACGCCGGCGAATACGCCGCAGGCGAGGTAAAAAAGCAAATACGCGATGTTCCCCATCTTGTCGTTCACGCTGTTTCCGAACAACCAGAGGAAGAGCAGATTGCCGCCAAGATGCCAGAGGTCGCCATGGATGAACTGATACGAAAAGAACGAGACCAGGCGCAAATCGCCGGGCACCAGCATCCAGCTCTCTCGCAGATCGGCGCCGGCGCCCTGCCCCGACCGCGCCATGGACCCCATCGCCAGCACAATGACATACAAGGCGATGTTGGCGATGATCAATGCGTGGTTGGCCCACGGCCAGCGTCGCACTTCGGAATGAGTTTTGATCGGCAGGAGCAATAACAAGAATGATCCCCTTTCGTAACCCGCTTAATTACATGATTTTAATCGCGTACGCAAAGTCCGGCAGGCCGCCGATGGTCCCATTGGTAGCTTGCCGACCCCTTGCCGAGTGAAGCCGTTTCCCCGATACTGGGATGCTTCGACCGATCGAACGACGCACACAGACTGCCTTTGCAAACGGGAGCCGAAGAACACCATGTATGCCATCATCGAGGACGGCGGCAAGCAATACCGAGTTGAAAAGGGCGACACGCTCTTCGTCGAGACGCGCGAACTGCCGGCCGGCGCGAAGTCCATTGAATTCGATCGAGTGCTGATGCTGGGCGACGGCGCCAAGAGCAGAATCGGCACGCCATGGGTCGCCGGTGCGAAAGTATCCGCCACGCTGATGAAGGCCGTTCGCGGGCCCAAGCTGGAGATCGTGAAGTTTCGCCGCCGCAAGGGCTACAAGCTGCACAAGGGCCATCGTCAAAACCTGCTTCAGGTCAAGATCGAGAAAATCGCCGAATGACCGGCCGGGCAGAGTTCCGGCGTACAAAGATCAACAGATCCCATGCCGCGCGTTTCATGTGTGATCGTTGCGACAGCGATTGAGTCGTTGTGACACGATCGACCCGACCGAGGCCAGCCGTGATGCCGATCGCGATTCTTCGCCGATGGATTCCCGCGGCGATGACCGCGCTCGTCCTGTTGAGCGGACTCGCTCCGATGCTGTCGCTCGAATCCGCCGATGCGGATTCGCCGCAGAACGACGCGCCCGCGTACACGTTCTCGCTGCGATTCGACCCTGCCGAGACGGTTTACTACGAAATCGAGTCGGAGTTTCGCGACAGCGGCGGGGTTGCCCCGCTCCTCACTTACACCGCCACCCTCAAAGATCGCCGAACAATCACACAGCGGGCCAACTCCCCGACCTCGCAGCCTCTGGCCATGCCCGGCAGCGGGATGCTTAGCCTCGTCTGGGAATGCGACCGGTATGAAGCGCGCGAGCAGAGCATGAAAGAGGAAGAAGTGTACGACTCGCACCGGCACCTCTTTCCGCCCGCCTCGATGCGGGAGCTGGAGGCCATCGCCGGCTCCAAGACCGCCTTCCTCCTGTTGCCGGAAACCGGCGGCATTCACAACATCACCCTGACGCCGGCCCCGCTGACCTGCCCGATCCCGCGGCGCGGATCGATGGGAAAGACCATCGAGCGCAGCACGCTGACGGCGCCGAACATGAAAGTCATGCTTGAAGCGCTCGCAGCGTCCTGGTTTCCCAAAGAACCGAAGCGGGTGGGTGACACGTGGACCGTCGCCACGAGCGAGCCGCAGACAAACGTCGGCGCAATCCAAATCACCACGCGCTGCACCCTCCGGTCTGTTCGCCAGGTCGAAGGCCGCGACATCGCCCTGATCGATCTGACGTCCGACTTGAAACTCGAGCCGATTGCCGAACCCGAGCCGACCGTATCGCCGGTCGTGCTGAATCCTGCCAGCCAGCCGACGACGCAACCTGCGCAGGTCATGCCGCCGACCACGTCGCAGCCGGCACCGCCGCATCCGGCCGCGACCCAGCCTGCGACGACTCGCCCGATCGCGTACCCGCGTCCGCCCCGCAAGCAGACCAAGGACTTTCGCCTGGACAAGGGGGCCTATTCGGGAACCATCGAGTATGACCTCACCCGCAATCGACCCATCCAGGTCTCGCTGCGAAAGGAAATCAGCCTCGTAGCCGATGTGGAATCGCAAACGACGGGAAAAATGCAGATCCGCCAAGCGACGACGCAAGTGTTGAAAATCCGCACGCTTGCCGGACCGCCGGCGAGACCGCCCCTGGTCGGCGGCAAAGTCCTACCCAAGCTGACGGACGCCGAAAAACAAATCCTCGACCAACTGAAGCAAACGCCGCCCCCGGCGACGCAGCCTAATCGGTCCAACGAGAGCCGCGTGCCACCCGGCGCGCGTGATCTGCGCAGCTCGCGCTCGGGGCCTGGAGTGATCTCGACCGGAGGCGACGGCCCCGCCCCCGTCAAGGTCAAACGTACGCCGACGCCGCAGCCGCGGCACCAGCCGACGAGTCGATCCGTTCCGACCTCGCGCCCTGCGACGCGTAAGCTGGATCCGGCAAGTCACTCGTAAGTCGGCACCCTGAATCCGGCGACCGTATCCGAATCGCTGCTCCGGCCCGCAGGAACTCGACGCACGGATGCCATCTCCATCGACCAACCCGCCATCCGCCCCGCAAGCGCCTGCGGCGTCGATCGTGCCCGATGCCGAATCGAGCGAATGTTTCGCAGAATTTCCGCCGGTTTCAACCGAATCCGCCTCATCCCTGCTTCTTGGCGGGCCGATTCGACCCGCCGTGTTTGCGCTGGCGCTGCCCGTTCTGGGTGAACAACTGCTCAATGCAGCCGTCACTTGGAACGACGCGCTCATCGCCGGTCGCATCTCCGCCGAAGCCACCAACGCCATCGGCATCGCAGGCTACATCAGTTGGCTCATGACGATGCTGTTCTGGATGGCTGATACCGGTGCGACAGCCATCGTCGCGCGGGCAACCGGCGCGCGAAACTTCAACGAAGCACGTCATGCGACCAATCAGGCGTTTGCGCTCGCCGTGGCGATGGGGATGGCGGGTACGTTGTGTGTTCTCTCCACGGCTCCGGGTTTCGCGGCGTTGTTGAACATGCACGGCGCAGCCAACAGCATCTCCGTGCGATTCATGCGGATCGACGCGCTGGGATTGACGGGGGCCGCGATTTCCCTGGCGCTGGCAGCCTGTCTGCGCGGCGCGGGCGACACGCGCACCCCACTGGTCGTGCTGGGCGGTGTGAACGTGATCAACATCACGCTGACCTGGATTCTGGCCCTGGGTTGGGGGCCGATTCCCGCCTTCGGCGTCGACGGCATCGCCTGGGGGACCGTCGCGGCGCGATGGTGCGGTGCGATCTGGATGATCGCCCTGCTGGCACGATCCGGCGGCGGTTCTGCTTCAGGCGAATACGCTGCGAAAACCAGCCGAAATGTGCTGCGCGCCGCGTTGCAGCTACGACCGTCGTTTATGCGACCGGATTCGCAGCTGATCCGGCGGATTCTGAAAATCGGCGTGCCCGCGGCCGGAGATGGGCTGGTGACTTTCTCCGGCCATTTCGTGTTCATGATGATCGTCACGCGCGTTCCGTCGGAGTTCCCTGTGGCCGTGCTCTACGCCGCGCACATCGTCGGCATTCGGATCGAATCGCTTAGCTACCTGCCCGCGAACGCCTACGGCGTCGCCGCCGCCGCACTGGTCGGACAAAACCTCGGCGCGAACCAGCCCGACCGCGCCGCACTGGCTGCGCGCGAGGCCGCCCGGCAAGCGGCCTGCTTGCTTGCGTTCAACGGGCTGTTGTTCTATTTCGCGGCCGAGCCGCTGTTTCGAATTCTCTCCGATGACCCGCGTGTTTGGGCTTGCGGCGTGCCCGCGCTGCGCGGACTGGCATGCGTGCAAATTCCGCTTGCGTTTCTGATTGTGTACGTGGGGGCATTGCGCGGAGCCGGCGATTCGCGGTCGCCGATGCTCTACACCGCTCTCTCGATGGCCCTGGTGCGCGTGCCGCTGGCCTATCTCGGCGGAATCGTATTCCGGGGCGGCCTGCTGGGCGCCTGGTTGGGCATGTTCGGTGATATCGTCAGCCGTGCCGTGCTGATGTCGCTGCGGTTTCGCCTCGGCCGCTGGAAACGCATTCAGGTCTGATTCCGTTGAAACCCATACCGCGGCATCACACCTTCGCGACGGCTGCGGATTCCAGTTGTTCATAGAGGCGGCGCAGGGTGGTCCGCAGGCTCTTGAGATCGTCGTGGAATTCCGGTGTACGCGTGTGGCGAATCTCCGGCCCCAACTCGTTTATGCGTTCCTTGACCAACGTTTTCAGGATCGCCAGGTCTTCCCGGCTCAATTCAATCATCATGGTCCTACTCCTCATGCAAGCCGGCTTGGGCGATGGATCTCGGCGCGCCCCCGACAGCCGCCAACGACCTCATCGAGGTCGTCAACTCCGCTCGGCTGATTCGCGATGCTCGCATGAGCCGCGCAGCCAACCGACGCCGTCCATCGCATCGCAAGGACGTGATGCAACCACCGTGCCCAGGGCGTGGAACTCCGACAGTCGTCCGGAAAACGAGCGGCAAACAAGCTCCGCCGGGCTGCGTTGACGCGCGATCGCATGCGTTCGTTCTCAATTCCGATCTTTCGGGGACGATGCGGCGCAGCCCGGCTGCGCCCATTTCCGCCCGGGATCGCGGGAAACAACGCACACGTTCCAGAGCGGTATCGCGCCGTCAAATGCCGCCACAGGGCATCCGCCACCAAACAGACCGATTCACCCGCGCTTGAATTCTCCTGCATACCGGGTGAAACTGCTGCGGCTCGAGTCAAGCACACAGGATCCGTACCCCGATATGATTATCGACTGCCACACACACGTCTGGGAATCACCGGAGCAACTGGGTATGGCCAAGGCGGCCCTCGAAGCGCGGGCCACTCGCGCTGCCGCGGCCGGCTTGGGTGGCAACAACGCCCCCCTTCCCGATGCGTCGATCGCCCGCCACTTTTCGGCGAGCGACCCGGTTGATAAATCCTTCGTGCTGGGTTTCAAAAGCCGTTACCTCGGCGCCGAGGTTCCGCTAAGCCTCATCTCACGGTACGTCCGCGAACACCCGGAAAAGCTCATCGGCGCGGTCGGCATCGACCCGACCAACCTCTCCGAGGCGATGGAAGACCTCGCTTCGGCCAACCAGCAATTCGGGCTGAAAGCCGTCACCGTGTCACCGGCCGCGCAAGACTTTCACCCGGCCGACAGCCGCGCAATGCAGGTCTTTGCCGAAGCGGCGCGGCTGGGGATGCCGGTATTGTTTCACCAAGGTGTTCACTTCTCGTCGGCAGGCAAGATGGAGTTCGCCCGGCCGTCGCTGGTCGACGAAGTGGCCCGCGATCTGCCGCAGCTGAAGATCGTCATCGCTCATCTGGGGTACCCGTGGGTGGAAGAGACCATCGTGCTTCTGGGCAAGCATCCCAATGTCTTCGCGGACATCAGCGGCCTGCTGCACCGCTCTTGGCACGCCTACAACGCCCTGTTGTCGGCCTTTCAGTACGGTGTGATCGACAAACTGCTCTTTGGCAGTGATTTCCCCTTCACCTCGGCGAAAAGCGCCATCGAATCGCTCTATCGGCTCAACCAACTCGTCATCGGTACGAACCTGCCCACGATTCCTCGCGCCGCACTCGTCGGAATCGTGGAGCGCGACGCCCTCGGACTGCTTGGCATCGAGCATGCCGCCCCCGGCCTCGCGCGCTCCCCTGACAACGGATTGCTGGACGGCCACGATGCCTGATCGCCTGCGCCATGGCCAGGCCGGACGTGATCGGGTCGATTGCGGTCTCGCGCCTTCCGGCCGCCTGGTCCGTGCATTGGCATTGTGCCTGGGGCTCTACGGTTGCAGCACGACTCCGACTCGCATTGAAATCCTGTCGTTCAAACGGGTTGAGGAACCGGTCCGCTATGCGGAGACTTTTGACCGCAGCCATTACTGTCGCGACGCGCACGGGAACTGGCTCATCGTCATGGAGATGCCGCCGGTCTGGGTCGAAGGCCGCCAAGCGGAAACCGACGCCAGGCCCGGCTCCAGCCATGCTTCCGGCTGGACGTCGCAACTGGTTCACGTCGAGGTCTTCTGGGTGCCTTACCCGGGGCGGACTCATGCGGAATCGACTCAAACCAACGCGGCGATTACCTACCACCTCGTGACGCCGAGCGGCGTCTTGACCTACGAAGGCGCTGGGTTTGTCTATTTTCAACCGCCCCGGCCGGGTAAACCGCTGGTCGGTCGGATCGAATCGGGCAGCCTGCTTCGCGCAAAGGACGTCACGGATGCCAACGATCTGTTCGGGCCGTGCCGATTACGCGGGTCCTTTACCGCACAGGAGGATCGCCGGGCCGTCTTCCGTGCGCTGAATGAAATGAAACGGACCCGTGCAAGGACCCTTGCTCTCGAGCCGGCCACCGCAGCGGACCCGGCGTCAGCGAATGCGAGCAATTAAGGAGCCTCGCCGTGCATCGATGGTTTTGTTTAAGTGTCGCCCTGTGCGGGCTGATCGCGGGCTGCTCCGGCGGCGCGCGGGAGTACGATCTTATCGTGCACAATGCAGCCATTTGGACCGGCAATCCCGACCAGCCCGAAGCAAGTGTCCTGGCTGTCCGAGGGGACGAGTTTGTCTACGTCGGCAGCGAAATGCCCGATCCGTCGCGCATCGGTCGGCACACCCAGGTCATCGACGCGCAACAGGCTCGCATCGTCCCCGGTCTGATCGACGCCCACCTGCACCTGATCTCCGGCGGTTTGCAACTGACGCGATTGAATCTTCGTGACGTGCCTGATCGCGCGGTTTTCATCGAACGCGTCGCGGCACGCGCCAAGGCGACTCCCACCGGTCGATGGATTCTCGGCGGGCGCTGGTCTACCGAAAGCTGGCCCGACCCGACGCAACCCAACAAGTCATGGATCGACCCGGTCACCGGCGATCGGCCGACGCTCCTTCATCGAATGGATGGCCACGGCGCGCTGGCGAACAGCGCCGCCCTGAAACTCGCCGGCATCACGGCCGAAGGCCCGCCCGACCCGCCCGGCGGGCTGATCGAGCGCGATCCAAAGAGTGGCGAGCCGACCGGGATTCTCAAGGAATCGGCGATCGAGCTGGTGTCGCGTCATGTGCCAACGCCTTCGGCCGGCGAGCTGGACACGGCGCTGGCAGCCGCCATGCACCATGCGAATTCCCACGGCATCACGGCGGTTCACACGATGTCGCCCTGGAACGAATACGCCGTACTCGACCGCGCGCGCAAAGCGAACCGCATGACGCTGCGTGTGCGCCAATACGTGAGCGAGTCGGATTGGCGGCCGCTGATCGGCAAGGTCCGCCGCACACGGAGCGACGACTGGTTGCGTATCTGCGGATTCAAACAATTCATGGACGGCTCGCTTGGTTCGCGCACGGCTTTCATGGCCGAGCCGTACGTCGACCAGCCGGACCATCACGGCGTGCTTCGTGAAGTGATGTATGCGAGCGGAAAGGATCAGCCCGATGCGGGACATCTGACCGAGATGTGTCGCGCTGCCGTGGAGGCGGACTTGTCGCCGGCGATTCACGCCATCGGCGACCAGGCCAACCGCATTGTGCTGGACACGTACGAACAGGTTCGCAGAAGCAACGAATCGCAGTCGGGCGCGCACAGGGTTCCTTTGCGAATCGAACACGCCCAGCATTTGTTGCCCGATGACATCGAACGCTTCGCAACGCTGGGCGTCGTCGCGTCGATGCAGCCGTTGCACAAGGCCGACGACGGGCGCTACGCGCTCGGTGCTATTGGCATCGAGCGTTGCCGGACGAGCTACGCGTTTCGTTCGCTCATCGATGCGGGCGCGGTGGTGGCGTTCGGGAGCGACTGGCCGGTGGTTTCGCTCAATCCGATGGAAGGAATTCACGCCGCGGTAACAGGCCGGACCTTGAACGACCAGACCTTCGTCCCCGAGCAGAACATCACCAGTGAGCAGGCGCTTCGCGCGTATACGACCGGCGCGGCCCAGGCTTCGGGCGACCGCGAAAAGCTGGGGGTGATCCGCCCCGGCGCACTGGCGGATTTCGTG
The DNA here is from genome assembly GCA_015200345.1 of Planctomycetia bacterium. Classification (NCBI taxonomy): domain Bacteria; kingdom Pseudomonadati; phylum Planctomycetota; class Planctomycetia; species Planctomycetia bacterium. The sequence goes on along the minus strand of CP054187.1, from coordinate 3,731,589 downwards.
ATCCTGGATGCCGACGTCCTGGCGATCCGCGCCGCGGCGATCCGCGTCGTTCGCGTGAATCAGACGTTTGTCGGAGGTCGGCGCGTGTACGCACGTGATTAAGAGCGATTTTGCGTCATCGCGAGTCCTCCGCGCGGCGCACGATGTTCTCCAGTGCGATCCGTGCGTTGCGCCGCCACGTCGCCGGCGTCGCGCGGGCCGTTGCCTTGCCGGCGGTCGCACGCCGGTGCGTCGGCCCGTTCCACCGGGCCAGGTCTCCCAGCCGCGGCCGGGCGGAATCGAGCGTCCCGATCAGGCGCGGCTCGCGCGTCTCGGGCGAACGCTGGTTGAACGGGCAGACCTCCTGGCACACGTCGCAACCGAAGACCCAGTCTCCCATGACCGCGGTCAATTCCGGATCGATCTCGCCGCGATGCTCGATCGTCAGGTACGAGATGCAGCGGCTCGCGTCCAGTTCGTAGGCCACGGGAAACGCACCGGTCGGACAGGCGTCGAGGCACCGCGTGCAACTGCCGCAGTGGTCCGCCTGCGGCCCGTCGATCGGCAGCTCCAGATCAGTGAACAGCTCTCCCAGCACAAAATAAGAACCCAGCGATGCGTTTAATATGAGCGTATTTTTACCAATCCAGCCCACCCCCGCCATCGCGGCCAGTTCGCGCTCCGTCACCGCAGACGTATCGACGCATACCTTGAATTGAAACGGATGACCCAACGCTGCCTGCAATCGCTCGGCCAGCGCCCCCAGCTTGTCCTTCATGACGACGTGGTAATCCTCGCCCCAGGCATACATCGCCACCCGACCACGCGGCGCGCCGCCGATCGGCGGCGAGGGCGCAGGCAACGGCTGGCGATAGTTCAAGGCCGTCACGATCACGCTTCGCGCCCATGGCAACCAGACGCGCACGTCCTCGCGCGATCCGACGTGGCGGTTCAAGTAATGCATCGTCCCCGCGCGGCCGGAGGCAAGCCACGTGCGCAGATACTCTCCGCGCGGAATCGGCGCCGCCGGACCGATGCCGCAGGCGTCGAGACCCAGCTGCGCCGCGAGGTCTCGTACCATCGCAGCGCGCGCCGACGCCGCCAAGCTTGGAAGTGCGTTTGACATTCGCCTGATTGTACGCGACAATCCGCAACGCTACGTGAACACACGCGCCCATAATGGGGGTTGCCATGATTTTTGATTACGACTGGTGGTTCGGCGGCGCTTACCAGAACCGCATCGCCGAGGCCAAACGCCGCTGCGTCCGGTCGCATTTTCCAAAACTGAAGAACGAGGACCTCGAACGCGACAAGGCGGCCGCCGCGTTCCTCGAAAAGCTGGAGGCGCGGTCGATTCTCTATCTGCGCGACGGCTTCTCGTATGAATTGAAGGAACTCATCATTTCATCCACGACCAGCTCACTCTCTTTCGAATGTGCCCCCGCCGACGATGCCTACAAGGTCGGTGCCTTTGTGGTCACCCTGCCATTTGATGAGGTCGTCCGCGTGGAGGTTTTCGCTTATCACCCGGACGAAAAGCCCGAAGACATGCCATCGATCAAGGGATTCGGCGGCATCCAGACCGGCCATTCCAAGCGCGTGGACGAGCGCTCGGCACGGTCCGAACAGGTGGATTGAACCCCGCGAGCGGGAGATTTTTGCCTGTCAAGCGGCGGCGTGAGTCGCGCCGGGCATTTTCGTTCTACGGCTTGGGATGGGAGACGGTCAAACATCCGGCGGGCCATCGGCCGCGTTGAGCGGTGGTGAATATTCGGCCGGCCCGGAACAACTCACTTTTGATGTGGAGCCTCAAACCATGCGAAGCACGTTTCGAAATCTCGCACTGATCTTGTCCGCATCGCTGCTTGGGCCGGCGTTCACGCAGACCGCCCGCGCGCAGGATGGCAAGAGCATCGTTGCCTATTTTAAGGTCGCCGGGCAGATCTCCGAGCAACCCGAACAACTCGCCGGACTGGGCGAACTGTTTGGCGGCAAGGCGCCGACCAACATGTTCGATTTGTTGGCGAAGTTCAAAAAGGCCCGAACGGACGACAAGGTGAAAGCCGTCATCCTCGACATGGAGAACGCGGCACTGGGGATCGCCCAAATTCAGGAACTGCGTACGCAGATTGAAGCGCTGCGGGCCGCCGACAAGGACGTTTGGGTTTTCACCGAGACACTCGGCATGGGCAGGCTGATGCTGGCGTCGGCAGCCAGCAAGCTGGTGCTGATGCCGCGCGGCGTGGTCGAGCTGGCCGGCATGTACTCGGAAGGGCTTTATTTCAAGCGCATGATGGACAAGATCGGTGTGCAAGCCGACATCATCCACTGCGGTGACTACAAGTCCGCTGGCGAGCCGTTCTACCTCGAAGGACCGAGCAAACCGGCGGAAGAGCAGACCAATCGATTGATCGATTCGATCTTCGCCACCCTCAAGAGCGAGATCTGCAAGAGCCGCAAGATCGAAATCGACGAACTCGATCAATTGATCGACAAAGCCATCCTGTCGCCCGCCGAAGCGAAGGAAGCCGGCCTTGTCGATGACTTGATGTTCCGCGAGGACTTCGTCAAGGCCGTTCGCAAGAAATACGGCAAGAATGCGAAAGTCGCCTTCGACTACGGCCGCAAGAAGGGTCCGGAGCTTGATCTTGAGAACCCGTTCGCCATCTGGGGCTTCTTTGCCCAGGTCATGAAACCCAAGGAAGAATCCCAGAAGCCCGCCATTGCCGTCGTGTACGTCGAAGGACCGATCACGCAGGGCGAAAGCGAACCGGGCATGTTCGGAGGCCCGCCCTCCAACGCCGGCTCCGACACGATACGCAAAGCCATCGCCGAGGCCGCGGCGGATAAAAACGTGAAGGCCCTCATCCTGCGCGTCGACTCGCCCGGCGGATCGGCCATTGCCAGCGAAATCATCGCCGAAGCCACGATGCGATTTAAGAAGAGCGGTCGGCCGTTCATTTGCTCAATGGGCAACGTGGCCGGCAGCGGCGGGTATTACGTCGCCACGCAGGCGGACACGATTTTTGCGCAGCCTTCGACCATCACCGGTTCCATCGGCGTCGTCGGCGGCAAATTGGTGACCAAGGGCCTGTGGGACTGGGTCGGCGTCACCGGTCACGAATACAAGCGCGGCAAGCACGCCGACATCATGAACACCAATCGCAAATTCACCGAGGAGGAACACAAGGTGATGAGCGGCTTCATGAATCGCATTTACGGCGAGTTCAAAGATCGCGTCACGCAGGGCCGCGGCGACCGCATCAAGGGTGACCTGGAGAGCCTTGCGGGCGGACGAGTCTATACAGGCGAACAGGCAATTGAGATCGGCCTCGTCGATCGGCTCGGCGGTTTCGCCGATGCGATTCGCTACACCGCGAGCGAGGCGGATATCGAAAGCGATTACGAATTGAAAGTCTTCCCGAAGCCCAAGAACCTCGCCGACATTTTCGCGGAAGCGTTTGGCGGCGGGAAGGACAAGGACCATGAGTTCATCCACACTGGCGCGGCCGTTCGAACGGGCGTTCAGGCGCTCTCGCGTTACGCACGGTTGCCCGCGATGGCGGCCGGTCTGGAAGCAATCCGTCGCCTTGACCCCATCAAGGCCCGGGCCGTGGAAGATTTTCTGATCCACATGGAACTTCTGTCGCAGGACGGAGTATTACTCATTGGACCGAGTTTCACGACGCTGTCGAAGTGAAGCCCGACGCGGCAGAACGTTTCACCAAGCAGAACAGAAGGATCGCGGAAAAGCGATCTAACCTTGGTGAACCAATCGGGTCTAATAGGTTGAGACCCGAACGAACCAGAACAAACCCGGACGCGTAAGCAGTCCGGCTTTAACAGATCCCACTCCACCCTCTGGCCCGGTCGTCTGAACTCACCGTTTGGGCGACTGGGCCACCTTATTTGGCTCAACTACGCAAGCGTGACGCTTGCGTTTGTGCCCCTGGTTCGATGGTTTGCGCAATCGGCTCTTTTGGGGCATTCGCCCTATACTCCCGGAATGTTTCATACGCAATCAACCATCACGCTGCCGCGCAACCGGCATGTTGCAATACTCCGGGTTGCCAGGTTGACCGTGCTGCTGGTCGTCGGTTGCAATGCCGCCTACGAATCCGATGAAATCGCCCGGCAAGGACTCAACCGCGCGCCGGCTGTGAGCAATACCGGCACGATCTCACCCCCTCAACAGGACGCCCGCATGACGACCTCGACCTCTTCGCGCAAGCCCAATCGCCTCGCCCGCGCCACCAGCCCGTACCTGCTGCAACACGCATACAACCCCGTCGATTGGTACGAATGGGGAACCGAAGCGCTGGACAAGGCGCGACGCGAAGACAAGCCCATCTTCCTGTCCATCGGTTATTCCGCGTGCCATTGGTGCCATGTCATGGAGCGCGAGAGTTTCGAGAACGAGGAGATCGCCGCGTTCCTCAACGCGCATTTCGTGCCGATCAAAGTCGACCGCGAGGAACGCCCCGACCTTGACGACATCTACATGATGGCCACGCAGGCGCTGACCCGCTCGGGCGGCTGGCCCATGTCGGTCTGGCTGACGCCCGATCTCAAGCCCTTCTACGCCGGAACGTATTTCCCGCCCGATGATCGCTACGGCCGGCCCGGCTTCAAGCGTGTGCTGGAGTTCCTCGCCGACATCTGGAAGAACCAGCGTGAAAAGGCATTGGATCAGGCGGACCAGTTGACGCAGGCGGTGCAGCAGTTGACAACTGTCGCGCAAGGACAGGAACTGGTCCCCTGGGAAGTCGTCCAGCGATCCGCGGTCTTTCTGACAAAGGCCTTTGACCCGGTCAAGGGCGGCATGAGCGGCGGCGGCACGAACAAGTTCCCGCCGGCGATGGCGATGGACCTCATGCTGCGTGTTTATCACGCCTCGCAGGAGTCACGCGACGGCAGCCGGGCGGAGCCGGACGCGCGCATGCTCGCCGCCGTTGAGTTGACGCTTGAGAAGATGGCGCACGGCGGAATCTACGATCAACTCGGTGGCGGGTTCGCACGCTACAGCACCGACGTGGACTGGCTCGTGCCGCATTTTGAGAAGATGCTGTACGATCAGGCGCTGGTAAGCGACATTTATCTCAAAGCGTTTCAATTGACCGGCAAGCCGCTGTATGGGCGCGTCGCGCGCGAGACGCTCGATTACGTCATCGCCGACCTGCAAAGCCCCGAAGGCGGGTACTACTCCACGCGCGACGCCGACAGCGAGGGGCACGAGGGCCGGTTCTACGTTTGGACCCTGGACGAAGTAAAGGCCCTGCTCGGAAGCGACGCCGCCCTGTTCTGCGATTACTACGACGTGACGAAGGACGGCAACTGGGAAGGCGTGAACATTCTGAACATCCAGCGTCCCCTGGAGACCGTCGCGAAGCTGCACGGTCTGGAGATCGGCGAAGCGGAAAAACGCCTGAACACGGCGCGTGCGACGCTCTTCGCCGCGCGAGAGAAGCGCGTCAAGCCGCATCTGGATGACAAGGTGCTGTCGGGCTGGAACGGCATGATGATCGCGAGCATGGCCCGCGGGGCTCGGATTCTTGGTGATGACCGCTATCGCGTCTCGGCGGAGAAGGCGGCGACCTTTGTGATGACCCGGATGGTCCGCGAAGGCCGCCTGCTGCGAACGTACCGCGCCGGCAAGGCGCATACGCATGCCTACCTCGACGATCACGCCTGTTTGATCGAAGCGATGCTGAACCTGTATGAGACCACCTTTGATACGAGATGGCTGGATCACGCGGAAAAGCTGAACGACGATCTGGCGCGGTACTTCCGCGATGCGGACCACGGTGCGTACTACTACACGCCCGTTGATGGCGAGAAACTGATCGTTCGAGCGAAGGACAACAACGACGGCGCGACTCCGTCCGGCAACTCGGTGCAACTCATGAATCTGCTGCGCCTGGCGGTGCTGCTGGATCGCAAAGACCTCCACGAAGAAGCCGAGCGGATGATTCGCGCGTTCAGCAAACATCTGGACGAAACGCCGTTTCGCTCCGAACGGATGCTCTCCGCAATCGATTTTTATCACCGTCGCCCGCGCGAGTTGGCCTTCGTCGCCGCCTCGGCAGACGCCGCGAACCTCGACAAATTGATCGAAACAGCGTGGCGGACGTACGTGCCCAACGTCGTTTTCGCGCGAATCTACGTGGATGCTCCCGATGCAGCCGATTTGGCGAAACGCATCCCCTTGCTTGCCGGCAAGCAGCCGCCGCCGACCGGCGCAGCGGCTTTTGTCTGTCGGAACTTCACTTGCAAGGCGCCAACCAGCGACGCCGAACAACTCCGTGCGCTGCTGGCGCCCTGACAGCCGGGACGAAGCGCCCACGCGCCGCGCCGATTCGCGCGGGATGCTAGGAGGTATAATCCCGGCGGCATGCCACGGAAGGCACTGCGACCTGGAGATCAACACCATGAAGTCTTTCGCATCAATGGATCGTTGTTGCGTTGCGGCAGGGGCCTGTTCCGCGATGCTCGCATTGGCGTGGCCGCTTCTCGCGCAGACCGCGCCCGATACATCAGGAAAACCCGCCGCTTCGCAGCCGGCCGCCGCTGCCGCAGGGGCCTCGCGTCAAACGGATGACGAGGCCGAGCCGCGTCGCGAACCCAGCGCGGCGGAGATTCTTCGCGAGCTGTCGCGCGATTCCGGCGATACGCCCCGGCCCGTTATTCTGCCGTCGCGGCCCGGTCAGGATCGCACCTCGGCCATTGACCCGACGGCCCTGCCGGTCAACGCGGTCGGCGCGCTGGTGCCCAAACTCTACCCCGATGGGTATCGCATCGTGGACCGCCCCGGTCGCCTCACGCGCGAAGGAGATTACTACACCTTCTCGTTCGAAAGCCGCGGGCAAGGGCCGGTTGAACCGCCCGTCCGCCTGCTGCCGAATCGACTCCTCGAAGACATGGAAATCGTTACCTCCGGCGCGACCAAGCCCATTGTCTTCCTCGTCAGCGGCGAGATGACCGCGTACCATGGCGTCAATTACCTGCTGGTGCAGAAGCTGCTGACCCAGCCGAATCTGGGAAATCTCAAATAACCCGAACGTGCCTCATGAGTGGCACCAGGATCGCGCACATGTCTCACGCATACGATGTCGCCATCACCCGGTTCCCGCTCTTTGCGGGCTTCACGCCGCACGGGGCGCAGGCGATTCTCCAGGCCGGCCAGATTCGTGAATTGAATCCCGGTGAGGTCGTCTTCAAGGAGAAGGATGCCGCGGAATGCGCCCTGCTCGTGCTGGACGGCCGTCTGGAAGTCTTCGTCCAGCGCGACGGCAAGGACATGAGTCTGAAATTCACGGATCCCGGCGCGATCGTTGGAGAATTGGCGGTCTTGTGCGGAATCCCGCGTTCCGCCTCGGTCCGGGCTGCGGAAAAGTCCGTGATCCTGGAGTGGCCGGCCCCGGCTTTCCGCCGAATTCTGCTGGGCGACCCGTTCCTCTCCCAGCGCATTTTCCGCGAGGCCCTGCGCACCTTGATTGAGAAAGAGCAATCGTTGATCGAGTCCCTGACCGGTTCCAACCGCTGATTCCGGCGTCGCGGATCGCATCGAACAATCCTCATTCTGATCACGCCTTCGGGCCGTCGATCCTATTCTCATGTCCCGATCCGTCATGCAGGCTAAGTGAAGCCGTAATGAGTCTTCACCTGTGGCACAGGCGTCTCGCCTGTGGTTCACCCGCTGGGGCGGGTACCACACCCTATGAATCATTCTGCGGTACCGCTTAGTCCTTCCAGCGTCGGCGCGGCGGCACACAGATTGCAAGATCGGTATTCTGCGAAGGGCCGACCCACGCGGTCCGCGCCGGGTTCGCGCTTGTGTGGACCGGTTTGTCGTGATCGCTCGGCCGCGTTAGCATTTGGCCCTTCGAGTCAAGCCGCTACGCAAGGAGCATTCAACCATGGCCGAGATGAACCCGTTCAAGATCGCCCAGCAGCAACTCGACGAAGCCGCCGCCAAGCTCGGACTCGACACCGCGACGCACGAACTGCTCCGCTGGCCGATGAAGGAGTTTCACTTCACGCTGCCCGTCAAGATGGACACCGGCAAGACGCGTGTCTTTCATGCCTACCGTGTGCAGTACAACGCCGCGCGCGGCCCGACCAAGGGCGGCATCCGCTGGCACCCCGATGAGACCATCGACACGATTCGCGCCCTCGCGGCCTGGATGACCTGGAAGTGCGCCGTGGTCAACATCCCCCTCGGCGGCGGCAAGGGCGGCATCATCTGCAACCCGAATGAGCTTTCCGAGACCGAAAAGGAGCGCCTCGCCCGCGCCTACATCCGCGCCGTCGCCGGCGAATTGGGCGTTCACAAAGACGTGCCCGCGCCCGACGTCAACACCACCCCGCAAATCATGGCCTGGATGATGGATGAATACGAAACCATCGTCGGACACAGCCATCCCGGTGTCATCACCGGCAAGCCCCTCCCGCTGGGCGGCTCCGAAGGCCGCGGCAACGCCACCGCGCGAGGCGGCATCTACACCGTCCGCGAGGCGGCCGCCAAGATCAGCCTCGATCCTTCCAAGGCCACGTACGCGATTCAGGGCTTCGGCAACGTTGGCTCGTGTGCCGCGCGGCTGCTCGCCGAACAGGGCGCGAAGATCGTCGCCGTGTCGGACGTGAAGGGCGGCATCTTCAAGGAGGGCGGGCTGGACATTCCCGCAGTGGTTGAACACTTCAAGCAGACCGGCTCGGTCATCGGCTTCAAGGGCGCGAAGGACCTCACGAACGAAGAGCTGCTCGTGCTGGACGTGGACATTCTGGTTCCGGCGGCGCTGGAGTGCGTCATCACCGGCGCCAACGCCAACAACATCAAGGCCAAGCTGATCTGCGAGCTGGCCAACGGTCCGACGACCCCCGACGCCGATGCCATCCTGCACAAGAAGGGCATCCTGGTCTTGCCCGACTTCATGGCCAACGCCGGCGGCGTGACCGTCAGCTACCTCGAACAGGTTCAGAACACCTACAACTACTACTGGTCGCTGGAGGCCGTCTGCTCGCAGCTCGATCGCCACATGACCGACGCCTTCAACGCCGTGTGGAAGACGCGCGAGCAGGCCAAGGTTCACATGCGGCTGGCTGCTTACATGGTCAGCGTCGCTCGAGTGGCCGAGGCCTGCAAGCTCCGCGGCTGGGTCTAGACCGGACGTCGCGCGTCGGCTTCTCTCTTCATGAACGCCACGACCGCATCGCGCCAATCACGCATGCGATGAGCTGTGATCTGCTGGTACACGCTGTTGTCCAGCACGCTCCAACTTGGCCGCCGCGCCGCACGACCTGCCTGCGCCGACGTGATGGGCTCCACCGTCGCCTCCAACCCCGCCAAATCAATCACCGTTCGCGCAAACAGCCACCATGTGCAGGCGCCGGCATTCGTGACATGTAATACGCGATGCCCGTGATCCACGCCTGCGACAACCAACCGAACCAGCGCATCCGCCAGGTCTTCCGAATACGTCGGCGACCCCGTCTGATCGTTGACGACTCGCAGCGGCCCGCCGGCCCGCGCCTGGCGGAGAATCGCCTGCGGAAAGCCCGGCCCGTCGTGCCCGTACAACCACGCCGTCCGTACAATCAACGCTTCCGGATGCGCCTGCAACACGCGCTGTTCACCCGCCAGTTTTGTCCGCCCGTAGGCACAGAGCGCTTCCGGCGGTCCGGTCACGTCGTCCACCCGCCGCGCCCGATGCGGCCTCGCGTCACCCGGTGAATCGGACGGGTCCGCGAAGACGTAGTCAGTCGAAATGTGAATGAGCCGCGCCCCGATCCTGCGCGACGTCGCGGCGACGTGCCCCGCTCCATCGGCATTGACCGCCATCGCCTCGGCCTCGCGCGATTCACACGCATCGACTTGTGTAAACGCCGCGCCGTTGATCACGACGTGAGGTGCAAACTCCTCCGCGACCGTACCGACCTGTTCCGCGCGTGTGATGTCGCACGTTGCGGCGCCGTCCGCGCGGACACCAGCCCCGCTTTCGCGTAATCGGCGCACCAGCGGCGTGCCCAATAATCCCGTTCCTCCCGGAACCCAAACGCGCAATCCATTCAATCCGGCCATGATGCGCGTCCTTCGACCGACAAGCAGTATTCTCGTGATTCAATCAGATGTGACTGACTCTTGCTGACGTTCGCTGGAAGCTACGCAATGCAACCAGCGGCCTGTCCTCATGGTTTCTTCTCGGGTTCGCCCGGCCTGGCGCCCGTTGGTTGTGCGTCGCGATGGCCAAGGTCCTGACCCAGTCGATCAAAGTAATTCTTCACGCCCTTGCGATAGGCTCGCGGAATGCGATCCTTGCTGATCGCGTCGGCCGCATCCGCCTCCGCCGCACGGGACACCTCCATCAGCTCGACGTCTGATTTGCCTTTGAGGTGCTCGCCTTGAATGAATTGCTGCCCGATGATCTTGCCCGACTTGGTCAGCTTGCCCTTGTCCTTCTTGTTCACAAAATCCACGTCGGTCGTGTTGTCAATATTTCGCCGGCCTGATCCGTGACCGCGCCCCAGCCTTCCCTTACCACTCCCGCTGCCCTTCTCACTGCCGGTCCCCTCGCAGCCGCCGCACAGCGAGCCATCCTTTCGAAACCCGGTGCCATTGCAACTTCCGCACTTGCCGCTTTCACCGTTGCCTTCGCCGTCCCCCTCCCCATCGCCGTGGTTGTCGCCGTCTCCGGATAACTCATCGCGCGCTTCCGCCAACTGCGACATCTGCGCGTCCAATTCATTCATGGTCTGTTCCACCTGCTCTAAGTCACTTAGCATCTCCGCGGCTTCGCCCAGCTCGCTCGCCGCCGCCTCCGTATCGCCCTGCTCCAATTGCCTGCCGGCCTCGCTCATCTGGTCGCCGAGTTTCTTACACTGCTGCGCGGCTTGCAGACGCTGCTGGGCCTTGTCCGCCATCATCTTGATCTGATCTTCGGTGATGCCCTTATTCTTCAACTGCTCGGCCAGCTCCTGCGCCAGTTTCTCAAGTTGGTGTTTATCCTTCTTGGCCAGCGTATCGAGGACTTTCTTCACTTGCTCCTTGGTAAGACCGGCGTTCTTCATCTCGCGCTCGGTCTGTTTGTCTTCCGCGGCCTTGTTCAACTTCTCCGCCAACTCGTTCAGTTGTTTCTGCAATGCCTTCGTCTTCTGCGGGTCGGACGTGCCGTCTTTCGCGCGCTTCGCCAGTTCCTCCTGCAACCGTATCGCCTGGTCGCGCGCCGACTCGAAATCGCCCGCCGCGAGACGCTCCATCAGCTTCGCGGCCTCGCCCTTCGGATCTTCCGGCGCGCCCAGGCGGTTCAGACGCTTTTTGATCTCTTCCATCGCCCGAAAGCGGTCCTCCTCCGCCTTTTTTCGCAGCGCATCCTGGAGCTTGTCCAGTTGCTTGGCCGCTTCGCGCCGCACGACCTCGGCATCGGCATTCGGATCGCGCTCCAGCGCCTGCTCCAATTGAGCCACCTGGGACTTCAACGCCTCATCGCCCTGCTTGTCGGCAATCTGCTGCATCGCCGTCACCGGCTTTGCCACGGCGTTGCGCAATCGGTTCAGCGCCGCCAGCCGTGCCTCGGCCTGCGCCCGGCTCTCGTTCTTTTTCTGAATATCGAACTCGGGCAGCAGCAGCGTCAGCGCCGCCGCCAACGCCATCGTCGCGCCCAGCGTCATCGACCGCGACCAGCGCACGCTAATCAGGCGACTTGCTCGAATCCCAGCCAGGCGATCTTCGGCGTCCGCCACTACCGCGCGGGTGAAAGGATCATCCGGATTAACATCTGTACGGGCGGCATCAAGAGCCAGACTCGTCGAGACGCGCTCGCGCAGCCCCGCTGCGGCATCCAGCGCCCGCGCCGCCGTCAGCTTCGCCTCCCGCGTCGCGGCGAACCAAGCACACGAAACAACTAGGCTCAACCCCCCGGCAACGCCCGATGCCCACTTCATGGGAATCCGAAGCGCGAATACCCGATCGGCCACGATGAGTAGCATCCAAGCGCCGGCGCACCACAGCAACGACCAGCCCCAAAGCCGAAGCCAGCGATTCAGCCACAGTCGCCGCTGCGCCGATTTGACCGCGCGCTCCAGTCCTGACATGCTCCGCCTCGCATTCCGATCGGGCTTGGGGGCCGTTGCATCATCCTATTCAATCAACGTCTTGATCGCAATTGCGTTTCTGGGTTTTCCGGCCGAGCCGATGCCTATTCCCATGCAGCGCGATATACTCCCACGCGTATAATTCAGCGGGCCGACGGAATCGCTCCAGCGAACCGGACCGATCCGGCAGCACGCCCCGAACGACTCACGAAACAGGACGATCTGAATGCCACCCGGCAACGATACTACATCGCCGCCACAGAAAGGAGTCCGTGAACGCATCAAGTCCGGCATGACCCCGCGCTCCTTCCGAGGACGCATCATCACCGGCGTCATCCTCATTATGCCGCTGGCCGTCACGGCGATTCTAATTCGATACGTCTATAACGCGGCGCTGTCGATCGGCGTCAAGCTCGTCTACTGGTCAAGCTGGACGCTTTATCGTGCGTTCGGCGTCGGATCGGCCTCGCCCCGCGCGATCGACCCGGCTAACGCCGCGTGGTATGAAATCACCATCGCCGTCGTCATTACCGTCTTGATGCTTTACATGCTCGGCTGGCTCGGCTCGAACGTCGTCGGGCGGCGGCTGATCGAAGTATTCGAAAAACTGCTGGGACGCATCCCGCTGGTAGACACGATCTATTCCGCCATCAAACGCTTCATCGGCTCGCTTAGCGGCGTCGGCGACGGCCCGACCAAAGCGCAAAAAGTCGTGTTGATCGAGTTCCCAAGCCCCGGCCTTCAGGCCATCGGCTTCGTCACGGGCTTCACGACCGACCGTAACTCGGGTCAGAAACTCGCGACCGTTTACCTGCCGACCGCCATCAATCCCACCAGCGGGTACATGGAGTTTGTTCCGGTCGAAAACCTCGTCGAGACCGATCTGACCCCCGCGCAAGCGATGTCGATCATTCTCTCCGGCGGCGCCAGTTCCCCGGAGCATATTACGTTGACTCCGATGAAGCCCGAAGCGGCGGCCCGGTAGCGCATCCTTAAGCAAACGAGGGATTGTCTTGGCTCCACCATGATCGGTGCGATTGCTCAATCAACATGCCCGCCAGACGCTGCGGCCATGCCACCCCTTGTGCCATGCTATGCATGGCACTGAACTGCCCTACCGCTGCCGATCCAACTGGCGGAAATGGACCGCCTCGGCGACGTACTCCGCGCGAATGGTCTCGCTGCCCTCCACATCGGCAATGGTTCGCGCCACGCGCAGCACTTTGTCGTGCGCGCGGGCGGATAAGCCCAGTTCGCTCATGCTTTGCTTCAGCACGAGTTCACCGTCAGCATCCAGTTGGCAATGTTGTCGAACCTGGCGCGGCGACATGCGGGCGTTGAGGGTCGTCGTGCCCGCCCCGAACCGATCACGCTGACGCTGCCGCGCCGACATGACCCACTCGCGCATCTGGGCCGAAGTCGTACCGGGCTTGCCGTGGCGCAGTTCCTGATACGGCACGGCCGGCACGGTCACATGAATATCAATCCGGTCGATCAGCGGTCCACTGATGCGCGACAGGTACTTTTCAATCTGAACAACCGAGCAATTGCACCGCCTTCGCGGATCCGCGAGATAGCCGCAGGGGCAGGGATTCATCGCGGCGACGAGGATGAATTGCGCAGGCAGGCGAATCGTACTGTGCGCGCGGGAAATCGTGACCGCGCCATCCTCAAGCGGCTGGCGGAGCGTCTCCAACACGGGCCGCGGAAACTCCGCAAACTCGTCGAGGAACAACACACCATGATGCGCAAACGAGACCTCGCCGGGCTGGGGAATCGTCCCGCCGCCGACCAGTGCCGGCGCGCTGGCGGAATGATGCGGCGTGCGAACCGGCCGCGTCGCAAGCAATGCAGCGCCGGGCGGAAGTTTGCCGGCGGCCGACCAGATGCGCGTCGTCTCCAGCGATTCCTCAAGCGTGAGCGGCGGCAGAACCGTCGGCAGGCACTTGGCCATGAGCGTCTTGCCGGAGCCGGGTGGACCGATCATGAGCAGGTTGTGTCCGCCGGCGGCCGCCAACGTCACCGCGCGTTTCACGCCGTCCTGCCCGCGCACGTCGGAAAAATCCACGTCGTACTGCGACGACTGGCGGAACACCTCGTTGAGATCGACCGCCATCGGTTCGATCGGCAACTGCTCGGTCAGGAACCCTACAGCCTCGGTCAGCGACGATGCGGGGATGACTTCAATGCCGTCGACGACCGCCGCCTCATTTGCGTTGTCGCGCGGCAGAATGACCCCGCGATACCCCTCGCGCTTGGCGAGCATGGCCATCGACAGCCCGCCGCGAATCGGCCGCAAGCGCCCATCCAGCGCCAGCTCGCCCGCGATCATGTAATGACTGGCGGCGTCGGGCATCGAACCGTCGGCCGCGAAGAGCAGGCCCAGCGCGATCGGCAGGTCGAGCGACGGCCCCTCCTTGCGAACATCGGCCGGGGCGAGATTGATGAGCGTGCGATGAGCCGGGCTGGGGTAGCCGCAATTCTCCAGCACGGTGCGGACGCGATCGAGGCTCTCTTTCACCGCGGCGTCGGGCAGACCGACGATGGCGGTGTGTTCGAACCCGCGCGAAGCGACGTTAACCTCGACCTCGCACGCGACGGCCTCAATGCCGACAAGTGTAAAAGATTGCAGCCGCACCAGCATGGGGGCGGATGATAAGGGTTCGGGACCGAACGGGGCAAGTAGGGTGACCCGATCGTTTCCGCCCAATCGTGCAGACGCGGCGGAATGTAGAATGGAGAAATAAGAATGTGAAAAGGGCGCGGCCGCATGGGATGTTTCCACAAGACCGCGCCCTGCTCGTTTCTACATTCTCAAAACGATTGTATCAAATGAATCAGCACCGTTGCCGCGTCGCCTCGGCGACACGCTGCAACGCCACGACGTAGGCCGCCATGCGCAGCGGAATCTTCTGATCGCGATGGACGCTGCCGACGGCGTTCCACGCGGCGACCATCTTCTTCTCAAGCTGGGCATTCACCTGCTCCAGTTCCCACTGCACCTGCTGGAGATTCTGAACCCACTCGAAGTACGACACCGTCACGCCGCCCGCATTGGTGAGAATGTCGGGCACAACCGTCACGCCCCGCCGCTCGAGAATCTCATCGGCTCGCGGCGTCACGGGTGAGTTCGCCGCCTCGATGATGATCTCCGCCTGCACGGCCTCGGCGTTGTGATGATCGATGCTGCCACCCAGCGCCGCCGGAACCAGAATGTCCACGTCCAGCACGAGCAGCTCTTCGTTCGTGAGGTCCTTCGCGCCCTTGAAGCCAACGACCGAACCGGTCTGCTTGAAGTGTTCAACCACTGCGGGAATGTCCAGCCCGCCCTCCTTGAAGATGCCGCCCTTCACGTCCGACACGGCGACGATCTGCGCGCCCTGTTCGGCGAGCAGCCGCGCGGCCCACGAGCCGACGTTGCCGAAGCCCTGAATCGCGAAGGTGCTCTTGCGAAGATCGCGCTTCATCGACTTGCACACTTCGCGCGTGATGATCATCGTGCCGCGACCCGTCGCTTCCTCCCGGCCCAGCGAGCCGCCGAGATTCACCGGCTTGCCCGTGACGATGGCGGGCGTGTAGCCGTGCTTCTTGCCATACTCGTCCATGATCCAGGCCATCACTTGCGCGTTCGTGTTCACGTCCGGCGCGGGGATGTCGCGATAAACACCCAGCGCCAGGTCGATCTTCTGCGTGAAGCCTCGCGTCAACGTCTGCAACTCGCGCCGCGACATCTTCGTCGGGTCGCAGGTGATTCCGCCCTTCGCCCCGCCAAACGGCACGTCGACTATCGCCGTCTTCCACGTCATCAACGCGGCCAGAGAGCGAACCTCGTTCAGGTCCACCTCCGGGTGAAACCGCAGGCCGCCCTTGTACGGCCCGCGCACGGCGTTGTGCTGAACGCGGTAGCCGTGGAACAACTCGAGATGCCCGTCGTCCATCCGTACGGGGATCTGCACGACCAGTTCGCGATACGGCGTGCGGAGCAGCATCTGGATTTCGCTCTCCAGCTTCATGTGCTCGGCGGCTTTGGTAAACTGCTCATCCGTGATGCGATTGAAATTGGGATGATGACCCGTCGGCAGCGTCTCGTGCGGCGGCTTCGACTCAACGCGCGGCGAAGCATGGCACGCGCCGTTGTTCTTCTCGTTGCGTTTCACGTGGACCGGCTGGAGCGTCGTCGATGGCATGGATTTCCCCCTTAATGGATCGTGCCAAACGGCACCCTCATACATCGCGTCAATCGACACCAGCCTTGATCTGCAGGTTGTTATGAGGCGCGAGGCATTGTGCAATCAGAAGGCTCCACGCGCCGGGAACGATTGGCTCCTTTATCGGCCCGTGTTCGCCAACATCGTGACGACGCCGCGCATCGTCCGAACATCGTGCACACGGACCATCTCCACGCCCGCCAGCACGCACCACGCCACAACCGCCGCCGTTCCGGCTTCCCGGTCGCTGTCCTTAACGCCGGCCTGTTCGGCGGACCTTCCGGACATGAGTTCGCCGATGAATCGCTTCCGCGAAGGTCCGATCAGTACCGGCCACGCCGCCGGAACAGCCGCGCTGGATTGAACCGGTTGCGGAGCCTTGAATTCCGCCACGCGCCGCACCAGCTCCACATTGTGTTCCATTGTCTTTCCAAACCCGATCCCCGGATCGACGATCATCCGGCTGGTATCCACGCCCTCGGCATCGAGTGCCTCGGCACGTTGCAGGAAGAACGCGCGGATCTCGCGAACGACATCCTGGTAGCACGGGTTCGCCTGCATCGTCGCCGGTGTGCCCTGCATGTGCATCACGATGAAAGGAACGCCCCGCTCGCGCACCAGCGCGATCATGTCCGGGTCGTCCCGCAAGCCTGACACGTCATTCACCATGTCCGCCCCGACATCCAACGCCGCTTCGGCCACCTTCGCGCTCCGCGTATCAATCGAGATCGGAATTCTCAACCCCCGCGCCCGCGCCTCGCGGACAACCGGTACCACGCGCCGTACCTGTTCTGTCGCCTCCACGCCCAGCGAGCCGGGACGCGTCGATTCCCCGCCGATATCCAGCACATCTGCGCCCTCGGCTTCGATCCCCAGCGCCCGGGCCACAGCCGCCGACGCATCGACGAATCGCCCGCCGTCGCTGAAGCTGTCGGGCGTCACGTTTAGAATGCCCATGACCCGGCAACGCCCGCCGAATTCGAGCGAGCCATGATGGGTATCGAGCCGAGTCAACGGGTTGCGGGTTTTGACCATCCCCCGAATGATACGGCCCTGAATCGGGGCCGGCGAACGCCGAGTTTCTGAAAGTGCCTATGGCGATCCGCGCGAGAACCGTTCCGCATCTGGCGGCCATCTGCATCCTTCTTGCCGCCGCAGCGACAGCCGTGCTGCCGACGCGCCAGGGCGATTTTCTTAACGGCGACGACCAGCGTTTCATCATCGAGCACGGACTGGTCAATCGGCCGTCATGGAAGCACGCCGCCACGCTGTTAACCGTCGTTCACCAGGATTTGTACCAGCCGATCCCGATGCTCTCGTTCATGGCGAACTACGCACTCGCCGCACCGACGCCCGACGCGCAATTCCCCGTCAGCGCGCTCAACTTCAAGCTCACCAACATCGCCCTGCACGGCATCAACGTGCTGCTCGTCCATTGGCTCATCCGCCTCGTCGCGAATTGCCGTCGAATCGCATTCATTACCGCGCTGCTGTTCGCCATCCATCCCTATGTGATCGAACCGGTCGGATGGATCTGCGGCCGGATGATCCTGCTCGGCACGCTCTTCTCGTTGATTACTTTGATCGCTTGCCTTCGCCCTTCGGGGATTCTGTCCCGTGGCGCGGCGTGGACGGCCGTCCTTGCGTGGGTGCTCTCGCTGTTGTCCAAGATCATTCCGACCGTTCCAGTCGCGGGCGCCTGGCTGGCGTGGCGGCGACACGGACGGCTTTCACGCCGTGACGGGATTTTGCATGGCGTGCTGCTGGTGCTGGCTGGGGCCGGCATGGTCGCGGCCCTGCTGACAACCGACAAGCTCGGCATGATCGAACTTGCAGAGAAAGAGCTTTCGACGCCTGCGCCGGTGCGCCTGCTGCTCGCGAGCCGTTATTACTTTGAGAACTTCCTGTGGCCTTCTCGCATTGCAGCATGGTCGCCACCGCCGGAGAACGTCACCTTTGTGAGCATCCCCGTGCTCATTGCGCTATTGGAATGGACAGCCCTGGCGGTGCTCATCCGGATCGCCGCGCGCCGGTGCCCGCTCGCCTTCACCGGGTTGGTCGCGTTTGTGATTCTCATGACGCCCTTTCTCGCGGCGACGTTCGCACGCCGATTCCTCACCGCAGACCGGTACATGTACCTGCCGATGGTCGGGCTGCATCTGGCGCTCGCGGCCGCGGTGATTCAACTTCTGGACTTCCTGCGAGCACAGCGCCGACCCATCTGGTTACCGGCACTCGCCGCCACGCCCTTTTGCGGCCTCGCAGTGGTTTGGCTGCTGGCCGATCAGCGGCTCGCGCCAACGTGGCGTTCGACCGTCGCGCGGGACCTGCACATGGTGGCGATCAATCCCGACAACGTTGACGCGCACGCGGAGCTGGCCAAAGCGTACATCTTTGAGAAACGCATCGATGAAGCGCTTTGCGTCATTTCCGAGGCACGCAAAAAATGGCCCGACTCACCGCGGCTGGCGCTGCAAGCCGGGATCGCCCATCGCTTCCAGCGTGACTGGACAGCCGCCGAGCGGGAACTTGAATCGGCCGCGCGCCGGATGCCGAACAACTTGCGCGTGCAGTATTACTACGCGCGAACCCTGGAAATGGTCGGAAAGGAGGCCGAGGCGACCGCTATTTATTCAAAAGTATTAAATGAAAACCCCGTCTACGTGCCGGTGCTGATGGCGTTGGGAGATTTCCATTTCTTCAAGAGCGGCAACCTTCAGATCGCGCAGCAATGCTACGAGCGCGCAGTCGCCGTCAGCCCGTTTCAGCGCGACGCGATCTATCAACTCGTGATGATCGCCGTCCGCCGCGCGGATTGGCCCGCCGTCGTCAAGCGGTGCAGGCAGATCCTGGATTTGAACGCGAACGACCGCCCCGCCCTGTTGAACCTCGGCGTGGCCCTCACTAATCTGGGACAGCCCGCCGAAGCGATGGCGATTTACGATCGCCTGATCATCGTAGAACCTTCTGCTCGCGCGCCGCGTCTGAACCGGGCAGCGCTGCTCGCAGCACAACGACAATTCACCCCGGCGGAGAGCGACTATCGTGAGCTGCTCCGCCTGAATCCCGCCGACCGCGATGCGCGAATCGGCCTGCACGATCTGCTGGCCGGCCTGGGACGCGGCGATGATCTGCTCTCGCTTTGGAATACGGCGCCGCCTGCCGCATTCGCGGCACCGGAACGGCAAGCCTGGCTTGCCTGGGCCCAGGCCGTGCGGGGCGATCGCGCGGCGTGTCGCGCGCAGCGGGAGGCCCTGCTTGAAACCACCGAGCATCGCCGATTCGCGGATTGGGCGGCTGTTTGGCTCGCTTTGAAATCCGGGGAAGACGCCGATTTGATCGAACTGCTCGGACCGCCGGCTGCGATCTCCATGTCGCACGCGCAGCGCCAATACATCGTATCGGCCAAGGCGATGCTCGCCTCGCTCCCGCCGGATCGAGCCAACAGCCCGGCCGGCCATTACGCCCTCGCGCGACTTTTGTATTATAGCCACGATGCGGCCGCCGCGAAGTCGGTTGCTGAACAGCTCGCCGCCCGGCCAGACGCCGGACGCTACGCCGCCGCGGCCAGAGACTTCATTGCGGCTTTATCAAGGCAGGATTGACCAGCACGACGCAATCCTGCACCGGACCGCGCCGGCCGAAGCCGACCTCGATCTCCAGTTCCTTCGCGCCGGCAAGATTGACTTCCACCGGCCGGGCCGGCTGGCCGCTCCGCAAGCCGCGATGCTCGATCACGGGGCGACCGTCCACGCGAATCACCACGTCCGCATCAGCCAGCGGTCCCGCCCCGTCTTCCATGCCCAGGCTCGCGCGAAGCAATGCAAATTGACCCTGTAAATTCCAGGAGCGATGACCCGCCCCTGCAAACCGCAGACCGCGCGAATGTGTGACGCCGCCCAGCTTGATTGATTCGATGTTTCCCGGCACCGGAAAAGACGGCGGCATCGAGTGATCAAAATAACGAATCGCGCGGGCGCTCGACCGCGGCACCTCGCTTAGCCATACGCGACGCCCACCGGTCGACTCGATCGTTCGAACCGCTTCCCGCGGCGCCGCCATCGTCTGTCCCAGCGCCGATTCCACCTGAACCGACGCTTCGCGCAACGTTGCTCGCCGCGCCACAAGCATCGAGCCATCCACCAACCACACCAGCGCCCCGGGCCTTTCGGCAATTCCCCCGGACGTTTCGCGCTTTCCTGACGCGGTACCCGATTGCAACGCCGCAAGGCTCACCCGACGAATCACGCTCCAGGCGACGAGCCGCTCACGCTCGTTGGCCAGAAGCGCCACGCCTTCGCTTGTCAGCCGCGCGATCGACCCCTTGATAACGTCTCCATTTGTCAATATTATGCGATCTTCCGCGCGATCACGCCCGCCGTCGCCGCGACCGGCCTCGATCACCTCGCCCGGCGCCGCATGCCGGTCGATGAAATCAACGTATTCCAGGGAGATCGACAGCGCGCCAAGCGCCGCGTGTTCCATTCGCACCGCGTCTTCGCCACCGCCCGCGATGCGGCCGAACAACACGCTGCCGTCGGAACAGGTCACGCTCCA
The DNA here is from genome assembly GCA_015200345.1 of Planctomycetia bacterium. NCBI lineage: Bacteria > Pseudomonadati > Planctomycetota > Planctomycetia > Planctomycetia bacterium. The sequence goes on along the minus strand of CP054187.1, from coordinate 3,710,758 downwards.
CGGCCCCGCCACGGCCTCGCCGCGGGGATTCAGTTCGAGCCGGTCCACGTCCTTCCAGTCGAACGTCGAATGCTCCCCCTCCCGCCCGAGCGTCACGCCGCCGGGAATCGCAAGAGACACCAGGGCGTTCGTCTGCGATCTGCCGTCAATTGTATACACGGTCGCCGATTGGCCGCGCGCCAAGGTCGTCATCGCGCCCAGGGCAATCAAGGCCGCCAGCCCGGACCGGCGCCGCCTGGTGTCTTGAATCAGCGTCCTCATTCTCATGTCACCTGCGGCCCCGTCAGGCATTTCCTAACGCTGGAGAATCGGTAGGTTTCCACGCGGCACCTGAAGCACGATCAGCGCCATCGCCGTGCCATACTCCGTGCCCGCCTCGCCGCGCCACGAGCCATCGGGCAACTGCTTGGCGAGCAACTCGTCGCGAATCGCCGGCCACCATTGCTCCCAATGTTCCCCACCCGCCACGTGCATCGCCTGCACCGCATAGTAATGCCCATAGTAGTAGTGGGTCTGTTCTTCCGTCTTACCCGGCGTGAACTTTTTGAGGTACGCCAGTCCCTTGCGGATCACCGGATCGTCGTACATGCCGGCGTAATACAGCGCCGCCACGCCTGCGGCCGACCGCGCGAACATCGAGCCGGCCGAGTCCAGCATGTAGCGAAACCCGCCGTCGGGGTTCTGGCTCTCACGCACATACTTGATCGACTTGTCGATCACTTCTTTCGGGACGGTGATGCCGGCGTTGCGCGCCGCGCGCAGCGCCATGACCTGGCAGATCGTCACGGAAATGTCCGCATCCGCCTTGACGGGATGATACCGCCAGCCGCCCTGGTCATTTTGTGTGCGAACGATCAGCGCGACGGCTTTTTGAAGCTTCTCGCGCAAGTCGCCGCGATGCGACATGCCATAGGCTTCGGCGAGAAACAGCGTCGCGAATCCGTGGCCGTACATCGGGCCGTACGACGTCTCCGCCGCGATCAGGCCCGATTGTTCCGAACAGGCCTTGAGCACGAAATCCAGACCTGAATCGACATTCTTCGCATAGCGCCCCCGCTCCGGCATGCTCCCCTCGCTCATGAAAGCAAGGCACGCCAGCGACGTGATGCCCACGTGGCGCCCGTATTGTGACCCGCTGCCAAAGGAGCCGTCGGGCTTCTGCTGCTCGGCGAGCCATTTCAACCCGCGTTCAATCGCGGCAGCCTGCTCGACAGTCGGCCGATCCACGCGCCCCGCGCGCTTCGCGGTGGCAACGGGTTGCGACGTCGGCGCCTGCGCCGTGGCGATAACGGGGAGCAGGAGAATCGCTCCAATGGACATCCCAGCGTTCCCCATGATGCCTCGCGTCGATTTCATCGTGGTTCACCCGACACCGGTTGCACCGAAGCCGCTTCCGCCAGCCGCCGATAATACTCCATGATCTGCTCACGATACTTCGCGAGGAACTCTTCGTCGAACCCCTGAATGACCTCGTCACGCTCCCGGCCAGGCAGGTATCCCCACCCGCGGACCATCTCGGCCTTGGCCGCCTTCTTGTTCGCCGAATCCTCGCCCGCGCCACCCGCCGCACCGGGTCCGCCGCGCTGGGCCTGCCCCCCTTTGCCCTGATTCGTTTGCTTCCGCTCATCCGGCGTGCGTCGGCGCTGCGCGTCGCGCTCGCCACGCGGACGAACGCGGGACGTTTGCGGCGACGCGCGTCGATTTTCTCCAGCCTGGCGAATCAGCACGTCGAGACCCTCCAGTGCCCGGCGCTGGGCCGCCTGGGTCTCCGATCCGGCGTCGAGCTGCGCCGTGAGGCGCGTCGTAGCTTCGCCCATGTCCTGAAGCATCCGATCGACTTGATCGACCACCGTCGATTCCCCGCCGAGCAGCTTCCGCACCATCTCGTCACGCGATGCACGGGATGATTGCGTTGCAGCCGGGGCACGTGTCGCGTGGCTCTCATGCTCAACCGGCTGGGTCGAGGCCGGCGGCGTCGAGCAAGCTTCTCCGGCATGGGTCGGCCCGGTCTCCTGTGCGGCAAACACGACCGCCGCCATCACCCCAATCAGTGCCATAAACACGACCATGCGCGCCCCGGCCATGACGTTGAGTCTCGCGTTCGGTTTTCTGGTCATGGAGCGCTCCCCTGCGAAGCCGACTGCTCGATCAATTGGGTCGCCAGTTCATGCAATTCTCGCTGCCCCGTCCCCACGGCCCGCAGCGCTTCGTGCCGGCGCTGCGAATCGGCTTCGCTCTCCCCCTTCACGCTTGCCCAGCGCACCGTCTGCTCATGCAGCGCCTGTTGCATGGACCGCAACACCTTCAATTCCGCCAGCGGCGGGATCAACCGCTCCATCGTCGGCTGCGCGGCGGACTGCCCCGCGCCGGCCGCATCGGCAAACTGCTTCGACGGATCGGGACGCGGAAGCGTTTCGATGGCGCCGATCAGTTGCCGCAGAGCCCCCAGTATACGCTCCTGCACCGCCAAGGCGCCATCCCACGCACGCGCGTCGAGCAATCCGGCCGATTCCGACATATCCTGTGCCACGCGTGCGGCAACATGATTGAAGACGATGCTGCCCGCCATCTTTTCCCGCGCTTCCTCCAGTTGTTCCTTCAGCGTCGACTGCCGCAGAACAAGCTGCCCCGCGCGAAGCACATCGGCGCGCGTCAAGCGGGCCGCGTCCGCGCTGCGCGACGCGAACCACTGCGTATCGGTGTGAATCAATCCCTGCTCCCGGTGAATCGCGATCAATCGCTCGGCCAGCGCCGCCAGCGATTTCTCCGCCGCGGCCTGATCGGCTTCGCTTTGCCGACGCTCCAGAACACGCAACGCCGTCTCCAGCAGCTCCAGCGCCGCATCCTGACGTGTACGAGCCCGGATCCCATCCCCCGCAGACAACCCGTCCGCCGCGGCCAGCATCTCCTCCGAAGATTTGCCGGTGTGCTCGCGCACCGTCTCCGATTCCGAGTCGGCCACCTTGATACCCGCCGAGAACGCACTGGTTGTCCGCGCGAGCGTCGATTGTCGCGTGACCAGGCGCGCCCATTCCGGCTGCGCGGACTCCGTCCGACCGATCAAGTCGCGCTGCGCGAGGATGATTTTCTTTAACCGGTCCGCCGCGTCGGCCAGCGCCTTGGACAGGAGCGACAGTTCCCGCTGCGGTGCGTCCTCCAACAAAGCCACCATCGCCCGCAATCCGGCGGCCGCACCGGCTTGCGCGTCGCCCGCCAGCCCGGCGCGGCCCGCGCTCAACTCCGCCACGGCTTCTTCCATGCGCCCGACGACGTTGTGTCGATACCCCAGGTCGGCCGCCGCCTCCAGCGCTGCCACCCGCGCAGGCTTCACACCCTCAACCTCTCGCCCGAAGTCCTTCATGCTTAGCAGCAGGCGTGTCGCTTCGGCGCTTAGCTGTCGCTGGTCTTGCGCCGCGGTATCCAACACGCGCGGGGCGTTCGCGCCGTTGCCTTCGGCTCCGCTGCCCGCTCCGCCGAGCGTGTCAATTCTCAAGTCCTGCGCTGCGCGAGCCGCCTCGGCCACCACGCGGATGAGCGCTTCCTGCCGCTCCTGCAATTCGCGCACACGTCGAACCAGTTCCTCGTAGTCATTCCATCGCGCCAACCGGTCCAGGATCGCATGAATTCCCGTGATCGCCCGGCTCTCCATCTCCAGGGCCGTGACGACCAGACGCGTCGCGGTCGATGCCTCCGGCTCGTCCGGAATCGCTTCCAGCGCGACGGCAGCAAGTTCGAGAAACTCGTCCGAGATTTCCGACACTTCCTGATGAACCCGGCGGGTCATTTGAACGGCATCGTCGTGACCCAGCCGATTGGCATAGCCGCGGTCGATGACCAGTTGAAGCCGATCCAGGATCAATGCGGCGGACTGACGCGCCCGGCGCAGCTCGGCCGCAAGCGGTCGCGTTGTGGCTCGTGATATCGCCTGTGCTTCTTCCAATGCGCGCGTGCGGCCTTCGATTGAAACGATGTCCGCCAACAGGCGCCGAAGCGATCGCTGCGACGTCAGCAATTCGTCGCGCAGCCGCTTGGCAAAATCCGGTGGCGAGAGAACAATCAGCCGTTGAGGCAGCGTGCGCACCGTGCGCGGCGAACCGTCCTGCACGAACGCATCGCGCGATTCGACGTGATAGATGACCGAATCACCCGGCTGCACATTGAGTTCCGCCAGCGACCAGCGATACGCCCGTTGTACTTCCCGCGGCGATGCGGTCGAACCGGCTGGCTGGACCGCCGCCGGTTCCGCGATCGATGTCGCACCGGCAATCGCGTCCGTCTTCAGATCAACTCCCTCGGCGAGGAGATCAGCGGTCCACTGGGAAGGTTGCCTCTCCGCCGACACACGCTCAACCGAGGCGGCAAGCAGCACGCCCGTCAAACCCACGTCGTCCTCGGCGTGAACGACCAAGTCGAGTTCAGCGCGCGGCGTGATGTCCAGCACCCCGGTCGGCTCAATGATCCGCGCCGACGGCGGCTGATCCGCTCGGACGAAGAGTCGATAACTCCGCCGGTCGCGCGGCGTCAACCCCAGTCCATCACGAAGCTCGATAACGAATGAAGTCGATTCCTCCGCGAGCAGGGTCGCGGTCCACTCCGCCTCCTCTCCGTGGTGCATTTCCACGGTGCGCCCGTCCTCCAATTCCAGCTTGACGCTCGCGTTGGAACGTTGCGCGGCACTCGGGAGATGGCAGGTCGCGCGCAGCCGCAGCGATCCGCCGCGAATTGCATGAAATCCCTCCTCGGTGTCGGCTTGCAATTCGGGTGCGATTGAACCGGCGTACGAGGGGAGTGACACCTCGGCGTTCAGCGCGACGACCTCCGGCCGGGTCGCGGCACGGATCGTAAACGGCGAATCAGACAAATCGTGATCGCCGCAGGCGAACGAGTATTGCACGTCGGCGCGGATGGCATCCAGGGTGCGGCGGTAGACGCCATCCGCTCCGCGGCGAAGCACTTCGCGTTGAATGCGACCAAACGGCAGGTGCAGATTCAGGTATACGCGGTGAAGTCGGCTTTCGCCCCGCGCCACCCGCATGGCCACTTCAAACGACTCACCCACCGCCACCACCGCATCGCCCGTCAGTGGGACGATCTCCACGCGACGCGGCCACGCCGAATCACCAAGTGGAGTTGTCAACCGTGCGAGGCCCACCCGCACCAGCGGACCCTGCCACGTCGCAAGAGCCGCCATCCCAAGCACGCTCAACACGCCCGCCGTCATCCAACGACGCGCCCGCTCCGGTCGAATCCCGCGCGCCAACCTCGCATGGCCGAGCGAATCGCTCGTTTGTTCAATGACGGTCTGCCACAGGGCGGACGAACCCGCCCCGCCGTGGTCAAGGTACGCGACGCTCGCCGCCAAGCGATCGCGCAGTTCTCCAGGCAGTTCGGGCAGTATCAGCGCGATCTGATCGAGATGGATCGGCACCGTGGCCGGACGATAGACGCGACGCCAGGCATAGCGACCGATCAGTACGACAAATGTCGCATTAAAAATCAGCCGGGCATACCCCGGGAAATGCACCCACCAGTCGGCCCCGGCGACGACGACCGCGTACAACACGCTGACCAGCAGAATTCGCCCGACGGCCTCCAGCGCCAGAAGCCACCGAATGCGTCGACGCACCCCTGCCAGACGGGCAAGCAGATCGTTCCCAGGCACGTGATTCGATCCCATCGCCATAACTCGTTACGGAAGGCTCAATGCCCGCCGAAGAATCCATTCGGTTGCCAGCAAACTCGTCAGCACCAGAACGATCAATCGCGTATCCCATAGCGGCGTCTCGATGTCCGCGGGCGTCTGAATGCTGCGATCCGGAATGAGCTTCGCAAGCTCCGAAAGATCATCGGTCGACCAGAATGCACGGCCGCCGGTTTGCTCGGCGATGCGGGCAAGCATCTGGCGATCCGCGGAAGGTTCGCGCCGCTCCAGGTCGATCGATTGCACCTCAATCGAGCAACTGGGCGGCTCGGTCTCGCCGGAGAAGGCATCCGACGCGACCGCGAGCGTCAGCGTCCCGGCGACCGATGCCTCCCACGTGCCTTCCCAGACGCCGCTGCCGGGCAACTTGAGTTGCAGGCCGGCTCGATCCACCGCGCCGTGCGCATCGCGCACGACGACGCCCAGATCACCGAACTGATATCGCATCGACGCATCGCGCAACGTCAGACGAACCTGCACAGGGTCCCCCAGATCGTAACGCTTGCGATCGGTCTCCAGCCGCCAAGGCCTGTCCGATCCAAACTTCCGGCCGCGCGCCAACGCCCGGATCGCGCCGAGCCAGAACGTTTCGTAGTACGCATCGTCGCCGTATTCGCGCCAGCGCCAAAGATCATCGGTGCCGACGAAGAGCGTGCGACCGGCGCCATATCGTCCCATGACAATGACCGGCATCGCCTCGAACGGCCCCGCGCCACCGGCGACCGTCGCCAGCACGTTCGCACCGGGTTGCGCACCAAGCACCCGCGCCACGTAATGCCATCCCGGCAACGCAGCCGCGATGTCGCGCTGCGCGGCGCGATCCTCGGCGAAATGAAACAATCCGCTCTCGTCTCCTTCGGCGGTGATCCGCGGGGACTGCGCCTCGCCGGCTCGCTGCGGCCCCACCGCCAACTGCGTATCCAGCGCCACCGGCAGGAGCTTTTCCAATGTTGTCTGACGAACCACCTGCGGCATGTGATCCGTCCCGGCCAAAAACCCCACGCCGCCACCCAGCGCCGATACAAACTCCACGAGCCATTCCTGCTGGGTGCCGCTGATCGCATCCTCACGGCGAAGATCGACATCGCCCAGCAACACCACGTCGTAGGTTCGCAATTCTTCCGGACTGGCCGGAAATCGAGTCTGCGGGCGGTGTCCTTCCTGCGCGAAGCCCGGCGCCGCCGACAGCAGAAGGCAACTGCTCTCCAGCGTCGGATCGCGAACAAGCAGGTTTTTTAGAAAACGGTATTCATAACGCGGGTACCCCTCAACATACAGCACGCGGAGCTTCTGCTCATGCGCGCGAATCGAAACGATCGCCGTGTTGTTCGTGGTGTCTCGCTCGCCGGCGACGGGCAGCACGCGCACTTCCAACGATCGGCGCCCAACCCCGGACGGCCGGTAGATCAAATCCCACGAAGCCAGCCGCTGATTGGCGGTTAATTCTCCGCGATAGGAAGAAAGCAGCGTGCCGCTCTCCACATCGCGCAGCTCGACGGTCGCATCCTGTGCCGCATCAACCCCGCGAGCCTCCACTTGCACGCGAAGCGTCACCGAGTCCTGGACAAACACCTCGTCATCGTGCCAGACCGAATCAATGCGCAGGTCACGCTGCGGCTCCCAGGACCCGACTCCTATGGTGTGAATCGGCACGCGACGGGCTTGAGCCTGCGACAGCGCGGCCTCCAGGGACGTCGCCGCCGTGTGGCGGCCGTCGGACATGACAATCAACGAGGCCAGCCTCGCGCCGGGAATCTCCTTGAGCACCGCGCTGATCGCGGTGGCCAGATCGGTCGTGGTCCCCATCTCAATGCGCTGTGACTCGAGCATTGCCTCCTGTCGCTGCGCGGACCCGGCAAACGACCAAAGCGAGATTTCGTGCTGCGCTGGAAGCGCGGCGAGTTGGCCGTCGCCGTGGGGAAGCAATCGTAATGCAGCGTTCAGGCGCTTTGTCGCGGACGGACCGGGTTCCACCTCCCTGGACGCGGGCCAATCGCCATCGGCGGCGTCCATGCTTGTGGAGCGATCCACCAGAATGGCAACGTGGCCGCGTGTTTCGTTGGTGATTCGCCGCACAAGCACCGGCTGGGCGAGAATGAATAAAACCGTCAACACGGCTCCGACGCGCAGCGTCATGAGCGCGACTTTCCATCGGAGAGGAATCGGCTCCGCTCGATAGATGCGATAAACAAAGGCAACCGACAAAATCGCGCCGATCAGCATGATCCACGCTGCCGGCGGCGTCGCGAAACGCAGCGTCAGCGTCCCGTCGCCGTGAAGACCGGACGCCTCGAGGTTCAGCAACCATTCCGCGAATCGACTCATCGCGCGCCCCCGAACAATCGCCCGAGCAGCGATTCAATCGTCGCGGCCAGCAACAGGATCACCGCGAGCATCCAGCCCCATTCTCTGACGCCGGTTTCGCCGGCCAACGCCGCCGGCTCCGACGAATCGACGCAAATCGCCCGGTCGCCGAACGCCTGTGCCACGCGCCGGGAATCCGCTCGTCGCAGATCGCTTTCGGCCGTGTCCACGTTGACGCAGTACGCATCCCGCATGGCACCTCGCGTCCATTCATAGACGCCCGGTTCGGCCGTGTCGCGCAGATTCCAGCGACCGCCCCATTCGTCCCGATCCGGCTCGGCGCGCTGACGCGTCTTGTCCGGAAGCGTGAATTCGATTCGACCCGACTCGGCCAACGAAACACGCCCGCTCAACGCCTCGCCGACGAGCACGTTGCGCCCTGAATTCCGATCCCCCGCGACGAATCCCGTCAAATTCATCATCAACGGGAGATAATCCGGCTTGGCTGGGAAATTCGTCCACGACATGTCCGCCGAGGTCAGCCACAGCGCGATCCGGCCGGCACCGACTTCGGCCGTCAGGAGAACGGGATCGCCGCTGCTTGTATCAATGACACGATCCAGACGCGGCTCGTTCGCTTCAGGCTGTATCCGTCGCCACGCCGTGACGTGCGCACGGCCGAGGATGTTCCGCTGCTGCCCGGCGAAGTCGCCGAGCACGGGGTGTCTCGGATCAGCCAGCATCAGGGTCGGCGGTGGCGCAGCCGTCGGTGCCTGGTAAACGTCCAGCAGTCGGACCGGAAGGATTCCATTCAGCGCCGCGGCCGGCACTCCTTCTTCGCCACCGCAGAAGGCAATCAGCCCGCCCCCCAAGGTCACGAACCGACGCAATCGTTCAAGGTCGCCGGGTTGCAAGGCTGCCCAGTCAACCACCGCCACAACGTCATAATCCTTCAGCACGACATCCCGAAATTGCACCGCCTCCACCTGCGTCACGTCAAAAGGCGAACCGCTGGTCGGTGCTGAATCGATCCCGCCCAGCGCCAACTGGTAATAGAAAAGCGAGTGATCGCTTCTTCCATGCGCCGTGCGCGTTTCGACCAGCAGGACTCGGCACCGCGCCGGAACATCGATCGCCAAGCACCGCCGATCATCGTCCGGCAGCCAGTCGTCATCCGATCGGTTCAACATCGCTTCGATCACATGGACGGCGCCCGGTGTCAGTGCGATATGAAACTCAACCGTCGCCTTTCCGCCGCCCGCCAGCGATCCGATCCCCTTACGACCGACTTCACGCCCCGCAACGTGCAGCGACAGCGTCGCCGCAGCCATCTCATGGGTGGAAAAGTTCGTGACCTCCGCACGAATTTCGGCAGCGCCGTTCAGCAACGCCGGCTGACCAACGACGCGCAGGTCCGTCACCGCTCGATTGGGACGAGAATCCGAAGTCGATCGTATCAACACGATGCGCGAGGCATTGACGACGGGCGCCAACGGAGACTCACCGGCCCCGGGCGGCGCTTGCAGATCGCGCTCGCAGAAATCGGAGAAAACATAAACTTCCCGTGCTTCCGGCGGCGCGGTGCTGCGCGACAGAATCGCGTCCGCCTGTTCCAACGCGCCGTGCAAGTCGGAAGCGGCCCAGGTGCCGCTGATCGACTCCACCGCTTGTCGAAACGCGAGCCGATCCTGCACCGGTTGATCAAACCACGCCCGCGCAGGTCGCGATGCCGTCACCAGCGCAAACCCGCCGCTGCCGGCGCTGCGCTCCAGCAATCTGCTGATGGCCGATCGGGCATTCTCCAGGGCACTCGGCGCGGTGGACGTGCACGCCCGCATCGATAAGCTGTCATCCAATACCATCACGCGGTCGACGCGTCGTTCGCCCACGGAGAGCAGTGCGGATTTCGGCTTTAGATAAGGCCGCGCTACAGCCAATCCGACCAGCGCCATCACCGCCGTACGCACCGCCAGCAGAATCCATTGTTCGGTGCGCAGCCGCCTGCGCGTGCGCTGGACGGCGGACAGGATGAACTGCATGGCGGCCCACGGTTCGTCGCGGTAACGCCGGCGATTGAGCAGATGAATCAGCAGCGGCACCATCGCCAGGCCCGCCGCCGCCATCGCCATCCCGCCGTGAACGAATGACATGGGAACCGCCGTAGGATCCGGCCGGGCAACGCCGGCGCGCAGGTCAGTGGTGGCGGCGCACGCGCGCCGCACGATTCGCGAGGTAAGCGCTTAGCGCCGTGGTAAGCGGCGCGCTGGTGTCCAGGAGTTGGTAGTCGCACTGCTGCGCGTGGCAGCCCTGCCGGATGGTGTCCAGATGACGATGGATTTCCGCGAGGTAGCGCGCGCGCAACGCGGTCGGATCGGTCGCAAGCGGGCCGACGCCCTCCATTCCAATGAACCGCACGGGGCCGTCAAACGGAAACGTCAGCTCGGCGTGATCCAGAATTTGCAACACGATGGGTTCATGCCGGCGGTGGCGCAGATGTTTGATCCCTGTGATGATCTCGTTCGGCTCGCCGAGCAGATCACTTAACACGATGATCAGGTGACGCTCGCGCAGGCTCTCGGCCAGTTCGTCGAGCACCGCGCGAAACGCCGTCGCTCCCGTACCGGGGCGATGCTCCAGTTCCGCCACGACCTGCTTCCACTGGTTCGGTTGATTGCTTGCGCGGCCATGCCGGCGCAGGCGCGTGTCAAACGTGGCCAGCGCAACCGAATCGGCCTGCTGGAGCGCCAGGTAGGACAACCCCGCCGCCGCGGTGATGGCGAACTCGCGCTTCGACCAGGCGGAATCGCTGCTCTTGTAGTTCATTGATTCGGAAGCATCGACCGCGATCAGCATCCGGAGATTCGTTTCCTGCTCGTACTCCTTGATGTAGTGCTTGTCGGTCCGGCCGAAGACTTTCCAGTCCAGGTGCCGCAGATCGTCCCCCTGGGCATACTTGCGATACTCGGCAAACTCGATGCTGAATCCATGGAGGGGAGAGCGATGCAGACCACTCACAAAACCCTCAACCATCAGCCTCGCGCGGAGATCCAATCCGGCGATCCCCGCCAGCACAACCGGGTTCAGGTATTTCTGAAGATTTTCGCCTTGCGCGATCATTGGATTGGATCCCGGGGGAGAATCGGCCAGTTGTCAATATTGAGCGGACACCGCCCGCCGGTCCTTTGAACGGTTCCTATTTCCCTTACGGCACCAGCACGCGCCGCGCATCGATGGCATCCAGATCCGGGGTCGAAGCCCCCTGCACGGATTCCAGCAGCCGATCAATAACACCATCCGACGTGACGCCGTCGGCTTCCGCCGTGAAATTTGTCACGATCCGATGGCGCATGACCGGATGGGCGACCGCACGCACGTCGTCCGTCGAAACGTGATACCGTCCGGCCAGAATTGCTCGCGCCTTGCCGGCCATCACCAGATACTGCGATGCCCGCGGCCCGGCGCCCCAACTGACATACCGCCGGACGAACTCCGGCGCGTCCGTCAACTGCGGCCGGCTGCTTCGCGCGAGTCGCATTGCATAATCCATGACATGCTCGGCGCACGGCACGCGCGTCACGACTTCCTGGAGCGCGAGCAGGTCATCGGCGGTAAACACGCGTTTCATTTCGATTGATTCGATAGTGGTCGTCTTGTTGATGATCTGCAACTCTTCCGCCGCGCTGGGGTACGCCATCAGAATCTTGAACATGAACCGGTCGAGCTGCGCTTCGGGCAGGGGATAAGTCCCCTCCTGCTCGATTGGATTCTGCGTCGCCAGCACAAAGAACGGCTCGGGCAGGCGATGCGTGAAGCCCGCCGCCGTCACCTGGTGCTCCTGCATCGCTTCCAGCAGCGCCGCCTGCGTCTTGGGCGGCGTTCGGTTGATCTCGTCGGCGAGAATCACGTTGGCGAAAACGGGTCCGTTGACAAACCGCAACTGGCGAACACCCGTTGCCTTGTTCTCCTCGATGATCTCGGTGCCGGTGATGTCGCTGGGCATCAGGTCGGGAGTGAATTGAATTCGGTTGAACGACAGGCTTAGCGTCCGCGCCAGCGACTTGATCATCAGCGTTTTGGCCAGGCCCGGCACGCCCTCGAGAATGCAATGCGCGCCGCTGAACAGGCAGATCAGGATCTGGTCGATGACCTCTTCCTGGCCGACGATCACCTTCGCCAGTTCCGCGCGAATCTGATCGCGGCTGCCCGCCAGCGCCGCGATCGCCTCACGCTCACGCTGGGCCGATTCCAAATCCATTTGTTCACCCTGTCTCATTCTGCACCCCACGATTCACGGCGACGCCAACAAAGTCTATGCGCGCAAGCACGCCGACTTCGCGGACGATCGCCTCTTCTAATATCGTCGCGACCGCCCCACCGATTCACGCGCGCAGCCGCTGCTTTTCGGGTCAGAGTCGGCCTAGAATCCGGTAAGACATGCCTTCCGGGCGAGCCGCGTGACACGAGGGAGAATTGCGCGCCCTGCCTGCGCCTCCTCAATCCCCGTTGCGCGAACGCCCCGGCCCCTTCCGGAATGGCCGAGCATACGGATTTGGTGCGCCGCGCGCCTTGCTCTATACTTCCGCGCGATCGGTGCTCGTCCGCGTGTGGCGGTTCGGGTGGCGGGACGGTTCGGAATCACACCCATGCGAATTCTCATCACGGGCGGCGCGGGCTTCATCGGGTCTCATCTGGCGGATCGGCTCCTTGCCGACGGTCACGAAGTCATTGCGCTGGATAACTTAAGCACCGGCAACGCGCGCAACCTCGAAGCCGCCCGGTCCAATCCGCGCCTGCGATTCGTCCACGACGATGTGCGCAGCGAACACACTCTGCACGTGCTGACCGAGCAGTGCGACATGATCTATCACCTCGCCGCAGCCGTAGGCGTACAACTGATTGTCGATGAACCCGTACACACGATCGAAACCAATATTCACGGTAGCGAAGTCGTCCTCGCCATCGCGAACAAGTTTCGCAAGCCCGTGCTGATCGCCTCCACGAGCGAAGTTTATGGCAAGAGCGAGAAAGTGCCTTTCCGCGAAGACGATGACACGGTCCTGGGCGCGACGCGGTTCAGCCGCTGGTCCTACGCCTGCTCCAAGGCGATCGACGAGTTTCTTGGACTCGCTTATCACCAGCAGTACGGGCTGCCCGTCGTCGTCGCTCGCTTCTTCAACACCGTCGGCCCCCGGCAAACCGGCCGCTACGGCATGGTCATTCCACGCTTTGTCGAAGCGGCCCTGAAGAATGAACCCATCCACATCTATGGGACCGGCAAACAGTCGCGCTGCTTCGGTTTCGTTGGAGACGTCGTCGATGCCATCGTGAAGCTGATGAACAATCCGAAGGCCGCCGGGCGGGTGTACAACGTCGGAGCCACCGAAGAAGTTTCCATTGAGGGCCTCGCCGACAAGATCATCGCGATGACGGGCAGCAAAAGCACCAAGAGGTTTCTATCGTATGAAGAAGCATACGGCCGCCCCTTCGACGACATGATGCGGCGCATTCCCTGCCTTGATCGAATCCGCGAAATGACGGGCTACGAGCCGAAGGCGAATCTCGAAAAAATTCTCCAACTGGTCATCGCGGAAAAGAAAGAGCAGTTGGCGCGAGGCTGATCGGCCTGTCAACGATCGCATTGAAGAAATCGCAGCGCGTTGCCGTCCGGGTCGCGCACGTACATCTCACGATTGCCCCAGGTCTGATCGATGGGCGGCAGCGCGATGGCCACGCCACGTGACCCGAACTCCGCGTGCAGCGCGTCCACGTCGCGAACAGCAAAAGCAACGACCGCTCCAAACACGCCATCCCCTGCGTGCGACGAGAGGTGCAGCCGAACCCCATCGCGAATCAGCGCGAGGAAGGCCGGGTCGGTGGCAGGCGGCGCCGGCCGGTTCTCCGATTCCAATTGGAAGCCGAGCTGGCCGCAATAGAACGACTCTGACACGGCGGTTGATGACCCGCGCAGCAACGGCAATGCAAGAATGAACTGCCTGCTCATGAAACTCCCTCCTGGCTTGCTACAATAGGCGCGATTTGCCGCAGACCCCGCGCCGATCGGGTCGGCGCACCGGCCGAAGCACAAGGTGACTTCCCATGCCCGTGATTGTTCAAAGCATCCTTCTCCTGACGATTTCCAATGTCTTCATGACCTTCGCATGGTACGCCCATCTCAAGGAGCTGAAACACAAGCCGTGGATCCTCGCGGCCATCGTGAGTTGGGGCGTGGCCCTGCTGGAGTACCTCTTCCAGGTCCCGGCGAATCGCATCGGACATCAGGTTTACAACGTTGGCCAGCTCAAAATCCTTCAGGAAGTCATCACCCTGTCTGTATTCGTGCCGTTTGCGGTGTTTTATCTTCGCGAGTCGATTAAGCTGGATTATCTCTGGGCCGGGCTGTGCCTCTGCGGCGCGGTGTATTTCGTCTTTCGCGGCGGCGGCAATCCAACTGCCATGGCGAGCATCAGCCCGTGACGCAACGCACGAATCCTTTTGATTGACGCACTTTCGCTTCATTTGAACGTGTCGAATCCACTGTTTGACCTCGCGGTTTGAAGCAACGACGCATCCCCAATCGATTCATAAATCTTGACATGACAAGCATTAATTGATACACTGCTCGTTGCTTACAGCCGCCTCAAGACATCTCACGTCTCCTTGTAGGGAAACGTGCGCACCGGAGGGTTAACCATGTTGCGAGCCGCAATCGCACTTTTTGTGTTTTCAGCTTCTGTCTCGTCCGCTATCGCCACGCCCATCTCGAGCCTCCAAGGCACGCCGAGCTACGCGCCGGAAGCCATGATCGTCCTGCCGATCGACGGCTCGTGGACCGTGCTCGACGAGATCATGGCTGTCGGCTCGTATTACTCGCCGATCTTTACCTACTCGTCGTCCGACCCGGTGCAGATGGACGTGACCGACTTGTTCGTCGTTTCCGACCGCAACGAAGTCTGGCTCGACGGCATCCTGCTCGGCGCGACCCCCGCAATGCCGGACTGGCCCGCCCTCATTCCCCCCGTCGGTCCGTTTGATGACGCGCCTTATACGACTGATCCGGACGTGGCGTGGAATCGCCCCGAGTTCAGCAAGTCGACGTTCCTCTTGCCAGCCGGCACGCACATGATCACGCTCCGCAACATTCACATTCCGCCGAATTCGACGCAGACCGGTCCGATGGACGATGGGACCGTGGCGTTTCGACTTGTGCCCGAGCCGACGACGGCGCTGCTGCTCGTCGTGGCGGCGATGGCGATTCTGCGCGCGCGCGGTCGAACGGCACGCAGCAAGCTCGTATTCGTTTCATCTCGTACGCGACGCGGCCGGATGACGGCGCTGCTTTTCGCCGCAGGATTTCCGATCCTCGCGGCGGTGCAAGCCCAAGCCGCCCCCTGCGGGACGCTGAATGTCGATGTCATCAGCAACGTGCTGGAGATTCAGGGCACGACCGGCGACGACAGCGTGCGCGTCGTCAAGAACGCGGGCAATCCGGCGATTGTCGATATCTACACCCCCGCCGGCGATGCCACGCCCAGTTGCAGCTACGACTCGACCGCCACGCCCTTCGGTGCGATTCGCGTCACGGCCGACGACGGCGACGACCTGGTCGTCTTTGACGATTCCAATGGTGCGATCTCCGACACGTGGGTGATTGAAGTCCACGGCGGCGGCGGCGAGGACATCGTCCTGGGCGGTCTCGATCTGAACGTCACGTCGCTGAATGACGCGCTCACGATGATCTCGACGCTTCAGCAAGCGCAAACCTACCTCGATCGCGTGCTGGACATGCTCGATGCCCCGCAGAGCGGATGCAACACCGCGTCGTGCCTGGTCGAGAACGCCGCAACGCTGGCGAAGGACGCCGGGAATAACCTGGTCCTCCCCACGGCCAATTACGTGCGCGACATCGAGAGCGAACTCGTCCAGCCGACCGCCGCGACGGTGCAGAAGGCCCACGGCCGCATCGCAAATTATCTCAATAACTACGTCGCCGGTGACGTGCAGGGCATCTCACAGGAAGCACAAGTCCTCTCGGCCGACGTGGAAGTGATGATCGACGAGTTCGAATTGCTCCTGCCTTACGCGAACGATCTGCTCATTCGCGCGCAGACGTTGTATGACCGCGCGGCGAGTCTTGGCATGGAAGTGCAGAACGGCGACCCCGTTGCACTCTTGATGCAGACCATCGAGAGCCACGTGCTGACGATCAGTGAACTCTCCCTGATGTGCGACGAAGACCCCGAGCCGACCGAGACCGAGTTTGATGAAGATTTGCAGGACCCCAGCGGCCTGCCGCCCATCTGCGCCGAAGTAGAACGGCGCGTCGAAGCGCTCGAAGCCATCACGGACACCGTCGAGGCGCGCGTCGATCAGGTCGAGTTAGAGGGCGACGCCTACGAAGCCGACGGCAACGCACTGGAAGCGCTGGCCGACAGCAAGGGCGACGATGAAATCCCCTCGTCCAACGCGGCGCAGATGGAGATGCAGGGCGACAATCTGGTTTCCACCGGCGACACGCTTAGCGCGACGACCGATGCGCTCGCCGCCGACTGGGAGCAGTGGGTCGGGCAAGCCGAGAGCGATCTGGAGAATCGCGGCGAGACGATGCACACGCGCGGGCAGGCCGAAGTGCTCGCAGCGGCCGATGCATTGGAAGCCCAGGCGCAGGCCAACGTCGAAGCTGCGGCCGACGCGCTGCGCGCCGAGGCCGACCAGCTCGCGGCTGACCTGGACGCGCTCATTACGGCGGCAGCGCCGATCCTCGGGGACACGCTGACCTTGCTCGGCGCCAGCAACAATTGCGAAGTAACGCCGACGAACACGCTGACTGGCGGGCCGGGCAACGACGTACTGATCGGCTCGACGGGCAGCGACAAGATCGAAGGCGGCGACGACGCCGACTTGATCATCGGTCTGGGCGGCGACGACGAGCTGCATGGCGACGACGGCAACGATCTAATCTTCGGCGGCGGCGGCAACGACCTGATCAAGGGTGGCGCGAAGGTTGACATCCTCGTCGGCAATAAGGGCAACGACTGCATCTTCGGCGGCGGCGGCCAGACGCTTACCCGCGGAAGTCTCTCCGTTGCGCTGGGCGACATTTTCTTTGGCGTCGACGGCGATGATACGATCGTGGCCGGCGACAGCGAGGACGACGACCCCGAGGAGATCGACTTTGTCATGGGCGGCGGCGACAACGACCGCGTGCGCGTCAGCCACGGCGGCGATCTGACGATCGGCTCGTTCACGATCAAGCTGGGCAATCTCGTCTTCGGCGGCGACGGGAACGACGACCTCCTGACGAAGAACGGCATCGATGTGATCTTCGGCGGCAACGGCGACGACACCATCAACGCCGGCAAGGGCGCGTCGCTCACCATCGGCAGCGGCAGCAGCCAGTTCCGCCTCGCCCTGGGCGATCTCATCTTCGGCGGCGGCGACCACGATACGATCCATGGCGACGACCCCGACGCCGACGAAGCCGATCAGGACATCGACGTGATCTTCGGGCGCGACGGCGACGACACCATTCACGGCCACGCCGGCGGCTTGTTGAGCATCGGCGATGTCAGCGATCCCGACTTCGAGCTGCGGCTGGGCAACCTCATCTTCGGCGGCAACGGCAAGGACGAAATCGACACGACCGCCGGCATCGACGTGATCTTCGGCGGCGACGATGACGACACCGTGTCATCCGCCGGCAAAGGCCATCTGCTCACCATCGGCGACGACGACTTCCGCCTCGCGCTGGGCGACCTCCTCTTTGGCGGCAACGGCAACGACGAACTCCATGGCGACGACCCCGAGGCCGATCGCGCCGACGACGACATCGACGTGATCTTCGGACGCGATGGCGATGACACCATTTTCGGCTACGGCGGCGGGCTGCTCTCCATCGGCGATTCCAGCGACCCCGATTTTGAACTCAAGCTTGGAAACGTGATCTTCGGCGGCGACCAGAACGACGAGATCGAAACGCTCGACGGCATCGATTTGATCTTCTGCGGCAGCGGCGATGACACCGCCTCCGCCGGCAAGGGGCATGTCCTCAACATCAACGACACGTTCAAGATTGACCTCGGCGATCTCATCTTCGGCCAAGCTGGCAACGACATCCTGCACGGCGACGCGGCCGATCCGCCCGAAGGCGGCGACGAGCACGACGGAATCGACCTGATCTTCGGCTCGACGGGCGACGACAACATTTATGGTTGCACCGGCGGCAACATCGAACTGCCCGATCAGGATTTCTGCCTGCTTTTCGGCAACCTCCTGTTCGGCGGACCGGATAACGACCTGATCCGCGCCGACTACGAGAATCAGGACACCGACAATCCCCAGGGCGGCATCGACCTCGCCTTCGGCGCCGGCGGCAACGACACCATCGAGGGCAAGGAAGGATCGCTCATTATCATTGGCGATCTCACCAGCGGACAGGCCGTCATCATCTTTTTCGGCAACCTGCTTTTCGGCGGTCCGGGGAATGACCTTATCCAGGGTGCGAACGGCTCGGACCTCTGCTCCGGCGTCAACGAAGACCTCGATGACTTGCTTAATAACCTCGGCGTGGGTGATCTCGGCGGCGCGGCCGACCTCATCTTCTGCGGCACGGGCAACGACGAAGTCGACGCTTACAACGGCATCGACCTGGTCTTCGGCGCCGACGGCAACGACATTCTGCGCGCCGACAACGGCGGCATCGTCGTCGTTCCCATCAGCAGCGTGCCGACACCGATCGCGTTCGGCAACCTCATGTTCGGCGGTGACGGCGAGGACGACATCACCAGCCTCGGCCGCCTGCTGCTGCCGACCGTGCCGCCCATGGAGATCGATCTGCTCTTCGGCGGGCCGTGCGACGACATCGTTTCGGCCGGCGACGGATTGAATCTCGTCTTCGGCGGCAAGGAAAACGACACGATCACCGCCGGCGACGGCATCAATCTGCTCTTCGGCAACGCCGAGAACGACGCCATCACCGCCGGCACGGGCCTGAATCTCGTCTTCGGCAATCGCGGCAATGACACCATTACGTCACAGGACGGCCTGAACGTGCTCTTTGGAAACCGCGAGGACGACGCAATCAACGCCGGCAGCGGCCTGAACATCGCCTTCGGCGGCAAGAACAACGACACCGTGCAGGCCGGCGCGGGCGTCAACATCCTGTTCGGCAACGCCGGCGTCGATCACGTCGAAGGCGGCGCGGGGCTGAACGTCCTGTTCGGCAACAAGGGCGATGACGACGTCATCGGCGGCCCCGGCCTGTCCGTCCTCTTCGGCAACAAGGACAACGACGAAGTCACCGGCGGCGCAGGCCTCTGCGTTGCGTTCGGCAATACCGATCACGACGAAGTCACCGGCGGCCCGGGCCTGGCCGTGCTTTTTGGCAACGGCGGCGAAGATCGCCTGCGATCCAGCAGCGGCCTGGGCGTCCTGTTCGGCAACGGCGGGAACGACATCCTCCAATCCGGCGGGCCGGCCTTGTTCATCGCCTTCGGCAACGGCGGCGATGACGTGCTCGTCGGCGCGGGCGGACTGAACCTGCTCTTCGGCAACATGGGCAACGATCAGTTCTTCGGCGGCGGCGGCACGAACATTGCCTTCGGCAACAAGAACAACGACACCATCCGCGGCGATGCCGGAGTCGATTTCCTGTTCGGCAATCTCGACGACGATCAAATGGCCGGCGGTGGCAACAAGGACTTCATGTTCGGCAACCGCGGCATCGACTGCCTCTCCACCGAGGGCGGCGGCGATTATGCCTTCGGTAACCGCGGCAACGATCACGTCCACAGTGGCTCGGATTCCAATTGCGACTGGCTCTTCGGCAACCGCGGCAACGACAATCTCTACCGCTGTCAAACTTGCGACAAGCGATTCGGCGGTCGAGGCAGCGACACCAAGCACGACGATTGCGGCGGGTGCAGCCTCTCCGCCCCCGCGCGCGGTGAGGTCCGCGGCCGCGTCACCATCGACTTCGATGGCGACGGCCTTGGCGACGTGCCGCAACCTGGCGTCACCGTCACGGCCGGCTCGGGCAGCGCGGTCACCGACGCCGACGGCAACTATCGCATCGCCGGCCTCGGCTCGGGCGGCTACACCGTCGCTGAAACCGTCCCGACCGACTTTGTGCAGGTGTCCCTGCCGACGACCTACAGCATCTCGATCGGCTCGCAAGGCATCGATCTGCACGTCAACAAGAACTTCGTGAATCGCCCGCGGTGCTTCGTCTCGCTGGATGGCTGGTCCTGCACCGGCGCACCGTGCGCCCAGCCCGGTGCCGAGTGCCGCCCGGTCGTCGTGCGGCGCGTCTCGCGATGCAGCAACGGCGCGATCTGCGGAAGCTCGGAAGATTGCCCCTGCGGCAGCGACTGCACACCGTCATGGGCCATCGAGGAATGCTCGTGCAACGCCACCTGCTGGATCAATCTCGATCCGGTCACCGGGCCCTCGTGCGGCGGCGGCTGCCTCGACGGCACCGCCTGCAATCTGATTCAGGAAGGCGATCTGTTCTACTGCGGCGGGTGTGCAAACCCGTGCCCGGTGGTCGACGGCAAGACCTTTGAAGGTTTCAACGACATTACCAACCTGCCTCCGCAGGATTGGCAGATGCTCAACTTGAGCGAGCCGCTCGGCACGACCGGTTGGTTCCAGGGGCAGCCGGCGATCTTTCCGGCCCACGCCGGACCGCCGAATTCGTACATCGCCGCAAACTTCAACAACGGCGCGGGCGTGGCACGCATCAGCAACTGGCTGATCCTCCCTGCCCGTACGCTCTCGAACGGTGATCAGTTCTCGTTCTTCACCCGATCGCGTCCGATCGCCACGTCGCGGCCGGATCGCCTGCAGGTGCGCATGAGCCTGAATTGTTGCAGTACGGAAGTCGGCGGGACGTCCACGAGCGTCGGCGATTTCACGACGCTCCTGCTCGATATCAATCCGACTTATGCGCCGGCGGGTTATCCCTTTGAGTGGACCAGGTTCAACGTGGTCATCACCGGATTGTCGCAGCCCACCTGCGGTCGCCTGGCGTTCCGCTACTTCGTGGAAGACGGCGGGCCGCTGGGACCGAGAAGCAACTACATCGGCATCGATACAGTGATCTATTTGCCCGCTGCGCTGGCCGCCACCGAATGCCCTTGTGCCGGCGACATGTCCGGCAATCACGCCATCGGCGGCGATGACATCCAGCAGTATGTCAATTGTGTGACACAGGCGTCGGACGCCGAAAGCCCCGCCTGCACGTGCGCATCGCTTTCCATCGAGGAATTCGTCGGCAAGCTGCTGGCCGCCGAGGAGTGTCCGTAGCATGGCGCAGGCACGGGGCGATCCGCCGGGCGGGTTGCCGCGGATCCGTTCGGTTTCCGGCCTTTCGAAAGCCCCGGAGCAGACTTGCTCGGGGCTTTCTCTTGCGCGCAGCGCCCCGCACATACTTGCGTTCTTGATGACGCGGGGCCTACGATGCGGATGATCCGCGATGGCCGTATGAGGGAACCGATGAATCGTACACTCCATCTTCGACGTGCCGTCTCATGCGCCGCCGCGTCGGCCGCCATGGCCTGGACGCTGGGCGGGCGGGCCTCGGCACATGAGTACTGGATTCAGCCCGCGACGTTTCGACCCGCCGCAGGACAGGAGATTGATATCAACCTGTTCGTTGGCGACGGTCTTCCCGGTGAAGCGCGCCAGCGCGATCCTGACAGACTGATTCGCTTTGACTGGATTCGCGTCAGTGACCACTCCAGTTCGCCGTCAAGTCCCCAGGTGATTTCCGGCAAACAAGGTGACACACCTGCCGGTAAAGTTCGACTGACGTCACCGGGGCTTCACGTCATCGCCTTCCGCAATCGCCCGACAACCATCACGCTTGAGCCGGACAAATTCGAGGCCTATCTCCGCGAAGACGGAATGGAGCACGTCATCGACCTGCGCAATAAACTGGGCGAATCGACCAAACCCGGGCGCGAGGCCTATTCCCGATGTGCCAAGGCGCTCGTAGCGGTGAACGGCGACGGCCGCGGCGCGCAGGACGTCCGAATCGGCCTTCCCCTGGAAATCATTCCGTTGAACAACCCCTATCGGCCATTGGAAACCCGTCACCAGCCAGCCGCGACGACGCAGCCCGCGACAACCAACGCGCCATCACACCCGCCGGTCCCCACGCGACTGACCTTTCAGCTTCTTGAGAATGAAAAACCCGCTGCCGGAGCGCTGATGGCCGCGATCTGGCTGGAAAAAGGCGAGTCGATTCGCCGCACCGCGCGCACCGATTCCGACGGCAAGGCGTCGTTCGAACTTTCCCAGCCCGGCATGTACGTCATCAACGCCGTGCGCATGACGCGCGCCAAAGGCCGCGACGACGTTGAATGGGAGAGCACCTGGTCATCCCTGACGTTTGAATTGCCTCCTCAAAAGTGACCGTTCCGTGCGCGTCCCCCGCTGCGCAGGCCCCTTCGAGCCACCCGGCGACATTATGTCAATGCAGTTGCTCCGAATTCGCCGATAGCAGCAGAAGCCGATGGCCACTGCAACGCGTTCAGTCCGCGCGTCTTCCCCTGCTGCCGCCCTTCCGCCCGATCGGGTCGGGGTGTCCCCATTTGCCTGCGCCGCCTGCGAAGCGTCAATCGCGCCGAACCGCCCGATCCTGCGACGCAGTGCGACGTGCCCGTTCGATCTCTTTCGCTGCCGCGACTGCGGCATGGTGCAGCAGCAACCTCGCTACACCGCTGACGACCTCGCACGGCTCTATGCCGGCGACTACTACGTCTTCGACGAGGACGACGCACTCCGCTCGGCGCGCGCCGCACAGCAGTATGCGTTGCATCTCGCACCAATCGAGCATCACCCATCGCGGCGGCTGCTCGATGTCGGCTGCGCAATGGGCCATTTCTCGGCGCTGGCGCGCGAGCGAGGCTGGCAGGTCGTCGGGCTGGATGTCTCGGCCGATGCCGCGCGCCGCGCCGCGGAGCGCTTCGGAATGGATGTCCTCATCGGCTCGCTTGAAGATCACGCGAACGCGCTCTCCTCCTTCGATGTCGTCTTCCTTGGCGATGTCATCGAGCACGTGCCACGCCCGTTGCACTTTCTCCGCGATGTGCGCCGCGTGCTCGCGCCGAACGGCGTCGTCTGCGTCGACACGCCGAACTGGGGCGGATTCTGGCGGCGCCGGGGAGGGCGACACTGGCTCGGCCTCAATCGCTTTCACATCAACCTCTTCGACGCCGCCAGCCTCGGCAAGCTGCTGACCGCCGCCGGCTTCGGCCGCATCCACACCGGCAGTTACACAAATCTCCAATACACTCGTTGGACCTCCCGGCCGGAAATCGCCGCCCTGATCGCCCGGCTGCCGCGTGCGTTGGCGTGGCGCGTGAATCGGCTGATCGCTCGAAAGTCGCCAAATTCCGGCACAACTCCAACGCCCTCCGCCGGCGCCGCGCTCCGAGCCTTGTCGAATCTCTCCGGGGACAATTTGATCGTCCGCGCCTCCCCAGCAGCCGTCTGGGAGCCATGAGACGCGACGTCAGTCCCGTTGTGTTTTGCTGAATGCCATTTTTTTATTCAAAATCCTGGAACCACCGGATCGGTTCCGGGCTTTTATCCATTGCCTGCTCATGACCGCTCTCGTGGGGCGGCCGGCATCGAAGTAATGACCGGTGAACCGCCCCGTGGCAGGTCTGTCTTCAGGCAGGCATCGCATGGGTTGGTTAACGGCGCGGGCGGCCGTCTGACGAGGCAGTGAGAATGGAGTTGCAACTCCGCTTGACAGGCACAGAGATTCCGCAGGGCCGCGACCTCGCCGCCGGCGATACGCCTTCCTGCGCTAAATCGGTCCACGACGACGCCGAGCTGGTCCGGCGCGCCCAAACCGATCGACAGGCCTTCGCGATGCTCTATCGACGGCACTACGCGGTGATGGCGAGTTACATTCTGCGGCGCGTCGGCGACGTGCACCTGACCGAAGACCTCACGGCCGAAACGTTTCTGGCCGTATTGAAATACCTGCCGCGGTATCGCGATCGCGGATTACCGATTCGGGCGTGGCTGTACCGGATCGCGGCGAACACGGTGAATCGCTGGGTGCGTCGCGAACGAAAGCGAATCGCCCGATCGCTCGCGGAGCTGGAAGCGGCTGAATCGCCGGATCGAGCCGCGGGAGTGCCTGGATCGCGGCACGACAACGGTCGCAGCGACGGCGAACACGCCCGGCTGGCGCTGCTGACGCTGCCTCCGAAGTATCAGGCCGTGCTGACGCTGCACTATCTTGAAGGGTTGAGCCTGGATGACGTCGCGACGGCGTTGGGCTGCCGGCTCGGCACGGTGAAATCGAGATTGTCCCGCGGACGCGACGCACTGCGGGAGCGTTTGACGAAGCAGAACCGCGCTCGGAGCAGACCGTAAGGTGGGCACTGCCCACCCATCAGCGCGGATGGCGAAATGTGCCGGGCGGGACCCGCCCTGCTGAAGGAAATGTGGAGCCATGACAAACGAACAAGACCCCATCCAAAGCGCGCTTGAAAGCTTGAAGAATCGTTCCTGGACCGGTGAGCCATTTGACCCCCAACTCGAGGAGAGACTGATGCAGGAATTCAACACCCAGAATCAACCCCGCCGCACGCCCATGCGTGTGGCAGCCCTGGTCGCCCTGTCGATCGTCCTGGTCGGCGGCGGTGCCTTCGCCGCGACCGGCGGCATCGAGAAGATCCGCAGCTGGGTCTTCTCGGTAAGTATCAACGGCCAGCAGGCCAAGCTGATCGCCAACGACGGCGAGCCGGCGACGATGACCATCCAGGGCGACGACGGCAAGACGACGACCATCTCCGTCCTGAAAGCGTCGGACGCCGCGCAAGGTGACAAGACCCACGTCACCATCAACGCGACCGGCCCCGGGACGGAGGACGAGCAGGTCGTCAAGATGGTCCGCCGCCAGGGTCCGGCTCCCGAGGAAGCCAATGCGTCCTACACGATGGACGACATCGGCGATGCACGGGCCACGCAGACCTGGACCGACAAAGCCGGTCTGACGAACAGCCTTTACGTGGTTCCGTCGGAAGACGGCGAGTGGATTCGCGTCTTCCGCGTGACCACGGACGACAGCGGCTCGACCAGCGTGCAGAAGCTGGCGCAGGTCCCGTCGCTGGAGGGCTTCGAGGGCATCACGCCGCAAGTCTCGACGGATGACCACGGCGTAACGACGCTCGTCTTCGACAACGGCAATGGTGAGAAGCGCGTGCTCAAGACGCGCATGACGACGGTCGCCGACGGCGAGAACCTGGAGAACCCCAACAACATCCGGATTCGCACCGAGGACGGCCGCATTCAGGTTGACGTCGAGGCGAACAGCTCCGACGACGATCAGAACTGATTCGCTCAATCGGGCAAGAGTTTTTCGGCTCGAATCCCCCTCGTTCGACCTGCTCGGCGAGGGGGATTTCTGTTTCCACCGACTGATTGACCAAGACCGGTTTCAACACTCTTTTCTTCCATAGGGAGAGGGCCGCCAGAGCGACTCAAAGATAGCCCTCTGTGCGGAGCGCCACACCCGATCCATGCTTAACTCCTTTATTCCCAGCATGTTATGCGAAATCGCGGCAGTGCGTTGTGGCAAGAGACACAGTCTCGATGCTCATAACCTTTTGCCAATTCAACACTTGATCGCAATCGCGTCCCAAGTTAGAATCAGGCGGACGTTGGAGTGGAAGCAACCGCGCGCGTGCTGCGCGCACGGTGAGTGACCTCGCTTTGGAAAGAGGCGAATGCGGCGGAATTGCTACAAGTTGCTAATAGTGACGGGGTTATCGCTACTCGCGATCGCCGCCGGGCCGGTTCGCGCTGACTTCCAGCAGGTGCTGCCGCCCGCCATCGTTCCGCTGCAACTCACCAATTGGAACCAGTTTATCACGATCCCGAAATTTGATCCCACGCTCGGAACGTTGACACTTGTAACCGTCAAGATCAGCGCCAATTTCGAGGCCAGCATCCTCGTCGAAAACACGGGTCCTAGCCCTTCGAACATCAACGCCGTGGCGACGGTCACGGTCACGCCCAGCCCGAGTCCGCCGGTCGTCTGGAGCCTCGGACCAATGGCGGGAGGGCTGGCCTCGGGCGCTTTCGTCACCGCGAACGACGGCACGCTGGATTTCACCGGCACGGATACAGCAAGCTTCGGCACCAGTGGCACGTTGATGGTCACGCGGAGTTTCAGCAATCCGGGCGACCTCGGCCATTTCACGGCCGGCTTCATCGGGGACAACTGGTCCGTGAACGCCACGGGAACCGGCTTCGTCAGCGTCACCAGCGATTCGGGCAACGTTCACTCTCAAGGCCAGAGCAAAGCCGGCATGCAAGTGGACGTCACCTACCATTACATTCCCGAACCCACCACCCTTGCCTTCCTGACGCTCGGCCTGGGTGTCATGGCGCGACGCCGCCGGCGATAGAACCGGGACTCACCAATAAAATGTAGTATTTTGATCGGACCCCGATTATGCTGCGCGCAGCACCCGCGATGGTGCCGTGGGGCTGGCAAGACGCATGGGCATGGCGTGTCGAATATCCCCTACACCCTGATTACGCGGGACAAAGAACTAAACGATCTCTGCGCGCGTCTCGCGACCTCCGAAGCGTTCGCCTTTGACACGGAGTTCGTCGGCGAAGACCAGTACGAGCCGGAAATCTGCCTTGTCCAAGTCGCCACGGACGACGAGTGCGCGCTGATCGACCCGCAGAGCGGCGTGGATCTCACCGACTTCTGGCAGCTCATCGGCGATGCCGAACTCTGCAAAATCGTCCACGCCGGCTCGGAAGACATCGCCATTTGTCGGAGGCTGGGACGTTGCGATCCGCGCAACGTGTTTGATCTTCAGATCGCCGCCGGCATGGTCGGCCTGGGTTACCCCGCCAGCCTTGCCAAGCTGGCCAAGGCCGTTGTCGGCGTCACCATGCACAAATCACAGACGCTGACCAACTGGCGCAAGCGCCCGCTTACCGCGGAGCAACTGGACTATGCAGCGGTGGACGTGGCCTATCTTCCTCGTATGCATGCGACGATTCGCCAGCGACTGCGGAGCCGAAAGCGGGAGGAATGGGCAGTCGAAGAATCGCAGCGCATGTGCGCCAACGCTGTCCGCATCGTCGAGCCGGACGATCAGCGCCGACGGCTCAAAGGCGCCGGTTCGCTTAGCCGGCGGGAGCTGGCGGTGGTGGATGCCCTGCTCGCCGAGCGTGACGCGATCGCGCGCGAACGCAATCGTCCGCCTCGAACGGTTCTTAAGGATTTCCTCGTCATCGAACTGGCTCGCCGTGGCTGGACCGAGCCGTCCAAGCTGGCGACGCTTCGGGGCATGAGCCTCCCGCAAGCCCTTCTGCGTCGTCTTGGAAGCGCGATCGAACGAGCGCGCAGCGCCCCGCCGGAGAGTCATCCGCCGGCGCTGCCGTCGCGCGAACACTCCGAGGAGGAGGAAATCATCCTCTCGCTCCTCACCGGCATTCTGCGCGATCATTGTCGACAAAACGCCCTCGCCTACAGCCTCCTCGCGACCCGAAACGACCTGAAGGACTACGCCCGCTCGGTGATCAATGGGTCCGGCTCCGATCCGGTGGTCCTGCGTAGCGGGTGGCGGCATCAAGCGGTAGGCAAACTACTGGATGCCGTGCTGTCGGGCCGCTCCGCAGTGCGGATTCGCCAGGAAAACGGCCAATTTCATGTGCACATCGAGTGAATCGCATCATTCGAACCGCCGTTTCCCGCCGAAAAGCACCGATGAAAGAGTAGAATGGATGAACGAGGCGATTCGGGGTCACCCGATCGCCGAACCACGGGAGTTGAATCACGTGCCCCGTTCCATCATGACGGTACAGCAGGTTGCCCAGGCGTTGCACGTCTCAACCCGTGAAGTCGTGCGCATGGCCGAACAGCGCATCCTGCCCGGTCTTCGCGTCAAGGACCGGTGGGAGTTCCGCGCCGGCGAAATCTGGAACTGGATTGAAAAGAACATCGAATCGCTTCCAAAGCGGCGTGAGCGCGATCCGCATCCCGCCGTGCCTTCGGATCTGTTGCTGACCCATGTCTTAACACCCCGCGCGGTGCGGCTGAACACGGCGCCGAAGACCAAATCCGCCCTCTTGCGCGCCTTGGCCGATCTCGCCGCGGAGTGCGACCCGACCATCGACGCCGTGCACCTGGCCAGCGAGCTGGCGCAGCGTGAGCAAGTCTCCTCCACGGCGCTGGAGCGCGGCGTTGCCGTGCCCCATCCCCGCAAGCCGATCTACCTGGAGCAGCCGGTGCTGGCCGCGATGCGCACGTCGAACGGCCTCGCATTCGGCGAGCGCGCCGGCGGGCTGACCGACCTCTTCTTTCTCATCTGTGCCCCGGACCATGTCAGTCACCTGCTCTTCCTGGGCCGGTTGTGCAGGCTTTTTATAGACGATAGTCTTATTAAAGACCTGCGCGCCGCGGAGGACGCGGACGATTTCATCGCCCTGCTCACCTCCGCGGAACATCGTCTCTGCCGGACGGCCGATATCCAGCGCTAGGCACCGATCGTGAGCGCGATTCGTGATCGGGCATACCAGGGGGCAACGCAGATCCCCGCTGCCTCCTCGCGGTTGACCGACCTCTGGGGCGTTCCTAATATGCATTGATTGCGAAACTTGGCTGCATTGAACAAACCGAGCGTGATCGACCCGACGATTCAGACGCATCTCCCCATGAGGAACCCCGGTGGCCGACCTTCTGCCCGGTTACAACGTCGTCACCAAGCTGGGCGACGGCGCGCGCTCGGCGGTGTACGAAGTAATTCACGTCGCCACAGGCAAACTTTATACGCTGAAACGCGTCACGCGCGAAGCGAACGAAGACGACCGATTCCTACAACAGGCGATCAACGAGTTCAACGTTTCGCAGCGGCTGAATCATCCGACCCTGCGCCGCTCGATCGAGCTGTTCAAGACGCGCCGCCTTTTCAAACTCGTGCAGGTGCGGGTGCTGATGGAATTCGTCGACGGGTTAAGCCTGGATCGCCGTCGTCCCGACCGGCTTGACGAGTTGCTCACCTTGTTCATCCAAATCGCCGAAGGCCTCGGCGCCATGCATCAGGCAGGATTTCTGCACACGGACATCAAGCCGACCAACGTCATTGTCGCCGCCGACGGCGCCATCAAGATCATCGATTTCGGCCAGAGCTGCCCGATCGGCCATCGCAAGCCGCGCATCCAGGGCACACCCGACTACATCGCTCCTGAACAGGTCGAGCGGCGTTCGCTCTCCCAGCAGACCGATGTGTTCAATCTCGGCGCGACCCTGTATTGGGCTTTGACCGGCCAGACGTACCCGACGCTGATCACACGACACGGCCGGACCCGAGGCACCGTGGCCAGCTCCGCGAAACCTCCACCCGCCCCGCTCGATCTGGACCCGACCCTGCCGCCGGCGCTCTCCCGGCTGGTCATGGCCTGCTGCGCCTACGACCGGGAGGTTCGACCGCGCGACATGGCGGAGGTGCGGGGAAGGCTTTCGGCGCTGCTCCCGGTCGCGCAGCGCCTGGCCGATCAGGCGTCTCGGCAAAAATCCGAACCGGCAGCCGTGCCAGACGTAAGCACACCGACTACCGCATTACCGCCGACGAGCGACGACTCCCTTGACTACTCCGCGATTTCGGAAATCATCAATCCTCATCATTCGCCCGAGCGTCGCAGCGGTCCGGAGACCCCATCGTGAGCATGTTCGCCCCCCAAATCGACGCTCCCTCCGCCATCGACGCCTTCCTTCAGGCCGCGGCTCTGAATCGCGACGACCCGTTTCGCCAGGGCGGCATCATCGTCCTCCCGGGGTACGGCCAGTGCGTGATGACGGGCGACCTGCACGGTAATCGCAAGAACTTCGACAAGCTCACGCACTACGCGATGCTGGACCGCGCCAGCGCGCGGCACGTCATCCTGCATGAACTGGTGCACGCGGAGTTAAACACGCGCGAACTGGATCGTTCGCACGAACTGGCCCTCGCCGCGGCGCGATACAAATGCCAGTTCCCGGAACAGGTGCATTTTCTCCAGTCCAATCACGAGCTGGCGCAGCTCACCGGCTACCCCATCGCGAAGAACGGCCGCTTGGTGATCGATGAATTCAATCGATCCGTGGCCGCAGCCTATGGAGAATCCCGCGCCGCAGACGTGCTGTCGGCGCTGAATGAGTTTATCGCATCGTTTCCATTGGCTGTGCGAACAGAGAACCGCGTCTGGATGACGCACTCGCTGCCCAACGCGCACGACATGGCCGAATTTGATTATTCAATCTTTGAGCGCGCGCCCACGCGGGAAGCACTCGCCTCCGATCGAAGCATCTTCAATCTCGTCTGGGGGCGGCGACACTCGCGCGAGCAATTGGACGCCATGGCGGCCAGGCTCCAGGTCGACGTATTCATGACGGGCCATCAACCGCAGGAGATGGGCTACGTGCTGCTGTTCGACCGGCTGATCATCCTCGCCAGCGAACACAACCACGGCAGCTTTCTGCCGTTCGACCTGTCGAGACCACTCTCGGCGGACGACCTGATTCGCAACATTCGAAAGTTTGTTGCAATCCTCTGACGGCACGGCAGATGCACAACGGCCTTGCTCGTCGGCACATGCATCCCGGGCATGCTACGAGCCACGAACCACGAACCTGCCACGGCGGGACGGTTCCGGTTCAATCTCGACGCCTCGCCCAGACGACCATGGCTGCGTACCAACTACATGCAACTGGCGATCAGCTTATCGAGGGACTTCCGCAAGCTGTCGACAAACATCTGCTTGCACTTGGCGGTCGACTGGCGGATGTAATACCCGCCCTAGCACAATTCGACCTTGATGCCGAATTCCTTCAGACTCACGAAATCGCGGTAGATCGTCCGTCGCGAGGCCTTTCCTTTCGCCATCAGTTGCGACATGGGCGTACCCGTTTTCGGCTGAAGATGACGACAAAGCGTCATCAAACGACGGAGCTGCGATTTCTCGACCGAAAAGATATCTGCCATAAATCACTCCTTTGTCGTCCGTGTCACGCTCGGCGAACCGGACGATTCGCGCATTATTGCTACAGTCTCGGGCGCTAGCAATTAAAACTGCCGAAATTCACGAAAATGCGCTCATCGAAGCAAAAAATCATTGTCCGTCGAATTACTCCCCCCGGAACTTTGTCTCGTAACCATATTTGCCTGCGAAACTTACGTCCGTGAGGCCCGAGGCAATCTACCCCGGAATCGCCCGGGTTCAGACTGCCAAACACGGGTCACGGAACCCGATCTGTGCCCCGTTGGAGCCACTCGCGTACTCGGGTTTCATCCATGCCGCGCAGCCGCTCCAGCAGCAACTGGATCCACGGCCCCAAATCGTACCGCTTCGACTGGCCCTTCAACACTTCAAACGGCACCCCTCCCACCGCAACCGTCAGGATTGCGTTGCCCCCCCGGCCGTGCGTCCCCAACACCTGCAATTGGTTGTCCTGAACCAGCAGCCGGACGCCGAACTGTCGATACTCGATCGATTCCGGGAGCATGTCCTGCGGCAGCATCGAAGGCCATGTAAAGTCCAAAGCCGACTGCGCCAAAGACAGCACAAGTGCCCGATCGATCGTTCCGGCTACCCCCTCGAGCGGAACGATGGACACCACAATGTCCGCCGACTGGATCGAATTCTCGACCACATCGAGGTTGTTGATGCGAATCGAAAGTTTGCCGGTCGCGCGGCCTCGGCCCCAGGGTTTCAGGCATTGCTCGACGGACAAATCGGTTGCCCAACCGTTGACACGCAGACGATGGACGCTTCCCATCGAGAGATCGACGTCATCCACCGCCAGGGTCGCTTGACCTTCCAGCGGCTCACCGCCCAGCACGCGCCCCAACGGCGCCAGGACAAGATCCCGAATTCTGCCTTCGCCGCGCAGGTCGGTCACGGTCGAATCGGCGATGCGCGCTCCGTAAACGGTCACGCTCAAGGTGCCCGCCAGCGGCCCGAACGGCATTCGCTGGGTCAATTCGGCCAGGTTCGCGTCGCGCAGATCGCCGCGCAGCCAAAGCTCCGGACGATCCGAGACGTTCGCAAACTGCACACTTCCCGCGAAGCGACCGCTATGAACCGGCACCCCCATCACGCCGTCCAGGCCGATGATCGAAAGTGGAACTTCTGGCACCGTCAGCAGGACTTCTCGCACCTGGACCCCCCGGCGCGGCGAGAAACGCGAATGAATCTGCACGCCTTGGCTGATGGAATGCCCATTCAGTTCATAGGCGTGCAGGCGGGCGATGCCGTCCTGCGGATCGGACATGTCGATCATGCCGGAAGTCTGGCGACAACGAATCGACACACCGCCGCGCGCGAAAGCGACCTCGAACCGGTCCATCTCCACACGATCCAGCCGCAGGTCTTCAAAGTCGTGGCCCAGGCCGGATTCAAACACCTGGCGATAATCCCCGCGCTCCCACCGGTCGCTTCCGAGCAGCAGGACGCCATCGTGCAGGCGCAAGGTGTGACGCCGATGCGCGCCGCGGCCTTCTTCTTCCCAAACAGCCGCTTTGCAGTGAAAGATGCGATCGCGCCGGTCGGGCAGAAAAATACTTACGTCTTCAAAAACCCGGCTGCTGAAGGTGCTTCCGCGAATCTTGCCCACGTCGCAGGGCATCTCGAAAAACTCGGTGAGATCCGCTTCCACCTCGCGACGGGACGATTCGCTCCCGATCCGCAGGCCGTACGCCGACGTGAAGGATATGGATCCGCCCGTTATCAGAGTCGCCAGGACTGCGAGACCGACTCGGCTTCGTCCGGTCAGGATCATGCGATCATCTCCTGGCTGCCGCGGCCCTGAAGGCGCCCGTTACAACGCGCTCGACAGGCGACGGGCCGCCTGAAGGAAATGGGAAACGGCTGCCCGCACCTCGTCCAGGGTATCACCGGCGAACTTCTCAAGGAAAGCCCTTGCCACCTCGAAGGCAACAACCTGTTCAACAACGACGCTCGCCGCAGGAACCGCGCAGATGTCGCTCCGTTCGTAATCGCTGCGCTCCGCCCCGAGCGTGCGCAGGTTCACGCTGTCCATGCCCTGCAACAGCGTGCTGATCGGCTTCATTGCGGCACGCACCACGATCGGCATGCCGTTGGTCATGCCGCCTTCCAGCCCGCCAGCATGATTCGTACGCCGGGTGAATCCTAAATTGGACGTGTCGCGCTGCATCGCATCGAAGTACAGAGCGTCATGCACGGCGCTACCCGGACGTGAGGCACAGCCGAACCCCATGCCGATCTCCACGCCTTTGATCGCCTGAATCGCACCCACCGCACCCATGAGCCGGCCATCAAGGCGATCCTGCCACTGGGTGCAACTCCCCAGACCCGGGGGCAGCCCGGTGACCAACACTTCAACGATTCCTCCCAGCGTGTCTTTCGCCGCCTTGGCGGCTTTGATGGCATCGATCATGGCCGGCGCGATCGTCGGATCCACGCAGTACACCTCATTCGAATCACGACGTCTACGAATCTCCGCGACCGATCCGACCGCTTCCCCGCCCCCGCCGGACGCCACTTCCACTTCACCGAT
The DNA here is from genome assembly GCA_015200345.1 of Planctomycetia bacterium. Classification (NCBI taxonomy): domain Bacteria; kingdom Pseudomonadati; phylum Planctomycetota; class Planctomycetia; species Planctomycetia bacterium. Next base: position 3,677,192 of record CP054187.1, on the reverse strand, counting down.
TCGCGTCACATAGCCGGCTGCTTCGATGCCGAATTCGCGCAACAACAATGCCGCCACCGCGCCGGCCGCCACGCGCGCTGCCGTCTCGCGCGCGCTGGCGCGCTCGAGCGTCGCACGACAATCCGGTGTCAGCCATTTCATCGCGCCGGCGAAATCCGCATGACCAGGCCGGGGCCGGTTGATCTCCGGCGCCTCGTCAATCCGCCAGTCCTTGTTCGCGATTTGAAGCGCGATCGGTGAACCAATCGTGACACCCCTGCGCACACCCGATAGCACCGTGACACGATCCTGCTCAATCTTCATCCTTCCGCCGCGACCATAGCCGCCCTGCCGTCGGCGCAGCGCATCGTTGATCGCGTCTTCATCCAGTTTGAGGCCCGCCGGGACGCCCTCCACCATGGCAATCAGCGCCGGACCGTGCGATTCCCCCGCGGTGCGATAATCAAGTCGCGTCATAGACCGGGATTATACACGTGCCGACGCATCGCACCGGCACCGCCATTACAGGACGCCGACCCCGTCGATCCATCGCCCATCAAGCCCCGCTTTCTCCCCGCCGAACTAGACCTTCGGACGCGCGACCGCGCCGTTTGATTCGTACCTTTACCTTCGTAGGTCGATGAGACAGGAGAAGGCCCCATGAGCGTCGCCGCACCGGCCAAACCCGAACTTTCACCGGAGCAAAGTGCTCCCAGCGCCGCTTCCACCCCGCTGCCCAAATCCACCTCCGGCTTTGTTCCCAAGCCGCCGAAGGACTTCCGAGAGGCCGGACTGGATACCGCCGTCGTCGAATCGCTCATCCTCAAGTACCTGGCGGGCGTCGGATCCGCGGTCGGCAGCCAGATCGCCGAGGAACTTTGCCTGCCAACCGCGCCGGTCATCGAATACCTCGCCGGGCTGAAGCAGCAGCAGATCGTCGTCTACACGGGCACGGCTCACCTCGATGATTTCTGTTACACCCTGACCGACGCGGGCAAGGACCGCGCCCGGCGATTCATGCTCGAGTCGCTCTACGTCGGCCCGGCGCCCGTCCCGATCGAGGCCTACATCGCCGGCGTCACGGCGCAAACGATCACCACGGTTACGCCCCAGGCGGCCGATCTGCAACGCGCCTTCAATGACCTCCTTGTGTCACCCGAAATGTTTCAGGTGCTCGGTCCGGCCATCAACTCCGGCCGCGGCATGTTCCTCTACGGCTACCCCGGCAACGGCAAGACGAGCATTGCCGAGCGCATCACGCGCTGCTTCGGCGACGAGATTTACATCCCGCGATGCCTGATCGTGGACGGGTTGATCATCAAGTTGTTCGACCCGGCCGCGCACGAGCAGGTCTCGGTGCGCAAGAACACGATCTACAAGCACGAAATGCTTGACGAACGCTGGGTGCGGATCAAGCGGCCGACCATCGTGGTCGGTGGCGAGCTGACGATGGATGCGCTGGAGGTGCAGTTCAACAGCACGAACAAAACGTGCGAAGCCCCGGTGCAGCTCAAGAGCAATTGCGGCACCCTGGTCATCGACGACTTCGGCCGCCAGCGAATGAAGCCGATCGAGCTGCTCAATCGCTGGATCGTTCCCCTGGAAAAGCGGTATGACTTCCTGGCGCTGCCCAACGGCAAGAAGCTGCGCGTGCCGTTCGATCAATTAATTGTCTTCTCCACGAACCTGGAGCCGAAGGATCTTTGCGACGACGCGTTCCTGCGGCGCATTCCGTACAAGATCAACGTCCCGGACCCGACGGAGGAACAGTTCCGCAAGTTGTTCGATTTCGTCGCGCCGAAAATGGGATTCGACCTGAACAAGGACTTCTACGCCGCACTCGATTACCTCGTCGCCACGCACTACAAGGCCAAGGGCCGGCCGTTTCGCTGCTGCCAGCCGCGCGATCTGCTCCTCCAGGTACGCAACCGCTGCCTGTACCTCGGCGAGCCGCTGAACGTGACGCCGGACCTGTACGACTATGCGGCAAGCGTCTACTTCACGATCATGTGATGGACCAGGCCCAGCCCCCGGCGCAGCAACGTATGCAACACGCCGGCGCGCGGGTCAGGTTTGCTGCGAACTCGTTCGCTCCACCCGCTGCCCCAGCAGGCACGTCACCTCATACGGGATCGTACCCAGCGCCGTCGCGATCGCCTGCACCGAGTTCGGCGCGGCGGGGTCGTCGCTGATGATCGTCACTTCCGTACCGGGTGTGAGCGCGCTCGCTCCACTCGCCACGTCCGTCAGATCCACCGCCATCTGGTCCATGCTTACCCGCCCCACCACCGGCGCGGCCGCGCCGCGGATCGTCACCATCGCCCGGTTCGACAGACACCTTAGAAATCCGTCAAAATACCCCATCGGGACGATGCCCAGCTTGGTCGGCCGCTTCGTCACAAACGTCCGACCGTAGCCGACGCAGTGACCGACCGGCAGCTCCTTCACCGCCGTCAGGTGCGACACCAGCCGCAGGCACGGTCGCAGTTCGATGCGCTCGCGCAGGTGCAGCGCCGGCCAGTAGCCGTACAGCGCCAGACCGGGCCGCACCATGTCGTAGTGGGCTTCGGGCAGCGTGATCGTCGCGGCTGAATTCGCTAAATGTCTAATAACGCCCGGCGGCAGAAAATCGCCAACGCGCAAAAGCGCCTCGACGAAGACCGCTTGTTGATGCTGCACCAGATCGCGCTGCGACGGGTCGAAATCGGCCGTGGCAAAATGCGAATAAATGCCCACCAACCGCAACAACCGACACCCCCGCACACGCTGAATCAGCGGAAGCAGACCATCGGGCATGACGCCCATCCGCCCCATGCCGCTATCAACCTTGACGTGTGCGCCGATGACCGCGCCGCCGCCCCATTCCCCCACGACGCGCACCGTGTCCTCGTCCGTGATCGTGATCGTCAACCCATGCTCTACAATCGCCGCCAGCCGCTCACCTCGCTCGGCCCCATCCACCGTCGCCAACACGTTGCCCAGCAACAGAATCGGCCGCGACCACCCGGTCCTGCGCAGTTCGACCGCCTCCGGCACCGTAGCCACCGCCGCCATGTCGGCCCCGGCCTCGTGCAACACCGGCGCGACGATCCGCATGCCGTGGCCATACGCATCGGCCTTCAGCGCCGCGCAGAGTTTCGCCCCTGGCGAAGCCGCACGCAGCTCGCGATAATTATGTCGCAACGCGTCGGGATTGATCTGTGCGATGAGGTCGCTGCGCATGGACGTCGTCCGTGACGTTCGCATGGTAACGTCGGCCCGGTGCCTTCGCAACGCTCGCCCATTTCGCACGCGCAGATCCAACACTACGATGAACCGGCGCGCACGACACACTTTCTTGGAGGCTGCCCATGGCCAACATCCCTCTCCGGCGCGGCATGTGGATTCGCCACGAAAACCACGTTTACGTCGTCGTCGATTTCAACGAACGTCACACCGGTAAGCAGCGGCCCACGGTGCATGTCAGCCTCGCCGATGTGCGTGACGGCCGCCCGGTCGATCGCACGCTGGACGACCTGCTGCCGATCACCGAGGTCGAGCACGCGTACCGTCCGATGCAATTCCTCTACGCGTCAGGAGACGACATGGTGTTCATGGACAGCGAGACCTTCGAAGAATACACGCTTAGCCGTCCGCAGCTCGGCGGGCGCGAGGCGTTTCTATCAGAGGGCAGCGAGTATCGCGTCACGTTCCTGGAAGGCAAACCAATGCGCGTCGAGATGGACGATATCGTGGTGCTGAAAGTGGCCAACACCGCCCCGCCGGGCCACAGCGTCGGCAGCGCCGCGAACATCACCAAGGAGGCAACGCTCGAGAACGGTTTGGAAATCCGCGTGCCCCTGTTCATCAAGACCGGCGACGCGATCAAGGTGGACACGCGCGACAAGTCCTACGCCGGCAAAGACCACGGAAGCTGACAGGTGAGTTCCGGCGATTCACTGCGTGTCCGGCTCCGGCACCTGCGCCAGCTTCAACTGGAGGTCGGGCGGCTGTTTCGCCGCGAGTTCGGGCGTTATCAGCCCTACAGATTATAGATCCACGATACGAGCAATATCGATGGGTCGTCCGGATTGCAGTTTCATTTCGACCAGAGCGAGTTGATCAACGACCCGATATCCCGACTTGAGCCGCATAAATCGTGCGGGGTCCGGCGCTGGATATGCATGATGCGCACGAATGTGCTCTCCAGCCATTAGGAGATGAACACCGCGATTTGGTTTGGGGTCATCCTGATCAACAAACACCGTGGCCTCAACACCTCTGCTGGTATCAGCGCGAACCTGGCCAGCGCGGTCGTTACCGTGGGACTCTCGGTGCGCCGCACGAGAATGTCAACATCCTTGCTAAAGCGAACCATGTCCTCGTCAACCGTCGAAACCCATTCCGCGACGGCATTGCCCCCGACGATGGCGTACTCCACGCCAGCCGAATCGAGTGCCCGGGTGGTCAATCGAAGGAGCCTTTCCACTCTTTCGATGGCCTTGAAGGGTGTTCACGTTGTCGTGTAAATCGTTGACACAATAGTATACGTCGAGATAACGCACGATCAAACCTGGCTGATGGCAGCTTTCGCCCGACTGGCCGCCTCGGCCGGCGGAATCTTCTCCACCTCCGTCGAGTCCCGCCGTTTCAATTCCACCACGCCCTCGGCCAGGCTCTTGCGGCCAACGGTAATGCGCACGGGAATGCCGATCAGATCGGCGTCCTTGAACTTGAATCCCGCGCGCTCGTCGCGGTCGTCGAACAACACATCGACCCCCGCCGCCTCCAATTCGTCGTGCAGCGTCTGGGCCGTGTTCATCACGTCCGCCTCGCGCGGGTCCAGCGCGACGATCAGCACGCTGAATGGCGCGATCGACGCGGGCCAGATGATGCCGTTCTCATCGTGATGGGCCTCGATGGCCGCCGCCATGATGCGGTTCAAGCCGATGCCGTAGCAGCCCATGATGAGCGATTTGGGCTTGCCGTCGTTGTCGAGGAACGTCGCCTTCATTGCGTCGCTGTACTTGGTGCCGAGCTTGAAGACGTGGCCGATCTCGATGGCTTTCTTCAGGCGAATCGGCGAGCCGCTGCCCGTCGGCGACAGATCGCCATCGACCACGTTCCGCACGTCGGCGACGACGACGTTTTCTCCCTGCAACGGAAAATCACGCCCGGGGTTCACGTTGATCGTGTGATAGTCGGTCTTGTTCGCGCCCGTCGCCGCGTTGCGCATCACCGACACCGCCTGGTCGACGATCAGCCGATAGGGCACGCCGGTCTTGCCCAGCGTGTGCGGCCCGGCGAAACCAACGGCCGCGCCGGTGAGCGACGTGATCGTCTTGTCGTCGGCGAGTTCGAGCTTCGCGCCCGCAATGCGATTCAGCTTGTTCTCGTTGACTTCATGATCCCCGCGCACCAACACGACGCACGGCATCGGCGGGCCTTGTTTTGGCGTTTTAGCGTTTTCATGCTTGAGCGTTTCGACGTAGATCAGTGTCTTAATCATCCTCGACGCCGGCACGTTCAAAAATGCGCAAACCTCGTCGATCGTCCGCTGGTTCGGCGTGTGTACGTCTTGCATTGGCAGCAACTCGTCGTCCGACGCCGCGCGGGCTGAAGCCCGCGGCTCGTGAATAGCCCGCGGCTCGTTACCAGCCCGCGGCTCGTTAGCGGGCAACGGCGCGCAGACGGCCCGCTCGGTGTTCGCCGCGTAGTCGCCGTTTTCAGTGAGCGCCACCACGTCCTCCCCCGCTTCGGTCAGAACCATGAACTCGTGCGAGGCGTCGCCGCCGATCGGTCCGCTTTCGGCCTCGCAGGCGATGTACGGCAGGCCGCACCGCGTGAAGATGCGGCAGTAGGCGTCGTACATCCGCTGGTAACCCTCGTCGAGGCTCTCCTTGTCGCGATGGAAACTGTACGCATCCTTCATCAGAAATTCGCGCGTGCGCAAAACGCCGCTCTTGGGCCGGGCCTCACCGCGGAACTTCACCTGAATCTGATACAAATTGACGGGCAGCATCTTGTAGCTGTTCAGATAAGCCCGCGCGATCTCCGTCACCGGCTCCTCGTGCGTCGGGCCGAGCACCGTCTGCGCCCGCCAGTCGCTCTCGTCGCCGTCCTTCACCGGACGCAGACCCAGCAGCACGTCGCCCATCGCCGCCGTGCGTCCCGTCTGCTGCCACAGTTCCTTCGGGTGCAGCACCGGCATGTGCAGCTCGATCGCCCCCGCACGGTCCATCTCCTCGCGAACGATGGCCTCGATCTTCCGCAAGGTGCGATAGCCCAGCGGCAGGTAGCTGTAAACGCCCGCTGCGAGTTGGCGGATCAGCCCCGCGCGAAGCATCAACTGATGCGACGGCACGACGGCATCTTTCGGCACTTCCTTGGTCGTGGGGATCAGGAACTTGGTCCAACGCATTTTTATGGGCCTTTCCCCGGTCAACGCCCGGATGTCTCAAATCGGTTCAAAGCTGGGCATTAACGCGAAAGTACGCCCATCTTTCAAGCAGCGCGGCGCCGCCGACCAATGCGAGGCCTGTGAACGCGCCGCGACGGACCGTCGCTTCGAAGGTGCCGGCCATTTCTTACTAAACATACCGTCCGTTTCGCACGATGGGGGGTGCGGATACCCGGGAATGCGGCGGCGGCGACGAACCCGACCCCGCACCATCGAACCTCGCGGAGAGCAGAAATGAACTTTTCGTACCTCGAACGACGAATGGACACCCGGCGGGCCGCCTACCTGCCGATTGAACTTCGCCTCGACGATTCTCCGCAGGCCCTGCCCGGCCATCTCGTCGATCTCTCCGCCGGCGGCGCGGGGGTCATGACCACCGCCATGAACGCCCCGATGCTCGGCCAGCGCATCGACCTCGAATTTCAGACCTTCAGCGACGAACCGACCGAGACGCCCCGCCGCCGGCGTGAGACAGGTGTCGTCGTCAACCTGCGTGCCCCACAGCGCGGCATCACCCGATGCGGCATCCGATTCCTGCACCGCCGCGAAGACGAGTGCCACCTCACCGATCCGATCGACCCGCTCGAGGATGGCAGGAAAACGCCTCCGGCCCAGCGGTTCAACCGGCGCTGGCAGACGGCTCGCGGTTTCAACGCGTTCGATCGGATCGAAGAAGCCGCCGTCGCCGCGAATTGATTCGTACCGCTTCCTGCTGGCACGCTTCCGATGGCGGCGATGCGCCGCTGTGAATTCATCAGAATCCGACGAATTGCAATCCGTCGGATTTGTTTTTCAACCCGGCGCGCTACCGCTATGATCCGGGCATGGCCACCTCCAAAGCCCCCACGCATCGCTTCATCGATCAACTCCAACCCGGTGAGCAGCTTGCCGACCAGGTCTTTCTCGTCTGCAAGAAAGACCTCCGCACCACCACCAACGGCGGGCTCTACATTCACCTTGTCCTGGGCGACCGCACCGGACAGTTGCTCGGACGTATCTGGAACGCCACCCAGCAGCAGTACGAAATGATTCCCGATGGCGGCTTCCTCTGCGTGCGAGGGCGGACCGAAAGCTACAAGGGCGCCCTGCAATTCATCGTCGACGGCCTGCGGGCGGCCGAAAAGGGCACCTTTGACATCGGCGACTACATCCCGCGAACCAAACACGACATCGACAAGATGTGGAACGACGTGCTGGCGATTCTGCGCACGATCAAGCACCCGCTATTGCTCGCGCTGATCAAGGAGTTCGTCAAGGACGAGGGCATTGTCGAGGGATTCAAACGCGCCCCGGCTGCCGTGACCAATCATCATGCGTACGTCGGCGGACTCCTGGAGCACACGCTAAGCGTGCTGACGCTTGCTACGCGCGTCTTCGGCAAAAACGACGATAGCGACAGCCAATATCCCGATGTCAGCCGCGACCTCGTCCTGGCCGGCGTCTTCCTGCACGACATCGGCAAGACCGCCGAGTTGACCTACGACACGAATTTCACGTATACCAGCGCGGGGCAACTGGTAGGCCATATCACGCAGGCGGCAATCTGGATCGACCGGAAAGCCGCCGATGTCGCTGACGCAACAGGCCAGCCGTTCCCCGAAGATTTGCAGAATGTCCTGACGCACATCGTGCTGTCGCACCACGGGTCGTACGAGTTCGGCAGCCCGCGCCTGCCGGCGTGCCTCGAGGCCATCGCGGTACACTATCTGGACAATCTCGACGCGCGGCTGAACATGGCGCTTTCGGCCATCGAGGATGCCCGCAACGCCGACAGCGACTGGACCGAATTCGCCCGGCCGTTGGAGACAAAAGTCTTCAAGAAAAACGTGATGGGGCTACCGAAAAAGTAGCCCGGTCCACACCATTCTCTTCGCACCCATCTCGGTCGTGGGCACTCGCATGTCGCCGAGCCGTCATTCCGGTGAAGACGGTAATCCTGCAATTTCCATGTGAATGTCTCGTGCGCAGCGAATACCGCCCTGCCATGTGGCCGCGGAACTTTTTTACCTCGCGGAACGACTACCGCGGGGCTGGAATCCACCACTCAATCCGGGTAAAATGTTTTACCATCGCCTCCTGGTGATTCTGGATAGTGAGGGTTCGGTTATGACCCGGTCGATTGCTTACACATCCTGCCGAACCTGTTGGGCAGGTCTCGTCGCCCTCATTGCATTGACAGCACCCTTGCAAGCCGTCGAGCCGATTCACGTCGGCTTCCTCTGGCACATGCACCAGCCGATCTATTACCCCTACGAATCCATCATTCAAACCCAAGCCGCCAATCGCTTCTCCTTCAACGTGATCGATGTTCATAACCAGCGCTTCGGGCCGTACACGACTTGGCCGCGCGACGCCATCACCATCGGGGGCGCCCTGCCGCATCTCGGCGCACAGATCAGCTTCAGCGGCTCACTCATTGAGAACCTTAACGCCCTGCGCGACGCCGGCATCAACGGCGGCATGTGGAACAACTGGAACGCCAACTACCAGGCCGGCGTCGCCACCCTGACAACCCTCGGCAACCCGCGACTGGACATGGTCGCCTTCGGCTACCACCACCCGCTGATGCCCCTGCTCGACTATGAAGACATCCGTATGCAAATCCGCCTGCACAAGCAGGTCTTCAGCAACACCTGGTCCACCGGCGGCTACACCCGCGGCATGTTCCCCGCCGAAACGGCCTTCAGCCGGCGCATGATCCCCGCCCTCGTCGACGAGGGCATCGACTGGGTGCTCGTGGACAACATCCACTTCGACCGCGCCTGCAAGGGCTACCCGCACACCAACGCCTCCAATCTCTTCGCTCCGAATAAAGCCGACCAGGTCAACCCCGACCCGGCCCTGTCCGGCGGCGCGTGGGTGCAATTAAGCAACCTTTGGGCGCCCAGCCGCGTCAGCGCCCCCTTCGGCTATCAGCCGCATCACGTGCAACACGTCAATCCGCAGACCGGCGCGGTATCCCGTGTGGTCGCCGTACCCGCGGCGCGCTATGAGGGCAACGAGGACGGTCGCGGCGGCTACGGCGCGTTTCTCTACGACGTGGTGATGGATCAATATCTGCAATACAACACCGACCCGGCGCATCCGATGTTTGTCGTGCTTCATCACGACGGCGACAACTTCGGCGGCGGCACACACGCCTACTATCACAACAACTTTCAGAATATGGTGAACTGGGTCAGCGGCGATGCGGACTACGACGTATCTACCGTGCAGGACTATCTCGAACGGTTCCCGCCGGATGCCAACGATGTCATCCACGTCGAGGACGGCTCCTGGGCCGGAGCCGACAACGGCGACGCCGAATTCAAAAAATGGCTCGGCGACCCGAACGGCAGCGGCTGGAGCCCCGACTGGAACAGTTGGGCTGTCCTGACGGCGGCGAAAAACCGCGTGTTCATGGCCGAAACGATCACGCCGGTCGCGAGCATGCAGAACGTCCTCGCGGGCGGCCCCGCGGCCAGCAACACCGAGAAGGCCTGGCACTTCCTGCTCTGCGCCGAGGCGAGCGATTACTGGTACTGGGACGGCACCGAAATCTGGGACAGCAACGTGACACGAGGCTGCAACCAGGCAGTCGCGTTTGCCGATGCCGTCATCGCCGGGCAGACCGATGCGACGCCGCCGACGGTCTTCGTACCGCAGCGCGAGCCGTACAACCCCGGCGGCATGGAATGGGGCACGCAGCCGCAGCCCTCGGATTTCACCGTGTGGACCTTCGCCTACGACGTAAGCGGGTTAAACGCGGTGACGCTCAACTGGCGGGTCGATGGCGACGGCGAGAATCCTATCGCGTCCATCCAGAATGAAACCTACGCCGGCGGATCGGAAGTCGGTCCGTGGAACAGCGAGATCATGACCATCGCGCCGATGCCCGCCCCACCAGGGAATATCCTCCCCGCGACCTATCGCGCCAATCGTTACGTCGCCACGATCGCCGGCCAGCAGAACGTGCTTATCGATTACTACGTCGAGGCGGTCGATGGCCAAGGCAACATCAAGCGGACCGACATCCAGCACGTCTGGGTCGGTGCGGGCAGCCCAGGCGGCGGCGGAAACATCGTCACGATAACACCTGATCCCGCACAGGCAGGTCAGCCGGTCATGATCACCTATGCGAACGGCGCGCCGCCGCTGGCCGGCGCGGCCCAGATCAATCTCCACTACGGCTTCGACAACTGGAACCCCGTCATCGCGCCCGACCCCGCCATGACCTGGAACGCCGCGAACAATCGCTGGGAGATCACGGTCAACGTGCCGTCCAATGCGACCCAACTGGACTTCGTCTTCAACAACGGCGCGGGCACGTGGGACAACAACGGCGGGGCCGATTGGCACTACCCCGTTCAAGGCGGCGCGCCGACCGGCCCGGCGTGGGTCATGAACGGGACGCTCGACGCGGATGCCACACTTGCGGCACAGAACGCGAGCATGACCCTCTGGTACGGTGTGCGCAACGGCCTGCTCTACGTCGCCGCGCCCGACGCCGGCGAGGGCAACGATCATTTCATTTTCGTGGCCGATGCACCCGGCGCGCTCCGCGCGGCTCCCTGGGCCAAGGCCGGCCAGGTCGCCGATTGGGACGCGTTTCTCGCCGATGAGAACAATAATGATTACGAGGGCTGGTTTGACGCAACCGGTGCGACGCAGGCGATGACCGGACCCAACGGCGGCGTTCTGGAGGGCACGCTCGATCTGGCCGGAGAATTCGGCACGGTTCCCGAACAGATTTGCCTTGCTTTCGGGGCGTATCAGACAAACGACGGCGGCGCGCTTGTGCCGGCGATTCAGGTGCCCGCAAGCGTCAATGGCAATGGAAACATCGACGCGGCCGAGTACGTCTGCGTGCCGACGCGACGCAAGGGCGACGTGAACGCCGATTGGCGCATCAACCTCGACGACGTGCCGCTGTTCGTGAATGTCCTGCTCGGCATCGACCCGGCGTCGGCTCGCATCTGGGCGGCGGACATGACCGGCAATGGCACCGCCGACGGCGGGGACATCGCACTGTTCGTGCAGGGTGTGTTGTAGCGCGATCCCTTCATGCCGCGCAGAGACATCCCCCATGCGCCGGACACTCGACCTGCATGGCTGAATGAACTCTGGGGCGAATGCCGTCGCACCGCGCTACAAGGCCAGCAGCATGAAATCCGTGAAGCCCTGAATGTCGTTGCCGTCGGCGTCGCCGTCGCAATCGGCGTCAACCGCGTTGACGTGTGACGGGTCGGTGTCGTTCCCCAGGAGCACCTCCACGGCCGCGGCGATATCCAGCAAATCGTAGGCCGAGTCGAGGTTGACGTCGCCCAGGGCGCAATCGCAGGCATTGGCGACTTTGAAGGTCGACGTGCTGGAGATATCGCCCGTTACGTCGTTGGCGTCATTGTCGGAGACTTGGGTCAGCTCTCCGGCTCGATCGGCGATCATGCGCACGAGGGTTCCATTCGTGGGCGCCAGCACCTTGAATCGGAACGTCGTCACCAACATGCCGTTTGTATTATTGGCGGGTGCCACGGGCAAATTGAACGTCTGCGGCAGCGCGTAATACGACGCATCGCCGTCCGAGTAATCGGGATTCAGGCCGCCCGCGGGATAGAACTCACTCGTCCAAAGATAGTTCGGATTCGAGTTCGGGATGTTCTCCATGAACTCCAGAACGGCCGGATCCCATTCCAGAATCACGCTTAGCGCGCTGAATTGCTGGGGAGAAGCCGTCGACGACCGCGCTCGAAGCTGAACCGTGAGAATCTGATTGACCGTACAGCCCGGCGCCGGGCTGAAGACAAGCGATGGCTGAAAGAACAAATCGACATTCGCTGTGACCGGAGAGGCGATCACGGCGCCAAACAGCGCCGCAAGAATCACAAATACCCGGCCAAAAGTTCTTGCTGTGAAAATGGAGCGATGGTTCACGACTTTCCTCCAGACGTCCGCACCGACGGACCAATACCCGGCTCCGATCCCCCAATCAAGCACGAATCAAACTCCAAGCTCGATGCAAAAGTCAAGAAGAGTCCCGGCGCGAGACGAACACTCCGCCGGGACTCCTCGAGATCAATCACACACCTACTTGCCGCTCACGGGCGGCACGGCGACCGCCTGGGAGGCCGCCTGCCGCAGCTTCGTCGATACCGTGTTCGGCAACTGGTTCCGCTGCTCGAAGACGGCGATATCGCGATAGTCCACGACGCCGTCCCGGTTGAGGTCGAGCCGCAAGGCATCCCCAGCCGGCAGGCGCTTCGCCGAAATCGACAATTCCACGCCGCCGCCCAGGACCGAGGGGACACAACTGCAACTGGATGCGAACGGGAACCCGAAGCCGGGCGCTGCCGCCAGGTTCGTGAAGAAGCTGTAATCCAGCGCATTCACGTTGGCGTCATTGTTGAAGTTGGCGCTGCGCGTCGCCGGACTGACCACGAACGGACAGGCCGGACCCGGGCCCGGACCGGTGGCCACCGTCAACACCCACTGCGTGATGTCGTTGATGTCCACGTCGCCGTCGTTGTCGGTATCGCCGCCGCGGAGCAGGTGCGGCGCCGACGCCACGTATTCGTTGTTGACGATCGAAAGAGACTGTGACGCCCAGATGGTGTGTTGCTCATCTTTGGCGCACAGGCTGTCCCACTGGCCGCACGGAAGCTCAATGACCGCCGTCCCGGTTGCCGGCGCGGCGCCACTGAAGAACACATTGGCACAGATCGGGTCCGAACATCCGTCGGCGTTGCGCGCGACAAACTTGATCGGGCGGACATACCCCGCACCGGCGTTTACGAGGTTCAGCCGGACGGTCGCCGTTGCCCGGGTCACGTCCAGTACGCGGATCGTGCCCTCGGTCACGGTCGTATTTCCGCACTCATCGGTCACCGTACAAGTGACCGCCGTATCGCCGACCGGGAAGAAGCTGCCCGAAGGCGGCATGCATTCGACGCTGACCTTTCCGCCGCCGCACTTGGAATCGGCCGTGACCGAGTAGTACACGGTCGCACCGCAGACGCCGGCATCGGAGTACACCGTCAGCAGATCGCACTGATCCGACGAGGTCAGACTCGGTTGCGACGTCGGCACAAGGCAACCGACGTTCGGCGGAATGTGATTATTCACGTTGATCGTGAAACACTCCGTCGATTTGCCCGGACCTTGTCCGCCCTGCTTCGGCCCCTGGCACACGGAACACGCATCCTGGGCACTCACGCATAGATCGACCGAGACCTGGCACGAATACACTTCTTGAACGTAGATGTTGCCGCTGATCGTCGCGGATCCGGAGCAGTAGTTGATCTCCAAATCATCCGATACGTTGGCATTCCCGTTCACGTTGTACCAGTAATCCACGTCGTAGAGGTTGCAATCCTCCACCGTGATGTTCACCGGGATCGTGGCCGAGCACGCCGTGTCGATGTCCACTTGCTTCGGCAACTTGCCAGCGTTGATTCGCGGCGGCATGTTGTCCTGGATGATGATGACCACCTTGCAGGGCAACGAGACGTTCCCCGAGCCATCAACGGCTTGATAGATCAGAACAATGATCGCCGAACTCGGCGCGCATTGCGGAATGAACGGGTTGCCCGCGATGAAATAGTTCAGCAAATGCACCTGAACCTTGTCATCTCCGCAATTGTCGGTAACGGAACCGCCCAGCACTTCCTCGAAGTACTCCTTGCAGTTTTCCGCCTTCGAGGGCTGGCCCTGGAGGCAGCCCTGCTGGAGCGCTCCCGGGCACCCCAGCCCGCAGATGCCCGGCAGATTATCGATGCACTCCAGATAAATCGTCGGCGGACAGGTCAGGACCGGAGGCTCGTCATCCTCAAAGGTGATGACCTGGTCGCACGTCGCGTAGTTCTCGCACGCATCCGTGGCCGACCAGTGCCGGACGATCCGCTTCGGATTCGTCAGGCACTCGTCCCAGTAATCCACGCTCGGCTGCGTCGTGCAGTTGTCCGTCGCCGTGGCGAAGCCCGTGTCCTTCGGAGACGACGGATCGCCGCACTGCAAGAGGACATCCTTCGGGCACTGGATGGTCGGTGCCGTATCGTCGGTAATCGTCGTGGTCAGGCAGCAGCTCTCAACGGATGCATTGCCGCAGCAGTCCACCGCCGAGAATCGCAGCTTCACGGAGGCCGGGCAGCTCGTCAGTTCGCTGACTGGGACTTCGCCGCAAATGTAGAGCGTGTTGCCCGATTGCTTACCGCTTCCCAGCGCATCGCAGATGCTGTAAGTCGGCGTGCCCACCGTCACACCCGAAACGTTTTCTACCGCGATCTGAAGTCCCTTGAGATCGATGCAGCAAATGTCCGCGATGGCAACCGTGAAGGAGATGGACGCCGTGCAATCCTCGCCCATCGTCACCGACTGGTCGCCCTCACAGAACAGAACCACCGGCGGCGTCACGTCCTGCTGCGTGATCGTCTGCTGACAGGACGCGGTGTTGCCGCAGGCATCCGTCGCTGTCCAGGTGCGAACAACCGTCTGGAACGGGCATTCGCTGCCGCCCAATCCCGGACCGGGCTCGTCCGTGTAGTCGACCACGGGCTGGCTGGTGCAGTTGTCGCCGACCTTCGGGTAACCCACACTGGGGTTCTCATCCGGATCAATGGACTCATCGCAATCGACCTGAACATCCGGAGGGCAGAGAATGATGGGAGCCATCTCATCGACCACGCTGGCGCTGTCGGTGCAGGACGTGGCCTCATTCGAGCAGCAATCCAACGCATTGATGGTCACCAGAACCGTCGCCGGGCAGCCGGACAGGCCGGAGACCGGAACGTAGCCGGACACATGGAGAACTCTGGGATTCTTCGTATCCGGCACGACTTTCCACAGCGGCGTTCCGACCGTCGTGCTGTGCAGGCTCTTGGGGTCAAGCTGGGCGCTGACCGAGATGCCCTTCGAGCTGATGCAGCAGTTGTCTTCGACGGTGGCGGTGAAGTTAATCTGGCCTTCGCAGCCCTCGCCCAGGCTCGCATCCTCGGCGACGCAGGCGGTGATCACCGGTGCGGTCGTATCCGCCACGTAGATGTTCTGAACGCAGGTCGCCTGATTTCCACAAGCGTCGGTGGCTGTCCAGGTGCGGACGATGTGCTTCTCTTCGCCGCACTTGCCGTTTTGAACATTGTCGCTGTATGCGATGCTCTCAATCGGCACTTCGCCGCTGCACGCATCAATGGCCTCGGCCTGGCCGGTCGTCTTCGGAGCGATGAGTTCCTCAAGCGGGATCGACGGATTGCACTCGACGGTGAAGTCCTTCGGGCAAACCGTGAACATCGGCCCCGTCGCGTCGATCGTGAACAGGCGCGTGTTCACCGTGTTCGTCGGCGTGATCGGTGTGCCGTTGCAACTTAGCTCGGAAACAAACGAGCCTTGCGTTCGGAAATCGATGCTCGTCTCCATGCAGTCGTTGCCCGGCTCGACGTCGAATACCAGCGTCGCGAGCAGCGCGTCCTGGTTCGTGCACGGATCATTCGCAAGCGTGGAACCGTCCAACTGAAGCTGGCCGACGCCCGTCTGCGCAAGCGTGATCGGGAAGATGTGCAGCGGGAACGTGCTGTACGAACTCAAATCGCCGCGGTAGTTGAGCTTCGTGTCGTCAAAACTCAAGAACGCCTGGAAGCCGTTGGCATTCTGCGTCAACTGGCGCATCCAGAGCTGGACGGCGAATTGACCGCCGTTGCCGAGACAGCCCGATGGAACTTCCAGAACCAGCGAGTTGTTGAACGGTACGCGATCGCAGGCATCACCCAGCCCGTCCAAATCGTTGTCGGCCTGGGTCGGATTGGCGACCGACGGGCAGTTGTCGCACGCATCGCCAACGACGTCCCAGTCAGCGTCTTCCTGCATCGAGTTCGGTGTATCGACACAATTGTCGACGCAGTCCGCGACGCCGTCCTTGTCCGTATCGGTCTCGGGGTTTCCGCAACCGCACTGACCCGCAAGAACCTTGGCCGGATCATTCGGGCACTCATCGCAGGCATCGCCCGCGCTGTCCATGTCCGTGTTTTCCTGTCCGGGATTGGCCACGGTCGGACAGTTGTCGCACGCATCGCCCAAGCCGTCCTTGTCCGGGTCCTCCTGCATCGGATTCGGCGTACCCGGACAATTGTCGTTACAGTCCGCTACGCCGTCCTTGTCCGTGTCGGTATCGGCAACGCCACAACCGCACTGACCCGGAGTGATCTTCGCGGGGTCATTCGGACAGCCGTCATTGCAATCGGCCGTACCGTCCTTGTCCGTGTCGGTATCGGCAACGCCACAACCGCACTGACCCGGCGCAGTCTTGGCGGGGTCATTCGGACAGCCGTCATTGCAATCCGGCGTGCCGTCATTGTCCGTGTCGGTTTCCGGCTCGCCGCAACCGCAAACACCCGGGGCGACCTTGTCGGGATCCTCCGGACAGCCGTCGTTGCAGTCCGCCGTGCCGTCCATGTCCGTGTCGGTGTCCGCAACGCCGCAACCGCAGATGCCGGGAGCAATCTTGTCGGGATCCTCCGGACAGCCGTCGTTGCAGTCCGCCGTGCCGTCCATGTCCGTATCGGTGTCCGCAACGCCGCAACCGCAGATGCCGGGAGCAATCTTGTCGGGATCCTCCGGACAGCCGTCGTTGCAGTCCGCCGTGCCGTCCATGTCCGTGTCGGTATCCGCCACGCCGCAGCCGCAAACACCCGGGGCGACCTTGTCGGGATCCTCCGGACAGCCGTCGTTGCAGTCCGGCGTGCCGTCCATATCCGTATCGGTGTCCGCAACGCCACAGCCGCATACGCCGGGCGTAATCTTCGCGGGGTCATTGGGGCAGCCGTCGGCGCAATCGGGAACGCCGTCCATGTCCGTGTCGGTATCCGCCACGCCGCAGCCGCAGATCCCCGGAGCAATCTTGTTTGGATCCGCCGGACAGCCATCGCACGCGTCGCCGGCTGAATCGCCGTCGGCATTCGCCTGACCGGGATTCGCGATGCTGGGGCAGTTGTCGCTGGAATCGGGAACGCCGTCGCAATCACCGTCGGCGGGCAAGCCGCACGAGTGCGCCGGGCTCGCGCTGTTTCGAGGATTGGGAGTGCCTGCGGCAAAGTCAGTGCCGTTCTGATCGGTCTCGGTGCATCCGCTGGAGCCGCGAATGGCGGCCGTCGTCACGCTCAACGTCGCGGTGGCCGCAGCGCCTTCGAAACAATTGGCCGACGAACCATAACCCACAAAGTCGATAATCTGCGAACCGCTGGGGCATGTACCCGACAACAGCGTCGTGTTGTTCACCAGCGCAACCTTGCCGGTCGTGGTGGACATGCCGATCGTTCCCGTGGCATCGGGGGTTGGCAGCGGAGCACCGTTCGCGCCGCTTGAACCTTGCTGAATCAGGTAGTACCCGCCGGGCGGAATGCTTCCTGACAGATCGGTCTTGATCCAGGTGGAACCGGTGGCGGAGGTGTACTGAACCGACCAGCCGGTGATGTTGACTGTGGCCGAGCCGCGATTAAACAGCTCGATGAAGTCATTCTGCCTGGACGCGCCGGCATTGCCGCCGCCGCCATAGACCTGGCTGATCACCACGCAGGGTGAAGCCGCCTCCGTGCTCTGGCCGGCCGCCAGCGAACAACAAGCACAGATCAGGCCGAAAATCGCCGCACGTCGTGACGTCGAAAAACTCAACATTTCAGTCCTCTCCTGATGATGCCGATGCTCGGATCCCCTGCCGAGTCACCACTCTTTTCTTTCTCAATGTTTCAGAAATAACCAACTCGTACGACCCGCATCGGTCCGAGGTCATCCAAACCTCTTGTGCGGAGTCGGAGATTTTGATCGGTGACATAATCCGAAGTTCGAAGGGCGCGGACCGCCACCCCACCCCTGAATGGCAGCGCGCGGATTGAAGCCAAGATGTTGAAATCGCGCTTCCTCCCCATGGCATCCTTACCAAACGTACTCCCCGCCGGGGGAGCGAATATGTCACAACCCCGATGAAATGTCAACCCCCAAACCGGGCATCACATCAAGAATTTCGTCTTCTAAAATTGCAGCGGTTCGTTCGTTTCAGCGTCGAAATTCGTTCCCTTCCAGGGGGTGTGGAAATCGGAGCGGTCCGTTGCGTTCGGCGCGCGTTTTGCCCGTATGGTTTGGCCGGGCTATGAAATCCCAACCGGAGACCAACGGAAAATCACGCACCCCTATTCCGACTGGCCTGGTCCTTGCCGGGAAACTCGACCAAAATCATTGACGGTTAACGACTTGCGTGCAGGGGTGTCGTTGCCTTAACATAATCGCCCGAGTCTGTCGAAGATTGGGCCCCCGATTGCAGGATGTGGGTAATCTTCCGGAGCTTGTCACAACAACCTCGCTGAAAAACAGACGTGCACGCGCACCCGGTGATCGCCTGCCGCCCAACAAGTCGGTGCGGCAGACCGGGTTCCCGGCTCGTCAGGATCGCTAACGTCGTTTGGGAGCACACGGATCATGAAGAACGGCATCGTCAACAATTGTTCATTCTTCCAGTTCGGCATCGTGGAACGGTTTAGAAAGTTCGGAGCCGCGGCGGTCATCGCGATGTTCCTGCTGCTGGGCGCGACCACCGAGTCGCGCGCCTTCTTCGGGGGCGATATGGACGGAGACGGCATCGACGATGTCGTCGACAATTGCCCAGACGTCGCCAATCCCGATCAATTTGACGCGGACGGCGACAACCTCGGCGATGATTGTGATAATTGTCTATTTGATCCCAATCCCGGCCAGGAGGATCTCGACACCGACGGCGTCGGCGACGCCTGCGATCTCTGCCCCGTGGAATTCGATCCCGGCCAGGAGGATCTCGACACCGACGGCGTCGGCGACGCCTGCGACAATTGCCCCGGTACGTCCAACCCCGCTCCCCAGGCCGATGCGGACGGTGACGGCCTCGGCGATGATTGCGACGGATGCCCTACTGATCCGAACAAAACCGTGCCCGGCGCTTGCGGTTGTGGCGTGGCTGATACCGACAGCGACAGCGACGGTACACCGGACTGCAACGACGGCTGCCCCAACGATGCCGCCAAAATAGCCCCCGGCCAGTGCGGTTGCGGCAATCCCGATACCGACACGGACGGCGACGGCACGGCCGACTGCAACGACGGCTGCCCCGATGACGACAACAAGACGGCGGCCGGCGCGTGCGGGTGCGGCAATTCGGATGCCGACGCCGACGGCAATGGCACGCCTGATTGTCTGGACGATGACAACGGCAACACCAACGGGAACGAGAACCAGAACCAAAACAACAACGGCAATTCGAATGGCAACGACAACGTGCCGACGCCCAATCCCAGTCCAGAGGCCTGCGGTGTGACCTGCGGCCCCGGCATGGGCACGATGATGCCGCTCGTGGGCATCTTCCTGATCGGCATGCGACGCCGTGGACGTCCTCGGCGCACGGTTTCCTGATCGGAAGCGAAATAAGCGGCGCGGTTTCAGTCTGCGAGTGCAGCAGGACCTCGCCCAGCAGTCGGCAAACCATCGTACATCGGGGCCGCACGCCGAAGCCGGCGCTGCGGTCTCGATTCACTTTCCTTTGATCGGAGTCATCCCCATGTCGAATCGCCTGCGAAGTGTCCCGGCTCTTGCAATCCTCGGATTATTACTTGCCGCGCCGGTTCATGCCGACACGCTCGAAGCCGTCGAGAAGAAGCTCGCGGAGCAGTCCCGCAAGACGACCTCCCTGTCCATGAAAATGAAGACCGTTTCCGATGTCAGCGGCGAGGGCTTCAAGTCGATAACCACCATCGACGGGACGTATGAGTACATGACGGACGGCAAGAAGACGCTGACGCGCATCGACGTGTCAACCAAGACTCAAATGGAACTGGGTGGGACCCGGCAGAACATCGACGCCAAGTCCCTCACCATCAGCGACGGCGAGGTCATGTGGATGCTATCCGAGCAGAGCGGCCAGAAAATGGTCTCGAAGATGAAGGCGGACGAAAAGCAGATGACCAACTGGCGCGAGGACATGAAGGAGTGGTACAATCTGAAGCTGCTCCCCGACGAAACCGTCGACGGCAAGCCGTGTTACGTCATCGAGATGACACCGAAGAAAGCTCCCGCCGCCGCGGCCGAATACCGAACGGTGCAGTACTATCAGAAAGACACGGGCGTCGTCGTCAAGGCCGTCAGCTACGGCGCGGACCGCAAGCCCGTCTCCACGACGACGTATTCGGACATCAAAATCAATCCCAAGCTCGACAAGGGCCGCTTCACGTTCACGCCGCCGGCTGGTGTCCCGGTCATGGACATGACCCAGAACGCCGGGTTCAACTCCTCGGGCGGCTGATCCTGCCGTCATGCGAACCGCCCAAACTTGAATCGCAGTACGTGGTCGACATGCTCATTTCATGTTGCGCCGTCTCGCGTGTGGGAGCCACCCTCCGCCAGTTCACGCGTACATTCTGCGCCGGCCGGTTCAACGACCCCAAATCCGCGATGACCGCGGTGGCGCGACCCTTCAGCCCCGGCAACCATTGCCATCAACTCGCCCGATCGGCCGTCCTCCACTATCCTCTGGCGCGCAAGCCGCGAGCCGTTTGTCACCCCGACGAGCCTCGGACACGCATATGACATCCACGCTCTGTACACAAACCCCGCACAGGATGACGCTGCCTCATCCCTTAAACGCACGCTTGAAGCGCGGCGCCGGGGCGACCGCCCTGATGCTGCTGTCCCTGGCGATCGTCAGTGGTGTGCGCGGCGAGCCGCCTCCCGCATCGCAACGCGCGAAGTCAGCCCGCGTGCAGTTCGCGCTGACGTTCGATCGCAAACTCCATCCGGACCCGTTCACCGGTCGCGTCATCGTCTATCTCGACACCGATCTGAAATCCGAACCGCGGCTTGGTTACTCGTGGACGACGCGCCGCCCCGTCTTCGGACACGACGTGACGAACTGGAAGCCCGGCGAACCGATCACAATCCAACCGGCAACCGGTTACCCGCATGACTTGGCCGATCTGCCGCCCGGACGATACGTCGCACAGGCCGTCATGCATACCAATCCGGACGTGCCTCACAGCGGCGATGCGCCGGGAAACTTGTATTCCAAACCGGTCGAGTTCGAGTTGGCCGATACCGATGCAGCGGAGCCGACAACCGTCGCGCTGAAGATCCGCCGGCGTGTCAAGAAGGAGGAGAAATCACTCGACACGCCGACGATGAAGTCAATCAAGTATCGCAGCCCCCTGCTCTCGACGTTTCACGGGCGTGATATTTTTCTCCGCGCGGTCGTCGAGTTGCCAAAGGAGTATGCAGAGCAGGCGGAACGGCGTTTCCCGGCTGTCTATGTCATTCCCGGGTTCGGCGGTGACCATTTGCAGACCGCCGTGTTAGCCGGCATGATGCTTCGCAATCCGAAGACGCCGTTTGTCCGCGTGAGCCTCGATGCGACCTGCCCGCTGGGGCATCACACCTTCGCGGATTCCGCCAACAACGGGCCGTATGGGACCGCGCTGGTGGAAGAACTGATCCCCTGGTTGGAAAAAGAATACCGTCTTATCTCCGAGGCATCGGCCCGGCTGCTCACCGGCCATTCCTCCGGCGGCTGGTCCACGCTCTGGTTGCAGATCAGTTACCCTGACACCTTCGGCGGCACCTGGTCCACCTCGCCCGACCCGGTCACCTTTGCCGATTTCACCGGTGTCAATCTGTATGACCCCAACACCAACTTCTACACCGATGCCGAAGGCGAGCCGCGCCCGATCATGCGGCAGAACGGCCGCGTCATCCTGCTGCTTCGCGACTTTGTGCGGATGGAAGACGCCATCGGCCCCGGCGGGCAGATGCATTCGTTCGAAGCCGTGTTCAGCCCGCGTGGTCCGAACGGCCGCCCCAGGCCGCTGTTTGACCGCCAGACCGGCGCGATTGATGCCGAGACGGTGCAGGCGTGGCGGAAAAAATATGACATTGTCGAGAAGCTACGGCGCGAGTGGCCGACGCTGGGGCCGAAGTTGAAGGGGAAAATCACGGTCATCATGGGCGAGGAGGATAATTTCTACCTCGCCGGCGCGGCGCATCGGCTCAAGGATGCGCTCGCTGAACTGGGCAGCGACGCCCGCGTCATCATCGAGCCGGGCAAGGACCACGGATCGATCATGATGACCAAGCCGTTCCAGGCGATCATGTCAGAAATGTGCGAGAAGTTCCTTGCGGCCCATCCGCAGGCGAGCGAGAACGACGACCATCCTTAAAGTGACGATTGCGCGAACAATCGAAGGAACACACGGCGCACGCGACCGGCTCCTTGCGGACCGAAAACCGGCGCGCCGAAGCACTTGCTTGCCCCGCGGGTCAGACCAGCAGCAAATTCAGCGGGTTCTCAAGGTACCCGATCACCGCACGGATGAACCGCGCGCCGTCGGCCCCGTCGATCACGCGATGGTCGAACGACAGAAACAGCGGCAGGATCTTTCGCGGGACGATCTGCATGTCGCGCACGACCGGCTTCCATTCCAGCTTGCCCATGCCGAGGATCGCCACTTCGGGGTAGTTGATGATCGGCGTGGCCATCGTGCCGCCCAGCGCGCCGACATTCGTCACGGTAAACGTGCCGCCGCGCATCGCCGCCACATCCAGCTTGAACTCCCGCGCCTTGTCGGCCAGTTCCTTCATCTCCTTCGAGATGCTCACCAACCCCTTGCGATCCGCATCGCGCACCACGGGGACCATCAGGCCCTTCGGTGAATCCACCGCCACGCCGATGTGTACGTAATCCTTGAACACCATCTCCGAGGCCGCCTCGTCGTACGACGCATTGAACGTCGGGAACTGTCGCAGCGCGCCCGCCACGGCCTTCACAACGAACGCCGTCAGCGTCAGCTTCGCACCGGTGCTCGCCAGCGCTTCGCCCTGGCGCTTGCGGAAATCTTCCAGGTCCGTCACGTCCACTTCGTCGGCGTGCATCACATGCGGGATTGTCAGATACGATCTCACCATTTGGCGTGATATCGTCTTGCGAATCTGCGGCAGCGCCTCGCGGCGCACGGGGCCCCACTGCGAGAAGTCCGGCATCGGCTCGGCCGGCATCGATCGCGGCGCGGCGCCGTCTCCGCCGTAGCTCATCGGAGCCGCCGCGGCGCGACTCGGTTCCGCGACGGAGGTCCCGCGCGACCCGCTGCTCGGTTGCGCCGCGCTGGTCGGCGATCCACCAGACACGAGATAGCGCTCCACATCCTCGCGGACGATCCGCCCGCCCGGACCGGTGCCGTGAACCACCGCCAAGTCAACGCCCTGCTCGCGCGCATAGCGCCGAACCGCCGGCGCTGCCGGAATCGGTCCTTCACCGCGACGTGGCGCTTCGGAAACCACGGCCGTCGGCTCCGATGTTCGTGCAGGCATGGCTGGAGCAGCCGCCATGGCGACCGACTTCGCGGGCGCGGCCTTGGACGCTTCCGCCTTGGCGGGCGCGGAACCGGCCGCCTCGCCGGCCTCGCCGACGCTCAAGAGCACCGAACCGACCTTGACCGTGTCGCCGACTTTCACATTCAACTTGCTGATCGTGCCGCCGAATGGGACCGGCAGCTCCACGGCGGCCTTGTCCGTTTCGACTTCCATGATGGCCTGATCGGGCTGAACCGTGTCGCCCTCCTTGACCATCACCTTGATGATTTGCGCCTCGTGAATGCCTTCGCCCAAGTCCGGCAGCTTGAAATCTTTGGCCATGTCCCTCACACCTGTTGATGGATTGCGTTTTGTGGTAGTAGGATGGTAACACCCGACGCGGGACAATTCAAAACGCCCCGCGATTCCCGTGATTTTGAGCCGGTCGAGGGCATTTGAATACGACCACCGCCATCCTGTTGCCTTCCGCTTTCTTCGTCGCCGCCCTGCTCTATTCGTCGGTTGGCCACGCCGGTGCATCGGCCTATCTCGCCGTGATGGCGCTGGCTTCCATGGAGCCGGCGGTGATGAAGCCGACGGCCCTGACGATGAACCTTCTGGTCGCCATCATCGCGTCGTACAACTTCGCCCGCGCGGGTCATTTCTCCTGGCGGCACTTCTGGCCCCTTGCAATCGCGTCGATTCCGTGTGCGTACCTTGGCGGCGCGATCACGGCGCCCCCGGCAGCCTATCGCCTCATTGTCGGCGCCGTATTGTTCTTCACCGCAATGAGGATGCTGGCAATACCCGGCGGCGCACCTCGACACGACCCGCGCCCACCTCCTGTGCTGGTCGCTCTGCCCGTCGGCGCCCTCATCGGATTGCTGTCGGGCCTGACCGGTGTTGGCGGAGGCATTTTCCTTAGCCCCTTGTTGATCCTTGCCGGATGGGCTTCAATTCAAACCGCCTCGGGCGTGGCAGCGGTGTTTATTTTCATGAACTCGGCTGCGGGACTACTGGGTTTGGGCAGCAAGGTCTGGCGCGTTCCAGGAGAAATCATTTTCTGGCTCCCGGCCGCGCTGCTTGGCGGAGTCCTTGGCTCTTATTGGGGCAGTCGTCGACTTCCCATACCGACACTACGGCGATTTCTGGCGGTCGTGCTCATCATCGCCGGCGCGAAACTAATGCTGACGTGACCTGAACAAGGGCGATTGGCATTGCGTTCAACGCGACCTATGATCTTCCGTGCGGCATTCGCCGCCTACCTTGACAGGAAAGGTACGCCATGAAAACGCTTTCCGGTCCGATCGCACTGGTGCTTGCAGCGGTTGCCTGCGGAGGGGCCAGCCTGCGATTGTTCTACTGTTGAGGCGATCCCCGCGCGACGATCGGTTCGATCGCCTTTCTTTCAGGAATCGTCTTCTCCGTCCCCGCCTCATTGAGCGGCCCCAACCGCGCTTCGCACCCCGTCAGCACGTGGGCAGCGTTTCTGCTCAACGTCGCGGCGCTGGCCGCCCTGGTGTACAGCGTTTTGTCGCCCAACGGCGTCGCGCAATAGCAGGCGAAAAACTCCTCGCGCTGATAGCTGATTCGGCATCACGCGATAGAATGCCGCCGTGATCGATGCGACCGTCAATCCGACGTTTCTCGCCAACATGCGCGCCCTCTGGCGCACCGACCCGCGCCTGGCCCAGCGCATCGATGAACTGCCGATCGACGCGTCGCTGACCCTGCATCCCACGCGCACGGAGTACCCCACCGCCGCCGTGACGACGGCCGACGGCCGAACGCTCTTTCTGCACAGCCGCTACGACCCGATCCGCGAAGCCGTCGATTTCATCAAGGGGCTGGATCGCTCCGAGGCGCGGTGCGTGATCCTGTGCGGCCTCGGACTGGGGTATCACATTCAGGCAATTTTCGATATTCTCGGCGAGGAGCTGGTGGTCCTCGTTTCCGAGCCGGACCTCGTGACGATCAAAACCGCGCTGGAGCACACCGATCTGTCCGCCGGAATCGCCGCGGGGCGCATCGAGTTTCTCACGTCGCCGGCCAAGGCCGCGCTGCACGAGCGACTCGTTCGCCACTCCACCATGCTCATGCTCGGCGCGGTCATCGCCGTGCCGCCGGTCGCGCGCGATCACCAGGCGCCGGCGCACGCGATCATCCGTCAGGCCGTGCTGGATTTCGCGGCCTTCGCCAAGATGTCGCTGGTGACGCTTGTGAAAAACGCCGGCATCACGGCGAGAAATGTCGCCAACAACCTTCCGGTGTATGCGTCAACGCCACCGCCCGATGTTCTCCGCGGCCGATTCGCCGGCTGCCCGGCGATCCTCGTCGCGGCCGGCCCGTCGCTCGCGAAAAACATTGATCAACTCAAGGCGCTGCGCGACCGCGCGGTCATCATCGCGGCGCAGACGACGCTCAAGCCGCTGCTGGAACGCGGAATCACTCCGCACTTCGTCACATCGCTCGACTGGAGCGACCTCTCGCGCCAGTTCTTCGAAGGCGTCGCGATCCCTGGCGAGGTCATTCTCGTGGCCGAACCGAAAGCGTCGTGGCATGTGGTCGATGCGTTTCGCGGCGAATCGCCAGCCAACGCCAAGCGCGTCATTCTCCTGCACAATCCGTTCGCCCAGCGGTGCGTCGGCGAGGTGCTCCCGCCGCGATCGCCGATGGACGCCGGCGCGACGGTCATGCACCTGGCTTTCTATCTCGCGCAATGGCTCGGATGCGACCCGATTGTCTTCATCGGGCAGGATCTCGCCTTTGGCGGGCAGGTCTATTACGCACCGGGCGTGGCCATTCACCGCGCGTGGGACAGCGAACTGGGCCGATTCTGCACGCTCGAGATGAAAGAATGGGAGCGGATCGTGCGCCATCGGCCGATTCTGCGAAAGGTGCCGGGGCAGGACGGGCACGCGATCTACACCGACGAACAGATGTTCACGTACCTGGAGCAATTCGAGCGCGATTTCGCGCGTTGCCCGGCGCGCGTGATCGATGCGACCGAAGGCGGCGCGAAAAAGCAGGGCGCGCAGGCGATGTCGCTTGCTGAAGCCGCTTCGAAGTTTCTGACGGCCGTGATCCACCCCGATCGGTTCGATTTTGCCGATGTCCGCTGGCAGGATCCCTCGCGCCTCTCGGCTGCGCAGGAAGCGCTCGCTCGCCGGCGGGAGGAGTTACGAGAGTTTCGCTCCCTTTGCCAGCAAACGCGCGACCTGCTGGGCACATTGGAAACGCTGACGACGAATCCGACCGCATTCAACCGCCGGATCGCCGAGGTCGACGAACTTCGCACGCTGGTGCAGGAGCATGAATTAATCTTTGCGATGGTCCGCGAGGTCTCCCAGCTTGGCGAGTTGCAACGCTTCGCGGCGGATCGCCGGCTGGCCGAGTCCGACGATCGCGGCCGGGATCGGGCCATGCAACAACTCCGCCGCGACGGGCAGTTCATCGCGTCGCTGCTGGAGGGCTGCGACACGCTCGCGTCGATCTTCGATCAGGCATTGGCGCGCTTTGAGGCCGAGCTGGCTCGCACCAGCACCGCCACGACGGCCAATTCTCAAGGGGGCGATGCATCGTGAAATGCCTCGCCACCATTGTTGCAGACCTTCGCACGTCGCCACTGGGCATGCGCAGCCGATTGGCCGATGCGCTGGACGGCGTTCCGCTGATTCGCCGAACCGTCGAGCGCGTCCTGCATTCCCAGCGCATCGACGGGGTGTGTCTCATCGCGCCGGCCGATCAGCACGCGGCGCTGGGCGACTTGCTCGCCGGGCTTGACGTGAGCTACTGCGCGCAAGCGGCACCGCCACCCTATCACGCGCTCGTTCGCGCCGGGCGCATCTGGGGACTGGATGGCTGGCGCGGAGGCATCGGCAGCCTGTGCTGCTTCGACGAAGACCTTGACGTGATCAGTGCCGCGCAGGTGGCTCGGCAACACGGAGCCGCGCTCGTCGCATCCATCCCCGCTGCTGCACCGTTGTTGGATGCATCGATTCTTGACGCCATGATCGAGCATTACATCGGGGAGGCCCAGGCCTTGCGGTTAACCTTCGCCTGCGCGCCGCCGGGGATTGCCGGCCTGATCATCGCGCGCGACATGCTCGAAGAACTCGCCCCAACCGGCCAGCCGCCCGGCGCGGCGCTCACCTACCAGCCCGATCGCCCCTTCGCGGACCTGACCGCCAAGGAATCCTGCTGGCGCGCGCCGGTGGAGTTGGTCGAAGCGCGCGGCCGCCTGCTCGCTGATACGCATCGGTCCTGGCGGCGCGTGGAAGAATTACTGGCCGCCGGCGCAGCAGATTGGCCCGCGCGCCGGATCGGCGCATGGTTGAGCAGGGACGCCGCGCAGCGGATCGAGGACGCGCCCGAGGAAATCGAGATCGAGCTGACCACGAAGATGCCCGACCTTGAGGCGAGTGTTCTTCGGCCGCGCCCGCCGGAGTTCGCGCCGCGCGGGCCGATCTCGGTGGACGCCCTTCGTAGCACCTTGCACTCATTGGGCGACTTCGACGACGTGCGGGTCGTACTTGCCGGATTCGGCGATCCCTGCCTTCATCCCGAGTTCCCGGCGATTTGCCGCCTCGTTCGTGAATCCGGCGCAGCGGCCGTCGCCGTTCGTACAACCGGTCGCGATCTGCCGCGCGAGGCGGAAGAATCGCTCTTCGCCGCGCCGATCGATGTCGTGGAGGTCATGCTGGACGCCGCGACGCCGCAAACGTACGCGCGGATGCACGGCGCCGATGCATTCGAGGCGGTCATCGCGCGCGTGGATGCATGGATCGCGCGCCGCGAACACGAGCGCCGTGTGCGGCCCCTCATTGTCCCCTCTTTCGTGAAGAGCACCGAAAACCTCGACGAGATGGAAGCGTTCTTCGATCACTGGCAGCGGCGATTGGGCTGCGCGCTGATCACCGGCTACTCATCCTGCGCGGGGCAACGCCCGGATCGAAGCGTCACCCAAACCGCGCCATCGCCGCGCCGACCCTGTCGACGCACGCGAACCCGCGCGATGATCCTCGCCGACGGCCGCGTAACGACCTGCGATCAGGATTTCGCTGGCAGGCAGGTTCTCGGAAGCGTGCTCGAAACGCCTCTCCTGGAATTGTGGCGAAGCGCCGCGGCATTGAGTGCGGCGCGATCGAAATGCATCGCCGACCTGCCGTTGTGCCCGGCCTGCACCGAATGGCATCGGCCGTAGCGGCGAGCAGGCTCGCCGGCTAAATCACGCGTACGACAACCAGCGTCACGTCGTCCTCGACCGGCGCGAACCCGACGAATCGCCGCATGTCCCAGAAGATCTGCTTGGCGATGACATCGACCGGCGGGGCGTCGCCCGCAGACGCCTGTCGCAGAAAGGACTCGTGAATGCGCGCCCGACCGTACGCTTCGCCGTCAAAGTTGCGCGCCTCCAGCAATCCGTCGGTGAACATCAGCATCAAGTCGCCCGGCTCCAGCGCTTCTTCGGCCGTCGCGTAGGTCTCATTCGGATCGATGCCCAGCGCCAGCCCGCCCGCGTCCAGTTCACGAATTCGACCGCGGCGCAGCAGCAGCATCGGCTCGTGGCCCGCGTTGCAATACTTGAGCAGTCGCCCGTCGGCCGCCAACTCCACATAGAACGCCGTTGCGAACTCGCCTGGCAGCGTGTCGTGGTACAGCCGGCGATTCACCGATTGAATGATCTCACCCATGTCGGTGACGCGCCGCGCGTTGCTGCGCAGCGTCGATCGCGCGCTGGCCATCATCAGCGACGCCGGCACGCCCTTGCCGACCACATCGGCCACGACCGCGCCGATATCGCCGTTGTCGAATCGAATGAAATCGTAGAAATCCCCGCCCAGCTCCTGACTCGGCTGGTAGTCGCAGCCGAATTGATAGTGCTCGGACTGCGGCGGGCGCGCCGGGATCATGCGCCGCTGCACTTCCGCCGCAAGCTTCACCTGTCGCGCGAGGTGCTCTTTCTTTCGCGCGTCCAGCATCAGCCGCGCATTGGCGATCACCGCCCCCACCTGCGCCGCGATGGCCTCCAGCAGGGACACCTCGAACGGGCTGAAGCGATGCCGTTCCCCCTTGTACGCCCGCAAAACACCGATCGCCTTGCCGCGGCTTGCCACGCGCGT
The DNA here is from genome assembly GCA_015200345.1 of Planctomycetia bacterium. Taxonomy (NCBI): domain Bacteria; kingdom Pseudomonadati; phylum Planctomycetota; class Planctomycetia; species Planctomycetia bacterium. The sequence goes on along the minus strand of CP054187.1, from coordinate 3,647,339 downwards.
CACCAGCGCGCTGATCAACCCTTCTTCTTTTGCATTCTTCTTGTACACCGTGCGCGGATCGGTGCGCATGTCCTCGACGTACACCGTCTCGCCCGACAGCGCCGCCTGATCGATCGAACTGCCGCGCACCCGAACCGGCCCCTTGGACAGGTATCGCTCCGACAGGTTCGCGACGGACGCCACCTTCAACTCGCCCGTGTCCGGATCAAGCAGGCGCAGACTGCACGCCTTCAGCTCCATCGCATCGACCAGTTGGCGCGTCGCCATGTCCAGCACGTCCTGAAGCGCCGCGTTGCCCGACAACATCGCCGATACTTCGTACAACGCCGCCAGCTCGTCGACGCGACGGCGCAATTGCTGCGCGTGATGACAGAGCTGTGCAATCGTCGCGGCCAGATCACGCACAAAGCGCGCCGCGTCGCTCGATTCGGACACCCCCAATACCTGCACCTTGCCCACGCACACGCCGTGCACCTCGATGCCCGCCTCGAACGGCGCGACGTCGAGCGCCTTCGCTTCCGGGATTTCGGCGATGGCGACGGTCGCAGAATTCGATCGCTGCCGGCCGGCCCCGCTCCGTGTGGAGGAAGACCCTCGGTGCGCCGCCGAGCCGGTGATGCAGCGGCCTTCCGAATCGCAGAACCGCGCCTCGCAACCGGTCAGGGCGCGGAACGACTCCGCCAGCGCTTCCAGCGTCGCGCGATCCACAAACTCCGTCAGCGTTGGCTGGTTCTGATCCGACATTCCCATCTCATATCCCGACGCGACGCACACCGCAGCCGATCCGACTCGAACGACTGGGACACCCCGAGCCGGGATTGCCATTGTAGGCGGCTTTCACCCTTCATTTCCGCCGTGGCCGGATGACCGGTTTCGCCCGTGACGGTATCCTTCCAAACATGGAATTGCCCGTCGTCAAGTCGCTGAAACGCTATGGCCGCTGGACCGGGCCGCTTCCGCGCGAAGTTGTGCTTCTCAAGGGGCTGCCCTGCGTATGGAGTCGGTGCAGCTTCTGTGATTACATCGACGACAACACGACCGACGAGGCGCTGATTCAGCAGGTGGCCGACGACACCCTCGCCCGCGTGACCGGAGAATTCGGCCGCTTGCAAGTCATCAACAGCGGTTCGATCCAGGAGCTGCCGTTGCGCGTGCGCGAGCAGATTCGCGATTTGATGACGGCCAAAGGCATCACCGAATTCTGGACGGAATCCTACTGGGCGTATCGCAAGCGCTACGATGAAGACCGCCGATTTTTTCGGGTTCCCACACATTTGTTCCTCGGCGTTGAAACATTTGACGACGAACTTCGTAACGGCGTCCTGAAAAAATCCATGCGATGGGACTCGCCCGAAGACGTGGCCGCCGCGACGGACTCGATCTGCCTCCTGATCGGATTCCGCGGCCAGACGCGGGACATCGTTCGCCGAGATATCGACTTGCTGCTTAGCAAGTTCCGCTATGGGATCGTGAACGTGTTCACGGAGAATCGGCTGTCCGCCGGGCTGATGGACGACGAGATCAAACAGTGGTTCCGCGAGGAGTTCGCGTGGCTGGCGACGCACGCGGGCGTGAATGTGTTGTGGCAGAACACGGATTTCGGTGTGGGATAATTGGGCGCCGGCTTTCGTCCGGTCGCCAAGCATCGCGGCTAATTCAACCGCCCGGCGATTTCGCCGCCGTCGGATCGGGCAATTCCTGGTCGAGCAGATCTTCCAGCCGTCGCGTGAGGGTCTCGCGAAGGTTCGCTTTGGCGCCCGATACGACTTCTCGTATCTGGCCCTTTGCATCGACGACGTAGAGCGACGGGAAGCTCGTGGCTTTGAACATCGCCCCTACTTTGTTGCCGCTGTCCAGGGCGACTTCGCTGCGCGATCCGACGTTCGCCAGCGCTTCCATGATCTGCTCGGTCGTGAACGTCTGCTTCATTGTCTGCATGACGTTGACGAAGCGCACGCCGCGCGATTCAAACGCCTCGCGCACGCGCTCCACCTCCGGCAACTGCCGCTTGCAGAACCCGCAATTGGGCGCGACGAAATTCAAGACCGTCGCCGGATGCGCCGCGTAGGCCACGGGCGAAACGGGCTGCCCGCCGAGCGTCTCCAACTCGAACCGCGGTGACGGCTGATTCAGCATCGTCAGGGCCGGTCGTGTGCCCGTCGCTTTCGGTGTGATCTTCTCGTCAATCCGGCTCGCACCGTCCGCCGAACTCTGGACCGCGCCGGACCCCGCTCTGGCGGCATTCGCGCCGGCCATCGCTCCCGGCGTCGAGGCCTGACCGGTGATTCGGATTGGAATTCGGAACTCGCCGTAGTCCTTGTCGTCGGTCCTTACCGTGACAAACGTGCCGTCCTTCGCGGGCTGGAAGGTCTTGGGCACGGTCACCGTCAGGCGGTATTCCTTGCCCGCCGTGACCGTCTCATTCGAAACCTTCACGGCGGCGTCCGTCGCGGTCGCGCTGACCAGCTTCACGGGCGCGTTGCCATGATTCAGCAATTGCAGTTGGCGGGCAATCGGCGCGGACGTTTGTGCCATTGCGGTGGCAGTTGGCAGCAACACCACCGACGGGAACACCTCCACGCGACTCGGGATCACCGCATACGCCGAGATCGTCAGAACGTCCGTGGCCGCATCGCCAGTGCGAATCTTCAACGTCTCGGAGATCGTGCCGGGGGCATAGGGCGGTTCCACGCGCACGGTGAGCCGGTACTCCCGTCCGGGTTTCACTTCGTCCAGTTTGCACTTGAACTTCTCCGGTCCCGATCCACGAATCAACTCCGGTTTGATCGGCGACGGCATCGAATTGGTCAGCACGATCACGCGCTCGTGCGGCTGCTGGTCGAGGATGCGCCCAAAGCCCGCGTTGGGTGGCTTGGCTTCCACCTTGCGGCGGCAGTTGCCCGCAAGGGTCAGCGTGATCGAGGGCGAAGCGGGATCATTCGTCGTGACGTGGATCGACTTGGCGAATTGCCCGTGGACCTTGTTCGAGTCCAGGCGAAACGGGATTGAACCCGTCTTGCCCGGCGCGATGCGCCGCGGGTAATCCCCAGCCGTCGTGCAGCCGCAGGTGGGCGATACCTGGAGAATCTCCAGGTCCGCATTGCCGTCATTGGCGATGTCGAAAGCGTGCTCCAGCGTGGCCCCGGCCCAGATTTCTCCGAAATCGTGGCGCGCCGCAATCACACGAACCTGTGGAGACCCTTTCCCGGCGGTCGCCGGTGGAATCTCCGGGCCGGCCTTGACCGGCTCATTCGATTGCGAATAAACGGGCGATGCAAGCCCGACCACAAGACCTGCTATCCGGATGCAGGAACCGGGCCAAGAGAGATTCCGACGATTGAATGGAATACGGCGCAACACGTTCGCCCGGTAGAAGCCGATCATCGTTACCTCACCCATACTCGCCCCGGTCCCTTGCCCATCCCGCATTGTCCGAATCCAGCTCGCTTCTCGCAACATTCGCTTCGTAACGGGATTATAAAATCGCCTGAAACTTCAACTCCCGCCCTGGCGTATCCACGCTAGAATCCGCCGAATTGAGATTAATTGATGTGACCCGGATTTGGTGTTTGCGAGGTATTGACCATGTTCTTTGACCCGATGTACCTGATCTTCATGGCCCCGGCCATCCTGCTGGCCCTCTGGGCGCAGGTCCGCGTCAAGTCCGCCTTTCATCACGGCAACCAGTATCAGCCACGAAGCGGCCTGTCCGGCGCCGAGACGGCCCAGCGCATCCTCGATACGTATCAGCTTCACGATGTCACGATCGAGCCGGTGAACTCCTTTCTCGGCGATCATTACGACCCGCGAAACAAGGTGCTGCGGCTAAGCCCGGATGTTTACAACGGTCGCACGTTGTCCGCCCTGGGCATCGCCGCGCACGAAGTAGGCCATGCGATCCAGCATGCCCATTCCTACGGGCCGCTTGCCGTGCGGAACAGCCTCGTTCCGGTCGCGGCCGTCGGGACGAATCTCGCGTGGATTTTCATCATCGCGGGTCTGGCGCTGGCACCGTTCCGGGCACTGGCGATTGTCGGCCTGGCGCTGTTCGCGGCCGGCGTGCTGTTTTCGATCATCACGCTGCCGGTGGAGTACGACGCATCCAAGCGCGCCCGCGCGATTCTCCTGAACAACGGCATGGTCACTACGGATGAAGATCGCGTGGTCGGGAAGGTGCTGAACGCCGCCGCGCTGACGTACGTCGCCGCAGCCATCGGCGCCCTGCTGCAACTGGCGTACTGGGCACTGATCGTGTTCGGCCGCCGTAACTGATCCTTACGCGCCATGATCATCGGCCCATTTCAACCACGCCGCCGCGTCGAAGCCCAGGTTCTGCCCGGTGATCTCGATGAGCGCTTCCTGCACTTCGGTGCGGTGAATCGAGATCACCTGGTACTCGTATTCCGAAACGGTGCCGATGATCGACCCCGGACCCATTGCCCAAATGCACGATGGTTTATACAAAACCGGGAAACCGCCGAGGCGATAGCGCTGCCAGTTCGAGTACGCTCCGTAGAGGCTGTCCAGCGAGACCCAGCGTGATACGCGCACCAGCCCGACCGTCTCCGTCGACAACACCGGGGTGAGATCACGCACCGCTGATTTCGCTTTCAAGATGCCCAGGGCGCTGGCGGCGTTACGGAGAATCGCCTCTTCATCGCTGCGCAGCGCAGATCGAAGTTCCACGACAATGCGATCATCCTTCCGCGGTTTCAGCGCGCGAGCCGCTGCGCCGCGCACCTCTTTCGACGGGTCCAGCAGCGCGATCGCGACGAGATTCATCGTCGCCTCATCCACGTCGAACTGCGCCAGGGCCTCAACCAGGAGCCGCCGGGCCGCGAGGTGCCCGCCGCTTAACACCGACGTGATCCCCGGAATCGCCAGCGGGTCGCGGATCTCCAGAATCTGACGCCGCCCGTCAGCAAACGCCTTGCTCCGTTCGCCGCCGGCCTTTTCCGAGAGCCGCCCGCGATAAATCGCCTTCACCTTTACGGTGTATTCGGTGACTTTCTCCTGAATGCGTCGCTCATCGGATTGCGCCCGGCGTCGTTCAGTTCGTTCCGCTTCCGACCGGGCTCCGCTTGATTTCGGTTTGATCCAGTTGCCGCCTTCCTGAACAAACCCCAGTCGCCGTCGCGCGTCGGCATGATTGACCTCGAGCGCGATCACGCGCTCCAAATGGCGCCGCTCTTCCGCTCGAAGGCCGATCTCGCGGCACCAATTGGCCAGCGCAAGCTGGTCTTTGACGGTTTCCTCGCATTTTTTTGCGCGCTTTTCGTACCGCACCCAGGGCGGGTCGCCCTTCTCGATTCGAACGACGCGGTCCTTCTCAATGTCGCTGACGCCGCTCACGGTGCGAATGCGCAGCGTCTCGCCGAGGTCTTCGACCACGGTTCCGTCCAGCTTGCCGCCCTCGCGCAAATGGAACACGTCCCCCCGCGCCGCCGCGGCGGCACCGAGATACGCCGCAATCACCCATGCCATTTTCTTTAAGGGAATCACGATCCTGCTCCCGACCCGGCCTCGCCACGGAATTATACACCCGCGATCACCGCCGCCCGTCGGAACCCAAGCAATTGCCCGAACGCCACGGGGAAGGTCTAATAGGGCCGTGGCGCCAAGTCGCGCGCCCCCTTTGTCATCCCGCCGGAGCAGACCTGAAACCATGAACGCCCCCGCTTCGCAGCCTTCGCCCGGCACGACGCCGAATTCGCAGCCGAATGCGCTGCAAACCGATGCCGGCGTGCCGTCCGGCTCCATCATCGGCCCCTGCGCCATCGCCTTCATCGCCAGCGCCGCCGTCATGATCGTCGAATTGCTCGCCTTTCGACTCATCGCGCGCTACCTCGGCAGTTCCAACTACACGACCACGGCCATCATCGGGGTCGTGTTGGGAGGCTTGGCCATCGGCAATTTCATCGGCGGTGGCCTGGCCGACCGCTTTCGCGACGGGCGCATGCTCGCGCTGCTGTTCGTGTTGTCGTCGGCCGGTTGCTTCGCCGTGCCGGTGCTGAACAAACTGGTGGGCGATTGGTCGGCGCTGTGGTTCTTGAGCTGGCCGCGGCGGATCGCCACGCACGTGACATTGGTATTCTCGCTGCCCGCGATCCTGCTCGGAACCATCGGCCCGGTCGTGGCGCGGATGGCGCTGCTCCGGAGCGACCGGGTCGGTCGAACGGTCGGCGCGGTCTATGCGTGCGGGGCGCTGGGCAGCATCATCGGCACTTTTGCTTGCGGATTCTATCTGATCCCATACTTCGGGAATTACGCCGTCATTCAGGCGGTCGGCGCGGGGCTTTCCGTCATGGCCATTGTTTGCGCTCGCACGTATTGGGCGACGCACGTCTGGACCGCCGCGGCGGCCGTCCTCGTGCTGGTCGGCGCAGGACCCTGGGCCTGGGCGAAGGAAATCGGGTCCGACCTCGGATTGCGCGAGCGCATCACGCCGTTTGTCATGTTCGATGCCGACAGTGAATACGGCCATGTACGCGTCGAGGTCAACCCGGATCATCCGACGCGTCGCATCATGGTTCTCGACAAACTGGAACACAGCTACCTCGACACGGCGCGGCCCGACGTGCTTCAGTACGGCTACGAAAACGTGTATGCAGCGGTGACCGATCACGTCGCCGCCGGGCGCGACGCGATTCGCGCGCTCGTCCTGGGCGGCGGCGGCTACACGCATCCCCGGCACATTCTCCGCGTGCGGCCGCGGAGCACCGTCGAAGTCGTGGAGATCGACCCGGTTGTCACTCGTGCGGCGATGGCGGCATTCGACCTGTCGCCGCAACCCGGGTTGACGATCGTCCATCTTGATGCCCGTCAGCACGTGGCGGATCTGGTTCGACGGCAAACGGCTGGCGAGGCGCTCGCGCCATTTGATTTTGTGTTTCTCGATGCAGTCAACGATTTCAACGTGCCGTTCCACCTGACGACCGCGGAGTTCCAGTCCTCGGTGGCGAAGCTGCTGGGGGACGAAGGCGTCTTCCTCATGACGTTGATTGATATTTACGAGGTCGGCGGGTTTCTTGGGTCCACGCTGCGCACGATGAAGAACTCGTTCTCCCATGTGACGTGTTTCTACGCCGGGTACGAGAGCGAGGCCTTTCAGCCCGGCGAGCGCTACACGTTCATCGTTGTGGCCTCGCAGCGTGATCTGAAGCTTGGGGATCTGGAGGCGGACCCGCGCCATCGTGCCATCGCGCAACAGCAGTTGACCCGTGAGCAGATCGAGGCGGTCATGAAGGCTCCGCTCACGACCGTCCTGACCGACGACCACGCCCCGGTGGAGTTCCTCCTGATGCACGTCGTGGAACGGACCGGCCGCGCCGCATGGAACGAAGCGGCGATGCGTTTCTACAATCGCGGCAATACAGAATACGCGTTGAAGCGTTATGATCGCGCCATTGAAAGTTACCGACGGGCCATCGAACTTGAACCCGCCATGCATATTGCTCACTTGAATCTCGGCCTTGCTTACAAGGACAGCGGTCGGCTGGACAAGGCGGTGGAAGCGTTTCTGGCCGCCGCGGCGGCGCGGCCCGATCTGCCCGGCCCCGCCATGAACCTCGCGGGCATCTACATGCTGCTCCACGAGTACGAGGCCGCCCGCAGAGCATACGAAAAAGCGATACAACTTGATCCGCAATTCGCCGCGGCGTACAACGGCCTGGGCATGGCGCTGGCGAATCTTGGACGACTGCACGAGGCACGCACGGCGATTCAACGCGCGATCGAGCTGAAACCGGATTATCCCGCTGCCGTACGCAATCTCGCGCAGCTCGATGCCGCGATGGCGTCACCCTCGGATGGGCATGCCCCGGCGACAAGGCCGGCCGGTGATTAGACTGGTTTCAAAAATCCTCTCCCCCTAGGGGGAGAGGTCGGGTGCGGGGAAAAAGTAGTTCAACCGAAAGGATTCACCCTCACCCCGACCCTCTCCCTGAACGGGAGAGGGGGTTTTGAAACAGCTTGTAGGAACCCTCATGCTCTACGACCTCACGCCGCCGATCTCGGCTCAATTGGCTGTCTGGCCGGGCGATACGCCGCCGCGGCGAGAAGTGCTGCTGGACTTGGCGCGGGGCGACAGCGTGACGCTCTCCACACTGCACGCCACGGTGCATCTGGGCGCACACGCCGACGGCCCCAACCATTACGCCGTCAATGGATCGGACATCGCGTCGCGTTCTCTCGGATTTTATCTGGGGCCTTGCCGGGTCGTGCGAACGCTGGCGGCGAAGCGTTCACGCGTGGAACTGGCTGACATCGCCTCGCAACTTGATCCGACGGATGAATCCGGTGCCGGTGATCGTCGGCCGTTGCCACCGCGCGTGCTGATCGCGACCGGCACCTCGCCGGATCCGATTCACTTCTGTGAGGATTTTGCCGGGCTGGACCCCGATCTCGTCGACGCGCTGGCCGCGCGCGGCGTCATCACGATCGGCATCGACACTCCGAGCGTCGATCTGTTTGAATCGAAAGACCTTCCCGCGCACCAGGCGTTCCATCGAAACGACATGGCGATTCTGGAAGGACTGGACCTGCATGCGGTCCCGGAGGGCGATTATGAACTGATCGCGCTGCCTCTGCCGCTGATGGGATTCGACGCCAGCCCGGTGCGGGCCATTCTGCGAACGCTGGATTGAAGCGAACTAATTGCCCGATGAGCCCGTCACGCGCTCGACCGCCTGCGTCGTCGCGGTTTTGACCTTTTCAATGGCTTGCGTGGCGGCCGCCTTGACCTTCTCCGCCGCCTGCGTGGTGGCCGTCCGGACACGCTCGGCGGCCTGGGTCGCCGCGACTTTCGCTTGCTCAACATAGGGCCGGGCCTCGTCGCGCAGCTCGGCTGCTTCATCGCGAACCGACTGCGCGGCTTCCTGCATCTTCTCGCGGCCGGTCTCGATCAGCGGCTCCACGCGCCGGGCCGCATCGTGTGCCGCCTGCGTGGCAGCGATGCGCGCCGCCTCGGCCTTCTGCGTCGCCGCGGCCCGCGCGGCGTCGGCCTTCTTTTTCGCGTCCTCGCGCGTCGCGGGATCGCAGCCGAATGGTGCGGCCAATATGACACTTGCCGCGAGCACGTACAACGCTCGGCACTGGTTGGTTCGATTCAAGGTTTGCCTCCCCGATCCCGATCGGATCGCCCGGAGAGATTGTATTTGCAGCAATTCGTCCAGGCCAAAGACGCCTGGCGCGTGCCTGGTTGCCGATAACCCCATGAAAATGAACACGTTACAACGGCCGGCGCGAGCAGCTCGAACCGCGGTTCATATTTCTGTCCATCGCAAGTCAACGGCGTTGCAGCCACCCGGCACGAACCTTGAACAACGCAACTCTGCGCAACTTGAGTGACGAGGCGGGAGCGATAACTGCGCTCGTTCGGCGCAGCGATTGCTCGCGCCGACGCAAATGTTGCGCGATGCAGACGCACTGAAAGCTTGCATGGAATTCGACGAATCCGGTGCCGATATATATCGCGAGGCTGTGGGTCTTCCGCTGTTAGGCGGGACAGCCTGGCTTGGAGGATCCGAGTAACGGCGAGCTCGGATCCTCTTTTTTTGCGCGCCGACGTTTTGCGCGCCGCGCGGATCAGGCGAACCAGTTGCCCCGCGTCGCAAACCGACGAATGTCTCCTATAAACGCGTTGACGTCCGCGAGCGTCGAGCAGCCGGGCCGCTCCCGCTCCAGCCCGAGAAACTGAACGCCGAGACCCAGCCGGTCGTCGCCGGTGATCACGCAATGTCGATATTGCCCTTCGATCAGCAACGGGGCGCTACCGGGCCTTGGCGTGATTTCGACCCCGACGTTCTCACCGACCGTCAAACGCGGGTTGTGTTCCTTGCGAATATCAATCAGGATTCCGCCGAGCGAAATGTTCCCCACGCGACCGGAGCAGCTCGGCCCCACCGAATGCTCTTTCGACGGCAACCCGCCCTGCCACAATCGCACCGCCACGAACTGATCCGGCGGCAGCGTGATGCGCTGATACGAACGGCGTTGCAGTTCCTTCACATCCCGCGGCGCTCGGAGCACGAGCATCTTCGCCGCGCGGCCATCCTCACTTCCCTCGGTCTCCTGAAGCACGACGACACGTGTCACAAACACGCACTTCTTATGGCCGCGGCGGAACGTCATGCCCACGAGCTGGCCGGCCGAGACCTGCAAACCCGGGGGGGCCACCACGATCGCGTCGCGGCCGTCGCCGGTCGCCGGCGTCAGTTCGAGCTTCAGCAGCTTTTCGTTCGCATCAAACTCCACCAGATGCGTCCGGATATTCTGCCAGCAGCCGTCCTGCTCGAGCGAGACCGTGACCGGAACGCGCTTCGACGCAGCCCAGACCAGAACCGACTCGATCGGAGAGCCATCCGAAGGACCGGTTTGCGCGGCGTCCGGGATTGTTTGCGGAGCGTGATTCATGTCAGTGCCTCTGCCTCGCTTGAAGCCCGGACCGCTGGCCCCGGGTTGAGGATTTTTCGCAAATCCGCCAGTTGAGCCACGGAGTCGAACACCCGCGCGAATTGCAGACCGAGGATGAATCCCCCGTCACTGGCGGGCGTTTTGTTCATCACAATGGAGTCGAGTTCGAATTCCCGTGTGCTGTCTCGCATTCGAAAGCGAGCCTTCACAGCGCCTTGAACTTCGATCGCGGACGCCGCCAGTTTGTCCACGCGACAGGCCAATCCATCCACCGAAATGTTCAACAGCGCCGCGCTGTGCCGCTCGCGTGATCCGCAGTGCGTCCACTCCAAGGCCACCCGCGCCGATGGCGCCAGCTTCGCGCGCCAGAAGCGCCGCCGGTCGATCACGGTCAATTCCGCCGGCCGCACGAGTGCCAGCGCCTGGCTCGCCCCCCAGATCGGGGCCGATTGCACCGTCGTCGTGAAGTGATAGCGCTGGTCGCTGAACAGCTCGACGTGGATTGACTTGCCGATCAGCTCCGCCGACTTGATCGCCGGCTTGCCGGTGATTTCCATCAGCACCGTTGACGCATCCGCAGTCAGCAAAAAGCCATTCACCGTGACATCAGACCGCTCGGGGACGTTGATCACCGCCTGGGCGTGATAGAGAACGGCTTGCTCCAGTGCATGCTGACTGGCCTGGGCGTCCAGTCGAATAGTCTGCTTCATCATGACGAGTCTCCATCCGCCAGCCGCGAGTGCCGGCCCCACCGGGCCGCCCGCCCGACGGGTCGCGCGCCAATACGCTTCCAGATCGGTCGATCTGGATGGAGACTCCATGTTTAAGGCGTGCGTGGTACCGGAAATAACGAATCGTTTTCAGAATGATGCCACGTTACTCGCAGCAGATTAGGCGTCGACCGCCGAATCGGTTCCAGCGGGGCCGGCCGAGGAAGAATCAACCACTGACGCCCCCATTTTGACAACGCGAGCCACCTCCCCGCGCGGCAATCGGACGTCCAGGCGGACGCGGCCGTCGACGTACTCGCGTCCGAGAACGTGGCCGTGCTGGCTTAGGTAAGAGATGAGCCGACCGTTGGCGCTGCTGCTTTCGAGCCACAATCGAACGAATCGGTCTCGCATCACGGCCAGGACGCGGCCAGACAACTCGGGCAGTCCCGCACCGGATCGAGCCGAAATCTCCGCGGCATCAGGCAGTTGCGCTCGCAAAAGTGCCAGTTCACCGGCATCATCCAGGGCGTCGATCTTGTTCAACACGATGATCGCCGGAATCGTGTCACATTCCAGCTCGCCAAGGACCGATCGAACCGCCTCGTATTGCTGGATTGCGTCATGGGCCGACGCGTCGACGACGTGGAGCAGGAGATCGGAGTGGATCGTCTCTTCGAGCGTCGCGCGGAAGGACGCGACGAGCTGGTGAGGCAGATCGCGAACAAAACCGACCGTGTCCGAAAGAAGCGCGAGTTGCCCGCCGCCGAGGTTCCATCGCCGCGTGCGCGTATCGAGCGTGGCGAAAAGTTTGTCAGCAACATACGTCTCGGCGCCGGTGAGGGCGTTCATCAGCGTGCTTTTGCCCGCATTGGTGTAGCCGACGAGGCTGACAGTGAAATAATCCCCGCGAGCCCTGACCTCGCGCACCCGGCGCTGGTCTATGTGGGCCAGCTGGTTGCGCAGAAACGTGACGCGTTTCTGTACGATGCGCCGGTCGATCTCGATCTGGCGCTCGCCAGGCCCGCGCGTGCCGATCGCCCCGACCGCCCCGGCCGTCGTGCCGCCGCCCGCGCCGGCGATGCGTTCCAGGTGCGTCCACATGCCACGCAGACGCGGAGACGTGTACTCGAGCTGCGCCAGTTCCACCTGCAACCGGGCCGTGGCGGTGCGCGCCCGGCTGGCGAAGATGTCGAGAATCAACTCGGTGCGATCGATCACCCGCCGCTTGCAAGCCTTGTCCAATTCGCGAATCTGCGACGGCGTCAGCTCATTGTCAAAGATAATGACGTCCGCGCCCTTCTCATCGGCGTAGGCCGCCAATTCTTCTACCTTGCCGCTGCCGATGTACGTCGCCGGGTCGATTCGGCCGCGCTTCTGAATCGTCCGGCCGACGACCTGTGCCCCGGCCGCTTCTGCCAGAGAGGCAAGCTCGGCCAACGGGTCGTAACGCGTTCCGCGCGGCGCGTCGCCCGGAAGGATCAGGCCGACAAGCACGGCCCGTTCCGCGACGACGCCCAGATCGATTCTTTTTCGTTCCTTCAGGTGGCACCTCTGTTTGCGAGTCAGCCTTCATTATACGATTGGACAGCCCTCGCTCAAAAAGAGCACGCCGCCCCAGGTGGTTCTCCTCTGGCGGCGTGTCAATTCACCAGACTATCAGCAGTCAGGCCGAGCAGGGCGTAACAGAGCGGGACAGGCGATCAGCGTATCATCGCGGTAATGGACGAGCGCGCCGACGACGACGCATGCCGACCAGAAACAAGCCCACGAGCGGCATCATCGTGCCCATTCCCGGGCCGCAGGTCACGCCACAGGCCTCTGGACTGGAAGCGAGTGCCGGCTCGTTGTCGTTGCAGTTCGAATTGCCGTTGTTGTTCTGATTCTCGTTCCCGTTGGTGTTGCCGTCATCATCGTCCAGACAATCCGGCGTGCCATCGCCGTCCGTGTCGGTGTCGGGCGTACCGCAGCCGCAAGTGCCCGGCGCGATCTTGTCGGGATCGTTCGGACAGAGATCGATGCTGAAGCAGTCGGGGACACCGTCGTTGTTGGCGTCGGTGTCAGGAATGCCGCAACCACAGGCACCGGGGTTGGTCTTGTCGGGATCGTTCGGACAGAGGTCGTCGCAATCCGCCGTGCCATCGCCGTCGCTGTCGGTATCGGGATTGCCGCAGCCGCACTGGCCCGGGGCAATCTTGGCAGGATCATTCGGGCAGTCGTCGAGCAAGTCGGGCGTGCCGTCGCCGTCGCTGTCCGGCCCCAAGCCGGTGAAGACGTAGGCCGCCCCCGAATCCGCGGCGCTGTTGTCGACCTCGCTGCCGTTCACGCCCGTGGCGCTGCTGTCCTCGAGCCGCGCCCCGACCACCACCGTGTCCCCGCTGACGGCCACGGACCAGCCGAACCTGTCGCTCGCCCCAGTGTTGGAGGCCTTCAGATAGGCCTGCTGGCTCCAGACGCCGTTGCCGTCGCGCACGAAGACGTAGGCCGCGCCGGAGTCGGCGGCGCTGTTGTCGGCTCCGTTGCCGTTCACGCCCGTAGCGCTGCTGTCGTCGCCCTGTGCCCCGACCACCACGGTGCCGCCGCTGACCGCCACCGAGAACCCGAACCCGTCGCCCACTTCGGTGTTGGAGGCCTTCAGATACGCCTGCTGGCTCCAGACGCCGTTGCCGTCGCGCACGAAGACGTAGGCCGCGCCGGAATCCGCGGCGCTGTTGTCGGCTCCGTTGCCGTTCACGCCCGTAGCGCTGCTGTCCTCGCCCGGTGCCCCGACTACCACGTTGTCGCCGCTGACCGCCACCGACCAGCCGAACTGGTCGTTCGCCCCGGTGTTGGAGGCCTTCAGATAGGCCTGCTGGCTCCAGACGCCGTTGCCGTCGCGGACGAAGACGTAGGCCGCGCCGGAGTCGATCGCGCTGTTGTCGGCTCCGTTGCCGTTCACGCCGGTGGCGCTGCTGTCCTCGAAAGGCGCCCCGACCACCACGGTGCCGCCGCTGACAGCCACCGAGTTGCCGAACCCGTCACCCCCGGTGTTGGAGGCCTTCAGATAGGCCTGCTGGCTCCAGACGCCGTTGCCGTCGCGGACGAAGACGTAGGCCGCGCCGGCAGCGGTGGCGCTGTTGTCGGCTCCGTTGCCGTTCACGCCGGTTGCGCTGCTGGCCTCGAATAGCGCCCCGACTACCACCGTGTCGCCGTCGACGGCCACCGAGAGGCCGAACCAGTCGTTCGCCCCGGTATTGGAGGCCTTCAGATAGGCCTGCTGGCTCCAGACGCCGTTGCCGTCGCGGACGAAGACGTAGGCCGCGCCGGAGTTGCTGGCGCTGTTGTCGGCCTGGTTGCCGTTCACGCCGGTGGCGCTGCTGTCCTCCCGGAACGCCCCGACCACCACCGTGTCGCCGCTGACGGCCACCGAGTAGCCGAACTGGTCGTTCGCCCCGGTGTTGGAGGCCTTCAGATAGGCCTGCTGGCTCCAGACCCCGCCGCTGCGGACGAAGACGTAGGCCGCGCCGGAGTCGCCGGCGCCGTTGTCGGCTCCGTTGCCGTTCACGCCCGTAGCGCTGCTGTCCTCCCGGTACGCCCCGACCACCACCGCGTCGCCGCTGACCGCCACCGACTGGCCGAACTGGTCGTCCGCCCCGGTGTTGGAGGCCTTCAGATACGCCTGCTGGGCGATCGGGTCGATGGTCAGCGGATAGACCGCGTTTGCATCATCAACGATCAGCCGAAGCCCATGTCGATCAACCGAGCCGCGCGCGTGAGCAAGCGGGTTCGAATCAACCGACATCTCATCGCCGGCTGCCTCGAACCACGCAGGGACGATCCTGCCGGCGGCATCGAAGACCGTCAGCCCCACGTAGGTCACCACCGCCGCGCCGGATTGATCGACAAACGTCACATTCCGACCGTCCCCGCTCACCCGCGGACGCAGGTCGCCACGCACCGCCAAGGTGAATGTCAATGGCTCCTCCAAAGAGCCGCGGGCTTCAGCCCGCGCGCGCAGCCATGCGCGCGGACGCCTCGACTCGAGATACCTCCGGCCGCCGGTGCACCGTGTAGCCGTGCTCCAGACCGCGCCGGTCATTCACGTACCACTCGGTCGCCGCGTCGTCCCACTGATACGACACGCGCCCGCCAGCGGCCTCGACGCAGGCCGGCGGTCCGTACCGCGACCCTATGCAAGCGGCCTCTTCATGTTCGCGCGACGGGAACGCGGGTTCACGAATCGAACCCGCTTGCTCACGCGCGGCTCGGATCATTCGCCCGGCCGTAGCTCACCAGCTCCAGCCCCCACGACCACTCACCGGAATCAGGCGCGGTGAGAAAGCCGCGGCCGTCGAGCGCGTGATCCACTGCTGGCCGGGGTTGCGGGCCTGCCAGCCACCCGCGATCGGGAAGGCCGCATGGCGATTGGCCTCATACACCGCGCGGATGCTCGACCAGTCGGAGGCGCTTAGCCCGTCGGGCACGCGGTCATCAAATGGCCCGGATTCGGCCGGACCGCTCGCCGCGCGGGCGGCGGCTGTCATCAGAAGGGGAAGGGTCAGGTAAACAACGATGGACAGACGGATAGACAGGATGCGTCCGCGTCGCATGGCACTCCTCCGCGGAATAGCAGAGACCATCGGGCGACGCGAAGATGGACCATCCAGGATCACGATGCCCGAACGACGCTCTCATGTTATCTGAAGACAGTGGTCGAACTCAAGCGGAAGAAACTTCGTGACAAGCCCCGGAATCAATGCCGGTCGAAACCGCCGGGGGGACGTGGCCAGAGCCGATCCCTGCTTCGGCTCCGGAGGGATTGCGGTGATGTGCCGCCGGGCGACCCGTCCGCGCGACGACCACCCTGATACGAACACCGTTGCGGTGTTTCACTTGGATGCCCCGGTAAGCTGATCCGCCAGAAACTCTACCACGCGCGATTTGTCGATCCGCTCCTGCCTGCCCGTATCCCGATCGCGCACCGTCACCGTGCCGTCTTCCTTGGTCTGGCCGTCGACGGTGAAGCAATACGGCGTGCCGGCTTCGTCCATCCGTGCGTAGCGCTTGCCGATGCTCTGCTTCGAGTCGTACTGCGCCGGCCAGCGCTTGCGAATCTCACGGAACAGCGGCTCGGCGATCTCCGGCAGACCGTCCTTGTTCACCAGCGGAAAGACCGCCGCCTTGATCGGCGCCAGGCGCGGATGAAACTTCATCAGTTCCGGCGAGGGGCGCGATTCGTCCACCGTGTACGCCTCGCAGATGAACGCGAGCGTGCTGCGGTCGGCTCCGGCGGACGGCTCGATCACCGTCGGCGTGAAGCGCTCCTTGGTCTCGTCGTCGAAGTAGGTCATGTCCTTGCCGCTGTGGGTCTGGTGCTGCGTGAGGTCGAAGCAGCCGCGATGGGCGACGCCCTCCAGCTCCTGCGGCTCGTCGGCGAAGGGGAAGTAATACTCAATATCGGTGCAGGCCTTGCTGTAGTGAGCCAGTTCTTTTTCGTCCTGGTTGCGCGGTTTGAGATTCTCGCCGGCGAGACCCAGCGACTTGTACCAGTTGATCCGCACGTCGCGCCACCACTCCCACCATTTCATCGCGTCCTTTTCGTGGCAGAAGAATTCGATCTCCATTTGTTCGAACTCGCGGCTGCGAAAGGTATAATTCCGCGGGTTGATCTCGTTTCGAAAGGCCTTGCCGACCTGGGCGATGCCGAAGGGAATCTTCACGCGCGTGGAATCGCAGACGTTCTTGAAGTTGGCGAAGATGCCCTGGGCGGTCTCGGGGCGAAGCCAGACTTTGTTGGCGTCGTCTTTGATCGCGCCGGCATGAGATTCAAACATCAGATTGAATTGACGAGCCTCAGTCAGTTGGCACTTGTCGTGCTTTCCCGGACATTTGCTTGGTTTGAGCGGGCATTGCGATTCGCTGATTTGATCGGCCCGAAAACGCCCCTTGCACCCTTCGGTCTTGCAATCAATCATCGGATCCGCGAACCCCGTCGCGTGGCCGCTGGCTTCCCACACCTTCGGGTTCATGATGATCGAGCAGTCGACGCCGACCATGCTGATCTCGCGGCCGTCGGGGCCGACGGGTGGGTGCTGGACCATGTCGTTCCACCAGGCGTCCTTGATGTTTCGTTTCAACTCGACGCCAAGGGGGCCGTAATCCCAGAAGCCGTTGATGCCGCCGTAGATTTCGGAGGATTGAAAAATAAACCCGCGCCGCTTGCAGAGGGCGACGATCTTTTCCATTTTGGCTGTGTCTTTGGGCATTGCAATTCCCTGGGCTGCGTGACTCGACCGCTTCTCGCCTCACGAGGTTTCGTTCCTCGGCGCTTCCGGATGGTCGCGGCGCTGAAACGCGGCAGTATATCGGTGATCCGAAGGATTCGGCTACACGCGAACCGCGGACTGGTTTCGCACGCATCGCATGAGGGATACAATGACGCGGGCGCATTCGATTCGAAGGAGAAATTGTCATGACCCGCGTCATATTGGTCGCGACGTTAACCTTGTTCACCCTCCTCCCCGGCTGCATCCAGCCCGCCGCGCAGCCGCCGCGCGAAGACATCGCCGTGCTGTTCGACGGAATGGGTGATCACGAGCGACCCGTCACGACGACCTCGCCCAGCGCGCAGCGATACTTCAACCAGGGCCTCACCTGGGCCTACGCCTTCAACCACGACGAAGCGATTCGCTCGTTCAAAACGGCCGCTCGCCTCGACCCGGACTGCGCCATGGCGCACTGGGGCGTCGCGCTCTGCAACGGCCCGCACATCAACAACATGATCGTCACGCCGCAGCGCGAGAAAACCGCCGTCGAAGCGGTGAAGCGCGCCCAGGCGCTGCGCGACAAGGCCAGCCTCGTCGAGCGCGCGCTGATCGACGCGGTCGCCACGCGCTACGCCGATCCGCAACCGGCCGACCGCAAGCCGCTCGACGAAGCCTACGCCGCGGCCATGCAGAGAGTCTGGCAGGCGTATCCGAACGACGTCGATGTCGGCTCGCTGTACGCCGAAGCGTTGATGGATTTGCAGCCGTGGGATCTTTGGAACAAGGACGGCTCGCCGAAAGGCCGCGTGACGGAGATCATTGAGGTGCTCGACGCGGTGCTGGCGATTTCGCCGAATCACCCCGGGGCGCTGCATTTGTACATCCACGCGCTGGAGGGGTCGCCGACGCCGGAAAAGGCCGTCGCCGCGGCGGATCGGCTTCGCGACCGGGTGCCGCAATCAGGTCACTTGCAGCACATGCCGTCACACATTGACGTGCAGGTCGGCAACTGGACGAAGGCGGCGGATCAGAACGAGCGGGCGATCGTGGCGGACACGACCTATCGCGCGATCATGCCGACGCAGGGACTGTATGCCGGTTACATGGCACACAACGCGCATTTCCTGATGTTCGCGTGCATGATGGAAGGTCGGCGTGAGCGAGCCGTCAGCGCGGCCCGCGAGATGCTGGCCAGGATTCCGCCGGGCTTCATTCGCGACATGCCGCAGTTCGCCGATCCGTACATGGGCGCGGCGATCGACGCGCTCAAACGGTTCGGCCTGTGGGATGACATTCTCCGCGAGCCGCCGCCGCCAGCCGGGCTGCCGATCAGCAAGGCGATGTGGCACTTCTCGCGCGGCGTGGCCTATGCGGCCAAACATCAGCTTGGCCCGGCCGCCGTCGAGCAGTCCGCCTTTCGCGCCGCGGCGAAGCGCGTGCCGCCCGATGCGCTGATGGGCGCGAACAAAGGCGTAACGATCATGAAGATCGCCGATCACGTGCTGGCCGGCGAGATCGCCTTCGCGCGCGGCGAAATCGATGCGGCCGTTCGCGAGTTGCGCGAGGCGGTGACGATTGAAGATACGCTGCTCTACACCGAGCCGCCGGATTGGATTCAGCCGGTGCGGCATACGCTTGGCGCGGTGCTGGTGAGCGCCGGGCGCCACGACGAAGCGGAGAAGGTTTATCGCGAGGATCTGGAGCACTGGCCGGAAAACGGCTGGTCGCTGTTCGGTCTCGGCAAATGTCTTCGTTCCCGCGGAGCAACGGACGAAGCATCCAGGATCGAGGCGCGACTGGCGAAGGCATGGGCACGGGCCGACACGAAGATCGGCGCGAGCTGCCTGTGCGTCCGCGAATCGAATTGATCGCGCTCGTTGACCTTTGTCGACACGACATATTCGGTCGTTGCAACCGTCCAACATTCGCGTTGAATGAACGCAACACCCCTGCGTAACCGCGCCAAGGCCGATCAACTTCCGCAACCCATCTGCCACTTCACAATTCGCTGCTGCGACGCCACTTGCGCGGTCGGCCCGCGCCGCGGCCCATCGGCAACGTCATGGCACTCCGCCCTTTGCACTATCCCCCTCTTGAGTGAGGCCGGCGCAATCCGCCCATAACCGGCGGCGCGGCGAGCGGGGGGATGAAGGATGGTCGTCGTCGTGGCGGATCTCGTCACTGCATTTGTTCGCCGGCGGGCGAAGATCATCATTCTGACGATCCTCACTTACGCCGCTTTGTGTTAGTCCGCTGCGGTTTGGCCGAGCCGCGCGGGCCGACGATCGTCTGTGCTCGCAGGCCGATCGGGCAGCTTTTCACACACGCCTCACACAGCCCCGTGATTTGAAAGCGATGCGCCAGCGCGTGAAAACGATGCTGCGCCGCCAGCGCTGCGCGGAGCCGCACCACGTCGGCCGCGCCGAACTCGATAATGCGCCCGCACCGCCGACAGACCATGTGGTCGTGCGGATCCTGGCCGTAGGTGTGTTCGTAGTGAACCTGCTTATTTGAGAAATGCACCTCTTTCACGATTCCGCAGGCGACGAGCAGCTTGAGCGTTCGATAGACCGTCGCCTTGCCGACGCGGGAATCTTTCTGGCGCATGTCGAGCAACAATTGCTCGGCCTCGAAGTGCTCGTCGTTTTGCATGACGGCACGGAGGATGTCCTGCCGCTCGTCGGTGTATTTCAGGCCGCGATCTCGCAGGAACTCGCGAAAGACGTTCTCGGCGGTGGCGATGGTCTCGGCGTCGGCCGGCTGGGCCATGACGATGCTCCATTGACGTTGGTTTGCAAGGTAATCTAGCGGATGCGAATGAAGAAAACCAAGCGCGGAACAAGTCGTCAGAACGCATTTGCACGGGAACGCATGCCGGCGCGTACAATAACAAAATGCCCGAACCGCTCGACAACCT
This sequence comes from Planctomycetia bacterium, assembly GCA_015200345.1. Lineage (NCBI taxonomy): Bacteria > Pseudomonadati > Planctomycetota > Planctomycetia > Planctomycetia bacterium. The sequence continues at coordinate 3,627,054 of CP054187.1, read as the reverse complement.
CCCGCCGCAGGATCGCCGCGGATTTTTCGCCGAGAGCCTCCGCCGCCTGATGCGCCCGCTGGCCGACGCCATCGAAAAACGCCTGCCGGAGTCCTTCATCGCTCCGGTCCTGCTTCGTCCGCCCGGCGCGCTGCCCGAAATTGAGTTTCTCGACACCTGTCATCGATGCGGCCGCTGCGCCGAGAGCTGCCCGGCCGACGCGATCACGCTCTCGGTCAGCATCGACGACCGTGTGCGCGGCACGCCGATCGTGACACCGGTGCGCCAAGCCTGCGTTGTCTGCGACGAACTGGCCTGCATGAAGGTCTGCCCCAGCGGCGCGCTGAAGCTGGTGGATCGCTTTGCCATTCGCATGGGCCTCGCACGCGTCGATCACGCCGTGTGCGTCCGCACCAGCGGCCAACCCTGCGTTGAGTGCCTCTACAAGTGCCCGCTCGGTGCCACCGCCATTCGACTCGACAAGTCCGGCCGCGTCGAGGTCATCGACCCCGACGCCGCAGGGAATCACGGCCGCGGATGCATCGGCTGCGGAATTTGTGAGCAGTATTGCCCGACGACGCCGTCGAAGGCGATCGTGATTATCCCTTCCGGGTAGCTAAATCGCGGAGTTTTGCGCACGATCTCGGCGCGGCGATCTGGTATAATCACTCCGTGGGTGGTCATCCCCGGTGGAAACTCAACTGGAGGAACGTGGAGTGCGTTCAAGGCAAGGTCGAATCGTCGTTGCATGGCTGGCGGCCGTGCTTTATTTATCTTTTTGTAGTTATTTGACACCGTCCGTCGCGCTCGCCGGCGGCGACGGCGGCTGTCCGCGCGGCGGATGCGGATGCGGTTCCTCTTGCGGCTGTCTGTACTTCTGCGGCTGCGGCACGGGCACCGAAGAGCCGGTCTACGAAGGCCCGGCCTGGACCGCGGGCGGCAGCAAGCCGCAGCTTCAGGGATTCGACTCGCTAAACGTGCAACTTTTGAGCTGGTTTCCGGTGACGACCTTCGACGCGGCCTTCACCTCGGCGAACACGTGCGAAGGATACGTGTCCAAGTCCGGCCGAGAGTACGCCATCATCGGCCTGTCGGGCGGCACGGGCTTTGTCGAGGTGACCGATCCGGCCAACGCGCAAATCGTCACCGTCGTGCCGGACTGCGCATCGTGCGCCGCCAGTTCGTGGCGCGACATCAAGGTGTACGACCAATACGCCTACGTCGTCAGCGAGGCGACCAACACCGGGCTGGAAGTGTACGATTTGTCGCAGATTGATGACGGTATAGTGACATTCGTCACGCGCGTCAACACGCCCGGCTCCTCGCGCACGCACACGCTCGAAATCAATCAGGCCAGCGGATACGCCTATCGCTGCGGCGGCGGCAGCACCCTCGGTCTTCGCATCTACAGCCTCGCCAACCCCGCTGCGCCCGCGTTCGTCACGACGGCCGTTTCCGGTCGATACTTCCACGAATGCCAGGCCGTGACGTACACCAGCGGCCCTTACGCCGGCAAGGAGATCGTCTTCGGGTTCACCGAGAACAGCTCCAGCGGCGGAGCGGCCGGCCTGACGATTCTCGACGTCACCGACAAGCAGAACATCATCACCCTGACCGCGAATTATCAATACAACGGGCCGTCGTTCTCCCACCAGGGCTGGGTCTCGGAGGACAAACAGTATCTTTATCTGAACGATGAAACCGACGGCAACCCCGCCACGCGCATCATCAGCATCAGCAATCTCTCGGCACCGGTACAGGTCGGCTCCTTCTCCAGCGGTCTGCCGGCAGTCGATCACAATCTCTACGTGAAGGGGCGCTACATCTTTGAGTCGAATTATCGCAGCGGCCTGCGCATCTTCGACGCGATCAACCCGACCGCGCCGATCCATGTCGCCTTCTTCGACACCTACGACGCAAACGACAACGCGGGCTTCAACGGCTTGTGGGACAATTACCCCTTCCTGCCCAGCGGGATCGTCCTCGGCAGCGACATCGAGCGCGGCCTCTTCATCTGGTGCTTCGGCAAGGCCGGCGACATGAACAACGACCTGCGCGTGGATGACGAAGACGTCAACCTTTTTGTCGACGCCATGCTGAACAACCCCGTCTCAACGTCACAGTGCAGCGGGCCGGACCTGAACGGCGACGGCGAAGTAAACGGCCTGGATGTCGAGGGTTTCAAGACCGCGTACGTCGCCGGGCCGTGACGATTGGTCAACCCGCGGTCGCGACCTTGCGGCCGCCTAGCGCGAACGTGGCGATTCCGCCGATGCCGCCCGCCACGGCGGAACCGGCCGTGCCGAAACCGAGTACGGCTGCGTCGGTATCACCCAAGATGACGGACACGGCGATGCCGAGGATCGCGCAGAGTCCGCCGACCAGCGCACCACCGCCGAAGGCGTTTCCTTTCGATGCCGCGCCCTTCGCAGCCCACACCGCCGCGACCGCGAGCGAGATCAGCATCCCGCCGATGGCGAAGACATTGTTCTTAATGAACTCGCTATAATGCCCCGCGACGACCATCGCAATCTGAGCCATCGTGCCGACGGCGGTCATGGGGACCATGGACTTGTTTCGGGCGTTCATGGTTGAATCCTGCCTTTCCGGTAAGTGTGCATCCAACAACTGCGTTCAATTCGCGCCGGGAGAATTCCGACGCGACGATAAGGTCACGCGCTCCTGCACGCGCTTCGCCAGCGAAATGCTGTCGAGAATACGTACGGTCCCATCCACGAATGACGCACACAGTCGCGTCCCATCCGGACAGAAATCCACGTCGTAAGCCGACTCGGGCGAGCGGATGAGCATCGCGGCCTGCACCCCCGTTGCGACATCCCACAATCGCACCGTCTGGTCATACGACGCCGAGGCCAGCCGTTGGCCATCGCGTGAAAAACTCAATCCGTACACCTCGCGATCGCGCGGCGCGGCATCCAGCCACCGCCGAACCGATGCCGCCGCGACATGGGCCAGATAGGACTCGAACTGCGGGTCGAGACTCGCGCCGACATCGGTCGCGGCATTCGAATCCGGATCGCCTTCCTCCGGTTCCGGCCGCGGATTGCCCGCCCCGCCCGCCTTGCGGGACTTCGCAAACTTCGCCTGCAACTGTTTGACGGTCCAGTCGTTGCCTTTGTCAAAAAACGCTCGCAGCTTCCGGGAGTCTTCATCGTCGCCGTAACCCATGCCGCAAACCGTCACGCGCGTCCGGTCGCCATCAACCGGCTCGAAATGAACGACCGTCCACATGTGCTTTACGGCCGCCTTGAAGGGAAAATTGGCCGGCGGCTTGCCGACCTTGATCGAAAGCATCCGGTTCGGTTCGTAACTCAAGATGATGTTCTCAATGGTGTTCTCGTCGCCGATCACACCGTCCGGGCTGTAGTGCGTGCGCATCCTGCCGCCGACGCGCAAGTCAATCTCCGCGTGCGCGACCATCCACGACTCCATGCCCTCCTTGGTCGTGAAGGCCTTCCAGACTTCTTCCACCGGCGCATCGATGATCGCCGAATGACGGAGGATGTTGCCCGCTTTCTCATCGCCTGCCGCGGTCACGTCGGCGCGAGGCGCGCTCGACTGCTGCGCGCTAGCGGAATCGCCTGCTGGTCCGGCATCGCCCAACGCCTTCGCGACCATCTTCAGGAATACGGGATTGTTCTTCAGAAAGTACTCATACGCGTCGTCCCATTCCTTCTCACCGGCTCGCCAGCCGACGACCGTGAGTCGCAACTTCGTTTTCGAGTCTCCCACCGGCTCAAAATAAAACGCTCCCCACGTGCCTTCTTTCTGCACCGTCGGGAATTTCGGCGGCGCACTGCCGCGCGTCGATAACACCGCGTGCGGCACATACGCGAGGACCTTGTTAGGCGACTTCGGCCAGAATGCCCATGCTCCGCCCGGCTTCAATTCAACCAGCGGATCTTGGCCGCCCAGTCGCTTGAGGCCGTCGGTTGTGGCGAGAACTTTCCACACTTCTTCCACCGGCGCAGCGATTTCGAGTTCAAAGCATTGTTTCTTCTCCCGCCCCTCGACTGACGTAACTTTCACAGCTCCGTCCTGCCACGTCTTGAGCGGCGGCACGTCATCCGGGCGGTCATCGGTCGCATCCTCTGCTTCAAGATGTTCCTTCAGATTCTTCAGCACCATCCCCCAGGCTGCGTTGAAATACTCATATCCGGCGTCCCAGTCCTTTCCCTTCTTCCATCCGACCTGATCGAGAATCACCCGGGTTCTGCCGGCCTTCTCCGTTAAGAATTGAAGCACGACAAACGTCTTCTCATGGGCGTTGCGCAGGGCCGACACCTTCGGCGGAAAGTTCCACTCGAACGCCAACAGCTCGTTGGGGATGAAGCTCAACAGCTTGCAGCCCTCCGATCCGCGGCCGCCGGACTCGTCAGGCTCCTTCATGCCCATGTAACACTCGTACGCTCCTCCGATGCGCATTTCGATTTTCGAATCGGGCGAGAAGAATCTGGCCATCTCGACCGAGTCCGTCCAGCATTCCCAAATCCGGCTGACCGGCGCGTCGATCACGATCTCCTTGTGCAGGACGCGCTGCTGCGGCGCATCATCGCCACCCGCAAGTGACGGGGCGGTCTGCGCCCACATCGCCAACGCCGCGACCCACGCGGCAACGGAAGCAACGTTCTTCGTCCTGCGAACAACTCCTGTGTCATACGTCCTGCTGTCCATCTCATTCTCCAGTCTTCGCGCGCCGGAGGCGCCTACCCCTCGCCGCGCACTTGTTTCTCCTGTCGGGCCTGTGCTTGCAACCGGTTCAGATAGTCCTCGAATTGTGCCACTGATGCGTCATAGTACCGAATGTCGCGATGCGACCGCGCCTGCATGATGCCCCCTTCCATGACCGTGAGAGCAAATCGCGCCAGCGCCGCGCGATCCACGTCCGCAGGAAGCCGGTCGCCCGCCTCCACGAGGCACTTCTCCAGGGCCGCGCACCAGTTCGTGAAGTTCTGCGCGATCTTCTCTCGAACCACCGGCCCCGCCCCCGCGCCCAGCTCCAGCGCGAGATTGCCGATCGGGCAGCCCAGATTGAAATCCGTCATCAGAAGCATCTCGCGATACCCCTTCAACACCGCCACCACGCGGCCGATCGGATCGGTTGTCGACGCAAACGGCCCGTCCATGACACCGGGGTAAAGCATCTCGAGGTACCAATCGAGCACCGCCGAGAGCAGTTCTTCCTTCGATGCGAAGAAGTGATACAGGCTCCCCGCGCCCACGCCCGACGCTTTGAGGATTTCCGCCAAGCCGGTCGCGTGATAGCCGCGCTCATGGAACAGTGCTCGAGCAGTTTCAACGATCTTCTTCCGTGTGTTTCGTTTCTCGCCTGCCATTTTGTTGAACACTCAACAAAGTAATCGAAACAGGCGAACCCCGTCAATATCAAAATCCGATATTTTCATAAGTCGCTTACCAGAATTGGCTTACGGCTAAAGCCTTCCGTGCTGACGACTTCGCCGGTTGTCCTTTGTGCAGCCTTTTCGGGCCACTCCCTTCGTCCGCACGCACCGAGCTATGGTCGCAAATTCAGAACTGTAACCGACTTGGGATGAACCTCGCCGACGGCCGCCGGCGATGCCACGCCTTCATTTCGCAATTCAGTTAAAACACGCTCCGCATCGTGCGCAGGGATCGACAGCAGCAATCCGCCCGAGGTCTGCGCATCGGCGAGCACTTTCTCCAGCACACCGTCCACCCCCTCGTTCGCATACCCCGTACCCAGGCTCTCCAGCGTCTGCTTCCATGCCCGCGTGACCACGCCCGCCTCCGCCAACTCGCGCGCCCGCTTCATCAGCGGCACGCGCGACGCAGACAGCTCAACTGTCACGCTCGACGCCTCGGCCAGTTCAAACGCATGCCCGATCAATCCGAACCCCGTGATGTCCGTCACAGCATGCGCGCCGACGCGCACTGCCACCCGCGACGCGGCGGCGTTCAATTCCGTCATCACCGTGATCGCCTCGGCGAATTCGTCCTGCGAAATCTTCTCATTCTTCGCCGCGCTGGCCAGGATCCCCGATCCGATCGGCTTCGTCAGAATCAGCACGTCGCCCGGTCGTGCCCCGCGATTGGTCAGCACTTGCTCGGGATGCACCGTCCCCGTCACCGCCAAGCCGTACTTGATCTCTGCGTCCCGCACGGAATGGCCGCCGAGGATCACCGCGCCGGCCTCCGCGACCTTGCTCGCCCCGCCCGCAAGAATGGCGTCGAGAATCTCAAGCGGAACATCTTTATCCGGAAACCCCACGATGTTGAGGCACGTGATCGGCGTCGCGCCCATCGCGTAGCAATCCGACAGACTGTTGGCTGCCGCGATCTGACCGAAGGTGTACGGATCATCCACCAGCGGCGGGAAGAAATCCGTTGTCTGCACGATGGCGAGATCGGCGCGCAATCGGTACACGCCCGCGTCGGAAAAATGCTCGGGTCCGATCAGCAGGTCGGGGTGCGACGTGGCCGGCAATTCGCGCAGCACCTGCGCGAGCACTCCCCGCGGGAGCTTGCCCGCTCAACCCGCGCAATTAGCGTAGGCCGTCAAACGTATTTGTCTCGATGGCGTCATGGGTGCGATGCGGTTCGCTCTGCATCGGCGTCTCCTGCGACCCCGTTTCAACGGGCGCGCTGTCATTCTATCCGAGCGGGACCGCGCGTGTGACGGCGCTTTTTCAACGCCCGCGCGACCGGTTATCGTAGTGGAAACCGACTTGCTGACGGAGACCCGCTCGCATGGCTGTCACCCTCACACCGCAGGAAGCCCGCGTGCTGGGCGTGCTGATCGAGAAGTCGCTCGCCCTGCCCGAGTATTACCCCATGACGATCAACGCCATCACGGCGGCCTGCAATCAGAAGAACAATCGCGATCCGATCACGCACTATACCGAGGCCGATGTATCCACCGCGCTGCACGGCCTGACGCGATGGCAGCTCGTTTCGCAAGCGCCGCCCGATCGCAACTCGCGCGTCAACCGATTCATCCACGAAGTCGAGAAACGCTTCGGCTGGTCCACGCCGCAGCGGGCGATCATGGCGGAATTATTTCTGCGCGGGCCGCAGACCGCTGGCGAGCTGCGCGCCAATGCCTCGCGCATGTTCCGGCTGGAGGCCCTTGACTACGTCAACGAACTGCTCACCGAATTACAAACAAGCGACCCGCCGTTTGTGGCCGTCCTGCCGCGGCAGCCGGGTCAGTCTGCGATTCGCCACGGGCATTTGTTGTGCGGCGAGGATTCGATCGCCGTGAGTGCGGTCGTCGAGGAAGCGGTCGATTCCGCGCCAATGGCTCGAACAACAAGCTCCCATGCGTCGCCGTTGAGCGAAATCGAATCCCTGCGGAGCGGCTTGCAGCAAATCAAAGCGGAAGTACAGGCGCTGCGCGACGAAATCGAAGCACTCAAGGCGCGACGCATTGAGTGACCGGCCGAACAACCATTCGAGCACACCCCCTTCGACCCGCCGGTCCCAAGCCGTTATTCTTTACCGATCATGAGCGAGTTCGCCGACAACCTCTGGGCGCCCTGGCGAATGCAGTACATCGAGTCGCTAAAAGACGGCGATGCAGCATCCGAGTGCTTCCTCTGCGACTACGCCGCCCGGCCCGAGGCGGACGACACCCATCACGTCATCTGGCGCACAACCGACACGATGGCATTGCTCAATCGCTTTCCCTACACCAACGGCCACCTGCTCATCGCGCCGCTGGAACACCGCGCGGAGCTGACCGATCTGTCCGATGATTTGCTCGCCGCGCTCTTCCGGACCACGCGCGACGCCCAGGCGCTGCTGCGACACGTCATCACGCCGCAGGGATTCAACGTCGGCATCAACTTCGGCCGCTGTGCCGGCGCGGGGCTGCCGGGCCATGTTCACGTCCATGTGATCCCACGCTGGAATGGCGATACGAACTTCATGGCCGTTCTCGGCGATGTCCGCGTCATTCCCGAGGCGCTCGACCGGTTGCTTGTGAAACTCCGCGAGGGGGCAAGGCAACTGGGCCTGCCCAGCGCTAAAAAGTAAACTGCCATGTCTCGCGCAACCGAACAACTCGCTCCATTCGCCGTTGCCGAAGCCGCCTCGCGCGGACGGCAACACCCCGACCCCTTCGCCGGCGGTGACAGCCCCTTCGAATTGGACCGCGCTCGCATCCTCTCCAGTACGGCGTTTCGCCGGCTGATGCACAAAACGCAGGTGTTTGTTACCGGATTGAGCGATCACTTCCGCACGCGGCTCACGCATACGCTCGAAGTCGTCGCGCAATCGCAGCGGCTCGCGCGAGCCATCGGCGCGAACGCCAGGCTGGCTGGCGCGATCGCCCTGGCGCACGACCTGGGCCATCCGCCCTTTGGTCATGCCGGCGAAATCGCGCTGGCGCAGTGCATGGCGGATCACGGCGGCTTTGAACACAACTTGCAATCCCTGCGCGTCGTCGATTACCTCGAACATCCCTACCCGCCCTTTCGCGGATTGAATCTCTCCTACGAACTGCGCGAATCGCTTATCAAGCATCACACGCGGTACGACCATCCCGATCAAGCGGCGCCAGTGAATGATGACGCCGCGCGCGAGCTGCTGGCATCCGGGCCTCGACCGCCGATCGAGGGGCAGATCGCCAACCTCGGCGATGCCATCGCCTACGCACTGCACGACACCGAGGACGCCCTGTTTGACCTCTCCTGGCACGGCGACGGCGGCGACCTGCGCGAAAGCGTCCTATCGTCCGACCAGCTCGTGGCCAGTCCGCTCTGGGCCGAAGCGGCCGAACGCGTGCAGGCGGTGTGGCCCGGCGCGCCGACTCACGCGATTCGCCGGCCGGTGCTGGATGAAATGAACCGCCTGTTGATTGACGACGCGGCGGCGGAATCGCGCCGGCGGATCGAATCGGCGGGAATCGACTCGCCCGATGCCGCACGAACCAGCCCCACCGACTCCGTGGCGTTTTCGTCAGCCATGGAGGCGAAGCTCGATGTCCATCAGAACCTGTTGCGCGACGCGGTCTATCGGCATCCGAGCGTGGCGCGGATGGATGACGAGGCAAGGCGAGTCGTTTCGGAATTGTTCGCGGTATTCGTGAAGGACCCCGCGAAGATGCCCGCGCGGTTTTCCGCGCGCATCGGCGACCAAACGCCCCAGCGCGTGGCCTGTGATTACATCGCCGGAATGACCGACCGCTACTGCCGCGGAGAATACGACCAATGGGTCACGCGCCGCGGCGGTACTCGGCTGGTCTGACCCGGCGAATGTAACAATATTGTCAGGGCCGGGTTGCGGGTCCGCATCCTGTTGGATCCCCCCCTGCCAATTCGTGGTTCAATTGACTCCGCGCGCAGCCTAGCCGAGAATGCCGAGACTTGGGACGAGGCTTTCGGCCGCGTTGACGCATCTGACCGTATCGAGGCGAATCATGGCACTGAACCGTTCTCGGCTTTACCTCGTTGTCTTGGTTTCTTCGTTCGCCGTTCATGCCCTTGCATCGGCGCAAGACGTGCCGTTAAGCAAGGACGCTCAAAACGCGGACAAGGACAAGTTCTACCTGCCTGCCACGGAGCAGGACACCGCGAAGCTGATCGCGGACCGCGAGCGCTTCGTTCGCCACTTCTACGCACCCGATCCTGCCGCGATGGCCGCGATTCAGAAATCGCTCGCCGAAGCGGCGAAGCTTCAGGACAAGTATCGATTTGATGTCGCTCTCACGCTTTCGCGCATGGGACTCGCATTGGGCATCGCCTCCGAGAATCCAGAGTATTCGCCGGAGAAGCGCACCGAGGTCATGAGCCGGCTGCGCGCCCAGGCCGCCCGATACTACGCCATGGGCCCATTGAGCCTCGCCAAGGTCGCGAAGATGGCCGAGGGATCGTTGAGCGCGGATCGCATTGCGGCCGGCCACGCAAAACTCAATGCCGAGCTTGCGGGCATTCCCGGTGCGACGCCGGTTGACCTCGCCAAACTGGATGCGTTCCTGGTCCCGCCGCTTCCCATCACGCCCAAGCCGATCATTCCGCGCGCCGCGCCGATGGACGTGCAGGCGCTGACCCAGCAGGATGAAAACCCGCAGACCGTTCCGCCCACCGCCACCAATCAGCCCACACCCATGGCACAGAATCCCGCTCAACCAACGGCACCTGTCTCCGCCGAGCGCGAGGTTCCCGAGCGGCCCGTCATGCCCGCCGCCGTCGTCAATCCGCCGCCGCAGCCGGTCCAGCCGCCGGCCCCGCCGCGCGAGATCAAGCCGGCTCCGGCGACGAGCACCTGGGCCGATTTCGTGAAGCAATGCGCGGCCAGGTTCAAGTACACGGCGGACCAGCAGAAGGCGGCTGATTCGGTACTGGAAAGCGTCATGAAGCGGGCCGGCGCCGCGGGCGACGCCAAGGACAGCGCCGGTCACAAAATGGTGGACGTGCTGTATGATGAGCTTCAGCAGCGGCTGGAGTCCATCGCCTCAATCGAGCAGCGCCAGGCTGCCGCCCAGAGCGAGCAAAAAAAGACTGGTAACTAAATGTCAACCCTGACCCGGCCGTCACCCGTGCAAACCCCCGCCGCGAAAGGCTTCATGGTCGGCCTGCGAAAGACGCGCCCGGACGTCGGGCTGGACTACTGCACCGACCTGCCCATTCCCGCCCTCGGCCCGCACGATGTATTGATCAAGGTGCGCAAAGCCGGCATCTGCGGCACCGATCGGGGCATCTTTGAATGGGGCCCCTGGGCGCAGTCGCGCGTCAAGATCGGCATCGTCATCGGCCACGAAGTCATGGGCACGGTCGAGGCCGTCGGCTCCTCGGTCGATTCGATCACCATCGGCCGGCGCGTGAGCGTCGAGGGGCACATCCACTGCGGCGTCTGCCAGGCCTGCCGCACCGGCAACGCCCACGTCTGCGACAAGGTTCGCATCATTGGCATCGACCGCGACGGCACGTTCGCGCAGTACCTCGCTGTGCCCGCCGCAAACGTCTGGCCGCTGCACGAGGACATCCCCGATGACGTCGCCGCCATCCTGGACCCGCTGGGCAACGCGGTGCATACGGTGATGGCCGCGGGCGTTTCGGGCAAAAGCGTTCTCATCACCGGCGTCGGCATCATCGGCCTGATGGCGGTCTCGGTCGCCAAGGCGGCCGGCGCGTCGCGATTGATCGTCGCCGACCTCGACGAGCGCCGGTTGGAAATCGCCCGGCAGCTCGGTGCAGACCATTGTCTCGTTTCCTCCGGCGACCGCTGGATCGAGCAGGTCCGCGATCTCACCGACGGCCTCGGTCCGGAAGTCGTCTGCGAAATGAGCGGCGCGGCCTCGGCCATCAACGGCGCGCTCGCCGCACTGCGCAACTGCGGCACGATGGCCATCCTGGGCCTGCCCAAAGGACCCGTGCCGATCAATTTCAACGATCATGTCATCTTTAAGGCAAGCCGCATCCTCGGCATCAACGGCCGGCGAATGTACGAGACGTGGTACCAGGCCGAGCAGTTGATCCTTTCCGGCCGCGTGAACCTGAAGCCGATCATCACGCACGAGTTCCCGCTCGCGGATTTCGAGCAGGGTTTCAAGGCCATGGCCACCGGTGACGCGATCAAGGTCATTCTCAACGTGGAGTAGCCCCACGGGCAACGTCCAGCCATGAGCACGACCCCCTTCTGGAACGCCATCGACGCCGACTTGGGCACGCTCCGCGCGGCCGGCCAGTTCAAGACGTTTCGCAATCTGCTCGCGCCGATGGGCGCGATCTCGCGAATCGACGGCCTCGGCGAAGTCGTCGTTCTCTGTTCCAACGACTACCTCGGCCTGGCGAACCATCCTGAAGTCGTCGCCGCGGCCGAACAGGCGACGCGACGCTGGGGCGCAGGCACCGGCTCGGTGCGATTCATCTGCGGCACGTTTGATTATCATCGCACGCTCGAACAGCGCATTGCAGCCCTCTCCGGCACCGATGCCGCCACGACCTACGTCTCCTGCTGGAATGCCAACGAAGCAGCCATCGCCACGCTGATGGCCATCGGCGGCGACCGCGTGGTGGCCATCAGCGACGAACTCAACCACGCGAGCATCATCGACGCGATTCGCCTCGGCCGGCAGATCAACAAGGCATCAAAGTCAGCAGTCTATAAACATTCCGACGTCGCCGGGCTGGAAGCCGCCCTGAAAGAACACGCCGATACACCGCTCAAGCTCGTGGTCACCGACGGTGTCTTTTCGATGGAAGGCGATATCGCCAAACTCGATGTCATTCACCGGCTCTGCGCCGAACACGGCGCGCTGCTCATCGTGGATGACTCGCACGGCGTCGGCGTCTGCGGACCGACCGGCAAGGGCGTCGCCGAACATTACGGCCTGCTCGGCAAGATCGACGTCATGACCGGCACGCTCGGCAAGGCATTGGGCGGCGCGGCCGGGGGCTACGTCGCCTCGCGATCAAACCTGGTTGAACTGATGCTGCAAAAGAGCCGGCCGCAGATCTTCTCCAACGGGTTGCCGCCCGCGTCGGCCGCCGCGGCGCAAGCCGCCATCGACATCCTGACGCGCGACGCATCACGCCTCAACAAGCTTCGCGCCAATGTTGCTTATCTGCGCGAGGGACTCGCCAAGCTCGGCTTTGAAGCGATCAACAGCCCCAGCGCCATCACGCCGATCATCCTCGGACCGACCGCCAAGGCCATCGCTGCCAGTCAGCGCCTGTTGGAACTGGGCGTTTTCGTCATCGGCTTCGGATATCCCGTCGTACCGGAGGGGACGGCCCGCCTTCGCGTGCAAATCTCCGCCGCGCACGAACGCGAGCATCTCGATCGCGCGCTGGACGCATTTCGAAAACTGTAAAACTTGTTTCACGCCTCTCGACCGAACGCGAACACTTCTCCGCCAGCCACGCGCAGGTAATCCGCCGTCGCGAGAATCAAACTGTCAGTCAGGCTGCCCGCGTTGAACGCGATCTTCTCGTTGCGTGTGATCGACTCGTCAATGAACAAATCGAACGGCAGAATCGGTCGGCCGAACGGCGGCACCGAACCAGGCACGAGACCGGTCAGCTCCTTCAACTCCTCCGCGGTGGCAAAGCGCGTTTTCCTGACGCCGAAGCGCCGCTTGAGCGCGTCGGCATCGAGCTTCAGCGCCGCGCTCAACACAAACAGGCGAAAGACATCACCCGCCTTCACGAGCAACGCCTTGCCGCCGAGGCGCACGTCCTCACCACGCGCCCGAGCCGACTCCTCCGACGTATACGTCGGTTCGTGATGCACAGCCCGATACGGCACGCCCGCCGCGTTCAACATGGCGACAATCGAGTCATACACGGCGTCAGCCATGGGGCGGCCTTTCCTCGTTAAGTTGTTTCACGGCATCGGCTCTTCGGATGCGCGCGATCCGTCTCCGCCCGGTCCAGAGGCGCACGGTCTCGCGCGCATAGCCCAGCGCGCGAACGTGATAATACGCGATGACCCATGGAAGCGAACGAAGGGTTTCAATCAACGTCTTGTTCTTGCGCGCGATTTCGTTGTAACTCACCGCCGCCAACCAAACCGCCAGAATCGCTCCCGCCCCCCCCGCGAGGCGCGGCAACGCCGCCGTGCCGAGCAGCAGCAGGTACGCGACGATCAATGGCACGATATCCAGGCGATGCCAAAGGCGATACTTCCACACGAGGTGCGCCGCCGAGCCGCCGCCGTAATACGCCTGTCGATAAAATGCCCGGCGATCATACGTGTGTTCGTGCAGCACCCGCGCCGCGGGCACCACGCGCTGTTCATAACCCGCCCATTTCAGGATCAGATAAATCCCCTCTTCGTCGCAGCCCCCGGAGTTCGTCACGTCCGGCACCCCCGCGCGCTCCATCGCCTGGAATCGACGATCCTCGTCCCAGTTGATGCGCCGCAGCAGCGCGCGACGAACCGCCATGTTCCCCCCCACCAGCCGGCTCGCCGCGCCGCGCCCGTGCACGCGATTGGTCCCCTTGAACGCCAGTTCATAGACATTAGTCGGAGGCAAGTCCAGCACCAGCCCGGTGACGGCGGCAACTCGCTCGTGCGAGAACCCCTCCAGCAGCCGCTCCAGCCAATCCGGCTCGGCCACGCAATCGCTGTCCAGAAACGCGACGATCGACCCCTGCGCGGCCTCCGTACCGCGATTGCGGCTTGCGTTGGCTCCTCGATTGGACTCGTTCACGAACCATCGCAGTCGCAGCCCCGGATGCGCCGCGCGCAGCCGCTCCAGCATCGCGACGGTGTCATCCGTTGAGCCGTCGTCTACCACGATCACCTCGAAATTCGCGCGCGTTTGCCTCGCCAGAGCCGCCAGGCACCGCTCCAGCACCGCGCAGCGATTGAACGTCGGGATCACGACCGATGCCTCGGGGATGTCGCTCGACTCGCCACTGCTCATTGTGCCGATGATAACCCCCGCTGCGCACCCTACCAAAGCTCGGCCCGCGCGCGTACGATTCGTTCGCATGACGCCCACCGTCGCCGTGATGATCACCACCTGCCGCCGGCCGGATGGATTGCGACGGCTGCTCCTCGCGCTCAACCAGCAAGTGTTTCAGGACGCACCGCCGAGCGTGAGGCTGGTCGTGATCGATAACGATGCGGATGGATCGGCTCGCGCAACGTGCGATGCCCTGCGCCCGCTGCTTCGATGGCCGATTCACTACGGAATCGAGTCCCGTCGAGGCATCTCTCCCGCGCGCAACGCAGCCATCACGCTGGCGCTGGCAACCGACCCGGACGTCGACTTCCTGGCACTCATCGACGACGACGAGCAGCCCGCACCAACATGGCTCGACGAGCTGCTCCGCATCCAGCGAGACCACGCCGCCGATATCGTTGCAGGACCGGTTCATCCGCGGTTCGAGCATTCTCCTCCGGCATGGGTGGTCCGCGGCCGATTCTTCGAGCCGCGTTCACACCCGGACGGCGCGGTGCTCGACTACGCCTTCGGCGGCAGCGTCCTCTGGCGGGCGTCGCCTTGCCGCGAGGGGGGCCACCGCTTCGGCGAGCACTTTGGTCTCATCGGCGGCAGCGACAGCGAGTTCTTCACGCGCCTGCATCGCGCCGGCTGTAAGATCGTCTGGGCCGCCAAGGCCGAGGTGCTGGAGTTCATCACGCCCGAGCGCACCAACGCCCGCTGGCTCGTTCGCCGCATGTATCGCACGGGAAACGCCGGCGTGCTCGTCGCGCGCGATCTGGACGGCCGAACACTGCGAACGCATGCGATTCTCTTCTGCAAAGCACTGGCGTGGCTCGGGATCGGCACGGTGCAAGCGGCGGTGGGTCTCGTGGCCGGTAAACATATGCGCGTCACCGGCTATCGGCATATCGCCTACGGGCTGGGCATCCTCGCGGGATTGATGGGCCGCCGATTCGAGGAGTATCGCACCGCGCACCATTCGGCGGAATCGGCCCCCGACGTCTCGCCGCGTTCCTAAGCAGAGCCGCAAAATGATTCATCGGGGGGTGGTCCGGCGTCCCGCCGGTGAATCACAGGCGAGACGCCTGCGCCACACGTGAATGGACCTTGCGGCACCACTTAGCGTTTCAGCCGAATGAACGTCAGCTCGCCGGTCTGCGTGATGGCTGCGATGTGCGGCCGGACCCAGTCGGCGTTCACCCCGGCCGTCGGCACGAAATACTGAACGTTGTACTGCCGAAGCAATTCGCGCCGGCGCTGCCAGTCCGTCCCCGGTTGCAGCAGGTCGTGCATGTCTTTCAGACGTCTGTCGAGTTCCGGCACGCCGTTGGACGCGCTGGGCGAGGCGATGATCCGGCAGTCGGCCGACATCGTGAACCACAGGCACGCCATCGGCTCGCTTAACACAACCGCCCCGCGCGGAACGTGACGCCGGACCAGTTCGCCGACCTCCATCAGCTCCCGCAGGACTTGCTCGCGCTCCGCCGCAGGTTTCATCGCCGTCCGCACCGCATCGCTCCACGTCCACGGCGCTTCATACGTCGTTTGACACCACGCGCCCACGAGAGCCGCCGTGCAAAGCCCCGCCCGCATCAACACACCGCTGCGCCAGCGCATCAACGCCATCGCCACACCACCCGGCACGAGCACATAAAAAGCCAGCGATGTGACGATCTCATACCGCGAGACCACCCACTCCTCCCCGAACACGCGCATCAGCAGTGTGCAGAGCGGCGGCACAAACAGCATCACCGTCGCGATCACCGGTACGGACAACGCCTGCACGGCCCGCACGCCGATCGCTCGCCCGGAAAAAATCGCCATGCCGACCGATGCCAGAAGCACCGCCGATCCGACCAACGATCCGCCTAGGAACGACGGCAGCGTCTCAATCCTCCGCGCCCATCCGCCGCCGGCCGTTTGCACATAGTCGCCCGACGGCTCCGGCGTGAGGTCATACACTTTGATTTTTTCCTGCACCGTCGCCGTCTTGAGTTTGGAAACCAGCCCGAACGGCAGGCCGATCGTCAACGCGAGCAGGCAGACCGCCGTCGCACCTGCGCGGCCGGAGCGGCGCATCATGTGCCGTACCATCGACCACGCCAGGATCGGCCCGGCCGCCATGACCGCGAACGCCGCGTAAAGCCCGTGCATCGAGCCGATGACCAGGACCGTCGCGCCAAGCCCGATCGCGTCTCGACCTCGAACGGTCGATCCGCTCGCTCGGATGGCCAGCGCGATCGTCATCGGCAGCAGCCAGTACGGAGCGAGCTGGTTGGGATACATCGCGAAGGTTACCGGCGCGCGCGCGACGAGACAGAACAGGGCCGCGAGCCAGGCACAGGTTTGATTCGAGAAAATCACCCACGCCAGGTAATAGACACCGGTAATAATCAACAGCTTCGCCCACGCGCTGCTCGCGACCCAGACTTCCAGATGCGGCACACCGGTCAACTGCGATGCCGACGCATACAGCGCATGCACGATGTTCGTGTGATAAACCGGGAAAAAGTAGTCGCCCACCACAAACGGGTCACGGTTGGACAATCCGTGATCGATCAGGTGGCGAATCCGCGAGAGGTGAATCACCGCATCGCCGCCGAGGAACCCGCCATTGCGAAGATCGAGGACGAGCGCCGGCAGCACCAGCACAAGCGGGACCCCGCGCGCCTCCTTCAGCAGAAGCCAGCCCTCTTTCCAGCCGCCCCGCCGCGACAGGTCCAAAATCGATGCCGCGACCAGCAGAACGATTGCCCCGCTGAAGACGCCCAGCGGCGCGCGAACGATGTACAACGGAATCACGATCACGGTCAGAATCGCGAACGAAGCGAGATACGACAATCCGACGGTCCCAAGCAGGCCGCTGCGAGTCGCCTCGGGATCCCAGCGCCGAACGACTGCGTAACCCGGCAGCGCCAGCGCCATCCAGAACAGAAGCGACGCGTGCATCATCGCGCGCCACCTCCCGCGCGGCGCGGACCGCGAAACGGATAAGCCAGCATCCCCTGAACCATGCCCACCGCCCGCCACATCGCCCGGATGAACCCCAACGGAGCGAACGCCAAGTACGTCCACTTCCCGCTTTGCCGGAGCAATCGCAGCGTCAGAGGAATCTGAACGACGACCAACAGCAATGCGAAGACCGCAACCACCCCGCCCGCCGCAGGACCGATCAGCCGTATCGCGTCTGAAAGACTTCCCGACCTGGCGACCGACGAGCCAGCGACCAACTCAAGCCACCGGGGAAGATGCGCCGCAGCATAGACGAGAGTCGACGAGATCATGAACAGGGCCAGCGGCGGCTGAACATGATCCGTCCACTTGCTGTAATCATCGCCGGCCGCCCGATCACGATAGCGCAAATGCAGGAACACGCGCCAGTATCCATGATGCCGTTGAGCTCGCAGGTAACGTCGCAAGCTCGTCGGATGAAAATGCCGCACGCGCGACGCAATCTCAAACCGCAATCCGTAACCCGCCGCCGCCACGCGAAACGACAGCTCGGCGTCCTCGGCTCCCGGTGATCCCGGCCCGTTAAAATATCGTTCGTCGAAGCCCCCCGCGCGCTCCAGCGCCACACGCCGATACAATACGTTGAACCCGCCCAGAAAGTTGACTTCCGTCGCCATCGACCGGTGCCGCGCGAGAATTTCCTCGTGAATCAAGCATGCCAGCAGCGAATCCGGCCGCATGTTCCCGTAGCTGCCCCCCACGCCCCCGACCTGTGCATCGACCATGTGCGGCAACAACCGCGCCAGCGCATCCGGCTCCGCCACGCAATCCGAATCGATGAACCAGATGAGCGGATGGACCGCCTCGCGCCAGCCGAGATTTCGCGCGGCGCCCGGTCCGCCGCCGATCCCCGTCAGGATCCGAAGACCGCCCAATCGCGCCGCGAACTCCTGCGCGATCCGCGCCGTATCGTCCGTCGAGCCGTCATCAACAAAAATCACCTCGCGCAAGCCCGACGCGCCGTCCGCCGCGATTCGCGCCACCGCCTCCAGGCAGGGCCGCAGCGTGCCCGCGCAGTTTCGACCGGGGATGACCAGGGTTACGGGCGGATTCACGTGAACAATCTACATGCGTCGCCGCAGCGCCGCCAATTTCACGGCTGCGCGCGATTGGGATACATCCCGCTTCCGTGCAATCGTCCGAGATGAACGTAGCTCTCTATCACCTCGCGCAGGTACAGCTTCTCTTCGTCCTTCAAATCGCGCACCACGCGCCCCGGCGCGCCCATCACGACCTTGCCGTCGGGAATGATTGTCCGCGGTGGAAGCAACGCACCGGCCGCTATCAAACAGCCGCGCCCGATCTCACAATCGTCCAGCACGATCGCGCCGATGCCGATCAGCGTCCCCGCGCCCACCCGTCGGCAATGCACCACGGCGCGATGGCCGATGCTGACTTCGTCCTCGATGTCCATCGGCACGCCGCGATTGGTATGCAGCACCGTGCCGTCCTGCACGTTCACACGGCGGCCGACCGTGATCGCCGAAACATCGCCGCGAATCACCACGTGGTGCATCACGGTCGATTGATCGCCGATCGTGACCTCGCCGCCGACGTACGCCGTCGGGGCGATGTACACGCCCTTGCCGATTCGGACGCGGTCGGGTAAATCAACAAAGTCAAACATGGCGGCCATTGTACGCCCTGCGCGAACCACCGCTATGCGTGCTTGCAGGGTGGGCGCCGCCCGCCACGTCATTTCGGAGGGTAGATCGATGTCCAAACAAGCCGTCGACTGGTATTACCACCGCGCGAACTGAACGGGCTGCGCGAAATCGCAAGGGTTCCTTGCGAAGAAAAAACTCACGCCCGCAAAGCAGCTCGACGCCCGCAAGGAGCGGCTCGGTCCTGCGGACGCGCTGCGCCTGGCGCGCGCCGCGAAGAAAATCGTCGTCGCAAAAGGGAAGAACCTCCTGACGTTCGACATGACCAAGCCCCCGCCTCGCGAGGAACTGCTCGCCGCCCTGCTCGGCCCCACGGGAAACCTCCGCGCCCCCGCGATGGTCTCCGGCGACACGTTGATCGTCGGTTTCAACGATGAGGCAGCCCGGGTTGCCGGGCTCGGCTGATCGATTCGATTGAATGAACGCAGCGCCCTAACCCTTCCCGTGTAATACACTTGGCGTTAAATTGCCCTGCAATTGACAGCCCGGTAATAACCCGGTTAGAAAGCGGTCCGCCTGCTCTGCGGGCCTGATGAGGGAGCATCCAGCCCGTGTCCAACGCCGCACCATCCGTCAGCCGACGATCCCTCGTTCGATTCATTCAGATCGCCGAGAACCTCGGCGATTTCACCGTCTTTTCCGCGCGCGCCTTCGGCTGGATGTTCCGCGGCCTGTTCGACCGCCAGCAATGGAACCTGCTCATCCCCCAGATGTACGAGGTCGGCTATCGCTCGCTGCCCGTCGTGCTCATCACCGGCGCATTTGTGGGAATGGTGCTCGCCGTGCAGGCCATCGAGCAGTTCATGGCCGCCGGGCTGGAAGACCGCATGGGTTCGGTCGTGAACCTCTCCGTCGTGCGCGAGCTGGGTCCCGTGCTGGCCGGCATCATGCTGGCGGGACGCATCGGCGGCGCGCTGACAGCCGAGTTGGGCACGATGAACGTCACCGAGCAGATCGACGCGCTGCGCAGCATGGGCGTCAACCCGATTCGATACCTCGTTGCGCCGCGCGTCCTGGCGTGTTTCCTGCTCGCGCCGATTCTCACGCTGTACGCCGACCTGACCGGCTCCATCGGCGGCTGGTTCATCTCCGTCATCCAGCGCGGCGTGGACAGCGGACCCTACTGGGAAAACACCGCGGCCGCCGTCGACAACTACGATATCTTCAGTGGTACGCTCAAGGGCTTTTTCTTCGGCTCCGCTCTGGGGCTGATCAGTTGTTACAAGGGATTCAACTGCCGCCCCGGCGCCGAGGGCGTCGGCCGCGCCTGCACCGAAGCGTTCGTCGCGTCGTTCGTGGCGATTCTTGCATTGGACTATGTGCTGGCCGAGATTCTCCAGGCCATCAGCATCAAGCTGTGGGGCTTCCGCCCGCTGATTTGACGTGACGCGTCGATGACCACTACTTCCAGGAACCACTCCGAGACGATCATCGAGCTGCGAGGCGTCAGCAAGCGATTCGGCGCGCTCACCGTGCTGGACGGAGTCGACCTGGCGATCGCCCGTGGCAAGACAACCGTCGTCATCGGCGAATCCGGCACCGGCAAAAGCGTCCTGCTCAAGCACCTCGTCGCCCTGCTGCGGCCCGACGCCGGAGAAGTCCATTTTCACGGCCGCCGGATCGACCACCTGTCCGAACAGGAACTGGTGGAATCGCGCAAGCGCTTTGGGTTCCTGTTCCAGATGGGCGCGCTGTTTGACTCGATGACCGTCGCGGAAAACGTCGCCTTCCCGATTACCCAACACGGCGATCAAGACCTGACGCCCGAGAAACTGGACGAACTGGTGGCGCAGAAACTCAAAATGGTCGGGCTGGACGGCCTTCAGAATCGCCGCCCCGGCGAACTTTCCGGCGGCCAGAAAAAACGCGTCGCCCTGGCCCGCGCAATCGCCCTGTCACCGGAGGTGGTGCTGTACGACGAGCCGACGACCGGCCTCGACCCGGTTCGTGCCGATGTCATCAACGAGCTGATCATCAAGCTCAATCGTGAGTTGAACGTGACCAGCCTCGTGGTCACGCACGACATGACCAGCGCGTACAAGGTCGCGGACCGGATCATCATGCTGCACCACGGGAAGATCATCGCCGATGCCGATGCAGCGTGGTACAAGTCGTGCGATGACCGACGCGTTCGGCGATTCGTCGACGGCAAGGCGGATGAACAGGACTTGAAGGCACTGGACATGTGAGTTTCCGGGTGCGTCGAGGACGCGCCCTCTTGACGGCCGGTCCCAGACCGCTGACGAACGACTGCAAGGACAACGCCATGACCCAAAAAGCCGGTTACAACGTGATCGTCGGATTCTTTGTCCTGACGGGAATCCTCATCCTGACCGCGATGGTTTTCGCGTTCGGCGGCGGGCGATCTTTCTTCGCCGACACCTACACGGTCAACGCCGTTTTTCCCGATGGCGTGGTCGGCGTGCAACCCGGCCAAAGCGTCACGCTTGGCGGCAAGCGCGTCGGAGAGACCGTCGATGTACGCTTCGTCGATCCCCAGCGGCTGGAGAAGGGCGTCGTCGTCGTGATCGCGGCCCTGAAGGACTTCGCCCTGCCGGCGGCCTGCGAACTGGGCGTCACGTCGAACATCATGGGTTTTGGCCGACCCGTTCTCCAGCTCATTATCATGGACCCGCATGACACGCGTCATCTCCCGACCGACGGCACGGCGGAGATCTTCGGTCGAACGCTGAACCCGCTCGATTCGATCATTCCAAAACAAACGCAACTGACGCTTGAGAAGGCAACCGCCGATATCGGCGATCTCGCGGCGTCGCTCAAGCCCGTCGCGGAGAACCTCGCCCGAATGCTCGAATCGCGCCAGCTCTCCGACGTGGACGCCAAGGCCGTCAACGCCAACATCGACACGGTCGTGCAGCGGCTCGATGCGGCGCTCAAGTCGATCGAATCCATCGCCGGCGACGCCGAGAATCAGGCCAACATTCGAGCCGCCATTGCCAACGCCCGCACGATGACGGAATCCGGCGTCAAGGTCGCTGATGACCTGCGCGCCTTCACGAACGAAGGAAAGCAGGCCGCGGCGCAGGCGACGGCGTTCCTGCAAAAGCTCACGACCGTGGCGGAGCAGATGTCGTCCGTGGCGTCGCGCATGGATACGGCGCTGGCCCGAATGAACGAAGGCAAAGGCACCGTCGGCCTGATGATGAACGACAACCGTCTCTATGAAGAAATGCTGCTGACCTTCCGCCGCATGACGAAGATGATGGACGACCTGCGCGAGGTGCTTGATCTCGCCAAGAAGGGCCAGCTCCGCATCAAGGCGTTCTGACGCACTGCCTCAACGCCGGTTCAATGCACGCCCTGGTCCGCCAGCCAGCGCTCGGCGTCGATCGCGGCCTTGCACCCCATGCCCGCGGCGGTCACCGCCTGCCGATAGACGCTGTCCACGCAATCGCCCGCGGCGAAAACTCCGTCGATGTTCGTCGTGGAGCGGTACGGGTCTTTCAACTTGATATAACCCTTCGCGTCGAGTTCGAGCTGCCCATTCAAAAATCCCGTCGCCGGCGTATGACCGATGGCGATGAACAAGCCGCCGACCGGAAGCGTGCTCTCCTCACCCGTCTTGGTGTCCTTCAGCCGAAGTCCCGAGATCATCGTATCGCCCAGTACGTCTATGACGGTCTTGTTCCAATGAAACGCGATCTTGGGGTTTTCATGGGCACGCTTCGCCATGATCTTGCTCGCCCGAAGCGCGTCGCGACGATGGATCATGTGTACTTTGCTGGCGTACTTCGTCAAATACGTCGCCTCTTCCACCGCCGAATCGCCCCCGCCCACGACCGCCAGCTCCTTGTTGCGAAAAATCGGAATCGCGCCATCGCACACGGCGCACGCGCTCACGCCCCCGCCGCTCCGCGCCAGGCGCAACTCGTTTTTCAGCCCCAGCCAGTTGGCCGTCGCTCCCGTCGAGACAATCACGCTGTGCGCCCGATAGACCGTGTCGTCTTCGGCAATCACCTTGAACGGCCGCGACGAAAAATCGACCGCCTTGCAATCCTGGTATTTCGACGAATGGCCGTCGTCGGGGTTGGACACGTCCGGGTTCAGCCCATCGTCGGTGACGATGCGCGTGCCGAAGCGAACCGCCTGCCGCTCGAAATTGGACATCATCGCCGGGCCCATGATGCCTTCGGGAAATCCCGGATAATTCTCCACCTCGGTCGTGAGCATCAACTGCCCGCCCGGCAGCGTCAGCGACGGCGTGCTCTTGGGCCGACCGGCGAACACAAGCGGCGACAGATTGGCTCGCGCTGCGTAGATCGCCGCCGTCCAGCCCGCGGGTCCGGATCCGATGATGATCACTTTCTCTACCGATGAATCGGATTTCTGCATCATGAAAATCGCCCCTGTATCGGATGAATGGTCTCCCCTCAACTGGTCCGTTGATGATAGGAGCGTCATCCAGCGCCGTCGAGGGTGCGGTCGCGCCCAGTCGCCGCGATGATGCGACACGCGCTTGCAGCCGAGCCGCGCGTCTTCTAGCATACGTCCGCATGGAAGCGACCCGAGCGATTCATTTCTTTGTCATGCGCCTTCGCTTCATCGCGCGATCCTGCCTGCTCGTCGCGCCGCTGCTGGGTACAGCGTGTTCGCAGCTGGCCCCGCCCCAGCCGGTGGTCTTCAAGACCGAGGATTGGACCTACCGAGGCACGCCGGGCAAGAAACTGACGTCGTCACACTATGTTGTTTATACAACTTGCAAAAACGAGCGTTTCGTCAACGCCCTGCCGACCTTCCTGGAATCCTGCTGGGACGCCTACGAGGAGATGATCCCCACCCGGCACAGCCTCGAACAGCCGCTGCCCACTTATTTCTTCGGCACGCGCTGGCAGTGGGAGCGCTTCACCGAGGAGTTCACCGGCCCCCGCGCCCCGACTTACAAAAAAATTCGCTCCGGCGGGTTTTCAGAACGCGGCGTCACGATCTCGCATTACTCCTCCCAGCGTGCCAGCCTGTCCATCCTGGCCCACGAAGGCCTGCATCAATACCTCGAAGTCACGCGCGGCAAGAACATCCCCGCCTGGCTGAACGAGGGGCTTGCCTGTTACTTCGAATCGTTCGACGTGGACGCCGCCAATCGTGCCCTGTTCAAGCCCGAAAAGAACACACTTCGGATTCCGGCCTTGCGCGAAGCGCTGATCGCGCAAACGCTCATTCCGCTTCGCGAGATTCTCTCCACCAACGCGGGCATCGCGGTCCAGCAAAGTTCCACCCACGTGCAGAATTATTACGCGCAGGAGTGGTCACTCGTGCTCTTCCTGATGCGCGATTCACAGGACAACCTCTATCGCGATGCGTTCCGACAACTTCTGAACGAACTGGGCACCGAAGACATGGATCGCAAGGCCCGCGCCTACCTCGCCGCCGACACCGACGCCCGCATGTCCACCGGCGAGGCCATCTTTCGCGCCTACCTCACCGAGGACATCGACGGATTCGAGAAACAATACCACGCCTACCTCCACAAGCTCCTGGGTCTGAAACCCCGCACCCCATGAAGGCAAAGCGTCGTCAACGCGACCGGTCGCCGTCGAGCGGCGACGTCTATCAAAGCCCGCTGGTCGCGCGCAACGCCTCGGCCGAGATGATCGCGCTCTTCTCGCCCTTGCATCGCGTCCGCACCTGGCGGCAAATCTGGATCGCCCTGGCCGAGGCGCAGCGCGAACTCGGACTGCCGATCACCGAGAAGCAGATTCGCGCGCTTCGCGCCGTGATGGACGACGTCGATTTCGACGCCGCGGCCAAACACGAACAGCGCCTGCGCCACGACGTGATGGCCCATCTGCACGCTTTCGGCGATCAGTCCCCGGCCGCTCGCGGCATCCTGCACCTCGGCGCCACGAGCATGGACATCGTCGACAACGCCGACCTGATCATCATGCGCCAGGGGCTGCGCCTCATCCGAAGCTGGTTGCTCGAAATCATCGACCGCTTCGCGGAACAGGCGGCGCGACACCGCGCGCTGCCGTGTCTGGGCTACACGCATTTTCAACCCGCGCAGCTCACGACCGTCGGCAAACGCATCTGCCTGTGGTGCTGGGATTTCGTCCGCGATCTGAACGAGGTCGAACGGCTGCGGCATGGCATGCCCTTTCGCGGCATCCGCGGCGCGACCGGCACGCAAGCGGGATTCCTCGGGCTGTTCAAGGGCAACGCCGCGAAGGTCCGCCGGCTCGAACAACTCGTCGCACAGAAACTGCTCTTTGATGGCTGCGAGCCGGTCACCGGCCAGACCTACTCGCGCAAGCTCGACGCGCAGGTCATCTCCACCCTGGCGAACATCGCCGCGGGCGTCCACAAATTCGCCAACGACCTGCGCCTCCTCGCCGGGCTGAAGGAAATGGAAGAGCCGTTCGAGTCGGACCAGATCGGCAGCTCGGCCATGCCCTACAAACGCAACCCCATGCTCTGCGAGCGTGCCACAGGTCTGGCACGTTTCGTCATCAGCCTTGCACAGTCCGCCTATCTGAACGCCGCCGAGCAATGGCTCGAGCGCACCCTCGACGATTCCAGCAACAAGCGACTGCTGATTCCCGAAGCCTTTCTCGCGACCGACGGCATGCTTCAGATCGTCGCGCGCGTCGCGGCCGGCCTCGTTGTGAATCCAAAGGTCATCGCCGCGCGCGTCGAGGCCGAGCTGCCCTTCATCGCCACCGAGGAAATCCTCCTCGCCGCGGCCGCCAAGGGCGGCGACCGACAGGCCTTGCACGAAAAGCTCCGCCTCCATTCCCACGCCGCGGGGTTGGAGGTCAAACAACACGGTCGACCCAACGATCTCCTGAAACGCATCAGCGGCGACCGGGCGTTTTCGGGTGTTCGGCTGGATTCGATCCTCGATCCCGCGCGGCACGTCGGCCTCGCCCCGATGCAGGTCGATGAATTCCTCAAAAAGGTCATCGCCCCATTAAAGAAAAAGTTCGCCGACATCGCGCGACGAAAGCCGCAAATCAACGTGTAGACCCGCCAGGACGAGTCGCAACCACCGCCCCCCCTTGCAATGGCTGGAGCCAACCATGACCAAACAAGAACTCGCGGAACGAATCCGGGCCGTCGCTTACCTCGAAGGCGAATTCACCCTGCGATCCGGCAAGAAGTCCAGTTTCTACGTGGACAAGTACCTCTTCGAAACCCAGCCCGACATCCTCGCCGAGCTGGGCCGATTGTTCGCGCAGAAGGCGACGCCGAAAACGACCCTGTTCGCCGGCGCGGAGCTGGGCGGCGTCGCCCTGGCAGCCGCCGCGTCCTTGGCCTCCAACAAACCCTTCGTCATCCTGCGCAACGCGAAGAAAGATTACGGCACCGGCAAGACCCACGAGGGCCGGCTCAATCCCGGCGACGTGGTCCTGCTTGTTGAAGACATCGCCACGACCGGCGGGCAAGTGCTTGAAGCCGCGCGCGACCTCGCCGCCGCCGGAGCGACCGTCGAAAAGATCGTCGCCGTCGTCGATCGCGGCCAAGGCGCGGCCGACAACATCCGCAACGCGGGCTACGCCTTCGAAGCCCTCTTCAACTCCGCCGATCTCCGACTGCCCACCGCGCAGTAGGCTCGTTTTTCGGCGACAATTCCGGCATGGCGAAGCACGATACGGCGCCCCCCCTCGCACCCAGCCCCTGGTTTGCCGGGCCGTTGCTCGTCGCGCTCGTGTTCGTCGCGTATCTGCCCGCCATCTCCGCGGGCTTCATCTGGGACGACGATCATTACGTCACGCAGAACCCGGTCCTCCGAACGCAGGACGGTTTGAACCGTATCTGGTTCGACCTCGGCGCCACGCCCCAATACTACCCGCTCGTGCATACATCGTTCTGGATCGAATACCGCCTCTATCGACTGAACCCGATCGGTTATCACGCCGTCAACATCCTGCTCCACGCGGCTAACGCAGTCGTTCTCTGGCAGCTCCTGCGTCGATTGCACTTGCGCGGCGCGTGGCTGGCAGCGACGCTCTTCGCCCTTCACCCGATCAGTGTCGAATCGGTGGCATGGGTCACCGAACGAAAGAACGTCTTGTCGGCATTCTTCTATCTCACCGCGGCGATCGTTTACATCCGATGGATGCAACGTCGCGGCGATCTCGATGTAGGGACGCCACCAAGCCCCCCGCAAACCGCAACAGCAAGCAGAGCGACCGGGAGAAAAACGTACCTCCTCGCGCTGGCGCTCTTCGTCTGCGCGCTGCTTAGCAAGACCGTCACCGCCTCCCTCCCAGCCGCGATTCTCCTGATCGCATGGTGGAAGACGGGCAGACTCACGCGCCGACAAGTCCTCCCGACGCTGCCGATGTTCGCCCTCGCCATCGCTGCGGCCGCGCTCACCGCCTGGATGGAACGGTCCGAAGTCGGCGCCGAAGGCGCGGATTGGAACTTTTCCATCGCCGATCGCTTCCTCATCGCCGGCCGCGCATGCTGGTTCTACCTCGCCAAGCTCCTCTGGCCTCATCCGCTCGTGTTCATCTACCCGCGCTGGACGATTGATGATTCGCAATGGTGGCAGTACGCATTCCCCGTGGCCGCCGTCGCGCTCATTGCCACGCTGTTCGTGCTGCGCCATCGGATCGGTCGCGGCCCTCTCACCGCCGCGCTCTTCTTCGGTGGCACGCTCTTCCCCGCGCTGGGCTTCTTCAACGTCTACCCGATGCGATTCTCCTTCGTCGCCGACCACTTTCAGTACCTCGCCGCGATCGGACCGCTCACGCTCATCGCCGCTGCGATTCCGCGAATCTTCTCTCGCCGCCAGGACCAGGACCGAGCGAACGTGAGTACGCTTAGCCTCGCTGTAATCGCCATTCTCACCACGCTCGGCACGCTCACCTTTCGCCAAGCGCGAATCTATCGCGACATCGAAACGCTCTGGCGACACACCCTCGCGCACAACCCCGACTGCTGGATGGCCCACGGCAATCTCGCCAAAACGCTCGCCGAACGGGGCGATACCGCCACCGCACTCGATCACGCGCGCCGCGTGCTCGACGCCCGCCCCGACCTCCCATCCTCTCACACAAACTATGGCGATATCTTGTCGATCGCCCGCCGCCCCGCAGAGGCCATTCCTTACTACCAGCGCGCGCTGGAAATCAATCCCCGCCATCTCAAAGCCCACTTCGGCCTCGCTGACGCACTCATGGCTCTTAATCGCCCGGCTGACGCCGTTCCGCATTATCAATCCGTTCTCGAAGCCCGCCCTGATTTCCCGACCTGCCTTCGCCGCATCGGCGCCGCCTACGAAGCCGCAGGCCGATACGCTGACGCGCTGACGTCGTACACCCGCGCGCTCGAGTTGCAACCCCAATCCGCCGAAACGCTCTACGGCATCGGCCGTGCCAACTTTTTCATGAACAACCTGACCGTTGCCGGCGAGTTCTTTCGCCGTACCATCGCCGTGAAGCCCGACCACGCCGAGGCCTGCAACGATCTCGCCACCGTCCTGGCGGCGCTCGGTAACGACGCCGACGCCCTGAAATGCCTCGACCGGGCCATTCAAATCAATCCCGATTACGTCGTCGCCCGGTTCAATCGCGCGCTGTTGCTGGAGGGCCTGGGCCGCGCTGCCGACGCAGCCGCCGAACTGCAATCGGTCCTTCGGCTGCAACCGGACCACGCCGAAGCGGCCGAGCGGCTGGCCCGGCTCCGCACCGTCGGCTCGCCTACGCCGACCAGCGCGCCCATGCCGCGTCCTTAAGCGTTCGCGAGGGGAACCCCCCGTTTAACGCGCATCGCCCTTACAATCCCGGCATGTCATTGCCTGTGGTTGCCATTGTCGGCCGGCCGAACGTCGGCAAAAGCTCGCTGCTGAACCTGCTGGCGCGTCGCCGAGTCAGCATTGTCGATCCCACGCCCGGCGTCACGCGCGATCGCGTCTCGGCCGTCTGCGATCTGGATGACCGCTATTTCGAGCTGATCGACACCGGCGGCTACGGAATCGAAGATCAGGACAATCTCACCGAACACGTCGAACAGCAAATTCGCTTCGCCATCGACGGCGCGGCGCTCATTCTGTTCGTCGTCGACATCCGCGCCGAGATCACCCCGCTGGATTTGGAAGTCGCCCGGCTGCTGCGCGGCGTCAAGACGCCCGTACAACTCGTGGCCAACAAGGCCGACACCGAGGCGATCGAACATCTCGCCGGGCATTTCATCGCGCTGGGCTTCGGCGAACCGTTCTGCGTCTCGGCGCTGCACGCGCGCCATCGCCGCGAACTCATGGAGCTGATCCTTGAGCGCGTCGGCGATCTCGCGCCGGACAAAGCCCCCGACCCGGTGATGAAGCTCTGTCTCGTCGGGCGGCGGAACGTCGGCAAAAGCACCTTCATCAACGCCCTGGCCGGCGAGGAGCGGGTCATCGTCTCCGAAGTCCCCGGCACCACGCGCGACAGCATCGACGTGCGCGTCAACCTCGATGGCCGCGAGTTCCTCGCCATCGACACCGCCGGGCTGATGAAGAAAGGCAAGCACAAGACGGATGTCGAATTCTACGGCTACAGCCGCGCCCTCGCCTCGATCCGACGAAGCGACGTCGCGCTCTTTCTCATTGACGCCACCGTTCCCATCAGCGACGTGGACAAGAAACTCGCCGGTTACATTGTCGAGGAGTTCAAACCCTGCGTGCTGGTCATCAACAAGTGGGACCTCGCCAAGGGCCGCGCCGACGCCGAAGCCTACGGCGAGTATCTCTCCAAGACGATGCCCCACCTGGCTTACGCCCCCATCGCCTTCACGACTGCCGTCGCCGGCCGCAACATTCGATCGACCATCGAACTTGCGCAGTCGCTTTTCAATCAGGCGCGGCAGCGCGTCACGACCGGCCAGCTCAATCGCGTCATCGAAGAGGCCGTCGCCGCGCAGCAGCCGATGGCCGGCAAGCACGGCGGGCAACCGAAGCTGTACTACGCGACGCAAATCTCGGTGGCGCCGCCGACCATCGTCTTGTTTGTGAACAACACGGCGCTGATCAAGGAGCAGTACCGCCGATTCGTGGAAAAGCGCATTCGCGAAGCTTTACCCTTCGAGGAAGTCCCGATACGATTAATCTGGCGGGCCAGGGAGTCGCGCGAGGGCGCTTCGCGGGGAGCACCCGCTCGCGGCGCGGGGCCGGACAACGCCTGAAGGCAGGTCACTGCCCATGCCCATTGAAATCCACTGCACGCATTGCAACCACTTGATCAAGGCGCCGGATGAAGCCGCCGGAAAAATGGGCAAATGCCCGCACTGCCAGGGCGTCAATTACATCCCGCGGCCCGTGACCGAGGATGACGAACTCGATCTCGCGCCGATTGACGATGCCGAAGAGCAACGCCGCAAAAAGGCCGCATTGGAAGACGCCGCCTTTCAACGCCGGTTGCTTCACGAACGAAGCATTCCCGGAGAATCCAGCGGCAAACCCTCGACGCGCACGGGCAATCCTGCGTCGACTGGTACGCAACGATCCTTCCCGGCCGGATCCGGACCGTCCGCCTCCAACAGCGCGGTCACCTCCAAAGAAGTCGCCCTGCTCATTGTTCGTTTTGTCGACGCCATGAGCGCCGGCAAGCTCGAACAAGCCGACGAATTCGCCGCCCAGCTCGCTAAGCACAAGAACGCCGCCCTGATCGCCCTCGATGAAATCGCTCGCGACGATTCCAACGCCTACGGTCTGCCTGTGCTCCCTCGACCTGTTCTGATTGGGTTTCTCAAGCAACTCCGTTCGCGGCTCTGACGCATGGTTCGGGGTCCGTGTATACCCGCCGCTTGTTGATTCGTGATAACACACAGCCCCGCAAGCGGTTCAGCGGGATTCCAATGGTCAAAACCATTGATTTCACGCCGCCGTTCTGTAACAATTGAGTAATCGGCTGGATCGTGGCAGCCGTGTGTGGCAGCCGTGCAGCCGTGCAGCCGTGTTTTGAAACAAGCTCGTGAGGGTGAGGGTGACGAGAATGCAATCCAAGTCCGGGTTTCCGTTCGGATGCGCTGGCACCATCCTGCTGGCGCTTGCTCTTCAAACGACCCACGCGAACGAAGTCGTCGTCCGCAACGACAGTTTTGACCCGCCGGGAAACGTCAACGTGCAGGCGGGTTTTGTCGCGAACGAACGCGCGGCCGCATGGCTCACCTCGCCCTGCGGCGGCAACATCGTCGCCGTTCAGATCCTCTGGCGATCGGTATCGGGCACCACCGGTCAGAGCCTCGAAGAGAACATTACCATCCATGCCGACGGCACCTTCCCGACGCCCGGCCCGGTCCTGTTGACGCTCGAAGGACCCGTGATGACCGACAACGCCATCAATGAGTTTCGATACATTGACGAACAACAGACCATCCCGATCAGCATTCCCGTTACCAATGGCCAGCGGTTCGTCGTGAGCTTCCAGTTCGCGAACAACCCCAGCCCGACCAACGGCCCCAGCGTCTGCACCGACGTCGGCTCCGGGTGCCAGCCGCAGAAGAACGGAATCTTCGCGATTCCACCGAGCGCATGGTTTAACTCCTGTTTCCTTGGCGTCAGCGGCGATTTTATCATCCGAGCGGTCGTCGATTGCACCGACACGCCCGGCGCGTGCTGCGTTCCGAATGGCAATTGCGTCCCGAACCTGACTCTTAGCCAGTGCCAGCAGCAGGGCGGCCTGTGGAAAGGCCCGAACAGCACCTGCACGACCAGCGCCTGCAACCAGGCCTGTTGTTTCCAGCCGTCGGGCTGTGTTGATCTGTCGCTCTCGAATTGCAATGGAGCCGGCGGCTTCCCACAGGGTCTCGGCACGACCTGCGCGACGACGATCTGTTTCCCCGATGGCGCCTGCTGCCGGCCCGACGGCGTCTGCGTCGACGGCACGTCTCCCAGTGAATGCGAGAACCTCGGCGGCATCTGGCAAGGCAACAATTCGCTTTGCCAGAACGTCAGTTGCCCACAGCCGAACGCAGCGTGCTGTCTGGCGAACAATTTCTGCCTGTTCATCACCCAGGCGGAGTGCGGTCAGATTCCCAATGCCTCCTGGAAGGGTTACCCGACCGACTGCTCCGACGGCAACGGCGACAGCATCGCCGACGCGTGCCAGAATCTTTGCGCCGGTGTCCTGAAGGGTGACATGAACTTCGACACCCTTCGCAACGGCGGCGACATCAGCGGCTACGTCGAAGAATGGCTGAACCCCAGCGCGCCCGGCTCCCCCAGCGCCTGCGCCGCCGATTTCGACGGGAACAATACGCTCTCGTCCAGCGATCTGACGGCGTTCGTCAACTGCCTGCTCACGGGCAGCTGCGTCAACTGACATCCGGCCCGCGCGTCGTCCGGCGCTCCGCCTCCACAATCGCCAGGTGCCGCACCAGTTGCGTCATCTCGCGCCCCAGATGGCGCAGACGCAGATAGACCATCCAAAAGCCGATCATCATTACCACCACGGCGCAATAGAAAACAAGGTCCGCGCCACGCCCGATTCCCAAACGCTGCGCCACCCACCCCGTCGACGCGGGCCAGGCCGTCGCGACGCCCGCCAGCACGCACAGCGAAGCCCAAAGCAGGCTTGCGCGTTTCGTCGTCCAGCCGCGCACGACGCAGACAATGTTCACTGCCAGCAACCCCGCCAGGACCGCCAGCACGACCAGTTGAAAGTAATTCATCGAATCACCCTTCCAAGCAGATATTGCATCACAATGCGCAGCGCCCCGCGCGACGATTGTCCCTTTGCAAGCGAGTATTCCGTGTAGCGAATCCGTACCGGCACCTCACGGAACGGCAGACCACTCGACGCCACCTGATCCAGCAGCTCGCTGGCGTGCGCCATGCCGTCAAGCGTGATGTGTATCCGCTCGGCCGCGCGGCGCGAAAACGCGCGAAACCCGTTGTGCGTGTCGGTCAGACGCTTGCCGCTCGTCAACCATGTAAACACAACGCCCAGACGCAACATCCATCGCCGCGTCATCGGAACGTTTTCCGCCTCGCCCAGAAACCGCGAACCCAGCGTAATGTCGCACTCGCCAGCCGCGATCGGACCGATCATCGCGGGGAGGTCCTCGGCCTGGTGCTGGCCGTCGGCGTCGAACGTGACGAGGTATTCCGCGCCGCGGCGCAGAGCGTAGTCGATGCCCGTTTGAAGCGCCGCGCCCTGGCCCCGATTTATCGCGTGACGCAACACATGGGGCGTGACGCGGCCGGCCGCTTCAAAGGTCGCATCCCTGGACCCATCGTCGACCACGACGACGTGATCGACGTATTCCAGCACGCCGCGCGCGACGCCCTCGATCGCCGACGCCTCGTTGTATGCCGCGATGATGACGTATGTCTGCTTCCGAACGGAGTCGGGCAGCAAGGCACAATCAGAAGCTGGCTGCGGCGATGAAATCATGGCATGGTCGCGAGGTCTCCGTCCCGGCGCGGGTCGGCTGCCCCGGTCTTTCTCTGGTCTTTCTATCGACCATTCTACCGCCTTGGTTCCGAGCCGACGGCGTCCCATTCGGACCATGCGCCGGCGTGCTGCCGCCCGATTCCCGCGGTATCGTACGCGCCATCATGGCTCGACGCGCACGCCGACGCTCGCCCAACTCACATACGAATCCGCAGCCTCACCGCGCCGCGGCGCCGGTTTCGGACGAGTCGGCACGCGACCCCGCACCGGCTCGCATCCCTGTTCCCGTCGCCTGCCTGATCCTGGCCACGGCAGCGATGATCGCCTATCTGCCCGGCTTTGGAGGCGCCTTCCTCTTCGACGATGCCGCAGAAATCACGCAGAATGAAACGATCACTTCGTTGCGCCCCTGGTCGCGTTTTTTTGACAACAACACGCGGCCGGTGGCCTCCCTTTCGTTCGCCCTCAACTACGCCGTCGGCGGCCTCGAACCGATCGGCTACCACGTCGTCAACTTCGTCATCCATCTCCTGGCGGGTCTGACGCTGTTTGCTATCCTGCGTCGCGTCTTCTCGATGCTTCGCTCGGACCTACCACCGGACCCGGCACTCCAGACCGCGAGTGCGTCATCCCTCGCACTGGTCATTGCCCTCTTCTGGCTCGTGCATCCGCTCCAGACCCAGGCAGTCACCTACATCGTGCAACGGACCGAATCGCTCGCCGCACTGTTCTGTCTGGTTGCCCTCTACGCCTTTCACCGCGCCGCCACCGCCGCCGAGCGTAACAGCCCACGCCGTGCGACCCGGAGCCGGTTCGGCTGGGCCAGCGTCGCCGCAGGCGCTTGCGCCTTGGGCATGGCCACCAAGCAAACCGCCCTGGTCATGCCGATCATCCTCTTCCTTTTTGATTGGATCGTGATCGCGCCTCGCCAGGGAACGAGCGCCATTCATCGCTGGCCCGTCCATCTGTTGATCGCCGCAGCGTGGATCGTCCCCTTGGCAGGCGGCACGTTCGCCGCGGCCGTCGGAGCCGACCCGTATGCCGCGACCGGCTTCGCCTTCAAAGGCATTTCGCCACTTGACTATCTCAAAACCCAGGCCGGCGTCATTCTTCACTACCTTCGGCTCACGCTCTGGCCGCATCCGCTCTGCCTCGATTACGACTGGCCGGTTGCGCGCACGCCGATGCAATTCGTCCCCCAGGGACTGGTCATTCTCGCATTGCTGGGAACGGCCGCCATCACAGCGCTGCGCCGCCACGCGCTCGGCTTTGCCTTGCTGGCGTTCTTTATCCTGCTGGCGCCGACATCCAGCTTCATTCCCATCAAGGACGTGATCTTCGAGCACCGCATGTACCTGCCGCTCGCGCCGATCATCGCCATCGTCGTCGTCGCCGTTCATCGCGCGATGCGCCATCCATGGCGACGCGCCCGCATCCCGCTCGTCATGCTCGCCACGGCTTGCCTGATGACGCTTACCTTCCTGCGCAATCGCGATTACCGCGACCCCATCACCATGTGGACCAACGTCACCGTCAAACAACCCACCAACGCCCGCGCCTTCAACAACCTCGGCAACGCCTTGAGCCTCGCCGGCCGCGACGATGACGCCCGCCGCGCCTTCGAGACCGCCCTCCGGCTCGATCCCAACCATGCCGACGCCCTCTACAACCTCGGCCGACTGCTGCACGACGCCGGTCGTATACAGGACGCGATCGCGCTGTACCGCCGTGCCCAAGCCGCCGCGCCTCACGAAATCGAATCGTCCATCCAGCTAGGCAATGCCCTGACGGACCTGAACGATCTCACCGGCGCAGCCGCCGAATTCGAACGGGCCCTCACCGCCGCCACGCCCCGAACCCCGCGCCGGCTCCTCGCGCGGGCGCATTTCAATCTTGCCAACACCCGCGCCCGCCAGAATCGAATCGAAGATGCTGAAACACATTACACCGCCGCCCTCCATACCAAGCCCGACTACGCTCCCGCCCATCGCGGACTCGGATGGATCGCCGAACGGCAAGGCCGGCTCGATGACGCCATCGCTCACTACCAGGCCGCTCTCGCGATCGACCCCTCCGACGGGCAGGCCCGTGCCTCGCTTGACGCGCTCACCTCACGAGCGCCCGCCCGCTTGACGCCGTCGCCCTGATCGCGCGATCACCTCGCGGCGGCGATTCCACACCGGCGCGCCGATTCCTTATACTTCGCACCCATGACCAGCCCCCATGCCCTGATCCTCGATGGCTCGCCGATTCCCTTCAAATCGCTGGATGCCACGCTCGGTCAGCCGCTGCGTGTGACCCTCGCTCCCAAGGCCGTCGCGGCCATGGCCGCTTCGCGAGGTCAAATAGACAAACTGATTTCATCCGGCGCCGCGATCTACGGCGTCAACACCGGTTTCGGCAAGCTCTGCAACATCCGCATCCCGAACGACCGGCTCACCACGTTGCAGGAAAACCTGCTCATCTCCCACGCCGTCGGCGTCGGCCCCCCCGTGCCAGACGACCTCGTGCGCCTGATGCTGCTCTTCAAGATTAACGCCCTCGCTCGCGGCGCCAGCGGCGTGCAGCCCGCTTGCGTCGAGTGCCTCGTTCACATGCTCAACGCGGATCTGCTGCCCGTCGTCCCCACACGCGGCTCACTCGGTGCATCGGGAGACCTCGCCCCGCTGGCGCACCTTGTCCTCCCGCTCATCGGCCGGGGGCAGATTCGTGCGAACGGGCAGGTCCTCCCCGCCGAACAGGCCTTCGCGGCGAACGGCATCGCGCCGGTCAAACTCGCCGCCAAGGACGGCCTCGCCCTGATCAACGGCACGCAGTTCATGCTGGCGTACGCAGCCTCCATTGCAATCCGCGCGGCGCGACTCGCCAAGACGGCGGATCTCGTCGCGAGCATGTCGCTGGAGGCGCTTCGTGGCAGTGCTCGTCCGTTTGACGACCGGTTGATGCAACTTCGACCGCACCCCGGCGCGGCGGAGACGGCCTCGAACATGCGCAAACTCCTCGCCCGCAGCGAAATCCTCCCGTCTCATGCGAATTGCGACAAAGTGCAGGATCCCTACAGCCTGCGCTGCATTCCCCAGGTTCACGGTGCCTGCCGCGATGCGCTGCGGCATGCGACGGAGGTCTTCGAGCGAGAGGCCGGCGCGGTCACGGACAATCCCGTTCTCGTCGACGACGAGGTCATCTCGGGCGGACTGTTCCACGGCGAACCCCTCGCCATGACGCTCGACTATCTCGCGATCGCCCTCTCGGAATGGGCCAACATCTCCGAGCGGCGAACCTACTTGTTACTCTCCGGCCACGACGGATTGCCGCCGCTGTTGCTCAACGACACCGGAATCAATAGCGGACTGATGATCCCCCAGTACACGGCCGCCGCGCTGGTGAACGAGTGCAAGCTGCTGGCCGCGCCGGCCTCCACCGATTCCATTCCAACCAGTCTCGGTCAGGAGGACCACGTCAGCATGGGCGCCAACGGCGCGCTGAAATGCCGACAGTCCATCGACAACGCCGAGATCGTGCTGGCGATCGAGTTACTCACCGCTGCGCAGGCATTGGACTTCCGCGCGCCGCTCAAGCCCGGGATCGGCCCGCTGGCGGCGCACGCCGCGGTGCGCCGCGTCATCCCGTTTGCGACGGCCGATCGGGCCTTTGGACAAGACATTCAGAACGCGTTGGCGCTGGTGCAGGATCGGGCGTTCCTCAACGAAATCGAAGCCGCCGTCGGCCCGCTCGCCTGATCCACAACCATTCTCATGCACCCTCGTTTGCACCGCTTTTCACGAGCCGTGCATTGCAGTAATCTATTTGACTCGGGAAACGAAACGCGAACGCGCAGCCTGCGCCGGTCGAGAACCGGAAATCGAGGAGCACCATGGCCACGAAAAAAGAACTGCTGACCACGCCCATCGAACACATTGACATCACCAAGTTCGACTACGCCAAGCTTGTCGGCTCGATGGAGCACATGGCCTACAGCAGCCGCGATTTGCACCGCGCTGCCACGATCTACAACATGATGCTCAACGATGCCGATTGCGGCATCATCCTCTGCATGGCCGGTTCGCTGGTCTCGGCGGGGCTGAAGAAGGTCTTTGCCGACATGGTGCGCAACCGCATGGTCGATTGCATCGTCAGCACCGGGGCCAACCTGATCGATCAGGACTTCTTCGAGGGACTGGGCTTCAAGCATTACCTCGCTCCGGATCGCTTCAAGTCGGGCATGGAGGACGACACGCTCCGCGAACTGCACATCGACCGCATCTACGATACGTTCATTGACGAAGACGAGCTGCGCATCTGCGACGACGTCACCAAGCAAATCTTCGACGGCCTCATGCCGCGGGCCTATTCCTCGCGCGAATTGCTCCGCGAGTTCGGCCGCTACCTCGACCAGAACGGCAAGAATCGTGATTCGATCCTGCTCGCGGCCTACGAGAACGACGTGCCGATCTTCGCCCCGGCCTTTTCGGATTGCTCGGCCGGTTTCGGATTGGTGGCGCACATCGCCGAGCGCGGCGGCAAGGATCACGTCATCTGGGACGGCGGGCGCGATTTTTATGAACTGACGCAGTTGAAGATTCAGTGCCCGCGCACCGGCATCTTCATGATCGGCGGCGGTGTGCCCAAGAACTTCACGCAGGACGTTGTCGTCGCCGCGGAAATCCTCGGACAGGACGTCGAGATGCACCGCTATGCGATTCAGGTCACCGTGGCCGACGTACGCGACGGCGCCCTCTCCAGCAGCACGCTCAAAGAGGCCTCAAGCTGGGGCAAGGTCGACACCGCCTTTGAGCAAATGGTCTACAGCGAGGCGACGCTGGCGGTGCCGGCGATCGTCGGCTACGGCTACGGCCAGGGGGCGTGGAAGAAGCGCGAGGCCCGGCGCTGGCAGAAGTTCTTTGAGATGACGCCGCAGCATGTCTAATCTGATCGCCGTCACCGGCGCCGCGGGCTTCATCGGGTCGAACCTGGCGCACCGCCTGGCGCGCGACGGGCACGATCTGATGCTCGTCGATCGTGAGGTCACGCCCGCCAAAGCGCCGAATCTCAACGGGCTGCCCGCCGCACGCCTCCGCCCCGCCGGCGACGTGCTCCGGCACGATCAGTTTCTCGACGATCTCGAAGCCGGGCGGCTCAAGCCCGATGTCGTCTTCCACCTCGGCGCGTGCAGCCGAACGACCGAAACAAATTGGGAGTTTCTTCAGGAGATCAACATCCGCTACACGCAGCGGCTCTGGAACTGGTGCGCCGCGAACAATCGATCGCTCATCTATGCCTCCAGCGCCGCGACCTATGGCGACGGCAGGATGGGCTTCAACGATCGCACCCCGCCGAGCGAGCTGAAACCGCTCAATCTCTATGGCAAAAGCAAGAACGACTTTGACCAATGGGCGCTGGAACAGGTCACGGCGGGCCGCCCCGCGCCGCCGTGCTGGGCCGGCGTCAAGTTCTTCAACGTCTACGGCCCGCGCGAGGGACACAAGGACCGCATGGCCAGCGTCGTCTGGCACGCGCGCCGGCAGATTCTCGACACCGGCGAGGTGCGCCTGTTCAAGTCAAACGATCCCGCGATTCGCGACGGCGAGCAGCGACGCGATTTTGTCTTCGTCGGCGATTGCGTTGACCACCTGATCTGGCTCTGGATCAACCACGCCCCCAGCGCCCTTTACAACTCCGGCACCGGCACGCCGCGAACCTTTCTCGATCTCGCGCACGCCGTTTTCGCCACGCTCAACCGCGAACCGCGCATCCGTTTCATCGACATGCCGCCCGATGTCGCCGGCCAGTATCAGAACTTCACCCAGGCCGACATGACGCGATTGCGCGAAGCCGGCTATGCCGCAATTGCGACATCGCTCGAAGCGGGCGTTCGGCAGACCCTCGCCGAATAATCTCTGCCTTACTTTGATACCGCGTCGATCTCAATCGGCGGAGGATTCGCGACGTACAAGTCGCCGGGAGGCGACCCGCCCCGCTGAAGCGCTTCGCGCAGGAATAGAACCATCATCCCCGCGGTCGCTCGACGCATCGACTCGCGATCCGCCCCGGTGCCGCAAAACGCTGCGGACGCCGCCGCCGCTGGCTCGTCCAGCATATCCCCGTGGGCATAGTTCTTCGCCACAATTCGCCACGCGGGAGACTGGCTCGACTCGTAAAACTGCACATAGTTGTCTCCAGTCGGTGCGCAGGCGCCGTTCAATCCCGCCCCGATCACCAGCGCCGGCAGATTGAACGGAAACGGTTCCGCTGCCACGCGCGGTTGATTCCCCGCCGGTCCCCCGCGGCCATCCACCGGATCGACCCCGATGATCGCCCGAAATCGCGTTGCATCCTTCAAAGCCGTCAGCCAGGCAACCTTTCCGCCGCGCGAATGCCCGCCGATCGCGAGTCGATCCACCCGGGCGGTCACGCCGGTGACGGCGCTAAGATGCTCGGTCATCCAATCAACCAGCCCCGAAGCGACCTCCGCTTCCTCGAATGCAGTCGGCGTGCCAAACAGCGCCATCAGGCCGGGCTGGTACATCTGCGGCGCGACGACGACAAATCCGTGGCTGGCGATCTGCCGCAACATGCCTTCGTAGGCGCTGCTTTCCACCATGAACCCATGCTGAAACAACAAGACTGCGTAGTGGCCGGGATCCTCTGGTGCGTGAATGCGAAGCAAGACCGGCGCGCCGCGATCGCATCGCTCGATCGCTGTTGACACCACCTGGAGGGGCCCGAACTGGTAGGCATCCGCGGTTCCGACGTACGGCTGCTCCGCGAACGTCTGCGGCGATGGTTGCGTGGCGCTGGTGTTCAGTCGTTCGTTCGGGCACGGGGAAAGCTGCCCGCAGCCGCACGTCAGGAGCGACGTGAGCAGGAATGCGGAAGTGGAACCCCTTTGATACAAAGCACAGACCCTTTCACCTGGTTCATCAACGCGAGATTCAAAAGGAAAATAGCCTCGAAGCGGAAACGCAGCAACCAGCGGAAAAAGTGAAAAAATGAATACCCCCTTCAAAGATGAGGTTCAACCGGCAAATCGTTCAAGAACAATATTGCTTCCTCAAAATTCGTTCATCGATGAACTCGCGGCTTGGCGTTGTTATAATTGCAGCGTGGAATCGCACAAACCATCTCCGCCGGAATCCGTTCAACTCAATAACGTCACCAGCTTCGAAAACCCGATGATCCCCGGCGGCATCATCCATACCTACCTCGGTTACGACCCGCAGCGCTTTCCGATGCCCGCGCGCGAACCGCCGGACCTCGTCTCGCCCGCCTTTGAACACATGCTCGCTTACGGCAGCATGCGCCGTTTCACCGACGAGGAACTCGCCAACGCCATTGAACTGGACCCCTCGCAGATTCGCGGCCTCGGGCCGAGCCTTGATTCCCTGCTGGCGATGCTCGAAGAGCGAAAGCGCAAAATTCTTGAGACGTACGAAACCGCCGGCGCGAAACAGGCTGCGCAGCGCGCCTACGAATCCGCCGCCCGAAATACCCATCCGCCCAAAGCGAAGCAAGCAGCCTTTGATCGCGCCGTGCGCGCGGCCCAGATGCGCGACCTGGAAAAGCTCTGGTACGGCGAATCGCAGCGAAGCGAATTCGCCCGCGCCCTGGTCACGCTCATGGATCGGCTCGGTGACGCGTTTCAAGTCGAGCAGCTCGCCGCGAAGTACGCCTTCACCGGCCGCACGCCGATGTCGGTCGAAAAAGCCATCGAAATCAAGGACGAGCTGGAAACGATCGATCGCCTGATCGAACAGCTCAAGGAGGCCGCGCGCAACGCGAAGCTCTATCTCATCAACATGGATGAGCTGGCCCGCTTCGCGAACGAAGAGCAGGTGAATGAATTGCAGGCGCTCCAGCGCCAAGTCGAGGAAATGGTCCGTCACCTCGCCGAGGAACAGGGCCTGCAGCGCGACGGCAAGCAGTTCGCGCTTACGCCCAAGGCCTTCCGCGTGTTTCAATCGAAGCTGCTCGACCGCATCTTCGCTGATCTTCAGGCGGCGCGCAGCGGCCGGCACGTGGACGACATCACCGGCGAGGGAGCGGTCGAATTGCCGCGCACCAAGCCCTACGAATTCGGCGATTCGCTCGCGAACATGGACGTCGCCGGCTCGCTCGTCAACGCGCTGGTCCGCCAGACGCAGAAATCCGCTCAATCACCTGCCAGCCCGGACGACGCTTCAACGGCTTCCGGCAAGCGGCGAATTCGACTCACTCCGGCCGACATCGAAATCCATCGCACGCGCAACACGCCCAAGTGCGCCACGGTCGTCGTCATGGACATGAGCGGTTCGATGCGCTACGGCGGGCAATACATCAACGTCAAGCGCATGGCCCTGGCCTTGCACGGGCTGATTCGCAGCGAATACCCCGGCGACTACGTGGATTTCGTCGAGGTGTACACCGTCGCCAAACGCCGGCATGTTTCCGAAGTCCCCGCGCTGCTGCCCAAGCCGGTGACGATCTACGATCCCGTCGTGCGCCTCCGCGCCGATTTGAGCGACGAACGCATCACCGAGCGCGATCTGCCGCCGCATTTCACGAACCTCCAGCAGGGCCTGCGCCTCGCGCGCACCCTGCTCCAGGTGCAGGACACGCCCAATCGTCAGATCATCCTCATCACCGACGGCCTGCCCACGGCCCACTATGAAGACAATCAGCTTTATATGCTCTACCCACCCGATCGCCGCACCGAACACTTCACGCTGCGCGAGGGAGCCGCCTGCCGAGACCAGGGCATTACGATCAACGTTTTTCTCCTTTCAAGCTGGGGCCAGACCGAAGAAGACGTGCAGTTTGCCAATACTCTCGCCGAACGCACCGCCGGGCGCGTCTTTTTCGTGGGCGGCCGGGAACTGGAGCGGTACGTCGTCTGGGATTACCTCAAACAGCGGCGATACCGCATTGGCTGACCCGCCCGGCGAATCGGGTCCAATCCGGGGCGATTTCCCCACCCGTGCCACTTTTTGGGGGTGGCCCGCCTCGGATTTTTGTACATCCGAATAACGGATTCTGTTATCATTAACATGGCTGGCTGGATCACCGATCAAGGTCAATCCGGCATTGAGTTCAAGCTTCCGCCGGGGTGGCAGACGGCGCGCGATGGTGCGCCGCTGCCGGACGCCGGGCGGC
This sequence comes from Planctomycetia bacterium, assembly GCA_015200345.1. NCBI lineage: Bacteria > Pseudomonadati > Planctomycetota > Planctomycetia > Planctomycetia bacterium. The sequence continues at coordinate 3,584,539 of CP054187.1, read as the reverse complement.
CGCTTATGTCAAACAAGGTGTGGAGATTGGGAATGACGACGCAAATCTATCGCCGGGTCGTACTGGTTCTTGCCATCATCGCTTCTTCACTTGTGCCATCGGCTCGTGCAGCCGAGGTCGTCGCGCCCGGTCCGAGTGTGGATTACACGCTGACGCTCGGCGAAGTGAGCTTCGATCCGCTCGTCGCGCAACCCGCCCTGCCGCAGGAGTGGGCGACCCCGCGATCGGCCGGTCCGAACCTGCGACTCGTTCAATTCGTCGGACCGACCAAGCAGGAATGGCTCGACGATCTCCGCGCGAGCGGCATGGAGGTCATTCAATATATTCATCCGTTCACCTACGTCGTCTATGGCGACTTGGAGGCCGTCACCGCGACCCGCGCGGCGCCGGCGGTTCGCTGGACGGGCGACTTCCTCCCGGCGTACAAAGTCCTGCCGCGCTGGCGCTCGCTGCCGGCGGAAGGCGTTGCATCAACTGTTCTTGTCTATAAAGGCGCTGACGTCGGCCGCACGGTGGAAGCGATCACGGCGCTGGGCGGAAAGCTCGACGGCATCGCCGACAGCGATCCCGCCTTCTCCTACGTGACGTTCGTCCTTCCCGGTGACAAGTATCGCGATGCAGCCGAACTGGAAGGCGTCTACAGCATTCAGCCCGAGGCGACCGATGGCGGACTTCGCGGTGAGATGAGCAATCAAGTCAACGCCAACAACGTTAACGGCTCGAACCAGGCCTTCCCCGGTTATCTCGCCTGGTTGTCCAGCGTCGGCGTCAACGGCGCGGGCGTCATCATTGCCAACGTCGATGGCGGTGTGCAGGACACGCACCCGAACCTCGTCAACCGCTTTCTCCCATGCGTCGGCGTCTCCTGCGGCACCGGGTCCAGTTCTCACGGTACTCACACCGCCGGCATCATGGCCGCAGACGGTACCAGTGGCGTACTCGACAGCTTCGGCTTCCAGCGCGGCCTCGGCGTCGCGCCCGGTGCGAACCTCATCGAGCAGAACTACAGCCCGACGTACACGCAAGCGGGCGGCATGCTGCTGCTGATGACCACGTCGTACAACAACGGTTCGTCGCTCTCCGGCAACAGTTGGGGGCCTTCCGGCACGCCGCTCGGATACGACGAGAAGACGCGACAGGTCGACGTCGGCGTGCGCGATGCCGACCCCAATGCCGCGGGCAATCAACCTCTGACGTTCGTTCTCTCCTTCATGAACGGCAACGGCGGCACCAGCACCCAAGGCACGCCAGATGAAGGCAAGAACCTGTTCACAATCGGCTCCACCAAGATGCAGACCAGCCCCGGCGGGGCGCAAATCCTGCAAATCGACGATCTGTCATCGAATACGGCGCACGGCCCGGCGCTGGACGGTCGAAAGATTCCGCACATGGTGGCCCCCGGTTGCTACGTCGATTCAACCTACCCGACCAACAGCTACAGCCTGCTGTGCGGCACGAGCATGGCCTCGCCGCACGTTTCCGGCGCGGTCGCCCTGTTCATTCAGTACTATCGCGGCCTGCCGGGGTACACGACTGATCCCAGCCCCGCGCTAATCAAGGCGGCCTTCATCGCCGAAGCCCGCAACCTCGTCGGCAAACTCGACGCCGACGGCGGCATCCTCGGTCCTCCGTTCGACAGCAAGCAGGGCTGGGGCCGCATGGAACTGCAGAAAGTCGTCGATCCGCAGTTGTCGGTGCTTTACTTCGATAACCCGGCTGTCTTCGACAACACCGGCGAGCAGTGGACCCGCTCCGTCTCGGCCGAGGACCCCACCAAGCCGATCAAGATCATGCTGGTCTGGACCGATGCCCCCGGTCACGGCCTGGGCGGCAGCACCCCCGCGTGGAACAACAACCTCGATCTGACCGTCGAAGACGGCGCCAACGTGTACCGCGGCAACGTCTTCAACAGCGTCGGCTGGTCGATCACCGGCGGTGCGGCGGATGACCGCAACAACACCGAAGGCGTTTTCATCGGTCCGACCGCGCCGGGCGGTTACCTGATTCGCGTCAATGCGGCGAACATCAACTCCGACGGAATCCCGAACAGCGGCGACGCCACCGATCAGGACTTCGCCCTCGTCTGCTACAATTGTGCGCAGGATCCGAGCTTCACGCTCGGGGTCTCGCCCTCGCCGCAGGACGTCTGTGCCCCGGCCGATGCGGTCTACACCATCGATGTCGGCTCGATCATGGGCTATACCGACCCGGTGACGTTGAGCGTCAGCGGCAACCCGGGCGGCACGACGGCCAACATCAGTCCCAACCCGGTCACGCCGCCGAGCATGGCGACGCTGACCATTTCCAACACCGGCGCGGCCTCCGCCGGCAATTACAACGTTCAGATTGACGGCGTCTCCGGCGCGATCAATCGCTCGGTTGTCGCCGGGCTGAATCTCTACACGTCTGCTCCGGCCGCACCGACGCTCACGGCCCCGGCGAATGGTGTCACCAATCAGGCACTTCGGCCGAACTTCACGTGGAACGTCCCGGCGCAGGGCGTCAGCTACACGATCGAGGTCGCGTCCGACGCCGGCTTCACGAACATCGTGCAAAGCGCCACCGGCCTGCTTAATCCAACGTGGACACCCGGCGCCGATCTGTTAAGCGACACGACTTATTACTGGCGTGTGCGCTCGACCAATCTCTGCGGCACCGGTCCAAACTCGGCCGAGTGGAGCTTCACGACGCGATCGTTCCCGCAGATTCTCCTCGTCGATGACGACGACAACGGCCCGGATGTCCGCGCGACCTACACCGCCGCGCTCGACGCCCTTGGCCGTAGTTACGATGTCTGGGACACCAACAACACCGACAACGAGCCGACCGCGGCCCAGCTAAGCCCGTACAAGATCGTCATCTGGTTCACCGGCGACGAGTTCGGCGGGTTCTGCGGCCCCGGCGCGGCTGGTGAGGCGGCGCTGGAGGCGTGGCTCAACACGGGCAAGCGGTTGTGGATCGTCAGCCAGGATTACCTGTACGATCGGGATAGCCCGACCGGCGTTCCGACGGCCTTCATGCAGAACTACCTCGGCATGGCCAGCCCCGGCACCAACGACGTGAACCAGACGACCGTCACCGGGCAGAACGCCCTGTTCTCCGGCTACGGCCCGTACACGTTGAGCTATCCGTTCACGAACTTCAGCGATCGGATCAGCCCCAACGCCACGGCGCTGCTGGCCTTCAGCGGCAATGCCGGCACGCCGCCGGAGGCGGCGATCTACAAGGAGACGCCGGTCTATAAGACCGTCTTCTTCGGCTTCCCGTGGGAGGCGATCAGCACCCCGGCCAATCGACAGGCCGTCATGCAGCGCGTGCTCGACTGGTTCGCGCCGCAGTGCGCCCTGAAGGGCGATCTGAACGGCGACACGTTCCGCGACGGTCTCGATGTGCAGCAGTTCGTCAACTGCACGATCGGGAACGACGCCTACGCACCGGGCTGCGGCTGCGCCGACATGGACGCCAGCGGCGACTTGAGCGGCAACGACCGCATCCTGTTCGTTGACTGCCTGCTCGGCAACGGCTGTCCGTAGGCCGGAAGGTCGAATAGCGGAATGTAGAAATGGGATTGTAAAAGGGGTTCGCGGCGCCGAGAGATTCTCGATCGCCGCGAACCCCTTTCATTTTGCGCGATTCAGGGCGCGTCCAGGACGCACCCTGCGGTCTCCTATTCGCTTTTCACTATTTGTCTCATTGTTTCCGCCATCGGCCGACCCGGCGCGCGGCCGAACAGCAGTTCGAATCGCCGGCACAAAAGGCTCAAGTCGGCCGGGCGCGGTTCCGGTCCGCCTGCTTCGGTGCGCGAGATTGGCGTCAGGTTCGGCCGCTCGATGGCCAGTGCTCGCGCCGCGATCTCGATCATCTCGTACCGGCTCAATCGCTGCGGCCCGGCGACGTGCAAGACACCGGTCGCTGTTGACGCGGCGGCCTCAATCACCGCCCGCGCCGCATCGCCCAGCTCGATCGGCGTGCGAAACTCGTCGGTGAACAGCCGCAGCGCCCGTCCCTCCCGCAGCGCCGCCAACTGACCGACAAACGTCGTCGGCCGATCCACCGCCGGCAGCCCGTACAGCAGCGGCAGTCGCACGATCAGCGCGTCACCGCCGATCGCGCGCACGGCTTCTTCGGCGTCCGCTTTGGATCGACCGTACCGCGACACCGGACAGGTCGCCGCCGACTCGTCGTACGGAGCGGCCGATCCGTCGAACACCATGTCTGTGGAGATGTAAATCAATCGCGCGTCGTGACCCGCCGCCCATTCCGCCAGCCGCTTCGTCGCGTCGACGTTCGTGCGCCGCGCCGCACCGGGATCGTCGTAGGCCGCCTGCACGCTCGTTACCGCCGCAGCGTGTACGATCACACGCGGCCGGGTGGAGTCCAGCAGCGCCAAGCCGCTCGCGGCGTCGCACAAATCGACCGCTTCGCAGCGCCCGGCGCGCGGTTTCGGCCCGCGCGGCGAGACCCAGCCGCGCGCATCGTACCCCGCACTGACGAGTTGCGCGAGCAGCACACTGCCGAACTGCCCACCCGCGCCGGTGATCAGCCAATTGGTTGCCATCGTCATCGTGACTCCCGTTGGTCCCCGCATACCGGCTCATTCTCATTTGACGGCTCGCACGATACAATGAAGGGATCATCTCCCGCAGCGGACCGCTGTGTGTACCAGTCCCGATTGAGCGGGTCTCATGAGACGCAGAGCACTCCGTTTGAACCGATCCATCGCCCCGCGTTGTGAGCGGCCTGGGCCTGCCGGCAGGCGACGTCGCCGGAGTCGCACCACGGGCACCGCCTTCACGCTGCTGGAACTGCTCGTTGCCATCGCCATCATCGCGACGCTGCTGGCGCTGCTGCTGCCGGCGCTCGGTTCGGCGCGGTCCGAGGGGACGAAGGTGAAGTGCCTGGCGAACATGCGCGAGCTGGGAATCGCATTCTCGACCTACAGCACGGACGATCCGCAGGGGTTTACCAGCCCGGTGCACCCTCGCGCCGAAATCAGCTGGTGGTACGACGGCGAGTTTGAATACGGCGGCGCGACCGGCATGCTGGTGTACGCCAGTCCGGATTTTATCGCCGAAAACCGTCTGCTGAACAAATACCTGTTTCAGGATGGCCGTAATACGAAATGGAATCTCTATCAATGTCTCGGCGATTCCGGCATCCCCGAAGCGCCGGTCAATTTTGACGATTGGTTTCTCGGCGCGCAGGTTCGAAACCGTCCGACGCACGTTACGACCGGCAGCAGCTACCGCCTGAACAATCACATCAACTTTACGAACAATACGCCGAACTACAAAAAACATTTCTACGGCCCCTACATGCGACCCGCGACCCAGGTGCCGGACGCCGCAACGACGGTCATTCTGGAAGAGGCGATCACCGAAGTTGCAAAGTGGAATGCGCCGACCTACCGCACGATGGGCTGGCATCGGAAGGCGAACCTATTCAACGTGCTCTTCGTCGATGGTCACGCTGGCGCGATCCATCTGGCCGGGCAGCAGGACCTCTCCGATCAATACGGAGGCTACTGGGTGTTGCGCGGAGAGAATTGGCGGATGGATTGTTATCCGCGGCCGCCGGTTTGTGATCTTCCCCGTGATGACGCGCAGTGCGCGATCAGCATCGGCGGCGGTACCGGTGATTGAGCGGCCCTTGCTCGTGACGGTCGCCGGCTATCGTCGCTCGCCAAAGAGCACATCCTGCATGTCGTACAATCCCGGCGCGCGGCCCACGAGCCATTTCGCCGCACGAAGTGCCCCCGCCGCGAACGTATCGCGCGAATGCGCACTGTGCGCCAGCGTGATCGTCTCGCCGAGGTTTCCGAACTGCACGCTGTGTTCGCCGACCGTGTCGCCGATGCGCAAACTGTGCACGCCGATCTCGCCGGGCGCGCGGCCGGTCCGAGGGACCGCCGGCTTGGCGGGGTCTGGCGGCGCACTTCCGGTCCATGACTGGCCCGGCTCGGAGGGATTCGCCGCGCGCGATGCGTTCACCTCTCCCGCTGCGCGGCCCGCGTCGGTTCGCCCGCGCTGAATGGCCTCGATCAGGGCCAGCGCCGTTCCGCTGGGCGCGTCGACCTTGAAACGATGGTGCGATTCGACCACTTCCACGTCGTACGAATCATCCAGCATCGCGCCCACCTCGCGTGCCAACCGCAGCAGCACGTTCACGCCCACGCTCATGTTCGCCGATTTCAGCACCGCGATGGACTGCGCCGCCGCGCGAATGCGCGCCTGCGCCGCCGCGTCGTGACCCGTTGTGCCGATCACGATCGGCCGTTTGGCTTTCATGCACCAGTCGATCCAGGCGCCGGTGGCCGCCGCCGTGGAGAAGTCGATCAGGGCGTCGAACGTTGCGTCTGCCTTCGCCGCCGCGTCGTTTGGTTCTTGCGTCGTTACTTGAACACCGATCGCGCCAAGGCCCACCAACTCGCCCGCGTCGCGTCCAAGTTCCGGGCAACGCGGCCCCTCCAACGCCGCGGCGATGGTCAACTCCGCATCGGCCGACGCCAGCGCGATGAGTCGCCGCCCCATGCGCCCCGCCGCGCCGGCGATTGCGAGTTTGATTGGCATCTCGATCATTCCTTCTGCTTTGATTACGCGCGCTTCACGTCCACCGGATACCTCTGCTCGCCACACCGACGGATCGCCATTCACCGGCTTCACGGAGCGGATTCGATCGCGCGGCAGATCGCGTCGAGATCGTTCGCGACGCGGATCGGTTGATTCGAATGTCGCCCGCGCGCGGGGCCACTCGCGCCGCCGGCGTGGTAGGTCACCGTCGCGTCGGGGTCCTTCAGCGCGTGACCGGTCAGGATGCACACGACGCGCGCATCCTGCTCGACAACGCCCCTCGCAAGCAACTGGCGCAGCCCGGCCACGCTGGCGGCGCTGGCCGGCTCGCAGCCCAGGCCGTGCCGGCCGATCCGCGCCTTCTCGTCGAGGATCTCCTCGTCGCTCACCTCGCACACGACGCCGTTCATCGCATCCAGCGATCGAAGCGCTTTCGAGAGGTTCACCGGGTGCGCGATCTCAATCGCCGTCGCGACCGTCCGCGCGCGTCGACCGGCCGCGGCCTGCTCGGCGTAGTACGTTTGCGCCCCGGCTGCGTCCCATTGTCCGCCATTCCAGCGCAACCCGCGCGCGTTTACGAGCTCGCACAGCGTGTTCGCGCCGCGCGCGTTGACGATCGCCAGCCGCGGCATGCGCGGGATCAGCCCCAGCTCGCGCAGTTCGATGAATGCTTTTCCGAACGCACTGCTGTTGCCGAGGTTGCCGCCCGGCACGACGATCCAGTCGGGGACTTCCCACCCCAGCCCCTCCAGCACGCGGTACATGATCGACTTCTGTCCTTCGAGCCGGAACGGGTTCACCGAGTTCATCAGGTAGAGACCCAGCCGCCCGGCCGCCTCGCGCACGCGCGCCATGCAGGCGTCGAAATCGCCGTCGATCTGAAGCGTGATCGCGCCGTGATCCAGCGCCTGGGAGAGTTTCCCGAATGCGATCTTGCCTGCGCCGATAAAGACAACCGACTTCATCGCGCGGCCGTCGCGCAGCCGCGTGTTTGCCGCGTACATCGCCAAACTCGCGCTGGTGTTGCCCGTCGACGCGCACCCGACCAGCGGTCGCCCCAATCGCCGGGCCATCGTGAAGGCCGCGGCCATGCCGTTGTCCTTGAAACTGCCCGACGGGTTCATGCCCTCGTATTGCAGGTACAGCCGGCCCGGCTGAAGCGGCAGGTCCATCGTGGCGGGGTTCGCCGCTTGCAACAGCGTCTGGCCCTCGCCAAGCGTGACGAGGTCATCCGCGTTGGCGAACGGCAGCAATTCGCGAAACCGCCACACGCCCGAAAAGTCGAGCGACGCGACCCGGCGGCTCCAGCGTGACTCAAAGAACGATAATGACGCCGGCGGCTTCAAACGAGTCCAGTCGTACGCGACATCCAGCAGCCCGCCGCAACGACCGCATTCGTAGCGTTCGTCGCCCAGATCGTACGCCGCGGCGCAGGCTGGTCGAATGCAGCGAAGGAATGCGGCGCTCATGCAAGTGATGTTATCCGCTGGGCTTAGGTCCGCCAACGCACCGAGCGACGGCGGGGAATTGTCTTGATCCGATTCGCACGTTTACGGTAGAATGGCCGACGTGGATTGGGGAATCGATCGACCAGGGTGCCCGGCCCCACACCAACCCCGCCGTCGATCGGATCGACATCGTCCCTCTCGGGAGTCGACACTCCCGTGAATCGGAGTATCTCATGCGCCTGGTTTTGTGCGGCATCCTTTGCCTGTCTGCATTCCTGCTTGCCTCTTCCTCCGCGATCGCACAAGTGGATGAACCGGTCATCGTCGACGGGGAACTGGTCTTTCCGCCGGATGCCGTGATCCCGCGATACCTGACCGAGACCGAGCGGCGCTGGCTTGCCGAGAACCCCGGCGGCCCGGCCGTCCCGCGCGTGGCGACGGCGGCGCCGACCGGCGCGTTGCATTGCGTCGCCGAATACGAGCCAATGGACGGCATCCTGCTGAATTGGCGGTCCTACACGAGCATCATCGCCGAGATGGCCCGGCTGATCACGACGACCGGCAATGCAAACGCTTACATCGTCGTGGCCAATGCCACGGCGCAATCATCGGCCACAACCACGCTGTCCGGCAATGGCACCAACATGAGCCGCGTGAAGTTTCTCATCGCGACGACGGACACGGTTTGGATTCGCGATTACGGTCCGCGCTATGTGTACCAAGGTGATTGTCGCGTGATTGTCGATCACCGGTACAACCGGCCGCGACCCAATGACGACGTGATTCCGACCGCCTTCTCGAATTACAAGAAGCATGGCTATTATGAATTGCAGACGCTGTACTCGCCGAACGAGTTGATCCACGGGGGCGGGAATTTCCATTTGAGCGCGAATACGCAGTCGTTCGCCACGCGCCTGACCGTCAACGAGAATCCTTTATTGACCGAGCCGCAGATCACGAACATCTGGAACACGTACTAGGGGTTGAACCACATGTTCTTCGATCCTTTTCCGACCACGGTCGACGCCACGCAGCACATCGACATGTGGATGCAGGTCTGCGGCGATCAGAAGGTGATGATCAGCGACTGGCCCAACAACCCCGGCTCGACGCAGGATGTCATCTGTGACAACGCCGCGGTGACGATGGCCGGCATGGGCTACACGGTGTACCGCGTCCCCGCGTTCAGCGTGAGCGGCGTGCATTACACTTATACTAACGTCGTGATTTGCAACAATTTGATCCTGCTTCCGTCGTATACCAACGCAACGGTGCAACCGTCAAACGCCACCGCCCTCGCCGCATGGCAGGCGGCCATGCCGGGATACAGCGTTGCGCAGATCAACTGCCAGGCCATGGTCACCGCCGCCGGCGTCATGCACTGCATCGCCATGCACGTTCCGCAGCATCGCGGCGGAGCGAATCCGACGGTGTACCTCAAGACGCCGCGCACGGCCCAGACCCTGCCCGCGCCCGGCAACAGCGTCACCATCAACTGGATCACCGATGACGACAACGCCGTGTCGAACGTGGATATTCTGCTCTCGACGACGGGCGGCAATTCCTTCGACACCGTCATTGCCTCCGCCATCGCCGACACCGGCTCGTACAATTGGATCGTACCGAACCTCTGCACCAGCGCGGCGCGCATTCGAGTCGTCGCGCGCGACGCCAACGGCAACACCGGCCACGACAGCAGCATCGGAAATCTCGTGATCACCGGATCGACCGCGCCGATCGGCGATATGAATTGCGATTGCGCACGCGACCTCGGCGACGTGTCGCCGTTTGTCCTGGCGCTGCTCGATCCGACGACCTACGCCTCGACCTATCCCGGATGCCCGATCAACAACGCCGATCTCAACGGCGACGGCCAACGCGACGGGCGCGACATCGCGCGTCTTGTCGACGGCTTGTTGCCCTGATTTTTTCGAACAAGGGAGGAAGCAGTCATGAATGCTCACACGATTAACGGACGCCTGATGCTGTTAACGTTCACGCTCGGAGTCGTTGCCGCAACCGGCACAACCCCGCAACGCGCGTTCGCGCAGTCCAGCACCCCCGCGCTCTTCGTCTCCAACAACGGAAACCTCGAAGGCAGCGTTTCTGCATTCCGCGTCGACACCAACGGCGAATTGCAGTTCGTCAACAAAGTCGTCACCGGAACGCGCGCCACGATCAGCGACCCCTGCCCCGGCTGCAACGCGTATGAAATCTCGCTCACGCCCGACGGGCGACATCTGGTCACCGTTCACCCCGCCGGCGATTTTGACGGCATCAGCTTTTTCCGCGTCAACGCCGACGCCAGCGTCACGTTGCTCCACCAGGTCACGCTCCCCGTCCTTCAGGACGGCCCACTCGATGTCGTCTGGCTCGACAACGAGTACTTCGCCGCCGCCATCACCGGCACCAATCCCGATTCCGTCTGGGTCTGGCGGTTCGACCCGTCCGTGCCCTCCATGACGTTTGCCTTCGCCGTCACCGCCGTATCGAACAGCCTCGGCTATCTCGCCGTGCATCCGTCGGGCAGTTATCTCTACGCGAATGACTCATCGGGGAATCGCATGATCCGCGCCTGGACCATCGGCCCTGGCGGCTCGCTCACTGTGCTCGACGCCGAATCCACCGGCGCGCCGTTCGCGCTCGAACTCGCTGTCAGCCACGACGGCACCAAGCTCTACGGGGCCGGCGGCATCAGCGACGGCGGAAACAAAGTCGTCGGCATGACGATCAACCCCGACGGAACGCTCACCGGCATGGACGGGACACCGTTCATCTCCCCCGGCGCGTCGCCCTCCAACGTCTTTCTCACCGGGGATGATTCCGTGCTCATCGTGGGCCACGGCACCGATGCCACGGTCCGCACACTGCTCGTGAATCCCGTGACCGGCGCGCTGACCGCATCGCCGTACATGTTCGATGTCGGCCTTCAAGGCACGCTCGGCGATGTGCGCACGATGGGCGATTTCATGTTCGTCACCGACAACTCGACTGCGACGGACGGAATCATGGGCGTCTATTCGTTCAAGGTTGCCCCGGACGGCTCGCTCAATATGAACGGCCCGGGCGCGTATTCGACGAATGGCATCGCGCCGCGCTCGCTCGCCACCTGGGTGCCGCAGCCGCCGCTGGGTGACCTGAACTGCGATCTGACCGTCAATCTCAACGACGTTGACCCGTTTGTGCAGGCGCTGCTCGACCCCATGGGGTTCGGCGGCTGCGATGTCAACCTTGCCGACGTGAATCAGGATACCTTCATCGACGGTCTGGACGCCGGCCCGTTCATCAATCTGCTCGTGCCCTGATTCAACAACCGCCGGCACGCGGGCCATCCGCCTTGTGCCGATATACTGCAATGCGTGCCACGCATCGCGCGACCGGACTTGTCGCGCGCCGACCGAGGAGTCTTCACCCATGTTCGCAGCGATTCCGCTCGTCTTCACGCTTGCATTCTCAGCCAGTGCAGACGCTCCCGCCGCGACGACTCAAGCCGCGACAACCCAGCCCGCCGAGAAGGCCGAGCTGACCGCCGAGACCGCCGCCGGTCTCAAGTTCCGCTGCGTCGGACCGGCCCTGTCGTCCGGTCGCGTCGGGGACTTCGCCGTGCATCCTGACAATCGCTCGACGTACTACGTGGCCGTTGCTTCCGGGGGCGTCTGGAAAACGACGAACAGCGGCACGACCTGGAAGCCGATCTTTGACGGCGAAGGTTCGTACTCCATCGGCTGCATCGCACTTGATCCGTCGAACCCCAACGTCGTCTGGGTCGGCACCGGCGAGAACAACAGTCAGCGCAGCGTCTCGTTCGGCGACGGCGTCTATCGCTCGCGCGACGGCGGCCAAAGCTGGCAGAACATGGGCCTGAAGGAGTCCGAGCACATCGGACGAATCGTCGTCCATCCGAAGGATTCCAACACCGTCTGGGTCGCGGCGCAGGGGCCGCTTTGGAGCGCCGGCGGCGATCGCGGCGTCTTCAAGACGACCGATGGCGGCGCGACTTGGAAACGCGTGCTCTTCATCAGCCACGACACCGGCGCGAACGAGGTTCACATTGACCCGCGCGATCCGAACACCCTCTACGCCACGGCCTATCAGCGCCGCCGCCACGTCTGGACGCTCATCGACGGCGGCCCGGAATCAGCCGTCTACAAGTCCACCGACGGCGGCGAGACCTGGCGCAAGATCAACAAGGGCCTGCCCGACGTCGATCTGGGCCGCATCGGCCTCGCTGTTTCTCCCGCCAATCCGGACATCGTTTACGCGATCGTCGAAGCAGCCGAGGACAAGAGCGGCGTCTTCCGCTCGACCGATCGCGGCGAGACGTGGGAAAAACGCAGCGATTACATCGCGACGTCCCCCATGTATTACAACGAGATCGTCGCCGACCCGAAAAACGTCGACGTGGTCTATTCGCTCGACACCTTCATGCATCGCACCGAGGACGGCGGCAAGACCTTCCGCCGCGTGCCCAACACCGACCGCCACGTCGACGATCACGCCCTGTGGATCGATCCGAACGACACGAACTACCTGCTGGTCGGCTGCGACGGCGGCGTCTATGAGAGCTTCGACCGCGGTGAGACGTGGCACTACAAGCACAACCTGCCCGTTACGCAGTTCTACCGCGTGGCCGTCGATCATTCGACGCCTTTCTATTACATCTACGGCGGCACGCAGGACAACAACACGATGGGTGCTCCCTCGCGGACGTTCGATCGCGCCGGCATCACCAACGAACACTGGTTTGTCACCGTCGGCGGCGACGGCTTCGTCACCCGCGTCGACACCGAAGACCCCAACATCGTTTACAGCCTCTGGCAATACGGCGGACTTGTGCGCCACGATCGCAAGAGCGGCCAGACCATCGACATCCGACCGCGCGAGGCCCCCGGCCAGCCGCCGCTGCGCTTCAACTGGGATTCGCCACTGATCATCAGCAGTTTCGATCACAAGCGGCTGTACTTCGCGGCGAACATCCTTTTTCGCTCCGACGATCAGGGCAACGCCTGGAAGGCGATCAGCCCGGACCTCACGCGACAGATCGACCGCAACAAGCTGAAAGTGATGGGCCGCATCCAGCCGGCGGACGCCGTCGCCAAGCACGCTTCCACGTCTTTCTACGGCAACATCGTCTCGCTCTGCGAATCCCCAAGGGATGAAAAGACGCTCTACGTCGGCACCGACGACGGGCTGGTGCAGGTCACGCAGGACGGCGGCGACACCTGGCAGAAGATCGAGCGTTTCCCCGGCGTGCCGGAGATGTCGTACGTGAGCTGCCTGCTGGCGTCGATGCACGAAGCCGGCACGGTCTACGCCGCGTTCGACAATCACAAGAACGGCGACTTCAAGCCGTACCTGCTGCGCAGCCCGGACCGCGGCAAGAACTGGGTCAACGTCGCGGGCGATTTGCCCGAGCGCAACATCGTTTACAGCGTCGCCGAGGATCACGAAAACCCGCAGATGCTCTTCACCGGGACGGAGTTCGGCGTCTTCGTGACACTCGACGGCGGCACGAAATGGGTCAAACTCAAAGGCGACCTGCCGACCATCGCCATCCGCGATATCGCCGTGCAGCGCCGCGAAAACGACCTCGCGCTCGCCAGCTTCGGACGCGGTCTCTTCATTCTCGACGACTACTCACCGCTGCGCAGTTGCACGCCTGAAACCCTCGGCAAGGACGCGCACCTGTTCCCGATCAAACCCGCGCTGCGATACATTCCGTCGAGCCGGCTCGGCGGCCTGAAGGGGCGCGGCTGGATGGGCGCGTCGTACTTCGCGGCCCCCAATCCGCCCTTCGGCGCGGTGTTCACCTATTACCTGAAGGAGAAAATCACCTCTCGCAAGGAAAGGCGCAAGGAAGCAGAAAAGAAGGCCCTGAAGGACGGCAAGGATGTCCCCCTGCCGACGATGGACGAGCTTCGCGCCGAGGATCAGGAAAAAGAGCCGCAGGTCTTCATGGTCATTCAGGACCGCGACGGCAAAACGCTCCGCCGCGTCCCCTGTAAGCGCGACAAGGGTATCCACCGCGCGAACTGGGACCTGCGTTATCCTTCGGCACGGCCGGTCAGCCTGTCGGGCGGGCCGGACCTCGACCCGTGGGACGTTCAACCCGCCGGCCCGCTCGCGCTGCCGGGGCCGTACACGGCAACGCTCGTGAAGGAAGTCGACGGCACCGTCACCACGCTGGCCGGGCCGCAGACGTTCACCGTCGTCGCGCTGGACAACGCGACATTCGTCGATCCAAACCAGCCGGAGCTGATCGCCTTCAAACGGAAGTTCTCCCGCCTGCAACGCGCCGTGCAGGGCGCCTCCCGCGCCGCCTCCGAAGCCGACACGCGCCTGCAACACCTTCGCAAAGCGATCGCCGATACGCCCGACGCCGACCCGACCCTGCTGGGCGACGTGCGGGCGATGGACCTGCGGCTGAAGGGACTCGTCACGAAACTCCGCGGCGATTCCACGCTGGGCAAGCGCAACGAGCCGACGCCCACGTCGATCAGTGAGCGCGTGGAAGACGCCGTGAACAGCCTCTGGTACGCCACCAGTCCGCCGACGCAGACGCAGCGCGACGCCTATCGCTTCGCCGGCGAGGAGTTCGCCCCGCTGCTAGCCGACCTCACGAAACTTATCGAGACCGACCTCCCCGCGCTGGAAGCCAAACTCGAAGCCGCCGGCGCCCCGTGGACGCCCGGCCGCGTGCCGAAATGGGAGATGGAAGAATGAGGAATTCTTAGGGCAAGCACGGCGCGCGAGCGATTCAACGCACTGAAGTGAAGCCGCTATTAGCATTCACCAGTGGCACAGGCGTCTCGCCTGTGATTCAACCGCCGCGACGGGTGCCAAACACCCTATGGATCCTGCGGCTCCACTTAAATCCGCCATGACTATCCTCGTCGAATGTGCGCGCCCGGAATCACCTCGCGCAAATCAAGCTGCTGCGGCGGATACAGGACCTTGCCCCATGATCGCCTTGATTGAAACGGAGAGGGGGGGATTCGAACCCCCGGTACGGTTTGACCCGTACACATGCTTTCCAAGCATGCACCTTCAGCCACTCGGACACCTCTCCAGGTGATTGCTGCCGCCCTATTGTCCGGTGCGGCCGGAGGGCGTCAAGCAGCGGCACGGCCACGCACCCGCGCGGCTTGCCGTTTGGCGGGGTCGCGGCGAATCTCGTACAATCCCGGCCTGTGAACGCGCGACCGATTCGAAATCGCGCGAGCGCATTTCACGCGGCGACACCCTCGACCCGCGGGCAATCGGAGGCAACATGGTCACCATCGGCATGAATTACAAAGTCATCCCCGGCAAGGAAGGTGTTTTTGAAACGGCTTTTCGCAACGTGATCAAGGCCATGTCGGGCATCGCCGGTCACACGGCCACGCGCATGTGCCGCGATATCGACGATCCGCAATCGTACGTGATCCTCTCCGACTGGAGCGACCGCGCGGCATTCGAGGGTTTCATCGGGTCCGACGCGTTCCGCGCCGTCGCCAACTGGGGCAAGGAGCAGATTCTCGCCGGCCGGCCGTCGCACACGTATTACGAGCATTGACGCAATCGCAGCGGGCCAGCGGCTCCGGCGGGTTCGCTGCACGACCCGGGTTGTCGGTTGCTCAAGCCGCTTCGTGTTGCATGTTGCATGACTTGGCCCGCGCCGCACGCTATGAACTCACGCCCCGAATCTGCTGCACGAACCGCCGATCGCGCCCGGTCACTCCTTTGCACGAGCTGGCCCTATCTGCGCACGCCGCTGCGCATTTATCTTATGGTAATGCTGCCGATCTGTGTCTTGCAGGGGTTCCTGCTGATCAATCCGACGCCGCGTTGGATGAAGGCCACGGCCGGGCTGGTCGTGCTGCTGACCGTTCACGGGCTGATCCGCGGCTACGTGCGGCGGCTGGTGCTATCGCCGAAGGGCGCGCGGTTCGTCACGCTGACGCGCACGATCACCCTGCCCTGGGACGGCATTAAAAAGTATGGTGTCTATATTCCAGGCGGCGGCCTGGGCGCAGTGGAGTACTTCTACCTCACGACGCACGATCGACCGCCAGAGGGGAAATGGGAAATCGACGAAAACACGATTCAGATTCAGGCGCGCGACGGCCTCCTGGAAATCGTCGAGGCCCTGCGCACCGCCGATCGAACACAAGCCGGTGAATCAACCGCCGGATGATGGCGGCTCTGTCTTGGTCGCCTCGCCGCCGGCGGCGCCATCCTTCGGCGCATCGCCCTTGGCCGCTTCCGCGGCCGGCGCGCCAGGCTTTTCCCGACCGCCCGGGCCGCGCCCGCCGCCCATCTGCTGCTCAAGCTTGGTTTTCTGCTCCTCGGTCAGCAGCGCTGCGACGTCGTCGTACAGCTTCTTCACCGCCGCATCCGCCTCGCGCCCGACGCGGCGATTCTGCTTGCTCGATTCAAAATACGCTTTGAACACCGCGTCGATGTCGTTTTTCTGCCGGCTGCTCAAACCCGGCAGCCGCTCCACCAGCGCCTTCAGCGCCTGCGGGCTGCGCGCCGCCATCGACAGCTTGCGATTGCGATCACCGCCGTACATCTCCCAGTAGGCCGCGAACTTCTGGCGCTGTTCGCCTCGCATCAGGCCTTCGAGATTCGTGTGCAGTTCCGCCTTGGCCGCCTCGATCTGCTCCGACAGCGGCCGCATCAGCTCATCGTTCTTCGCGCGGATCGCTTTCAACTCATCGAGCAGCGCGGTCATCTTCGCCTCGTCCTTCGTCTCCTGCGCCGCTTTCATCTCCTCGCGGATTCCGTGCAACCGCTGCATGCTCTCGTCCGACGGGCGATACTTCTGCCGTAGGTCTTTTTGCAGAGCTTGGAAATTCGCCACCATCTGAATGACCTGCGCCTTTTGCGATTCGTCCAGCGCCAGGCGCGTGGCCATGTCATCGGCCACCAGACCGGGATCCGCTCGACCGATTTCCTTGAACCGTGGCCGCTCGCGCCGCTCCCGCTTGACCGGGCCTGGCACAATGACCTCCTTGCCTTCTTCCGCAGGTTGGCCATCCTGCGCGAAAACCCCGGACCCCAGAATCAAAACCGCCGCTAAACTCAAGACGCTGGTTCGAACCGACATGGTTGATGGTCTCCGTTTCTTTGATTAGTGCGATCCGTGCACTATGATGAACGCAATCGCCGCCCGCTGACAACGGGGCAGGCCTCACAGGATTGTAACGACGCCATGCGCATGCGTATTACTCATCCTTGCGGAATTGGCCGCGGCCCCCTCGCCGCCCCGCACGCGTCTAACCTCCTGTTGCACGCTATTTTACACGCCAGCCGGGATACGGACGCATGCATTTCCTAATCATTCTCGCGTTCGCCCTGGTCCTTAGCGGCAATCTCCCGGTCGCAGAGCTTCAACTCTTCAAAGGGGGTGCTTCGCTTTCCGACCCCCTGCCGGCAGTCCTCCCCGCCATGGCCTGCGTCGTGTTTTCGTTCGGCGCGGCGCTCGCCGCGCGGCGTTGGTTGAATTCCGCGATGCATCCTGATGCCGGACACGCCGAAGTCTGCGCCGCGCGGCTCTCGCACGCGGTGTTCGGCCTCTCCCTCCTTCACGGGGTCCTGCTTTGCGCCCTGCTCCTGGCGACACCGTGGCCTCGTTTTGTACGCGGGCCGCTGGGCCTGGACCGCTGGCCGCTGGCCGACGAACTGGTCATGCTCGCGCCGTTCTTCGCCTCGGTGTTGTTCCAATGGATTGTTTTTTTCCCAGTCGAGCGTGCGATTCGCCACGTTGCCCTGCGCCAGGCCGACGTGGCCGATGATTCTCGCACGCACGGAACCGAGCCGGACGTCGCCCTCGGCGCGTATCTTCTCGATAAATGTCGTCATCAGATACTCGTGGTCGCCGCGCCGATGATCCTGATCGTCTTTGTGAAGCATTTCACGGAATTGCTCAAGCCGATTCAATCCGACGGAACGTTCCAGCCTTCGCCGCTGTTTCGGACCTGGTTGCCAGTCAAGCTGCACGCCTATGCCGCCGACGCCCTGCTCGGCATCGCGTCGTTTTTCATCCTTCTCTGTTCGCCCGTGCTGATCCGCCACATCTGGTCCACGCGCCCCCTGCCGGACGGCCCGTTGCGACGCCGCTTTGTCGAGACCTGCCGGCGCATCGGACTGCGTTACCGCGAGATTCTCTTGTGGCAGACACATGGCACTACGATCAACGCCGCCGTCGTGGGCTTCGTCCCGCCGATGCGCTACATTCTGGTCTCGGATGCATTGCTTGAGAACCTTGACGACGAGGAAATCGAGGCCGTCTTCGGGCACGAGGCCGGCCACGTTCACCACTGGCACCTGCCGCTATTCGGTGTTTTCGCTCTCGTAACCATGTACCTCGCCGGCGGCGCCTTCATCGCTCTGCAACGCATGCGATGGGTGACCGACCCCGCTTTGCTGGAATTCATCAGCCTCGCCGTGCTGCTGGCGCTTTGGCTCTTTGCATTCGGCTGGCTGTCACGCAAGTTCGAGCGGCAGGCCGATCTCTTCGGCGTCCAGTGCGTCACGCCCGACATCGCGTCGTGCGTGCCTCATTGCCGCGTTCACGGCAAGTCGCCCGCCCCCGGGGTCTGCACGACCGCCGCCAACGTCTTCGGCCGCACGCTGACCCGCATCGCCGATCTGAACGGGATCGCCCGCGACGCGCCAAGCTGGCGGCACGGGAGTATCGCGTCGCGCTGCCGATTGCTGGAATCTTTCCTGAACAGCCCCGCGGCCCTCGCGCGGTTTGAGCGACAGCTCGTGGGCATTAAAGTGGGCCTGATCGGCGCGGCCGTGGTTGGCACGATGATCGCAGGCTGGATCTATTTGCCGTTTGTTTCCGATGCGTGGACCACCACGAAACGCGTGCCGATCAATAAGACTTCAGCGGCGACGGTACCGACCGCTCCAGGGTCAGGAGCAGGTCGACCATCAACGCCACATCCGTCGAATCCAATATCCCCGACGTATCCAGATCCGCCACGCAATACCACGCCGCCGGCCCCATCCCCAGAAACGCACTGACGAACGGTTGAATGTCCTTCCCATCGACCCGGCCGTCGCCGTTCATATCACCACTGCCCGGATCCCCCACGAGAAACTCGTCGGCGCCGACATCGACGCGGCAGCCCATAACTCGAGGCTGGCCGTCAATCTCCATCGACTCGGGAGCAGGCAGAAAAATCGGATCACCGGCGTTGATGCAGGGCGACGCGACTGAAATCTCCACGCAATCGTCAGCAGTCCCGCCGGTGCCATCCGGGCCGTTGAGATTGACAAAGTCCGGATTGCCACTGAAGTTGCCGATGCCGCCGAGCAGCCCGGTCCAGCCCTGCATGCAGTTGAAACGTACGGTCGGAAGCGGGCCGACGACCTTAAGCTGTGCTGCTTCAGATTGACCATTCAAATCGCGGTTGTACCAGAGGATATCACCCTGGATCAATCCCGCGCCGTTCTGCTGATGAATGCCCGCGCCGCCGCTCACGAAACACCGGTTGCTGACGATCGTGCAGCCCTCGACCGTGAGCGACGCGCTGGAATTGGAGATCCCGCCGCCGCGGTCAAAGCCTGTGTTGGCGACCAGAGCGCTATCTCGAACAATCAGGTTTCCCAGATGATTGTGAATCGCTCCGCCGTAATCCCCCGCGAGATTATTGATGAATCGACACCCTTCGACCGTGGTAACGCCTTGGGTCGCATAGAGCGCTCCTCCGTCGTCCGCGGCAAGATTGTCGAAAAAGCGGCACCGGCGAATCACCGAACTGCCCCGGTCATTGTAGTAAGCCCCGCCGCCGTCGTTGCCGAGGACCGTGTCATTCAACTGCACGTTGTCCTGAAACACGCAGTTGGTCACCAGCGGCGACCCGAAGAAGTGATACACCGCGCCGCCGAAGAACCCCGCGAAGTTGTCGAGGAACGTGCAATCGGTCAACGTAAAGGAGCTGTTCGAACCGCCGATCGCCCCGCCCGAAAAATCCGCTATGTTGTTCGCGAAGACACAGCCCGTGAACGTCGCGCCGCCACCGCTTAAGGTCACGGCGCCACCGGTGCCGAAGGTCGTGTTGCCGTTGAACGTGCAATTCTCAAACGCCGGATTCACTCCCAGTGGAATGGAAATCGCCCCGCCATTATCGCCGCGACTGTCACGAATCAGGCAGTTTCGAAACACCGCCGGGCCCAGGCACCGGATCGCGCTGCCGACGTCGTCGGGAAACACTCCGTTCGCGTTGCCTCCGGCAATCACCAAACCGTCTAATTCCCGCAGCGACCCGCCGGCCGAAACGGTCACGACGTGATACGAGTTATCCGTTAAGTCCCCCAGGACGCCGATGTCGCCGCTTAGCGTGGTGACATAATCCATCGGATCGCGATCAAACGGATCGACCCCGGCGTTGCCGGCGTACCCCCCGGTCACGGCAACGCCGTCAGGAATGACAAACGTCGCCGAACGATTCCCGCTCCCCCCGTCAGGCTTGTACGTGCCGCCGGCGACCAGGATCTGCGAACCCGGCCCAGCCAGTGCCAACGCCGAATTGAGATCCTTAAACGCATTCACCCAGCTTGAGCCGTCCTGCAAGCCGGAGGCATTCGCATCGACGAACAGCTCGCCCGGCGCCTGCGCGTGTGCCACGCCGACACCAACAAGCCCTCCAAAGAGAAGGGCTGCACGAATCAGGCACAATCTTGCAGCTATGCGAACAGGCTTTGTGTCGGCTCGCACGCCCCACTACCCTTCCTCCGGCACTGAACCAGAGGCCTCCCGTGACTGCCATTATAACGTACTGGGGTTGGCTACTCAATCCCCCGGGCGAAGTGAATACCAAAAAAAGGCCGTGCCTCGCTTCAACAGAAAGCGCGGACACGGCCTGATTCGAGCTCAATCGATTGCACCGGCCGGGGGCAGTCTTCCGGGGCTGATCCGACTCACGGAGTACCATCCGCTCCGCGCGCTCGTCGGCGTCGAAGGAAGGCGATGCCACCCAATCCGAGTAGGCTCAAGGTCGACGGCTCCGGGATGTACTCGTATGTGACCTTGACTTTCACATCCAGCTGCGGATTCTGAACTTCCAGCTGCCAGGCGTCCGGGGCATTGCCCTGGAACTGCAAATCCTGCGACATCAGATCCGGGCTAGCAAGGAAACTCAAGAGGTTCGGACCGTTCGTGCTGTACAAGCCGACTGCGGGATTGTGCGAACTGGCCAGCGTCAGCCCATAGCCGAATGTGCCGAAGTCAATACCATCCGGCGGAGTCCGGTCGAAGATCAGCGGGCTGCCGCCGTCGTTGTCGTCGGGCGCGAGATTGACAAACGGAGTGAACGCCAGGAAGTTCCCGCCCGACACCACGCCCGGACCGGTCAACGACCAGATGCGCGTCAGGCGACCGCGCACCGTGGCACCCTGAAACGGATCATCGTTATCCGCGGACATCTCAACCGACGCGCTGTGGAAGATCTCCACCAGCACGCTGATCAGCGTCAAGGTTCCACCCTGGTTGTCAAAGCTCGGGATATCAATCTGTGCCACCGGTTCCAGATCGCTGACGAAGTGCGCCGATCCCATGTGCATGATCGTGTCGGCCTGCGCGCTGCCGACGCCGCCCCACAGCAGGCCGATGCCCAATACAAAAGCAATTCTGCGGTTCATACTTCCCCCTGTCTTCGTAAGTCGACGAGCCGATGGACGGCCGTCATGCCCCGTTGTGTAATCCCCCTCTTGACCTGTCCGGCGTGCGAGACCCGCCCCCCCACAGGAAGAGTTGCTACTCGATACTATTCACCAGGAATTTCATCTGTCAATGGAATTTGGGGTTGATTCGTCACAAACTTG
Organism: Planctomycetia bacterium; assembly: GCA_015200345.1. NCBI lineage: Bacteria > Pseudomonadati > Planctomycetota > Planctomycetia > Planctomycetia bacterium. Next base: position 3,562,701 of record CP054187.1, on the reverse strand, counting down.
AAAATTTGACCACAGAAATCCGGACGGCCCCAAAAAGACGGCATGCTGAATAACGTGGGAGCGCTTCACCGGACGCATCGTCCGGATCGCGACGAAAAGATCGGCGCCGAAATAAAAAAGGACCGCCCCGGGCGGGACGGTCCTTTGAAAACAAACTGGTATTCGCGGACGCGATCAGCGTCGGCTGCGTCGCACCAGACCAACCAAACCCAGTCCGAGAAGCGAGAGGGTCGAAGGCTCCGGAACGTAGTCGTAAGTGACCTTCACGGTCACCGACAACCGGGGATTCTCCACTTCGAGCGTCCAGGCATCGGGCGCCTGACCTTGGAACTGGAGATCCTGACTCATCAGCGTCGCTTCGATGTCGAAGTTCACCAGCCCGGGCACCGGCGTCGCATAGAGCGCGGTCGCCGGATTCGATGAATGCGCGAGGAGCGGGCCGTAGGCGAGCACACCAAAATTGACGCCATCCGGACCCGTGGGATCGAAGATCACCAAGTCGCCGTTATCCGGATCCAGATTCACGAAAGGAGTCGAAGTGACGTTGTTCCCGCCCGCAACGACGCCCGGACCGGTCGCCGTGAACGTGCGGAACATGCGGCCGCGAACCACCGCCGGTCGGAACGGGTCATCATTGTCCGCCGCCATCTGGACCGAACCCTGATGGAAGATCTCGACCAAGACGCTGTTGAGCGTGAGGGTTCCGCCTTGCGTGTCAAAAGACGGAAGCGAAATCTGTGCCATGTTGTTCGGCGGCAGATCCGTGACGAACTCGACCTTGTCCGAGAAGCTGATCGATGCAGCCGTCGCCGAATTGACTAGCACGATACAGGTCAGAACGGACACCAATGCCAGAATCGAAGCGTTCTTTCTCACAACTTTCCTCCCAGAAGTCCCGCCGCGAGCCTGTGCGAGAGGCGTTCGATCCGCCGCGTTGCAGGCGAACCTGCTCGGTCCTTACTGGAGAAAGAATATCAGAAACCAAAATGGAAGTCAATAGGTTTACGCGCGAAAAGCGCGGTATCCATTTGCCCATTTTGATTGGGGCTGATTCGCTTCGAATCAGAACTGTGCAGCCGCCCTAAACTATTTCAGGGCAATGGCTTATGTACCATGCCTACCGTGACGGTCGCCTGCGTCGAATGAGCATCGCGCCAGCGCCCAACGCAAGAAAAGTCAGGCTCGCAGGCTCGGGAACGTAATCGTAAGTCACCTTCACAACGACGGTCAACGACGGATTCTGTACGTCCAACTGCCACGCATCAGGCGGCGTGACAAATTGCAAATCTTGCGACATCAGCAAAGGCGTCACGAAGAAATCCACCGTGCCCGTGTCCGTATAGGGGCCGAACGCCGGGTTGTGTGAACTGGCGAGCAACGGGCCGTAGCTCAATAGTCCGAAGTTGACACCATCCGGAGCAGACGCGTCAAAGTTGAACGTGTTTCCACCATCGCCATCGTCGGCGAGGAGATTCACAAACGGGGTCTGCGTGATCTGGCTACCGCTGGAAACCACGCCAGGTCCCGTGAGCGACCATTGCCTGAACATGCGGCCGCTGACGGTCGCGCCCTGGAAGGGATCGTCATTGTCTGCCTTCAACTCGACCGATGCGAAGTGAAACACCTCGACCAGGACGTTTGTCAAAGTGAGCGTGTTGCCCAGCGTGTCGAACGCCGGCAACGTCACCGTGGCCGTCGGTTGCAAATCGCTGATGAACTTGACTTGGTCCGTGAAGCTGATCGAGTCCGCCGACGCGGGCGACGCGACCGCTCCCAGCAAGGCCCCCATTACTGCGAATGTCAAGATTCCTTTCATCGTTCCTTTCATCCTCCCGTCTCCTTTACTTTCAGTTCCCCTCAAACTGCACGCGCACGTACTTTCGCGGAGGAAAGCACGCGGGAGTTGTGCTTCGTTCCAGGCGCGGACCACACAACGCGGCCACGTCACCGACTCGAATTGAGTATATCCGACAACGGCTGTCCGTGTAAAGTGAAATTCAGGATTTCAGGGGTCCGTAGAATGAAATTTTCTGCTGAAAATCGTTCAAGTGCGGCGGTCCATTTTGCCAAAATACAACCGTATAATAACAGAAGTAAAATTCTTTAATATAACCGGACGGCGTCCGTCGATCAATCCGCCAAAAACGCGATCGCCTGGTCCGTCCGTCCGTCCATCACCACGCGCAGATACCGGCCCGTCGCCGCGGCCGCCACGTCAATCACGCGGACCACGTCTCCCAACTGCGTTTCCTCCGGCAGGATCGCCGCAAGTTGATTGTCGGACCCGCTCAAGAATGTTTCGTTGAACCGATTGCGCCGGTCATCCGGGTACAACGGCAGGTAGGAAATGCCCGCCTCGACCAGGTCCTGAAAGAAATGCGTGCCGAACGAGACTTCCGGTATGTATCCATCCCGTTCGCGCGCGACTTCAATCAGCATTTTCGAGCGATTGATGTCCGCATAGCTCACCGGCACACCCAGCCGCTTGTCGCTGCTGCCCCAGCGTCCCGGGCCGATCAGGATGAACCGCCGATCGCGCAACTTCTCATTCAATGCGCCGATCACGCGCGCCACCTGCACCCGCTTCTCATTCGAATGAAGCCGGTCGTAATCACGCGGATCCACGTAGATCACATACTCGATCCGGTCCACAATCCCCGATCGCACGAACCGATTCGCGGTGAAGATCGTCCGCTCCTCCGGTACATCCGCGGGAATCGTCACGTTTTCCATCTCGGCCAACTGGCTCAAGGTCCGGCATTGCAGGAGATAAAGCCGTTCGCCATCGTGCGCGAACTCAACGTCGACCGGCACGCCGTACGCAAGCTCCAGCCGCCGCAGCAGGCCGCGCATCTGCTCCGGAAACGCGCCTTCGATCATCAGCTTGTCGAACGTCACCACCAGTTGCGACGCGGGCGTGTCGATGTACGTCCCCGTCGGCGGCACGAGCATCCCGTCGCGCGAAATCGACACGATTCGATCCAGGAGGCTGAACTCTCCCGCCTGCCGGAGGACCTCCTCAAACGGCACCGATTCCAGCCGGTTCTTCGACAAATTGATCACGTCAATCGTACGCTGCGAATGCCGCAGGATCTCCGGGATCGACGACTCGTGCCGCAACGTCGGCATGCCCAGCGCCACCATCCGCGGAAACTCCGACGCCACGCGATCCACCGCCCGCGTCCCCAGCCCCATCACGATCCGCATCAAGCCGTCCTCGCGGCGAATCCGAGGGCTCCATCGGTATTCGTTCCGGCTGAATGCCACCCCCGCGAACGCCGGCGCGAAGTACGACCCGAACTTCTGGCCCACCACTTTCTGGATCAGAATCGCCATGTCCTCTTCGTAATCCAGCAGATCATGCTCCCGGCGGTACAGCAACGGATCCGGCCCCAGCGCGCTGGCAAACACCTCGGCAATCGCTCCCAGCAACGCCGCCAGCCGCTTCTCCAGCGACCCTTGATTCCCCAGGAAGAAACTCGCGTACTTGCCAGAGAACGCCGTCCCGAAGCGGTCTTCCAGTAGGCTGCTGGAACGCACGATCACCGGATGATGCCCGATCTCCTCCAGCAGCCGCCGAAGCTGTTCCACGATGCGGGCCGGGAACTTCCCGTTGCGAAACACCTGTTTGATCAGGCGGTAATCCTTACGAATCTCCTCCGCCGTCTTGTACTTCTGGTTCTGGTACTCTCCCAAGTCATTGAGCTTGATGAATTCCTCGATCACGTCGGACCGGAGGAAATACGACTCGGGTATGGCGATTTCTCCGCCGTCGGCGACCGCCTGCCGGACCCGCGCGTCCGGCTCATGCGCGCGGACGACGGGATCGGCCCGCCGCGTCAGGATGCGATGCGCCAGAAACATGCCGGCCGCCTTCCCGCCGATGCGCCCCATGCCGCTCTCGTCGCCGATGAGGCGCGGCACGATCTCGCCGAAATCGCGGATGCGCAGATGGCGTTTGGCGATGCCGATGAACTCGAGCTGATCGCTGATGAGGTGGCGAATCAACCCGACCCGAATGCCCATGGCCTCGTCAGGCTGCAAGTGCGATTCGCCTTCGGGCAGGGCGCAGAACCGCCGCACCGCGTCGGAGAGCAGCCGGAACGATACGGTGGAAAGGGATACGATCGCGCGAAGCTTGTCGGCCTCTTCGCGCTTCAGGGCCAGATTAACTAAATCGTCTATTTCCAGCGCCGACAGATGCTGACCGGCGTACCAGCGCGTCAGGCGATTCACCGCCTCGCGCTCGGCTTCGTCGCCGTGCGGCGCCTCGGCCACGTTGGGGTTCCCCGTGCCGGACTCCCCCTGCTCGCCGCGCGCTTTCTCGTACAAATCATCGATCGAGATCGCCCCTTTTTCATGCAGCGCCACCTGCAATTGTCGAATGATTCGGTCCAATAGGTGCGGGTATCGCGCCAAGTAGCCATCCAGCACCGACGACGACCCCACCGCGCTGTCTGGATCAGGCTTCATGCGTGCGGTCATTCCTCGTGTGCGTCTTGCGTTGCCGCCGTTTCGACATCAGCATTCAATGTGGGCAATTCCACCGCCATCCTACCCGGTTCATGTATCATCTTTTGCGCGGCGTTTGCCAGCCCTGGTCGCTCACGTTGGCGGCTTGCACGAGAGCGTCCCGCTTCAGATGATCACATGCCGCTCATAACTCTTTGCATTATAGGCTTTTACAATCCGCTGGCCAACCCTTTTTCCACCCTTTGCGTTTCAGCCGATACTCACTTAGACTATCCCGCGTTCGGCGGACATGCACGGATGGCCGTTCACTGGGTCGCCCCGAGGGGGCATGACCGGCTGTGATCGTGTTGCCGTCGAACGCACAGACAGGAGTGATTGGCCGTCACATGATCAAAGTTCGACCCCGTCCCAATGAGCCGGTTCAGCAGCTGATGCGTCGCCTGAAGAAGCTTTGCGAGCGCGAAGGCGTCTTGCGCGAGATGAAGCGGACGGCCTATTACGAGAAGCCTTCGGATCGCAACCGGCGCAACCTGCGCAAAGCCAAGCGCCGTGTGCAGAAGTTCGGCGAAGTCCCGGCGCGCTAACGGCCGGTTCTATTCAATTGTTTATATTTAAGTTCGGCTCGAACCCTGGCGTTCCTTCCCTGCGCCGGCGGACCGTTTCATTCCACAATCCGGGAGCCGCATACTCCCTCTGTTAGCGATTTCGACTGCCTGTCAAAACCGCCTAATCGAAGCCAAATGCAGAGCCGTGGTCCACGATTGGACCGTGCAGAAGCGCTGGGGGCCGCAATGCGGATTCGCGCCAAGCCGTTCACGCATGCCGCGCGAGCACCTGCGCGAAGCGCCAGACTTCGTGAAACGTGTTGTACAGCGGGACGGGTGCCACGCGTATGACATTCGGCTCGCGGAAATCGGCCTTTACGCCGGCTGCATCGAGCGCGTGAAACAATTCCTTCGGCCGTTCGTGGGCAAGGATCGACAGTTGGCAGCCGCGGTGGTCAGGCTGGCGCGGCGTGATGACTTCGTACCGCTGCGTGGGCATCCGATCGAGCAGGAATTGCAAGTACCCGGTCAGGCGAACAGATTTGGCGCGGAGGTTTTCCATTCCGGCCTCGTCGAAGATGGCCAGCGACGCGCGGAGCGGCGCCATCGAGAGGATCGGCGGATTGCTCACCTGCCAGGCGTCGGCCCGGGCGACGGGCACGAACTGCTCATTCAGGTGCATGCGGAAGCGCGTGGCCGGATCGTTGCCCCACCAGCCGGCGAAGCGGTCGAGCCGCGCATTGGCGTGATGGCGTTCGTGCACAAACGCGCCGGCGACGGCCCCCGGCCCGCTATTAAGATATTTGTATGAACACCACGCCGCGAAGTCCACGCCCCACTCGTGCAATGCCAGCGGCACGTTGCCCGCGGCGTGCGCCAGGTCCAGCCCGACCATGCAGCCTTCGGCCCGCGCGACGGCCGTGATCCGCTTCATGTCGAACACCTGCCCGGTGAAGTAATTCACGCCCGACAGCAGCACGAGCGCGACGCGGTCGCCGTGGTCCTCCAGCTCCGACTCGATGTCGCCGGGGTGGATGAATGCCTCGCCCTCGCGCGGGCGGATGATCGCCAGCGCGTCGTCCGGGTCGTGCCCGTGAAAGCGCAATTGGCTTGCCGCCGCGTACGTGTCCGACGGAAACGCCGCCTCTTCCATGAGAATCTTGTACCGCGTGTGCGTCGGCTGATAGAAGCTGACCATCAGCAGGTGCAGGTTGACCGTCAGGCTGTTCATCAGGACGACTTCGCCGGGCTTCGCCCCGACCAGCCGGGCCGCCGGCTCGCGGAATTGCTCGTGGTAGGAGTACCACGGCGAGCGGCCCGCGAAATGGGCATCGACCGCGAGGCGCGCCCAGTCGTCGAGTTCCTGGTTCACCGCATCGCGCGCGGCGCGGGGCATCAGGCCGAGCGAATTGCCACAAAAGTATATGACCGGCTTGCCGTCAGGGCCGAGGGGAATCTCAAACCGTTCGCGGAACCGAGCCAGCGGATCGGCGGCGTCCAGTGCGATGGCGGCAGCCTCTTCCGGGGCAAAGGCAGGGTCTGGCGTCGTTTGCGCAGTCTTCATTTTCGTAAGTGTATGCGGGGCCCGAGGCGGTGTGGAATGCCTCCGGGCGGTCCGGCAACCGGAGGTGATGTTGCGGATGCAGATCGGTGGAAGCTTGTCAAACAGGCTGCGTCGGTGCTATGCTGTAGCAATCTCACAGGGCACTTCGCCACCGAGACCGGGTCCGCGCACGATTGCAAGACTCGGCCAGCCAGATGACCGGTATCACGGAGATACAACCCATGAAGAAGTCTGTTCTGCTTGCAGCGGCGATGATCACATTGATCCAGATGCCGATTGCCCGGGCCGTGGAGGTCGGCGAGACGGCTCCGGAGATCAAGGCGGAATACTGGATCAACCTGCCTGGCAGCGCGAAGTCGCTCAATTCCGAGCATTTGAAGGGGCGACTGGTTCTGCTGGAGTTCTGGGCGACGTGGTGCGGTCCCTGCCGGGACAGCATTCCGCACCTGATTGAACTGAAGAAGAAGTATGAGCCTAAAGGCATGTTGCTGGTCGCCCTGTCGGATGAGCCGAAATCGAAGGTCGGCCCGTTTGTAGAAAAATACAAAATGCCCTATATCGTCGGCGGTGGCGCCAAAGCCACGCTTCAGAAATACGGCATCAGCGCCTTCCCGACGGCGATTCTCATCGGCCCCGACGGAAAGGTGGTCTGGACCGGCCATCCTGCGGTCATCGATTCGGAGATCGAATCGGCACTGAAGTCCAATCCGCCAAAGAAGAAAGGCAGCCTGTCGGACGAGTCCGCCGCGTCGGTATTGAAGAGGGCCGACAAGTTGTACCGCGAGGGAAAGTATGCCGATGCGATGGATCTGTTCACGCAGGTGGCCACGGAGAACAAAGGATCGGCCCACGCGAAAAAGGCGAACGAACAGATCAAGAAGATGAAGGGCAACAGCTCGATCATGGAGGCGTTGCGCCGGGCCGAGGCCGGGAAGAAGTGCAGTCGCTGGCTGGCCTGTGCCCGCGTGCTGGCTCAAAATGGCGAGAAGGCCGACGCGGCCAAATACTACGACAAGATCATTCATGAATTCGGCGAGTTCGAGCAGGCGAAAATCGCCCGGTCCGAGCGCAAAGCGCTGGGCTACGAGGGCAAGCCGGAAGCTGCCAAGCCCTCCAAGGCCGCAGCGCGCAAGGCGGCCGATGACGAAGCGGATGAAGACGACGACGGTGACGAAGAGGAGGATGAGGAAGCCGACGGCGAAGACGAGGATGATGGCGAATAGCCCGGTTCCTTGTTACGAGACTTGATCAACTTAGGCGGTCGGTGGCATTCGCCATCGGCCGCTTTTTCATCTGCGCATGATCCGGACAACCTGAAGCCGCATCAAGGCGCGATTCAATGGCTGCGGCGATGGCATCCCGGCATCGACCCGGGAACTTCGCTTCTCTTTCCAATTCGCGCAGCGAGTTGATTCCGTCGTCGTGCGCTTTGCACGATTTCAGGATCGGAAACGCCGCCGGATTCCTCCGTCCGGGTCCGGCTGAACCGATCCGAACACCTGGGAATAGGAAGCCACGACCGCCGGTAGTAACATTCCGACGCTGCGGAGGATCGCGCCGGTGCGTGCGTGGCCGCGGCCCGTCGTACAGGGAGTTCAGATGTTTCCATTGCGAAACGCCGTGGCGGTGACGATTCTTGGCCTTGCTTGCCTCGCAACGGCTGGATGCCATGAGGGGGGCGACGGGAACTCGTCCTCGGCGGCGCAGGGCGGCGCAAAACCCGTCGCAGGCGGCGAGACCGATTCTCAACCCATTAAGACGAGATTGCCACCCATGAAAACCGAATTGGCGACGTTTGCGGCGGGCTGCTTCTGGGGAGTCGAACTGGAGTTCGCCAGCCTTCCCGGCGTTATCAAGACAACCGTCGGTTATACCGGCGGCAAGACCGACAAACCGACCTACGAACAGGTCTGCTCGCACACCACGGGGCACGCCGAGGCCGTGCTGGTCGAGTTCGACCCGACCCAGATCAGCTATGAAAAGCTGCTGGACAATTTCTGGGCGATCCACGACCCGACCCAGATGAACCGGCAAGGACCGGACGTCGGCGATCAGTATCGTTCGGCCATTTTCTACCACTCGCCGGCACAGGAGAAGGCGGCTCGCGCCAGCCTCGAGCGGCAGCAGAACTCCGGCCGTGAGAAAGGCAAAATCGTCACACAAATTGTTCCCGCCGTGACGTTCCACCCCGCGGAAGATTATCACCAGCAGTATTTCGCCAAGCGGGGTCAGAAGTCCTGCCACATCCGCCGCTGGTAGCGTTCTGCCGCTCACGAAACCGGCCTGAAATTGACAGTCCCCGCCGAGAGACGTACATTCCCACCGACGGATGCGCTGGCGAATCTCGCGGCGATCCGTCGGTTTTTTGTGTGGCGGCGGATTGTCGGAATCGCACAAGCGGCAGCATCCCCCCGAGAACCCTCACCGTCGGCGTCCCGGCGATCCGCGCGTCCATCGCGTGCGCGGCGCGCGGTCTCTCGACCGGCAGAACGGAGTCAGAATTTTCATGGCGGAAAAGTTTGTTTACTTCTTCGGCGGCGGCAAGGCGGAAGGCAAGAGCAGTGAGAAACACCTTCTCGGCGGCAAAGGCGCGGGCCTCGCCGAGATGACCAACATCGGCCTGCCCGTTCCCGCGGGCTTCACCATCACCACCTACGCCTGCAAGTACTACTACGAGCGTGGGCGGAAGTGGCCCACCGGGTTGGAAGCGCAAGTCCGCCAGAACCTGGTCAAGCTTGAAAAATGCTGCAAGAAGAAGCTCGGCGACGCGCGCGATCCGTTGCTGGTCTCCGTTCGCTCCGGCGCGCCGGTCTCGATGCCCGGCATGATGGAGACGGTGCTCAACCTCGGCCTGAACGACCAGTCGGTCGAGGCCCTGGCGAAGAACACGGGCAACGCACGGTTTGCGTGGGACTCGTACCGCAGATTTATCCAGATGTATTCTACCGTCGTCGTCGGCCTTTCGAAGGAAGTGCTCGAAGAAAAGCTCGCCCACAAGAAGCAATCGCTGGGCCTGCGGCTCGACACCGAGTTGACGGCGGATCACCTGCGAGAGTTGTGCGCCGAGTTCAAGGAGTTTTTCCAGTCGCAGACAGGTCGCGGCTTTCCGCAGGAGCCGTGGGAACAGCTCCGCGGCGCGATCGACGCCGTCTTCAATTCCTGGATGGCCGAGAAGGCCGTGAAGTACCGCGACGTGGAGAAGTTCCACGGCCTGCCCGGCACAGCCGTTTCGATTTGCCAGATGGTCTTCGGCAACATGGGCGAGGACAGCGGTACGGGTGTGTGTTTCACGCGCGACCCGAACAGCGGGGAGAACCGCTTCTACGGCGACCTGCTGATGAACGCCCAGGGCGAGGACGTGGTCGCCGGCATTCGCACACCGATCGCACTGGAAGAGCTGAAGCGCAAGAACGCCGAGGTGTACGACCAGCTGTGCGGCGTTCGTGTCATTCTTGAGACACACTACAAGGACATGCAGGATCTGGAGTTCACCGTCGAGCGCGGCAAGCTTTACATGCTGCAATGCCGCAGCGGCAAGCGCACGCCGACCGCCACGTTTCGCATCGCCGTGGAGCAGGCGACCAAGCCGCTGCTGACGAAGGCCGAAGCATCGCGCCTCGTGAAGAAGAAGTACCTGCCCAAGCGTTACGCCGCGGCGGCAACCAAGCCCGTGCTGACCAGCGACGAGGCCATCCTGCGGATCACCGGTGTCGACATTGAGCGATTGTTCTATCCGATCATCGATCCGCAATTCGACTCCAAGAGCCTTTCGATGCGTCAACTGGGCATCGGCATCAACGCCGTGCCCGGCGCGGCCTGCGGGCAGATTGTCTTCACCGCGCCGCAAGCCGAGCGCTGGCACGCCGAGGGGAAGAAAGTCATCCTCGTTCGGCGCGAGACCAGCCCCGAGGACGTCGGCGGGATGCACGTCGCGCAAGGCATCCTGACGGCGACGGGCGGCAAAACATCCCACGCGGCGGTCGTCGCGCGCGGCTGGGGAAAGTGCTGCATCGTGGGGTGCGAGGCGCTGGAGATCAACGAGCGTCAGGAAACGCTGCGGCTCAATGGCAAGACCCTCCGCGCGGGCGACTACGTCACGCTCGACGGATCAGCCGGCACGATCTATGAAGGCGAGCTGGGGCTTGTTACGCCGACGTTGCCACAGGAGTATTACACCCTGATGAAGTGGTGCGACGCCCGCCGCCGCCTTCGAGTCCGCACCAATGCCGACACCCCCTACGACGCCGAGAACGCCGTGCGCATGGGTGCCGAGGGCATCGGTCTGTGCCGCACCGAGCACATGTTCTTCGACACCGAGGAGCGCCGTCGCGCGATTCAGGAGATGATCGTCGCCGAGACGGCCGACGAGCGGCGCAAGGCCCTCTCGACGCTCCTGCCCTTCCAGCGGCAGGATTTCATCGGCATCTTCGAGGCGATGAACGGCAAGCCCGTCACGATCCGTCTCGTCGATCCGCCGCTGCACGAATTCGTGCCGCACACCGAGGAGAAACAGCGCGAGCTGGCGTCCCATCTCGGGGTCGAGTACGAAAAAGTCCGCCGACGCGTCGAGCAGCTCCACGAATCCAATCCGATGCTCGGCCATCGCGGCTGCCGCTTGTGCATCACCTATCCCGAAATTCTTGAGATGCAGGTGCGGGCAATCATCGAGGCCGCTGTCGAATGCGTCCGAAGAAAGATCAAGGTACTGCCCGAGATCATGATCCCGCTCTGCATCGACGCGAAGGAATTGAGCATCCTCGTCGAACGCACGCGATCCGTCGCGCAGGAGATCCTCGAAACCGCCGGCGTGCGGCTGAACTATCTCGTCGGCACGATGATCGAAACGCCACGGGCCGCGCTGACGGCCGACCAAATCGCCGGCGTGTCCGAGTTCTTCTCATTCGGCACGAACGACCTGACGCAAACGGTGATGGCGCTTTCGCGCGACGACGCCGGCCGGTTCCTGCCGGACTACGTGAACCAGGACAAGGCCGCCATCTTTGCCCACGATCCGTTCCAGACGATCGACCGCGACGGCGTCGGGCAACTCGTGCGCCACGCGATCGAAAAGGGCCGCGCCACGAAGCCGAACCTCAAGATCGGCATCTGCGGCGAGCACGGCGGCGACCCCGACTCGGTCCACTTTTGTCACGAAGTCGGCATGGACTATGTAAGCTGCTCGCCTTATCGCGTGCCGATCGCGCGGCTGGCCGCGGCACAAGCTTCGATCAGGGAACGGACGTCCGGCGGCATGCGCAAGGGCAAGCGGACCCGTTCAGCGCGCCGGTAACCGTCGGGGCGATGGAAGAGAGCGGGATCAGGCACGACCCCTTGCGAACCCGAGAGATCCACCGGCCAGGGCGTCGGCGCGTGGCGCGATCCATCACAACGCGGAGGAAGCGGACTCGCTCATCTTCACCCGGCCCCGGCCGCCGCGCTTGGCCGCATACAGCGCCTGGTCGGCCATCTTCAGAAGCTCGTTGTAATTCGCGGGATGGTTGGCCTGTAGGCTGGCGATGCCGGCCGTCATTCCCGGCGGCGGGTCCAGGCGTGTCATGATCCGGGCGCGCTGGCGGAACAACGCCAGAATCCGCTCGACCAGAATCACCGATTCTTTCACATGCATGCCGGGCAGGATCAGTGCGAATTCGTCGCCGCCGTAGCGAATGACCAGGTCCTCTTCGCGCGTGCATTGCCGAAGCAATTCGCCCGCGAATGCCAGGACCTCGTCACCGGCCGCATGGCCCTGTGCATCGTTGAGCTGCTTGAAGTAATCCAGGTCGAGCATGACGATGGTCAGGTCCTTCTTCGCGGCGCGCTGGGCCTCGAAGATCGCGGGGAAGCGCTCCTGCATCAGCCGCCGGTTCTTCACACCGGTCAATGGGTCAATCCAGATCTCTCGCTGGATTTGTTTGAGATCGCGCGAGATTGACATCGTCTCTTCCGCGATGCGCGAGTCCATGCGCCGCTCGATGCGCCAGGCGTGTTCGCGCCAGACCGCCGTCTCCTCGCGTAATTCGCTCATCGCTCTCGCCAGCTCGCCCAGTTCGTCGCTGCGCGCGGCCAGCTCCGCATCGGTCTCGAAGTGCGCCGTCGATGCCAGCCGGCGCAAGGCCCCCATCGGGCGAAGGACGTTGCCACGCAACCACCGAATCAATAGCACAAAGGCGATGCAAACGACCGCAGCCAGCGACCCCACTACCACGCCCCAATCCAAGAAACCGCTTGCCGGGTGATTCAAACGCAACAGCGCCGAAACAAAGCGCGGGCCGCCCGCATGGGCTGCACTCGGCAACGGGAAATCAACGCGATAGCACACATACGATTTCCGGCCCGAACCAGTGCGATGGAGCCAGCTTGCTTGAGGATCGCCCGTCCCATCCACTCTCGGAGGCCGCTCCAGTGCGGCCAAGTCGCCTTCTCGGATCGCGCGAACGGCCAGACGTTTCCCATCGCCCCTCCAGAACGCCACGGCCTGAACCGACGTATTATCCAGTAATCGGTCGATATTCCAGTCAGCGCACGCGGCATCGTCCGACCAGGCCAGTGCGGCCTTCGTGCGCAGCTGCTCGACCCATTGCAGAACCATCGCCCTCTGAATGCGATCCTGCTGGCGCATGAAATGAATGGCCGGGATCGCTGCGCCGGCGAGCGTCGTGCCGAGCAGTGCGAGGAAAATCCTTTGCTGAAGGGCTCGCTCCAGCCAACTGCGCTTGCCTTGTGTCTGCGGAGCTTCCGGCGTGCCCAAAACAGGTGCCTCCTGATACCCGATGCCCGCGGCCGATCCGTTCGATTCGCCGCGCGCGACGAACCCACTACGGCGCCCGATGCCGATTACTAACGTACAATTCAGTTTTCGACGTGAAATGGCGTCAACACCAACTCTTCGCGGGCGGACCGATGCGGAGTGGTGCACACGCGGGATAAGATCGCCCTGTCCGGTGCGAATTGCGCGGCGACGCGCTTCAAAAAAGTGTTATGGGCTTGGTGTTCCCGGCGGGTTCTTCGGCGTGTCCGATACACTCGACTGTGAGGTGGCAGGGAACGTCGCGGCGGGCGACGGATTCGACGTTGCGCCGCCGAAGGTACGCGGTCTGGCAGGTCTTGCGAATCCACTCGATTCCGTTCGCTCACGCAGGGCGCGGCCGCGCACGGGGTCGTGAACCGCTTCGAACGTGCCGAAGCACAGCAACGGACTGGGGCGATTGGGCATGACGTTGAACATGGACAACTCGGAATGCGCGTGCATCCAGACGCGGAAGCTGCCGTGAAGGCCCTTGTTCGGCTGCGTCGTCACACCGGCGATGCCCGCGAACGACGTGAACCGATGCGTTTGCATGGCGTTCAGCGCCACAGCGCGAACCTCGCGCTGGCGAATGGGGTAGTTTCGTCCGCTGCCGGCCGGCGGCGCGTCCAGCACGAATGAGAGGCACAGTTCGACGCGGCCGAGTTTGCCCAGCAGCGCGGCATCGCGCACGCTGCGCAGGGCGACGTTGAGATCGCCCTGGTCATCGAGCCACCAGTAACACTCGGTGGCGTCAAACTGCCAGGCTTTCGCCGGCGGCGGGTCGATTTCGGTCATGTTCAGCGAGACAAAGTTGACGCGGCCCGAGCCGGTGCAGCCGAAAAGAAATGGGATGCCGAGCGCCAAGGCGGACGCCCAGGGCCGCGGCCGCGCTATCGGCCCAGTCGGCGCCGGGCGAGGCCGAATCAAACCCCGGCGAAACCATGAATTGAGCATGTAGACATGAGAAAAGAGAACGCTTCGCATTCCGAGCCTGTCAGGAGAATCGCGCGGTGCATCGCCGCATGTCTACATTTTCAATTCTTCAATTCGACATTCGCCGGCGACGATCCCCGCCCATGCAGCGGGAAACTCTTGCAGAGTTCCAGGACTTCGCCACGCACACGCTGAATGACCGCCCTGGCCCCCTGCGAGGCCAGCACGTCATCAATCAGCCCGGCCACCTTCCGCATTTCGTCCGGACCCATCCCACGTGTGGACAGCGCCGGCGTGCCCAATCGCAGGCCGCTCGTCTCCATCGGCTTGCGCTCGTCGTACGGGATCATGTTCTTGTTCACAACGATGCCCGCCTCGCCCAGCCAGCTCTCCGCCATCGCGCCGGTCACGCTCGGATAGCCCTTGCGCAGATCCAGCAGCATCAGGTGGTTGTCCGTTCCGCCCGAAACCAATTGCTGCCCGCGACTCATCAACGACTCGGCCAGCGCCTTGGCATTGTCCAGCACCAATTGCTGATACGCCTTGAACTCCGGCCGCAGCGCTTCGCCGAAGGCGACGGCCTTCGCCGCGATGATGTGCATCAGCGGGCCGCCCTGCAAACCGGGGAACACCGCCGAGTCGATCTTCTTCGCCCAGTCGGCCTTGCACATCGTCAGCCCCGCTCGCGGGCCGCGCAACGTCTTGTGCGTCGTCGTTGTCACAAACTCGCACACGGGAACCGGCGAAGGATGCAGCCCCGTCGCCACCAGCCCGGCGATGTGCGCGATGTCGGCCATCAGCAGCGCACCGACCGATTTCGCGATCTCCGCGAACGTGTCCCACTCCCAGATGCGCGGGTACGCGCTCGCGCCGGTGATGATGAGCTTCGGTTTGCACTCGCGCGCCAGCGCCGCCACCTCGTCCATCTTGATCCGACCGGTCTGGCGATCGACCGTGTAATGCACCACGCGGAACCACTTGCCGCTGATGTTCACGTTCTTCCCGTGCGAGAGGTGCCCGCCGTGGTCCAAGTGAAGCGACAAAATCATGTCACCCGGCGTGCGCACCGGCTGCTCGGGATTCTTCTCGCGCTGCTCGGCCTCGTCGAACCGCGATCCCGGTTGCAGCGCCGCCAGCAGCACCGCCTGATTCGCCTGGCTGCCCGAGTGCGGTTGAACGTTCGCATGCTCGCATTGAAAGATCGCCTTCGCGCGATCAATCGCCAACTGCTCGATCGTATCCATGTTCTCGCAGCCGCCGTAGTAGCGCTTGCCCGGGTAGCCCTCGGCGTACTTGTTCGTGAAGATCGAGCCGGCTGCCGCCATCACCGCCGGGCTGACGTGGTTCTCCGAGGCAATCAACTCCAAGGTGTTCTGCTGACGATCCTCCTCGGCGACAAACGCCTTCCACACTTCGGGGTCCTGGTCGGCGATCGGATTGCGTGCAGGGTTAGCCATCGGCCGCTCCGTAAAGTTAAGCCGGAATTGCAGGCGCGTCCGGCGGTTCGGTGTTCCGCGGATACTGTAGAGAGTTGCATGGTCGCGGGCAACACGAGCCGGCGAATGCGGTTAAAATCCCTGCGCGGCAGCGTTCTGCACCGCATCGGGAGCACGCAACGTATGAACATCCCCGTGACCACGACGTTCACCATCGAAGGGTATCGAATTGTGAAGTACCTCGGCATCGTGCGCGGCATCATCGTTCGCGCGCCGACGATTTCGCAGAACATCCTGGGCGGCCTCAAGAGCATCATCGGCGGACGCATCGGCGCGTTCACTGAAATGTGCGAGCAGGCCCGGCAGCAGGCCTACGACCTGCTCATCGACCACGCCGTCGCCATCGGCGCCAATGCCATTGTCGGCCTGCGCTACGATGCGTCGGACATCTCGCGCGGTGGAACGGAAGTGCTTTGTTACGGCACGGCGGTCGTCATCGAGCCGGAACGGGGCTGACTTGCAGGACGGGAACCTGGCCGTATGATGGATGGTCGTCGCGCTGGGGCGACCTGAATCAAGGACGAACTCAATGCCTGACCTCGGTTACGGACCCATCGCTGTGCTGCTCGCCGTGGTGACGGCGATGGGTCTGGTCATCCTGCTGCTCACGCATTACCTGCCGAAGCTCACGCGGCATGGCCCGCGCAAGGACGATTCGTACGAATCGGGCATGGAAGTCATCGGCGACGCCCGGCGGCGGTTCAACGTCCGCTTCTACCTCGTCGCGATGCTGTTCCTGCTGTTCGACGTGGAAATCATCTTCATGTACCCCTGGGCCGTGAAGGTGACGAGCGTCCGAGCCGCCGGCGCGCCGCAAGCGGAGATTACCTTCCTGTTCGGCGCGATGATCGTTTTCTTCCTGATCCTGCTCGTGGGCTACATTTACGCGTGGGGCAAGGGCATCTTCCGGTATGACTGACGCCGGTCAGCGCATAACCAACTGGCTATAATACACGCGAGGCGTGCCAATCGTGCGGCGCGACACGGGGCGTAACAGGCATGGAAAAGCATCAATACGATCCGCACACCATGGGCGGCGACGATCTGCTGACCACCCGGCTCGACGCGCTGGTTGATTTCTTCCGCAAGAACGGCGTCAACTGGGCGCGCAAGAACTCGCTCTGGCCCATGCCCTTCGCCACCGCCTGCTGCGGCATCGAGCTGATGGCGACCGGCGCCAGCCGCTACGACGTCGCGCGCTTCGGGGCGGAGGTCATGCGCTTCAGCCCGCGCCAGTGCGACCTGCTGATCTGTGCCGGCCGCGTGGCGATCAAGATGATGCCCGTGCTCCAGCGCATCTACCTGCAAATGACCGAGCCGAAATGGGTCATCTCGATGGGGGCCTGCGCCTCGACCGGCGGCGTGTTTGACACCTACGCGGTCGTGCAGGGTGTCGATCAATTCATCCCCGTCGATGTTTACGTGCCCGGCTGCCCGCCGCGGCCCGAAACGCTTATCGAAGGCATCATGGCGATCCAGCGCATCGTCGAGCGCGACGGAATCAAGTCGAGCCAGGAGCGCGGCAAGGGGCTGCGCATGGTCGTCGAGCCGACGGTACAGCTTGGCGTGCCCGAGACGGCTGGAAAGTAGGGCTGCATGGCGACCATCGAATCCATCGTCTCGGCGCTGAAAGACCGCTTCGGCGCGAAGGTCGGCGACGCCCAGCCCCTCCTCCAACGCGGCGGCGGCAAGCCCGGCGATCAGTTCTTCGTCCGCGTTGAGCCGGTCGATCTCGCCGACGTGCTGCGATTCTGCCGCGACGAACCGCGCCTGCTCTTCGAGCAGCTCATCGACCTGACCTGCATCGACTATCTCAACTTTCCGGGGGCGGCCGATCGATACGGCGTCATTTACTCGCTGCTTTCGCTGACCCACGGCCATCGCCTGTGGATCAAGTGTTTTGTCAACGACCCGGCGCCGGCGCTGCCGTCGGCCACGCCGATCTGGCCCGGAGCCGAGTGGATGGAGCGCGAAGTCTTCGACATGTTCGGCATCCGCTTCGAGGGCCATCCCGATCTGCGACGCATCCTCACCTGGGACGGCTTCGAGGCGCACCCTCTTCGGAAGGACTATCCTCTCCGCGGCAAGGGCGAGCGGGAGAATTATCAGGTCGTGCATCGCGAAGACGCGTAAATCCGCCCTTCCGTCTCATTCTCGCTCAACTTGTGATCAGGCCGTTTGGATTTGCAGCCAGGCGCGGTATGGTTCGGCCGTTCATCGGAGCAATCGCCATGCGCCACAGCCATTGGTTCGTCGTCCTCGTTGCGATTTTGTTTTCGTCAATGGAAGTTCGCGCCGACGAATCCTGGAACCCCATCGCCGATCCGGGTGCCGTCGTCGTTTCCGGCCATGCACGCTTCACCGTGCTGACGCCCGGACTGGTTCGCATCGAATGGTCGCCCGACGGCACGTTTGAGGATCGCGCGTCGCAAGTTGTCGTGAACCGACGATTGCCCGTGCCGAAGTTCACAAAACGCATGGAACGTGATCTTCGCGTTTCGACGCAGCCTGCAGCGATCAACGCTCCACCTCACGATGCGTCAACCGACGAGGGCGGACGCGTCCTTGTTCTGCGTACCGATCGCATCGAGATCCGTCACCTTCAGGACGGCAAGCCGCTGACGAGCAGCAATCTCTCCGTCACCGCGCGCATCGGCCCGGGTGAAACCTGGCAACTAACCGCCCCCCCTTTTCCGCAATGCCGAAACGTCGACGGCGGCCCGAATCTCGGTGGAACCGTGCGCACGCTCGACGGCGTCAGCGGCAGCACGCCCCTGCCCGACGGCATTCTTTCTCGCACGGGCTGGTACCATCTGGACGATTCCAATACACTTGTCTTTGATGACGGCCCCGATCCGTGGATCGGCCCGCGCCGACGCGACGGCGCGATCGACTGGTATTTCTTCGCCTACGGCGCGGACTACCAGCAGGCCCTGCGCGATTTCACCGCCGTCGCCGGGCGAATCCCCCTGCCGCCGCGATTCGTCTTCGGCGCCTGGTGGAGCCGCTACTGGGCCTACAGCGACCGCGAACTGACCCAGCTCGTCAACGACTTCGACAAGCACGACGTGCCGCTCGACGTGCTCGTCATCGACATGGACTGGCACCTCGACGGCTGGACCGGCTACACCTGGAACCCGCAATACTTCCCCGAGCCGGAAAAATTCCTCCGCTGGGTCAAGCGCCGCGGCCTCAAGACCACGCTCAACCTGCACCCGGCCGAGGGCGTCGGCAAACACGAGAAGGCTTTTCCGCAGGTCGCGCAGGCCATGGGCCTGGACCCGGCAACGACCGACCGCGTGCCGTTCGATTGCGCGAGCCGGGAATACATGAATGCCTATTTCAAGTTCCTGCATCACCCGCTGGAGGAAATGGGCATCGACTTCTGGTGGATGGACTGGCAGCAGGGGCAGCAGACGAACATCGCAGGCCTCGACCCGCTCTACTGGCTCAACGTGCTGCACTGGCGCGACGTGAAGAATCGCGAGCCCCGGACCGGCCGCCGCCCGCTCATCTTCTCCCGCTGGGGCGGACTGGGGAACCATCGCTACCAGATCGGCTTCTCCGGCGATACGTTCTGCAACTGGCCGTCGCTGGCGTTTCAACCCTACTTCACCGCGACGGCCGGCAACGTCGGCTACGCCTACTGGAGCCACGACATCGGCGGGCATCAGCCGGGCAAGGTCGACCCCGAGCTGTACACGCGCTGGGTGCAATGGGGCGCGTTGAGTCCGATCCTGCGCACGCACACGACGAAAAACCCCGAAGCCGAGCGGCGCATCTGGGAGTTCCCGACGCCGTATTTCGAGGCGATGCGCGCCGCGTTTCACCTGCGCTACGAGTTGATTCCATACATCTACACGGTCGCGCGACAGTGCTACGACACCGCCCTGCCGCTTTGCCGGCCGCTCTATTACGAATGGCCCGAGCTGGAAGAAGCCTACACCTGGAAGAATCAATACCTCTTCGGCGATCAACTGATGGTCGCCCCGGTCACGCAGCCCGCCGACCCGCTCACCGGTTGTGCCATGATCGAGGCATGGATTCCGCCGGGCCGGTGGACGAACTGGTTCACGGGCCGCACCTACGACGGGCCGGCCGTCGTGCCGCTCGTCGTCCCGCTGGATGAGATTCCATTGTTCGTGCGCGACGGCGGCATCGTCGTCACCCAGAAGAAATCGCTCCGCAGCCACGGCGCGGCGGATCAACCGCTGGTCGTCAACATCTTCCCCGGCACGGCCGGCGAATACACCCATTACGAAGACGACGGCGCCAGCGACGGCTACCTCCGCGGCAAGTACACGACGCAGCGGATTCAACACACCACAGCGGGGCGGACCAAGCTGTGCACGGTCGAAGCGCCGCTGGGAAACTACCCTTCGATGCCCAATCGTACTGGGTTGGAGATTCGCTGGTGGGACATCGAGCCGTTCGAGAAGCTCGCGATTGATGGCCGCGAGATCGAGCGCGCGGACCAGCCCAAGCCCGGAAAGACATGCTGGGGATGGGACCTCGCGCGCACGTCGGGGTGGCTGCATGTCGCTGCGACGGACATTCACTATCCGATTCAAGTCCGCGCCACGCTGCCGGAAGACGATGGTAAAGTGGAAGCCTCTTTGCGGGCTGGCGGGCGCGGCATGGCGAAACTCTATCGCGAGGTCCGCGCGAGTTTAAATAAGAATAATGTCGTCATTCCAAATGAGGCCCTGGCGACGGATCCGAAATCCAGGGCCGCGGCAGGCACGTTCTACGGCACGATGCTGGAGCCGATGGGCTGGCAGGGCTGGATTGAACTGGTCGCCGACAACGTTAAGGACAAGGCCGAGCGGGATCGGTTCCTGCTTCGGATGCTCGGTGCATGGCACGCCATCGACGTGGCTCGTTCGCCCGACGGCCGGCGCGCCGAGGCGATCATCAAGCTGCAATCAACGATCAAGAACCCCCATTTGCAGTTGAGCCTGAAGCAGGAGCCTGAAAGCGCGATGCCGCGGCACTTCACCCGGTTGCCGCGATTCGAGTCCGTGGGCGAGCCGCTCATCGCGCGTGTGCCGCTGGAGACGGCCGATTCGCTCGCCACGCAATTGGTTCGATTCAATGCGCGCGTCGCATGGGAAGACACGGAAGTCACGTTTGAAATCGCCAAGACGATCCTACCGTCGATCAATGCATGGTGGCTCTGCGGACCATTCGACGCCCCCGGCGGAACCGGCCTCAACCAACCTTTCGGCCCGGAGGAAAAGTTCGATCTCGGTGCTCGCTACACCGGCAAAGCGGGCCGCGAGATTGGTTGGCACCAATTCTTGCGCAAGGTAAAGCCCGGCGACGATCTCACCGCAGAGTTCTTCGTCGACTTTGACGACGTGTACGGCCAGCGCGTGCATGACTGCGTCGTCTACGGGTTCACTTGGATCGACGCGCCGCAGGACATGGACGCCGTGCTGGCGCTCGGCACCGACGACGGCTGCGCGATCTGGCTGAACGGAACAGAAATCCACCGCATCGACATCGGCCGGCCCTACACATCCAAACAGGACCGGGTGCCGGTGAAACTCAAGCGGGGCGAAAACACACTGCTTATCAAAGTGTCACAGGGCGGCGGCGACGGTGGTTTCGGCGTTCACATTGAGAACGCCGACGGCCGCGCGCTCACGCAGGTCCGCCCGCGCCTGGATCCGCGAACCACAAACCCAGCCAACGACGAAAGGCGTCCGTCCGAGCCGCGGCCGTGAAGGAACGTCCTCGCTCGAATACGTCGGGCGTCACAATTGGCACGGCCCGCCGCCATGCGATCGCGGCTCGGTGTCGGTACGCATCGCAGGATGCCTCCTCCCTGCCCAGCGAGGGGCGGAGTCAAGATGAAAAGAATCGAATGATCGCCTGTGATGAAGTCACGAAGCGTGCGTGCGTCGCCCGTTCCACTTCGGCACGTCTTGAATCGAATGGCTCGCCGCGGCTTCGGCGATGATGTGCATGTGCGGCAGGCGGGCGCGCTTCATCTGGCGCAGCTGCTTGCGCTGCGCCTTCGCGTAAGCCAGCGCCCAATTCCCGTTCGGGTCTTCATTCAACACGCTCGACGCCTCGCCGCGCGTCAGCACGTCCACGATCCGACCCAGCGACGCCTGGTGATAACTCGCCAGCGTGTCGGCATCCAGACCGAAGCGCGACAGCCTCGCCCAGAACAGCACCGATCGCCGCCACGCCGCCTCGGATGCCAGCAGATTCATCCGCTTGAAGATGAACCGATTGGTGCGGAACGACAGCAGCGTCTCGCGCAGGTGCAACGCCAGCAAATGCTCCGGTTCGGCGTATTCGCGCTGCAACGTCCGCCGCAGCGTCTGAAAGTGAATCGGCGCGACCTGCGCATCGGCCCGAACCTCCCAGTACAAATGACCAAACGCCACCGTCGAGCGGCTCACCGCCATCTGCCGCGGGAGGAACTTGTTGTGCGCGATCGTATCCGCCGCGAGGTGCGACAGGTATCCATACGCGAACGCCCGCCCCGCGTCCGACTCGGCCGAATGAAGCAGAGAGAACCCGGTGTCCCATCGGTGGCACACCTGTTTCACCCGGCTCATCTTCTTCGCCAGCACCGTGTCGGTCGCGACGTTGCCGTATATGAAGTGCCGCCGATGCCGCGCCAGCAGCGCCGCGATCGCCGGCGGCAACGCCCACAAGTTTGATAGAATCTCCGACGCGAACTGAACGTGCGATCCAGGCCCCCACGCCCACGCCTCCTGAACGCAGCCAAGTACCAGTGCGGCGGCCGCGGCAACGATCCAACCGTTCACGCGAATCGACGAACCCGCTTTACGATTCATGGATGCGATGTCCCCATCCTTCGTTCGCTGCGAGGCATCCCTGCCGTACCCGGCAGGCGAATTGTAGCATTCACCGCAGCCGCAACCAACAGACTCACGTGCCCGACTCGCCGACGCCCTGCCCGCCACAGCATCCTTTCGCTCCACCGCACCTCTCTTATACTCCCTCCCATGCCTACTGGCTGCGACTACGTCTTGTTCGCCCCGACCGACTATGCGAACCTCTCGCGCCGTTTGATCGCGCTTCTCATTGACCTCGCACTGGTCATCGTCGGCGTTTCGGGTATCTCCTCGGCCGTCGCGGCTCGCGTGGTCCCGCCGGACGTCTGGCGAATCACCCACCGCGCCGAGCGACAACGCAGGATGAACGAGGCCATGAGACCCGTCCAACTGCCCACCACGCTCGGCTGCGTTGCATTTGCGATGATTTACCACGTTCTGGGTCGCACACTGCACGGCGGTACAGTCGGCTATCGGCTCGCCGGGGTTCGACTCGTCGATGCCGCGGGCCGCACGCCGCCGCTACGCGTCCTGTTCAAGCGGTTCCTGATGGCGGTGCCCTTTACGCTGCTGCTCGGCGCATCTTACTTTTCGGTCGGAAGAAGCCCCCGCCGTCAGACGACCCACGATCAATGGTCCGGGACCTGGGTCGTCCGAAAAACCGCCCAGCCGATCGGCCCCGCCAAGCCCGCCTATCAGACCAAACTGCTCGGCACGATGCTCTTCACGTGGCTTGATCTCGAACCAGCCGGCGCCGCGCACGCCGATAACGCGCCGTCGCTGTCCGCCGCAGCCTCCTGACTGGATTCGCGCCCTCCCGCGTGCATAAAGTTGTGCATCGGTCGTCGCGCCGCCCCCCTGCGCGATCGGCTGAATGGGGAGGAATCACGTCATGGGGATGAAATATACACACGTCGTTGTTTGCCTCGGCGCGCTGATCGCACTCAAAGCGACGCTGCCCGCCGCGCCCGCGCCGCAGTCCGCCGTCGCCCAGACGCGCAACTGCCCCGAGGCCCACGATCAATTCGTCGGTGTCTCCGGCGGCGCGGTGGCCTTCCGACTGCACATCGACAACCCCGACGACAGCCGCATCTCGATCTTTCAATACCCGCTCGGCGGCATTCTTGAACAGGCCGGCCCGACGAACCTGGATTACGTGTTCGTTCCCTCGGCCGATTTTCGCGGGACGACGACCTTCACCTATCGCCTGATTCCGCCGCTGGGTTGCACGCGCTCCACGCAACTGGGCCGCGTCACGCTCGCCGGAGGACCGCTGCCCGGCGGAAGCATCGACACCGCGCCAAGCGGACTCGCCCCGCCGCCCGAAACGCCCGCGACCTGCGGCGTACTGCCGTTGCCGCTCTTCGCATCAGCCGGCGCGATGGGCTTCGCCGTGTGCCGCCGAATGCGCGGGACCATCCGCTCACGCTGCCTGCGCAAACAAAATGCATCAGCGGACCACAGGCCTTGACCCCTGGGTCCCTGTGACTACACTCTCCCCGTGCTGATTGGCCCCTAGTGTAACGGTAGCACGACAGACTCTGGATCTGTTTGTCAAGGTTCGAATCCTTGGGGGCCAGGTTTCTCCCGCATAGATGCTCGTTCCCCCACCATTCGATCCCGCGCGATCGGCTCGCGCGCGAATCGTGCGGTGTCGTCAGCGCATTGAGAGACGATGCGGCACGACTTGACCCAGGGCAAGGCCGTTTGGATCAACTGTTTTTTTGATCTGATTCAACCGATCAGCGACTGCCCCGTCATCTCCACCGGCCGACTCAAGCCGCCCAGCGCCAGCAGCGTCGGCGCGATGTCGGCCAACCTGCCGCCCGGGCGCAGCGTGATGCCCCCGTTGCTCTTCGGCGCGCCGGTTGCAGGGTCATACGCACCGCGATAACGATCGTCGACGACGATGAGATCCACGTCATACGTCGTGTGGGCTGTGTGCGGGCCGCCGGTGGCGGGATCAATCATCTGTTCGCAATTGCCGTGATCGGCCGTCACGATGGCCGCGCCGCCTTTCGCGAGCACGGCGTCCACCACGCGGCCGACGCATTCATCGACGACCTCCACCGCGCGAATCGCCGCCCGCAAGTTGCCCGTGTGGCCGACCATGTCGCCGTTGGCGAAGTTGAGGATGTACAGATCGTACGCGTCGGATGCGATTCGTCGAAGCATCTCGTCGGTGACGCCGTAGGCGCTCATCTCCGGCTTCTGGTCGTACGTCGTCACGTCGCGCGGGCTGGGGACGATCTGCCGATCCTCGCCGTCGAAGGGCGGCTCGCGGTAGTCGTTGAAAAAGAACGTCACGTGCGGAAACTTCTCCGTCTCGGCGCAGCGAAACTGCTTCAGGCCCAGGTCCGCGGCATAGGCCCCGAGGATGTTCGCCATCTTCGCCGGCCTCGTGAACGCCACCTTCACCGGCAGGCCGGTTTCGTACTCGCACATCGTGCAATAATACAGGTTCGCGATCTTCGGGCCGCGTTCGAACCCCTGCCGCTTGCGCGTGCCGTCCTTCTCGACCTGCTCATAGGGAAATTCATCATAGACAAACGACTTAGTGATTTCGCGCGGCCGATCGCCGCGAAAGTTGAAGAACACTACTGCATCGCCGCCGCGAATCGGACGAGCTTCACCCACCACCGTCGGCTCGATGAACTCATCGCCCGACCGGCTCGGTTCCGTCGCATGGGCATAATAGCGCGTGAATGCCTCCTCGGCCGATGCGACCTTCACGCCTGCGCCCGCGGTCAGCAATCGATACGCCTTCTCCACGCGATCCCACCGGTTGTCACGATCCATCGCGTAGTAGCGGCCGATCACGGTCGCGACTCGGCCTACACCCATCTCTCGCATCTTCGCTTCAACCGCGCGGATGAATCCGACGCCGGACTGCGGCGGCGTGTCGCGCCCGTCGCCGAATGCGTGAACCTGCACGGCATCGCCGGCCAGGCCCTGCCGCCGGGCCAATTCCAGCAATGCGTATAAATGCTCCAGCGCCGAATGCACGCCCGCATCGCTGCACAGGCCCAGGATGTGCAGCACGCCGCCGCTGGATTTCGCATGCGCCGCCGCCGCGCACAGCGCCGCGTTGCTGAAGAACGACCCATCGCGGATCGTCCGCGTGATGCGCATCTGCTCCTGATCGACGATCCGCCCCGCCCCGATGTTCTGATGCCCCACCTCGCTGTTGCCCATCACGCCGGCCGGCAGCCCGACATCCTCCCCGCTCGTGCGAATCTGCACCCACGGATACGTCGCGCGCAGTCGATTATCGACCGGCGTCTTCGCCAGCTTCACCACGTTGGCATGGTCCCACTCGGGATACGGATTGTGCCCCCACCCGTCGCGGACGATGAGCAGCAACGGTCGCCTGGTGAGCTTCGCCATCGTCGCCTTACTCTATCATCGCCGCGTAGTCGGCCAGCTCGCGCCGAAAATCGCGCAGGCGGATGCCGAATGTCTCTTCCACCGGCCCCGTGTCGCACACCGAATCCTCCTGCGACATCTGCACCTGCCCCTCGTTGAATCGCAGCATCGCCGGCAACAGCGGCAGTTTCATCACCGTTTTCGCCATCAGCTTCGCAATCCAAACCGGCTGACCCACGATCGGCTTCCAGCGCTTTGCGCCCGGAATCGTATCGCGGCAGATGCGATACAGCTCCTTCCAGCTGATCGCCTCCGGCCCGCCAAGGTCAAACGTCCGACCGATTGTTTCCGGCCGTGACAGCGCCGCCACGAAACAATGCGCCACGTCCTTGACACTCACGGGTTGCAATCGCCGCTGGCCGTCGCCGAAATACGGAATCACCGGAAACGGCGTCGGCAGAAACCCCAGCGCATTCACGGTCACGTCGCACACGAACATCCGCATCATCCGCATGAACTCCCCGTCCGGCCCGTGAATGATGCTCGGCCGAAAGATCGTCCAATCCAGCCCGCTCTCCCGCACGCACACTTCCGCGGCCCACTTCGTGCGGTGATACGCACTGGGCGCCCCCGGCCGTGTTCCCAGTGCCGACATGTGTACATAGCGCCGCACACCCGCCGCTTTGCACGCGTCGACGACGGCGCGCGTCCCCTCCAGATGAACCCGCTCAAACGTCTGGCCGCGCAGCCGATTCTCCTGAATGATGCCCACCAGATGCACGCACGCCTCGGCGCCGTGCGCGGCTTCGGCCAGTGCGTCGCCGTCAAACAAGTCGCCATGCACGACCTCGTATCGATCGGCGGGGAGTTCCCGCGCCTGCGCCGCGAGGCGGTCCCGGTCGCGCACCAGGCACACGGCCTTGTGCCCGCGCGCCACCAGCTCGCGCAGGACCGCCCGCCCGACAAAGCCGGTCGCGCCCGTCACGAGCACGCGCGTCAGAAATTTTCCCTCTTCGGTCGAGGTCGCTTCGCCGGCCGCGGCGACGGGTCCGGTCGGAGTCGGCGGTGATTCAGCCGCCTGTACGGTTTCACTCATGTTGGCTCATCTCGCAATCGCTCATTGTTGTTACCTTACACACTCAATGCCATGCTTGTTCTTTCATCACCAAATGGTAGCTGCCTCGCATCAACCGGTAAACCCGGCTTCGCGCGGACGAACGCGGTGAACGATTTCCTCGTGAATTCCACTTGTGGTTCCGCGCAGGAAACGGTAAAGGAGCAGAAATGCCAGTACGCTGCCCTGCGCACATGGGGGCTCCTACGCTCGTCGAAACACCGCGCTACGCCAGGCTCTGTCGCGCGATGACCGGTATCGCGGCAGGTTATTTCATGCTCGCGACCGCCGTCCTGATCGTCACGCTCCTGACTGTTTCGTTTGGAACACGGCTCAAGCCCGATCAGGTCGATCAAATCGCCGTTGCCCTTTGGGTTCACCTGGGCGTCGCAACCATCGCTGGGTCGGCACGGTTGAAGATCGGCCGCGCGGATCGCGTCTCCGAGCGTTCGGCACGATGGGTGTTGAGCGGATGCGTGATGGCAGGCTTGCTCTCGATCGATCGTTTCGTCGGAATCGTCTATCCACCGCCGCCGTCGCATCAGGGCATCTGTCAGCCGCATCCTGTGCGGGGCTGGGCGCATCGTCCCGGCGTGAAAGGCCTGTTCTCAACGTATCCTGATCGGGTCAATGCGCTGGGCATGCGCGGGCCGGAGATTCCATCCACTAAGCCAAAGGGGCAAACGCGCGTCCTGGTCGTGGGTGATTCCATTGTCGTCGGCTTTCTCATGCCTCGCGGTGATACCCCGGTCGATCATCTCAATGACGTTGCGAGGAAGCGACATCCGAATGCAGACCTCCTCTTTATGAACGGCGGGTGCGCCGGCTACACAACCTGGCAGGAATTCGACTTCATCCGGAATGAAGGCATGAAGACCAGGCCGGATCTGCTGATTCTCGTGTTCTGCTTCAATGACATGGCGGAGCTGGTAGGCCACCCTGAAGGGGCGGTGTACGGCCTGGCCGATGTCAACCCGGTCCCCAAGATCAGCTACCCCAGCGGGCTGGTCCGTGCGGCGACGACCCTCGTCGATGACTGGCGCATGGCACGCATTCGCGACGCGCACTTGTGGGTGCGAACCAATCCCTTCGCTGATCCCGACAGTGGTCTGCGCCGAAAGGAAGACCTGTACGTCCAGCCGCCGAAGCCGGCCGTCGCGCGCGCCTGGGCACGTGCGTGCCGCGATCTCGACGCGGTCAACGATTTCTGCCGGGAGAGGAAGCTGCCCTGGGTGCTTGCAGCGTTCCCCACGCGCCAATTGCTTGACGGCGAAGTCGATCCGAACGGCTTCGCACCCTTGAAGGACTGGGCGACGCGCGCCGGGGTGACGTATTATGACCTCACACCCGATTTCGACCGGGCATTGGCCGGCCGGCCCGGCGAAACGCTGATGATGGACGACCTGCACCCAAACAGGGACGGGAGCTTGCTGTTCGCGGAGCGGCTGCTGGAGTTCCTCTCCACGCGCGGCCTGCTTGGCCCGCGTATCGAGTCTTCATTGACGAATGGCTAGTTGATCGGCGTGCTCGTTCCCTGACCCGTGGTCACGGCGTTGGGAATGCGGCCGATCGTTCCGGACCCGTTGCCCACGCCGCCCCCTGCCGCCGTACTTAGCAACGTGTTGATGGCGGTCAGGGCATCGCTGATGGTGCCGAGCGTCTGATCCAGCACCTGGTTAAACGTGTCGCGGAAGAAGCTGACTTCCTCGGTGACCTCCCCGGGAATCTCCACCTGGCCGGTCTGGACGCCGATCGCGCGCTTGACCATCAGGCCCGGCGCGCGTTCATTCAGCGCGCCGCTGCTGGTCGTTGTGAATTGATTCGAGACAATTGTCGGCTGCGAATCGCCCACCGGCTGCGTCGTCGTCACCTGCCCGGACGTCCCCGTTGTGTCCGTGGTCGACGTGCCGGTCGTCCCGCCGAGAAGACTTTGCAGCCCGCCGAGGCCTCCAAAGGTCTGGAGCAATTGCGTCAGGTCGCCCGTCTGTTGCGGCAAAACTTGCGCCGAGGCCGGCCGCGCCGCGCACAGGGTGATAACAAGAGCGACCGCCGTCAGAAGTCCATTCCATCCGCCTCGCGCCATGTGATCGCACTCCTGTTGATTTCACCTGTCCGGGATTGCCGCGTCGATGGGTTTCCTCCACCGCCGGACATTCTGCCGATGCCAACATTATACAACCATTCCGCCGCACCGGTTTCGCCCGCTTTCCAAACGGACCCGAGGCGACCCTAAAAAATGGCTGCAACAACTACCGTAAGGGACTATCGGATGCCCGGCAGCCCACGATTGACTGGCGGAAGTCGAATCCACGTCGTTGACCCGAAAAACAGGGGTAGGGCGGTTTTTTTACCGATTTTATTGACTTTGGATGTCCGAATCGTGTATAGCGGAGCTTACAGACTCCAACCTCGCACGGAGCCTGTGATTGACCTCACTTCGCACATTATGACCCATTCTGGAGCTGTCCCATGCGCAACTGCCGCAATCAAGCAATATCCACGTTCGCGCTGACGGCCGGGCTGGTCTTGGGTTTGACCGCGGCAACTCCGGCAATCGGTCAGCCCTGCACACCCTCCTTTGCCGGATTCGGCTGCCAGAATAACTCGTGCACCGGCATCGGGAACAATTGCAAGCCCTATTGCGTGCGTTACAACCCCAATAGCGGGGCCTACACCGTCCTTTCCTGCACGTGTGATGCCGCAACGGCCTGCCACGCCGAGCGGCCGCCGGTCGTCAGCTCGCCGGTCTGCGTCGTAAACGATGACGGCACCGGCACGGTTCACCTCCCGCCCGCTCCGTGCCAATACAAGACAGATGTCGCGGACCCCATGCTGATTGTTGACGGCCTGCCGCCCGGTTCTACCGTTCAGTGCGCCGCGACCTACAGCAACTTCGCCTGCGCGCCCGGCGTCGCTGTCTGCTCCTTCTCCACGCCGGTCCTGCCCGGCATCTGCTACGCCCCCGGGGGAACGCTGGGCGGCGAGAAATCCTGTTCCAACGCGAATCTCAATTTCGTCATGACCGGCACCGGCGCTTACCTGGGTTACAACCGCAATCTCAACATTCCTATCTCGCTTGAGATTCATGCCGCGCCGCGCACACCGTTTGCACCCATTCAGAATTTCGACACGGATCTCTTTCGCATCTTTGGACAAATCACCGGGGATCCGGATTTTGACCTCCTGCGCGTCACCGGCGGGACCGACTTCGGGCTCCCCAGCCCCGGCAAAGCCCAGATCACCCAACTCCCCGGCGGCAACTGGGCGACCTACAGCCTCTTCGCGCTGACCTATCGCATCGACTTCGTCGGCAAGCCGGGCGGGCCGTTCTCTGGCCGATCCGGTTCCACCACCGGCACCGTTTTCATCATCACCGGTGGCATTCCGCTCTGTGAGGGCGGCTGCTTCCCCGGTTTCGATTGCAACACCGTCACCCTCGTCAATCCCGACGGCACGATCGACGTCTGCTGCGAGTGCGTTTCGCTGCCATGCGAGCCGTTGCCCGACGGGTCCGCCTGCCGCCCAGGAACCTGCGGCGTGTCAAACTGCCAGCCTCGCTGCGTCGAGACCAACCCCGTCACCGGGCTGTCGATCGTCACCGCGTGCGAATGCGGCGATCTGGAAACGTGCGAAGTCGTTGCGCCACCGAACGCCAATCCGTGCGTCGTGCCGAACGACGGCACGGGAACGGTTCACCTGCCGCCGACCGGATGCCAGTACAAGCGCGTGGGCAATCCGCCGATGCAGATCATCGACGGCCTGCCGCCGGGCAGCCCTGTGAATTGTGAGCCGACGAACCTGAACTTCGTCTGCGCGGGCGGGGGCGTTTGCTCGTTCTCTGTGCCGGTTTCTCCCGGAATCTGCTACGCACCGGGCGGCTCGCTGGGCGGAGAGAAATCGTGCTCCAACAGCACGCTGAACGTCGTCCTGCTGGGGACCGGCATCTACGCGGGCTATAACCGAACTATCAACGTGCCGATCAGCCACGAAATTCACGCCGCGCCGCGCACCCTGTTCGCGCCCTCGCAGACCTTCAGCACCGATCTGTTCCGATTGTTCGGCCAGATCACCGGCGACCCGGATTTTGACTTATTGCGATTTTCAGGTGGCACCGATTTCGGCCTGCCCAGCCCAGGCTCGACCACGCTGCTCCAAATGCCCAGCACCGACTGGGCCGTCGACAGCTATTTCGATCTGACCTATCGCATCGATTTCGTCGGCGCGCCGGGCGGCGCCTTTGCGGGAAGGTCCGGCTCAACGACCGGCACGATCCGCATCGCCACGGGCCAGATTGTCGCTTCGTGCGTCGGTGACTGCCCGTCCGGCTACCGTTGCAACCGCACCATGACGCTCAACACAAACGGCACGATCTCCACCTGCTGTGACTGCGTCACGGATTGCGGCTGCCGCGGCGATCTGAACGGCGACAACCAGGTTGACGGCCAGGACATCAAGCTGTTCGTGAGTTGCATCCTGAATTACACCGGCGGATTCATCGACCCGGCCTGCGTCTGTGCCGACATCGACGGCGACGGCGTGCTGACCCTCGGCTCGGACGTGAACCAGTTCGTCAACAAGCTGCTGACGCTGCCGAACAATCAGTGTCCGTAGCGGGCTGAAAGCGCAGACTCGTTTTGCTTGGCAGGCTCGAGCTGTGCCACGGCGTTGGGCGGCGCGGGCGCCTGTTCCGGCGGGCCGGCGGTTCGGAAGGCGTACAAACTCAAGGCACCCCAGATAAACAACACGATTCCGACCAGCGCCGCCCCCGCGCCGACGCGCTGCTGCGCCTTCTCGCCCACCGTGATGCCCCAACTGACGCAAAAACTCCAGATGCCGTTCGCGAAGTGATAGCACGCCGCCCAAAGCCCTACGACGTACATCGCGAACGTCAACTGCCACGGCACATGCACGCCCCACGGCGCCCATTCCATCAATCCCTTGCGCGTCACCTCGAACGGATCGGCGCTGCCGATGAACTCCGGCCCCCAGCCGATCAGGTGCGCGAAGCGGAACTTCAAGAGGTGAACGATGATGAACGCCAGCGCGATGTAACCGGTGATGCGCTGCAAGGTATATCGACGATTCGGCAGATACGGATACGATTTCACGTTCGGCTCGGCCGTCAGTGCGATCTTGACGCCGTAGCCCGCGTGGAACGCCAGCGGCAGGAAGATGCCGAATAGTTCGAGGAAGAACAAGTACGGCAGATGATGAATCCAGTGCACGTCCTCGTTGAAGCGCTCGCGCCCGAGGAAGGCCATCGAATTGGTCAGCAGATGCTCGATCAGGAACACTCCGATCGGCACAATGCCCGACAGCGAGTGAAGCTTTCGAAGCAGAAAGTGGTGCTTTTCTTCGAGCGAAACGGTTGTGGTCTCGGCGGTGGCCAACGTGTCAACCCTCGATCTTCCTGTGTCCTCGTGCGCACCGGGTCGGCCGACGCCGCACCGGAACACCTCGCAAGCCTAAAATCGCCGCCGCCCGCCGTCAACGACCTGACAACCATGCTATTACCACGCTGATCGGCGCGGTATAATGGCTGGGGAGTTTCTGCTGTGCCGCGCGGCATCGGGCCTGTTCAGCCCCCGCGCGTCCCGCCTCGGTGGAGTGGTTCAAATGAGTCGATTCGTCGCAGCCTATCGTCAACGCGTTGCCGCGCTGGTCCGTCGTGTTTCGTTACTGTTGATGATGATCCTGGCGCTGGCCCTTGTGTCAGCGTCGCAGCGGGCCGCCTGGGCCGCGGACGTGTCCATCAAGCCGGGCGACCAGATCATCCGCGTCGACGTCAAGAACGCCGAGCAGCTTCAGGCGCTGCTCGACCTGGATCTCGACATTCACTCGCACGAAGTCGGCGTCGGCCCGATCGATGTCCATGTTTCCATTGCCGAGCGCGAGGCAATCGGCCAACTTGGCATGACGTTTGAAGTTCTCAATCCAGACTTGATGGCATCCTACGCGCGCGAGCAGGCGGACATTCTGCTGGGCGCGGGGCTGGCCACACCTTTTGACAGCTATCTGGACATCGACAACACGTATCAATTCATGACCAATCTCGTGATCGCACGGCCCGACTTGGTGGAAGAGCTGCCCGCCATCGGACTGTCCATCGAATTGCGCCCGCTGCGCGTCTGGCGCATCACTGGCCCGGACAAATCCGACAAGCCCGGCGCGTTCTACCACGGCCTGCAACACTGCCGCGAGTGGATCACCGGCCCGATGATTCTCTACATCGCGGACCAGCTCGTAAACAACTACGACAGCGATCCGGCGATTCAAGCGCTCGTGAACCGCACCGATTTCTACCTCATGCCGATCATGAATCCCGACGGCTACGCCTACACCTGGATTGACAGCACCACGCGCCTATGGCGAAAGAACCGGCGGCTGAATGCCGGCGGCTCCTATGGGGTCGACCTCAACCGCAACTGGGCCTTCGGCTGGAGCGGCCCCGGCGCGAGCAGCAGCCCGACCAGCGATACGTACTACGGCACCGCGCCGTTCAGCGAGCCGGAAAGCGCCGCGGTCAGCAACTTTATCCTCTCCAAACCCAACCTTCGCGTGCACATGGATTACCACTCCTATTCGCAACTCATCATGTGGGCCTACGGCGCGAACTGCACCACGCTGCCGCAGCCGGATTACAGCGCCTACTACGAAATGGGCCAGGACATGCACCGCCTCATCCGAGAAGTCAACGGACTGTTCTACGAACCCGGCCCGATCTGCCAGACGATCTACCAGGCCAGCGGCGCATCGGTGGATTGGACCTATGCGACGGCCGGGCGCACCTCGATGACGATTGAATTGCGCGACACCGGAACGAACGGATTCACCCTTCCAGCGAACCAGATTCTCCCGAACTGCCAGGAGAACTTCCCCGCGATCATGCGGCTGACCGAATGGGCCACCGCCGGCGTGGTGATCGTCGTGAAGGATCCGCCGCCGGTGCTTCAGGCCGGCGCGCCGACGATTGTCAATTTTAAGGTCTATGAGAGCGGCGAGGGCTACGTCCCCAATTCCGCGACCTTGCATTATCGCGTTGGCAATTCGGGGCCGTTCACGCCCGTCCCCGCCACGCACGTCTCGGGGGTGGACTTCACCGCGACGATTCCCGCCGTCCCCTGCGGCCAGAACGTCGAGTATTACTTCCGCGCCGACGGCAGCGGTGGTTTCCAGGCGCAGAATCCCAACGGCTTCCCCGTATCGCAACCCGAGCCGGAGGTTTACACCGCGCGCGTTGTGAACCAGATCGTCCTTGAGGACCACTTTGAAACCGACCTCGGCTGGACCGCCACGCTGGTCGGAGCGACGGCCGGGCAATGGCAACGCGCCGTGCCGACGAACGATCTGGCGGTGGCGTTCGATCCGCTGTTTGATTCCGACGGGTCGGGCATGTGCTACGTGACGCAGAACGGCACGGGGGCTAATACAGATGTCGATAACGGATCCGTCCGGCTGACGTCCCCCTCGCTCGATCTTTCCGGCGGGGACGTGCGCATCAGTTATGACTACTTCCTCTACCTGTCAAACGTGGCCGGCGGCGTCGATCGCATGCTCGTCGAGATCGACTCCAACAACGGCGCCGGCCCCTGGACCCAGATCGCCCTGCACGTGTCCAGCGGGGGCATCTCGTGGCGGCGGCATACGATCACGCAGGCCAATCTCGATCTTCTCGGCGTGACGCTCACCTCCGCAATGCGAATCCGGTTCACCGTCAACGACGCCAACCCGCAGAGCACCGTCGAAGGCGGACTGGACAACGTGCGCATCAGCGTCGGTACCTGTCCTGTGCCTACGTGCCCAGGAATTCTCGGCGACATGAACAACGACTCGCTCCTGAACGGCGGCGATATCGCAGGCTTCTCGGCTGCCTTCATCACCGACCCGTTCTTCGACCCCTGCGCCGATCTGGCCGAGCCGACCGGCACGCTGGACGACGAAGACATCGCCGCGTTTGCCGCCTTGCTGCTGGGGCAGTAGCTGGACGTGCCGGGATGCCTTGTCCCCCGCGCCGGCATCGTCGGTTCGACCACTTGGCAGCCGTACCTTCCGGCGCGCTATCATTACGGTGCGGAGTCTTCGCATGTGTCGCGCACCGTGTTGCTTCAGGGAGGTGCCTCATGTCGCTGCGCTGGTTCCATCTGGTGTTTCTGCTGCTGGTCATCGTCGGAGCCGACCTGTTTGGCGTTTGGGCACTGCGCCATCCGGACAGCTTCGGCGATCGGGCGAGCCTGATCGTGGCCAATGTCTCGATGCTCGGTGGACTGGGCCTGGCGGCGTACACCTACTACCTCGTCCGCAAGCTCGATCGGCGGCACATCGCGTAGCGGATTGCCTGCGGGTTGCCATCTTCCGTGGACGAGGTAAACTGACCTGCCACACGCGGTGAACGGGTTCACCGCGCGCGTGCAGGGATGCTTCCCCATGTCGCCGACTCGAACTCAAGCCAACCCACCCCGATGCGTTTGTTGGATTGTGTTGTTCGGCAGCGCCGTCGGCCTGGCCGGATGCGTCGAGCGCACCGTCACGATCAATACCGAGCCGGCCGGCGCGACGGTCATTCTCAACGATCAGGAAGTCGGCCAGTCGCCGGTGAAAGTGCCGTTCACCTGGTACGGCGATTATGACATCATCCTGCGCAAGCCCGGTTACGAGACGATCCAGACGAATCGCAAGATCAAGGCGCCGTGGTACCAGACCCCGTTCATCGATCTCTTCGCGGAATGCCTCGTGCCCTTCACGATTTACGACGAACGCGACCTGGGAACCTTCGCCCTCTCGCCGATCGCGCCGGTCCCGCAGGATCAATTGCTGCAAAACGCGGCCGAGCTAAAGCAGCGGGCCTTGGCGAATGTCGAATAGCGATTGGCGAGCGGTAAAGTTTAGCCGATCATGAATGGACGACCGTGAGCCGACGGCGCAAGCCGTCGGAGCCGGCAGGTCATGCTGCTCAACCGGCGACATCATCGACCCTTGCATGCAGCGAACACTACCCGTCCAGGCCGCCCATGACCCAGACCGCCGACGCCCTGCCCCAGCCGCCGCCGCCGATCCTCGAGGGGCCGTGGACCGCCGCGCGCGCCGGGGCCTGGCGCAAGGCCAGGATCGTCTCGTTTCTTTGTCTCGTTCCGCTGGGCTGGCTGCTGGTCGCGCTGATCTGGCTGCCGCTCTACATGGGGCTGTTCTTTTTTCTCGTCGCCGGATTGCTCGTCGGCGCGGTCTCGTTTCGCCTCGCACGGGCGGCGCGGCCGATGGAGCGGCGGCGCATCCTCCGCGGTGCGTGCGTCGTGGCGCTGGCCTGCACGGCGATCAATCTGGTGTGGGAATACGATCAATTCGCCCGGGCCGCGGGCAAGCCGCCTCGCTTCGCCGAGGCGCGGAATGCCGTTGTCGCCGCCGGCGAGAAGGCGAGTTCGATTGATAAAATGGCGAATGTCGCTTTTCGCGCCGCATTGACCGAGCGATATGCCCCCGGCGGGCCGATCGGATACGTGCGCTGGGCCGTGAGCGGCGCGGACCTCCCGGTTTCTGTGAATGGCCAGACCGAGAGCATCGTCATGCCGCACGGCGGGTTTCGCTGGCCGATCCGCACGCTGGCCGCACTCTTGCTGCTGGCGGTCGGTTTGTATTTGAGCTTCGAAGCCCTGACCTCGTCCGAGCCGGTGTCCAACATCCTGCCGCCTGGCGCGGAATACACCGAGGAATAAAACGTTGCACCGGGCTACCGGCGCCCCCCCCCGCTTTGTCGAAACTTGTCTTTTGGGTCGGCTCGTCCTAGTATGAGTTAATCACGCGCTCCGTTCGGGAGCGCGACGGATACTCGGTCCCACCTCGCACACCTCGTCGCGGCCGGCGCGCCTGCTTTTATCGGCGCCGCGCGCACGGCTGTAACGCCTGCGACGATTCGGCGCACTTGTACAGTTGTAACTCCCGCTGACCGATTGTGCTTTCGGCCGCCGGCGTGAACGCGCATCACCCGATTCGGCCCTGAAAGCAGCCCTGCCGAGTGCTTCATTATTGGCACTGGCGGAGGAGGGAAAGTGGCGATGCACACGACCAACCCGTCTCGCAAACCGGGCGCGGGCCGAAAGGACGTTCTCACCACGGGCGACGTGGCCCGCATCTGCAACGTCGCCCCGCGCACCGTCTCCAAATGGTTCGACTCCGGCCAGCTCCGCGGTTATCGCATTCCAGGCAGCAAAGACCGGCGCATTCCCGTTCAGCAGCTCATTCGGTTCATGAAGCTGCACAACATCCCGCTCAATGGACTGGACGCGGGAACGACGCGCGTGCTGGTCATTGACGCCGACCGAGACTTTGCCGCCACGCTGGCTGACGCACTCGCGCGTGGCGGCGAGTACGACGTGCGGACGGCCACGTCGGCCTTCGATGCCGGCCTCGCCACGCAGGCACACAAACCCGATGTCCTGCTCGTCGACTCGACGCTGCCGAATCTGACCGGACGGGAGTTCGTCCGCACGCTTCGAAGCAACCCCGAGTTCGACGGCGTACGCATCATCGCCATGGCGCCGTCGAACGACGCGGCGCTGCACGCCACCCTGCGCGATGACGGTTTCGACGCCGTTCTCGCCAAGCCGTTCGATGCTGCAAAGGCGATCGCTGCCATCGAAGCATCCCTTAGCCCTTCCTAATCGCCGGTGAAACGTTTTACTTCATCTTATTGCACCGAATCACCGGCGCACTAGGCTGGCACAATCATATGCACGATTCGACCTGCTGCAACGCTGCACGATTTGGCGAGCCTTTCTACCGCAATTACAATCTCGCACCTTCAATGATTGCGAATCCTCGGTTGATTTCGGTTGATTTCAGATAGATTCGGAGTTTCTCGATGCTGACGCCCTACTCCCCCGAACCGTATGTGAACTTCTCCGAACCCGGCGCGCGACAGGCGATGCTGGAGGCTCTCAAGCTCGTCGAATCGCAGTTGGGTCGCACCTATCCCATTCGAATCGGCGGCCAGAAGATCGACACCGCCGGCATGATTGACTCAATCAGTCCCGGAAACGTTGCTCAAGTCGTCGGTCGCGTGGGCAAGGCCGACGCCGAGACCGCTCGATCCGCCATCGCCGCGGCCGACGCCGCGTTCAAAACGTGGTCGCGCACGCCGGCAGAAGTTCGAGCGCGGTACCTGCTTCGCGCCGCAGCCATCATTCGCCGCCGAATCTACGAGTTCTCGGCATGGATGTGCTACGAAGAGTCCAAATCATGGATCGAGGCTTACGCCGATACGGCCGAGTGCATTGATTTCCTCGAATTCTACGCCCGCGAGGCGATGCGGCTGGGCGGCAGCCATCCGACGACGTCGTCACCGGGAGAAGAGACGGATGTGCGTTACATTCCCCTCGGCGTCGGCGTGATCATTCCGCCGTGGAACTTCCCGCTGGCGATCATGGCGGGGATGACCAGCGCCGCGATCGTGGCTGGAAATACAGTTGTCTTGAAACCAGCCAGCACCGCGCCGGTCATCGCCGCGAAATTCATCGAAGTGCTCGAAGAAGTCATGCTTCCGCCCGGCGTGGTCAACTTCTGCCCCGGCCCAGGCGGTGCGGTCGGCGACGTGCTCGTCGATCATCCGCGCACGCGATTCATCGCCTTCACCGGCTCGCGCGACGTGGGCCTGCGCATCTTCGAGCGCGCAGCGAAGGTGCAGCCCGGTCAGATCTGGCTCAAACGCACCATGCTCGAAATGGGCGGCAAGGACGCGATCGTCGTCACGCCGTCGGCCGATCTCGATGCAGCGGCCGCGGGCGTCGTCGCGTCGGCCTTCGGTTTCCAGGGGCAGAAATGCTCGGCGTGCAGCCGATTGATCGTGGATGAACGCGTGCACGACGTGCTGGTGGAGAAGGTCGTCGCCGGCGCGAAGAAACTGACGGTCGGCAATACGACCACGCCGGAGAATTACTTCATGGGCGCGGTGATTGACAAACCAGCCTATGACAAGATTCACGAGTACATCGCCATCGGCAAGAAAGAGGGCACGCTGGCACTGGGTGATGCGAACGTGCCGGCGGGCGGGTACTACATCGCGCCGCACATCTTCACCGGCATCGACCCGATGGCGCGGCTGGCCCAGGAGGAAATCTTCGGCCCGGTTCTGGCCGTCATCAAAGGCCGAGGGTTCGACGAGTTGCTGCATATCGCCAACAACACTGAATACGGCTTGACCGGGGGCATCTTCTCCAATGACCGGGCGGAACTGGAGCGGGCGCGACACGAGTTCCACGTCGGCAATCTCTATCTCAATCGAAAATGCACGGGCGCCATCGTCGACGTGCAGCCCTTCGGAGGCTTCAACATGTCCGGCACGAACTCCAAGGCCGGAGGCCGGGATTACATCCAGTTGTTCATGCAGGCGAAATCCATCACGGAACGCTTCTAGACAAAATTAGACAGATTGAATGAACTCGCGACACCGTGCGGCCATTCGCATCGCCCGGTTGTCGTGGACGCCGATCGGACCCTGGGCGATTCCGGCAGCGATGCCGTGCAATCGCTCGCCGAGGCGCAGCACGTTACGCTCGAGGATGCCACCGCGGGAAAGCAGTTCAACAACTCTCGCATCGGCGTCAGGGCGAATGGTGCTTCTGCGGTGTGTCGGACGCCCGCGGGCCGTGGTCGTACAGCACCCACGGCACGACAAAATCCTGAATCCAGAGCGGATTATCCATCAATTCGTAATGATTGCCCGTCAGGCCGTAGGCCGCCATCTCGGGACCGTACGGAACCTGCACAAGGTCCGAGCGCTGCATCGTAAAGCCGACCGTGCCGGCGGGAACTTCGTTGATTCGATCCATCGTGCCGAAGACCAGCGCCGCCAGCGCGCCCTGCCAATCCAAGGCCGACCAGAAGCACACCGCCCCGTGCCGACACCGCCGCAGCATCGCGTCGAGATCGTAACTCGGCGACACGCCGGGGCTGATCAGAATCACCCGGTCCAACTGCACCTCTTCGGGCAGCGCCTCCGCGACCCAGATCGCAATCGCCGCCCCGGCCGAAAAGCCCATCAGCGTCACCGGTCTACCCGGATGCGCGCGGAGGTACTCGGCAATGCGTTCCGCCTCCGCCGCCGACCACGCCAGATTCCGCTCGTACGCATTGATGTTCTCGATGCCCTCGAGGAACCGACCCCACACGCCCAGGTCGATCGCCCGATCGATCCCCGCCGCGCGCATCACGAGGTACAACGTGATCATTTCGTTCGTGGTGCTCAACAGACCGGGGTAGAGAATGATCAGGCCGCGATCCAGTTCCGCAGCCGTCACCTCGGGCGGATTCCAAATCTCATACGGCAACGGCGGCGGTTGCTGAACGCCGCAACCGGCCAAGCCCCCCGTCACGGCCATCATCAACGCGACGAATACGCGCGTCGTGCCGGAACAAAGGCACTTCGTCGAGGAAAGGGGAATCCGGGCAAAGGTCAAGTAGAGTTCCTTTTTTCTCGTAGCACCCTCACCCCGACCCTCTCCCTGCAGGGAGAGGGGGTCTAATCCGGCACGAGGCCGGTTCACGTTGCGAGGTGTATTCGGGCCGGAGATGGCGAGACTGTACTTCACATCCGGCAGGTCAGGATCGCGGGTCCGGGACGATCCCGTCGGGCTTACATCGCCGCGAGGCGCACAGCCAGATCACACACGCGGTTCGAGAAACCCCATTCGTTATCGTACCAGCTCATGAGCTTGAGCATCTTGCCCTTGCCTTTGGGCACGGTCATCGTCCGAGTCGAGTCGAAGATCGAACTGTGCGGGTTGTTGATGATGTCGCTTGAAACGATCGGCTCGTCCGAATACTGAAGGATGCCCTTGAACTTCGGCTCGGCGGCGGCCTTCTTGAAGATGCCGTTCACCGTATCCACGTCCACTTCCTTATCCAGTGAGACCGTCAGATCGACGACGCTGCCGTCCATGACCGGCACGCGCAGGGCGAAGCCGTCGAGTTGAATCGTCTTCTTGGGGACGACCAGCCCGATGGCCTTGGCCGCGCCGGTGGACGACGGAATGATGTTCATCGCGGCCGCGCGGGCGCGAAGCAGATCGTCGCCGTGGACCTGATCAAGGATGCGCTGATCGTTGGTGTAGGCGTGGACTGTCGTCATCATGCCGGTGATGTTCTCGCCGAACACGGCGGGATTGTCGGCCAGAACCTTCACGAGCGGCGCGAGACAGTTCGTCGTGCAGCTTCCGTTGCTGACGAACGTATGCTCGGGCCGCAGCGTCTCATCGTTCACGCCCAGCACGACCGTCGCGTCGATCGCGTCCTTCGACGGCGCCGAGAGGATGACCTTCTTCGCGCCGGCCGTGATGTGATCGTCGTAGCCGGCCTTGCCCTTGGCGGCGTCGCGCTTGCTGGTGAAGACGCCCGTTGCCTCGATGACGACCGTCGCGCCGAGATCCTTCCACGGCAGCTTGGTCGGGTCTTTCTCGCCGCAGACGCGAATGGAGCGGCCGTCGACGATGAGCGAATTGTCGGTGTGGCCGACTTCGCCCTGCCACTTGCCATGGACGGTGTCGTACTTGAAGAGGTGTGC
Source organism: Planctomycetia bacterium (assembly GCA_015200345.1). Lineage (NCBI taxonomy): Bacteria > Pseudomonadati > Planctomycetota > Planctomycetia > Planctomycetia bacterium. The sequence goes on along the minus strand of CP054187.1, from coordinate 3,521,057 downwards.
GTGAATCTTCGCCGGCGGACCGACGTCGTTGATCGCGACGATTTCAAACTCCTTCGGGCGCATCGCCATCGCGCGGGCGACCATGCGACCGATTCGACCAAAGCCATTGATGCCGACCTTCACCGCTGCCATGTTGCACGCCTCCGCAGAAGATTAAGTTGCCTCGCGTCCGCCGGTCGCCGGGTGTTCGCGCCAGGAGAATGAATCAGGTTACGACCGCAAACGCCGAGGAAGCATGAGAATAGATGCGTGCGAAGGAGTCGTCAAGAAACGCGGGAATCCGCTGAAAACCATAAATGGGATCGAAGCAATTCATAGCCAGCCCCTGTCAGGTCGGCTGATCGGGCGAATGCTCCCATACACTACAAGCTGTTTCAAAACTCCCTCTCCCTTCCAGAGATATCGCGGTACGAAACATCCGTGCTGCGCTACAAGCTGTCTCAAAACCTCCCTCTCCCTTCCAGAGATATCGCGGTACGAAACAACCGTGCTGCGCTACAAGCTGTCTCAAAACCTCCCTCTCCCTTCCAGGGAGAGGGTTGGGGTGAGGGTGAATCAATTCGTTTGAACCACATTTCCCTCTCACCCAACCCCTCCCCCAAGGGGGAGAGGAATTTTGAAACCGGTTCTAGGGCGACACGCCCCGGCTGTGCAGCCGCGCCGTCAACGTTTTGCGTCACGGCCGCGGCGCGGCCGGCGGCGCCCGACGCGGATCGCGCTGCGGCAGCGGCACTGGTCGGCCGTCGCGCATCGACTGTGGTTTGACTGCCGGCGGCGGCAGCACGTTCGCATCGCTGCGCTGCACGCTGGTCAGCAATCCATCCAATCGGCGCTTCAACTCCTCAAATATCTCCGCCAGCCGGCCGTCGGGCTTCTCCAACTCCTTCGCCGCCGCCAGCCACCGCTCCGACGCCTGCATCGCCTGCGCCAGCCGCTCATCTTCTCGTGCAGTCGGCTTCGGGCCGCCACCGGCCGATTCGCTTGCCCCCCCGGCCGCAGGATTGGCCGCTGTCCCGCCCACGCCCTGCTTCCCGTTGTTCGATACACTCGCCTTGGACTGCGACCGAAGCTCTTCGATCACCTGGCGATTCTCGCGAAGCCGCTTCCGCGCCTCGGCCAGCTCCGCCGCGCGCTTCTCCACAATCGGATGCGCCCGCTTCCTGCAATCCGCCAGCACCGCCCACGCCGCCGTCTTCTGCTTCTCCGTGAGCGGCTCCGCCAGTGATTGCCCACGCGAATCAGTCCGCTTAAGAATCCACCGCCGAACATACGCCTCCCACGCATCCGGCTTGTGCTCGACCCCTTCCAGCCCGAATCGGCCAGACGCGTCATCCCACCAAGTTGGAAATTGGCCACTACCTTTGGCCAAGCACGCACGAATCCATTCTTGAACAGCGTGAACGTCGTAGTCTGATTTGATCTGTTCCCACTCCGATTTTGAGACCACTTTGCCCCCGCCGAGGTAGCGAGCGGGCGACTCGCCGGGCTTGTCAACATAGTCCGGGTGGTAAACAGGCGCGCCCGGCGGCATGCCGAGGTCGTCGGGCCCAATCGACTTTGGATGCTCCGGCCGATCAAACTCGGCGTGCTCCAACTGATACACAAACCGATAGCCGGTGCGAAGATTCTCACTTTCAAAATGAACCGGCCACCAATAACCGTCGATCTGCCCGTACTCACCGGTGGCACGCATCATCGGTACCGGTGCCTGTTGCGTGCAGCGTTGTTCGATTGACATGGAGAGAATGCCGTAACCCCGATCGGGGTCAAAGACCTGCTCTGAACGAAGCGTGCACGACGACTGGCCGGTCGGATCTTCCAGTTCTCGATTCAATACAACTAAACCGTCTCTTCGCGTTTCGGTGTATTCACCCTCGGCCGATGGCACAAAAAATTCGGCAAGAATTTGACTGCACGACTTGTTCGGAAATGGTTTAAAATAGACTCCAAAAGTTCTGGGATCGACGAAGAGCACTCCCAGGTCGAGCTTGGCTGTCGCAACATGCTCATAGCTGCCCCAATGTATCCAGGCAAGCGGATGCTCTCCTGTTCGGTCAATTATGGTGCGTTTCGGCAAACACGCGTTTTGCACTCCAAAGGGTGTTAGTCTTTTGTCATATAATACGATCCCGTCGTCATCGCCGAGTTCGGTCAACTCGATATTGTCACCCGCAAGCCTCGCTTGAATCCGTTCTATTTGGACGTTCCCGCTCACGTATCGCGTCTCAAGTCGATAATGAAGAAGCCCCGTGTGCGGTTTTGTTCGCATTTCACACGCCTTTTGTAGCGCGCGCGGTATGTCATTCGCCCGCGATTGAGAATGTGCAAGTAGAACTATCGCGGCGGACGTTAACCGTATCGATACCGGAACCATCTTGCTCACCTGCTCACTGCGAGTCAAAACAGCATGACTGACCGTCCAAGAGCCAGGTACCTACGCGGTAAATCGGTTGCGGGTCGTCTTCGGACAAATGGCATGGATTGTTGGGTGTGCAGAAATAGGGCGTGTGTCCGATGAGGGTCAAACAGGGAAGCATTGTGCCGCAAAGACGCTCCATCTCAACATGACACCATCCCCACGATATGTCATTGCAGCACCCTGCAGGGCGATTCCCCCAAGAAGTAACGAATTGCCCGGCATTTGCAGCAGTCCACGTGAATCCAGTACAAGCCATTTTTACACACCCGCATGGAGGGGTCGAGTTTTGTTGGCAAGCTTGTCCATAAATAGTATCCCATAGACATTCATCCCACCAACCCCCCGGAGGCAGCGTGCAGCCTTGATTAACGATCCAGCAAGCCCTGCACCGAACGGTCTTGACCAACGATTACAACCTGTTCCGCCGGCGGGCAGTCGCTCCGCACCGCGCCGTCCGAACCCATCAGCACCAGCCCCGCCGCCGCCAGCATCGTCCACCTCGCTCGTCTCATGCCATGCTCCTTTCAGAATGACAATCGCCTATCGGCTCCATCACCCCGAGCGACGGTTCTACCCCCCCCCCCGGCCTGGTGTCAAATTTTCGGCTCAAGCCCTCCTTAATTGTTTGTTACGGTCTCCTGCGTCACGGCCGCGGCGCGGCCGGCGGCGCCCGACGCGGATCGCGCTGCGGAAGCGGCACTGGTCGGCCGTCGCGCATCGACTGTGGTTTGACTGCCGGCGGCGGCAGCACGTTCGCATCGCTGCGCTGCACGCTGGTCAGCAATCCATCCAATCGGCGCTTCAACTCCTCAAATATCTCCGCCAGCCGGCCGTCGGGCTTCTCCAACTCCTTCGCCGCCGCCAGCCACCGCTCCGACGCCTGCATCGCCTGCGCCAGCCGCTCATCTTCTCGTGCAGTCGGCTTCGGGCCGCCACCGGCCGATTCGCTTGCCCCCCCGGCCGCAGGATTGGCCGCTGTCCCGCCCACGCCCTGCTTCCCGTTGTTCGATACACTCGCCTTGGACTGCGACCGAAGCTCTTCGATCACCTGGCGATTCTCGCGAAGCCGCTTCCGCGCCTCGGCCAGCTCCGCCGCGCGCTTCTCCACGATCGGATGCGCCCGCTTCCTGCAATCCGCCAGCACCGCCCACGCCGCCGTCTTCTGCTTCTCCGTGAGCGGCTCCGCCAGTGATTGCCCACGCGAATCAGTCCGCTTAAGAATCCACCGCCGAACATACGCCTCCCACGCATCCGGCTTGTGCTCGACGCCCTCCAGCCCGAATCGGCCAGACGCGTCCTCCCACCAGGAAGGGTAGGCACCCGTGCCTTTTGCGCTCTGAATGCCGAGCCATTTTTCGAATGGAGACTTATCGAAGGCATCGCGAATTCGATTCCATTCATCCTCGTCGACGATTCGGTCATCGCCAACGTAATAAGCCGCTTGGCCCGGAAAGAACTTGGGCGCAATAATCGGCGTACCTGGCGGCAGCCCTAACTGATCGATGTTAATAACGCTCGGATGGTCCGGCCGGTCGAACTCCATTTCCATGATCTCAATTCGATGTCGATAACCAGACGTCTTGCACGAAGTCTCCACGACCCGTGGCCACCAATGCGAATCGACCTCGACGTGAGTCGCATTCATCTCGCAAATGAACTGCTTTTGCCCAGCCTGATCAATCTCACATGATTCAATGCGAGTGACTCCATACCCTTGTTGGGGATTGATTGTCCACCGCATCTCAAACGTGTTGCCTGAACCTCGGCGAGTCGACGTCATGATGACTTCAATTAAGCACGTCTCAAGCTTCCGACTCCTGAATGTCACGTCCGGCTTGCGGAATGCGTTCAATAACTCTTCCACAAGCTTCATTTGAGCTGGCGCCCAATGAAGCCCGATTGTTCGCACGTCAACAAATGGCTCAAACCCATTCCACTCGTATGCGCCGGCGTGCGCATAAGACCCCATGTGGACATATGTTCTGCCCTGGTTTCGATCGACCACCATCTCCGTCGGCAAACATGCATTGCGAACGCCCAGCAGAGGCGTTCCATCGGGCTGGCGCAGTACAATCCCCTCCTCGTCACCCAGGTTGCAAATGTAGATATTATCTCCCGCGAACCGCTGAACAAATCGAGTGCTTCGAGGCGCATGCGGGGGGAAGTGCTCTTGAACGAGATACTGGAAACACCCTGTACGCGGCGCATTTCGCGATTCAAACGCTCGGCGAAGTGCCTCCGGAAGCGAACTCTCATCGCGCGGAGCCTCACCACAACAAATCATGACTCCAGCAAGCACCCAGTAACCAATAGGATCAAGCATGCTCATAGGGTCGAATATTGAGCCTCCCAGCAACATTGTGGACCCAGTTCAGTGAACCACGCTTCCATATTCACGATTCCGAAATCCTGAAAACTGCATGAGCTGCCTGGCCCGCAATTCGTGCTTCCGTCAAGTGCCACGCATCGATATCGCCGAAAACACGGTCTGATATCCTACTGAAAACAATATCCCCAACTAATGTCCTTACAACACCCCGCAGGTCTCATCCTGTATAAGAGTAATTCGTACCCAGCATACTGTGGAACATGCTGCTCGTCGGATGTACAAGACCCGCTGACACAGCCGCAACTTGCCAAATTGCCAAGCTCGCAGGTCGTTCCCATTTCCACAGCCCAGATGCACATCGGATTCGACAGCGGGACACAATTCCAGGCACCACTCTGCGGGCAATCGCTCCGCACCGCGCCGTCCGAACCCATCAGCACCAGCCCCGCCACCGCCAGCATCGTCCACCTCGCTCGTCTCATGTCATGCTCCTTTCAGTATGACATTCGCCTATCGGCTCCATCACCCCGAGCGACGGTTCTACCCCCCGTCCGGTGTCAATTTAAAACCACGGCAAGTTTCCTCATTGTTTGGCTGCATTGTTGACACTCGCGTCACCAAAACGACAAACGATATCGCCATCGCCAACCGATGCCGCGGCTTGACCCGGCTTGCCACAATAGCCCTATCAAAGATGCTGCCAACCGTATGTCCCTCACCCCGGCTCTCTCTGGCAGGAAGAGGGTGAGTTCGCGATGGCACTCACACGTCGGCCGGCAGCGCGACGGGATACACCGGCGGCTGACCCAGCAGCACGCGCACAACATCATCCGCGACGGTGAAGCGCTCGCTGCTGGCGTCGAGTGTCGCTCCGGCGACGTGCGGGGTGAGGATGCAGTTGGGCACGCGGCGCAGCGGATGGTCAGCCGGCAACGGCTCCAGATCGAACACATCCAGCGCCGCGCCGCCGATCATCTTGCGCCGCAGCGCCTGCGCCAGGGCGGCGCTGTCGACCAATGGACCGCGCGCTGTGTTTACCAACAGCGCAGTGGACTTGAGCTTGGCCAGCGATTGAATATTGATGATGCCCCGCGTGGTTGAAGACAACCCCAGGTGCAGACTCAAGACGTCGCTCTCGGCGAACAGTTCGTCGAGGCTCACGGCGCGGCCGGTGAAATCCGTCGGCTTCGCCCCGGCCGGGTCGTGGTAGATGACGGGCATCTCGAAGGCGGCGGTGACCATGCGGCCCAGGCGCTGCGCGACTGGGTCCAGGCCCAGCAGGCCGAGCGTCATGTGAGCCAGCTCGCGCCCGGCGGGCACACGCAGCGATTCAAACTCGCCGTCGCGCACGGCGCGATCGAGAAACGGAATGCGGCGGTGCAACGCTAGCATGAGGCCCAGTGTAAACTCCGCCGTGGAGGTGACGGCCACGTGGGGCGCATAGACGACGTGGATGTTCCTGCGACTGGCGGCGCGGAGGTCGATGTGATCCACGGTGGGGCTGGCGCGGGCGATGACTTTGAGGCGGTTGCCGGCGTTGATCACGCGCGCGGTGACGTGGGCCTTGCTGCGGACACATAACGCGTCGGCGTCGGCCATGGCATTGACAAGCGTTTCGGGCGCGGAATCCTCCAGAACCGTGACCCGGGCGATTTCCTCCAGGCGCGAGAGAGCCTTCGAGTCGAACGGCTCGGCAACAACGACGTGAAACTGCTTACTGCCCGACATGTCCGTTCCTCCGAACGACATGGGGAGTGACACCAAACGCCCTGCAATCGAAAGGCTGCGGAATAAGATTAGCCCTTTGCCGCCGTTCGATTTATGATACCCGCCTAGGTTGGGTTAACAACGAAAATGCAGGCCCTTTCCAAAAAAAGGGAAAAAAAATGAGCCCATGTAAAATCATCGCCTTGACGTGGACGGGTGCCATGATGGCCTTCGGAAATTCCATTGCGGACGAGCCGCCCCGTGCCGCCGCCCCGATCCAATCGACCCCCGCCCCGTCCGTCGCGGATACGGTCATTCGTGAGCCTTCGCAAGGACGACCCATCTTCATCACACCTGGAGAAACGTTTTATTTCGTCATGCAGCGCGGGCCACAGGTGCATGGCGACGTGCGATTCCTGCTTCGCCACGCGATTGAGCCGACCGTTCGCGTCCCGCTCAAAGCCACGACGCCGCCCTCCTACAACGACGAGTATTGCAGCATGGTGCTGTTGGTGCCCGCCGACGCGACGCCGGGGCTGTACGACCTTGAGCTGGCCGCACCGGGCGGAAACTTCTACTCCCGGCGCAGCGTCAAAGTCGTGGACACATTCAAGACGGAGTTTCGCTTTGTTCATCTGTCAAACATGAACATTGGCGACCTCACGGCTCCCGCCTTTGACGACGCGCTCCCGCGCGAAGTCAATCTCCTCGCACCGGAGTTCATCATCGCCACCGGCGATTACACCGAGTGGGCCCGCGCTCGCGACGATGCAACCAGTTGGCACGCCGTGCTGGCTTACTTTCAGCAATTCAACGCCCCGGTCTTCATGCTCTGCGGCCAGCACGACCACCAGGACAGTTTCATGCAATACGTCGCCAGCCGTCCGATCGGCACGATCGACTACGGCGCGTATCACGGCCTGTTGCTGCTGGACCACCCCGGCAGTCCGATCGATCAGGATTTTTCGCAGTTGCAATGGATCGAGAACGATCTGCGCCGCAACAAGAACAAGAAGCTGAACTTCCTCTGCACCAACAGCGACGAGCTGGCGCTATTGGACATCTGGCGAGCCAACGGCAATCTCGAAACCTTCGTCGAGGAGTACAAGATTCGCCTGTTCCTGACCGGCGGGTCGACCGATTGGGATTTCAAGGAGTTCGCCGACCGGCTCAAGGGCGTGCCCAATCTCCATTTCGTTCGCACGCACCAGTCCAGCACATCGCTGCGCGATCGAGCAACCGGCATCAGCCATTACCGCGTCATCGAAGTCCGCGGCGATCAACTTGCCTTCATCTATCCCGACGACAACGCCACGGAAAAACTGCAACACTCCATCCCCAGCGGGCGGCTGCGCACCTTTTTCGACGCGCCCAACGACGGTTCGGCGCAACGCGTCGGGGTCACCATCCAGAACGCGCTGAACCAGGGGTTTGACAACGTGTGCGTCTGGCTCCGCGTGGCCAAGAAAAACGACGCCAAGCCGACCGTCGAGCCGGGCCGAATTCTGCAAGCACTCGATGCCGGCGACCACTGGGCCTGCAACGTGGCCGTCGATGTGCCGGACAAGAGCGCCGTGCGCCTGCTGGCATCCAACCACGCGGACGACGTGCCGCCGGCCCTGCCGATTGACGTGGCATTCGAGGGGCCGCGCGAGTGGTCCTTCTCTCCCAAATCGACCCAGTTCGGATTGAGCTATTTCGCTTGCCCCGAAAAAGTCACGCTCAACCTGACCAATCGGGCCAAGTCGACGATCACCTGCTGGCCGATCATCCGCGTGAACGGCGGCGAGCTGCACCCCGATCGCAAGGCGGTGCCGCGCCTTCCGCTGACGCTGGAGCCGGGCAAGACCACGCCGATCCCACTGGTGCTTCAACTTCGCCGCGTCAGCCCCGGGCCGCACGCCGTGCAGGTGCATTTTCTCGAAGACCCGCTCTGCCGGTTGACCACTTTCAACGTCACCTTGGCTTCGGCGCCGAACTGACCGTGAAACATGGCTTCCCTGCTGTGGACCAAACGACGAGGGCCGGGGTGGAGAATCGGCGGCGTCGCGGCGGTTGTCGCTGCGCTGGCGGCGCTCGTCGGCGGTTACTCGTACCATACGTCCGCACGTCACGCCGCACCGACCTCCCAGCCACCGCTTAGCATAAGCGCTGCACCGGTGCGGCCCCCGACCGAGCAAGCCACCCAGCGCCGTGCCGAAACGTTCGAACGCATGTTGGTGGATGAGATCCAGCGCGACCGGCGCCTGCTGGTCGTCGTTCATGTCGCACTGGCCGGCCCGAGCAAGCGCAGCCAAGCGCTGCGACCGGCATTCGATCTCCGGTCGGACCTGCGCTGGGGCGCGATGTACGGATTCGCGACCTATCTGTCCCGCCTGCCCGGCTGGCGGCGCGTCCAGGAATTCCAGCTTCAGGTGATTGCGGATCAAGCAGACCGCGCAGCGCCCGCCGCGGAAGGCGTCGTCGATTCGGTCTTGCTGCGATCCACGGTGCGTCCAGACGCAGCGTGGCAGGCGCGCGGCGTGAAGCAGCCGTTCGATGTTTTTGTTCTGGGCATCGCCTACGCACCCGATGCCACGCTGACCGCCATGCAGGCGTGCGTGCAACAGGCGATGGGCCGGCGCTCGACGCGCCTCACGCTCGACCGCGAGGGTCCGGTACTGGACCGGCCGCCGGTCGTCGTCGGGTATCTCGGTCGCAACGCCGTGGCCGAGGAGCCGGTCGATCTGTTCGCGGCGCTGCGGACCGACGCGCCTATTCCTACAGGCGTCTTTTTCGCGGCGTCGCACAGCGCGCTGCAACTTCACGCCGCCTGCGTCCATCACGGACTGTACCCCGTGCTGTTCGCGCGCGAGCCGATCGTGCCCGAGGCGTATCTCATCGAGGGCATTCTGTCCGCGCTGGATTCCGGAAAACTGGACGACGGATTTCTCGACAGCGCCGCGACGGCTTACGCCCGGAGACAGAAAGGCGTCTCCCCCCAGCGGGCGCGGGACATGTTGTTCAGGTGACGGATCAGCGCGACGGATTACGCAGGTTCAACACCAGCTCGACCGTGCCGACGCTTTCGCCGAGCTTCTGCGCGATGTCGCGCGGGGCGAAGCCGGCATCGGCCAACTGAAAGATCGGCGCGAAGCGCGGGTCGCTCTCCAGCCCGCCGTCCAGCGGCGCGGGGACGACCGGCGCCGGCGAACTCGTCATCGGCGGCGCCGCGGCGGACACCTCGGATCGTGACGCGGAATACGAAGTCGGCGATGGCGCATGCGCCGGCGCGGACAAACTCGGTGACACATTCGAGGCATCTCCGCGCGCGGGTTCGCGCAGCTGCCGGCTCGCCTCGATCAGCACGCGCAGCGCCGAAATGCGCCGATCGGCCTCGGTCATCAGCCCCTGCAAACGCCCGAACTCCTCCTCGACCTGCACCGTGATGCGTTCCGAGAGGTGCTCCAGCTCCATCAGAAGCTGCTCAAAATCCTTTTGTAACTGCTGCGAAGGATCGCCATCGCGTGACGCAACCGATCCGCGAGACATCTTGTTCGTTCCGCGCACTGCGGCCTGATCCAGCGCCGCCTCCGCGCGCTCCAGCGCCGACGGCCGCCCCGGACCCGGCTCCTTCCGGCGACGGCTTTGCACCACTATCACCAGCAGCGCCGCGCCAAGCAGGCCGATGAGCATCCATTGTTGAAGACTGGGAGGTTCGACGAACGCCGCCAGTGTGTTCATGTCGCATCCTCGATCGGCGATCGGGAGTCACGTGTCCAGGCCGTACCGGGCACGGCCCGCCTGCTGCGCCGCGAAGTATATGTCACGGAGCAAGACCCCGCACTTGGCCGCCAAGTGAACGCAGTCGTCGTGCTCCGGCGTAACGGTCAGCACGCGGCCGGCCCACATGCCGACCTTGACGGGAACGGGGCCGTACTTGGTGTCCACCGTTTCGATCCGCCGCTCCAGCTTGGTGCGGGTGCAGGTGTGGCGGCGAATGCCGAAGGTCGGCGTGTGGGTGAAAAGCACCTCTTCGCAGGCAAAGACGCGATCCACCGGCGCCAGCACCGTCAGCAACACGCCAGGCCGGTTCTTCTTCATGTGGATCGCTGTGGTGAACACGTCCACCGCCCCAGCCGCAAACAGCGCGTCCAGCGCATGACCGACCTGTTGACCCGTCGCGTCGTCCAAGTTGGTCTCCAACACGACGATCTCGTCGACGCGTTCGGCGTCGGCTGCGGCACCGCCGGACTCACCGACGAGTAAGCGCAGCAGGTTGGGGCGCGTCTGGCCGTCGCGCGTCCCCGCGCCATAGCCGATCGACTGAATCGTCACGTCGGGAACGGGACCGAAGGCATCCGCGAGGGTCGTGAGAATCGCGGCCCCGGTAGGCGTCGTCAGCTCGCCCGGTTCGTCGCAAGCCGCCAGCGGCACGCCGCGAAGCAGTTCGGCCGTCGCCGGCGCGGGCACGGGCATGACACCATGATGGCACTTCACCGCCCCCGATCCGACGGGAATCGGCGAACACACGATGCGCTGAACGCCGAGCAGTTCCAGGCCGATGACCGCGCCGACGACATCCACGATGGCATCGACCGCGCCCACTTCGTGAAAATGGACTTTCTCGATCGTCGAGCCGTGAACGGTGGCCTCGGCTTCGGCCAGCCGCGTGAAGATGCGAATCGTTCGAGCCTTGACCACTGCGGTCAAGCCGGAATCGTTGATGATCCTGGTGATCTGGTGCAGATGCCGGTGGCTCGCCTGCTCGACCACGTGAACATCGACTTTGGTCGCGGCGAATCCCTGCTTGCGGACGGCGCGGATGTCCAGTTCGTAGCCGCCGACGCCGAGTTTTCCGAGCCGCGCGCGAAGCTCCGTTTCCGAAACACCCGCCGCCAGCAGCGCACCGAGGATCATGTCCCCGCTCGCCCCGCTGAAGCAATCAAAATAGGCAATTTTCATGAATGCGCCGTGCAACCGGCGGACAGGACGCCGGATGGGCGCGCGACAGGCTATGCGATACGGACGCTCACTGCAACGAATCAGCCGTTCAGCAGCGCGGCGACGAACGCGGTCGTGTCCAGATCGTTCACGACGTCGTTCTCATCGAGATCGGCGCAGAAGCATGCCGCCGCCGGCAAGCCGGGGACCAGGGCGCAATTCACATAGTCCTGCACGTCGGCGCCGTTGACGCTGCCGTCACCGTTCAAGTCGCCGTCGAGGTAGCAGCCCGGCACCAACGTCGTGACGCTCACCGATTGCGGCGTATGCGGCTTGAACAGGCCGATTTGCAGTGAACCGTTTCGCGGCGGCGTGTTCGCGGTGAACCAGTAGTTGTACATCGTGCCCCAGCGCAGGGCGTTGGAGTTGGGATTCTGGGCGTGGGTTTGCGGGCTTTGCCACGTGACACCGCCCGGACCCGACGCCGACAGCCAGTCCGTGTTGTCGTAAATCTCGCCCGAGTGATAGGTTACGTCGTGAAATCCGACGTTTGAGTACGTCACGCCCGGCGGACCGGCGACCGTGACCTCGCCGGCGGACTTGTCGGAGTTGAGGTTGTACAGGGCGTAGTCATAACGCCACTGCCCGCCGCCCAGATCGGTGACCTTGTGGCCCAGGATCAGCCGGCCCTCCGCTGGAATATCGACATTCGTAATCGTCACAGCCGGATCGGGCGTGTTGGGGCCCAGACCGTGGTCCTTCCACGCATGAATGCCCGCTTTGTATTGAAACATGCTGCCCTGATAGGTCGGCACGTACGATGCGTTGAACGTCACGCGCTTGTACGAAGCGTTGTTCAGCCAGTTCTGCCACGTCGCATCATCCGTGGCGGCGTACACGCCTTCGAAGAAAAATAACGCCCCCGGGTAATTCGCCGGGTCCAGATCGCTTTGCAGAATCTGCAAGCGCTTGAAGATCGCGTCGCCCGTCGCGCCGTCGGCGTTCGCAAAGCTTCCGGTGTAGGCGTTGATTCCCGAACGCCGCGCCAGGCGACCCTGGCCCGCGTTCCAGCCGGAGGAGTAAACGTCCAAACATCCCGCGCCCAGTTGCGAGCCTGCCACGTTGTTGCAGGACAGGTTGCATCCGTTGCTTGCTGCGGCGCAACAGGCCGTCTTCACCCACGACATTCCGATTTGCTTCAGAACGCCGTCATGCAGGCGATAGGCGTTCATCGCCAGGCCCGGCGTATTATTGTTCGTCCACAACAGGTTCTGATTGCCAATATTGCATGTATTGGATCCGATCGAGTAAGCACGGATTCCGCCGATCGGCCCGTAACTGCTTAGCGACGTGCTATCGCTCAACACGACGTCGGGACCCGCGGCCTCCACGCTTCCGGCGAACCACGCACACACCGCCAATCCTTTGAAAATGGCTTTACTGAATGGTGTCATTCTTTCATTCCTCCGTTCTGCCATTGCGGCTGGACAGCAACTTGAAATCCGCCTTGATCGAACCACCCCGTATTTTATCCATTCTAACGCCAGGGTCGCCCCCGCTCAACCCCGCCATCGTGTCCGGCCTCCAGGCAAGCGGCCGGAATCAAATCGCCCAAGTGTCATTTTTGACATCCTCGCTCCGGCGCTTTCTACTACGGGGCTTTGCTCGCGATTGTCCAGAGTCGATCTCCGCGGGAGAGTGGGATGGCCACGCTCGATGAACTGCGACGACGCATTGATGCGCTGGACGAGCAACTCGTCACGCTGCTCAACGAACGCGCCGCGATCGCAGTCGAGATCGGCCGCGTGAAGCGCGGCACCGGCGTCGGCGTCTTTGCTCCCGAACGTGAACGCGAAGTGCTCCAGCGCGTCACGGCCCTTTCCAAAGGGCCGCTGTCCCGCACAGCACTGACGACCATCTACAAGGAACTCATGTCCGCATCGTTTGCCTTGCAGCGCGCCCCGCGCGTCGGTTGCCTCGGACCGGCCGGTTCGTTCTCTCACGAAGCCGCCCTGGGTCGGTTCGGCTCATCGGTCGAGTACGAGTTGCGCGTCGACATTCGCGGCGTCGTGGAGGACGTCGCCAACGGGCGCCTCGATTACGGCGTCGTGCCCGTGGAGAACTCCACCGGCGGCGCGGTGCTTGACACCCTCGACGCCTTCACAAACTACGATGTCCGCGTTTGCAGCGAGATGACGCGCGCGATCCGTCACCACCTCCTCGCCAACTGCCGACAGGATGAAATCACCGTCGTCTATTCCAAACCCGAGGCGTTCTCACAGTGCCAACGATGGCTAAGCGAGACCGGCCTCTCGAGGAAAATCTCGCCCGCGCCCAGCACCAGCAAGGCCGCCGAAATGGCCGCCCAGCAACCCCATGCCGCCGCCATCGGCAGCGCCCTGGCCGCCAAGCTTTACAGTCTGAAGATCCTCGCGCCGAACATCCAGGACAACCCCAACAACGCGACGCGATTCCTCGTCCTCGGCGGCGACGGCTCCCGCCCCACCGGCAACGATCGCACCAGTTTGTTCTTCATCACCGCTCATCACGCCGGCGCGCTGGTCAACGTCTTGCTCGTCTTCCAGAAGGCCGGCATCAACATGACCATGATTACCTCGCGGCCGCATGCGAGCGGAGAATCTCAATACTGCTTCTTCGCGGACATCGACGGCCACGCGGACGAGGAGCCGATCAAGTCGGCCGTTGAAACCGCGCGCACGCACTGCGCCGTCTTACGCGTGCTCGGCTCGTACCCCAAATCCACCGAAATCATGACGGAGTAACAGCGTGGCCCGAAGACCCTTTGTCGCCGGCAACTGGAAAATGAACCTTGACCTCGCCGCAGCCCGCGCGCTGGTCGCCGACCTTCGCGCGCGCATCAGCGGCAGCCCCGCCATCGACATCGCCATCTGCCCGGCGGCGGTCTATCTCTTTCCCATGGCCAAGGCAATCGCCGATTCACCGATCAAGCTGGGCGCCCAGAACTGCTGGCACGAAAAATCCGGCGCGTTCACCGGCGAAATCTCCCCCGATATGATCCGCGAAACCGGCGCGATCTACGTCATCCTCGGCCACAGCGAACGCCGACACACCATCGGACCGAAGGACGCCACCGGCCATATCCACGGCGAAACCGACGCCATGATCAACGCCAAGTGCAAGGCTGTCCTCGCTGCCGGACTGACCCCGATCCTTTGCGTTGGAGAAACGCTGGCCGAGCGGGATGCCGCGGTCACCGAAAAGGTGCTGACGCGTCAGCTCGAGGGCGGGTTAGCCGGGCTGACAGGCGACGCCGCCGCCGGCATCGTCATCGCCTACGAACCGGTCTGGGCCATCGGCACCGGACGGAACGCCACCCCCGAGCAGGCCCAGGAGGCCCACGCCCATATCCGCCGTGAATTGGCCCGTTTGTGCGGGCCGCGCGTTGCGGACGGAATTCGCATACAATACGGCGGCAGCGTAAAGCCTGATAACGCCGCCAGTTTGATGAAGTGCCCCGACGTTGATGGCGCGCTGGTCGGTGGGGCGAGTCTCAAGTCGGCCGATTTCCACGCGATCATCGACGCCGCGCTCCGAGTGAAAGGATCACACTGAATCATGTTCCCCGGTACGTTTCTCATTGCGACGTTCGGACAGGTCATTCTGACCTTCTTTATCGTGCTGGTCTCCCTGCTGCTGATGGGGCTGATCCTGCTTCAGAAAAACCGCGGTTCGGGTCTCTCCGGTGCGTTCGGCGGCGTCGGTGGACACACCGCCTTCGGCACCAAGACCGGTGACTTCCTCACGTGGGTCACCGTCGGACTCGCCGGCGTCTTCATCATTCTGTCCATCACGGCCGTGTTCGTGTTTGAACGCGCGGTCACACCGGCCACGGCCGCTCCGGCCGCCCCGCCGCCCGCGTCGACCGACGCTCCGCTGACGACCGGCGGCGCTGCGCCCAATACCGCGGCCACGCCGATCGACGTGCAGTCAACGCGCAGTTCGGCCCCGCTCGTGAATCAACCGCCTAGGAATTCGGCTGAAACGACGCCCGCGACGGGTTCCAGCGGTGCGGCGCAGCCGGCGACGCCTCCGGGCAACGCGCAGCCGCCGGCGCAATCGACGCCGCCCGCGGGCGAGTCGAAGCCGGACTGATCCCGTGATTCTCCGAGACGCGAGCAGGATTCATCGCCGCGCCTTGTTGTTTCCGAGCCGCGTCCCGTTTTTCCGAGCCGCGACCGCAAGGGAGCGGGTTCGTTTCAGCCGAATCGACTCCATCGTCCCGCGACCAAGGAGACATTTGTAGATGCTTTCCAGCATGACCGGTTTCGGCGCTGCACAGGCCCACGTCGACGGCGTGAGCTACCGGACGGAGATCCGCAGCGTCAACAACCGCTACTACAAATCCTCCCTGCGCCTGCCCGAATCGCTCCAGCGCTACGAAGCCGAGTTCGACAAGCAGCTCCGCACGCGCCTGGGCCGCGGCAGCATCGTCTTCAACCTGCGCGTCCGCGATGAGAACGGCGCCGCCGACAGCCAGATCAATCAGGCCGCCCTCGAACGCGTCGCCGAGCGGCTTGCCCCCCTCGCCGCCAAGTTCGGCTGCGCACGCATCGATCTCGCCTCCCTTCTGGAACTGCCCGGCGTCTGCGAATCCGCCGAACCCGATGAAGCGGTGCTCGAAGCCCGTTTCGCCGCCGCCGCGAAGGTCGTCGACGAGGCGATCGACAAATTGCTCAAAATGCGCGCCGTCGAAGGCGAGGCCCTGCTGAAGGACCTCACCGCCCAATGCACCGAGATCCGCTCGCGGCTGGCCGAAATTCAATCCCGCGCTCCCGGCGTCGTCGAGGAGTATCACAAGCGCCTCCTCGCCCGTGTGCAGCAACTGGTTGCCGGCACCAGCATCGAGCTGGAAAAGGACGCCATCCTCCGCGAGGTCGCCATCTTCGCCGAGCGATGCGACATCAACGAGGAAATCGCCCGGCTCGCCAGCCACCTCGATCAGTTCGCCGAAATCTGCCGCTCCGGCCAGGAGGCCGGCCGACGCCTCGATTTCCTCGCCCAGGAAATGCTCCGCGAAGCCAACACCATCGGCAGCAAGGCCGCCGACGCCGCCATTTCGCGACACGTCGTTGAAATCAAAGCCGCCATCGATCGCATGAAGGAACAGGTTCAGAACGTCGCTTAGAATCCCTCTCGAGCTCGGGTAGCATGGACACCAATACCAAACCATCCACCGGTCGCGTCATCGTCATCAGCGGCCCCAGCGGCGTCGGCAAATCCACGATCTGCCGCCGCCTCTGCGAACTGCTCCCGGCCGAGTTCAGCGTCTCGGTCACGACGCGCAAGCCGCGCCCGGGCGAACAGAACTCACGAGACTACCACTACGTCACCCCAGATGAATTCGCCCGCATGGAACAAGCCGGAGAGCTTCTCGAAACCGCACAAGTCTACGGCCATCATTACGGCACGCCGCTGCGGGCCGTGCAGCAGGCCGTCCGCGAGGGCCGCTCCATCATTCTCGAAATCGACATCCAGGGCTGCATCCAGGTCCGCCGAAAGATGCCCGACGCCGTCGCCATCTTCCTGCTGCCCCCCACGCCCGAAGCCCAGAAGCAGCGCATCGTCGGACGCAACACCGATCCCGCCGAGGTCATCCGCGAACGGCTGGCCAAGGCCGACGGCGAGATTCGCTTCGCCAACGAATCGGGCTGCTACGATCACTTTGTCGTCAACGACGATCTCGAAAAAACGGTACAATCGGTGCGCGACCTGATCCTGTCGCGCCCGGCGCGAAATCAACCTGCGATCGCTTGAAAGGAACCGCACCATGATTCAGGACCTGAAGAACGAGGACATCATCAACAAGGTCGGTGGCCGCTTCCGCCTGACCGCGCTCATCCAGAAGCGCTGGAAGCAGCTCATGATGGGCGCGCGCCCGCTCGTTGAGCCGGGCCGCATGACCCCGATGGAAATCGCCATCCGCGAGATCATCGAAGGCAAGATCGCCTACTCCGAACCCGAGAACAACCGTGGCGAACAAGACGCCTAGTTCAACCCCGCCGGCCACCGGCCTCGCCCCTGCGCCGCCCGCCGCACTGGGCGCCGCCGCATCGCGCGAAGACCCGCCGCTGACCGGCTACGAAATCGTTGTCGGCGTCTGCGGCGGCATCGCCGCCTACAAAATCGCCTACCTCGTCTCGGCCCTCGTGCAGCGCGGCTGCGGCGTCAGCGTCGCCATGTCCGACGCCGCCCAGAAATTCATCTCCCCGCTCACCTTTCAGGCGCTCACCGCGCGCCGGGTCTTCACCACGCTCTGGGGCGAGGCCGACTATCACGACCCCCAGCACTTGCGCCTCACCGAAGCCGCCGACCTGTTCATCGTCGCGCCGGCCACCGCCAACATGCTTGGCAAGATCGCACACGGCATCGCCGACGATCTGATCAGCACCATGATCATGTCGGCCGATTGCCCCGTGTTGCTCGCACCGGCCGCGAACACGCGCATGTGGGAAAATCCGATCGTTCAGGAAAACGTCGCCGCGCTGAAGAGGCACGGCTACCGCTTCGTACCGCCGACCTCCGGCTGGCTCGCCTGTCGCACAGTCGGCACGGGACGCATGGCCGAACCGGACGCGATTCTTCTCGAAGCCACGGCCCTGCTCCAACGCAAACCGCCGCGCTCCCGCCGATGACCCGCCGCATGAAGATCCTCATCACCGCCGGCCCGACGCGCGAGTACCTCGACCCCGTGCGATACCTCTCCAATGCCTCAACGGGCAAGATGGGCTTCGCCATCGCCGCCGCCGCCGCAAAGCGCGGGCACGCCGTCACGCTCATCGCCGGTCCCGTGGATCTACCCGCTCCCCCGAACGTGCGACTCGTTCGCGTCACCAGCGCGATGGAAATGCTCGCCGCCGCGCGCCGCGCCTTCGCCACCGCCGACGCCGCCGTCTTCGCCGCCGCCGTGTCCGACTGGCGCCCGCGAAAGCGCTCGTCTCGCAAACTGCCGAAAGAGCTAATAAGCGGGAAAGAGCCGCGGGCTTCTCAAAAAGAGCCGCGGGCTTCTCAAAAAGAGCCGCGGGCTTCAGCCCGCGCGGCCACCAAAACCAGCGAGAACCTAGTACCCGTTTCTGCCCAACCGGATTTCTCCCTGGATCTGGTGCTGAATCCCGACATCGCCGCCACCCTCGGCCGGCTCAAGTCCCGCCGCAGTGGACCGCACCGCGTCACCGTCGGATTCGCACTCGAAGACCACGACGGCCGCGCCAAGGCCGCCGAAAAACTACGCGCCAAGCACTTTGACGCCATCGTGCTGAACTCCCCCGCCGCCGTCGCCACGGACCGAAGCACGATCCAACTCCTCACGGCGGACGGCTGCTGGATGCCCGCCCGAACGGCCTCAAAATCGTCACATGCTCTACAGATCGTCCTGCTCCTGGAGCGACTGTGGTCAAGCTCGCCAGCGAAACGCACATAAATTCTTTAAAGACAATAGATTACGCCATCCTGCGGCGGGCACGTGACTCATCACCGTAGCCGTCGCACCGAAAACGAGTGAATTTTCACCCGTCATGAACGACCTGCGGAACTGCTTACAAAACCTTGGCGCATTTTGAACACTCCGGCGGCCCTAAACGCTTGAAATTAAAGGCCGTTTCGCGTATTCTGACGTTCAAGCATCAGGGGAAGGAAGCATCCCCCTTCAAGTGAACGATGCGGCGCGATCGCCCGGAGAGGCGGTCGTGCCGGGACGAAAAATCTGGAGCTGGGTTAACCAGGAGGAGTCGGAATCATGTTGAAGCGTGTCTCAATTCTCGCAGTCGTCGCCATGCTCGCCACCGCAACGGTCGCCAACGCGTTCCCGCCGCTGGCGGAGTGGGGCTTTCAGGTTGTGACGCCGGCTGATGTCGCGAACTCGGCCACCAACGGCCCGCACGCCGCCGATAGCGGAATCTTCGCTGCCACATCGGGAGCCAGCGGCGCGCATGCCTCTGCCGCCACGGATTGGACGACGCCCACCGGCAACGGATCCTCTGATTCATACAGCGCGAACGAATGGGCACCTGGCGACTACTGGCAGTTCTGCACTTCAACGGTTGGATACAGCGGCATCACTGTCCAATGGGATCAGGTGAGCAGCAATACCGGACCGCGCGACTTTGAGCTTCGGTACAATGTCAACGGTGGCACATATTCGACATTCGGCAGCCCTTATGTTGTGCGTGCGAACAGCTCACCGTCATGGTCAAGCGGATCAGGCACGGGTTTGGACACCTTCTCCGTGGACCTAAGCAGCGTCACCGCCCTCGACAATCAAAGCGAGATCTGCATCCGCCATGTGAACACTACGACGGTGTCCGCTACCGGCGGTACAGTTGGCAACACCGGCACCAACCGCGTCGACAACGTCGTTATCAGCGGCGTTCCCGAGCCGACGACGCTCGCCCTGATGGGCTTGGGCGCGATCGGCCTCATTCGCCGCCGCCGCTAAGACCCGACCGGGTCGAACGATGTCGAGCCGCCCGAAACGGTCGCTCGAATCGCCGAGATTGTGAACCTATCATGCCGCAAGTACGATACCGTGCTTGCGGCATTTTTTTTGGCCCGCCCGACGCGCCGGCGACAACGGGCCGATTCGTCAGAGTGGCTCCAAACGGGTAATTCTTCCATGAACGCATTCTTGCTTTCTGTTAGATCGCACGGTCCGTCCGCCTGTTCATCGCGTTCACTGTCGGCGGTGGTCCGGGCGCGGTCCGCATCGGCGACCTTCGCCCGGGCCTTGGCGATCGTCGTTCTGACTGTTCTGCCACCGGCCCGCGCTCAAACCGGCGAATCGAGTGACACGCCCGCCGCAGCAACGATGGCGACTTCCGCACCTGCCGGCGTCATGACGCATGAGAAGTACCTCGCGGCCGCGCGGAAGGAGTTCACCGTTTCGACCGTTCTTCGCGCGCCGGATGGCGCCCCTTTGAAGCTGGACGGTCGCAAGGCGGTGGCGCGGGGCGAGGAGCTGATGACCGAGGCACGGGCGCAGCGCAAGAGCGGGGATTACAAGACGGCGGCGGCGACGGCGTCCAAGGCGTTCGACACGTATCAGAAGGTTTTGGGCGCGGATCACTACTTGACAACGGCCAGCCGGGTGTTTCAGCGGTCGATGGATGACTTTGCGCGCTTGCCGCCGGACGGCCAGAAGAAAATGATGGAGGCGGACAAACTGGCGGAGGCGGCGCAGACGGCATCGGATAAGGGATTGTTCGCCGACGCGGAGAAGCTGATGGAGCGCGCGCTGCGTTCACGGGAGGAATTGCTCGGCCCGAAACACGCCGAGGTGGGCGAGTCGCTGCGGCAGCTCGGCGCGGCGCAATTGGAATTGCAGTTGTTCGCCAAGTCGAAAAGCAACATCGAACGGGCCGTGGCGATCTTCGAACAGACCTACGGGCGAAATCACCCGAAGACGGCGATCGCGCTGGACCGGCTGGGCTGGATGTACATCCACGAGGGCAAGTCCGAAGAGGCCATCAAGACGCTGCGTGACGCGGCGTACATCCTGCGATCGACCAGCGGAGACACGGCCGAGGCCGGCGAGGTGCTGGACAATCTGGGGACGGCGTTCGCGCTGAACGGCGACGCGAAGGACGCGCTGAACAAGAAGCTGCACAGCCTGATCATCCGGGAGACGGTGCTGGGTCCCAAGGCACGTGACACAGCGGTGTCTCTAAGCAACCTGGCGTGGTTGTACACGCGGATGAACATGCTGGACGACGCGCTGCGGCTGCGCGAGGAGGCGTATGCGACGCTGCTGGAGACGGTCGGGCCTGATCACACGTACACGAAGCTGGAGTTGGGCAATCTCGCGCGGGCGCACGAGACGGCGGGCAACTTTGACCGGGCGGTGGCGCTGTACCAGGAGCAGATCGCGCGGGACGATCAGCAGCCCGAGGTGGTGGACATCAACGCGATGGCGCGGTGCACGGCGCTGGCGGCGGTGTTGTTCAACAAGGGCGATTTCGACGCAGCGCGGAAGTACACGGCGAAGGCGGTGGAGCGGGCGAAGCACCTGCTGAAGACGACGGCGGCGCCGGCGGTGGTGAACGAGCTGTACAACGTCGCGAACGAGCTGATGCGCCATCGCCTGATGGAAGAGGCGTTGCCGGTGTTCGCGTTGCAGTACGAGCGCGACGCGAAGGATACGAGCGCGCTGTCCTCGGCGCAGGTCCGACGAATGGAAACCTACGGCCAGACGCTGATCGACATGGGGCAGGCCGCCAAAGCGGTCGAGGTGATGCGCCGTGCGGTGGAACTGTCGGAAAAGGTACACGGCAAGGGCGAACCGGCGACCGCGACGGCGTTGATCACGTATTCCGAAGCACTGTGCGAAGCGGGCCAGCTTTCGGAAGCGGAGCGGGTGGCGGATGCGGTGGTGAAGATCAGTGAGTCGCGCCTGGCGTTTCGCTCGGCCGGTTCGGCGTATGCGCTGCTGGCGGCAGGCCGGGTGTACAACCGGCAGAAGCGGCTGGACCTGGCGAAGTTTACCCTGGAAGACGCGGAGTCGATCTTCGTGGAGTCCCAGCGTGATTTGCTGGGAAAGATCGAGTGCCAACTGGAACTGGCAAAGTGCTATCACGCGATCGGGGACAAGCCGCGGACCGAGGCGACGCTGTCGGCGGCGGTGGAGACGGCGCGGGAGATGGACAAGGTGAACAAGACGCTGTACGGCGATGCGTTCCTGGCGAAAGCGTTGTGGCACCAGCTGGAGCTGGGGGATCTGACGCCGAGCCGGCGCGAGGCGGTTCGGACGGAGCTGCGGAAGCTGCTGGAGCGGTTGCGCGATGCGAACGCGCTGAACGCGGCGGAGCGTGGCTGGCTGGAATCGCTGTAGGGAGAAAACGGATCGATGGCGAAATATGGACAAATGAGTTTGTTTCTGGCGGCGCTGGCGGCGGGTGCGTCGGGTTTGGCGCGACCGGTGATCGGCCAGGAGCCGACCGCGACGAGTTCCCCGGCGGATGAGCCGGTGGAGACGAAGTTCCTTCGCACGCACGAGGAGTTCCTGGCCGCGGCACGAGAGCACCCGCCGATCGGCGGCATCTACCGCAGTCCGGAAACCGGCAAGGATCTGTCGGCGGATCAAATGAAGCAGGTTCGGAAGATCGAGTCCCTGCTGGAGGATGCATCGTCGGCGTGTGAGAAGGGCGACGTTGAAACGGCCAAGAAAATGGCGGATGAGGCCATGACGACGGCACGGAAGCTTCTGGGGCCGACGCATTTTTTAAGCATCTCGGCGACGGGCGCACGGCGGTTGTACGGACGGTACGCGGAAGTGACGGCCGAACAACTCGCGACGCTGGCCCAGGGCGACGCGGCGCGGCGCGAGGCCTGGGCGGCGTACAAGGCGAGCGATTTCGGGAAAGCCGAGCAGAAAGCGAAGCTGGCGGTGGAGTTGCGCGAAAAGGTCGTCGGCTCGCAGTATGACGAATTGATCGACTCGGACGCGCTGCGCATCCAGGCGATGGCGCAGACCGAGGGCGGGCGGGCGGAGCAGGCTGAAAAGACGTTTGTCCGATTGATGGACGTCCTGGAGCGTTCCTTCGGCAAGAACCATCCGAAGACGGCCGATGCCCTCACGCGGCGCGGCTGGTTGCGGATCACCGAAGGTCGGATGCAGGACGCGATGAATGACCTGCGCCGGGCGTTGAGCATTCACGAAATCACAGACGGCGAAACGCTGGACGCGGCCCGGGCGATGGATCATCTGGGGACGGCGCTGGCGTTCAACAACGACCCGGAAGGGGCGATCGGCCGGAAGATTCGAGCCATGATGATTCGCGAGACGCTGGCCGGCGCGGAATCTCCTGACACCGCCGAGTCCTACAGCAATCTGGCGTGGTTGTATCATCGGATCGGGATGACGGCGCCGGTCACGCCGCTTCGACTGAAGGCGCTGGCGGTATTCGAAAAGCACCTGGGGCTGGAACACACTTATACATTTACCGAGATCAGCAATCTGGCTCGAACCCATGAGGAGCTGGGCGAGTACAACGAGGCGATCAGGCTGTACGAAAAGTACCTGGGGAAAGGCGGAGACCGGACGCTGCTGGATAAGTTCCGCCTGGGCGCGCGGCTCGGCGCGGCGTACCTGCGGGTCGGCCGGCGCGACGATGCGAAGAAGATGTTCGACACGGTTTTGGCGGAAATAGCGCGGGCCGACGACGACTCCGCTCGGCGAATCGCGCTGTCCAACACCGTGACGTCGATCCGGGCCTACATGCAGAATCATCTCGCGGACGAAGCCGTCGCCCTGCTGACCGATGCGGCGAAGGCGGTTGCCAAGAGTACCGGAAAGCCGGCGACCGATCGCGATGTCCTTCCTCCGGCCGATTTGGGCACGTTGTATGAAATGGTCGGGAGGAACAAGGAATCCGTCGAGATGTTCCGTGAGGCGACGAAGCTGGCGCGGCAAAGCCAGCGTGACGACAAGGACAACGCGGTCATCATGCTTCTGTTCGCGCAGGTCAACCCGCTGATTCAGATGAAGGACCATCGCGAGGCGGAGGCGGTTTGTGACGAAGCGTTGCGCATGACCGACCGGGAAGGCTACCAGGGTTCGCCGCTCAATGCCCTGGCGCTGCTGCTCATGGGCAGGACCCAGGCTGCAAACGGCCAGAACGATCGGGCGCAGTTTTACCTTGAGGACGCGGGGAAGCTTTTCAAAGCGAACAAGGACCAGGAGTCCATTCCCTACATCCACTACCTTACCGAATGGGGCCGAGTGCTCGGCGCGTTGGGAGACAAGTCCGGCGGTCGCGCGGCGCTGGCCGAGGCGGTCCAAAAATCGCGTGATCTGATGAACAAGCAGTCATTGCCCGAGTATGAGTTTCTCCTGCTGCGTGCGCTGCGCGGCCTGGCGGACGTGGCGGGCGACGCGGACGCCATCGAAGAACTGAAAACCCGCTTGCAAAAACGGCAACAGACGCACAGCCTGATCGGCGAATTGCGTGACTGGCCGAAAGAACTGGGCTTGTAGCGTCGGATCGGGCACCAAAGCGGTTCGGCGCGTCGGTTTGACAGCGCGCCGCAGCGCGCTTAGGCTTGTATGTTTCGCCGGTCCGTGAAGCGAATCTGCGGACGGTGCGGCGGATCGGCCGGCGCGGCGATCCGAAGACCGGCGATCCGAAGATTCATGAAACACTCACGCATTGCCATCGTGCTGTTGGGAGGATCGATCCTGCTGATGCAGCCGGGCTGCTCGTCCAAGGATGCGTCCAAGCCGACCATCCTGGAGTCGCGGGCGCAGCCGTACGTGGTGGATGTGCCGGTTCCGCGCGATTTCAAACTGAACGAGCGTGAATCGACGCACAACATGGTGGCGGGCCGGCGGAACGTCAAGCACCTGTACGAGGGCAGCAGCGCGACGTTGTTGGTGCGAAATTACTACGCCCAGAACATGCCGACGTACGGATGGGAAGCGACGGACGAGAAGTTATTGCGGAATATCTACGTGCTTCGCTATCGCAAGGGCGAGGAGAAGTGCGAGATTCGGATCGAGCCGAAATATTCGACGTTCGGACAGAGCACCCAGGTGTGGGCGTCGATCCGATCGGAGACCTACTCACCGCCAGGAGGCGGATCGGAACCCTGACCCCATGAAAGCCGAACGCAGACAGGAATTGCGCACGAACGAATTGTCCGTGCAACTCGACCAGATCACCGAGCAGGTGCGCCGGAACTTCCCCGCAATCATCGCGACGGTTCTTGGCGTCGCGGTGCTGGGCGGCGGGACGTACTGGTACATCCACAGCAGCAAGGCGCGCGTCATGGATGCGTGGGCCTCGTTGGCACAATCGCAGACGGATTCCGACCCGCTGATGCAGATCCGCAAGCTGGAAGAGATTGCCACGGCCGGTCACGATGCCTCGTTGACCGCGGCGGCCTGGCTGAAAGTCGCCGAGACGGCGCTGTCGCATTACATGCTGCCGACGCCCCCTGCGGCCGGTGGATCGGCCAAACCCGATCCCACGATGCTTCAAACGGCGCGCGACGCGTACACCAAGGCGCTGGCCTCGCCTGCGCTGGACGTCGCCGGCATTGGGAGCGCGATGATCGGCCTGGGTGTGATCGCGGAGAATCAGGGGGATTTCGCCGGCGCGCGGGAGTGGTATGACAAGGTTCGCAGCGACAAGCGTCTTGCGGATTCACCCTTTGCCGAGCAGGCGGCCTATCGCCTGAAGGGGATGGAAGGATGGAGCCGACCGGTGGTGTTTGCGCCACCGCCGCCACCCGCTTCGATGCCCGCCACCGCGCCGGTGGCCGGCGATCCATTGAACGTCACGGGGATGTCGGAGCGGCCGGTCAGTCTGACGCCGACGACGCAGCCGGCGGGGACTCCGTAGGACCATGCGGTGTTTCGCGGCAGCTGCCGCGTGAAGGGCCGCAAGCGTCCTTGCCGCATCCGGCGCGATCGGAAAGTTTATCATGTTTTTGCTCCAAGAGACGATCAAGACGCGCGGGTTGCACGTCGGGGCGCGCTTCGCGCCGACGGCGCCGCTGGACAAGCAGCACAAGCAGCAGTTTCAGATCAAGTGCAGCGAGGGGTTCGACTGGCGACGGCAGGAATACGCCGAACACGCCTGGCAGATGACCTCACCGCAGGCCGAGGGCGATCCGCGCAGCCAGTTGAAGCTGACGGTCACGACGGATTCGGTGAACTTCGAGGATTTCTTCCCGACGTCGACGCTGGATGTGTATTTCGACAATCTGCGGATGGCGTTTGGCGTCGTCGGGACGGTGTTCAACCCGCGGATCATGCTTTCGACCGGCGCGATGATCCGCCTGACGGCCCAGACCGAGGAAAACGACGGACGGATCTTTCTGGGCCAGCGCTGCCTGCGGCTGGACAATCGGCTCGGTCCGCTCGGGCGACCGGTTCACGCCGTCGGGCTGAAGCTCGTTTTGCCGCCGCTGCCGGGTGCCGATCAGCCGAACTGGCAGGCCGAGCTGAAGATCGAGTCGCTGATCGAAGACGTGCGGCAGGTCTTCATCGAGATCGACGCGCGATGGGCCCAGCCCTGCCCGTGGGATCCGGAGACGGTTGTCCAGCGCGGTCGCACGGTGTATGAGTTTCTTACGACGCGGGTGATCGAGATGCTGCGCGAAATGAGCCAGCCGGGCTGATCCACTACTCGCTTTTTGCCATCTGCAATTCAGCGCCGGATCGTGACGACGGTCGTGGCGTCGCGACGGAAGCGCCTGGTCCCGCGTCGACCTGCCCCGCTGCGTAGATCGTGCCGCGCCAGGTGATCGTGGACTGGCGCCGCAGCCGCCCCATCGCGTTGATCAACGCCCCCAGACCGACCAAGGCTCCCAGCGGGTACAGCAATCCGTACCAGGGCGAGGTCTTGTTCAACCGATAGAATCGCATCAAGGCGGTCGTCTTGATCGTGCAGCACGCCGCCGCCACGCCGGTCAACATCGACCAGCCCGGCCAGCTTCCGCCGACCGCCCATGCCAGCGTCCCCGTCGCCAGGGCTGCCCACGGCAACAGGCTGAACCCGATCACCAGGGCCATCGTCGCCGTCAGCCGCGGCCGCGTGCCGAAGCAACCGAAAAAGATGCGGCTCCAGCCGTTCCACGTCTGGCGCAGCGACTGGTACATGCGGACCGTGTACAAATCGTCATTCGAGACAACGCGCAAGCGGCGGCCGGCGCGCTTGGCAAGTTGTGCCATTTTCATGTCTTCGTTGAACTCGGCCTTGACGGCGTCGTGCCCGCCGAGGGCATCGTAGCACTCGCGCGTCATGAGCATGAAGGCGCCGTTGGCGTAGGCCGTCGCCCGGCGGGGGTTGTTCACGCGAAGCGGATTGAACCAGATCATCATGATGCCGCTGCACGCGGGCTGGATGACGCGCTCCCAGAAGCCGTGCGTCTCGTGCGCGGGCAGCACCGAGAGAAACTCCACGTTGTGCTCCAGGGCATATTCCATCGCCACGCGGAGCGACCGCCGCGAGACCTGCACGCAGTCGGCATCGGTGAAGCACAACCACCGGCCGGTCGCATGCTCCAGCCCCGTGCGCATGGCGTTGTTCTTTCCGAGCCAGCCTTCGGGGAGCGATTTGACGTGCAGCGCCGTGAGATTCGCGTGCCGCGCGGCGAGGCCGTCCATGATCGCGCCGGTTCGATCCACGCTGCGATCATTGATGGCGATGACTTGCAGATTCGGGTAATCCTGCGCGACCATCGACGTGAGGCAGGCCTCGATGTTCGCTTCTTCTTCCTTCCCGGCGACCAGAAAGCTCACCGC
Source organism: Planctomycetia bacterium (assembly GCA_015200345.1). Classification (NCBI taxonomy): domain Bacteria; kingdom Pseudomonadati; phylum Planctomycetota; class Planctomycetia; species Planctomycetia bacterium. Next base: position 3,493,400 of record CP054187.1, on the reverse strand, counting down.
AGGCAGGTCGCTCCGCCCCGGCTGGTACATGGTCGATCGCAACGGCGGCAAGCGCCGGCTCGCGATCGAGAGCTGGACGTGGCGTCCGACCCAGACCAGGCAGGTCAGCCCCGTGAAACCCATCCATACGTACAAGAGCGCGTCCATCAAGAGCTAATCCGAAACCGCGCAACGAGATCGGCTACCATGCGAGCCGCGCCGATGCGCCGTTAGAAGCGGTGAAGATACAACAGACCGACGAAGACCGCGAACCACGCGCCGATTTGTGCGAATTCGCTCGCAAACCGGCCCGGACGCAGGCGAAGGAGCTGCACCAGCACGTAGTTTCGCATGAGGCTGGTGCGTCGATCCGAACCCGACAGGTACACGACCCACCCCCAAAAAGACCGCACCGTCACCACCGTCGCATACGCGCCGCACAAGGTGCTTAAGACGACTCGCCATACGTGGAACAAGTCCAGGTTGCTCGCGTTCACCGCTCGCTCACTTCAGGCATGTCGTTCAACGTCATCAGGCCCTCGAACAACGTGCTGCCCAGCCGGACGATGGTCGCGCCGGCTTCAATGGCGGTTTCGTAATCGCCACTCATGCCCATGGACAACTCGCGGAAATGCGGGACGAGTCGCTTGTCTCCCCGCAGGTCTTCGAACACGTCGCGGAGCCGCTCGAAATACAGGCGAAGCTCCGCGGGCGTGCATTCAGCCGGGGCCATCGTCATCAGTCCGCAAAGCCGCACATTCGGCCACGCCACGAGGTGCTCGATGAGATGCGGCACGGCGCCGACGGCGATTCCGAACTTGCTCTTCTCGCCGCTCGTGTTGACCTGCAACAAGATGTCGATCGTGCGGCCGACGCGGGCAGCGTGCTGATGCAGATCCTCCGCGAGGCGAAGGCTGTCGACGCTGTGAATCAGCTCGGCCCACGGCACGACGAGCTTGACTTTGTTCCGCTGGAGGTGGCCGACCATGTGCCAGCGCGGCCGGGGGACGGGGCCTTCCTTTCGGCTGGCGAGGACGTTCTTGCGCTCGATGTACTCGTGAATCATGCTGGCGCGTTGAGCGAGCTGCTGGGCGCGGCTCTCGCCGAGATCGACGAGATTGAGTTCGAGCGCCTGGCGGACGACCTCCATCTCGACGTACTTGGTGACGGCGACGATTTTGACGGCGGCAGGATCGCGGCGAGCGCGCTGACAGGCGGCGGCGATGCGGTCGCGCACGCGTTTGAGATTCTCCGTCAGCTTGCGGCGAACGGTCGTGACGTTCCCCACCACGCGGCGACTCCTTGGGATGGGTCGAGTAGGCCGAGGCGTCCCTGCCCCGGGTATGGCGAGATTATAACGCCGCCGCGCGGCGGTTGCACGCCGAATTCACTTGCGATCCGCAGTATCGTCCACTTTCAACATGCCAAACCGCCAGCAGAGTGCGCCGGCGAGGATCGGTCCGGCGACGAGAATGAATACCAGCGACGAGGGCCGCAACCACGTCATGACGCCTCCGAGGATCGCAAACACCAACGCCAGCGCGTAGCAAAGCAACACGGTCTGCCGAACGCTGAACCCGCGGTCGCGCACCTGGTCATAAAAATGGCTTCGATCCCCCTTGAAGAGCGGCCGCCCGTTGAGCGCCCGCCGACCGATGGCCAGCGCCGTATCGAGTATGGGAAACGCAAAGACCATCAGCGAGCAGGCGAACCAGCGCGGCGACGCCTGATCTGCGAACGAAATCATGACCACGGCGACGGTGTAGCCGAGCAGCAGTGAACCGCTGTCGCCCATGAAGATCCGGGCGGGGTTGAAATTGAAAATGAGAAATGCCGCGCAGGCGCCGAACAAGCCCATCGTCAACGTCGTGCGAAGCGCGTCGTCTGCGGCATTGATGCCCGGCACGTTCGACAAATGCCAGTTGAGATAGGCCAGCCCGCAGGCCGCGATCGCCAGCACGCCGCCGCAGAGGCCGTCCAATCCGTCGATCAGGTTCGTCGAGTTCGTCGCGCCGGCGATGGCGATCATGCAGAAGAGGCCGCTCGCGCCGAGGAGCACAGGCCGCGCCGTGCAGAACACCGGCAAAGACTCGCGCACCGGTTCGATCAGTTTCTCGGCGATGCCGTCGCCGATGCCTCCGGAGACGAGCAGCGCCGCCACGGCGGCCTGCACCAGCAGTCGCGTCCGCGGGCGAAGATGACGAATGTCGTCAATCAGACCGGTCAGCATCAGCACCGTGCCGCCGAGCATGACCCACAACGTGGTCGGCTGCGACGCCGCCGTGCGAAATCCCAGCCAGGCCGACGCGATCATCGCCGCGGCCCAGCCCAGGTACATCGCCACGCCGCCGAGGTAGGGAATGGGCTGTTGATGGGGTTTCAGGCCCCCGTCGGGCCGATCGTAGAGTTCCAACCGCACCGACACGCGCCGCACAATCGGCGTCGCGATGAGCGCAACGAAGAACGACGCCGCCAGCGGCGCGAAATGCTTCATCAGCGGAGAACCCGCGGCTAGATCAACGGCACCGATCCACGCCGGCGACGCCAACGGTCAGACCCTCTCGCCGTAGAAGGCGCGAATCGTCCGCGCGACGCGCTCCTGCTGCGACACCGTCAACTCGGGATAGATGGGAATCGCCAGCACCTCGCGCGCCGCCTGCTCGCAGACCGGCAGATCGCCGGCCTTGCCGCCGAGGTACGCGAAGCATTCCTGCATGTGCAGAGGCACGGGGTAATAGACTTCCGTCCCGATGCCATGCGCCTCGAGGTGTTTCTTCAATTCGTCGCGCTTCGGCACGCGAATGACGTACTGGTTGAAAATCGAGTCGTTGCCCGGCGCGATCACCGGCGTCTTCACCACGCTGCCGGCAAAGAGCGCGTTGTACCGCTTCGCGTTCGCCGCGCGCTGGGCCGACCACGCGTCGAGATGCTTCAGCTTGATCCGCACGACCGCCGCCTGCAACGCATCCAGCCGGAAGTTCCCCCCCACCCACTTGTGGTAATATTTCGGCTGCGCTCCGTGATCGCGGAAGATGCGGCAGCGCTCGCCCAGGGCCGGGTCGTTCGTCACGATCATGCCCGCGTCGCCGAACGCACCGAGATTCTTGCTGGGAAAGAACGACAGCGTGCCCAGCTTGCCCATGCTGCACGCCGCCTTGCCGTGATGCTTCGCGCCGATCGACTGCGCCGCGTCTTCCATCACCGGGATTCCGCGCTGGTTGGCGACCTTGAGAATACCTGTCATGTCGGCGCACTGGCCGTACAGATGCACGGGGATGATGAGCTTCGTTTTCGGCGTAATGGCCCGCTCGATCTGTTCGGCCGTCGTGTTGAACGTAGCCGCATCGATATCGACGAACACCGGCCTCGCGCCGAGGCGGCTCACGCAACCGGCCGTGGCAAAGAAGGTGAAGCTCGGGACGATGACCTCGTCGCCGGGGCCGATGCCCATCGCCATTATGCCGCACAGCAAGGCATCGGTGCCGCTGCTCATGCCGACGCCGACCTTGCAGCCGCTGTAGGCCGCTACGGCCTCCTCGCACGCAACAACCTCCGGCCCGCCGATGAAGCGCTGGGATTCGCAGATGGCCTCGATGGCGGCCATGACTTCATCGCGAATGGTCGCGTATTGTAGCTTGAGGTCCAGCAACGGGACGGGTTGGCAGGTTGGCGGAGCGTCGGAGGCAACCGGGGTCATGCAAAGAATCCTGGTTCAGTTTGTGAGCAAGCTCGCGCGATGCATTCAACCATAACGCGTCGCTTCATTGAACGAATCAACGGACTTAATCCATACCCCAAACGCCGGAGCGGGGACCACACGTGTTCTTCTCAACCTGCCGTCATTCACGCGCAAGGACGGGCCTTGACGGTTTCCGCGGGGATCCCTGCGCGTCAAGATCGGCAGTATAGATGACGTGCCGTCGCCGATCCACTTGACGGCCTGCGACGACGGCGGATTCAAGAGAGTCAAAAAGCCCCAGGCACATGCCCGGGGCTTTGGTTTCAGCCTAGTCGTGTTTCGACGTTTCGATTATTGGCGATTCGCCGTTTACTCCACGACCCACGTATCGCCGCTGTTAAGCAGCTTCTCCAGATCGCCCCTGCCCATCTTCTCTTCGGCCTGCTGCATCTGGTGATACACGGCGGCGTCGAACGTCGGCTTCTCGACGCTCCGGAGCACGCCGAAGACTTCGGGGAACTCGGGATAGCGCATGCGGCTAAGCATGAACGCAAGGCTCGGCTCGGGGGCCTTCTCGTCGTGGAAGATCAGATCGTCCTCCTTGATGTCGCCGCCGAGCTGCACGACCTCCGGCTCCATGTTCTTGAAACGAATGCCCTTGTCGCGGTTCTTGCCGAAGATCATCGGCTTGCCATGCTCGATGTAGAGCGTGTTGTCTTCTTTCACGTCGCGGTCGGATGCGTACTCAAACGCGCCGTCGTTGAACACGTTGCAATTCTGGTAGATCTCGACGAAGGCCGTGCCCTTGTGCTTGCCGGCGCGGAGCAGCGTATCGGCGAGGTGCTTCACGTTCACGTCCATCGTTCGCGCGACAAACGTCGCTTCAGCACCGATGGCCACCGAGAGCGGACAGAGCGGGTTGTCCACCGACCCCATCGGCGTGCTCTTGGTTTTCTTGCCCAGCTCCGACGTGGGGGAGTACTGCCCCTTGGTCAGGCCGTAGATTCGATTGTTGAACAGGAGAATCTTCAGGTCCACGTTTCGTCGAATGGCGTGCACGAGGTGGTTGCCGCCGATCGAGAGGCCGTCGCCATCACCCGTCGCCACCCAGACGCTCAAGTCCGGGTTGGCCAGCTTCACGCCGGTCGCGACGGCCGGAGCGCGGCCGTGGATCGAGTGAAAGCCGTAACTGTTGACGTAGTACGGAAAGCGGCTGGAGCAGCCGATGCCGGAGACGAAGACGATCTTCTCTCGGGGGATGTGCAGTTCAGGCAGGATCTTCTTGACCTGCGCAAGAATGGAATAATCCCCGCAGCCTGGGCACCAGCGCACATCCTGATCGCTGGCAAAGTCCTTGGGGGTCAGTTGAGGCAACGTGGCAGTCGTCATCGTTCTCTCCGGCGATTATCGCTAAAAGTCAAAAAGTCGAACCATCGAGACGTCAAACCATCGAGACGTCAAACCATCGAGACGTCAAAACGTCGAAAACTCAATGAGCCGCGGGCTTCAGCCCGCGCGGCGCGGTTCTTCCACAAAGCCTTATTTGCTTCCGAGCACGTCCAGAATCTTCGATTCGATCTCGGCGATTCGGAACGGCTTGCCCTGCACCTTGTTCAACCCCAAGGCATCCACCAGGTACGTCGCGCGAAGCATGTAACGAAGCTGGCCCATGTTCAACTCGCAGACCAGCACTTTCTTGTACCGCTTGAGGAGATCGCCGAAGTTCTTCGGGAACGGGTTCATGTATCGCAGATGCGTCCCGGCGACCTTGTGCCCCTTCTGCTGCGCACGCTCGACCGCGCTGCGAATCGCGCCGGCTGTGCCGCCCCACCCGACGACCAGCAGATCGCCCTCGGCGGGGCCGTAGACCGTCTGATCGGGAAGGTCGTTGGCGATACCGGCGATCTTCCTCGCGCGGGTGTGGATCATGTGTTCGTGGTTGTCGGGATCGTAGCTGACGTTTCCGGTGACGTCCTGCTTTTCCAGGCCGCCGATGCGGTGCTCCAGGCCCTTCGTACCAGGGATCGCCCAGGGGCGGGCCAGCTTGTCATCACGCTTGTAAGGCTTGAACGCGCCGGCGTCGCCGTTGGCTTCGGGGTGATGAATCTCGATGCGCGGCAGGCTCTTGATGCTTGGCAGCAGCCAAGGCTCTTCGCCGTTGGCGATGTAGCCGTCTGTCAACAAAATCACCGGCGTCATGTAGCGTGTCGCAATGCGCACCGCCTCGATCGCCATGTCGAAACAATCGGCCGGTCCGCAAGCCGCCAGCACGCAGACCGGACATTCACCATTTCGTCCCAGGACGGCCTGGAAGAGGTCGGCCTGCTCGGTCTTGGTCGGCAAGCCGGTGCTCGGCCCGCCGCGCTGCACGTCAACAATGACGACGGGCAACTCGGTCATGACGGCGAGGCCGATGCCTTCGCCCTTGAGCGCAAGTCCGGGGCCGCTGGTTCCGGTGACCGCGATGTCGCCCGCGAAGGACGCGCCGATGGCGGCGGTCATCGCGGCGATTTCGTCTTCAGCCTGGAAGGTCTTGACGTGGTAATTCTTGTACTTGGCGAGCGAATGAAGCACGTCGCTCGCGGGGGTGATCGGATAGCTCGCGTAGAACAGCTCCTTGCTTGCGAGGTTCGCGGCGGCGATCAGACCCAGTGCGGTTGCCTCGTTGCCGCTGATGCGCCGGTATTTGCCCGGGGCCAACTTGGCCTTCGAGACCTTATAGCTCACCTGGAACAGCTCGCACGTCTCGCCGAAATAGTAGCCGGCCTTCAAGACGGCCTTGTTGGCCTCGATCATTTCCGGCTTTTTGGCCATCGATCGCTCGATCCACTCGACGGTCGGCTCAAGCGGCCGGTGGTAAAGCCAGGAAATCAGGCCCAGGGCGAAAAAGTTCTTGCAGCGGTCGACTTCCTTGGCGCCCAGGCCGCTGTTGGCCAGGGCCGTGCTGTTGAGCTTGGAGATGGGGATCTTGAACACGCGGTATTTAGACAGCGTGCCATCTTCCAGCGGATTGGTCTCATAGCCCGCCTTCTTCAGATCGGTCTTGCCGAAGGCGTCTTCGTTGGCAATGACGATGCCGCCGCTCTTCACGTCCTTGATGTTGGTCTTCAGCGCGGCGGGATTGAACGCGACGAGCGTATCGACCATGTCGCCGGGCGTGTGGATGTCGTGGCTGCTGAAGTTGACCTGAAAGCCCGAGACGCCGGCCAGCGAACCGGCCGGGGCGCGAATCTCGGCGGGGTAATCCGGAAACGTGCTCACGTCGTTCCCGAAGATCACCGTCGCGCGGGTGAACTGCGTGCCCGCGAGCTGCATGCCGTCGCCCGAGTCGCCCGCGAAGCGAATCACCACTTCATCCAGCGACTCAATGGGCTTATTTGACTTCTGTTCTTCCAAGACCGCCGTGCTGCTCATCATGCTCTCCATTGGGACAGACTCGTCCCCGTCGCCATCGCGGCGTTTGCGTGGGTTCCAATGCTCATGGGTGCTATCACGCCGTCGTTTTCCGCGACTGTCTGATTCACTGCCCCGCCGAGTGTCGCCGTCGCGGTGTGTCGCCGGTGTCGGCGGCCGACGCATGAAGGGGCTACTCCGCTCCACTCATATCGGTCGAACCGTCACCGGGAATACCAATTTACACGCAATTGTCCGGCAATGCCATTCCCAGCGTCTTATGGGATCATAGCGGGTCTGGACCGTCGGGAAAGCGCATTTTCGCCGGCCCTGCCCGATCGGCTCGGATAGGCTCGCGATGGCCGGACGTTTGGAGAAAATGAACCGATCGCAGGGTTCCCAAAGTCTCGACTTGCCAGAAGCTGATCCCCCCCGTACACTTCCCGACCCGTTCCAGAAATGGTCATCCGGCCCAGACTGGAATCCGAAATCCGCGGCCATGGCGGAATTGGCAGACGCGCTAGATTCAGGTTCTAGTGAGCGAAAGCTCGTGGAGGTTCGACTCCTCTTGGCCGCAATTGCCCGCTCCGTTTGCCTTGCTCATCGAGCCGGCCATCGCATCCAATCGCAGTTCCCGCAACTTCCCCCCCAAGACGCCTCATTTCCGATCGTTTTTATCGGCGTTGTTACCTCTACCCTATTCAACTGGTACATACGGGTGTTACAGAAACTGGCAATGGCTTGATATAACAGTTATGCTAAGGTGGACAACTGATCGACCAGAGCGGGAACGAATGCACGGAGCGCTGGCGTTTGTCGGCGTTGCCGGATGACGCGATCCCGGCCCTTCTAAACAGACATGAGTCAAAAATCGTGGCCGAGCGGAAGATCAAGAACGTAACCTTGCGAGACGTGGCCCGGCGGGTCGGGGTCTCGGCGATGACGGTCTCGCGGGCGCTGTCCGGCAAGGAGCACCTGGTCGGAGCCGAAACGGCGCGGCGTTGCCGCGACGTGGCGGAACAGATGGGCTACGTCCCGAATCTCATGGCACGCAGCCTCCGCGGCGAGCAATTGAACACGATTGTGATGCTCGCGGAATTCATCTCCAGCCACCACTACCTCGCGAAGCTGGTTGATGAGGTTTCCCAGGCGATCGAAGCGCGAAAATACGGCGTGATCAGTTGCCAGTCGTTCAGCAGTTACCGACAGGCGCTGCGGAATTTCAAGCTCGCCGGGGCGGTGGTCATCGCACCTCCGGAGGAGTTTTATCGTGTCTCGGCCGGTGAAAGCTCGTCGGTGACAGCCGGCACCCCGACCGTGTTGATCCACAGCGCCGTGGAGCAGACACGCTTTCATGAAGTCAGCCCGGACATCGCGGGGTTTTCATACATCGCCGCGTCACACCTCATCGGCCTCGGCCATCGCCACCTGGGTTACCTTGGCGGGCCGCATCCCGAGGAAGAACCGAGTTGGTTCGAGCTTCGGCGGCGCGGGATCGAGCGCGCGTTCAAGGAGCACGGGATTTCGGCGTCCAATGTCCGACAAGAAGCCTGTGCCAATGCCAACCTGTGCGCTGCCTCGCTTCAGAAGCTGCTCACCAGCGCTCCGCAGACCACCGGGATCATCTGCATCAACGACGAAATCGCCATGGCATCGGTCGTCGCGGCCGCCAGCATCGGCCGGGAAGTGCCCCGGGACCTGTCCATCGTGGGCTGCAACGATATCCAATTGGCGCAGTATTTCCGGCCCGCCCTGACGACGATCGGGATCGACATCAAAGCGATGGTGGCCACGGCCCTGGACCTGCTTTTTGAGGAGATTCGACGGAACCCGGACGCCGACCCGCGAGAACCGATTCGCATTCGATTGCCGGCCACGCTGATCACGCGTGATTCCACCGCGCGCGTCGCTTCACAGTAGAATCGGATCCGATACCGCGCCCAGCGTCGCCGAGCGACCGCACGGAGTCAACCTCAACAGGAAGCCGGATTCATGGCAGCAGGCAAACTCAAGTTACTTTTACTTGGCGGATCCGCGAGTCAGCAGTTCACGGCGGCCATCGGCAAGCAGTTGCGAATCCGCCCCGGGCAGACGTTTACGAAGCATTTCTCCGAGGGCAATACGTTCGTTCGCGTCGGCGAGAACGTCCGTGGGCGCGATGTCTATTTCGTGCAGTCGCTCTCGTACCCGGTCAACGATCACTTCGTGGAGCTGCTGTTCTACATCGACGCGCTGAAACGCGCCAGCGCCCGCACCGTTACCGCGGTGATTCCGTTTTTCGGATATGGCAAAGGCGACAAGAAGGACGAGCCGCGCGTGTCGATCCGGGCGCGGGTTGTGGCCGATTGCCTGGAGGCGGCGGGGGTCGATCGCATCGTGACGATGGACCTGCATGCCCCGCAGATACAGGGTTTTTTCCATGTGCCCGTGGATCACCTCTACGCCTTGCCGGTGATCGCGGGGTATTTCCGCACGATGGTGGATCGCAATTGGGTCGTTGTCGCGCCGGATGTCGGCGCGACCGCCATGGCAAATGGCTATTCGCGCGCCCTGGGCGCCAAGACCGTCATTGCCGAGAAGTCCCGCAGCGACCATCGCGAGAAGGCCGTCGTAAACCGGATTATTGGCCATGTGGCCGGGAAGAACGCACTGATCGTGGACGACTTCACGACCACCGGCGGAACGCTCGCGGCAACCGCCAAGCGCCTCATCGAAGAGGGCGCCAAATCGGTGTACGCCGCGGTGGCCCACGGTGTGATGACGCACGGGGCAGCAGCCGTGATCGATGCCAGTCCGATTCGCCAATTGATTATCACCGATACGCTGGAGTACCGGTTTGAGCCGCTGTCGCGTAAAGTGAAGGTGGTTTCGGCCGCACCGCTGTTCGCCCGTGCGATAAGAAACATTCACACCCAATCCAGCGTCTCAAAACTGTTTGAGTTTTAAGATTCGCCTTGATTTCGTACCATCAGGTGTTGACCCGCCCCCTCCCCGCGGGCCTATAATTGACAAGAGGAGTGGTGTGTCCGCGCGCCGCGGTTTTTCCGGCAATCATTACATTTGTACCGGGCGCGGCCCGCCGTGAATCAGCGCTGGCGACACCCCAACTCCTTGCGCCGTTGAAACCATTTGAACACCGGAGGGTTTCATGCCGTCCACCATTCGATCAGGGATCGTCCTGCTTGCTTTGATCGCCGGGGTTGTTGTGCTGGCCCGCTTACCGATTTCCCCCGGTGAGTCCGCGGCCCAGCCGGGCATCCTAGACGGGCGGTATCCTTCCACGCGCGTCAGTCTCGACTGGTACGAAAAGAACTGGAAACCATCGGAGCGTATCGGTGGGCCGGTTGCGGCGTGTTTCGCCGAGGGAACACCGCTGGAGATCATTCAGCGTGTGCAGGAGCAGCTCAATTTCCCGGACGAGTTCCGCTACAACCTCGTCGGTCGCTGGCCGGGTTCGCAGGGCGACCCGATCGTTCTGACTTGGAGCTTTGTTCCCGACGGCGTGACGATCCCGAGCGGGATTGGTGAAGGATCGGGCCCCAATGAGCTGTTCGCGCGAATGGACTCGTTGTTCGCAGGCCAGGGCGGTCGTGCCACCTGGGTTTCTCGATTTCAACAGAGCTTTGACCGCTGGGCGGCGCTGACGGGCACGTCGTATGTGCGCCTGACGGCGGCGGGCGTGGACTGGGACGACGGCGCCGCATGGGGCAGCGCGGGCAACGGCACGACGCGCGGCGACGTGCGCATCGGCATGAAAGTCATCGACGGCGTTAGTAATACGCTTGCCTATAATAATTTTCCGTCCGGCGGCGGCGACATGGTGCTGGACCGGGCGGAATCCTGGAACAGTTCCGGAAGTTCCAACATCTTCCTGCGCGACGTGGTGATGCATGAACACGGGCACGGCCTGGGCATCGCCCACGTCTGCCCGCTGCTGGGCGGCACGAACGGCCGCCTGATGGAGCCGATCATCAACACGAGCATCGACGGCCCGCGGCACGATGATCTGCGTGCCGGGCAGCGGTTTTATGGCGACAACGACGAGCCGAACAACACGGCAGCCACGGCGACGGACCTCGGATCGGTCACGGCCGGCGTGCCGGTGAGCCGCGGGGCCGTTCCCCCGCCGACGATTCCCAACACCTCGATCCTGTCGATCGATGCCGACGGTGAGCAGGACTATTACCGATTCACCACGAGCTTCGCGGCGAAGATTTCGACGCTGACGGTCACGCCGCAGGGCTTTTCGTACGATTCGAGCACGCAGGCGGGCGACGGCAGCTGCAACAGCGGGAACATCACGGACAGCCTGTCGGCTCAAAACCTGAACGTTCAGATCATCGGCACCGACGGAACGACGGTGCTCGCCACGGGCGCCAGCCAGCCGGCCGGTTCGGCAGAATCGCTCTCGGAAGTGCAGTTGACCGGGTCGCCGGGGAATTTTTACATACGTATCTATGAAGGAAGCACCTCGAGCCTGACGCAGCTTTACACGCTTACGTTCACGGTTGTCTCAAGCACGGCGGACGTGACGCCGCCGACGCCCAATCCGCTGACCTGGGCGTCCGAGCCGGCGCCGTTGAGCAGCACGGAAATCACGATGACGGCCACGACGGCGACGGACGTGGCCAGCCCGCCGGTCGAGTACCAGTTCGACTTTACCACCGGTTCGGACGTCGGCGGGACCGACAGCCCCTGGCAGACGTCGACCGTTTACATCGACGACGGGCTGGTGCCCAACAACTTCTACAACTACCGCGTCCGAGCGCGGGATCAGGCCGTGCCGAACAACCTGACTGGTTACTCGTCGACGATCAACAGCCCGACGCACATTGAGACACCTGTCTCTGTAAGCTTCGGAACGATCACCGACACGTCGATCGAAGTCTTCGCCGACGGAACCTTCACCAACATCGGCTTCATCAGCACGGGATTTTTCTTTGAGATGACGCCGGCGGCCGGCAGCGGGGCGAATGTCTGGGTGGCCTCGCCGACCACGACGGTGACCGGGCTGACGCCGGGCGTGACCTACACCTTCCGGGCCAGGGCGCGGAACTGGAGCGGGCTGGAGACGCCGTTCTCCAGCCCCAACGGGGCAACGACGCCGGGGGGAAGCTGCACGCTGGAGGGCGATGTCAACAACGATTCGGTGTTGAACGCGTTGGACATCGCCGGCTTCGTGCGATGCAAGCTGGGAACACAGATTCCCGAGGATCAATGCCTCTGCGCTGATCTGGGCAACGGTGATTTGCAGCTCGACGTGGATGAATTCATCGCCGCGCTGCTGGCAATTCCATAGCCGCGACGAACGCTGCTCGCACCGTGCAGCACGGAGCATCGGACCGCACGAATCGTTAATTCCTCGAAGCCGACGGATCCCCCTCCGTCGGCTTCTTTGTCGCGCGCGGCGTACTCATTCCATCGACGGATGAGATTGGACGTCGTCCTGGTGAAGCGGCGCGTCGCCTGCACCCGGCACTCCATCACCGGATCGGCCCAGCGGTTCCTTTTTTTTGCGGCTCCGCGCAGCGGGTTTCCGCCGCGGCGGGCGCTTGCCGGCCTGGATGTCTTCATCAAACTGCCGTTTGCTGCGCAGAATGTGATGGTAATGCTGGGCGAAGCGATGCGCCTCGTCGCGCACCTGTTGCAGCAGCCGCAGCGCCGGATCGTTGCGGGGCAGCTTGATCGGTCGACGGCGCGCCTGGATGTAAATCTCCTCCTCGCGCTTGGCCAGCGCCACCAGCATCGGCGGCTTCACAAACATCTCACCGCAGGCTTCCATCGCCGCGTGGAGTTGGCCCAATCCCCCGTCGATCATGATGATTTCGGGGAACATCTCCTCGCCTTCGCCGGCCAGCCGATATCGCCGCCGCACGACTTCGCGGATCATGGCGTAGTCGTCCTGCCCCTCGACCGTCTTGATGCCGAACCGCCGATAGCCGCTCTTGAAGGGCACGCCGTCGATGAAGCAGACCAGCGACCCGACGGACTCGGCCCCCTGTAAATTGGCGATGTCGATTCCCTCGATGATGCGCGGCGTTTCCTCCAATTCCAACACCTTCGCCAGCCGCTCCAGCCCGGCGCGCGGATCGACGTAGAACACCTCCGGCTGCACGTCCTCGGCCACGTCGCCGGAGAGCGCGAGCTTCTTGATCGCGTTGATGCGATCGCGGACTCGTGCGGCTTCTTCGAAGTTCAGGGCCTGCGCGGCAGCCTGCATCTCCTGCTCCATTTCCCGCAACACGACGCTGCGCTTGGAGGCCATGAAGCGTTTCAGCCGGTCGATGTCGCGCCGGTAATCCTCCCGGCTGATGCGATCGGCGCAGGGCGCGGTGCATTGGTGAATCGAATGCAGCAGGCAAGGGCGGAAGAATCGGCGTTTTTCGTCGTCTTCGCGGATGTCCAGCTCGCAGTTGCGAAAGCGAAACACCTTCTGGAGCGCGTTGACCGCGTCGCGCAAATCGCCGGCGTTGGTGAACGGGCCGTAGAGCTTGCTGCCCTTGATGCGCGGCTGGCGCGTGACGTAGACGCCGGGAAAATCGTCGCCCGTGGTGATCTCGATGTAGGGGAAACTTTTGTCGTCGCGCAAGCGCTCGTTGTATTGCGGCTGGATGTCCTTGATGAGGCGGTTTTCCTGGAGCAGCGCGTCCACCTCGGTGTCGGTTTCGAGGAAGTCCACGTCGACGACCTTGGCGATCATCGAGGCGATCTCCGGCCCGCGCGTGCGGAGCAGATCGGCGGAATCCTGGAAATACGACCTGACGCGCGAGCGCAGGTCTTTGGCCTTGCCGACGTACAAAACCCGCCCGCGCGAATCTTTCATCAGGTACACGCCGGGGGATTTTGGAAAGCGCGCAATCCGGGCGCGGAGGGCTTGCGCGGCATCGTCCTTCACGGGCTTGGAGGCCATGTGGAGATTGTAGAAGCCGTCTGGAAGGGATACGAGGGAATGGCGAAGATCAAAGGGCGCAAGTCGAAGGGCAAACGCCGCGCCGCGTTGACTGTCGCGATTCGCGATTCACGTTTCGCAGTTAACCCCGGTATTGACCGCGGATGATTTCGCTGGCCTTGTTCGACGGCAGATCGAGCGCGCCGAGGGCCTGTGATCCTGCGGCCCGGAGGACCAGGTCCTGCTCCTGCGTTGTGAATTCGATCAGTCGATTGACCAGTTCGCTCGTGCCGAGGAGATTGCCGCCGGTGCGAGCGCTTTCGGCGAGGCTGTTGAATGAAGCGATCCGCTCGCCCGGGCTGCGTTGCGGATCGAGAGCATTTTCGGCGATGGCGGCCTGTGCATCGGCAGCGCGATGCAGGGCCAGGGCGTGTGCGGCGGCAACGCGCAGCGGCTCGGAGTTGCCACGAATCGCTGTGATCAGCGCGCCGGTGGCCTTGGAAACATCCAGCACCTTGAGATTGCTCTCGGCGATCAGACGCAGCACGCGGGCCGACTGCAACGCGAGCGAAAGCGATTGATCGGCTGACAGCGGGGCCATGCCCAGCGCCTGGGATGCCCGGGCAATGCGGTTGCCGACGTGTTCGGAGATCTTCTTGGGGTCGCCCAGTCCGAGGGCGTCGTACAACAGGACTTCGACGCCGGGGGCCAGTCGCGCGGCACTGCTGGCCTTGGTGGCCTCCCCTTCCTTCGCGAGTACGAGGATCGGCGTGGCGGCGGTCTGAAATTCGCGACGCAGATCGCCGATGGCCGCGGTCACGTCCGGCCCGCTCATGTCACTGGCGAGGATGACGAGATCGAACGTCGTCAGATTCGCCTTGCGGCCCGTCTCGCGTGCGCTGTTGAGAGTGTCACCCAGTGCACAGTCGTATCCCATGCCTGCGAGCACAGCCTGAATCTTGTTGCCCGAGGCGGAGTCGCCATCGACGACCAGTGCTGCCTGACGATTGGCCTGCGAGAGCGCTTCGGCGAGCACCGGCACGACGTTGTGCGCGCCGGCGAACTGCGTGCGCGGTAGTGCCTGACCGATGGCCAGTGCCGCTTTCACGCGCACCTGGCGATTGGGAAAGGCCAGCGTCTCGATGAGCGGCTGCTTGATGTCTTCCGCGCCGACGAGGCTCGGTTCGCCGGCTGTTTCGCGCAGGGCGGCAATCGCGCCGAGGGCCACGCCGACATCACGGTCCTTGTTCGCGCGGGCGAGGACCATGTGGCAATACTTGGGTCCGGCAGCGCGGGCGAAGTAAATCGAGCGGGGATAGCCGTCAGGCCGCGTGCCGTCTTTGGCGGCCAGTTCATCGGGTTTGTCGCTTTCGACATCGAGGCCGAGTTTTGCCTCACGTCGGATGTTGGCAGCGAGCCAAAGTGCCGTGGCATTTTCGAGATTGGAGTTGGCCAGCAGGGCCTCTTCGCAACAGCGCATTGCCATGATGTCGTTGAAGATCGCAGTCGGCACGGCGACGAGTTTGAGCGTGCCGTCGCGGAGGTACCAGACGTTGGCGGTGTCCTTGCGCGGATCGGCCTTGACCGAGTCGGCGTTGTTGTAGTAACTCTCGGCGAGTTCGAAGAAGAGCGCGGCGGTGTCGGCGGCGCCCGCGCCGAGCGTGACCATCGCCTGCTTGGCGGCCGCACGCAGTTCGCCGGACGCCGATTCATCGGAGGTCAGCTTGGCCAGGTACGGCAGCGCCTGACGGTAGCCGATCTGGGCGACCGTCGAGACGATCTGGTGTCGCGTGACGTTGTCGGCCATTGCGAGGGCGGCGCAGAGCGGATTCAACCCATCGCGGCCGATCTGCGGGAGGACCTGAATGATCGCGGCGTGCAATTCTTTGCGACCCGAATCCTGAAGCGCCTGCAACAAGTGCGGGATCGCGTACTCACCGGAGGCCTTCAGGCGGCTCGTGGCGTTGAAGCTCATGCGCGGGGGACCGGCGAGCTTGCCGATGTTCGCGACGATCTCGCTGGCATCCATGCGCAGCTTTTCTTCGCCGAGATCAAGCAGTTGCAGGAAGCGTTTGGCGCTGGGGCCGACCTCGGCATTGCTGATGAGCTTGATGAGAATGGCGTGGCGATTGGGGTTCCGGCGCGCCAATTCCAGCAGCGCGACCGGGTCGGGGTTCGATTCGTCCAGTGCCTTGAAATTGGCATCGGCGTACTTGAAGCGGCCGATGGCGGCGAAGTGCCAGCCGTCCTCGGCGAGTGCCTTCTGGCGACGGCCGGAGGTGATCTTCTCGACCAGTTGTTTGACCGGGTCGGGGGCACCCGCTTCTTTGGCCCAGTTTTCCAATCCGAGCGAGCCGGTGCGATCAGCCATCAGCGCGAGGCGCAGATCCGACAACCCCATCGTGAGCAACTGGGAGAAGTTTCGCGTCGCGGTCTCGCGGTCTTCGCGGCTGGCGGAATCCAGAGCGGATTGCCATATCGTCCACGCTTCGGCATCCTGGCCGACCATTTCGTCCGTCGCGCGAGCGGCGCTTGCTGCGACCATCGCAGCCATCAGCGCCGCCATCAGCTTGCACTGCAACGTGTTTTGCGGCATCACCATGAAAGACCCTCCCGCGGTCTTTGCCCCACCCAGCGTCGATGTATACGGCCGACTCATGTCGGGCAGGCAGACTTTGTCCGTATCGGCAGACACGTCCGGCAGGCGAAAATCCCCGGAGAACCCCACTTCGGCGCCGGGGAAGGCATGCAACCGACCGGCGCGCGCCGATCGGCAATCGACTCAAACACTTCATTATACTGGCTTTGCGCAACGAGGGTCAAGCAAGCAGTCCAAAGGGTCATGCCGTTTCAGGACCGTTTTTTCAGGCGTTTATCGCTACTGATCGCGGACGCCCAGGCAGCCACGTGTTCCGCCGTAGCGCCGGCGCTGCCGCCAACAAAGGTTGCCCCAGCCAGTGCGAGCGCTTTGCATCGTTCAGCAAATTCCTTCGGCCCGTCGCTGTATGTCAGGCGGCCTTCATCCAACTGCGGATGGCCCGGCGAGACGGTGACCCATAACGGCAAGTCTGTTAATTCGATGAACTTTGTCAGGACGGCCGGCGCGGCATCGGGGCTGCGGCCGCCGTCGAATCCGATCGCGGCAAGCCCAAGGCCTGCCAGGGCTTCACAGGCCTGCGGCACACTGACGCCCATCGCGGTGTCGGTTTGATTCGGGCCGCAATCGAAGCACAAGGTTGCGATGACGGGGAGATCGGCGGCGACATGCTTCACCGCTCGAATCGCCGCGAGGAGCGCGGGCAATTCGGTGAAGCCGCGACAAAGAATGGCATCGACTCGCGCTCGGATCAGCGCGTCGGCTTGCGCCCGATAAGTCTGGTGCAGGGTTGCTTCGTCAATTTCGTCGAGGGTCAATAATTCGATCGTGGGGCCAAGCGCCCCCACGAGGGTCGTCGTGTGGCTTCGTGGATGGCGGTCGATGCAGGCGCGAAGCGCCGCGGCGCATTGATGCGCGAACAAGACCGCGTCGGTGCCGGTCCCACCGGATTGCCCGACCGGCACGGTGTGATCCGTCGGGGTGACGATCACGCTTGCACCGGCATCGAGAAACGCGCTCGCGGCGTCGGATAACAACTCCACGCGCGTGCCAAACGCCTCGCCCGACACCGCGCGAGACTGGTATTCTCGCCGATAATCGCCGTCGACGACTAGCAGGCGGGACCGATCAAACGCCCATTTCTTCGGCGACCGCGGCTGGTCCATATAAAACCGTCTTCCCTTGCGCCTCGCTCACAATCACCTCGTGCTTCGCCGCCGATAACGTGCGCCTATCGTACGTTGCCTCTAAAGATTTTACTCAACTCAATCCGAACATTCTCCCCAACGGCTGGCCCCTCTGGAGGTAAGCCGGTGGAACGGTTGCAGGAGCCTCTGCAATGCACGTCCGCCGGAACCTCCGATCCGGGTTTGATCGAACCGTCTTCGTCCTGGCTGCGATTTGCGCCTTTCTTTTTGGCTGCGACGTGTCCGTCCTCCCGAGCGCGGCGATCGCGCCGAATGAGCGGCCGAGCCTTCCGAGCGAGTTCCCACCGGTCGTGAGTCCGGTGATTGAATGGGACGACGACAACAATTCGTTCGCGACGGCCCAGTTCGCGACGCTTCCGACGGAAGGCGAGATCCTCGTGGAAGGCGCGATCAACGGCGCCGGCGACGTCGATTTCTTCGCGCTGGGGCCCGCGCTGCTCGGAGACCGCGTCACCGTGGAGGTGTTCGGCGAGAACGGCCTCAACACCGTCGCGGCGCTGTTCGACGCCGACATGAACCTGATCGACGCGAACGATGATCGCTCGTATTACGCCGGCATGCTCGACCCGTTCATGTCACTTTCGCTTCGCGGCGACACGGAGAATCTGTACCTGGGCATCGCCGTGTCCAACGGTCGGTACTTCGCTTCGAGCGAGGGTCGCTACGATTCTGGGCGCTACACGATCCGGCTGCGTCGCGCGCCGAACCAGTTTCTTCCGCCGGCCCGCAATCAGCTTGTGTATCTCAACTTTTCAGGCGGCGCCGAGGTGCGGATTGCCAGCCAGCCGGTGGAAGTGATGCGCCCGTTCTCGGCGGAGGCGATCTCGGGGCGATTCTCCGGACAAAGTGAAACGCTGGCGCGACTTGTCGTTGAACATATGCGGCGCGATTTGGCTGAATTTGACGTGACACTCATCAGCAGCCTCGGCGAGCCGGCCCCGGCCGCTGCGCACACCCGGTTGTATTTTGGGAATTTCAGCGCCGACTTCCTGGGGCTGGCGGACAACGTCGACGTGGGCAATCTTGTGCCCGACCAGAAGGCGATCATCTTCACCGAGACGCTGGCCCAGTGGGAGATTCTCCAGCCGTCGCTGGAGCAAGTTGCGCAAGCCATCGCCAACGTCGCCTCGCACGAGTTGGGACATCTGCTCGGCCTGGATCACACCGGCGAAGCGGGCGATGTCATGGCCGTGGCGCGATCGGCCGGCCAAATGCTGGACAACGACGCGGTGTATCGCCGCGCTGCCCTGGAAAGCGGTGTGTTCCCGATGGGCTGGCAGGACAGCTACACGACGCTGATGCGAAATGTCGGCGCGAATCCGATCACCGGCGCGGGGCGCATGCGGCTTGCGGACGTGGTCCCATCGACGCCGGCGGCGGCGCGGGCGTTGGACCTGCCGGTGAACATGTGTGAAAGGTGCCGGGATTGCGTCGAGTAACCCGACGATTGAGCGGCAGTCAACGCGGCAGGAACCCCGTTTTCTCACGGTCGCAACTCGAAAAGCCGGAGAGACTTCCGCGCGCGGCGGGCAATCAATAAGAAATGCGCAGCGGACCGAGGAATCGAAGCGCGACGCCGTAACGATCGAATGATTCGCCGATTCGGCGCACACGGTTTGTGCGAACAACTTCGGCCTCGCATGTTCCAAGACCCGCGTCCGACGAGACGCCCTCGGATGGCGGGATGGTCAGTTCAACCGAGAGCCGATCGCCCTTTCGAAAACCGGGCTCGTCCAATTCCAGGTAGATACCGCTGGTGCAGATGTCCTGCGTGATCGTGCGGACGACGTACTCGCCATCCTGCCCTTCGCGGCGACACTCGACCGGCAGGCGCAACGCCATGCGGCGGTGCGCCCGGCGTTCCGCATTCGCTTCCGCCATCGCGCGGTCCGACCGGATCTTATGAATCAGTGTAGCCATCAACAGATTTGTCGGCCTGATCGGGCGGTCGGCTGGACTACGCCCCGGTGATTTGCGCAGAACGCGGCCCAATAGCAGAATCAAACCTCTTGGCAGCGGCACGGAGCGGCCCATAACTCGTCCGGCGAGGCTTCCTACGCAGTCAGGGTTTCCTTCAACTTTCGTTTGAGAATCTTGCCCGTCGGGCCGCGCGGCAGGTCGGGCGCAATGATCACCTGGCGCGGGACTTTGTAGCCCGCCAAGCGCTCGCGGCAGTGCTCACGCAATTCGGTCTCGGTAGCCGACGCCCCCTCTCGGAGCGTGACAAACGCCACAACGACTTCGCCGCGCGACGCGTCCTGCCTGCCGATCACTGCGGATTCCGCGACGGCTGCGTGCTGTTCCAGCGCATTTTCGATCTCGCGCGGGTACACATTCTCTCCGCCGACGATGATCATTTCCTTTTTGCGCCCGGTGATGGTGATGAATCCATCGGGGTCGAGATTGCCCATGTCGCCGGTTTTGTACCAGCCGTCGGGGGTGATGGCGGCGGCGGTTTCGTCAGGCTTTTTGTAATACCCCTTCATGACGCTGGGCCCGCGCACCCACAGTTCGCCGTCGCGTCCGGCCGGGAGTGCCGTATTTTTGTCATCAACCGCGCGCACGTCCAGCCCGGGGATGGCTTGCCCCACCGTGCCGGTGCGATGGTCCCACGGCACGTTGAGGCTGACGACGGGAGAGGCCTCGGTCATGCCGTAGCCCTGGAGCACGTCGACCTTGAAGCGCTGGAGAAATTCGGCGTGTACCTGCGGCGGCAGCGCCTCGCCCCCGCTGATGGCGTAGGTGACGCTGGCGAGGTCCTCGGCCTTGCCGCGCTTGGACTTGAGCATCGCGCCGTACATGCTGGCGATCAGCATGGTGACGCTGCTGCGCCGCTCACGAATGGCGTCGAACAGGCCGGCCGGCGTGAAGCGCGGCAGGTAGTGGACGTCGGCCCCGATCCAGGTCGGGACGAGCATCATGGCGGTGATGCCGAAGCTGTGAAACAACGGCAGCACGCCAAGGAAGCGGTGCCCCGCTTCGAGCCGGGCCTTGGCGACGGAGGATTCGACGTTGTGCACCAGGTTGGCGTGGGTCTGGCAGACGCCCTTGGGAACGCCCGACGTGCCGGACGTATAAAGCAGAATCGCCGTATCGTCAGGCCGGACGCGCGGCGGCGAGGGCTTGATGCGAAGGCGCTCGAAAATCATCTCACGTTTCAGCGGCAGGTCTTCTATAAATATCTTTTTCACGGGCAGCGGGGCGAGCTGCTCGGCGAAATGCCGGATCGAAAAAATCGTGTCCAGCCCGCTATCGGCCACCACGGCGGCCAGCTCGGTCGGGCCGAGCAGGAAGTTCAGCGGGACAACGGTACGGCCGGCCCAGAGGATGCCGTAAAACGTGCCGGCGAATGCGACGCACGAGGGCATGCAGAGGCCGACGTGAGGATTGTCTGTTTGGCGAAGCACCTGCCGGCGCATGACGTTGGCAAGCCGAAGCAGGTCGCGGTGGCTGATGGCGCGCAGCGGATCGGACACGCGGGCGTCGCGCGATGCCTTGTCTGCTGCGGCAAGAAAACGATCGACGATCACGCTCACACTCCACTGGGGTCCATCAACAAAGCGCCGCGCGGGCTGAAGCCCGCGGCTCGTTGGTCTTACGCCGTGCCGAAAAGGCGGTCGCCGGCATCGCCCAGGCCCGGCACGATGTAGCCCTTTTCATTCAGCCGCTCGTCGATGGCGGCGGTGTAGACCTGCACGGTCGGGTGTTTGCCCATCAGGGCGCGAATGCCCTCGGGCGCGGCCACGAGGCACAGCACCTTGATTCGCTCCACGCCGGTCTTCTTCACGACCTCGATCGCGGCGATCAGCGATCCGGCCGTCGCGAGCATCGGGTCGATCACGATGACATCGGTCTGCGCGATGGTCGGCGGCAGCTTGTTGTAATACGTGATCGGCTGAAGCGTGTCGTGGTCGCGGTAGATGCCGAGGTGGCCGACGCGCGCCGACGGCAACAATTCGAGGATGCCTTCGACCATGCCCAGACCCGCGCGAAGAATCGGTACGAGCGTCAGGCCGCGGGCCAGCTTGCAGCCCCGGCACGGCGCAAGCGGCGTCTGCACATCGACCGGTTCGGTGGGATAGTCGCGCGTGAGTTCGAAGGCCATCAGCCTGGCAATCTGGCCCGTGAGCCGGCGGAACTTCTCGACGCCGGTGTTCGCATCGCGCGCGACGGTGAGCTGCTCCTGCACCACGGGGTGACGGATGACGAAGACGTTGGGAAAAGGTTGTTCAATCGTGTTCGGCATACGCGCTGGACAGGGTCGCGGCGCACGACTGGCCCGCATGGAGTCGGCGCGGGCGGGATGCCCATGCTCCGCCTCATCCTTCCATGACTTCCTTCGTCTTCGCCGCCAGGGCCTCGTCGATCTGGGCCTCGTACTTCTTCGTCATCTTGTCTATTTCTTCCTGGCCGCGCTTCGCTTCATCCTCCGGCAGGTCGCCGGCTTTCTTCTCGGCGTCGATCTTCTGAATTGCATCGCGCCGCACATTCCGCAGCGCCACCTTCTGCGCCTCGGCCATCTTTTTAATCTGTCCGGAGATCTGCTGCCGCCGCTCGCCCGACAGCGCCGGCACCGGCAGACGGATGACCTTGCCGTCGCTCTGCGGGTTGATGCCGATCTGTGCCTCCTGAATGGCACGCTCGATGTCCTTCAGCGTCGCCGGATCAAACGGCTTGATGAGAATCATCGAGGCGTCAGGCGTCGTGACGGTGGCCAGTGATTTCAAATCCATCGGCGCGCCGCCATACGAGGCGACCTTCACCTTCACATGATCGACCAGCCCAGGCGAGGCCCGGCCGGTGCGCACACCGCGGAATTCCTGCTTGAGAAACTTGACCGCCTTGTCCATGGCGTCGTCGGCTTCGAGTTCGATTTCGTCCCAGGGCATGTTACTTGACTTCCTCGGGTCAAAGGGTGTCTAAGTTCGGATGTGCGCGGCATTCTAACCAAATTGGGAACGACTACAAAACACACGTGGCGCGTACTCCTGCTGCGGCTTGACCCGCCGAGCCGTCAAACGGACAATCGCGGCTGGCGCGAACGGAAAGATCCCCCGCCCGCAGGTTCGGCGCCGCCCAAGCAATAGGAGACGTTGAACATGAACCGTATCGCCGTAATCGCAACGCTATGGACTTTCTGCCTTGCACTGGCGGTCCCCGCTGCGGCCCGGGCCGATGACGACATCGTGATCGTCAAAGTCAAAGGTCAGGGCATCAGCAAGGACGGCGCGCTGAAAGATGCGCTTCGCAAAGCCATCGAACAGGGCGGGCAGCAGGAGATCGCCAGCAAGTCGCAGACGAAGGACTTCGCGCTGGAGTTTGACGTCGTCCTGTCGCGTGCAGCCGGGTTGGTGAAGGACTACAAAGTCCTTGGCGAGACCAGCGCCAACGGAGTCGTCACCGTCGAGGTCGAGGCGAAGGTCAGCAAGAAACTGATCGATGCGACCTGGGCGGAGGTGGCGATTATTCTCAAGCAACTCGGCCGGCCGAAGATCATGGTCATCTTCACCGAGATCATTCACGACCTGACGCGCGAGGAGCCGAGCCGCGAGATCGTGCAGCGTGACAGCATTCTCGGCACGGCCATCGAGCGCAAGTTGCTGCAACTGGGCTTCAAGCTGGTAAACCCCGGTCAGATGAAAGAGATTGATCGCAAGAAGGCCGAGGCGGCGGCGATGGAGGACAACACCGAGGCGTTGAAGGCGATTGCGTCCAGCTACGGCGCGCAGGTTTATATCAAAGGCACATCGCGTGCGAGCGGACCACAGAAAACGACCGCCGCGGGGATTGAGTTGAACATGTGGGAGTCCGACGTGACGATCCAGGGCTTCTGGACCGAGACGGGCGACGCGATTTTTTCGAACACGATGACCGGCGTGCGCGGCGGCTCGCGTGTGGCCGGGCCGATCGGCGGTCGGCAGACGCTGGAAAAGACGGGCCAGAAGCTGGCCGATGCGAGCGTGTATGACCTGCTGGAATCGTGGACGCGCGGCACGGCCGGCGGCGTGGGCGATGTAATCATCGACGTTTCGGGCGTGGCCGACGTGAAGCAGAGTATCGCCATCAAGAAGGCGCTGGAGGGCATCCCCGGCGTGGAGGAAGTGGTGAAGGACGGCGCCAAAGGCCAGGTGAAGTACACGGTTCAAAGCAACATGACGGCCGAGGCGTTGACCGAGCACCTGATTGAGTTGACGTTCGAGGGGTTCAGCCTGGACGTGGAAGACCAGAAGAGCAAGACGATTGTCTGTAAAGTGAAGTAACGAACCGGCGGCGCCTCGGCGCTGTTCCGGCCCGATCAACCCGACGTCGCGCGGTCCGGCCGCCGGCGATCAGAAGGAGTCCATCCCGTGAAACGTGCAACGTTGATCCTGATTGCTTTGGCGCCGGTCGTGCTCTGCGCGGTCGGCCTCGCGCAAGGGCAGGGGCAGCCGGCGAGCAGCGTCCCCCCCGCCGCATCCGGCGGCCCGGCCACGCGCGCAGGCGTGATCGATCTGATCCGCATTTTCAACGAGTGCCAGCAGATTCTGGACTTGAACGATCAGATCAAAAAAAAGACGGATGACTACGCCAAGGAGGCCGCCGAACGGCGCCGGCGCATCGAGGACAAGCAGACGGCGCTGAACGCCTTCAAGCCCGGCACGCCGGACTACGAAGCGCGTCGAACCGAGCTGGTCCGCGCGAACATCGACGCGAACGTCTGGCTGAAGGTCGCCGAACAGGAAATTGAACAGGATCGCTACACCTGGACCATCAAGGTCTATGAAAAGGCCTGCGAAATGGCGGCGGCCGTGGCCAGGGAGCGCGGGATGGACCTCGTCCTGCAACGGACGGCATTCCGGCCGGACGAGATCCAGGAACAGAGCGTTCAAGCGATCCGCCGAATCATTCAGGATCGCGTCGTGGTGTACAACTCCGAAGAACTGGACATCACCGACGCCGTGATTGCCAAAATGAACGCCGAGTATCGAAACGACCCGGCACGCCCGAAGCTCGGAAGCGCTACCGGCCCGACGTTCGGCGGCGGGTCCGGGTCCGGCGACAGGAACGAGTCGCCCAAGCGCTGATCCATGCCTGCGCACCGCACCAGCCTGACCGTGGCGGACCTTGCGAGCCTCTGCGATGGCCGACTGGCCGATGCTTCGCGCGGCGGCGTGGTGCTGCGCGCTGTCGCCGCGGCGCATGAGGCCGGGCCAGACTCCATCACCTGGGTAACCGAATCCCGGCACGCGGCGGAAGCGGCGACGTCGCAGGCGGCGGCGATTCTCTGCACCGAAAAGCTGATGCCCGGCGAGCCGCGGGCCGTGTTCGTGGACGATCCCGAGTTCGCCATGACGAAGGTGCTGGCGCACTTTTTCGTGCCACCACTGCCGCCCGAACCGGGTATACACCCTACGGCGGTGGTCGATCCTTCCGCGCGCCTCGGGCGTGATGTGCGCGTCGGTGCGCTAGCGGTCATTCACGGCGACGCGCAAATCGGCGACGGGTCGATCATTCACGAAGGGGTCAGCATCGGCCACGGCGTGGTGATCGGATCGGGCACGACGTTGTTCGATCGGGTTGTTGTGTACGATCGCTGCACGATCGGCAACGACGTGGTGATTCACGCCGGCTCGGTGATCGGCGCCGATGGGTTCGGCTACGTATATCGCCAGGGAAAGCACCACAAGCTGCCGCACCTGGGCACGGTGATCATCGAGGACGAGGTGGAGCTGGGCGCGGGCGTGTGCGTCGACCGGGGCAAACTCGGCACGACGCGCATCGGCCGCGGAACCAAGATCGACAACCTCGTGCAGGTGGCGCACAGCGTGCAGATCGGCCCGTTGTGCGTCATCGCGGCGCAGACGGGGATCTCCGGCAGCGTGCAGGTCGGCGCGGGCGTGGCGATGGGCGGGCAGGTCGGAATCGCCCACGGGTTGAAGATCGGAAACGAGGTTCGCATCGCGGCGAAAAGTGGTATCATGAGCGACGTGCCGGATGGGCAGACGGTCGTCGGGTCGCCGGCCCAGGACCGATCGATCGCGTTTCGCGAGATGGCGCGCGTTCGCAAGCTGCCGGAGTTGTTCGAGCAAGTCGCCGAGTTAACGAAGCGAGTCCGCGACCTTGAAGCCGCAGCAGACCATCCAAAACCCGACTGAAATCAGCGGCCGGGGCCTGTTCACAGGGGAAGAGGTGGTCGTGCGCTTCAAGCCGGCGATGGCCGATTCGGGCATCACCTTTGTCCGCGTTGATGCGCCGGTCCCGGCCCGAATCAAGGCCCACGTCGATAACGTCACCAAACGCGCCCGCCGCACCAGCATCCGCAATGGCACGTTGACGGTCGAAACGGTCGAGCATTGCATGGCCGCGCTGCATGGGCTGGGCATCGACAACCTCGAAATCGAGATCAGCGGCGGCGAGCTGCCCGGCGGCGACGGCAGTTCCAATATTTTCGTCGATGCCATTCACCAGGCCGGCATCGCGGAACTGGGCGTCGAGCAGAAGCCGCTTGTGATACGCGAGACCGTGCGCGTCGCAGAAGGCGATGCCGAGTTGATCGCTGTCCCGACTGACACCGACGACCTGAACATCATCTACGACCTCGATTACGGTCCTGGCGGGCCGATTCCCCGGCAAATCTACGCGCTCCGCTTGTCGGCGGAATCGTTTCTTCATGATGTCGCACCGGCACGGACGTTCCTCACCGAAGAAGAAGCGAAACAATTCCAAGCCGCCGGACTCGGAAAGCATCTCACGTATCAGGATGTCGTGGTCATCGGGAACGACGGCGTCATTGGAAACGCCTTCCGTTACCCCGACGAGTGCGTGCGGCACAAGATTCTCGATCTCATCGGCGACTTGTACCTCGCCGGGAGGCCGATCCGCGGCCGGATCATCGCTCGCAAGAGCGGGCACTCGCTCAACCATGAATTGGTCCGCAAGCTCCTGGCGGCCATCAAGACGCAGGAGCGCACCGCCCTGCTCGGCGCGCAAGCGGTTTACGACTCGCTCGCCCTTCGGCGAATCCTCCCCCACCGCTACCCGTTCCTTCTGATTGACCGGGTGGTCGAACTGGACGAAGACCGCCGGGCGGTGGGGATTAAGAACGTCACGATCAACGAGCCGTTCTTTCAGGGTCATTACCCGGCCCAGCCGATCATGCCGGGGGTGTTGATCCTTGAGGCGATGGCCCAGCTGGCGGGAATTCTGCTTTCCCAGAAGCTGGAGCACACGGGAAAAGTGGCGGTCCTGCTATCCATGGACCATGTGAAATTCCGCAAGCCGGTCCTTCCGGGAGATCAGCTCGTTTTGCACGTGCAGAATATCCGGGTGAAGGCCCGGACCGGCCATGTTCGGGCCTGGGCAATGGTTCTGGACACGGTGGTGGCGGAAGCGGAAATAAAGTTTATGATGGTGGATGCGGAGGGGGCCTAACCCCCACCGCCGCGCGGTTGTCAAACTGGCAAGGCGGACGCCGAAGTGGAAGCGGCGTCGAACGCGTGGAAGGCTCAATGGCGGCGCGGAGCTGCCGCCACTGCGGATTGTGGTGAATGCCGAGGATTTCCCCGACTGCCACCGTCGCTCCCCAGGCGCAGATCGCCGACGAGGTTGAGATCGGGCCGGGCTGCTATGTGGGTCCGGATGTGCGCATCGGGGCCGGTTCGCGCCTGATCGCGAACGTCACCATTCTCGGCAACACTCACATCGGTGAGCGAAACCTCTTCTACCCCGGCTGCGTGATCGGCGCGGCCCCGCAGGATCTGAAGTACACCGGCACGCCGACGCGCCTGGTCATCGGCGACGACAACATCTTCCGCGAAGGCGTCACGGCGCACACGGGAACGGAAGTCGCTGGCGGTCTCACCGAAATCGGCAACCACAATCAGTTCCAGGTCGGCTCGCACATCGCGCACGACGTGCGCGTGGGCAATCACTGCATTCTGTCGAACCAGGTGCAGATCGCCGGGCACGTTCACATCGAGGATCACGTGACCGTCTCCGGCCTGGTCGGCGTTCAGCAATTTGTGACCATTGGGCAATACAGTTTCATCACCGGCATGGCCCGCTGCACGATCGACACACCGCCCTACATGATCTTCGGCTTCGAGGGCAACGTGCAGGGCGTGAACATCAAGGGACTGGGGCGCTGGGGATTCGACGAGAGCACGATCCAGCAGCTCCGCGACCTGTGCAAGAAGTTGTTCCCCCGCAAGAATCAGGCCGCCGCCGTTTTCGGATTGCGCTCGCTGTATCGCATCATGCCGTTCATCAAGGATGACAAGGCAACGATCAGCCTTGCCCGGCGCATTCGGGAGTGTGAGACCAACGGCAAGCTCGATTACCACGGCCAGTACCTGATCAACTTCCTCAAGCGATCCATCTTCCAGGGCGTTCACGGACGTTATCTGGAATCCCTCCGCCGCGACCAGGGCGCGGTGCCGCAGTTCTACGGCGGAGGCCGGCGCTCGTGAGCCATCAACCGATTCCCGTCGCCGTGGTCGGCGTGGGCCACATGGGCCGGCACCACGCACGGCTCTATGGCGAGTTGCCTTCCGCGCAGTTGATCGCCGTCGTCGATGCGAATGCCGAGCGGGCACGCGATTGCGCAAAGGACTTCCAATGCCGCGCGATGACTTCCATCGATGAGTTGCCGGCCGACGTTCGCGCCGTGACGGTCGCGGTGCCCACGATCCATCATCTCGCGGTGGCCGAACCGCTGATGCGCCGCGGGGTGGCCGTGCTCGTCGAGAAACCGCTGGCGCCGAACGTCGAAGAGGCGGATCGGATGCTGGCGATTGCACGGGAGACGGGCGCGCTGCTTTCCGTGGGTCATACCGAGCGGTTCAATCCGGTCGTGCGGGCCATGCAACGGCTGCAGATCTCGCCCAAGTACATCGAGACCCAGCGCATCAGTCCGTTTCGATTTCGCTCGGCCGACATCGGCGTCGTGTCCGATATGATGATTCACGATATCGACATTGTGCTGAATTTGGTCAAGTCGCCGGTGGCCCGGCTGGATGCCGTCGGCGTGAACGTGCTTTCGCGCCACGAAGACGTGGCCAACGCCCGCGTCGTGTTTGAGAACGGGGCCGTGGCCAATCTCGTCGCCTCGCGCCTGGCCTTGAAGACCGATCGGCGCATCCGCGTCTTCAGCGAGACGGCCTACCTCTCGCTTGATTATCAGCGCAAGACCGGCATCGCCATCACGCGCGACGCGAATCTCGACATCCTCGCCATGGCGCGCGACGGAAAGTTTGAGAATCTTGCTGACATGGCCAACGTCGATTTCGGCCAACTGGTGAAGGTCGAGCCGCTGCTCGTGGACGACGTGGAGCCGCTCCGCGCCGAGCTGGAAGCATTCCTCGAAAGCGTCGCAACCGGCAAGCCGCCCCCCGTCACCGCGGAGGACGGCGCCGCCGCGGTCCGGCTCGCCTCCGACATCGTCGCCGCCCTCGGCGCGCATCGCTGGGGCGCGTAAGCCCAGGGGGCACCATGTCGCCGCACGGCCCTACCCTCGCAACCCGCATCGCCCCGTGGCAGGCCGGGCTGCTGATCGCCCTCGCCGGCGCGGGCGTCTATGCCAACAGCCTGAATGGTCCGTTCGTTTTTGACGATCAGTACTCGATCACGGAGAACGTCTATATTCGATCCCTGTGGCCGCTGCGCGAGGCGGTGTCGGCCCCCTACCAGTCGACCGTCTCCGGTCGTCCGGTCGTTGCCTACACGCTGGCGATCAACTACGCGCTGGGCGGGCTGGACGTCCGCGGGTATCACCTCTTCAACGTGTTGATTCACCTCGCCTCCGGATTGCTGCTGTTCGGCGTCGTCCGGCGCACGCTGCTCGCGGAGCGATTTCGAGAGCGGTTTGAACGCTCCGCGACGGCGCTGGCAGTCGTGACCGCCCTGCTCTGGGTGGTCCATCCGCTGCAAACCGAATCCGTGACCTATGTCATCCAGCGCGTCGAGTGCATGGTGAGTTTGTTCTACCTTGCGACGCTTTATTGCGTCGTCCGCGCCGCCGCTTCGCCGCGGCCGCTCCCCTGGTCGGCCGGCGCGGTGATCTGTTCGGCTCTGGGCATGGGCTGCAAGGAGGTCATGGTCACGGCACCGTTCGTCATCTTCTGGTATGACGTCGTGCTCTTGAGCGGAGGAATTCGACAAACCCTCGCGCGGCGCGGGCTGACCCATCTCGGCATCGCGGCGACGTGGTTGATCCTCTTTGCGCTCATCGCTGGAGGCCCGCGCTCCAACACCGTCGGCTTCGGGCTGCAAGGCCTCTCACCCGTTGATTATGCCCGCACCCAGTTCGGCGTCCTCCTCAAATATCTTCAATTGTCCATATTTCCGCTGCACCTCTGCATCGACTACGCCTGGCCGATCGCGCGCACCTGGACCGACTGGGTGCCGCAGATGTGCGCCGTCGCGATGCTGCTGGCCGGCACAATCGCCCTGCTCCGCCGTCACCCGCCGATCGGCCTGATCGCCGCGAGTTTCTTCATCATTCTCTCGCCCACGTCGAGCTTCGTGCCCATCGTCGACCCGGCCTTTGAGCACCGCATGTACCTTGCCCTCGCGCCGCTTTGCGCGCTGGCTGTTCTGGGCACGCATGAGGCGTTAAGCAAGTGGGCCGCGACCCGGTCGGCGGCGGCGCGACTTGCTCCGAGCTTTGCGATTGGACTCGTGGGAATCGCCCTGCTGGCGCTGGGCGGTCGCACGATTGCCCGCAATCGGGACTACGCCACCGCCGAGCGGCTCTGGCGCAGCACGCTTGAAATCGAACCGGCGAATCCTCGCGCACATCTCGCCCTGGGTGCGGTCCTGCTTCGTCAAGAACGCCACGACGAAGCGATCGCGCTGTATCGCGGCGCGCTGGAGAAAGACCCCCGCTTTGTCGCCGGGCACTATGGCATGGCCCAGGTGCTCAACGCCCTGAAGCGATACGACGAAGCACTCACGCATGCCGAACAGGCCGTAAAGCTCGACCCGAAGTATCCCGAAGCGAATACCGTCAAGGGCGTCCTTCTTACCAAGCTCGGCCGGCTCGATGAGGCGGCGGCCGCCTTCCGCCGGGCGCTGGAGCTGGACAACTCGCACAGCGAAGCGCACTTCTATCTCGCCTGCATCTACGACGAGCAGCGAAACATCGACGCGGCCATCCATCACTATCGCGAGACGCTGCGCATTCGCCCGGAACACGCCGACGCCCTGCGGCAACTGGCCGATTTGCTGGTAAAGGTGAACGAGCCGGCCGAGGCGATTCCGCTCTATCGGCGCAATCTTTTCTACGCCGGGGAATCGCTCCGCGTGCTGAACGGTCTGGCCAACGCGCTATCGTTCACCGACCGGATCGAGGCATCCATCCCCTACTACGAGCGGGCGCTGGCGCTCGCGCCCGACGAGGCGAGCGTGCATTTCAATTATGCCAATACACTGGCACGCCTGGGCCGCTGGAAGGATGCAATCCCGCATTACGAGGCGACGTTGCGGATCCGGCCCGAGCTGGTCCCGGCGCAACAGGCCCTGGCTCGCGCGCAGGCGGCGCTGAACGCGGCCGCGTCGATGCCCGCCAGCGCTCCCGCCGATCAGGCGCCTTGATCAAGCCAGCGGAGGAATTCCAGCAAATCACCGAACTCGTGGTCCGGCGTGTGCGTGCCGATGTCATGGATGCGGTGCGCACGATTGACCCAGCCGCTGCGGAGGCCGGCGACCATGGCCCCGCCGACATCGCTGTGCAGGCTGTCGCCGACGTGAATCACGCGCTCGCGCCGCCAGCCGGTCTGGGCCAGCGCCTGGTCGAAAATGGCGCGATCGGGTTTGTAGCTGCGGGCGTCCTCGGACGTCACCACACGCTCCAGCTTGAGCGCGTGCCGTTCAATCACCGCGTCGATGTCGACCCGGTCGGCGTTCGAAACGAGGCACACCGGGAGCGAACACGTTTGCAGAAAC
This sequence comes from Planctomycetia bacterium, assembly GCA_015200345.1. Taxonomy (NCBI): domain Bacteria; kingdom Pseudomonadati; phylum Planctomycetota; class Planctomycetia; species Planctomycetia bacterium. Next base: position 3,461,733 of record CP054187.1, on the reverse strand, counting down.
GCGATCGCCTCGGGCTGAAGCGGCGGATCGCTCCAGTAGCGCCGCAGCATCTCGGCATAGGGCGTCGGGTCCATGGTGACACCGAGTGCGGCCATCGTCTCGCGCAGCGTGCGGCGCTCCACGTCGAAGAGCGTCAGGAAAGCGTCGCCATTGCAGAAGTCCAGCGCGTGAAAAAATCGCTCGCCCCATGTGATGCTCAACTCGTGTGCCGAGATGGCCAGCCGAAAATCCCGCACAAGATGCTCGCACGTCGCCTCCACCGCCTGACGATCGCCCGCCGTCAGGGTTCCGTACATGTCAAGAAAGACGCCGTCCAATTCCATGCCCGCTCCCGTTCTCATTTTCCCACGCAGAATCGCGAAAAAATCCGTCCGAGCAATTCTTCCGTGTCTTCCTGGCCCGCCAGCACACCCAATTCCTCCGCCGCAGTTCGCAATTCCGCCGCGACGAGGTCCGCGTCGGATAGCGTTTCGCCAGACGACAACGCCAGCTTGATCGCGCGATCCAGCGACTCCAGCGCCGCGTCCAGCGCCGCCCGATGCTCCGACATCAGCGCGATCGCCGCGTCGCTCACCGCCGACTCGCGGGCTCGCAGCCGCGCCGCCAGCGCCGACTTCAACGCATCCACTCCGGCGCCCGTCGCCGCGCTGACGAGTAGTTCGTACTCGCTCACCCCTGCCGCGCGCCCCGACCCCAGCAGATCGCACTTGTTTCCAACGAGAAGGATTGGGACGTCGAAAGCCGGCGGCTCCACGCGTCGCGTCGGATCGCTCTCGGCAACATCCACCACCCATACCACGAGGTCGGCCGACGCGAGGGCATCGCGCGCGGCTCGCTGTGCTTGCGCGTCCAGCGCATCAACCGCTTCCACTACTCCGGCCACGTCAATCAGCAGGCATTCCATCTCCCCCAGTTGCAGCGGCGCGGAAAGCACATCGCGGGTCGTTCCCGCCACGGGCGCGCAAATCGCGCGGTCCAGGCCGGTCAGGCGATTCAGCAAACTCGACTTCCCCGCATTCGGATGACCTGCCAATACGACACGCGGCAATTGCTCCCAGCGCTCGGCGCGAACACCGGCTGCCGTTGTCGCCGCGAGGGCCTTACGCACTTCCATCAACCCATCACGCAATTGCCCCGGTGTAATGAACTCGATCGGCTCTTCCGCGAAATCCAGCGCGCCTTCCACCAACGAAAGCAAATCCGCCAACCGCTCGCGCGCCGCTCCCGCCACGCGCGACAGCTCTCCGTGAAGCAGTCGCTCGGCCGCGCGCAATTGCATGTCCGACCGCGCTGCAATCATGCCCGCCACACCGTGTGCCTGCGAAAGATCCATGCGCCCGGCGAGGACCGCGCGCAGGGTGAACTCCCCCGGCTCGGCTCGCCGCGCCCCGGCGGCGATGCAAGCCTCGACCACCCAGCCCAGAAGCACCGGCGCGCCGAGAAAATGAAGCTCCACAACATCCTGACCGGTGTAGCTGCGCGGCGCGCGAAACACGAGCGCAAACCCCGGCAGCCGAAACCGCCCGACGCGTACGAAGCCCTCCACGCAATCGCTCGCTCCGGATGGCGACGCGCCGCCTGACCCGGCTGCGGCTGCATCGTCAGCCTCAAATACGTTCGACGCAATCGCCATCGCCGCCGGCCCCGACACGCGCACGATCCCCCGCGCAGCCGCCCCCGCCGCCGAGCTAATCGCTACAATTGTATCATCCGGATTCATGCCGGCGAGCGACCCACCGCGAGGTCGTCCTGCTTCCAGCGGCGCTGCGACGCCGGCGATGCGCCCGCCAGCGCCGGCAGACCATGTGCCACGGCCCGCCCCTGCTCATCGACCGTGCAAAAGAGAAACGTCCCTGTGGCAACCGGTTTGGGGTCGTCCTTGGGTTGCAGCTTCCACGCATCGACCTTGATGCCGATGGTGGATTCCCCGATGTAATCGACCCGCCCTTCGAATCGCAGAATCTCCCCCAGCCGCGCCGGCGTTCGCATCGACAAGCTGCGGATCGACATGAACACGACCGGCCGCGCCTCATCGAAGCAGTTCTCCGCCGCAATGTAGGCCATTTGCACGCACCACTCGACGCACCGGCCGGCATAGAGCGTCTGGTGGTGGTTCAGGTCCTCGCTCTTCACGAGGTGCGTCGTGGAGATGCACGTTGAATCGCTGGATTGCGACGACATATTTTTTCCTGTCGCCCACGGCGCCGATTCCAATCGCGGTACCGCTACGACCGAATGCGCCAGGGCAAAACGCACACTATAACCAATCTGCTTGCGACCCGCCCGCTCGTCCCGACTCGCCTTTGACCGCCGCCGAAAGTCGGCTACCATTCCCCTGTTGTCGGAGCCGAATCCCCGGTTGACGCCGGGGAGCGGGGAACCCACCGCCGCCTTGCTATCAAGCGTCGCGGCCGGGGCGAAGGAGTCGGTCGGCTCCAGGCCACTTTCAAGGCCCAGCCCGTCAGCTAACCCCGCAGGCATGTGAAAGAGCACGACGCACCGCTCTCCTGATGCAGTCGATCGACCGATCGCGCAGTTCACGAGCATCCGTTCGTGCGTTCGCGTCCGCTTTTTCTCGCGTGCAGGAATGCGCGGAAAACGCCTGGGCGCGCAGCGAACCCTTTATGGAGACCGGCCTCCCCGGCGGCGGCATACGGTATTTCCCGTCGGACATGGCATGAATACACGCTACGCCTGCGACTTTCTACGCATGCAGAGTCCTATTGGCCCTGGAACCGATGAAACTTCGCCAGGCCGGAGTCAGTTTCCTGTCGTATCCCCGTCGATTGCGCGCGTTCGTGGTGGGGGCAACGCGTGGCACACAAACTGCCAATTTCAAGAGGCAAGACCGGGATCGCAGTCGGCCCGTGCGAGCCGCTGCGCACCGCTCGGCCGCGCGCCACCTGGGAGGCCCGGACCATGGAACTCGAAACACTACTGCGAAACGAAAAGATCCCGTTTGAGAAGAAGACCCATCGAACCGCCTTCACGTCACAGGAGTTAGCCGCCGCGGAGCACGTCCCCGGTCGATTCGTCGCCAAGCCGGTGCTGGTCAAGGGCGAAAAGGGTTTCGCGATGTGCGTGATCGCGGCATGCGATCGACTTGATCTGGACCGCGCCGCCCGCGCGCTGGGCGAACCGCGCGTTGAACTGGCGACCGAGGAGGAAATGCGAATTGTCTGTCCCGATTGCGAGATCGGCGCCGAGCCGCCTGTCGGACGACTTTTCAACCTGAAGACCGTGATGGACGAGCGCCTGGCATCGGACACGTACCTCGTGATGCAGGCCGGCACGCACACCGAGGCCGTCAAACTGCTTCGCGAAGACTGGGAGCGCGTTTGCAATCCGATCAAGGCGCGGATCGCGGTTTGACAAGCGCGGGATGCAATTGGGGTCTGGCAACTACCGCAGGCCGGGTCCGAAGACCCGACTCGCGCAACAGCACGCGTGTCAAGACGCGAGTCTGTATCGGATGGACAAGAGGAATTAGCGGCGGCCGGACTTGAACCGGCGACCCAGGGCTTATGAATCCCTTGCTCTGCCAACTGAGCTACGCCGCTGTTTCGAGCGGTAATTTATAGGGGGAATAGGCAGGCGATTCAAGGCCGCCCCAGCGACGCACACCGAGTCGCTGCCCGCGACGCTGCATGGTTCGGGCAGACCGACTGCCGAACATGGCGACTACTTCTGTTCCTCTCCCGTTCGGATGCGCGGGTCGGGGGCCAGTTCGGCCATCAGCTTCTGAATGTACTGCTGCTTGAGCTGCTCGCGATGTTCGAGGAACTCGGCCGGCAGTTCGTCTTCACGCAGGAAGATCTCATACGACACGCCGCCTTCCTTCGCCGGGATGCTGACCTTCGCGGCGATCGGACTGCTGCCCGAGCGCGTCGCGCCGCCGGTGGCCGGACCTGATCCGGCGGCGGCTTCGCCGACGCCGATCGAGACCGCATCGGCGTGAATCTCGTACTTCAGCCCTGTCTCGGCAGCCATCAGCTCCAGCGCCGCCCGAATCGACGTCGATTGTAAGACAAGCGTATAGCTACTCACCGACGGCGGCAGCTTCAACAGAAGGCCCGGCTCCAGCTTGAACATCACGCCGGCCTTGTCGCCCAGGTCCACCAGAATCTGCGATAGCGGCTGGCCGGTGTAGCGCGCCGTCACCCGGCGCGACAGCTTGCCGGCGATCTGCGCCTGCCCCGTGCGGATCACGATGTGATCGTCTTCCGGCGTCCAGCCCCAGCGCAGCGCGCCCGTGGCCGTCTCCAGCACCTGCGCGACCGAGCCCTGGCCCGACTTTTCCATCTGCTCCAGCAGCATCTTGGGCGCGTCCACCTTCGACGTGATGCGATATTGCAGCTTGAACTCACCGAACGCCGCCGGCGAATAGGCCGTCTCACTCATTCGGCGCAGCAGTTTCAGTTCCTCCCACGTCGCCCGCCGCGCCAACCGCCGCAGCGGATCGGTCGCCACCACGACCACCGATTGTTCGCGCACTTCGTACGTCATGCCCAACGCGCCGAGAATCTTCGGCAATGCCTCGCGCAGCGATGCATTGGTAATCGTCACGTCGGCCAGTTTTGTTTGCTTGCCCCACGGCAGCATTTCGGCCGACTCGTCATCGAGCACGATCGTGACGCCGACCTGTTTGCCCAGATCGGCCAGCGCGGCCGGCAACTCCATGCCGCTCATGGTCAGGCTTTCGACCTTTTGATCCAGCAGCTGCGCCACGTCCGGACCATCGGCCTGGGCCGCGCCGCTTCGGCTGATCACCGCCAGCCCGAGCAAGGCCGCGCACAACCACGTCCATGTTTTCGTGTTTTGCATCACGTCACCTCGTACCACGCAGAACCGCCGGCTAGTAAAGGAACGGGTCCACGACGTAGTCACTCGCGGCAGCCCCGTCGCGATCGGCTGCGATACCCGCCCAGCCCTGCGGCTCGGGCGGCGATTTCGGATCGCGTCTGGCCTCGTCAAACGTGAAGGTCACCACTCCGATCGGCTCCGGTGTTTCGAGCGAAACGAGCACTGTGCGCGGGCGCAGCGCCGGTTCCGGACCTTTCGCGACCGTGCCGCCCGAAGGCGAAGCGCCGTTCGGCGCATCCAACGGTCCGCCGACGTCCCGGGGCCACCAGACGGCGATCACAATCGCCGCCGCGACCGCCAGCGGCGCGCCGACGCGACCGATCCAAGCGAGGACGCGCCGCCGCGAGCGGATCTTTCCGATCGAACCGGTCTTGATCGTGCGCGCCTCGCGCCGCACGGCCGAGGAGATTCGCGCCTTGAGAGCGCGGTAGTCGACCTCGGGAACCGGGCCGCTCCAGTGGGGAACCAACTCATCGAGCCGCGCGGCATCCGTCGATTGCGTTTCGGCCCCGCCGGAGCGGACATGCCTCACGACGCGTGCGGCGTTGGCCGACCAGTCGAATCGCGCCGGTATGGTGCGCCAGCCCTTGAGCAGCGCGGCGAGCTTTTCATACGCCGCGGCGGTGCGCCGGGCCTGGGCATCATCCATCAGCAACGCTTCCACGCGAGCGCGCTCTTCCCGCGTTCGCTCGCCGGGGAGGCAAGCTGCCAGGAGCATTTCGACATTTTCATTCTCACCGTTCATTACTTCGCAATTCCTGACCGCCGACTTTTCGATCCCGCCGCCGACTCCGTTCGATTCATTCCTCCAAAAAGCCCTTGAGTTTCTCCTTCAGGGTCTTTCGGGCCTGAAACACGTTCCACTTGACCATTTCCACGCTGCACTCAAGAATCTCCGCCACGTCCTTCTGGGGCATCTCCTCAATCGCGAACAGCACCAGCGCCAGCCGCTGTTGATCCGGCAGCGACGCGATCGCCGCCGTGATCGCCTGCTGCATTTCCGACGCCTCGAGCGTGTCTCCTTCTTCGCCACGCGACTTCAGCGACGCCGCCTGCGAATCTCCGCTGTCGTCATCCTCGCCCTGCAACGTCAGCATCGGCCGACGGCCGCGCCGGAAGTTCAGCGATTGGTTGCTGACGATTCGCATCAGCCAGGGACCGAATCGGCCTCGCTCCTGCAAACCCGACAGCGACCGAAACGCCCGCAGAAAAGACTCCTGACAGACTTCCTGGGCGTCGTCGATATTGCCCAGCAGCCGATAGGCCACGGCGACCGCCCGCCGCTGATAGCGCTCGATCAAGCCGTCGAACGCCGACAGATCGCCCGCGAGCGTCCGCTCGATGGCCGCGATGTCCTCCGCAGCCGACTTTGCGTCGTCTTCCACCGGGCTGTCCGTGGCCGCCTTTTTGCTCATAAGTTCAGACACTGTAAACCCATGCGCGGTTAGCCCCACCGGATGATTTGACCCGTCAATCATCGGCACGGCCAGCACCTAAATCGCTGCCACAGCCAACCTTAGACGCTTAGGGCTGTTCATGCAAATTATCCTCCATCTTTTGTTATCGATCCCATTCACAAGAACAGGTCGCGTTTTCGTGCTGGTGAAGCGCTGCCGCTTAGGGTATCTAACCGTCCATGGACGAAATCAACCTGCGAACAGGTACGAGTGAATCGGGGTCCGCCACGCGGCGCGAGTTTCTCCACCGAGCAGCGCTTGCGGGTGCAATGCTGGGTGTGGAGACGGCGTTCCTCCCACAACTGGCCCGGGCGGAGCAGCCGTCGACAGACGGCGCCAAGCCGGGCAAGCGGCCGGTGATCATCTCCAGCTCGAACGGCCTCAAGGCGATCGAAGTCGGCTACAAGGCGCTGGTCGCGCGAAAGGACCCGCTCGATGCAGCGATTGAATCCGTGACAATTGTCGAAGATGACCCCAACGACCAGTCGGTCGGCTACGGCGGGCTGCCCAACGAAGACGGCATCGTCGAGCTGGACGCCTCTGTGATGCACGGGCCGACGCACAAGGCCGGCGCGGTCGCGTCCCTTCGCAACATACGCAATCCGGCGCAGGTGGCGCGGCTGGTCATGCAGCGGACCGATCATGTGCTGATCGTCGGCGAGGGCGCGCTGCGCTTCGCGAAGGCACACGGATTTAAGGAACAGGACCTGCTCACCGAAGCGTCGCGCAAGGCGTGGCTGAAGTGGAAGGAGTCGCGCGACAAGGAGGATGACTGGTTGGGTGACGAGGAGATCAACCCCGCCGCCGGCGCGCGCGGGCGCGACGCGATCCCGTTTACGTGGGGCACCATTCACTGCGCGGCGGTGGACAGCCGCGGCGATCTCGGCGCGACGACGACGACGAGCGGCCTGTCGTACAAGATACCCGGACGCGTGGGCGATTCGCCGATCCTCGGCGCGGGATTGTACGTGGACAACGCGGTCGGCGCCGCGGGTTCCACCGGCCGGGGCGAGGCCAACCTGTTGAATTGCTCCTCGTTTCTGGTCGTGGAACTGATGCGGCAGGGCAAGTCGCCTCAAGACGCTTGTCTCGAAGTGATGCGGCGCGTCGCGGATCACACCGAACCGCGTCTGCGCGACAAGCAGGGCCGCCCGGCATATGGCCTGATTCTCTACGCGCTGGCGAAGGACGGCCGTCACGGATCCGCCGCAATGTGGTCGGGCGCCAAGTACGCCGTCTGCGACGAGGCCGGCGCGCGGCTGGTTGAATCGGCGTTTCTTTACCAGCGCGCTTAGCCTGCCGCGACGCCGGCATCCGCCATGCGACCGCGAATGGCGTCGGCGGAATCCACGCCGAGAACCCAGGCGGCGATCTCCCGCTGCACGCGCGCCCAGTCGTCACTGAATCGCTGCGCCAGGTACGCGTGATACAACGCATCAAGCGTCTCGCTGAAATGCCGCACCTGCTCCACGCGCTCTTCGGCCTGTTCGCGCCGATCGCCCGGCACCGGTTCACCGGACGGCTTCTCCAGCTTCGGCAGCACGCCGCCCGACACGTTGAACGTCTCGGCCTGAAGCACCAATTCGTATTGTGATCCATCACGATGCAGCACCAGGCCCGCCTTGCGCGGCAGCTTGCCGCCCTGCAATGCTCGGCGGCTTTCCGGCAGCGACGCCGGACCGTCGGCCGTCAGCACCTGCTTGCCTGTCTCGGCCCAGGGGCATTCGAGTGTCAGTTGCTTGACAATCAGCACCGAGGCATCCGTCTCATCCGGCAGATGAATCACATCCGACTGCTCCGCAACCGTCCACCACAGCCACAGCAGGAACTCATTGCCGAGGTAATCGCGCGAGGCCGGATCGGCCGCCGTCCAATACACCTCGATGTGTCCATTACCACGCTCATGCGGTACATACTTCGCAAGCTGCGCCGTCTCGATCCGCCGCGCGTTCCCCGCCGCCTCGGCCCATCGGTATGCCAATCGACCGGCCGACAACCGCTCCACGCGCTTGTCGAACGTGTCCCGAAAGAGCGACATGAACCGCTCCTGCACGGCCGGCTGCGTTGCACCGAGATAGACCACGTCGCTGCGCGTGTCCCACAGGATCGGAAACTGCCGCATCGAGCGGAATCGACCGTCCTTCAACTCACCCGCCGCGCGTTGTTTGGCTGCTTCGATCGCCTCCTTGCGAATCCGCGCCGGTTTCCAGCCGTCGTGCGCCTTCAGAAGCGCCTCACGCTCCTGCTCGATATACGCGCGCATCAGGTCGGGGGGAACCTTCGATGTATCCACGCGCATGCCGAAGTGCAGGCAGTCGAGGATTACGTTCTTGTCGGTGTCGAACTCGCGGTCAAGCAGATGCCGCCCGCCGAGCCAGCCGACCTCTTCGCCGTCGGAGCGGGCCTTGCCCTTGCCGATGACGTGGCCGCGAAACTTGTCCATCAGGTTGTCGTCGAGCCGCCTGGGCGAACCGCCGACCACCCTGAAGCGGGAAAACGAAAGTGAACCGTGGAGAAAGGGCATGGGTTTCCTGCTATATTGCGCTCAACCAGACAGGTGGCCGCGTCGGCACCGTGCCGTGGACCGCCGTACGAGCGTGCGACGATGCTAGATGGTTGCGGCGCGGCGTCAATCGGCGATTGCGCCGCTTGTGAAAAACCAATTCACAGGAACTCACCAATGCGAAAAGCCCCCCTGCTCACAATGGCTGCTTCGGCAGGAATCCTGCTCACAGTCCTTTCGCCGGTCTGGTCCTCACCACAAAAGTCCGCAGGCAAGGCTCCCCCGCCGCCGATGCCGCCCGTCGCGCCGGAGGTGAAGAAGGCGACGGAGGGCGCGATCAGCAAGGCGCTGAAGTTCCTCGCGGCGCGACAGGAAAAGGACGGCGGCTGGAATGCGAAATACGGCCCCGCGGTCACGGCCATCGTCGCGAAGGCCTTTGCTGACGCTCCGGAATACGGATCGAACCACCCGGTCGTCCGGCGGGCGGTCGAGTCGATTCTGCGCCATGCGCAGCCGGATGGCGGCTTTTACGAGCGGCAGCAGAATCTGGCGAATTATCAGACATCTGTAGTTCTAATGTTTCTCGCCTCGCTGGATCGCGAGCGCCACGCTCCGCACCTCGCCAAGGCGCAGGCCTTCCTCACCAAGTTGCAATACGATGAGAGCGAAGACAAGACCGTGAAGGATTCGTGGTACGGCGGTGCCGGCTACAACACCACGAAGCGCCCCGACTTGTCCAACACCCAGATGATGCTGGAGGCGTTGCATCAAAGCGGACTGTCGAAGGATGACCCGGTCTATCAGCGGGCCTTGGTCTTCATCTCGCGCTGCCAGATGAACGAATCGACGAATGATCAGCCGTTCGCACGCGGCGCGAGCGACGGCGGATTTGTCTATACGGCGGCGGACGGCGGCGAGTCGAAGGCAACCGGCGGATTTGAACTGGGTCGGCCGCTGCGCAGCTACGGCTCCATGACCTATGCGGGGTTCAAGAGTTATCTGTATGCGGGGCTGTCGCGGGATGACCCGCGCGTCACGTCGGCCCTGGCATGGATTCGGCAGAATTACTCGCTGGACGTAAATCCCGGCATGCCCGAACGTCAGAAGCACGAAGGGCTGTATTACTATTATCACGTTTTTTCGCGGGCACTGGCGGCGTGGGGCGAGCCGGTGCTGATCGACGCCACGGACCGTTCGCACGATTGGCGCGTGGAGCTTTGTCGCAAGGTCATCTCGCTTCAGCGGCCGGATGGAAGCTGGCTGAACGAAGCCGATCGCTGGCTGGAGGGCGACGCGGACTATGTCACCGGGTTGACCGTCTCGACGCTTCAAACGGCGCTGGGCCGTGAAGCCGGCGATGCGCGGAACGGCCGATGACTCCACTTCGCCCCTGCCTCCGAATCATCCTGACCGCGACGATCTGCGCCGTTGGCGGTTGCGCAGCGCCGCGCCCGGGCGAAGGCGAGCTTTCGCGTGACACGAAGTGGCAGACAGATGTCGATTACCTGGCGCGCGAGCTGCCCCGCCTGCACAAGAACGCCTTCTTCAAGTGCTCGCGCGGGTCGTTTGACGCGGCGGCGACGAAACTGCGAGAAGACGTGCCGCACCTGGCGGATCATCAGATCGTCGTCGGAATGCTGCGGCTGATCGCGCTGATCGGCGACGGCCACACGCAGGCGCAGAACTTCGCGCAGATCGGCGGGTTTCGCACGCTGCCGATCGTTGCAGAATGGCTGCGCGACGGGTACTACGTGACGCGATCGCTCCGCCGGCACGAGGCCGCCCTGGGCGCCAAGCTCGTTCGAATCGGCGCGGTTCCGATTGAGGAGGCCGCTCGGCGGCTCGGCGCGACGTTCCCCGCCGAGAATGAAACGCAAATACGGCGGCGCATCCCACTGGCGATGCGAAATCCGGAGATCCTGCATGCCTGCGGGTTGATCACCGGCCTGGATCGCGCTGCGTTCACCCTGGCCGATGCGAGTGGTAATGAGACGACGATAGAAATAGAGCCGATCGCGTCGGAGCGCGAATGGCGGTGGGTGTTCGCGTCGGAGCGCGTGCCGCTCGCCGAGCAGCGGGCCGACCCCTACTGGTATCAGGCCATCGTGACGCCGTCGCACGACCCGGCGCTGTATCTCGCGTACAACACGTGCTCGGGGTTCGGAGAGTTCCGCGCGCTGTGCCAGAAGATGTTCGAGGGGATCCCGACCGGGGACGGACCGGATGCTAAAAAATGGCGGCTGATCATCGACCTGCGCCGCAACGGCGGCGGCAACTCCATGGTCATCGACGCGATGTACCCGCACCTGCTCCGGCGACCTGGGCTGCGCGCGCCGGGCCACCTGCTCGTGCTGATCGGCCGCGGCACGTTTTCGTCTGCGATGATGAACGCGATCCAGTTACGCCAGCGGTACGGCGCCGTGCTGATCGGCGAACCGACCGGCGGCAGCCCGAACGCCTACGGCGAGATCAGGCCGCTGACGCTCCCCTATTCAAAGCTCGTCGTAACGTACTCGACAAATTACTTCTCTCTGGTGGACGGAGACGTGCAGACCGTCGCGCCGCACGTGCTGGTTGAGCCGACCATCGAAGATGTCATCGCGGGGAAGGATCCGGTCCTCGACGCGGCACTGACCTATTCATCCGCCGGAGAACCGCGTCGCTAGAAGACGTGCCGGGCTGATGGCTCGGAATTCACCTTACATTACAAGCTGTTTCAAAACTCCCTCTCCCTTCCAGGGAGAGGGTTGGAGTGAGGGTGAATCAATTCGTTTGAACCACTTTTCCCCCTCACCCGACCTCGCCCCCAAGGGGGAGAGGAGTTTAGAAAACGGTTCTAATCTGACGCCGTCGCTTGCGCCTGGGTGTTGTCAGGTTTCTGGATCACGTATTCGTCGATCACTTCGCCGCGCTCGTTGATCTGCTTCAGCTCAAATCGCTTCGATGACAGTTCAACCAGTGTGAAGCTGAACACGTCATCGACCGCGACGCGAATGTACGGCGGCGGATCGGGGCGTTTGGCGTAGCGCTCGGCGCCACCGGCGCCGCTGACGACGTAGACCACGCCCTGGCCTTCGGGCACGATCTGATCCTTGCGAATCGGCGCGGTGCGCTCGTACAGATGGTTGTGGCCGGTGAAGACCACATCCACTCCGTATTCCTCAAAAATATCTACAAAAGCCTCTTTCACATATGCCGCGCCTTCGGCCGAATGCTTGCTGTGGCTGTAGAACGGGTGATGGAAGTACACGAACTTCCATCGGCTGCCCGCCCCCTTCAGCACCTCCCGCAGCCACGGGCCGACCTTCTCCTTGCGGTCCAGCGCGGTGATGACGCCGGCCGGGAAGGCGTCGTTCGAATCCAGCGCGACAAACCGCGCGTCGCCATAATCAAACCAGTAATTTCGCTCGGGCGGGATTCCTTTCGGCCCGTTCTGTGGAAGATCAAACACCTCGAGCAAGGGCGCGCCGCGGTCCGTCGCGCAATCGTGGTTGCCGAGGCTGGGCATGAAGAAGCAACTCGTGATAAGATTTTTGTACGGCTCAAAGAACTTGGGGCGATAGTCGTTGATGTCCCCGGCCGGGTAGATCAAATCGCCGGTGTGAATCACGACATCAGGCTTTTTCGAGGCGATCAGTTCCGCCAGTTCGGCCTGGCTGTTGCTGCCGCTGCCGCTGTCGCCAAAGCAAATGAAGCGAAACGACTGGCCCGGCGGAGGCGGCGTGGTCACGGTGAACGGTCCCGCGATGGGCACATCGCGAAACCAGCCGCGGTTGACGACGGTGTAGGTGTACGTCGCTCCCGGTTTGACCCCATCTACCGCCACCTGAAACCGCCGCTTCCCTGGCGATGCACCGTCGGAGGATGCGACCGTTTGATCCAAACCGTCCGGGCCGGACACCTGGACGGCGCCGTTCACCATCCAGTCGCCCTTCATCTCCCAAACGAAGCTGATCGCGTCGGCAGCGGGCATCTGAACCATCGGCCCGGAAACAAGCTCCGGCCGAGTCTGAAAATCAAAAATGCACGCGCCGAGCACAGCCAGCGCGACCAGCAGTACGATCCGCAGCAGCCAGTTGGCGCGCGATCGCCGTGCGCCGGTGTTCGAGAGTGGGTTGGTATTATCCATTTGTCGCCAATTCAGAAAAAGGTTGTCTTCACAAGCTGGCCGCGCCGACGCGGTGAGGCGTCCACGCGGCGCCGGTTCCGCCGCCTTGCGTTGCGGTGCAATGCGTGCCGATCTATAGTATGGCACCAACACAGGGAGAGCCAGATATGCCGATGCCCGATGGAACCGCCACGCTCGAAGAACTCACGGCCCGCATCACCGCGCTGCGGGACTCTCTTTGACCTCCCCGCCAAGAAGAAACAGTTAAAAGAAAAAGAAGATTTGATGAGCGCTCCCGGATTCTGGGATTCGGGCAAGGCTGCGCAATCCACCATCGCCGAGTTGAAGAGCCTCAAAGCAATGATCGATCCGGTCGAGGCGATCTCGCGCCGCGCCGACGACATCGCCGTGCTTTACGAACTCGGCAAATCCGAGAACGACGCCGCGACGCTTGCCGAGGCGGACCAGGAGCGACTTGCCCTGGCCGAGGAGTTGGACCGCGTGGCGCTCATGGCGCTGCTGTCCGGCCCGAATGACGCGCGGGATTGCTACTTTTCCATTCAGGCCGGCGCGGGGGGGACCGAGGCGTGCGACTGGGCTTCGATGCTCTTTCGCATGTACCTGCGGTATTTCGAGCGCAAAGGTTACAAAGTCGAGGAACTGGACCGAAAAGACGGCGAAGAGGCCGGCATCCAGTCGGTCAACCTGCTCATCAAAGGCCCCTACGCCTACGGCTACATGAGCACCGAGCAAGGTGTACATCGTCTCGTGCGCATAAGCCCCTTCAATGCACAGGGCAAGCGCCAGACGAGCTTCGCCGCCGTGGATGTGCTGCCGGTGTTCCCCGAGAGTACGATCGAACTGCCCGAAAAGGACCTTGAGATTACGGCCTTTTGTCGAAGCAGTGGCGCGGGCGGTCAGAACGTCAACAAGGTGGCCTCCGCCGTGCGCATCAAGCACATTCCGACAGGGATTGTCGCGGAATGCGTGAACGAGCGCAGTCAGGCGCAGAACAAGCAACAGGCCATGGCGATGCTGATCTCGAAGCTCGAGGCGCTGGAAGAGGCCAAGCGCGAAGGCGAAATGGCAAAGATCAACGCCGCGAAAGGCGACATTGCCTGGGGCAATCAGATTCGCAACTATGTGCTGGATGACCCGCGAGTAAAGGATCTGCGCACCGGCATCGAGTCGGGCAATCCGCAGAAGGTGCTCGACGGCGCGATCGACGAATACATCGAGGCGATGCTTCGGCTCCGCGCGGAGAAACGGGCGAAGGAGCCGGTTCGCGCCGCCGGCGACAAGAAGCCTTAACTGCCCTCGCCCGGCGGATGACAGATTCCTTCCCCATCAGTACCGCCTCAAGCGTGCGCCCAACTTCACAAATCGGGGTGGCGTAACCCTTTGTATCCGCTAAACTGACTGCATGGTGGTCGCCGGACCGGTGGCTCCCGATTGGACCAGGACCGAGGTTTGGACTAGAATCCTTGCGCGCTTCGCACCACAAGACCGATCCCACACCTCCGCACTGGGTTGACGCCTCCACAGCGCAAACAGCCGTTACCTCGCGCAGGCCGCTCGACGGCCGATCCGGAGACAGCATGACGCGCGCCGTAACCGCTTCCTGCCCTGATGAGAACGCACCCATCCGACCGCACTGGGTGGACTGGATGGCCGGTGCGTATCGCTGGCGGGCCTCGGCAGACCATGCAGAATTGTTGCGCAGCGGGTTGATCGACTGGTTCAATCTTCGTGCCGGCGCGACGACCACATTGGTAAAGCGGAACAGCCATCGCGACGTGTGGAGCGTTTCGTGCGGCGGGCGGGAGTACTTCGCGAAATACTATCACCCTCAAAGCGTGTCGGATCGGATCAAGCTTCGGCTTCGCGGACCGGCCGCTATGAATGAATGGCGAATCGGTGCCTACGCCGCGGCGCATGGCATTACCGCCGTGGTGCCGGTGGCGGTCGCGTGGGATGATCGGCGCGGCGGCACGGGCACGTCGCTGCTGGTGACCGAAGCGGTTCGCGAGGTCTCGCCGTTGAATGAATATTGGCTGGCTGTTCGCAGCGACCCGCGCCGCGCGGCCCAGTTAAGCGAGGCGCTGGCCCGGTTGATCGCGCGGGCACATCAGTGCGGTTTCCAGCATGACGACATGCACCCGGGCAATATTCTCGCGCGGCAGCGTGGCGACACCTGTGAGGTCTTCTTCGTCGACCTGCACAAGGCGCGCACCGCCCGGCCCGTCGGCATGCGTGAAATTGCCTCGAACCTGGCGCAACTCAATCAGTGGTTCCGGCGACACGCAACGCGGTCGCAGCGTCTGCGATTCCTGCAATCGTATCTGGCCCATCGCGATGCCTGCGCGAGCGCCAGCCCCTTTGCCAGGCATTTCCGCATCGACACCGGCCGGTTGACCGCCGATCTCGCGGTTCAGGCCGATCTGCACGCCAACAAGCTCTGGTCGAAGCGCGACCGGCGCACCGCGCGCGACAGCCGTTACTTCTCACGCATCAAACCCGCGCCGGGCTGGCGCGGCCACGTGCTGCTGCAATGCAAGCATCCATCGCCGACCGCCCTGGCGTCCAGGCTGACCTACAAGAAAGCACAGTGGAAGCAATGGCTGCGCGAGCCGCTGGCGTGGGTCGATCCCGCGAAGCACGAACTGCTGAAGGACTCCCACACTGCGACGGTTTGCAAAGCGATGCTGCCGGTGCAGCCGGATCCGGTACCCGTCATTGTGAAGCGTCATCTGCCTCGTAACGGCTGGAAATGGCTGCTCCACGCGCTGGGTCCGTCTAGAAATCGACGCTCATGGAAAATTGCGAACATGTTGAGCAATCGCGATCTGCCGGTGGCGGCGCCCCTGATGGTTCTGGAGCGGTACGTCGCGCGGTTTGTTCGCGTTGATTCGCTGCTGATGACGGAGTTCGTCCAGGACTCGGTCGATCTGGAGACGTTTCTCACGCGTGATCTCGCGCAAGTGTCGCCCGATCGTCAGCGCAAGGTAAAGAATCAACTGATTGACGCCGTGGTGCAGTTGCTCAAAACATTCTATGAACGCGGCTTCGTTCATCGCGATCTGAAGGCGCCGAACCTTCTCGTCGTCTGGCCCGCGCCCTACACGACGCCCCCCCTGCTGACGTTCATCGACATGGACGGCATCAACCATGTTCGCCACACGACCGAAACGCAACAACTCCGCGGTGTCGTGCGCCTGTGTGCCAGTTTGCTGTCCAGCCCGGCCTGCACCGCGTCGGACAAACTCCGCTTCCTCAAGCAATTCCTGTGCGGCCCCGGCCGAACCCCCGCCGCGTGGAAGATGTACTGGCGAACGATCTACGGCCGCGTCTGCACCAAGATGGCCGATAAGGAAATCCGCCGTCAGTGGAAGCTCGCGAACTACGGCCGCGTCTGATGATCGCCCCATGGCCGACCTCGCAGCCTCACAATCCGCCGAACCCATGTTGCGCGACCTGAAGCGCGCGCGCCGGGCGCGATGGGCAATTGCCTTGCTGGTCGCGCTGTTTCTCGCCACGCTCTGGCAGCGGGATACGATCCGCGCGCACTGGTGGGCCTCGCGCCTGATGGCGACCGACGATCTGGCCGTGCGCGGGCGGTATCTATCGTATCTTGCTGCTGTCGGCGACAACGCTACGGGGGCGATTCGCCGCCTGGCGCGCGATGACCGGCCGGAGGTGCGCCTGCTGTCGGTCTTTGCGGCAGCGAATCTGTCTCCGCCCCAGTCGCACGAGCTGCTGGGAGGACTGCTTTTGGATGCTGACGCAGAGGTCCGAGACACCGCGGCCCGGACGCTGGTGTTTGACGGTGATGAAGCGTCGATCAAACTGCTCTGCACGGCGTCGATCAATCTTCAGGAGGCGGTCGTTGAATCCGCGCTGGCGGCGCTGGCGCGCAGCAGCGATGCCGACGCCGCGCAATGCATTCTGGCCGCCCTGCACAACGACCGTGTTAACCTTCGCGCGCAAGCGGTCGAAAGCGCCGCAGTCTGGCTCGAGTCGGTCGATGATTGCAGGGTCGTGAAATCAATCTGCGATAAGCTCCTAACACGACTGGTCGAACTGTTGACCGATCACACCTTGTTCGAAGGTACACTTGCGATGGAACGCGAGGCAGCGCGCGCAGAGGAATTCGTTCGAACCAAACGCCCGGTCGATGGAACAGGGGCCGGCGGCGGTCGCGAAGCGAATCGCAGGAATCAACGAACCGTGTCAGAGATCGCCGCAGCCGGATTGACGAGGCTAGCGGGGAGGCCTGTGGCCGCTTCGGATGTGCTGACGGATGAGGCGCGTCAGGCACTCTGGGCCGACATCGAGACAAGACGGGCGGAGACTCATCGCCGTCCCGCTCCAACCAGTCTGCCGATAAACTGGATGCAAAACGAAGGCACTGAAGTAACTGACGGGAATCAGCATCCATGACTCGAAGTGGAAACGGACTCTCGAAAAAGCGCATCGCCATCCTTGGCGCGACCGGCGCCGTCGGGCAGGAATTCCTGGACATCCTCCACGCGCGCGGCGTGCCGGGTGAGAATCTCCGCCTGCTGGCGTCGGCGCGATCCGCCGGACAAAAAGTGAGCTACGCCGGGAGTGAGTTGACCGTGCAGGAAGTGCGCGCCGACTCGTTTCACGGCATCGACATCGCCCTGTTCAGCGCCGGCGCATCGGTGAGCAGGAAGTGGGCGCCGGTCGCGGTCGAGGCCGGGGCCTATGTGGTGGACAACAGCTCCGCGTTTCGCATGGACGCAGGCGTGCCGCTCGTCGTGCCGGAAATCAACCCGCAGGCCATCGGCGACGCACGAATCATCGCCAACCCCAACTGTTCGACGATCATCCTGAACGTGGCCGTGTGGCCGCTGCATCGCGTCAATCCTGTGCGGCGGATTGTGGTCAGCACCTATCAATCGGCCAGCGGCGCGGGCATGCAGGCCATGCTCGAGCTTCAACAACAGGCCCGCGACGCGCTGGAAGGTCGCCCAGTCACGCCGAAAGTGCTGCCCTACCAGATCGCATTCAACCTGTTCTCGCACAACAGCGCGATGCAGGCAGACGGTTACAACCAGGAAGAGCAGAAGATGGTCGCCGAGACGCGCAAGATTTTCGGCGAGCCGACCATTGCCATCACGGCGACGTGCGTGCGCGTGCCGGTGTTGCGGGCGCACAGCGAGTCGGTGAATTTGACGTTCGAGCGGCCGATGCCCGAGGCCGAAGCGCGGGCGATCCTGGAGGACGCGCCGGGCGTGCGCGTGCTGGACGACCGGTCGGCCAATCGCTTCCCCATGCCGCTGGACGCCACGGGAAAAGACTATTGTCTAGTTGGCCGCATCCGGCAGGACATCAGCCAGCCCGACGGCCGGGGCATCGATCTGTTCGTGGTCGGCGATCAGCTCCGCAAGGGCGCGGCGCTGAATGCGGTGCAAATTGCGGAATTGCTGTGAGCGCGCCCATGAATCGCCCCGACGCATGGAAACTCGTCTGCGAATACGTCGCGTCCGATTCCCTGCGCCGGCACATGCTCGCCGTCGAGGCGGCCATGCGGCATTACGCCGGTTTGCTCGGCGGTGATGCCGATCTCTGGGGCATCGTCGGGCTTCTGCACGATTTCGACTACGAGCGCTGGCCCCAGCCGCCCGATCACACACGCGAGGGGGCGAAGATCCTCCGCGAACGCGGCGTTGACGAAGAAGTCGTCGGCGCAATTCTCTCCCACGCTGATTGGAACCTCGACGCCTACCCGCGCGATCGGCCCCTGCGAAAAGCACTCTTCGCGGTCGATGAACTCTGCGGATTCATCACCGCCGCGGCTCTCGTTCGGCCAACCCGCCTCGCCGGCATGGAGCCGTCGAGCATCAAGAAAAAGCTCAAGACGCCCGCCTTTGCCGCCGCCGTCAGCCGCGAGGACATCGCCGCCGGGGCCGACCTGCTGGGCATCCCGCTGGATGAGCACATCCGAAACTGCATCGCCGCCCTGTCATCGGTAGCATCCGAACTGGGTTTGGCGGTATCCTAGTTGCCGGCGCAGGTCTCTTAGCCCCGGCGCCACGGCATGACGTTGCACACCTGACCCAAACCTCACGAGGGGATTTTTTCATGAAGCGAGGAACTGCCCTTGCATCGCTTGGTTGCATTCTGGTACTTGCGATGGCTGCCCGTGCCGAGCAAGGCCCCCCCCATTTCCCGGCCGACCGCCCGCTCGACGTCCGGCACATCAAGCTCGACGCGCGGGTCGATCTGAAGGCCAAGACCTTCGACAGCGTGGCGACGCTCGAATTCTCCGCGCTGCGCGACGTGGAGACGATCCGGCTCAACGCGGTCAACTTTGCCGTGCGCGGCGTTCGCGTCACCACCGACGGCAGCGAGCCGACGCGGTGCGACTATGAAAACGACGGCGAGCATTTGACGATCATGCTCCCGCGCAAACTTGCGACCGGCCAAAGCGCGACGGTCGAGATCGAGTACCGCGTCGAAGATCCGCAGGCGGGCTTGAGCTTCTTCGCGCCGAAACCCAGCGATCCGGAAGTGCCCTACCTGATGTGGTCGCAGGGCCAGGCCATCACCAATCGCTACTGGGTTCCCTGCTTCGACCATCCCAACGAGAGGCAGACAACCGAGATCATCTGCCGCGTCGACGCTCCCAACATCGCCATCAGCAATGGCAAAATGATTGAACAGCGCGACAACGGCGACGGCACGCGCACGTTTCACTGGAAGCAGGATCAGCCGCACGTCGCCTACCTCATGACGCTCGTGGTCGGGGAGTTTTACGTCGAGGAGGAGACGTGGCGCGGGCGGCCGGTGACGTATTACGTTCGCGAAAAGTACAAGGATCGCATCAAGAACTCGTTCGCGCATACGACGAAGATGCTCGACTTTTTCTCGGACAAGATCGGCGTCGAATACCCCTGGCCGAAATATGCGCAAGTCTGCTGCTACGGTTTCGGCGGCGGCATGGAGAACACCAGCGCCACGACGCTGACCGAGCGGACGCTGCACGACGACCGAGCGCACCTCGACGAGGACAGCGACGGCCTCGTGGCCCATGAACTGGCCCATCAATGGTGGGGCGACCTGCTGACGTGCAAGGAGTGGGCGCACATCTGGTTGAACGAGGGCTTCGCAAGCTATTTTGAGGCGCTCTGGGACGAAGAGGCGCTCGGGGCCGACGAGTTCGCCTGGAACATGCGCGGCAAGGCGCGCGGCGCGATCGAAGGCGGCAAGACCCGCCCCATCGTCGAGCGGAACTACAAGGACCCCGATGAGCAGTTCGACAGCCGAGCCTATCCCAAGGGCGCGTGGGTGCTGCACATGATTCGCCGGCGGCTGGGCGACGAGCTGTTCTGGAAGATGCTGAACACCTACGCGACGCGTCATCAGTACCAGACGGTCGAGACGAGCGACCTGCGCCGCGCGATCGAGGACTTGACCGGCCGGTCCTTTGAGCGATTTTTCTACGACTGGACCGAGCGGCCCGGCGCGCCGGAAGTGAACGTCACGTACACCTGGAATGCCGAAGAATCGTTCGCCGAAGTGCGCGTGCAACAGAGGCAGAAGGACGATGCGTTTCATTTCCCGCTGGCCCTGGAGTTCGTATTCGACGGCAAGTCGCCGCCCAAGCGCATCACGCGCGACGTGACGACGAAGGACGTGACGTGGCTGCTTCCGCTGGCAAGTCGTCCGCGAATGGTGCGCGTCGATCCCGAGTTCGCGGTGCTGATGACGCTGACGGAGGAGAAACCGCGCGATTGTTGGGAAGCGCAGCTCTCGGACGATCCGTCGGTGCTGGGCCGCGCGCGCGCCGTTGATTATTTCAAAAAGAAGGGCACGGCGCAGGACGCGGCGCTGCTGGCCGCGCGATTGATGAACGAACCCTATTACGGCGTGCAATCGACCATCGCCGAAGCGCTGGGCGAATTGCAGGGCGACGTGGCGCGCGATGCGCTGCTGGCGGGGTTGAAAATTAAGAATCCCAAGGCGCGCCGAACCGTTGTCACCGCGCTGGGCAGGTTCAGCGAGGAACCCGACGTGACCAACGCGATCGAGGAACTCGTCACCGTCGGCGACCCGAGTTATCGCGTCGAGGCGGCCGCGATCGAGGCCTACGCCGCCTTGAGCGACGAGCCGGTCGAGTTTCTGTGCGACTTGCTCGATCGCGAATCCGACGACGAGATCATCCGCGAGGCTGTTCTCTCGTCGATCGGCAAATACGGAGACTACCAGGACGCGCACGTGCTAATCGAATGGAGCAAGCCCGGCTCGCCGCACGCGTGTCGAGCGGCTGCGGCGCGGGCGCTGGGGGAGATGTTCTCATCGGGAACGCTCGACGATCACCCCGAGGCCCAGGAGATGGCGATTGACGCGTTGCGCGACTGCCTGAAGGAAACGCCCCGCAATGTGCAGAACGCGGCCCTGGGAGCGCTCGCCGCCGCCGGCGACAAGGCGCGGCCCGCGTTGCGTGACATCGAGCAACTGACGCGCACCGGACTGCTGCGCGTGCGTTCCGCCGCCGAACGGACCCTGAAAGCGATCCGCGAGAAGACGCCCGCGAAGCTGGAGTGGGAAGATCTGCGCGAGGAGTTGGAGGCCCTGCGCGAAGAAAAAGGCGAACTCATCAAGCGGATTGAACTGCTGGAAGCAAAGCTGTCGCCCGAAGCGGGGAATGCTGCCAAGCATGCAAATTCCAAAGGCGCCGCGTCAAAGATAAACAACGCCGCCACCCAATCGGATTCCAAGCCGGACAAGCCGGGTACGAACAAAGGACGAGCAAAAACATCGCCGGACTCTGACCGCCCGGTCGTCGGACATTAAGGTGAAAGTGATCGTGATCGCCCGCACAGGAGCTGGTGTATCCGCACGCGGCACCACTCCATACTGCGCGTCGCGTCAAGTTTCCTTCGCCAGCAGCACGTTGATCGCCTTCGCGATCGCCCGCACCTTCGCCCCCTTCTTGAGGCCCAGCTCCTTCAGCGAATCCATCGTCATCACGCTGGTGATCTCCACCGGCCCCTTCACCTTGACCGTCACCTGACACATCACCGTCCCCTTCTTGATGGCCGTGACTTTGCCGACGAGTTGATTGCGTGCGCCGTATTTCATGTCGTGCTCCCGGATTCCGTCATTGCGCAAACCGCCTCACACCGCCGCGCACGCCTTCTTCGCCGCGTCGGTCAGGTCCGCCGCCGGGATCAACTGCGGCAGGTTCGCTTCGGCCAGCAGCTTTCGCGCTCGCTCCACGTTCGTGCCTTCCAGCCGCACGACCACGGGAATCTTGAAGCCCACTTCCCGGGCCGCGTGGATCAACGCCTCGGCGATCACGTCGCACTTGGCGATGCCGCCGAAGATGTTCACGAGAATACCCTTCACCTTCGGGTCGGCGAGGATGATGCGAAACGCCTCGACGGCCCCCTCGGGCGTGACGGACCCGCCGACATCGAGAAAGTTCGCCGGCTCGCCGCCGTGCAATTTGATGATGTCCATCGTGCTCATCGCCAGGCCGGCCCCGTTCACCAGACAACCGATGTTGCCGTCCAGTGCGATGTAACTCAAATTGAACTTCTGCGCCCGCAGCTCGTTGGGGTTCTCCTCGGTCGGGTCGAACATCTCCTGCAAGTCGGGGTGGCGAAACAGCGCGTTGTCGTCGAAATTGAACTTCGCGTCGATCGCCATGATCTGGCCCGGTGTGCTTCCCGACGCTTTCGTCAACACGAGCGGATTGATCTCCGCAAGACTGCAATCGTACTGCACGAACAACTTCGCCAGCGCTGTCATCGTCACGCCGGCCTGTTTCGCGTGTTCGCCACCCAGACCCAGCGCGTCGCACAACCGCCGCACTTGAAACGGTTGCAGGCCCAAGTGCGGGTGCAGCCACTCCTTGATGATCGCGTCGGGGTTCTTCGCGGCGACTTCCTCGATCTCCACGCCGCCCTCGCGCGAGACCATCATCACCGGGCAGTTCCTCGCCCGATCCACCACCATGCCGACGTAATACTCCTTGTCGATCTCTACGGCCGGGGCGAGCAGCACCTTGCGCACGGCGATGCCCTGCGGCCCGGTCTGCTTTGAGACCATCGGCACGGTGAGCATGCGTTTGCAATGCTGCTCGATGTCGGCGGGATTGTCGGACAGCACGACGTAGCCCGCCTTGCCGCGACCCCCCGCGTGAACTTGCGCCTTCACGACGAGATTCCCTCCGCCCAGGGCCTTGATGGCCGCCGCAGCCTGGGAAGGCTGGTCGATGACCTCAAACTTGGGCACCGGGGCGCCGGCCTTCTGAAGCAGTTGTCGGGCCTGATATTCGTGGACCTTCATGGTGTATGGCTCCGTGTGGTTAAGTGCCCATCCGATAAAGCAGGTCGGCCGCAGCGGGCCGGGTCACCGCATCCGGAAAGATTCGTAATCGTAACAGCCCGGCGAGCCGATTCCAAGCTGTGGCGGCAGCGTGCACTTGTGTTCACAACCCCCGTGCTTGCCCTATACTCCGACCAGCAACAGAGCAGGGCTGGGCACGAACCGCACAAGGAAGGCATCACGAACCTGACATCCCGTATACAACAAGGCACGCATCATGGCGAACTACGTCGGACGAATCGAGTTTCCCGTCAAGATTGATCAGGGTCGCGGCCTGGAAGGAGCCATCACCAACGTCACCAAGGTCGGCTTCGTCGACGGCGAAAAGGGCCGGCTGATCTACCGCGGCTACTCCATCGAAGACCTCTGTGAGCACAGCAACTACGAAGAAGTCGCGTACCTGCTGATCCACGGCAAACTGCCGACGCGCAAGGAGCTGGAGGCGTTCGACGCCCTGCTCAACGCCGAGGCGAAGATCCCCGACAACGTGTTGCAACTGATCACATCCATGCCGCGCGACGCCCATCCGATGAACATGCTCCAGACGGCGGTCGCGGCACTGGGCTGTCACGATCCGGCCGCGCGCCAGATCACCGAGTACGTCTCCAACCCGGCCGACGGTCTGGCGGGTGAAGTGGCGATCGGCATCCGCGTGTTGAGTCGGTTGCGGACGATCGCCTCGGCGATTTCGCGCGTGCGGCAGGGTCTCGCACCAATCCAGCCCGATCCGAAGCTGTCGTTCACCGCGAACTACCTGTACATGATGTACGGTGAGAAGCCCGACCCGGTGACCGAGCGGGTCATCGACGTCACGCTGATTCTGCAAGCCGATCACGGCATGAATGCATCGACGTTTACGGCCATGGTCGTTCACAGCTGCCTGGCCGATATGTACTCGACCATCGCGGCCGCGGTCGGAGCGCTCCGAGGCCCGTTGCACGGCGGAGCGAACGAGGCCGCCCTGGACGATCTGGAGCACATCGGCGGACCGGCCAAGGCCAAGGATTGGGTCGCCCAGAAAATGGCCAAGGGGCAGAAGATCATCGGCTTCGGCCATCGCGTGTACAAGGCGTACGACCCGCGAGCGCGCGTGCTCAAGAAGCAGGCCAAAAAGCTCTGCCACGATCGCGGCATGGCCATGGTGTTCGATACCGCAGTCGCCGTGGAGGAGGCCGTCTGCGCCGCCATGCAGGCCGCCGGCAAGCCGATCTTTCCGAATGTCGATTTTTATTCCGGCCTGGTCTATCAGGCGATCGGATTCCCCCCGCCGCTTTTCCCGGTCATCTTCGCGGTGGCGCGCACGGCCGGCTGGGTCGCGCGCGTGCTGGAGTACCTGCCGGAAAATCGAATCTTCCGCCCCCGCGCGGTCTACGAAGGTTCGTTCGAAGAGAAGTACATCCCGATCGATCAACGCGGCTGACGGATCTCCGGCAAGGAATCCAGGCGGCCGCCGCTACCACTCCGTCACCAGCAGCCTCGTTCCACTCGGCACGCGATCGAACAGCTCGATCACGTCGTCGTTCGACAGCCGGATGCACCCCATCGAAGCCGGCGTGCCCAGCTTGCCTTCGGCCG
The DNA here is from genome assembly GCA_015200345.1 of Planctomycetia bacterium. Taxonomy (NCBI): domain Bacteria; kingdom Pseudomonadati; phylum Planctomycetota; class Planctomycetia; species Planctomycetia bacterium. The sequence goes on along the minus strand of CP054187.1, from coordinate 3,436,865 downwards.
GCGTGCCGTGGATGTAAATAAACCGATCGTGCGAATCAAATCCCTTGCCCTGGTTCACACCCGGCTCCAGTCCGCGCAGCCAGAGAATGCGCGAGAGCACGTAATCTTTTTCCGTCGGCTGATCCGGCGACCACGGTTTGCCCACCGGCTTGCGCTCGACAAAGATCGTCCCCCACGGCTGGCCCGCACCGATCTTCTCATCAATCACGTGCCAACCCAGCGGCGTCTGATAGGAGTTCTCACGCCCGCCCAGACCGCGCGCCGCCGTCGAACAAACGTAGATGAACTCGATCCGCTCGCCGCGCAACCCCACCAGTCGCTGGCGGCCCGCACTGACCCACAACCCAAGCTCCTCCCCGACCCGCTCGCGCCAGCCGGACTCGTTCAGCTTGGCAAGCACGTCGGGCGGACAGGCCGCCCCCGCGACAAGAATCGGTTCGCTCGGCGCGACCTCCCGCGTCATGTGACACCTTAGCGGCACATACACCAGGGCGCACGCGGCCAGGGCAATGACGATGATCAGGGCGGTCCGTCGCATGGGGTGCCGCGGAGGAACTGCGTCGTTCAATGCCGTCACGCCGCGCCGTATCAGGCCTCAACCACTTCCGTAAAAAACATCCGCACGTACTTGCCGGCGAAGCTCATCAGGTCTTTCCCCGCCGCCTTGCCTTCGGGCGATGCCAGCGCCGCCTTCAGCGCGTCCATGTCCTTGAAGTACAGGTGCGCGGCCAGGTGCGGCGGCTCCCATTCCGGATTGGGCGAACCCCGGCCCCGCTCCAACTCGGTGCGAATCAGACCCGGCATCTTCTTCGCCAGCGGAAGATGCGTCTCGAAGTAGTGCTTGTCAAACGCGGCCGGATCCTCGACTTTTCGATACACCGCCACCAGTTTTACCATATTAATTCCTCTCCCGCTTTTTCTTCTCGTGACAGAAAATTCGGCACCCTTCGCCAATCGCACGCGTCGCAATCGTCAGGCCTCGTGCAGAATACGCTTGAGCACGGCGCGAGGAAAGACCTTCTGCACCGTCCGGCCCGTCGCCACCACGTGCGAGCCTCGCATGGCCACCACGTCGCAGACCAGCTCCCGATCGGTTACGTCCCGCGCCGTCGCCTCCACGCGCACCGTGCTGCCGACCGGTGCCGGCGTGAGATGATCGCACGAGACATGGCTCCCGACGCCTTCCTCATCGTCGTCCAGAAAGTCAATCAACACGAGCCGACCGGCCAGCTCCATGTAATGAACAAGCGTCCACGTCGCGCAGACGCGATGCACCTGCCGACCCTCGAAGATCGGGGACATCGAATCTTCGACCACGAAACTCACTTCACGCTGAACGCCGGGAACGAGTCCGTCCTTCATAGCGGTCGTTGTTTTACCGCGCCGCTGCGATTCGGCCAATGCGCGACGCCAACCGCCAATCCCATCGTCAGACACGCCGAAGGCGCCGCGCGGCGCCGCGCAGGCCAAGCGTTCCGACCAGCGACAAGAGGATCGTCAGGCCGCCGCCGGTCGCGCCACACATCACACCATTGCCAAATGCAGGAGGCACATTGTTGTTGCCGTTCGGATTCGGATTCGGCGTCCCGCCGAAGTTGTCGTTCCCGTTCGGCTCACCGCCGTCTCCACCCGAACTCACCACGAATACCGTCACAAAACCGACCGCCCGGCAACCCGCCGAATCTGCCGCGGTGGCTTTCACCACATACGTACCGATCGGCAAGGGTCCGTACGACGGATCGAATCCGTTCACGATCTCGCCGCCTGGATTGCCGCGCAGCTCCCACTCATACTCGATCGGCTCCTGCCCGCCGGTGAAGGGGAGATACTCTCCCAGCTGAATGGATTGCCCGACTCCAATCGTGGCAGCGGGGACCGTGCGCGCGCGAAGCACGCCCGCTTCACAGACATCGGGCACGCCGTTGTCGTTGCAGTCCGCGAGAATTCCCGCATCGATCTCATCCATATCGAGAAGCTGATTGGAATTGCAATCTCGAATCTGATACTGCCAGTTCCCGCCCGCGTAATAATTTCCGACGTCGTCGCGAATCTGTCCCGAAGCCAGTTCCACGACCGCAAGCCCATCGCCGGGAGGAATAAATCCCTGAAACAGGTACGGACCGCCGCTTGCGCCGCTGACACTCGTCGCCGCCGACCCGTTCACTCGCAACGACGCCGCCGTCACGCCCACCACCGGCTCGCTGAACGTCACCGATAGTTGGTCCAGATTGCCCAGATCGCTGCCGGCAAGAGGCAGTACCGTCAGCAACGTCGGCGACACGGGCGGCACCGCCCCGGTCGCCAGGCCGAATGCAGTGTTGACATCTGTCGCATTCGAACCGACGAACAATTCCTCAAACGCGCTGAAGGCGTCGGAGATGAAATCAATGTCCACGTCGTCGCCCGTACCGAGCACGCCATCGGGACCGGCCCCGGCCAGCGCCAGGATGTTGCCGCCCTCGTCCATGATGTTCGTCTCGCCGTTTTGCACCGTCGTGTGCCAGTTGCCCAGGCAGTGCCCCAGCTCGTGCGAGACGATGTTCCCCACGACGCGCCCCACGGCCTGCACCATGGTGAAGCCCGGCGCACGCGGCAGGTCGTTGATCGAGCAGCAAATCGGGCTGCCGCCCGGCGCCTCGCTCAAGTAATCCAGCAGCACGACCGACGTGTCCTCCGGCGCGTAATTCCCCGGATCAACGCACTCCGCCAGACCGATCGTGTCAATCGTGAACTCGGCGACTGTGCCGCCGATGATGACGCGGGTGACGTTCGGCTGGCCAAACGGGTCCAGGTGATCGCGGCTGTTCAACACGGTGACGTCGAAACTGCCCGGCGGATCCCCGGCGTCCAGGTTGCCGTTGAGGGAGGCGAGGCGCAGGCTGTTGAAGTTCTCTTCGACGACTGCAATGATCGCGTCAATCACGGCCGATTCCTGGTTGGCGTTCAGCCCCCAACTTGGCAAAAAGTTCGCCAGCGGCGAGAGCGTGCGAATCGGCGGGCTGATCGGAGGGAAACAGCCGAAAATCGCACAGACGTTAATCGTCGCGCCGTCGAAGTCGAGAAACACAATCTGCTGACCGGGCGATTCGAGCTGATGCAGGTTGGGCTTGCGGCTGCGCAAGCGAAGCTGATACTCCCCCGTACTCAAGGCGCTGAACGCGGCGACCTTCACGAGGTACTGCCCGGTCACCGGCACGACATACGTCATGGCGGAATCCGTGAACTGATCGCCGCCTGGCCACGGCGCCGACTCCGGGAAAGAAAACGTGTGGAACTCAAAATCGTCGTTCAGCATGATCGCCGAGCCGTCGCTGCCCCGCACCAGCGTCGTGATGGGGTCCATTGACCCGACGCCGACCACCGCGATGCCGAGGATGTCGCCCTTCTGCGCATTAAATCGATAAAAATCAACATCACCGACGGCGCTGATCGCCCCCGCCACGTTGAGGTCCACGTCCTGTCCCGGACCCGTCCCCAGCGGCAGCAACTGCGCCGTTTCCACCGTGTTGTTCGGCTCCGACTCCGGCACCCCCAGCAATCGCAACACCCCTTCCGGCGGTTGCGGCGCGCGCGGCCGGCCCTCGGGATACCGACACCAACTCCCGGGTCGCTGTCGATTCTTCATCGGCTTGGAGACTTTCACTGCCGGCTGCATGGCAGGCCGTTCAACCGCTCCGGTCGCGCCATCGTCCGGCGGCGCCGCGCACAAGGAGGCAGGCCCGTTGGTCACACCGATCAGCCACCCGGACAACGCCACGATTGAGGCACGGATCCAGCGGCCCGGCGACTTCGTTGGAGTCGCATTGCGCCAGACCTCCTTCGTCTGGCTTCTCATGTTGTGATTCACCCGATCACTCCCGCGATGGCGAAGTCATTGATGGATCCTTGACCCATGCTTGCATGCGTGCATCCGCTCATCCTCCGCAATCGCTGGGGTAGAGCGTCCCTTGCATGGCATCGGTTTGAACCAGCTCCGTCACTTCGCCCGTGACCAACCGAACGCCGTTCCATTGATAGACGCGCAAGCAATCCGTATCCGTCGGAACGATGATGTTCACCTTGCGCGTGCCGGGCGGGACATCAAAGTCACGTGACGCACCGGAGGGAATCGCCTCGTCGCCCAGTAGATTGCCCATCGCCTGCTCTCCAGCCAGCGGCAGCGGCACGACATACCAGATCGGTACGTCGTTCAGCAGAACATTGCTCACGCGCAGCGTCGCGCCGCCAGTCACCGGCGTGCCACCGTTCTGCCCCCCGTTGCCGTTGTTCGCCGGGTTGTTCGTGCCGCCGGATGACTGCGGCGCCCCGCCGGGCGCCAAATTGAACACCGCAAGCAGTAAACTCACCGAAACCACCACCTGGATCAAAAAGAATACCGCCGGGAAGTTCGCACCCACCAGCTGCGCGCCAAGCAGAATCGCAAGAAGACCCAGCACACCCGACAAGTCGCCGCTGATCGCCTGCGAACGCGACCCGATTTTGGCGGACGGGTTCGCCCCATGGCCACTCCCGCTTCCATCCCCGCCAGGCGCCATCCCGTACGTCACGGCGGCATCCAACACCTGCGACGCGATGACCAACTCGCTGTTGGCATCCATCAGTGCCGCGTACAGCGACGACTCATCCTCCGCTGCTGCGCTGGTCCAATCGGCCGGACGCTCCCACGAATGCCCCGTCGATGACGCGAGTGCATGCAGTTTGCCATCGCGGTCCAGTTCCGCCTCGGCCCAGGCTTCGCTCGTGGAAACTCGTATCGAGCGAACGATCGAGCCGAAACGGCTTTCCCCCAACGCCCCTGTCAACTCATGCAGCCCGTTGGGAGACGCGACCCGAAACGCGCTCGTCCAGACATTCACAGACAGCGACCGCGCGCCGGAAAACGGGGTGCCTGCAAAGGCGCGATCAAGATCGTCGCCGACGTTGATCGGGACCGTGACCCAGCCGTCCGGACCGGGCAGCCCCGGCAGCGAACATGCCGACGGCCAAACATGGAGCTGGAGAACCAGCAGACAACACAGGACACCCTTCGCCCGAAAGCTCGGCGTTTGCATTGATCGACTCCGCCTTCCCCCGAATTCGTGCCAGTCCGTCGATTGCGAAGGTCAGTCGGCCCACCCACGGCATGCTGATGGCATCCATCCTAACCGCTCGGTCCGCGAATTCCAACAAAATCTCCTCGCCCGTCCCGCCAAACCGGTTTGGTGGTCATTTTTGCCGTTCGGCTTCACCCGCTCATGCCCTCTTGGAGACTCTGCCGCTCCGCACGGCGCAAAACGCAGCACCCCCCTCTATAATCCGCCTACCTATGCGTTTGGCGCTCGCCCAAATTAACCCCCTCGTCGGGGATGTCACCGGTAACGCGACAAAAATCGAGCAATTCGCAGCGCAGGCCGGCCGGGCCGGCGCCGACCTCGTCGTTTTTCCCGAGTTGACCCTCTGCGGCTATCCGCCCCGAGACCTGCTGCTCAAGCCCCGCTTTGTGGAGGACGTCCTCCGCACAACCTCCGCGCTGGCGGAACGGTTGCGCGACGGACCAGCGATGCTGGTCGGAACACTTCAGCCGAGCGAGAAACCAGTAGGTCGCCGGCTGCACAATGCGCTGGCGCTGCTCCAAGGCGGACGAGTCGCCGCGACCTTCCACAAATCTCTTCTTCCGACGTACGACGTGTTCGACGAGCATCGCTACTTCGAGCCGGCCCAGCGACCGGGCGTGTACGATCTTCCCGTGCAGGGCCGCGATGTTCGCATCGGCGTGACCATCTGCGAGGATCTGTGGAACGACAAGCGATTCTTCGATCGGCCGCTGTACGAGCGCAATCCGCTGGATGATCTCGTCGGTGCCGGCGCGACGCTCATCGTGAACAGTTCGGCGTCTCCGTTCATCGCGGGCAAGCAAGCCTTTCGCGAGAAGCTGCTCGGCAGCCAGGCTGCGGCCATCGGTCGCCCCATTGCCATCGTCAATCAAATCGGCGGCAACGATGAATTGATCTTCGACGGGGCCAGCGCGTACTTCGACGCGACGGGTCGCCTCGTCGCCCGCGCCAAGGCCTTCGACGAAGATTTGCTGATTGTCGAAACCGACCCGCCTGCCGCTGCACGGATCGAGCCTTATCCCGACGATCTTGATTCGATCCGGCAGGCGCTGGTGCTCGGCACGCGCGATTACGTTCGCAAATGCGGCTTCACCGACGTCGTACTCGGCTTGTCGGGCGGGATCGACTCGGCGCTGACCGCGGCCATCGCCGTGGAGGCGCTCTCGCCCGCGCGCGTGCACGGCGTCGCTATGCCCTCGCGCTTCAGCAGCGATCACAGCCTTGACGACGCCCGGGCGCTGGCCGCCAATCTCGGTATTGATTATCGCGTCATTCCCATCGAACCGATGCACGCGGCCATCGAGACGCACCTCGCGCCGCACTTCGACGGCCGACCGCCCGACACCACCGAAGAGAACATGCAGGCCCGCCTGCGCGGCAACATTCTCATGTCACTCTCCAACAAGTTCGGCTGGCTGCTGCTGACCACCGGGAACAAGAGCGAACTGGCGGTCGGATACTGCACCTTGTACGGCGACATGTGCGGCGGCCTGGCGGTCATCAGCGATGTGCCCAAGACGGTGGTCTATCAACTATCACGCGCGATCAATGCTCGCGCCGGGCGGGAGATCATCCCCGCGCGGTCCATCACCAAGCCGCCCTCGGCCGAACTGCGCCCCGATCAGCACGACCAGCAATCGCTCCCGCCCTACGACGACCTCGACGCCATCCTGCATCACTACGTCGAGCAGGAGGAGTCGGCCGATCAGATCATTGCGCGCGGATTCGATGCGGCCGTCGTGCGCGACGTGGTACGCAAGGTGGACATGAATGAGTACAAGCGCAAACAGGCCGCCACGGGACTTAAAGTCACCTCCCGCGCCTTCGGCGTCGGCCGACGCATGCCCATTGCCGCACGATTCGGTTAGCATCCGCGTGATCCGAGTCGCGCTCGTCAGGAAGCGGTCGGCTCACAATCCAGCGCGCCGGTTGCGTCCGATGGTTGTGCCGGAAGCGGCGAGCGCTACAATGAGCGACGTCGCGCCGGACCGGCCGCTGCACGAGGCAGAAAGGGATCACGTCATGACCAGCCGCCCCCTCGCTCGATTCCGGGTGAATGAGTTCTTCGTGATCGCGTTGGCCGCCTGGGTCGCTTACTCCGCGGGCTGCGCACAGCCCAAGCCGCAGGAACCCGCAGCGGACGTGAAGAACCTCGTCCATCAGGACCGCTACTACATCGCCGGGACGCCGACCGAGGCCGGCCTGCGCCGCATGGCGCGCGAGGGCGTCAAAACGGTGATCGATCTGCGCCGCGAGGACGAGCCGCTCGGAGATGAGGGCAAATACGCCGAGGCGCTGGGGATGAAATACTTTCGTGTTCCGATGCAGTCCGACCGCTTGACCCCGGATCAGGCCAACGCCTTTCTCGAAGCGATGGAATTGGCCGGCAACCAGCCCGTCCTGATCCATTGTGCCAGCGGGAACCGGGCCGGGGCCATGTACGGGCTGTACCTCGGCGCACGCGGTGTTTGCTCCGCGGAAGAGGCCGTCCGCCGCGCGTGCGAAGCCGGTCTGAAGAATGAGCAGCTTGGCTCGGACGTGCGGCAGTACCTCGAAGACGCCGCCGCGCGCCGGGTGGCCACGCCCTCGCCCGGTCATTAGAATGCGCGCATCATGGCCGGCGCTCAATCCACCTCCGATTACTATCGCTATTGCCCCGGCGAGGAGCCATTCAAGCTTTCCAACGCGATCTGCCGGGGACGCCGCCGGACCAATTACCCAAAATGCCACGGGTGTCAATTTAACGACGACGAAGCCCCCGCGCCCGCCTCGTCGATCACTGCCGGTGCCGCCACCGCGGGGGCGTCCCTGACATCCAAATCGGTTTCCCCGGTCGCGCCGGCCGCTCCCCAGCCTCGCGTCGAAGACCTCTTCCGCACACACGACATCGTCGGCACGGCCCCGATGCCGTTCACCACCGACTTCGCCTGGCGTATCGGGCACGCCACGGCCCAGTATCTGCAAAGCCGGCTCCGCGCGATGGACCGCTCCGACCCCAACGCCCGCGCGCTCATCGTCGCGCACGACGCCCGCCCGCACAGCGCCGTGCTCCTCGACGCCTTCATCGAGGGCGTGCACAGCACCGGCATGGACGTCCTTCATCTTGGCTGCGTCGACGCGCCGATGCTCACCTTCGCCGTACTCCACCTCGGAGCAGGAGGCGGCGTTTACGCCACGGGCGGATGCGAGCCGGCCGGCAGGCATGGATTTGTCATCTGCGGCGCGCGGGCCATGCCCATCAGTGCCGACACCGGCCTGACCGGCATTCGCGATATCGCTTCGCGCGTCCCGCGTCATGTCACCGGCGCGTCGGCCCGCTGCGAATCGCGCGATCTCACGGACGTGTACCACGCGGCGATCCGGGCACGGTTTCGCGGCGGCGCGGTCCTGAAAAAAAAGACGATCGTCGTATTCGATGCATGCAACGGCGTCATGGGCCGGCGCATGGTCGATGCGCTGACCGGGGTGCGTAACCTGCGGCTCGTCGCCCTGAACGACACGCCCGCGGAACCATTCGCCCGCGACCCGAATCCCACGAATCCCATGGCCCTCACCGCCTTGCGAAAATGCGCCAGGGCCGAGGCCGCCGATTTCGCTGTCGCCTTCAGCCCCGACGGCTCGCTTTGCGCCTTTCTCGACGACAAGGCCGCGCCGATCAACTGCGATGTCGTCGCCGCGCTGATCGCGCGCGACATGCTCCAGCGCCGCGCAGGCGATGTCTTCGTGTTCGATCACCGGTTCAATTCTGCCGCGATCGAGGAGATCACGCAGGCCGGCGGCGCGGTGCACCGCGAACGCGTCGGACCGTCGTACCTCCGCAAGCGCATGGCCGACGCCGGCGCGGTCTTTGGCGCCGACCTCGACGGCCGGTTCTACTTCCGCGATGCCGCCTGCGCCGAGTCCCCCCTCTTCGCGATCATTGAGCTGCTCAACCTGCTTTCATCCGGCGAGCGCAGCCTTGCCTCACTTGCTCGTCCGTTGATGCGCAGCCGCTCCTCCGGGGAAATCCTCTTCCATTGCAGCGATCCCGGTCAGGTCATCCAGGCCGTCACCGCCGCACATCCGGAGGCCGAACTGGAGCGCATCGACGGGCTGACGGTGAAGTATCCCGACTGGCGGTTCAATCTCCGCAGCGCCGGCTCGCCGACGACGCTCCGGGTCACGCTTGAGGCCCGCACGCGCAAGCTGGTGGATCAGCGCCTGGCCGAATTGGAACCGCTGCTGGGCAGCCGGTTGTGACATTCCAGGTCCGAGTGACTAGAATGAGGATGTTCAAGATCCGCAACGTCTTCGCCGAGGTTTGACTCGGCGTTGTCGCCGGGGGCGAATTGGCTTCGACCGGGCAAGTTGACGGATAGGTGGCGTGCCGAGGTTGCTAGGAGGCCTCGTTAAACACCTGGCACACTTTTATATGCCAACTCACAGTTGAGCATGGCTGCCTAAAACAGGCTGCCCGTCGAACCGCTGACACCTGCTGGGCGGGGAGACGTCACTTAGCAGGCTGGTCAACCAAACGCCGCCCGGCCGCAGGTTGATGAGACACTTGTCGGGCTGGACTCGTGCGGAGCCTGTCGGCCGGCGACGAACGAATCGACAACAAACGACCGACTATGCACGTAGAGGCCTATCCTGAAGTGCTTCGGGACGTGGGTTCGATTCCCACCGCCTCCATTCGCATGCTTTGCCCCTCGCCACTGCCTTCGGGCGCTTGGTAGGAGCATCGGGCAAACTGCCGAGATGACATCCGACGCACTCGCCCGGTCTCGGCGTCGCTGCCTGCGCCGCGGTTGAAAAAACAGGAACACGCCGGGAAACTATCTCAAATCTCCTGTGCCCCCCACGGCGGGTGAACACACGGGCGGGATGCGCGTGCCGCCCCAAATAAGACAGTTTCCTAACGCGAGCCGATCGTGCCTCGACACGTCTCCACACCACCCGACGACCATGCAACTCTATCCGCATCAACGGGACACAGCGCAAAGCCGCGATTCCTGAAGTTCGAACACAAATCGCAGCCGTTGGTGCCGTTCGCGCGTTTTGTGATCCGCCTTCTGCGCGCCGGCGCACTGGCCGCGGGGATCGTCTTCGTCTCGCTGGGAATCGGCGTCGTCGGCTACCACTACTTTGAACGCCTGCCGTGGATCGACGCGCTCCTGAACGCGTCGATGATCCTTGGCGGCATGGGACCGGTCGATCAGCTGAAAACAACGGGCGGCAAGCTCTTCGCCTCCGCCTACGCCCTCTTCTCTGGCGTGGTCTTCCTCACCGTCTCCGCCGTGCTCTTCGGCCCCGTCGTGCATCGCCTGCTGCACAGATTTCACCTGGATCGGAAATAACGTCGCGATATTCACTCATATTTTGCGATTCACACCTTCACCGTCACCGTCTTCACTTCCGTGTAATGCTCCAGTGCGTACTCGCCCAGCTCGCGGCCGATGCCCGACTGTTTGTATCCGCCGAACGGCGCGCCGGCGTCGAACACGTCGTAGCAATTCACCCACACCGTGCCGGCCTTCACGTTGTTCGCGTAGCGCAGGGCCTTCTCGATGTCCTTCGTCCACACCGCCGCCGCCAGGCCGTACAGCGTCCGGTTCGATCGCTCGATCACCTCGTCCATGTCCTTGAACGGCATGACGCACAGCACCGGGCCGAAAATCTCCTCCTGTGCGATCGTCATGTCGTCACGCACGTTGTCGAACACCGTCGGCTCGATGAAGAAACCGCGATCGCCCACGCGGCTGCCCCCGGCCACGCGCTTGGCCCCTTCCTGGTTGCCCTTCTCGATGTAGCCCATGACGCGATCGAACTGCTCGCGGCTGACCTGCGGCCCCTGGTGCGTCTTCATGTCGAACGGATCGCCCACACGGCGGCTCTTGGCGATGCCGACGAGCTTCTCCACGAACTGATCGTGAATCTTTTCCTCCACGAACAGGCGCGACCCGGCGCAGCAGCACTGTCCCTGGTTGAAAAACAGCGCGAAGTACGCGCCTTGGATCGCTGCATCGGCGTCGGCGTCGGCAAAGATCACGTTGGGACTCTTGCCGCCCAGTTCCAGCGAGACGCGCTTCAGGTTGCTGCGAGCCGCCGCCTCCATGATGATCTTGCCGACTTCGGTCGAACCGGTGAACGCCACTTTGTCGATATCCATGTGCGAGGCGATCGCGCCGCCGGCCGTCGGCCCGAAGCCGGGGATGACGTTGATGACACCCGGCGGATAGCCCGCCTCCAGCGCGAGTTGTGCCACGAACAGGGCACTCAACGGCGTCTGCTCGGCCGGCTTGAGGATGACCGTATTGCCCATCGCCAGGGCCGGCCCCCACTTCCACGCCTGCATCAGCATCGGGAAGTTCCACGGGATGATCTGCCCGCAGACGCCGACCGGCTCGTGCCGCGTGTAGCAGAAAAACTGATTCGGCCCGACGTTGTTGATCGGGATCGTCTTGCCGTGGTTCTTGTCGGCCCAGCCCGCGTAGTAGCGATAGCACGCGACGGTCAACGGCACGTCGGCGTTCAGCGAGTCGCGGATCGGCTTGCCGTTGTCCAGTGTCTCCAGCTTCGCCAGGGTCTCCTTGTTCTTCTCGATCAGGTCGGCCAGCTTGTACATCAGCCGCCCGCGCTCCGACGCCGACATCTTCCGCCACGGGCCTTCCTCGAAGGCTCGCCGTGCCGCTTTCACGGCCTTGTCCACATCGGCCTTGTCGCCTTCGGCCACCTGCGCCAGCACATCGCCGGTCGCCGGGTTGATCGTCTCAAACGTCTTGCCGCTCGCGGCGGGCACCCATTGGCCGTCAATGAGGCACTGGGTATACTTGATCTCGACATCGGGCTTGATAGGGGCGGCTGCGGTGGCGGTCATGGCGCGTCCTCCTGGGGTTCGGTGATTGTGTCCTGGTCAGTCCGAGCGGTGTAATTTACCATAGCGCGGGCGCGTCGGCCAGACTAAGTGAAGCCGCGATGAGCATTCACCTGTGGCACAGGCGTCTCGCCTGTGATTCACCGGCGGGACGCCGGTGCCACACCCTATGAATCATTCTGCGGCTCCACTTAGCGGTGACTGCGGGGATTGGCGGTGTTTGCCCATATAATGGCGCACGTGGTGCAGCCCGATCCCGCCGCCGACGGTGGAGCAACTGTCGGATTTCGCGTGACGCCGCGATCCGAGCCGGAAGCGCAAGCGCCCGGTTTTAGGAGTTTGCGCAATGCTCAACCGGTCGCTGGCGCTTCGGGATCGGATTGCTCGCCCGTTGCAACCCATGCCGCTACAATCCCCGACAAATCATCCGACGCGATTGCAACGGGAGCTTTCACCATGGCGGACGACGCGAAGATCGCTCAATTTCAAAAACTCGTCGAGCAGAATCCCAACGACGACATGGCCCAGTTCAGCCTCGGCACGGCGCTGCTCGATGCCGGGCGCGCGATGGACGCGGGACCGTGCTTTCAGCGCGTGCTCGCGGTGAACAGCCAGCATTCCAAGGCCTACGAGATGCTCGGTCGCGTGCAGATCGCCACGGGCCACAGGGACCTCGCGATCCAGACGCTGACCAACGGCTACCGCATCGCCCATCGCAAGGGCGACCTCATGCCCATGAAGGCGATGGCCGAATTGCTCACGTCGATCGGCGCGGAGGTGCCGACGGTCACGGAGAAACGCGCGGAATCCGGCGAGGGAAGCACCATCGCGGCGACCGAAGGTTTCTCCTGTCGGCGCTGCGGTGCGCCGGGCCCGAAGATGGAACGACGGCCGTTCAAAGGCCCGCTGGGCGAACAGATTCACGCGACGGTGTGCGCGAAATGCTGGAAGGAATGGGTCGGCATGGGGACGAAGGTGATTAATGAGCTGCGGCTGCCGATGTTCGACCCGGCGGCGCAGGAGATGTACGACAAGCACATGAAAGAGTTCTTGATGATCGAGTGACGCGTGCGGGACATCATCGTACAGCATTCATCTGACGCTGGTGGACGAGGGATTGCAATCCGCCGGTTTCGTACACATGGAATCGGCATGAGTTGTTCGCGCGGTGATCGCGGAGTTCCCGATGACCCTTCCCAACACGCGTGACAGGAAACGGATCGGCCCCGCGCGCAGCGGCGAACCGCCGAACTCGCGGGCCTTGGCGCACAGCGCCGCCGCATCGAAATAGTTCGCCGTGAAGAACGCCGCTCGTCCCGCCGCCAGATAGACCCGCGCCAGCCTCGCCTCGGCAATGCCGCGATTAAGCTTTTTCGCCCCCAACGGCGAGCGATAAAACCGCTCCAGCATCCGTGCCTTCACAGCGACATTTCGACTCATGTCTGATTTGCTCAATCGCCCGTCGTGCAATCGTCGCAGCGCCAGCGGCTCGGGGATCAGCCCGAACCGCTGCGCCGCCGACACGCGCAGCCACAGATCGTAGTCCTCGCAAACCGGCAGCGATTCCTCAAACCCGCCCGCGTCGATGAGCAGCGCGCGGTCGCACACGACGGTCGGCACGTGCACGAAACTCTTACAGAACAACCGCTCGGTGATGTCGCCCTCGAAGCAATCCTTCGTGCGGCCGCGAACCGGCTGCCGCCGCGCGTCGATCGGGCTCATCGGACCGTACCAGATGCGCGGGACGCCGGGCGTCGCCAGCGCCGCCATGAAGCGCTCAAGCTTGGTCGGCAGCCACAGGTCGTCGCTATCGAGGAAGGCAACCATCGGGGCGCGTGCCTCGGCCATGCCGCGATTGCGCGCCGTGCCCGGTCCGGCGTGTGGCTGGCGAATCACGCGCGGGCGCGTGGAGTGATCCCGGACTCGTCCGGCGATGTCCTCCGTGGAACCGTCGTCGATGACAATGACTTCGTAGTTGGTAAAAGTTTGTGCGGCGACGCTGTCCAGCGCCTCGACGAGGAGGTCCGCCCGTTCAAAGGTCGGTATGATGACGCTGACGGCGGGCGTGGACATCGCGGCGCTGGGTTTCCGAATGGTTCGCAGGACCGCGAGGCGTGGCCCCGAACCTCCGCATTCTTGCGCGAAGCGTGAAGCAGGTCAAGCAAGCGGCTTCGACCAGCGCGATGCGTGGCCGCGGTCGTGCCCGCCTGTTACCATTTGAGCCGTGGTCGCCTTCCTCCCGCGGAACAGCAAGCCGCAGGTGGAGCGATCAAGGCGATGTGAGAGTTTCCCATGGTCACGATGAATGAAATCAAGCCGAACGATCGCGTGCGCATCACGCAGACCATCCGCACGCGCGAAGGCGCGTGGCAGACCCAGATCGAGGGCACGGTGCAGGCCGTGCGCGACAAGCCGACCGGCTCGTGGTTCGCGCACGGCAAGCACGACAAGCTCTGGCTTCATCGCCTCCGTCTCAAGCGGGACGACGGCGAGCTGATCGAATTGGTCGTGGACAACGACACCCAGGTGACGAAACTCTAACCGCCCAGTTTCTCCGGCGGCGTGCTTTGCTCCCACGAGCGCGTTCGCGTCGGCGGCCGCGTCGAGAATCCTGCCACATTCAAGTCACAACGCGGTACCACGGCGATGCAATACGGGCTGGCCATCGCGACTGGCGCGCCCGGCGGCGGCGTCTGCACAGTCGTCTTCACGCGCAGCCTGCCCCCCTCGCGCCAGACGCGATCAATCGTCACGAGATACTGGTCCGACGTGACGCGCCCCAGCGTCACCACGAGCAGCATCTGCGACGCGAAGTCCACCGGCACATCGACGATCGGCATCTGGGCCAGCGTCGGCGCATCACGAATCACGACCTGCATCGCCTGCGTCTCGTGCGAATGGGTGCCCGTCACGAGATCGAGAATCGGCAGCTCCTCGCCATCCCGCGGCATCACGCCGTACTGATGGCGCGGCTCATGGCAGCCTGACGCCGCGATCAGCCAGACCACACCCAGGATGATCGATAAGGCGCCCCGTCGTTTCCGGAATGGTGCCGGTCGAATTCGCATGGTGTATGGATGCTAAGCGGCCGGTTATCGCGCCTCAACTCGCGCCCGCGTTGACCCGCTCCACCGTGGCAAGTTACCATAATCGGGTGAGAACCTCCTTCTCATGGTCGATGGCCGTGTTCGTCGTGGTGCTCGCCGCGCACGCGACCGCGTTCCAGAGCGCGCCGACCGCGCCGCGATCGCGCGCCGCGCCGCCGATCATACAAACGCCGGCTTCCGCGAAAGAATCGGCCAACCTGCGGCAACAGGCCCGCACCGCCCTGCGCGAGAAACGCTACGATCGTGCCGAGGCCCTGCTCAAGGCCGGTCTGCGCATTCGCCTTCAAGCCGAGCGCGAAGCGTGGCAGCTCTTTGAATGCGAACTGGCGCTGGCGCGCGATCAGGCTGCCCGCGCAGGTCTGACGGCCATGCGGTTAGTGATCCTGACGCCGGACAGCGCGAATGTGGGCGCGGCGCTCTATTGGGCGGCCAAGGCGTATGAAGCGCTCACGCGCCCGGCGAAGGCCGAGGAGCTTTACCGCGAATGCGTCGCGCACCCGTCCACGCCGAAAAACCTGCGCGACGCCGCGACGAAGCGCCTCGATGCCATCTCGCGTTCTTCAACGACGCAAGCGACGACATCGAGTTCATCGCCGCGCGCGGGGGCCAGCCAGCCATGACCCCGCGCCCGACCATTTACCTCGAGACGATGGGCTGCCAGATGAACGTGCTGGACAGCGAGCTGGTCTTCGGCTCGCTCCGCGCGACCGGCTACGAGCCGACCGGCGATCTCCACCGCGCCGACGTGGTGATCATCAACACCTGCTCGGTGCGTCAACACGCGGAGGACAAAGTCTGGTCGCGCCTGGGTCAGCTCAAACGCAGCCGCGGGCGAAACCCCGATCAGATCGTCGCCGTCATCGGCTGCATGGCCGAGCGCGACGGCGAGCGCCTGCTCGAGCGCGCGCCGATGGTGGACATCCTCTGCGGCCCATCGGAGTTGCACCGTTTGCCGGCTTTGATAGCCGACGTGCAAACGCGGCGCAAGCGCGCCGTGGCGCTCTCGGGCCGATTGCGTGATCTTTCGACGCCGGTCCATACGCTGGCGCAGCACGACGATCTCGAAGCGCTGGATTCGGGCCGTGCGCTGGGTCTGGAGCCGCACGTCGCCATGCCGCGCGTCGTCGGCCGGCACCAGGCCTATGTGCGCATCACGCGCGGGTGCAACAAGTACTGCACCTTCTGCGTCGTTCCGTACACGCGCGGGCCGGAGGTCCATCGACCGGCCGATCAGATCGTGGACGAGGTGCGCCGCCTCGCCGCGGCAGGTGTCATGGAAGTGACGCTCCTGGGGCAGACGGTCAATCATTATCACCACATCGACGACGCCGGGCGCGAGACCTCGTTCGCGGCCCTGCTGCGGCGCGTGCACGACGAGGTGCCCGAACTGCCGCGGCTGCGATTCGTCACCAGCTACCCGCGCGATTTCACCGACGAAGCCCTCCAGGTCATGGCCGAGTCGCCACGCATCTGCCGCTACCTGCACGTCCCCGCGCAGAGCGGCAGCAACCCCGTGCTGAAGCGCATGAACCGCGGCTACACCGTTGAGCAGTATCTCGCCTTCATCGACCGCGCCCGGGCGGCCATGCCCGATGTCTGCATCTCCGGCGACATGATCGTCGGCTTCTCCGGCGAGACCGAGGCCGATTTCGCCGCCAGCCTCGATCTGCTTCGACGTTGCAAGTATAAAAATTGCTACATATTCAAGTACTCGACGCGACCGGGCACGACGGCCCACGACCGCCTGCCCGACGACGTGCCCGAAGCCGTCAAACGCCGCCGAAATAACGACATGCTCGCCGTACAGGCCGACATCAGCCTCGCCAACCATCGCGCCATGATCGACCGCGTCGTCGACGTACTCGTCGAAGGCCCCAGCAAACGCGCCATTCAGGCGCAGGAATCCGAGCAGGACCGAGGCCGCGAAATCGCCGCGCACGATGACCGCCGCGCCGTTTTCGCTGGCCAGCTCGTCGGGCGAACTTCCGGCGATCAGATTGTCGTCTTCAGCGGCCGCGCCGAGCTGATCGGTCGCATCGTGCCGGTGCGCGTCACGGCCGTCACCCCGCACACGATGCACGGCGATCTCGCCGAAGCGGCGGAAACCGCAGATCGCATCGGTGCGGCCGGCACCCCGCCGGCCTCGCGTCGATCGCTCAACGTGCTGCCGTCGAGTTGCGCGAACTAAGTGGAGCCGCGGAATGATTCATCGGGTGTGGCACCCGCCGCGGCGGGTGAATCACAGGCGAGACGCCGGTGCCACAGATGGATGCTCATCGCGGCTTCACTTAGAATTGTCTGGAGGGAGGTTTGAACCCATGGCGGGACCGGTCAGCATTCACCAGTTGCTGGGCGCGATGAAGACCACCGGTGCATCGGACCTGCACCTCAAGGCCGGTCTGCCGCCAACCTATCGCGTCGGCGGGCATCTCCGCGCCGTCAAGATGCCGCCCATGACCGGCGAGGAGATCGACGCCTGCTTGACGCCGATCATCCCTCCCACGCGCCGGTCGTACTACGACGAACATGGCGATCTGGACTTTTCCTGCGATCTTCCCGATGGCGACCGGTTCCGCGTCAACATTTTTCGCGCAGGCACGAAGATGAACGCCGCCATTCGGCGCGTGAACTCCGTCATTCCCAGTTACGAACAGCTTCACCTGCCGCCGATCTACGGGCAGCTCATCGACCGCTCCAACGACGGCATCATCATCGTCGCGGGCGTCACCGGCTCGGGAAAGAGCACGACGCTCGCCGCCATGATCGAACACATCAACTCCACGCGATCCGAAAACATTGTCACGATCGAAGACCCGGTCGAGTTCGTCTTCAAGCCCAAGAAGTCGATCATCTCCCAGCGCGAAATCGGAATCGACATCTCCAACTACGGCGAGGGATTGAAGTACATCGTGCGACAGGACCCCGACACGATCTTCATCGGTGAAATGCGCGACAAATTCACCATGACCGCCGCCCTCCAGGCCGCCGAAACCGGCCACCTCGTCTTCGGCAGCCTTCACAGCGCCGATGCGATGCAGGCGTTCTCGCGCATCCTCGAATTTTTCCCTCGCGCCGAGCACGAATTCGTCCGCGGCGCGCTGGCCAACGCCCTGCGCGGCATCTGCGTGCAGCGGCTGCTGCCCGGCACCACCGAAGGCGCGCTCGTCCCCGCCACCGAGGTGTTGCTCAACACCTCCACCTGCAAGGACATCATTCGCAAAGAGCAGGATCAGGACATCCCCGCGCTCATCGCCGGCAGCGAGAAGGAAGGCATGCATTCCTTCACCAGTTCGCTCGCCCGGCTCGTGCAGTCCGAGCTGGTTTACATGGACGTGGCGATGCAGTACGCCCCGAACCCCGACGCTTTGGCCAGCACGCTCCGCGGTATCAAGACAACCGCCTCCACCATGATCAGCCGGACGCGATGACGCCGTCCGGATCCGGTTCCGCCCGCAGCACGCGACCCAGGTGCAGGCGATAGGCGACCGGCGCCGGCAGATCGGCGCGCTCCACGAACCCCATCGGCGCATCGCGCCCCAGGATGTACACCTCGCGCCCCGCGACGCGTGCCTTCAGCACCGAGTGAATCTGTTCTTCCACATTGAACTGCGCCGCGATTCGAACGTCCTCCACCGGTGCGGTGCTCGACACCCGCGACACGATCCGCCGCGCATCGTCCACGGCGTCGTACTCCTCCGATGTCCCCGATTCATGCTGCCCGACGCCCATCACCAGCATGAACCGCGTGCCAAGATGCAGGCTGAACGCATCGTCGACGGGCAAGCCATAGGCCGGGTAGTAATTCGGTTCCGTCTCCCCGACGACCACGTACATGCGCGGATCGCCCCCCGCCGCCGCGCGCGCCGTCGCAAACGGAAAAATCGCCACGGCCCCCTCGCCCTCCAGCGGTGATCGCGGGAATACCGTCGGCGATTCCAGTGTGCTGGGCGCGTCGTTCGGCCATTGCGTGCGAAGGTACGCCAGCGCGAACTCGCGCCAGGCATCGAGGTTGCCTGCGTCCGGCGGTTGCTGCGGTCGGTTCATAGCCGTCCCATCATAACAAATCGCCCCACGAAGCAATCTCTCCTGATCCCGATATACTTCACGGTGCCGCGGCGCGAGCATGAATGCTCGCGCCGGCCACCGCGACCCGATGGAGGGAGCAATCGACTTGGCACCGACATGACCGACGCGTCGTCATCACCTCAATCCTCCGGACCCCGCCGACTGATCTGTCCGCAATGCAAGGCTCGCTACGTCCCCACACGCAACGTCGTCGGCCGGCGCATCAAGTGCCGACACTGCGGGCACGTCTGGCGTGATACATCCAAGACAATTCAGGAAATTACCGGTGCCCTCGAACAGGCCGCCGCGCCCTGGCAGCAGATCGGCTCCACCGTCCTGAACGCCGCGGATCACGCCTCGACCGTCGCGGGACTCGTCAGGGACCTCCTCCCGACGCCCCAGGCGCCGCCTGGCGAGTGGGTCGGACGCACGCTCGGAAAATACCGCATCAAATCCGTACTCGGCCAGGGAGCCATGGGCAATGTCTACGAAGCCGTCGATCCGACCCTCGACCGCGTCGTGGCAATCAAGATGCTGCCACGCCGCATGGAGACCACGCGCGAATCGATCGGCCTGCGAATGTTCCTTCAGGAAGCGCGCATCGCCGCCAAGCTGCAACACCCCAACATCGTCACCATTCACGAAGTCGATCAACAGGACGGACTGTACTACTTCGTGATGGAACACGTGCAGGGCGTCACGCTCGGCCACCTGGTCGAGTCCGCCGGACCGTTGCCGGCCAATCAGGCGATCTACATCATCGCGCACGCCGCCCGCGCTCTCGCCGCCGGCCACGCGCTCGGCGTTGTCCATCGTGACGTGAAACCCGGAAACATCATGATCGACCGGCGCGGCCAGGTAAAAGTCACCGACTTCGGACTGGCCGATCTCTCCACCGTTGAAGGCGTTGCCGAACTTTCGGAGAAAGCCCTCGGGACACCGGGATGGATCAGCCCCGAAGTCGCGCGCGGCGAAAAGGCGACACCCGCCAGCGACATCTACGGTCTGGGGCTCGTCGCCTATTACGCGCTCACCAAGCAACGGCTCGTTCGCGCTGCCACGCGCAGCGCCATGGTCCGTATGCAGGCCAAGGCGAAGAGCATTCGCGCCGCCGACCTGCCCCCCGGTTGGCCGCCACGCCTGCGCGATGCGATCGTGCAGTGTCTTCAGGCCGATCCGGCCGATCGCTATCAGTCCGCCGACGCCCTCGCAGCGGACTTGCTCCGCGCGCTGGCTCCTAGCGGTCAGGACATCACCCTGCTGCTTGACGCCGCCCAATCCACGCACTCACGACGCTGGTTGTCGCGCGAAGCGATCTTCGCCGTCGCCGGTGCTGCGGCCACCGCGCTTTTCATCGCGTTTCTCTGGTGGCTGCTTTACTGATCTGCGTCACCGTGGCGTTTTCCGCCACCGCGCGATACCATTGCGCGCCTTGTACATCGCCAAAGCCTTGCACAACTCATCCACGCCATGACCGACCCGGCAACCGCAAATTCGTCGTCTCCCAAAACCCGCGTTCTCGTCACGGGCGGCGCGGGATTCCTCGGCATCAATCTGATCCGCTACCTGCTCGAACGCGGCTACGAAATCACGTCGCTTGACTTCGCCCCGTTTGACTATCCCGACGCCCTGCCGCGCATCCGCGAGGTCCGCGGCGATATTCGCAATCTTTCGGACGTGCGCGAGGCCATCGCGGGCTGCACGCTCGTCGTCCACTGCGCCGCCGCCCTGCCGCTCTACTCCAGGCAGGACATTTTCACGACCGACATCGACGGCACGCGCAACGTCATGCAGGCCGCGTTGGACGCCGGCGTCGATCGCGCCGTGCACATCTCTTCCACCGCTGTATACGGCATCCCGGATCACCACCCGCTGCGCGAAGACGACCGTCAATACGGCGTCGGCCCCTACGGCGAGGCGAAAGTCAAAGCCGAACAGGTCTGCCTCGAATTCCGCGCAAAGGGGCTTTGTATCCCCATCATCCGCCCCAAGTCCTTCATCGGTCCCGAGCGGCTCGGCGTCTTCGCCCTGTTTTATGACTGGGCCAAGGACGGCCGCGGCTTCCCGATGATCGGAAACGGCAAGAACCGCTACCAGTTGCTCGACGTGGAGGACTTGTGCGACGCGATTCATCTGTGCCTCACGCTCGACAAACAACGCGTGAACGACGTGTTCAACATCGGCGCGAAAGAGTTCACGACCATGGGTGAGGATTATCAGGCCGTGCTGGACGCCGCCGGATTCGGCAAGAAGATTCGCGGTTTCCCAGCCGCGCCGATGATCTGGACGCTGCGCGTGCTCGAATTGCTCCGGTTGTCGCCCCTGTACAAATGGGTGTACGAGACGGCCTCTAAAGATTCTTTTGTCTCAATCGAAAAAGCCGAGCGTGTCCTGGGGTTCAAGCCCAGGTACTCCAACAAGGACGCCCTCGTGAGAAACTACCGCTGGTACCTCGCCAACCTTCACAAGTTCCAGGGCGCCAGCGGCGTCAGCCATCGCGTCCCGTGGAAACAGGGAATCCTCAAGCTCGCCAAGGCGTTCTTTTGATTCCACGCATCGCCTGCACAGCTTATGGGGTAACTTTCGGGGGGACGGCTTCAAATAAATGACGCTTGACCGCGAAGTAAGAGTGTCCGGATTCCGTTGTGTTGAGTGGCGGCCCCGTTCGGCCGACCGGTGGAGCATCGCTAAAACTTGGAACTAGCTGAAGTTACAGGTCATGAGGAATCCCGCCGACCCGGGCTGGCCGACGCCCCGCTGGTTTTTGCTGCGCCCGCGGCGCTCTTCCGCCGGGTCGAGGACACCGCGACGTACGCATGGACGCTTGCCGTCCTGCTTATCTTCGTGACCCTCGTCGGCTACCTGCGCGTGCAGACCGGGCTGGTCGATCGCGTCGTGGATCAGCAGACCGAGCGCGAGCTGGCCGTCCTGGAATCGGCGCAGCGCGATCTGGTGGACCGCGTCGCCCTGCGCGATGAGATGGACAGCGTCCGCAAGAATGGCGAGTTCATGAAGCTCGTCGGTCGATTGAAAGCCATCGTCGCGACCCCGGTCTCGCTGCTCGTTTCGATCCTGTTCGTCTCGTCGATGCTCTTCGCCACCGTCGCCCTGACGGGTCGCAAACCGGAGTATCACACGCTGATGAACATCTGCGTCTTCGCCGGGTTCATCGATCTCGCGGGGGAAGTGCTGCAACTGCTGATGATGCTGGCCTATCGCACGACCCAGGTGGGCACCTCGCTGGACATGCTGCTCCCGGCGGGCAAGGCGCCGTACCTGGCCGGGATCGATCCAATGGTCATCTGGTATTGGATTGTTGTCTATATTGGTGTTACCGCAACGCAACAGCTTTCGCGCCGAGCGGCCCTTGCGGCCTGCATCACCTTGTTCGTGCTGGGCGCGGCCTTGCGGACGGCCGGCGCGATGATGACGGCCTGATCGGAAGAAAGGTTATTCCATGAGGAAATACGCAACGCTTCTGGTCATCGTCGGCGTGGTCGGCGGCGTCTTCGCACTGGGCAGCTTCCGCCGCGGCGCCGATGACAAACCGCTGATCAACGTCGCCGAGGAGATTCCGTTGACCGTGTTCGCGACGCGGCCGGTCAAGCAGGACATCACGCGCCTCGTGCAGGCACCGGGCGACGTGGAAGCGACGCTGGAAGTGGAAGTCAGCTCCGAGATCGTCGCGAAGATCGAAGAGATGCCCGTGGAAGAAGGAACGGTCGTCAAGAAGGGCGACCTGCTCTGCCGGCTGAAGGAAGACCTGCTCCGGGCCGAGGTGCAATCGTGCGAAGCGCGCATCGCCCGGCTCCAGGCGGCGATGATCGACTCCGAAGCCGAACTGGAGAAAGCCGAGCGCGACTACCGCTGGCAATTGCGGCTGGCCGAGGCCGAGGCCACCAGCGACAAGGAGCGGCATGACTACAGCACGATCCTGAAAAAGACCCGTGCGCTCTGCGAAATGCGCAAACAGGAAATGCTCGAAGCCCAGGCCGCCCTGAAGCGCGTGAAAGACGATCTGGATCGCACCGTGATCCGCTCGCCGATCGATGGCGTCGTCTCGCGGCTGGACGCGAAGATCGGCGAAGTCGTCGTCACCGGCACGATGAACAACCCGGGCACGGTCATCATGACCATCAGCGATCTGTCGCGCATGCAGGTCCGAGCGCGCGTCGACGAAGTGGACGTGCCGCTTGTCAAGGAGGGGCAAAAGGCCCGCGTCTATCTTCAGGCCGATCAGGAGAACCCCGTGCCGGCCAGAGTCCTGCGCGTCGCCGCGAAGAGCACCAAGCAGCAAGGCCGGGACGTGGTCACCTTCGAGACGATTTGCGAGATTCTCTCGAACGACCAGCGCATCCGCCCCGGCATGACGGCCAACGTCGAGATCGAAGTTGACCACAAAGCCGACGCGATCACGATTCCTGTCGAGGCCATCGTCCACCGCATGCGGAAGGAACTTCCGCCCGAACTCGTGAAGGAGTACGACGCCAAGCAGGCCAAGACGGATCTCTCCGACCGCGCGCGGGCCGCCCAGTACTTGAAAGTGGTATACGTTCTCGACGGCGAACTGGCCCGCGTCCGCTTCGTCGAGCCGGGCATCGCCGACACGCGACGCGTCGAACTGGTCGCCGGCATCAAACCGACTGACGTGGTGATCACCGGGCCCTATCGCAGCCTCGACCAACTCAAGGAAGGCCGCAAGGTCTCGCTTCCGGAGGAGGAGAAAAAGAAGCTCGCCGAATCGGAACCGTTGCCGGAAACCAAGACACACGTAGCAGACAAGGACGACAAGACCTCTTCCGAACAAAGCGCGTCGGCCGCCGCCGCCCGGCAGGGTTGATGCCCTTGCGGCGCGGCGCATGCATCCGGGATCCCAGCGAATGGAATCACTTCAACTGAACGACCCCAGCGCCTTGATCGAGCTGCGCGACCTTGAAAAGGTCTACCGCGTCGGCACCGAGCTGGTCCACGCCCTGCGCGGCGTCACGCTCACCATCGGCGAAAATGAGTACGTCGCCATCATGGGGCCAAGCGGCTCGGGCAAAAGCACCCTGATGAATATCCTCGGCTGCCTCGACATCCCCACGCGCGGCAATTACTTCCTCAACGGCCGCGACGTCTCGCGCCTCTCCCAGTCCGGCCTCGCGCGCATCCGCGGTCGACAGATCGGCTTCGTCTTCCAGAATTTCGAGCTGCTGCCGCGCACCACCGCCCTGAAGAACGTGCAGCTCCCGCTCATGTACGCCATGGTCCCCCGGCGGCGGCAACGCGCCATGGACGCCCTGCGGCTCGTCGGCCTCGAAGACCGCGCCAAGCATCGGCCCAATCAGCTCTCCGGCGGCCAGAAGCAACGCGTCGCCATCGCTCGCGCCCTTGCCCAGCAGCCCGACATCATTCTCGCAGACGAACCCACCGGAAACCTCGACACCGTCACCGGCGACGAAATCATGGCCATCTTTGACCGACTCTACCTGGCCGGGCAGACCATCATCATCGTCACCCACGAAGCCGACATCGCCGCGCGATGCAAACGCATCATCACGCTCCGCGATGGCTTGATTGCTTCCGATCAACAGACCGGCCGCGTTATCGACTCATGCTCCGCGCATTTCCATTCCGGCGCCGCGGCGAGGGCATGACCATGTCGCACCATCCACCGCATGCGCCGCCATCCGGCCCGCACGTGCGCGACGCGTCAGAAGCGCCGCACCGGTCACGCCTCGTCCGGGCCACGCTGCTGGCAGGAGCGTTCGTGAACCGCTCCTTGCAGGGCGTCCTCACCGCGCTCACACAAATCTGGGCGAACAAAGGCCGCAGCCTCCTGACCACGCTCGGCATCATCATCGCCGTCACCGCCATCATCGTGGTGGTCACCTTCGTCCAGGGATTCGGCGATTACATGACCAGCATGTTGCGCGGCTACGGCACCCAATACATGATCGTCAGTCCCGACGTGCGTTGGGAACAGCGAATCACCGGAACCAACCAGGTCCGCCTCACACTCGATGACGTCAACGCTGTTCGCGTCAATTGCGAAGACCTGAAACGCCTCACACCATTCCTCTACGGCGAAGTCGGCGTCTCCTGCGGCAAGGCCGAAGTCACCGGCATCCCACTGCGCGGGGTCACACAGGATTACCAGGTCATTCGAAACTACTACGTCGATCGCGGCCGTTTCTTCGGGCCGATCGACGTCGACCGCGCCAGTGACGTATGCGTCGTCGGGCGAAACGTCCTCAAGCGACTCGACCTCGATGAGAGCATCGAAGGCGGCAGCATCAAAATCGCCGATCGCCGCTTCCGCGTCGTCGGCATCCTCGAAGCCAAGGGCAGCTTCATGGGCGACGATCAGGATCTCACCGTCATGATCCCGTACTCAACCATGCTCGACATGTTTCCCGAACAGCGCGATCTCATTCGCTTTCTCGCCGAGGCCAGCGGCGAAGACAAAATCGACGCCGTCGAGGCACAGATCAAGCGCATTCTCCGTCAGCGCCACCGCCTGCGACCCGGCCAGCCAGACGATTTCGAGATCGAGCGCCAGGATCAGGCCCTGCGCGAGTTCACCAAGATCCGCAACATCACCTCCGCCGTCCTCGCAGGCATCGTCAGCATTTCACTCCTCGTCGGCGGAATCGGCATCATGAACGTCATGCTCGTCTCCGTCACCGAGCGCACGCGCGAGATCGGCCTGCGCAAGAGCGTCGGCGGCCGCCGCCGCGACATCCTCCTGCAATTCCTCATCGAGGCCGTCGTGCTTAGCACCATCGGCGGCGCGGTCGGCATCGCCATCGGCTACGGCATCGCGTTCATCGCCGGCATGCACCCAAGCATGGTCGATCTATCCGTGCCGCTCTGGTCCGTCGCGCTGGCCCTGGTCTTCTCCGCCGGCGCGGGGATTCTTTTCGGCATCATCCCCGCGTTCAAAGCCGCCATCCTTCACCCCATTGATGCGTTGAGGCACGAGTAAGCGCATGACGACCCTCCACGCCCGGCCTTCGACCCTCGCACCGACCCGCCGGTCCGCCGCAGATCAGGCCGGTCTGCTGGATCGCCTCGGCGCTTCCGGTGAACGCCATTGGCAGAACCTCCTCACCGCTCTCGCCCAGATCTGGGCCAACAAGGCCCGCGCTTTTCTTACCACGCTCGGCATCATCATCGCCGTCACCAGCACCATCACCGTCGTCTCCATGGTGCAGGGCTTCGGCGACTACATGACCAGTACGCTCCGCAACTTCGGCACCAACATGATGTTTGTCTTTCCCTACGACCCCCACGCCGAACGCGGCATGTTTATGGGCCGGGTTCTGCTCGATGTCGGCGACGTGCGCGAAGTCGCCATGCGCTGCGATAAGGTTCGCCGCATCTCGCCGCTCGTCTTCTCCGCCGCGACCGTCGAGTACGGCCGCCGCCGTCTAACCGATGTCAAAATGCGCGGCGCGACGGAGGAGTTTCAGTCGATCCGCCGTTTCTACACCGACGCCGGGCGGTTCTTCAGCCCGCTCGAGGTCGATCACGGGCAATACGTCTGCGTCCTCGGACGCGACGTGCTCAAGCGGCTGGAGTGCGACGAACGCATCGTCGGCGATCACATCTTCCTCAACAGCATGCGCTTCCGTGTCGTCGGCCTGCTCGAACTCAAAGGCTCCATGTTCGGCGACAAGCAGGACGACCTCATTCTCATCCCGTTCACCACGGCCCTGAAGCTCTCGCCGCTCTCCAAGTATTTCATGCCGTTCACCCTCGAATGCACCGACGAGAAAGACGTCGAGGAATGTTCGTTGCAGGTCACACGCGTGCTGCGAGAACGGCACGGGCTTGGCCCCGGCGAACCCAATGACTTTCTCATCTTCCGGCAGGATGAGTTTCTGCGAGACTTTGAACGCGTTCGGCTCATCGCCACCAGCGTCCTTGCGGGCATCGTCGGTATCTCACTCATCGTGGGCGGCATCGGCGTCATGAACGTCATGCTGGTCTCGGTCACCGAACGCACGCGCGAGATCGGCCTGCGCAAGAGCGTCGGCGCGCGGCGGCGCGACATCCTCGCGCAATTCCTCACCGAGGCCGTCGTCCTCGCCACCGTCGGCGGCGCGATCGGCGTCGCCCTGGGTTACTCCATTTGTCTAATTGCGACGCGCCACCCGCTGATGGTCGAGGTCGTCGTCCCCTGGTGGGCCGTCGCCCTCGCCCTGGGCTTTTCCGCCTTGGTCGGCGTCGTCTTCGGAATCATCCCCGCCTTCAAGGCCGCAATCCTCCACCCCATCGATGCCCTGCGGCATGAATAACGCGACCGGCCGCGCCAGCTACTTGAGCTTGATCGCGAAATGGTGTGACGTGATATCCATCCGCATCGCGAGATAAAACCGGTGCGCCGCGAACCGCTGCACGCCGCTGTCCAGATGCAACGCGTCGCACTCGTTTCGCCGGGCTTCCTCCACCAGCCAGTTGAACAGCGCCTCCCCATAGCCCTTCGACCGCGCCGCCGCCGCCGTCACGAGATCATCCACATACAGATGCCGACCCCACGACAGATTTTCACCGATTCGATAGCCCGCCACACTCACCACGCGGCCCGCCGCCTCCAGCCGCGCCAGCCGATAACCGCTTGCCGCCTGACGATGCACCCGCGCGACGAACTCGGTCTCGTTCACATGCGGCCGAAGCTCCGCCATCACCGGCCAGCATGCAGCGATCTCGTCATCATGCTTCGCGACCGAGATGTGCCAGTCCAGCGGCAATCCTGCCGCGGCGTCGCGCTCATCCGCCCGACTGCCGCCGCTCGACAGGGCGGGGTCCGTCCCGCGTCCCTTCTCTTCGTCGTCACGAATCAAACGCAGCCGGGGGGGCGAGGCATCACGCGGTACGGAGGCACGATGAATCGCCAGCAGCCGCTCGTAATCCTCCGGCGTGTCCACGTCGATCGGCTTCGGGCACAACCCGATCGGCAGCTCGCGGACGTCGGCCCCCGGCCTCTCCCACAGTTCCTCCAGCACGCGGGGCCGATCCCAGCAGAACACTTCCAGCATGCGCGAAAACGGCACGATGACCGGGTAGCTCCGCACGCCGTGATACGTCGCCACGAGCATCCTCGGCTGCTTGGCCATTCGATACATCTCGGCGCACATCGACACCGTCACGGACGTGATCTCCGGCATGTCGCCGAGCATCACGACGATGCCGTCGTCGTCTTGCAGGTGATAACGCGTCTTGACTTTGGACAGGCCCAGCTTCACGGATGTGATCACGTTGCTGTCCGCATCGTGATTCAACGCCACAGCCACGTCCGGCGGAACGGCATCCCGCAGCAGTGCCTCGATCTCCGGCGTCGTCACGATCACCGCGCCGTCCAGCGGCGAATCAAACACCGCGTCCAGCACGGCCTCCAGGATCGTCCCTCCGCCGTATTCCAGAAGCAGCTTCGGCCGACCCATGCGTCGGCTCGGCCCCGCCGCCAAGACCAGTGCGAAGATACGCCGCCGGTTCATTTGCGAATCTTGAACGTCGCCCGGTCGTGAGTCTGTTCCGATGCTTCGAAGGCAAGCCCCCCGGCTTTCAACTCCTCGATGCGCGTCACCAGCCGCTCGAGGTCGTACGACCAATCCACCTCGACCTGGCAAACGTTGTTCACCAGCTCGCGCAGCTTCACGTCCTGCACACCGTCCACCTCGCGCAGCGCCGCTTCAAACAGCTTGAACTCCTTGCGCGTACAATTCTCCAGCGTGATCTGACAGATGCGCCGCACCTGCTGCCGCTTGCGCCACGACTCGCCCACGTCCCGCAGGATCGCCCCCGCCTGCTCCTCGGCGCACTTGCGCAGGGCCTCATCGCCGCCCGCGTTCGAGTTCACCGTGCTGTGCGACGCCGTGTAGCTGTTTGCCATCAGCATTTGCGCCGAGTCGGCGTGGTACGCACGCACGTTGATCGTCGCCGTCCATTTGTACAGCGTGCGCCCCCCCAGTTGCGTCGTGCCGGCACGCCGCGCCTCCGCGTTGCCCCGCACGGCGACATCCGCCTTGAAGCTCGCTGCCATCGCCGCCAGTTTCCCCACGTCGTCGTTCATCGCCGCCAGCGTAAGGTCCCGCCCGCGCGCCTCTTCCCCAGCCCCGCGATCCATCAACTGAACGCCCTTGTTCAGGAAAAAGCTCTCGATCACCGATTGCGACACCCCGTTGGCCTTCGCCGGACGATCGTCGTCCACGTCGTTGTCTTCAATGAACACAACGATGCACCGCGGGTTGCCCTCGGCCTCGATCGTGTGCGCCAGCCGCGTCCACTCGCTCTCGAAACTCTCCGTCGAGACGACCGCGCGCACCTCACAGATGCTCGTTCCCGCCTCCACCCGGCGCGACAGCACGTCAAACTCCGTCACGTAGCCCGCGGCCGAGGCCATCACCTTATCATAGACAGAAGTATAATTCTGCGCCCGGCTCTGCGAGTTGATAAACGTCCCGCAGGCCTGCTCCACCGCGCGGCGCAGCGCATCCTGCTTCGCCTGCTCCATCGCGCTGGCGCTTGTGCCCGCTGCGCGCCCCTCGATTGTGATGGTCTTCGTCGACGGCGGAATCGCCAGCGCCCCCGACGCCGCATACGCCCATCCCGCCACCGCAAGAATCACGACTCGCGCCGCTCGCATACTCGGTTTCATGGTTCAATCTCTCTCGCCGTTTCCCGCCAGTTTGACGATGATTCCTTGGCGGTTCATTACCGCTCCTGCCGTTCGAGCATTGTGACCGGATTCCCCGCCCGCGCCGAACCACTCGCAGCAAACCCATACCTGGGGTGAATCATCCGGCTTTCTAGCTAGCCTACCGAAATGGGTGTCACATCTCGCCAACTCGGCATACGATATGACTTAACTGCTTGTCATGTCTATTGTTACGCCGCTCGTGAGCCTGAAGGCCCTGATGAGCAGTGTTACTTTAGCAACCGGGAGGCGCGCACAACGCGTCAGGGCTTGAATGTTTCACACACAAACCCTTATCATTCCAGCCCTTGAATCATTCAGCGACCGGCGCGGAGTTGGCCGCGAGCGGTCGAAGAGGACGAGTGGTTCGCGAGTTGAAACGGCGCGGTCAAAAGAATCCGGTGAGCGGTCATTGAATCGAGCGGCTGCCGGGTTGTTACTCCGTTTGACACTAGGACTTAAAGCCGACACCGGGCGGGCATCGCGCTTCGAAGGATTGTGAAAGTTATCACAAACCGGCGCGTGGCGCGGCCCCCGCCATCGGCCCGGAGCGATGGTTTCACACGCTGCCAGGAATCGAGCTTCGCTCGAATCTCGACATAAGAAGTAATACGAAACCCCGATTAGGAGTCACCGACCTTGAGTACGCAACGACGATTGTTCACCCTGCTGGCGACCTGCGCGGTTGCCTTTCTGACCTTCACCGGCGCGGCGATGGGCCAGGACGCCCCTGGAACCGCCGCGCCCACCGGCCTGAACGGCATCCCGACGATCTGGTGGATTGCCTTGGCCGGTTCGCTGGTCGGCCTGATCTTTGCCTACAAGTTCTACAACGAGATCATGGGCAAGAGCGAAGGCGACGAGAACATGAAGCTCATCGCCGGCTTCGTTCGCGACGGCGCTTACGCCTACCTCCGGCGACAATATAAAGTCGTCTTTTTCGTGTTCATCGGTCTCTGTGCCGTGCTCTCGTATCTTGCTTTCGGCCTCGGCGTGCAGCACAAGATCGTGCCGTTCGCCTTTCTCACCGGCGGATTCTTCTCCGGTCTGTGCGGCTTCTTCGGCATGAAGACCGCCACCAACGCCTCGCACCGAACCGCCGCCGGCGCCCGCGAGAGCCTCAATCAGGGCCTCGTCGTCGCCTTCCGCGCCGGATCGGTCATGGGCCTCGTCGTTGTCGGCTTTGCCCTGCTCGACGTCACCGGCTGGTTCATCGCCCTGCGACTCTGGGGCGGCGACATGAGCCTCACCACCATCACCGTTGTCATGCTGACCTTCGGCATGGGCGCCTCCACGCAGGCCCTGTTTGCACGCGTCGGCGGCGGCATCTACACCAAGGCGGCGGACGTCGGTGCGGACCTCGTCGGCAAAGTCGAAGCCGGCATCCCTGAAGATGACTCGCGCAATCCCGCCACCATCGCCGACAACGTCGGCGACAACGTCGGCGACGTGGCCGGCATGGGCGCCGATCTGTACGAATCCTACGCGGGTTCGATCCTTGCGACGGCCGCCCTCGGCGTGGCCGCGGCGGTCTCCATGTTCGGCGACGACACGTCCGCCGTCGGCTTTGACGCCGGCATGCGCCTGCTGGCCACGCCAATGGTGCTCGCGGGCGTGGGCATTCTCCTGTCGATCGTTGGCATCTACATGGTGAAGACGCACGAAAATGCAAACCTCGGCCAGCTCATGGCCGCGCTCAATCGCGGCATCTGGGGCAGCAGCGCGTTCATTCTCATTGCCGCCCTGGGCGTCTGTTACTATCTGCTCGGTCCCAGC
Source organism: Planctomycetia bacterium (assembly GCA_015200345.1). Classification (NCBI taxonomy): domain Bacteria; kingdom Pseudomonadati; phylum Planctomycetota; class Planctomycetia; species Planctomycetia bacterium. The sequence continues at coordinate 3,405,287 of CP054187.1, read as the reverse complement.
TTCCCGAAAGTGCCCGATGGCGGCGCCCAACCCTCCTGGCTCGGCATCTGGGGCAGCATCGCATCGGGTCTGATCGCCGGCGTCATCATCGGCAAAGCGACGGAAATCTATACAAGCTACGATTTCAAACCGACCCAGGAACTCGCCGCCCAGGCCGTCACCGGTCCGGCGACCATCATCATCGGCGGCATCGCGGAGGGCATGAAGAGCACCTGGGCCAGTCTCTTTACCGTCATCGTGGCGATTCTCGTGGCCTTCGTCTCGGCCGGCGGCGCGACGGAATACATGCTCGGTCTCTACGGCGTCGGCATCGCCGCGGTCGGCATGCTCGCCACCCTCGGCATCACGCTGGCGACCGATGCCTACGGTCCCATCGCCGACAACGCCGGCGGCAACGCTGAAATGACGCACCAAAAGCCCGAAGTTCGCCAGCGGACCGACGCCCTCGATTCGCTCGGCAACACCACCGCCGCCACGGGCAAGGGCTTCGCCATCGGATCGGCCGCACTGACCGCGCTGGCCCTGCTCGCGGCCTACATCGACGAAGTGCGCATCGGCATGCTGCACGAGGCCGAGACGTATGTTCAGCGCTCGATTTTGGACGGTACCGCCGACAAGAATGCCGCCGTCGCACCGGTGTACATCGGCTACGGCAAGTTTGCCCTCAAGTGGGAAGGCGACTCGAAGAAGCTCGCCAATTACGGCGCGCTGATGTGCCCCGAGTACAAGGAAATCAAGCAGATGGAGTCCAAGGGCCTCCTCAAGAAAGGCCAGCGTTTCACGGCCACGGATTACGTGCCCGGTAAGCGGGAGGACGGCTACGAAGGCATGTTGAACCTCGGCGCACACCATCTCAAGGTGGTTCCCGTGCGCCGCGCCACGATGGACCAGTTCATGAGTTTCTACAACATTACGCTCATGAACCCGCGCGTCCTGTGCGGCCTCTTCGCCGGCGTGCTGCTCACGTTCCTGTTCTGTGCGCTCACGATGAAAGCCGTCGGTCGTGCCGCCAATCGCATGATGCTGGAGTGCCGCCGCCAGTTCGCCCTGATGCGTGCATACTTGAAGGGTCAGGGGCACGACGACGCCTACATCCGCAATCCGGACAACTGGCCGCGGACGCCGGTCCACTTCCAGGGCGGCCAGATCCCCGACTACGCAAGCTGCGTGGCCATCAGCACGGCCGGCGCGCAGAAGGAAATGGTCTTCCCCTCGCTTCTGGCGATCATCGCGCCGGTGCTGGTCGGTCTTGTGTTCGGCGTCGCCGGTGTCATGGGTCTGCTTGCGGGCGGTCTGGTCAGCGGATTCGCCGTGGCGGTGTTCATGGCCAACTCCGGCGGCGCGTGGGACAACGCCAAGAAGTACATCGAGACATTCGGCAAAATTTCGGCCGGGGCCTTCAAAAAGGACTCGAAGGTGCGCGAAAGCGTGCCGGATGCCGTCCGGGATGCCATCGCTGCCCGTGCGGAGAATGCCGAGTCCGACGATGAGATCGTCTATGGCAAAGGCTCGCCGGATCACAAGGCCGGCGTCGTCGGCGACACGGTCGGCGACCCGTTCAAGGATACCTCCGGCCCCTCGCTCAACATTCTCATCAAGCTGATGAGCATGGTCAGCGTCGTGTTCGCCGGTCTCGTCGTGGCGTACGGCCCGCGCATCGGCGAGTTGCTCAAACTCGGGCAGTAACGAGCGCGAGGGTTTCGTCGGCTCACGTGGTCGGTGAAGGTTTCGCAAACCCGAAAGCCCCGGGCACGTGCCTGGGGCTTTCTTGCTGATACGAGGATGCTGGAAGCTGCGCTGCGGCGCGGGGATAATTCATCACCATGGCCAAACGCGTCCCACGCTCCGCCCGGTCCCGTGCGAACAAGCCCGCCCGCGCGCCGCGCGTGACGAAGATCATTCCCGAATCCACGCGCCCGCGTCCCAAGCCGAACCGGCCGACCGACAAGGCCCGCGCGTTTGCCATCGCTTGTGCTAAGCTCCTCGCGGAAAATCACTGCGAGGACATCGTCGCCCTGGACCTCGTCGGGGTCAGCCCGATCTGCGATTATTTTGTCATCGCCACCGGCACCAGCGACCGCCAGCTCCGGGCCGTAGCCGATCATCTGACCGATCTGGGCAAAGCGTCGGGTGAGAAGCCCTTCGGCGTTGCGGGTTACGACGAAGGCGCCTGGATCATCGTCGACTACGTCGATGTGGTCATCCACCTGTTCGACGCCGACAAGCGGGCCTATTACGATCTCGATTCGCTCTGGGGCGATCGGCCCAAAGTGGATTGGGCCTGACGGCGTATGCCACTGCTTCAGGCAGTGAGCATTGAGCAAGTGCTTCTCCATCCGGGGCTATCCTTCGAACGTTCATGCAATCGCTTCTCCGGCAGATTGAGTCGATGGTTTCCGCCGCCATGGCCGCCGCCTTCGGCGATCAGGCCGCGGGGGCCGACCCGCTCGTGCGCACGTCCACGGACGCGAAACTCGGCGACTACCAATCCAACGTCGCGATGGGCCTCGCCAAAAAACTCGGCATGAAGCCGCGCGACGCGGCCGCAGCCATCGTCGCTGCGCTGCCGCCCTCCGCGCCGGACCTGCTCGAAGCACCGGAGATCGCCGGTCCGGGATTTATTAATTTCCGCTTGAAAACCGCGGCCCTGAACTCGGCGATGGGGTCGATCCCGGCCGCGCCGGCCGGCGGGGAGGATCGTCTCGGCATCGACCCGGTGGACGCTTCGAATAAACAGACAGTTGTATTAGATTACTCCTCGCCCAACGTCGCCAAGCAGATGCACGTCGGGCACCTGCGCACCACCGTCATCGGCGATGTCTTCGCGCGCGTGCTCGCCTTTCAGGGTCACGACGTCATCCGGCAGAATCACCTCGGCGACTGGGGCACGCAGTTCGGCATGGTCATCCTCGGCATGTGGCACGCCGCCATGGCACGGCACCGCGGCGAACCACCGGGCTATCTGCCGCGCGCCGTCGCGGAGTTACGCGCCGCCATCGAGGCCGGCAGCGAAGCGAAACTCGCTTATCTGAAAAAAGTCGCCGAGCGATCCAAGTCCGAGTACGAAGCGGATCAGGACGGCCAGCGCGTCTTTGAGCCGTTTCTTCATGCCTGCCGCGCCGAGGCGCTGCTCACGCTCGTCGATATCGAGGCGGGATATCTGTACATCAACACGCTCACGAAGGAAGCCGCGGGGACGCCCTATGCCGCTGTGCTGAAAGACCCGCGCGACGTGGCCCAGATGATGCAGCGCGGCGGGCAGCAGGACGCCCAGGAGCGCCTTGCCCGCGAAATCGCCATCGAGATCACCCTGCGCGACTGCAACGCGGTGTACCAAAAACTCGGGGTGCTGCTCGCCGATGGCGATGTCTGCGGCGAGAGTTTTTACGAACCGTTGCTCAAGGGCGTGATGGACGAAGTCATCGCGTCGCTCCAGTCATCTGATACTCAAACTGGCCCGATCCGCGCCGTCTGCCGCCGCGACCAGGGCGCGTTGTGTGTTTTTCTTACCAAGCCCGACGGCTCACCGGCGTTCAAGGGGCCACAGGGCGACCCGCTGCCGATGATCATCCAGAAATCCGACGGCGCGACGCTTTACGCCACGACCGATCTCGCCGCGATTCTTTATCGCGTCGCGCACCCGCAGCGAAACCCGGTTCGCCTGCGCTCGCCCGCGCTGGTCGACACGCTCGCGCGCCCGCCTTTCCACGGCGGACTCGGGGCAGACCGCGTTATCTACGTCGTCGGCGCGCCGCAGAAGCTGCATTTCGAGATGCTCTTCCCCACGGCGCACGCGATGGGCTGGACGCATCGGCCGCAAGGCGAGGTGCGACTCGAACATGTCGCGTTCGGTTCGGTCCTCGGCGCCGACAAAAAAATGCTTCGAACGCGCAGCGGCGATTCCGTCAAACTCAAGGATCTTCTGGAGGAAGCCGTGCAGCGGGCCGAAGCGCTCGTCCGCCAGTCGGAAGCCGACCCGGACCGACGACGAGGCTTGGGCGAGTCCGAAATCAAGGACATCGCCGAAACGATCGGCGTCGCCTCGGTGAAATACGCCGACCTGTGCCAGAATCGCAACACGGACTACGTCTTCAGTTGGGACAAGATGATGGCACTTCAGGGCAACACCGCGCCGTACATGCTCTACGCCTGTGCCCGCATTCGGTCTATCCATCGAAAGGCCGTCGAAACACGCGCCGGCGTGCCCGAGACCGCGACCATGCGGCTGGACCATCCCGCCGAACGCGCCTTGGCGCTGCGCATCCTGCAACTCGCCGAAATCGTCGACGCCGTCGGCGAGACGCTGCTGCCGAACATTCTCTGCGATTATCTGTTTGATCTGGCGGGCCGGTTCATGTCGTTCTATGAATCGTGCCCGGTCCTTCAGGCCGAGGATGACGCGACCTATGCCTCGCGCCTGCGCCTGTGCGAACTGACGCATCGCGCGCTGACCATCGGACTGGGCCTGCTCGGCATCCGAACGCTCGAACGAATGTGATCCCGTCGGATCAGTACGCCCCGACGGCGGCGGCGGCCGCCGCCGCGCGCTGCGCCGCCAGCATCACCGGATCGGGCACCGCAGCGTCGAGGAAGCCGCGGTTCCGCGTGGCGCAGCCGACGCACGCGCCGCACATCTGCGTGCCCGACGAGAGACACGACCACGTCAGATCGAAGGGCACGCTCAATCGATGACCGAGCTTGACGATGTCGGTACGTGACAAATTCATCAGCGGCGCCGCCAGCGAGATGTCTCGCGAGGGCGAAGCGATGGTGTACAGGTGATTGAACAAGTGCAGGTACTCGTGGGAATACTCGGGATACAGCGACGCGGTCGGCGGCGCTGGCGGTCCGAGATTCTCCGCCACCCCGATGTAGACATGTTTCGCCTCGATCCGCGCGGCCCAGGCAAACGCGGCCGAAAGCAGCGACCCGACCAGTCCGCGCACGTTGCAATTGGATTCGCCGCCGGTAAGCGCCAAGGCGTCCTGAAGCTGGACTTTCCGCGACACGCGGGCGTTGCCGCCGATCGCCGCGAGGTGGGGCATGTCCACCGTCAGTTGCTCGCGTACTTCAAAGTGCGCCGCCAGCTTCTCGAACAACTCCGTCTCGCGCTCCTGTGCCCGGTGGCCGTAGCGCACATGCAGCATCGCCATGGCTGGGTATTCCTGCTTCGCCATCGCCGCCAGCACGGCACTGTTCAACCCGCCCGAAACAAGCACCACTGCTTTGTCGCTCGCCATGATCTCTCTCCACGCAAGCAGCCGTTGGTCTGACTCGTCTTGCCGTCGCCGGCAGCACGCCGCAGCGTTTATCGGTCGGCGGTCTCGCCAAGTTGCGTTATTTCGCGAGTCTGATAAGCCACGCGGTGCGCTCCCACCCCGCCGCCGCGAGGCGATTCAATTCAGATCGCACCAAGGCTCACCACACTGCGGATCAAACAAATCCGCCGATGAAAGCGAACCGCCCCGTCTCCGCCCCATCGCGGCGGTGCGAGTAAAATCGACCATCCGTCATGGTCGACGCCGACGCCACGCAGATTCGGTCGACCGGCACGCCGGCGCGGACAAGCTGATGCACGTTCGCCGCTCGCAAATCGAAATACAGCCGCCCGCCGCGCGACGAGAAAAACGTCTCGCCCGCCTCCAGCCGCGCCTTGGCAATGCGACGAACGTCCTCACCGACTTCGTACTCCCCAGGCCCCGCGCACGGGCAGATCGCCCCCATCAGCCTCGCCGGCTCGACGCCGAACTCACGCTGCATCTGCCGCACCAGCTCCGACGTGATTCCCGCGACGGTCCCGCGCCAGCTCGCATGGGCCGTGCCGAACGCGCGCCGCACCGGATCCACCAGCACCACGATCGGACAATCCGCCGAGAATTGCATCACCGGCACCCCGGCCAGATCGCAGATCAATCCATCCGTGAACGGAATCGCCGTCTCGCGCTCGGTCCGACCGCGCCCCACGTCACCGGGCAGCACGCGCAGCACATGCGGACTGTGAATCTGATCCGGCGCGGTAAGCCGATCGAACGAGAATCCCAGATGCTCGCACACGCGCCGGCGGCGCGGTACGGCCAGATCCGCCTGCGGTCCGCGATGCGGGGCCATGTTCCAGGGGCGCGTCGTGATAGAATGTCGAAAATCGTCAATATTGCAGAGCGCTTCGAATTGCAGCAGGAGGCCGTCGTCCAGCGGCGTCTCGAGCAACTCCACGGTTTGAAACGGGTGACTCACTCGCGCGACCCTCAACCTACGGCGCGCCGATTTTCAGCAGCACCTTGAGATGGTCCGGGCCGGCCGCCGCCGCGAACGCCGCCGCCGCGTCCTCCAGGCGAAACGTCCGCGTTACCATCCCGGCTAAATCGATCTCGCGCCGCGCCAAGGCCCGCAGCGCGTCGGGAATCGACCCGCATCGGCTGCCCAGCACCGTCACTTCGTTCACGACAATCGGCGAGAGGTCCACACCGGGTCGCTCCTGGTAAGTGGATTTGAGCACGATCGTTCCGCGCGGTCGCACGGCCCGCAGTGCCAGGGCCAGCCCCTCGGGCGAGCCGGTGCATTCGACAACGACATCCGTCTCGGCGTGCGGATGGAACTCGTCTACGTGCAAGGCGCGAATCCGCTTGCGGTCCAGCAGGTCCAGCGTGCGCCGATTGCGCCCCACGCCCACCAGCTTGCAACCCGTCTTCGCCAGCACTTGGCACACCAGAATGCCCAGCCGACCCGTCCCCAAAATAACGACATTAGTCTTTGATTCAATCTTCACCTGCCGAAGCACCTGCATCGCCGCTGCCAGCGGCTCCGCGAAGACCGCTTCCTCATCCGGCAACCCTTCGGGCACTTCGTGGCAATTGCGCTCCGGCAGCGCGAACGCCTCCGAGAACGCCCCGTCGCGCCCGACGATCCCCAGCACCGTCCGCTTACGACAATGACTCGACAACCCGCTTCCGCACAGATCGCACTTGCCGCAGACGCAGTTGATGTCACCCACCACACGGCGGCCGTCCAGATGGCTGCCGCGCGACGCCACGACGCCGACGAACTCATGACCGAGCACGCCGGTGAATCGCGAGTATCCCTTCACGATCTCCAGATCGGTCGCGCAGATTCCAGCAACGCGTGGGCGAACGATCACCTCACCCGGCGGTGCGACCGGTTCCGGGCGTTCGCCGACTTGCACGGCCCCCTGATGAACGGTGACGCAGCGCACGACGCGCTCCTCAATCGACCGGCTCGGCTGATGACCATTTCATGCTACAAGCAGCCGTGCAGGACGCACAACCGCGCGAGCCTCTCGAACCCATTGCAATTGCGGGGAACTCCACCGGAACTCGCACCGGTGAATAAAGATCGGCCGCCAGTCGCTTAGCCGGCTTGACAGCAGAGCCGAGATCGGGACGGCTCTTTCCAGCCGACCAGGGCCGACCGTGGCCCCGGCGACTGCTCAACATCAAGCGGCCGCGGCTTGCAGATCCTTCTGCCTCGACGGCCTTGCATCCTTTGTATCGGCCGGTGTCTATCACCGACGTGAATGACTGGCCCGGTTCAATGAACCAGTTCCTGTTCGAGAAGCGGCGGCTTGCGGCGGCGGCGGCGCTTCTTCGGTCCGATCGACGAATGGGCCGCAGCCGCCCGCGGCGGCATCTGGTTGGCCGATTCGACCGCTTGGATTGCCGTTTCGGCGAAGTAGTCCGCTTTGACTTCCTTCCAGAGGCCGCCGGCTCGGTTGAAAACACCGCCGGAAACCATGATGTTCATGTGCGGACACGCGTTAATCTGACGAATCTCGTCCACCATCAGACGAACGAGCGGCGCATCGCTCGGCTTGCTGCCTACGATAATCAGCAGGTCCGGCCGAATCTGCCCGACGAGCGCAAGAATCTCATCGTGCGGCACGCCACCGCCAACCAAATAGGTTTCCCATCCGTCCGCCTCGAACAGGTCCGCGCACATCTGCGCACTGAACTCCTCGGCTTCCCCGACCGCGCTGGTCACGAGCACTTTCTTGTTATTTGCGGGACGCCGTTCCAGTCGCGTTTGCAAATGATCGGCCACGGTGCGGTTGATCCGCGTCGCCATGTGCTCGGCGGCGAGGTTGATCCGATCATCACGATAAAGCCGTTCCACGTGTTCCATGGCCGGCCAGATGATTTCGCGATACAACGCTCGCGGCTCGGCGCCCATTTCGAGTGCACTGGTAATCAATTGCCGACAGGCCGCGCGATGGCCGCGAAGCAATGGATTCAGGTAATCGTTCAGCGACAGATTGGAGCCGGAACGAGCCTGCCGCGCGGGTGCTGCTTCAGCGCGATGACCGGCTTCGCTCTGTTGATGGCGCAGCCTTTGCGCGTTCATCATCGTTCTCGGCAACTGCGGGAGGACACCGACCTCCGCGCGTCGCCCTTCACTCGCTATCCGGTTGTCGCCGAATCCTGAAAACGTGTCGCTCATGTGGTTCTCGCTCCCGTGCAAGCCCGATTGATTACCCCATGATGTTAGTTTGGTGATATATGGCAATCTGGGCAATATAGAGAATCGGCGTAGGGCCAAAAAAATCTTTAGCCAAAGAACAATTTCTGCCTCCGAGAAGCAGATATCGCATCCCAGGGGCGCGGAATTATCCTTAAATCACTTTCAGTCATAAGTTTATGTGCCGGAAGCGGCGCTGGTCGGCAAAAGAGTAGTTTCCACCCCGGTAGATGGCGCGGCCGCTGTGGGGGGTGGCAATGGCAAGATGAGCTTCACATCCGAAACGCGCCAATCGCCCTTTCCACGCGTCAGGCGAAGCTCGATGCCGGCCTCGATCGGCAGGTTCAGCCCCTGTTTGACTGCTTCGCTTCGAAGCCGTTTGTCGCTTTCAACTCCGGTTTCGGACGGCAGCCTCGCGCGAATCGCACGCAGTTTTTCCGCGTCACCCGGATTCACGCCCTGCACGTACACCGTTGCGACGTTCCCGGATGGCGTTGATTTGACTCGCGCGGTGCTGGGATCGATCCCATCTACGTAGTGCGCCAACATCGATGTCCAGGATTCGATCATGAGCGTCACGGCGGTCGTTTCCTCGATGTCCGCCGGATACGCCTTGCTCTCCACGATCTCCTTGTGAATCTGGTCCCGCGCCACCAATGCGTGAAGCCGGCCGACGGCCTGCTCGTACGCATGGAGTCGATCCTCTGCTCCCAATCCGTCGCGCCGGGCCTGCTGCATCTGAATCATCGCTTTCAAGGCTTCGCGCGCCACGTCAAGCGGAGCCGCGCCGGCCGGCAGCCCCGGTTGCGTCGCGCTGAAATTCACTTGCTGGGTCGGCTGATGCCGTCGCTTGTCTTCGCAGCCGACGATCAGGATCCCCAAACCGGCGGACATTGCTAGAACACGGTTCACGAGACGAGAGGGAGGCGTCATCATGGAATTAAGTCTAATGGCGCCGGCCGGCGCGGGGCAAACATTGCCGGAATCTGATCCGCAAGCTAGACTTTCCCGTCGTGCCTCCCCCGGTGGAGGGGCGGAACCGCATGGCCATTGCTTCAGACAGGTCCATCGAAGCCGCGACCCGGCGCATCGGGGAGGAGATCTTTCACCGGGCACACGCCTGCGCGCCATCCATCGCCTCGATCGAATATTGGCAGCAGTTCGGCATGAACTGGCTCACGCGTGACGAAGACCTCAAGCGTCGGCTTTTCGAGTTCATTGCCGTCCTTCCCTCCGCGAATGGGGCGCGACACGTGGCCGCGGAACTGGAGCGCAAACTGACCGAGGGACATCGGCCGCTGACTTCGTTGCCGCCGCCGGTTCTGCTCGCCGCGATGATGTGTCGACCGGGATCGCCGCTGCGCGGATTGGTCGGGGCGACCGTGCGACGGGCAAGCCTGACGATGGCACAGCAGTTCATCTGCGGCGCGACGGTCGAGCAGGCAATCGACGGCGTTCGCAGGCTCCGGCGCCAGGGCATGGCCTTCACGCTTGACGTGCTCGGCGAGGCCGTGCACGATGATGCCGTTGCATTGACACTCCAGAAGCGTTACATCGAGCTGATTGATCGGCTAAGTGCCGTCGCGCCGACGTGGCAACGCGACCGGAATCTCGATGAGGCGCCCTTCGGACCGCTGCCGCGCGTCAACCTCTCGATCAAGCTGACGGCCATCGTCAACGCGATGGATCCGTCGCAAGGTGAGCGGGGGGTCGAGGCCGTGCTGAACCGATTGCGTCCGATCTTGCGCCGCGCGCAGGAACGCGGGGCCTTCGTCAACATCGACACCGAGCACCATGCCATCAAGAACATGACCTTTGAGGTCTTCCGCCGTGTGCTGACCGAGCCGGAGTTCCGCGACTGGCCGGACTGCGGAATCGTGGTGCAGGCGTACCTGCGCGACGCGCGTCGCGATCTGATGGGGCTTGTTGATTTCGCTCGCCATCGGGGCACGCCAATCTGGGTACGGCTGGTCAAGGGGGCGTATTGGGATTCCGAGATCGCGGAGGCACACCGTCTCGGCGTGCGGCCGCCCGTCTTCACCCAGAAGCGGCTTTCGGATACCAGTTTCGAGACGATCACGCGCATGATGCTGGAGCATGTCGATGTGATTCGGCCGGCATTCGCCAGTCACAACGTGCGGTCCATTGCACACGCGATGGCGCTGGAGCGCGCCCTGGATCTGCCGCCCCGAACGGTGGAGTTTCAGATGCTGACGGGAATGGGCAATCCGCTGAAGCGTGCGCTGGTGGACATGGGCCAGCGGCTGCGCGTGTATGCGCCCTTCGGCGATTTTGTAGCAGGCATGGCTTATCTGATTCGGCGGCTGATTGAAAACACGGCAAACGAATCGTTCCTGCGCCAAAGCTTCGAGCGGGACGCAGACCATGCCGCCCTGCTGGCGTCGCCGGGCAGCGCCGAGGAACTGGACGAACCGGACGCTCCCCCTTGGCCGTCCAAGACGATCGTGCAGCACCCCGAGTTAGCGGGCGTGTCGGGATAAGGGTCCCGCGAGGATTCGTTGCCGCCATTCTGAACGCCGATATAATCCGGTGTCGAACCTCGCCGAAACCTCAACCCACTCTCGCTTCGGAGCTAGTTTACCATGAAATTCCGATCGGGTCGAATTGCTTCCGGTCTCGTGCTCGGTGCCGCGTTCTGCTTGGGCATGTCCGGCCAGAACTGCAATCTGTCGCTCCCCGCGAGCGGTCCTCTGCCCGGGTCCGACCTCGAGGGGCTTTGGGCGCTTCAGCGCGGCGACATCCGAATCACGTTCACCTGGAGCGCCAACGGCGGCGGTGAGACCCAGACCGATTCGACCACGGGGCAACTTGAGCCGCTGGACCCGGACGATTTTCCGTCGGCCTTTGCGCCCTTGGTCAACCAGTGGAACGCGGGGCTTGCCGACCTGAACGCCTCGCTGGACGAGGCGTTTCCGGATGAGGTCGTCGTCACGTTCCCGCAATTCGGGCGCATGCGATTGACCAATCCGACCGATACGAGCAAGACCGGCCTGGGGGCGATCAACAGCGATTACGAGTATTTCTTCTTGGGCGACCTGGCCGGCGGCGCGACGAACAACGGCAATCAGAACCAGGGCGCCGGGGCCGTGCTCTCGGCCTCGACGATCACCGGGGCATTCGATCCCGACGAGTTGACCACCGAGGGCAAAGTGGCGCGCACGCTCTTTGTCGTGTTGAGCGGTCAGAACCAGAACAACCTTGCGTTCACGGCGCAGATCAGCGTGGACTACACGGGAGAATGGATCGACGTGGTGCCCGAGGAGATCGCCGCGCTGGAAGCATCGGGCGGATTCGGCGCGCCGAAGGACATCGGTGGTTGATTCGGGCTACGCCAGTTCGCGTCCTTGCGCGTCGCGCATCGAGCCGCACAGGCAAAGCACGCCCTCGATGAACCCCCAGAGGGCGACGAATCCGCAGCCCGAGCCTGGCATACAGACAAAAGTCGCCGCGCCGCCGAGCACCGTGATCAGCAGCATCAGCAGGCCGATCCCCGTGTAACCGAGGTAAAAGCGGTGAATGCCCAGCGCGCCGAGAAAGATCCCCAGCAGCCCCGCCACGACGCGGCTCTTCGGCCCGACGATCGGCAGCTCTCGCTCCAGCGGCAGCAAGCCGAAGCCCGGTGAGACCGGCGGCGCGCCGCGTTCGCCGCCCTGCGCGGCATCCTGCCTTCCTTCGCGCCGTGCGCCGCGTGCGGGCAAGGTCGGCGCTTCACCGCGTTCCAGCGCCACGCGCTGCGCGTCGAACGCCGAGAAAACGGCTGCCAGCGCGACGATTGTATCCGCGCGGCGCCGCGTCTCGGTGCCGGACTCCACGAGAACCGTCTCGGGGATCAGGCGGCCTTCGCGTGCCCATTGGACGAGCGAATCCACGTCGGCCGGGCCGTAGCGCTGACCGTCGTTGCCGATGACGTAATAATAGACCACGAAAATTCACCGCCCGGTCGGGATACGCCGGTCAACAAGAGGCAACGGCCCCGCGGCGCCCCCATTTCGGCGACGGCGCATCAGGGCAGCCGATCGTCCGCCTCGCCCGCCGAGGCGGAAGGCTCGCCCGCCGGCTTCGCCGGACTTCTGCCCGACAAGGGATTGCCCGGCCCAGCCGGATTATTCGAGTTGGCGCCTGCCGGGGGAAGCTCGCCCAACTCATCGGTGGGCGGCATCTTGCGGATCGAGAGATCGATGACCTCCCGCGCCTCGGCGATGGGGACGCGGGCCGACGGGCTGAATTTCTGCGTTCGCGTGTTGATGCCGACGAGCCGGCCGATCAGGTGGTCGGGGTTCGGATCGACGCCGACGGGGATGTCCACATACGCCACGGTCGACTTGCTGGACGGGTCAACGAGTCGATAGCGACGGCTTTCCGGCGAAAAGGCGTGGCTCCGCCACAGTTCGCCCTCCAGCTCGAATCGCTCCATCGCCTTGGAAACCTTGCGTCGCAGAATTTTCATCCGCTCCTGATCCATGTTGGCGCGGTAAGCGGCGATTTCTTCCGCGTCGGCGTACAAATCCTTGCGTGCCAGTTTCAGCGTCGCGCGATCGCGCAGCTGTCGAACGCGAATCTTGGCCACTTCAGCGGGGACGTACTCTTCGGTCTGATTGGCGATTTCCTCGTACTTCTTGCGCAATGCCTCGGAGTCCTGCTGCTCCAGCGGCTTGGCCAGCATGGCGACCAGTTCGCTCTCCAGGACCGTCAGCATCGCCTTGTAACGATCGGGAGTTTTGCGCGGCTGACCGGCAGGAACGTCGGTCTTCTTTGGCGGCGTCTTCGCGGCGGAGGCGGTCTTCTTATCCGTCCGAGCGTCTGACGTTGCCTTGTTGCCGGCTGCATCGGGAGCCATCGCGGCTCCGTCGGCATTTGGACCTGCTGCCAATTTCGTGTCACTTTCGTCATCGCCCGGCTGGCTTGTCGCGGCGGCGTCGCCCCCTTCGACCATCGGCACCTTGATGCCCTCGGTCGCGCCGGTGCCGGTCGACGTCGTCGCATCGGCCGACCTGATCGGTGGATCACCGGTCGGCGGATTCCCACTCGATTGGGGGGGCGCGGACTTCGAGTCGGCGGCGGCGGCAACGGCGTTGCCCGGCTGGATCGGACTGGGCGGAATCTCGGCCGGTTTGTTCTCCGGCGGCAGGCTGCGCGGCTGATTGCTCAAGTGCTTTTCCACCATGCCGCTGCGGAGTCTGGCATCGACCGGTCGGACATATTGCTTGGAGATGAACAGCGTGGCGCCCGGCGGCGGGGCGATCTTGAGGAACCCGTCGGCCTCTCCCTGAATCTCGACCGCGTCGCCCTTGTTCAGCACGATCTGGGTCGCATTTTTGCGCGACTCGAGCGAGCTGCCCGCGCGAATATAGACTTTGTCCTGTTTGATCGTTCCTTTCTTCCCGCCGGCCGCGCGATCGACCATCGCGGCGTCGACGTAACTGAAGCTGCCGGGGACCGGCGCGATCTGGTACCAGCCGAACTTCTCCCCCAGCACGACGACGCGGTCGCCGTTGTTGAGCTTGGTCGTCGGGTACCAGTTGCTTCCGGCGCCGCTGCGCACGTACACGTTGGCGGCGGTGACTTCGCCCTCCCACGGAAACGGCGGCGGACTTCCTGCGGGCGTGGGCTGCCCCTTGGCCGCGGCGGTGCCTCCAGCGACAAAAAGCAATGATAAGGCGATGAATGCTTTGCGCATGACCATTCCTCCCTGCAAGCCCCGCGCGGCGAGTGTGCTGCGCGCGATCCGTCGAACTAGCACGCCTTGAAAAATATGCCCAAATGCGGGAAAAGTCAATCGCAACCGAGCCGGCCCGGTCATCGGGCGACGGCCTGTGACTTGTTTCACCGGAGCCTGTTGTGCTTGCCTACGTGATCCGACATGCCGAATCGCAGTTCAACGTTGACCCGGCCGCGGGATTGAACAGCTCCTTGACGCCGCGCGGATTTCGGCAGGCCGCCGCCGTTGCGCGGCGACTGAAATCCGTCCCGATTTCCGCCGTCTATACCAGTCCGTTTGACCGCTGCCTGCAAACCGCGGCTGCCGTGGTGGAAGGACGACCGGACATCCCGGTCTTCATTCGCCCGGAACTCTGGGAGTATCACCATGTTCCCGCCGGGTCGCACGTTGAGACCGGTCTGGGCGGGATTGAGACGATCACGGCGCGGTTCGGTTTCGCCAAGCCCTGCCCGGATTATCGAACGACGATGACTTGGCCCGCTGTCGACGAACCGCGCGAGTCGATGCTGGCACGAACGCGCGCCATGGCGGAATTTCTGAAGGCGCGGTGGACCGGGCCGGATGACACCGTCGTCGTCATCAGTCACGGCAGCCCGATCGCGCGGCTGATCGAGGCCTGGCTGACCGACACGCCGGGTCCGTCGTTTCGATTCGTGATCGAAAACGCGGCGCTGACGGCGCTGCGTCACGAACCGGCCCCCGACGGCGGCTCTGCGGGCACCCGCACGTTGATTTGCCTCAATGAAATCTCGCACCTGCAAGACAATGAAGCGAGGCCGGTTTCGCACGACCTGCTCTCGCCAACCAGCTCAAACTTCAACGCCGACGGGACGGTGAAACCCCGCCGCGCATCGAGCTACTGGTAGCGCATCGCGGTCGCCACCGGCTTTTTGCGGAGCCATCGCGCGACGGCTAGAATGGCGGACGCATTACGAGGCGCGGGCATGGGAATCGACAGCGTCGACATCGGTCCGTTTACCATCGGCATGGGGCGGCCGCTCGCCGTCATCGCTGGACCTTGCATCATCGAGTCCACCGAGCACTGCCTGATGGTCGCGCGGCGGATGGCGGATATTTGTAAGAATCTGGGCCTTCCGTACGTCTTCAAGTGCAGCTTCGACAAAGCCAATCGCACGAGTGCCGATGGTTTTCGCGGGCCGGGTCTGGAAGCGGGGCTGGCCTCGCTGGCGGAAGTGAAGCAACGCATCGGCGTGCCGGTGCTGACCGATATTCACGTCGAGCAACAGGCCGCGCCCGCCGCTGAAGTCTGCGACATCTTGCAAATCCCCGCGTTCCTCTGTCGCCAGACCGATCTGCTGGTCGCCGCCGCGCGGACGGGCAAAGCCGTGAACATCAAAAAGGGTCAGTTCATGGCGCCCGAACAGATGGCGCAAGCCGTACGCAAAGTCACATCCGTCGGAAACAAGAAAGTCCTTCTGACCGATCGCGGAACGTTCTTCGGATACGGTCGATTGGTGAACGACTTCACGTCGCTGCCGGTGATGCGCGCGTTCGCCCCGGTGGTGTTCGACGCGACGCACAGTTGCCAGATTCCCGGCGGGCAAGGCACGCAGTCGGGCGGTCTGCGGCAATACGTCCCGCTGCTGGCGCGGGCAGCGGTGGCGGCGGGTTGCGATGCGCTGTTTATCGAGGTTCATGATAACCCCGACGCGGCCAAGTCGGATTCAGCCACCGTCTTTCCGCTGGACCGGGTCGAAGAGCTGCTCAAGACCTGCCAAAAGATTCGAGCGGCAGTGGAACCGGTCTAAGGGGCAATCGCCCGCACGGATTTGCGCCATCGAATCGCATCGTCTCGTAACAGATTGCCAATCAGAGAGTTGCCACCCGTTCGGCGGTTTGACGATCCTCCGTGAACCCCCTAGCATCAGCGTTCAGCCGGCGTTCGGCTGGGTGAATGTTTGTGTCAAAGACCGGTTTCCAGCGGGTCGTCAGCGAATTTTTGGGGCATGATCGACAAGCCGTTGTTGGACATCCTGGCGTGCCCTGCGTGCAAACAGCACGTTCAACCGGCAGAAGCCCGCTCCGGTGAGGAAGTGCAAGGTTGGCTGGTCTGCACCGGCTGCGGCCTGCGATACCCGATTCGCGAAGGCATTCCCGTCATGCTGGTCGATGAGGCAGCACCGGCCGCCTCGGGGGTCCAGTCGAACGATTGAAAGCGGGATCAAGGCCGTGAGGACGCTCGCGGTGGCTCGTGCGTATACATGTTTGCCATCATTTCAGATATTCACGGAAACCTCGAGGCCCTGCGGACGGTCCTGGCGGACATCGACCAGCGTGGAATAAAGACGATTTACTGCCTCGGAGACATCGTGGGGTATGGTCCGGAGCCGGGCGGCTGTCTCGATCTGGTCTCCCAGCGAGCGACGAAGTGCCTGTGCGGCAATCATGACCATGCCGTGTTTTACGAGCCGACGAACTTCAACGTCGCGGCGGAAAAGGCAGCCTACTGGACGCGGCAGGAGCTGGAGAACGAACCCGACGCGGCGAAGCGCAACGCGCGCTGGCGGTTTCTCGGCGGGCTGTCACCGCGATTCGAGATGGACGGCATCCTGTTCGTCCACGGTTCGCCGCGCAAGCCGATCAACGAGTACCTGTTTCCGGATGACGTGTACACCAATCCGCAGAAGCTGATGGCGAGCTTCGAGCGCATGGAACAGTTGACGTGTTTCTGCGGGCATACGCACGTGCCGGGGGTCTTCGTGGATGATCCTTATTTCGAGCCGCCCGATGAGCTGGCGAATTCCCGGTACGCCATCGGCGAGGAGAAGGTGATCATCAACGTGGGGTCGGTGGGTCAACCGCGTGATCGCGACCCGCGCGCGGCGTACGTCATCGTAAACGAGGACGAAGTGGAGTTTGTGCGCATCGCATACAACATTGATGTGACGGCGCGGAAGATCCGCGACAACCCGCATCTCGACGATTTTCTTGGTGCGCGGCTGTACGAAGGAAAATAACAGCCGATCGGCGCCGGCGCGGGCGGCGAAACGAGTGAAAGAAACCGATGGACGCTCAAGGCAAACGGACCCTCCTTGCGATGGTCATCTGCCTCGCCATCCTCATGGGATGGTCGAAGCTGATGGAAATCTGGTACCCCCTTCCTCCGCGCTCGACCACGTCGACGTCGGCGGCGACCTCGCAGGACGCCCTCACCACGAACGGCCCGGCGGCCGCAGACGGCGACCCCACCCGGTCAATGACCGCCTCTGCGCCGACGGGAGCGCCCCCATCCGCCACGATCGCGCCGGCCGCGGAGTCGGCCAAGGCCGGTTACATCGTCGTCGAAGCACCGCAGGGCGGCCTCATCACGATCGGCGATGACCACAGTCGGGTAGCGAAGAGCGAATCACGCAATCCGTTTGCCTGCTCGATCACGGTGGATGCGCGCGGCGCGGCGATGGCGTTCGCCAGGCTCGCCGATTATCGCAACACCGTGCCGCGGAACCGCAAGCGGCCGGATCACGATCCCTACAGGCTTCTTACGATGATCGAGAACGCGACAACGGGGCAGACCTTGACGTCGTTCGCCGCGCGGACGTTGAAACTCGTGGACGACAACGCCACGATCGATCTGGAGCGCGTCCAGTGGGCCGCCGAACGCCGCACCGACAACACCGGCGAGTCGGTCATCCTCTCGACGACGGTCCGGCAGGCCGGCGCCGACGTGCTGAAACTGCGCAAGATGTATCGCCTCGAACACGACTCGCTGCTGGTGCGCGTGCGGTACGAAATCGAAAACGCCTCCTCGCGTGATCGGCGAATCGTCTGGGTGGAGAACGGCCCGATCGGCGTGAAGCAGATCGACTCGCAGCACGAGGATCGGCGCGTCGTGACGGCGCTGAAGGACGCTTCCGGGCAGATCACGTCCGGGCCGGTCGTCATGCGGGCCGAGGTTCACAAAGAGGGCGATGAGAAAGAGCTGGTTGCCGGCGAGAAGCAGTTCATCTGGGCCGCGGTGAGCAACAAGTACTTCACCGCCCTGCTTGCGCCGGTGTCGGCGGATGGCTCGCGCGACAAGCCGGGCACGTTGAGCAAGCTCGTCGCGCGGTCGCCGATGGGCGAGGGCGACGGGCTGGACGATCTGACGTTTGAAGTCACCTATTCGCCGGCCTCGCCGATCCGGGCCGGCGCGACGCACACGTTTGAGACGGATATCTACATTGGTCCCAAAAGCGCACGGGTGATCAATTCCGTCCCCGGCGCCGAACCGCGCAAGTTTGAGCTGATCAACGCGCCCGACGCGTCGATGTGCACGTTCGCCGTGCTGCGGGCGGCGATGCTCTGGCTGCTCAATCACACCTATCGCATCGTGGGGAACTACGGCATCGCCATCATCGTGCTCGTGCTGATCGTGCGCACGATCCTGCACCCGATCTCCAAGCGAGGGCAGATCAACATGATGAAGATGCAAAAGGGCATGGCGGCGCTGAAGCCCAAGCTCGAAGCCCTCCAGCAGCAGTTCAAGAACGACAAGCAGAAGCTCAACGAAGAAACGATGAAGCTCTACCGCGAGGAGGGCATCAACCCGGCCGGCCAGATGCTGGGCTGCCTGCCGATGTTTCTCCAGATGCCGGTCTGGGTCGCCCTGTGGACGACGCTGAACACCAATATCGACATGCGTCACGAGCCGTTTTTCGGATGGATTCGCGATCTGTCGGCGCCCGACGCACTGATTCCGTTTTCCGGCACTTATCACATCCCGCTGCTCGGCACGATGATGGGCCCGATCCACGCCTTCAACCTGTTGCCGATCATCATGACCATCACCATGTACGCGCAACAGAAGATCATGCAGAAAATGACCCAGCCGGCCGTGCCGCCCGCGCCGAAGTACGACGAACAGGGCCGGGTCATTCCCGACCCGATGGTGCAGCAGCAGAAGATCATGAACTTCATGATGATCTTCTTCGGGTTCATCTTTTATAACTTCCCCAGCGGGCTGAACCTGTACATCCTGACGAGCAACATTCTCGGCATGGCCGAGCAGATCTACATCAAGAAGCAACTGAAGCGGCGCGACGAACGCGGCGACTTCGATCTGAAGCCTGTGGGACCGCAGACACCCAGGAAACCGTCGTTCTTCCAGCGCATGCAGGAGCGCGCCGAGGAGATGCGCAAGCTCCAGGCGGAACGGCCGCAGTCGATGGAGCCGAAGAAACGCAAAAAGTCGCGGTTCTGAATGCCCCGGTTTCGACCGGAGCGTTCGCCGATTTCGAACCAACCCCCGATGAACGACGCTCCATCCACGCCGGCAGCAAACACCTCGCCATCCGGCGGCGCCACACCGCCCGGGCCGGAGGAACCGTCGCCACGCGCCTTCTGTCACGCAACAGGATTCGTCTACCAAAGCGCCGGCTTTCTACTCGCGCTGTCCACCTGTTGCTGGTGGTCCTTCACTGGACGGTTTCAAGCCGAGGCCCGCCCCGCCGAGCCGGATCGACAAGTCGTGGTCCTGACCGAGGACGCCACCGCGGCACAGAAATGGTCGCTGGCCGCGGTCTGCGTGAACTTCATCGGCGGGCTGGCGCTCACGGCCGCCGGCATCGGCCTGCAAAGTGACCGGCTGCGCAGCGGTCGCGGGGTGATGACGCTGACGGCAAGCGCCGCGCTGTTTCACTGGTCTTATTTCGTCACAGCGGCGTGGACGTTTGGCGGAATGGGGAGACTGATTACGAGTGCGGTGCTGGCGCTGGCGTGGACGGTGTTCTTCCTGCTCGCGGGAGTAAGCCACGGCGTGCTGCGGCGCCATCCGCCGGCTAGAACGCCAGAGCTCCTGACTTCGCGCGATGCGGATGCGTTGCGAAATGAGCTTTCGCTTCGCTCACGAGATAAAACGAACCCGTGATGCAGATAAGGTCTTCGCGCGTGACGGCCTTCTCGGCGATTTCGAGCGCGGTCGCCAGGTTCGGCGCGGTCTGGGCCATGCGCCCGCTCAATTCCACGAAGGCGGCGGCCAGTTCGGCCGGGTCCGCCGAGCGCGGCGAGTTGATCCGTGTGAAAATAACTTTGTCAGCGCCGTTCTGAATCAGGCGCAACATTCCGGTCACGTCCTTGTCGGCGCAGCAACCGAAGATGACCACGGTGGAATCGCAGGTGATGTTCTGCCCGATGGCGCGCATCAGCGCGTCGATGCTGGCGGCGTTGTGGGCGCCGTCGGCCAGGACGCGCGGCTCGTCGCAGAGCATCTCCATGCGCCCTTCGAGGCTGACCTTGGCCAGCCCGGCGATGGATGCCTCCTCGTCGATCTTCAGGCCGTTGGCTTTGAGTTGATCGAGCAGCCCGACCGCCAGCCCGCAGTTGATCGCCTGGTGTTCGCCGACGAGCGGAACGGGGAGATGGTCAAAATGGCTCGTGGCCGTCGTGATGCAGATGCGCGCTTGCGGACCGGCCACGCGCGACGACTCGAAGCGATAGCTGAACTCGATTTCGTCGCCTTCGAACAGAAGCGGGCAGCCGACGCGCTCGGCGACCTTGCGCAGGGTGGCCTTGACATTCTTGGGCTGCGGCGCGCTGATGACCGGCACCTTCTCCTTGAAGATGCCGGCCTTCTCCTCGGCGATCTCCTCGAGCGTGTTGCCCAACTGGGCCATGTGATCGTAGCTGATGCTGGTGATGCCGCAGACTTCGGGGCGCAGAACGTTCGTCGCGTCGAGCCGGCCACCCATGCCGACCTCGACCACGGCGATTTCGACCTTCTTGTCGCGGAAATACAGGAACCCGGCGGCCGTCAGAATCTCGAAATACGTCGGCTTGTCGGCGCCGTAGTGGCGAGAAAGATCGGCGATCCGCGCGATGTAACGGGTCAGCGCCGCCTCGGGAATCTTGTCGTCATTGACGACGATCCGCTCGCGCACGTCCATGATGTGCGGCGAGGTGTAGAGGCCGACGTTCATGCCGTTGTTTCGCAGCATGTGGTACAACATCGTGGCCGTCGAGCCTTTGCCCTTGGTGCCGGTGATGTGAACGCTGCGAAACGATTTATGCGGATTGCCCAAGTCGGCCATCAGCCGCTTCATGCGACCGAGCGTGAACGCGGCGCGCTGCTTGGCCGTCGGCGGCCGGCGCTCGTAGTTCACCTGCGCGGCGAGATAATCCATCGCCTGGCGATAGGTGCGGATGGATTTGGAAGCCCCGGCCGAAACGGCGGCTGACGCCGGGTTGACCGCGAAGTCGGGCTTCCCGGCATGTCGGTGCGCGACGGCACGCTTGCCGGACGAAGTACCGCTCTTGGCGGGCTTTCGAGTGGCTTTTCGGGTTTTACGCGCTGGAGTAAGGGATCGTCCCATAGGGTGCGATGATACGTGAAATAAAGCCAAGGGTCAAGAATCGTGACTGCTCTCGCGGGCGGATTCCTGGTGTCGCCCGCTCATAACTATTGGACACAAAATGCCTTACGGCGATTGAGTCGCAATAATCATTCTCCGAAAATAACCCTAACATTGCTGTGTCCGATAACGACCATCTGCAACGTTTGCAGCCTATCTCTTATAACGACGCAGCCCGTTAAAGGTTCGGGAATCCTTGCAGATTTTAAGAAATATCGGACGTGACGCATTTCGGCGTTCTCTCTGCACGCTGGCGGCTGCGCCAGTCAGCCCAGAGAATGGACGACTCGGCACCGATAGGCACAATGGAAACGATCGGCACAAGGATTGTTCGCTGCTTTCACTGCAAGGGCCTGATGAAGGTCTCTGCGCGGGCGTTGTCGGTATTCTGCCCAAGCTGCCAGAAGCGCGTGAACCTTGAAGACCTGCGGATCACCGGGACGCACCCCGGCAAAGTACTGATGACCTGCGGCGACATTCTGATCGAGCCGACGGCCCGGCTGAACGTCGATGTGTTCGGACGGCGCGTCGTGGTGCATGGTCGCGTCGTGGGACAGGTGCAGGCGAACGAATCGGTCGAGATCGCCTCGACCGGCCGCGTGAACGGCGACATTCGCGCGCCGAAGATCATCGTTCAGGAAGGCGCCGTCATCTCCGGTCGATGCGAAATGGTGCGGGTCGATCCGCTCTTTGGCGAGTTGCGTGAGTCCGGGTCGTCGGCGCATTCTGACCATTCAGGCAGTGAATCCGCCGACGAGAAGACGAGCGTCCCCGCTGGGCAGGGCACTTCCGATCCGCCTGTCGCGCGCGGTCCGGCTCCGCGCCGGCTCCATCGGCCGACGGATCCGGCGGTTTGATCGATGCATTTGACTTTTATTGACGGGATTCGGAATCGGCCCGTGGGGAGGCGTCGGCAGGTGACGGCTCCGGCAGGGGAAGCGGGTTCTCAAAGCCCTTCTGACGGCACAGGGCATCGATCACGTCGTCAAACGCGCTGTGATGGTATTCGTTCAGGCGCAGGGTGCGCTGCGTGCCGTGGTCATCGTAGATCAGGTCCACCCAGCCTTTGTCCGCGAAACGGCTGATGTCCAGCGACTTCATCGCGCTCCACGGGATCGGTCCGGTGCCCGCAACGGTCAGCCCCGCGTCGTTCAGCACCATGCGCGTGCGCCGAAGCATGAGATTGAACACCACCAGGTAAGCTGTCAGCGCCATCAGTCCCATCGCAAGGTACCGTTGCAGCCGGATGTCCATGGCGCTCTTGGGCGTTCGCATTGCCGCGAAACGCACCGGCGCACCGCGCTCGATGGACAGCTTGTAGCCCATTGCCGGTCCGAAATAAAACCACGTATCGGGCGTTTCCAGTGAGGGCGGGCCGCCGACGGCCGACGCGAGCATCTCTTTCGCAGCGGCCGGGGAAATCGCCTTGGTGGCTGCCTCGATTTGCGGCAAGAGGGCTTCGGTAACGGATGGATAAACCGCGGCCTTTGCGGCCTTTTCCCGCAGATCCGGCGGCATCTGCTTGAGAAGGTCTTCGAAGTTCTTGGCGGGGTAACCGATCCAGCCGTCATAAGCGAACCAGGCGGCGAAGAACGCCACCATAAGCAGCATGAGCAGGTTGCGAATGGATCGCTCGGTATTGGGGCCGCTTTCGATGTGCATGGAAGCCTTCTGCCCGGGGGGCCGCAAACGTCAAACAAGCGAAGGGTCACACGTCCGGGTGCGAGGCCCTTTTTCAGCCAGCTTGCTGGAAGTGTAGCAGACCCACGGTGAGCTTGGAAACATCCTCGGACTTGATGACAAAGACACGTCCTGGCGCCGAAGCGAGCGAAGCATAACGACTCTGGCTGTCCGGTCCCTTCGCAGACACATTCAGCGTCATCGCATCGCCGGCAGCCGTTTGGATGGTGAAGGACTGCTGCGGAGCATCCAGGCCATAATCGGCCGGTCGAGCGCCGTCGTAGGCGACGAATCGCGCCGCGCGCAGATCGCGCAGCGTGCCGCAAAACTGGGCGATCTTCGTGGCATCGACGGCGAACGTTTCCTCACCTCGGAGGCGCCAGTTCTCGCCGACTTTTTCAAACAGGAAGTTGGCGCTGCCGTCGCTGCGGAGGCGGGTGACGTCCGACGGCTCGAAGGAAACGAGCCGCGTCGAGAAGAATTCGGCTTCCAGGTTCTGAATGACGCGCGCGTCGATCTCGCAGATGCGGTCGCCGCCTTCTGCCATGGCAAAGACGCGTTCCCCGTCCGCTTCCCTCGCGAGAAGCACCACGTGGCGTTCGATCGGCTGCGCCGGCGGCTCGACGGGCTGACTGGTCTGGGTGCTCGGAGGCGGCGCGGGGGCTTGTGTCGATACGACGGCACGAACCGCGGGCTTGTCCAGCCCCAGTTTCTTGGCGTCGGCCGCCAGCCCGATCACGCGGCGGCCCCGGAGGTTGGACAGATCGGCCAGGGCCGCGTTGAGGATGCCCTGTTCGCAATCGCCCTGAATCGGCGAGAGGAACTTCCACGCGCCATCCTGTTTCGCCAATTTGAGCGTCCGGCCGTCACGGGTAATCTCAAACTCCACAACGTGATCGCGCGTGAAGCGGACGAGATCGCGACTCCAGAAGGAGAGGGGTCCGGCGGCGAGCTCATCCGCCACTTTCGCGGGGATGACCGCGATCGCCATGTCCTGCTCGTTTCGTGCGTAGGCGCCGGTCTTGCTCGGCGTGTATTGTCCGATGGACAGCCGAACCGGCTCGACCTGGCCTTCCAGCGTCAGAACGATTCGAGCGCGGGGCGCATCGAAACCCATCACCGGGGTCGGCGTCGTCTCGAAGCCGACGGCCTTCAGCTCGCGCAGGTTCTTGAGCAGCTCCTCGACCGCGGCGTATTCGGCGGGGCGTGCCGGCTCGACGGGCGTGGCCGGCTCCAGTTCCCACTGGGCGGCGGCATTTTTGACGAGCGTGACGGACGTCTGACCCGATGTATAGACTATTTTCTGTGGATTGCGGCCGGCCAGCGAGACGATCGTCTTGTCGCGCAGTTCATCCAGAGGCCGTTGCAGGTCTTTCACGTTGCTTTGCGCCACGTTGAAGACCGAGGGCAAAGCCGGCTCGAGCAGGCGCGCGAAGACCATTTCATCGGCGACGCCGCCCAGCGCCAGCTTGAACGTGTGCGTCTCCACGTCGAATTGCGGCTCGGACGGCGCGGAAGCCGGCGCCGTCGTCGGCTGCGGGCGCGGCGTCTTTTTCTCGGTGACGATCGTCACGACGGTTCGCGGGTTCTCCAGCCCGTAAGGCCGCAGGTTTTTCGCTTCATCGTCGACGAACTTGCTCACGTTGAGGTTCGACGCGGCCGCCAGAATTCGATTGACAACGAGCCGGTCGGCGCGGGCCTTGTACGGCGCGTCGATGTTCCAGTTCTCACCCTCGCGAACCAGCGTGTACGTCGGATCGCCCTGAAGCTCGATCCGCACCGCGTCGGATTGCGCGAAGTCCGTCAGGCGCTTGCCGCGATACTCGGCGAGGCCCTTGCGCAATTCGGCGGAGACATCCGTATCAACGAGATAGATCGTGTCGTCGCCCTGCTTCTGGACATACGTCTTGGCCGACAGCGCCTGCCGCGCGCCGATCTTGAGGATCGCCGTCCGCCCCTCCCCATCTTTCAGCGTCACGGTGCGAACCGGACTGGCCAAGCCCGACATCTGCTCGGTCGGCCGTTCGGCATCGCCCGCGGGAAACGCGCGGCTGTAGCGCATTTCCTTGTACATCGTGGTACTCATCGTCACGGCGTTGTAGTCGGCCGGGCCGGGAACCGGAGAAGACATGGTCGCCTTGCCGGTCTCAATGGTGAACTTGAGCGGCGCAGCCGATCCGGACGATGCGACCTCGAACTCCCGAATCTCGCCCAGCGGCGGGTCGATCAGTCGCTTCGGACCGGCCGCTTCCTCGAGACCGGTCGGCGGTTTGCTCGTCGACGTTGCCCACCACAGGCCGATGACGGCCAAGCCCAATACCAGTACCAAACCGATTGTCGTATTGCGATTCATGGCTGCCTTAAGCGTGTCTTCTCTTGATTCGGAACTTTTCAGGACGATTGCCTCGCCAATCCCCAGTCGCCGCGAGCGCCGCGGATCAGCGACGACGAACCGACCAGAGGATCACACCCGGAAGAAAGACGGCCGCCGGCCAGATTCCCCAGACAAACGCCTGGATGAGTTTGCGCCGGGCCGGTTCGATCGGCTCGACCCGGGGGACCGGCACCGGACCGCGCGCGATCCATTGCGGTTCGTTGATCAACCAGTACAAGGCGTTCACGAAGAGGTCCACGTTCTCCGAAGGGGGCGGATCCAGCTTGAGGGTTTCGCCCTCGGACCAGACAGGCTGCGAAAGAAAATCATCCCGCAACGACGCGCCGAACCCGCACACGACGATGCGGCCCTTCTCTTTGTCGCCATCTTTTCGCTCGGCGGCAGCCATGAGGTTGAACGGACCATGCGGCGGCATGGCCTTGACGGTGACGCGCCCCTGGGCGGTCGGATCCTGAACCTTGTCGATGATCTCCATGAGCATGTCGATGTTGGCGGCGATGTAGTTTTCGCTGTCCGAGACGCCGACGATCCGGGATGCGGTGACCCCGGCAGGCAGTTTGTCACTCAAGTTGACGAGGCAGGCATCCTGCACCAGGAAGCGCGTGCCGGTCATCGGATTGCCGATGGGGTGATCGGTGAAGCCGCCGACGGGCATGTGGATGAACTTGCGCGGCACGACCTGGAAGCTGTTGGCGGCCTTCACGTCGGGCTGAATCCAGACGACGCGCTGCGAGTTGTCGACCGCGATGCCCCAGTCGTTCGAGAGGATGGGACCGTAGCCATAGGGCGGCGAAATCGGCGGGCCGCCGAACATGCCGCCAGAGGTGATTTCCCAGCTCGCGAGGAACAGGACGCGGGCGTTGTCATCGAGCAGTTGCTTGATGCGCAATCGCTCCGGCTCGCCGAAGTTTTTCTCGCCGGGCTGCGGGCCGAAGGGCGACTGCTGCGCCGGCGGAGGCGGAGGAAGACAGACGTATACAGGTTGCGTGCCTTCCTCGGCCTTGGGCGATTCCGGCGTGGTCGCCATGTTCCAGTCCACCACCTTGAAATTGGAGGACTCCAGGCGCTTGCGCAGCTCCGACAATCGATTGGACGGCACCCAGCTTTGCGGCGGGGGCGGCATGAACTGGTTGCGCTGGGGCGGCGGGGGCGGTTCGAAAAACGTGAGGATCACCGTCGCGAACGGCTTCTCGCGCATCAGCCCCAGCAACGCCGACGACAATGCCGAGTCACCGTTGAAGCTTCGCGCCGTTTCGGCGGCGGTTCCCTTCCCCGCGATGCTTTCCCGCACCGGCCAGACCTCGTTGAACCCGACCAACCGCAAGCGGCCCTGATACTCGACGATGATCGAGTTTTCTTCCTTGAGCGTGTCGGCCATGGAGCCCAGCTTCAATTCCGGCAGCGCGGCGAACTTGCCATCCAGCGCGGTGACCGCTTCCAGCTTGTCGCCGAACAGGCTTCCCCCCGCGGCGGCATCGAGAAACGCCTTCGACGCAGGATCGACGGTCGCCAGGCGGTCGCACAGATCGGTCAGCAGCTTTCGACACGATTCGGCATTCTGCTCCATGATCTGAACGTTCTGCCGCGCACCGCGAAGCGCCTCGTTGAGTTGATCGGGCTTGTTGGAATCAATCACGCCCAGAATGACCAGCCGCGCCTTGCTCAAGGTTTGGCTGGCTTGCTGCAACACATCGCCGACGTCCATCCGCGCCGTCAGAGGCCCCATCTTGACCGAAGCGGCCCAGCTCAAGTGCTGCGTCGCAGCGGGATACATGCGGGCGAAGGCGTCGACCTTTCGCACAAGGCCTTCGAGGTCGGCGCCGACCTTCACGCCTGCATCGGCAAACGATTTCAGGGCCGCGGGAATGTCCTTCGGGAACGGCGCCGCGTCATCGCCGACGGCCTCGCGCAGCGGCGTGATCATGGCCACGAGGTCCTCCGCGACTTTGCGAAGGGTCGCGATGTTCCGCGCGCCGGGCTGCGAAGCGTCTTTGCCGAGATCCGACAGGTCTCGCATGCGCTTGGTGATCAACTCGAGATGGCCTTTCACCTCGCCCAGCGCGGTCTTGGCCTTGTCGACGGCATCCTTGTACTTGGGAATCCCGCCGGCGGGGGTCAACTCCGCGACTTCCTCTTTCACTTTTTTCAGCGTCTCGGCGTCGGCCTTGAGCGTCGTGAAGACACTCGTGAAGACCGGAAAGTCCGACAGCCAGCTTTGGCCGCTGACGAGCTGCCCGGCCTCGGCGACGCGCTGCTCGATGACGGCGAGCAGTTCCGCCCGCAGTTTCTCAAACTCCGCCAGCGCCGCCTTGTGCTGATCGGCTTCGCCGGAAAATTTTTCGCTCAAATGCGCGACGAGCTTTTCGCGTTGCATCGGACTGGTCACGAGCGTCGCGCGGACGGCCGGGCTGTACCGCTGCATCTCATCGAAGTATTCCTGCGTGCGCGAGACGTAGTTGCGCTGGACTTCGTCGTCCTCGCCGGAACGATAGAGCATTGAAAACGTCACGTCGCCCTTGAGGCCGTCGAGGATGCTCCGGGTGCGATCGCTCAAGCCGTAGTTGCCGGTCGACGTGATGTCGTGCCGATAGCTCTTTTTGGCCGCGATCATGTTGACCACGACGAGAATCGCCGCCGCGACGATCACGGCCAGGACGACGTTGGCCCCGATGGAGAATCGCTGCGCGAAGGAGCCTTCGCGCGCGTCCGATGCTGTGTTGCTTACCGCCATCTGCGCGACTCCAGAACCTTGACCGCCAGGAACAGGAAAAACAGCGTGGCGGCGATGAAGAAAACAATCGATTGCGTGTCGAAGAGGCCCTTGCTGAAATCCTCAAAATGATGCAGCACGTTGACGTAGCTCAACGTCGTACGCCAGTCGCCGCCGGCCAAACCCGCGAAGTAATCGACGGCCGTCGTCAGCAGGCCGAGCAACGCGATGCCCACCAGCGCCGCGACCAGTTGATAGCGCGTGATGGCGCTGGCGAACAGGCCGACCGACACATAGAACGACCCCAGGAGGAACATGCCGAGATACCCGTACAAAATCGCGCCCAGATCGCGCCCGCCATGCATCATCAGGATGATCGCATAAACGGCGGTGCTCACCATCAGCGCGGCAAAGAAGGCCATGATGCCGAGGAATTTGCCGAGGACGACTTCGACATCGGTGACCGGGGCGGTCATCAGCGCTTCGATCGTGCCGGAAGCGAATTCGTCCGCCAGCAGCCGCATGGTCAGCATCGGCACAGCAAAGATGAGCAGGATGGCGATGCCGTCGAAGAGCACGCGCATCGTTGCCTCGCCGCCTTCGACCAATGTGCGCGTCATGAACAAGTAGCCCGTCGCAAAGAGAAACACCGCGGCGACGATGTACGCCACGGGCGAGTAGAAGCTCGCCGCCAGTTCGCGCTGGGCCAGGGGAACCACGTTTCGCATTACGCCTGCACCTCCCGCCGCGCGGCCTTCTGCTCCTGCGCCTGCTGCGCGACGATCTGCACGAAGAACTCTTCCAGGCTGCCTACCTCAAGCCGCAGCTCGCGCAGGCTCCAGCCCTTTTGCTTCACCACTTTGAAAATCTCCTCGCGCGGGTCGCTGTTGCCGCGCGACTCGATCGTCACCCGGTGCCAGCCGTTGTCCGACTCGCGCGAGACCCGGCTCACGCCGTCGACCGCACTCAATGCTGATTCGATTTCCTTCTCCGGCCCGGAGACTTCGGCAATCAGCCGCGAACCGCCTCGGATGCGCTCTTTCAACTCCGCCGGCGAGCCGCTCGCCACGATCCGCCCGCCGGCAATGATGATCGTCCGCTGACAAGTCGCCTCCACTTCGGGAAGAATGTGGCTGGACAGCAGCACGGTGTGCCGCTTGGCGAGATGTTGAATCAGATTGCGCGTTTCGCGGATCTGAGTCGGGTCCAGGCCGATCGTCGGCTCGTCGAGAATCAGCACCTTGGGGTCGTGCAGCAGCGCATCGGCCAGCCCCACACGCTGCTTCATGCCCTTGCTCAACTGGTGAATCGGTCGGTCGATGAAATCGCCCAGCCAGCAGGTCTCGGCGACGCGCTGAATCGCGCTGGCCCGCGCGCCGCGATCCAGCCCGCGAATTTTCCCGCGGAAGGTCAGGTACTCCCGCACCCGCATGTTCATGTCCAGCGGCGTGCTCTCGGGCAGGTAGCCGACGATGCGCCGGACGGCGAGCGATTCGGTGAAGACATCGTGCCCGCCGATCGAGGCGCTGCCGCTGGTCGCCGGCATGTAGCACGTCAGGATGCGCATCGTCGTCGTCTTGCCCGCGCCGTTGGGGCCGAGGAATCCGACGATCTCGCCCTCCTCGATGGAGAACGAGATGCCGTTCACGGCCTTGCGCTGCCCGTACTGTTTGGTGAGGTTCTGTACGCGAATCATGTCACGTCCAATACCAGTTTGGGTGATGATGCCCGCGCGAAGAAACAACCCGGCGGGCATCGCTCGTCAATCGGCCAATAGTTTTGTCATCCCTTGCGGCGCGCGCCAAGTGTTACATCTGCGGGCACCAACGCCGTTCACGGCAGGTTCCAAAGTCCACCTGATCGCTCTCTCTGGCCCGTCTGCTCCCTGCGACTGCCGCCTCCAACTCGCGGAATATGCGACATTTAACTCACCGACGCAAGACCGATTCAGCGGGGGAATTCGGTCGCAAAACAGCCGCCGATTCACGAGGTTTACGATCTTGTTACAGCGTCGTACCCAATCTGCGAAGCCAGTACGCCACGCGCGGCTCGCTTGCCGAACCGATCCAACCGGGCGATACTTCCCCCCGCCTCGCCATCGAACGGAGTCGACTTCCATGCGATGGTTTGATTTCCCCGCCACGTTTCGCGGCCATTTTGTCACTTCGATCCTTCTGGGCGTGTTGATCGCCGGCGCGCCGGGTTGCTCCACGCTGAATCTCGGGCAGTTCCTTGGCGGGGGTGGTGGCGGCGGTTCGTTCGGCCTGCTCATCAACTCGAACTTTGCCAGCAATGTCCTCGGCGGAATCAATCTCGCCGATGGTTCCAGCGCGTTCGCCTTCGGCAGCTTTCAACCCGACGGTCGCATCGACGACATCACCGGTGCAGTCTTCACCGATCCCGACGGAAACGTGACCCAGCTTGAACTTGACGGCGGACTGCCGAGCAAGGCCCTCGGACCGGACGGCAGCCGCATCGAGGTGATTTACACCGAGCGAACGGCCACGCGGCTGAAGGGCACGGCGACGCTGACGTTCGCCGCGCTGGACGACGCGGACAAGGTTCAGACGATTTCATTCGACGCCGACCTGGCGGGGGCGGCGGAGCAACTCGCGCAGGAGATCAAGACGCTGCTGGGGCTGGAGGTCTCCGACGAAGCGCCGCCCGAAGACCCCGGCGGGCGGTTCAAGCGCACCGACAGCGGACCGACTGCCTCGGACGTGTCACGGCTTGTCGCCGGACGTGACATCGCCACGGTCGTGCGGAACGTCGCCGGCAAGGACGCCGCCACGGCGCAGCTCATCGCGCTCTTCTGGGGGCCGACGTACATCTACGCGTTCGCCAGCCTCGGCTACGTCATGGTGCAGCTCATGGGCAAGATCGTCGGCGTGGTCGTGGAAGCACTTGTGAACGTCGTCATCGGCCTGACCCGCGCGATCGTCACGGCCATGTTCACGCCGTTCGTGCTGATGGGCGAATTGCTCCGCCAGGCGGTGAATCAGCCGTTGATCGTGCTGGCGTTGATCCACGGCCAGAACGCCGGGGGCATCTGGGTGCCGCCCGCGCCGGACCTGTAATGGCGAAACGTCGAAACGCTGAATCCGGGCCGCCGCAGTCATGCGGCGGAATCGAACCGAGCCGCGACCGCCAGGGAGCGGGTTCCGCTCTCGTGCCACTGCTTGAAGCAGTGGCACACCACAAGCTGTTTCAAAACTCCCTCTCCCTTCCAGGGAGAGGGTTGGGGTGAGGGTGAATCATTTCGTTTGAACCACTTTTCCCCCTCACCTGACCTCTCCCCCAAGGGGGGAGGAGTTTTGAAACCGGTTCCAGGCAACCTACTACGCCGCGGGTATGCAACGCAGCATTGCGATTGCACTGCGCCGTGACTTAGCATGGCGTTCTGATCGTGATCCTGCGAAACGAGGTGCCCAGTGCCGCCGAAACTCATTCCGTATATCCTTCCGCCGCGCGACGAGGCGTGGCAATTGCAGCGCGGTCGCGAACTTCTAGCGGAATTGGAAGCGCGCCGAAGCTGCCGCGATTTTTCACCGAAGCCCGTGCCGCGCGAGGTGCTGGAACTGGCGCTGGCCGCCGGGCACAGCGCGCCGTCGGGGGCCAATCGCAAGCCGTGGCGGTTCGTGGCCATCGATGACCCGTTCATCAAACGCGAGATTCGCATCGCGGCGGAGGCCGAGGAACGCGAGAGTTACGACCATCGAATGCCGCAGGAATGGCTCGACGCGCTGGAGCCGATCGGCACCACATGGGAGAAGCCGTTTCTGGAGATCGCCCCGTGGCTCGTTGTGCTGTTTCGTGTGGACTGGGAGGAGGCGGGCGGCCGGCGGCTGAAGAACTATTACCCGATTGAGAGCACAGGCCTGGCGGCGGGGTTTTTCCTGATGGCGTGTCACGCGATGGGGCTGGCGACGCTGACGCACACGCCCAGCCCGATGACGTTTCTTCGCGACATTTGTCGCAGACCGGAAAGCGAGAAGCCGTACCTGCTCATCCCCGTGGGCTATCCGGCGGAGAACTGCCATGTGCCGGACCTCGTGAAGAAACCGCTGACGGACGCCGTGCAGTGGAATCGTTGAGCATTGCGCAGCAGCGGCTGGCCCCGTTACAATCCCTCCGCATGGCGGAAGGCGATAAACCCCCTCTCACGCTCATCGGCAGCGGGCTGGCCGGCGCGCTGCTCGCCGCGCACCTCGGCCAGGCCGGATACGAACTCGATCTTTACGAACGGCGGCCCGATCCGCACGCGGGGAATCTCGTCGGCGGCCGGTCGATCAACCTCGCCCTGTCCACGCGCGGCATCGACGCCCTCGCGCGCATCGGAATCGCCGATGACGTTCTCCGGAGCGCCATCCCGATGCGCGGTCGCATGATTCACACGCTCGGCGGCCAGACCCTCTTCCAGCCCTACGACAAGGACCCGTCGCGCTGCATCAACTCCATTGGTCGCGGCGTGCTGAACACCATCGCCCTCGACGCGGCACGGAAGCATCCCGGCGTGCGCGTGCATTTCAACCATCGCTGCATCGACGTGGACCTCGACGCCCCCCGGGCGCGCCTTGTCAATACCGAGACAAATGAAGTAATCCTGTCAACGGGGCGGATCGTCATCGGCGTCGACGGAGCATATTCCGCCGTGCGCGGATCGATGCAGAAATTGAATCGCTTTGACTACTCCCAAAGCTATCTCCACCACGGCTACAAGGAACTGACCATTCCCCCCGCCGCCGGCGGCGGCTTCGCGATGGAAAAGCACGCCTTGCACATCTGGCCGCGGCACAGCTTCATGATGATCGCCCTGCCGAACCCGGACGGATCCTTCACCTGCACGCTCTTCTGGCCGTTTGAGGGTCCGTCGAGTTTCGCGGCGGTCCGCACCGACGACGACGTGCGGCGGTTCTTCGATGCGCAATTTCCCGACGCCGTGCCGTTGATGCCGGCGCTGCTGAAGGACTTTCGCGACAATCCCATCGGCTCGATGGTCACGGTGCGCTGCGCTCCGTGGCACCATCGCGACAAGGTCGCGCTGGTCGGCGATGCCTGCCACGCCGTCGTGCCGTTCTACGGGCAGGGGATGAACGCGGCCTTCGAGGACTGCGTTGCCCTGACCGAGTGCATGGAGCGTTTCGCGCCGGATTACGGGCGCGCGTTCGCCGAGTACGAAGCGCTTCGCAAGCCGAACACCGACGCGCTGGCGGATCTGGCGATTGAGAATTTTATCGAGATGCGGGACAAAACCGCGTCCCGCGCTTTTCACGCCAGGAAAAAACTGGAGCGGACGCTGCACAAGCTGTTTCCGGGCTGGTACACGCCGCTCTACACCATGGTCAGCTTCACGAGGATCCCGTATGCCGAGGCGCGGCGCAAGGCGCGGGCGCAGGATCAGGCCATCGTGCTCGCAGCGATCGGGCTGGTCGTCGTGCTGGCCCTGCTTGCCTGCATCCTGGTGCTGGCCACCTGACCAATTGGAGGTCGCCCGATGTCGCTTACCTATACGAGCTATCTGGAACTGGAGAAGCTCCTCGCGCTTCAGCAGCCGCGGTCCAGCCCGCCGGAGCATGACGAGATGCTGTTCATCGTCGTGCATCAAGTCTACGAGCTTTGGTTCAAGCAACTCCTGCACGAACTGGACAAGATCAAGCGCGACTTCTCCTCGAACGATCTGTACGGCGCGATCCACA
The DNA here is from genome assembly GCA_015200345.1 of Planctomycetia bacterium. NCBI lineage: Bacteria > Pseudomonadati > Planctomycetota > Planctomycetia > Planctomycetia bacterium. Next base: position 3,371,251 of record CP054187.1, on the reverse strand, counting down.
CTTTCAAACGCGCTCGCACGGTGATGAAAACCCTCGTCGGCCAGCTCGACATCCTCGAAACCATGACGCCGATGTCGTTCAGCAGCTTTCGCGATCGGCTGGAGACGGCCTCTGGCTTTCAGTCGGCGCAATTCCGGGAGCTGGAGTTCGCCCTCGGCTACAAGCGCCGCGACATGGACTTCGCCGCGCTGTACGGCAAGGACACCGCCGGCTACGCAGCCGTCGTTCGCCGCCTCGGCGAGCGGAGCGTCATTGATCATTTCTATGATTTTCTGGAACAGCGGGGAGCAACCATCCCGCTCGAGTTGAAACGTCGCGATGTGACGCAGAGCAACGCGCCCGACGAGCGCGTGCAGGCCGCTCTGCTGGACCTGTACCGCCGGGCGAAGGACGTCGCCATCCTGTTCGAGCTGATGACCGATTTCGATGAGGGCTTGCAGGAATGGCGCTACCGCCACGTGAAACTCGTCGAGCGCACGATCGGCAACAAGAAAGGCACCGGCGGCAGCCTCGGCGTTGAGTTTCTCAAGCGGTCGCTCTTCCATCCGGTGTTTCACGATCTGTGGGCGATCCGGCATCAGCTTTGAACGACCTGCGCCGATTCGTCGAAGCGGCCGCGCGGCGCGCGGGCCGAATCGCGCGGTATAATCCCGTTGCGGCGTCGTGGATCGCGCCGCGCCACCGCCGTGAAGAAGCCCTACGAAAAGGAATTGCCATGACCCAGGCCTGCACGCAATTCTCGGTGTTTCTGGTCAACAAGCCCGGCATCCTCTCGCAGATCTGCGATGAGTTGGCACACAGCAAGATCAACCTCATCGCGTTGACGTTGATGGACAGCATCGAGCACGGCGTGTTTCGGTTCGTCGCGGAAGACGTGGTCAAATCGCGCGCGGTGCTCAAGCGGCTGAACATCCCCACGACCGAGACCGAAGTCCTGATGGCCGAGATGCCGAATCGGCCCGGTGCGCTGGCCGATCTGTGCGCCCGGCTCAATTCCAACCATGTCAGCATTAAATATGCCTACGTGACGAGCGGTGCACGCGGCGGACGGACGATCGGCATCTTCAAAGTGGACAATCTGCAAAAAGCCCTGAAGCTCATCGCGCCGAAGAAGACGGCCCTGCGCGAGAAGCCCGATGGCCGGTGGAATAAATCGGTCAGTCGGCGCTAACGCGCCGGCCCGTCGGCCCCCGCAAGGGTTTGTTGCGCGGAGTCAAACGATGCGTCGTCGCGCATCGACCCGATGGGATATCCCACGGCCCCCTGCAACTCTGATCGGCGCAGCGGATCAGCCCAATGCAACAACGCGTTTAGCACAACCGCGCCCTTCGCCCCGGTTCGCATTTCATAATCCGCCACCATTCGATCGCGAATCTCGTACAACCCCCACCAAAGCTTCAGCTGCTTGATATCGGTGTGGCTCATGACCACGACGCGCGGCGACGCGATCGCACGGCGCACGGCGTCGTCCAACTGGCCATCCAGCATGTCCCCCAGGTACGGCCGTTTCCAAAGCGGCGGTCCGAATGCACGGCCGTCGGACAGGGCAAAGATCACGCGCCAATCATCGCCGGCCAGCTTTATCGCCTCGCGGCGCAGATCGGCCGGGGTGCGTCGGCGGCCGTCGATGGTGAACGAATACGCTGTGTCGCGCATCGTCGCTTTCCAGGCCGGCAGGTAATTGTTGGCCAGCAGGGCGTCGTTCGTAAACTGAATCGCGGCGTTGTAGGCGTTGATGTAATAGGCAAGTTGATGATCGCGCGCGGCGAACAGGCGCGGCGTGAGCTGCGGGCCGATTTCCGCGAGCATTGACAGAAAGCGGTGCAGCCGCCGGCGTTGTGCCGCAGCTCCGGCACGGTCAATGCCCTGATCCGTCGCCGCCGACGAGAGAAACGCCCCCCAGTCCGACCAGTCGACGCGATCGGCCCAGGCGGCGCGCCGGGTGGTGTCGACGCCGAGCGATTCGCCGCTGAATTCAACGCGCGCGGGCACGCAGCCCGCGCAGAGCGGCAACAGGTACACCGCCAATCGGCAAACCCGCACCGCTGTTTTTCCCATCGATGAACCGCCAACCTCGAAATGCAGCTCATTCCGGTCGTTCGAACAGCACGCTAAGCCCCTGTCCTACGCCGACGCACAGCGTCGCCAGCCCGCGCCGCGCCTTGCGACGGACCATTTCGCGCGCCAGCGTCCCGGCCAGACGCGCCCCGCTGCAACCCAACGGGTGACCCAGCGCGATCGCGCCGCCATTCACGTTCACCTTCGCCGCGTCCAGCCCCAGCTCGCGCACGCACGCCAGCGCCTGCGCCGCGAATGCCTCGTTCAGTTCGATCAAATCAAGTTCACCGACGCTCCACCCCGCGCGGGTCAGCGCTTTCTTTGTCGCCGGGATCGGACCGAGGCCCATGCACGACGGATCAACCCCGGCCGACGCCGACGCACGGACCACCACCAGCGGCTTGTGCCCGAGTCGTTTCGCCGTCTCCGCTTCCATCAGCAGCAGCCCTGCCGCGCCGTCATTCAAACCCGAACTGTTCCCGGCCGTCACCGTGCCGCCTTCGCGAAAGGCCGGCTTGAGCTTCGCCAGATCGGCCAGCGTCGTCTCGGGCCGCGGGTGCTCGTCCACTGATACGATCGTCTTTTTACCGCGGCCCAAGTCGATCTCCACCGGCACGATTTCCTCGGCCAGCCGACCGGCGTTGATCGCCGCCGCCGCGCGTTGCTGACTCTGCAACGCGAAGGCGTCCTGATCCTCGCGCGAAATCCTATATCGCTCGGCCACGTTCTCGGCCGTCTCACCCATGCTGAACGGCTGGTACCGCGCCGCCAGTTTCGGATTGGTCATCCGCCAGCCCAGCGTCGTATCGTACATCGTCTGATTGCCGCGCACGAACGCCTCGTCCGGCTTGGGCAGCACCAGCGGCGCGCGGCTCATCGACTCGCAGCCGCCGGCGATGAACACGTCGCCGTGACCCGCCTCGATCATCCGCGCGCTGATCGCCACTGCCTCCAACCCGCTCGCGCAGAGCCGATTCACCGTCGTGCCCGGCACGCTGTCGGGCAAACCGGCCAGCAGCACGGCCATTCGCGCCGCGTTGCGATTGTCCTCCCCGGCCTGGTTGGCCGCGCCCCAGTAGACGTCGTCGATCAGGACGGGATCCAGTTTCGTGCGCGCGACCAGTTCGCGGATGACGATCGCGCCAAGATCATCGGGCCGCACCGGCGCCAGCGCGCCGCGATGGCGACCGATGGGCGTGCGGATGGTGTCAACAACGACGGCGTATCGCATGGGGACGCTTCAGGACAACAAAAGACAACTATGTGGCACCGGCGTCTCGCCGGGGAGGTACGTTTTGTTCCAGCGCGTTTCAAATCACGGCACCCAGGCGCGTCGCCCGGGCCGCAATCACCGTGCAGCCCTCACAGCGAATGATACAGAAACCCGTGCGCCGTCTTCTCGCCGAGGTGGCCGGCGCGGACCAGTTCATCCAGCAGCGGATTCGGGGCGTAGCGCTCATCGCCGCCGGTCTCCTTGAAGAATTCCGACAACAACGCCTGAACCACGTCCAGCCCGACGAAGTCCGCCAGCGCCAGCGGCCCCTGCGGATAGGCAAACCCAAGTTCCATCGTCAGGTTCACGTCACGCGCCAGGGCGATCGTGTTCGCCACGTGCGCCGCTTCATTGACGACGGCCGTCCACACGCGGGCGAAGAGCCACATGGCGCGGTCGGCAGGCTTGTCGAGCACCTTGGCAAGTTCCGACACGGCCGCGCTGGGCTTCCAGCCGGATGTCGATTTCGGCCGGCTCTCATACGCCGGGACCGGATCGCCGTTGGAGTAATCGTAAAAACCGCAGCCGGTCTTGCGGCCGAGCTTGCCGGACTGCACCAATTTTTGCTGAATGGCGTTCGGCGCGAACCGGGCGGGCCTGTTGAAGTCGTTGTAAACCGACTCGGTCACCTTGAGATTGATGTCCAGCCCGATGAGATCGAGCAGTTCAAACGCGCCCATTTTGAAATCGCCAACGGACTTGAGCGCCGAATCGATCGTGCGGATGTCGCCCTCGCCCGTCTCCAGCAGGCGCAGCGCTTCGAGATAAAAGGGGCGATTGACGCGGTTGCCGATGAAACCGGGCGAATCCTTCACCTTGACCGCGGTCTTGTCCAGCTTGGCGCAGACCGCGCGAGCATCGACCACCGATTGCGCGCTGGTCTGCGGCGCCTGCACCAGCTCGATCAGTTGCATCACCGGGGCCGGGTTGAAAAAATGCAGCCCCAGCACGCGATCGGCGTGCTTCAACCCTTCGGCGATTTTAGCGATCGACAGGCTCGACGTGTTCGACGCGCGCAGCACCTTCGCCGGCAACTTGTCCAACTCGGCAAAGATCTTCTTTTTCAGCGCGAGGTCTTCCGGCGCCGCCTCGATCACGCACTCGGCATCGGAGAAGGCATCGTACCCTTTGCAGACGTGCAGCCTCGCGGCGATCTCGTCGCGCTCGCGCGAAGAAATCCGCCCCTTCGACACGCTCGAATCCAGCCGCTCGCGGATCTTCCCGAACGCCTGTTCCACCAGCTTCGGATCGGTATCGGTGCACATCACCTTGAAACCGCCCGCCGCGGCGGCGTGCGCAATCCCACCGCCCATCGTCCCTGCACCGATCACACCCAACACGCGTTCGTTACTCACCAGTGAACTCCGGAGCCCGCTTTTCAATAAATGCCTTCACACCCTCGGCGTAATCCCGCGTCTGACCCGCCGTGCCCTGCAACAACGCCTCGGATTCCAACTGACCGTCCAGATCGCGCGACAACCCCGCCAGCATCGCCCGCTTGGTCAGCGACAGGCCCTTCGTCGCCGACCGCGCCAGCGCCGTGGCCAGCTCGCGCGTCGCCTTCTCCAATTCCTCCGGAGCGGCCACCCGATTGACCAAACCCCATTGTAAGGCCGTTTCCGCCGGAATGGGATCACCGATCCAGGCGATCTCCAGGGCACGAGACAACCCTACCAAACGCGGCAAAATCCACGTCATTCCGCTATCCGGAACCAGCCCGATTTTGGAAAAGGCGCTGACAAATTTCGCCTTTGCCGACGCGATCCGCAGATCGCACGACAGGGCCAAGCTCCACCCCGCCCCGGCCGCCACGCCGTTCACGCTGGCGATCGTCGGGATGGCCAGACTCGCCATGGCCGAGACGATCGGGTTGTATCGGCGGCGCAGCGCCGCGGTAAAGTCAAAGGCCCCCTCGCGCGACTGAACGCTCTTGAGATCCTGCCCCGCGCAGAACGCGCGGCCCGCGCCGGTCAGCACGAGGCAGCGCACGGCGCGGTCCTTTGCGACGGCCTTCAGTTCGGCCTGCAACTCGCTCGTGACGCGGTCATCGATGGCGTTCAGATCGTCGGGGCGGTTGAGCGTGATCGTGCGTACGCCGTCGGCGTCGGCGACCAGGATTGTTTCGTAGGACTTCGTAGACATGGAGGGGATTGTGGATGAATTCCAGGCTGTTTGCAAATGAAAGCGGTCATGCAGATGCTGCGGATGCAGATGCAGAACAGTTCAAAGGTTCAAGGGTTCAAAGGTGCACGGGCTAGCGGTAACTCGTTAAGGGGTTGGTCGGTCAGGTGCCTGGTCTTCGGATGTGGCGTCCTCCGTTGAATTCCGTGTGTATGGCGACTTGGGTGCGAACTTGCCTAACAGTGCCTGCAATTCTTTGGAGAGCGGCCTTTCCCGTGGGCGATGTTTCGGTCCTTGCATTCCGGAGGTACGCACATAGGTAATCAGATTCGCAAGCATGGCACTGATGCGACGCGAATTGTCTTTCAGCCGATCATGCGTTGCCTGATCAATGTAGTGCTGGTCGCACGCGATCATGAGTTGAGCGCGGACCTCACCGCATGAACCTTTGGCAATATAAAGGTATTGCACCAACTCGGCGTTGCTGCCTCGCTCGTATCCTTCGGCGATGTTTGAGATAACCGAAACAGCGGCTCGGCGTATCTGATCCACGAGACCGAAATCACGCGAGAAGGTCCCCTCGCGCGTCAGTCGGTATATTTCGTTGGCCTGTGTTCGGGCATTTTGATAAACGGCGAGGTCTTCAAAGTTTCGAACCTTGTCACCCATAAACCCTTGAACCCTTAAACCCTTGAACCTTTGAACCTTTGATCCCTTGACTTTCGCCCTACCGCCCCGTGTACGTCGGCTTTCTCTTCTCGACAAACGCCTTCATGCCCTCTTTCTGATCCTCCGTCGCAAACAGCATGTAGAACAATTTCCGCTCGTATTCCAGCCCGTCCGACAGGCCCGTCTCGAATGCCCGCAGCACCGCTTCCTTCGCCACGCGCGTCGCCACCGGCGATTTCTCCGCGATCTGCTGCGCCAACGCCAGCGTCTCCTTCAGGTACGACTTTACCGGCCACACATGCGTCACCAACCCCAGTCGCAGCGCCTCGTTCGCGTCGAAGAACCGCCCCGTCAGAATCAACTCCATCGCCCGGTATTTCCCCACCACTTTGCTCAATCGCTGCGTGCCGCCCGCCCCCGGCATCACGCCGAGATTGATCTCCGGCTGGCCGAACTTCGCCGTCTCGCTGGCCGTGATGATGTCGCAGTGCATCGCCAGCTCACAGCCTCCGCCCAGGCAGAACCCGCTCACCGCCGCGATGATCGGCGTACGCACGCGCTTGATCCGCTCCCACCGCGCGAGGTTGTTCCGCTCGTACATGTCCATCACGCTGGCCTCGGCCATCTCCTTGATGTCCGCACCGGCCGCGAACGCCTTGTCGCTGCCCGTCAGCACGATGCAATGCACGGATCGATCGCCGTCCAGCGATTCCATCAGCGTGATCAACCGATCCATCGTTGGAATGTTCAAGGCGTTCAGCACGTCCGGCCGGTTCAGCCGCAGGACGGCCACCGCACCCTCTTTTTCGAGTAATACGAAATCGTCCGACATGATGCGCTCCGGATAGCAAAGCGCCGCGGAGGCGGCGCTTGCGAAAGGTTGAATAACGGCGGATAAATCAGGCTACGCCCCGCCGCGGAAAGGAGCATTTCTAATGAAACTTCGCAAACTCGGCAACACCGGCCTCTACGTCTCCGAACTGTGCCTCGGCGCCATGAACTTCGGCATGGCCGACTGGGGAATCGACGAGCCAGCCAGCCGCGCCATCATCCATGCCTACCTCGACGCCGGCGGCAACTTCATCGACACCGCCGACGTCTATTCCAAGGGCGTCAGCGAGGAAATCTGTGCCCGAGCGATTCAGGGGCAGCGTGATCGGCTCATCATCGCGACCAAGGGGCACTTCCCGGTAGTCAGGAAGTTCGGCGAGCCGCCCGAACACGTGAACGCGACCGGCTCCTCGCGCCGGCACCTGACGGCCGCGCTCGATGCCTCGCTGCGCCGGTTGCAGACCGACTACATCGACCTTTACCAGGTCCATTGCTGGGACGACCACACGCCGATTCACGAGACGCTTAGCACGCTGGACAACTTCGTGAAGCAGGGCAAAGTGCGCTACGTCGGTCTGTCGAATTTCGATGCCTGGCACATCGCCGAGGCTCGGCAGCTTTGCATTCGATTCAACTGGGAGCCGTTCGTCACGGCGCAGATGCAGTACAGCCTCGTCTGCCGTGACATTGAGACAGCCGTAGTACCTGTGTGTCAGCGTTACGGAATCGGAATCCTCCCGTGGAGCCCGCTCGGCGGCGGCGTCTTGAGCGGAAAGTACCAGCGAGACGGCACCGGGCCGAGCGGCTCGCGCTTCGGCGCCATGCCCGACGAGCCGAACAGCTGGCGGCGGCAGTTCGTCAATCAGCGCAACATGGACATCGCCGACGCGGTGAGGGCAATCGCACAGAAGCACAAGATCGTTTCGGCCGCGATCCCCGGCAGCCCGAATCTGTCCGCCGTCGCGCTGGCGTGGCTGCTGACGCGGCCGATGGTCTCGAGCATCATCGTCGGGCCGAAGAGCGTGACGCAATGGAAGGACAACCACGCCGCGTGCGAGCTGACGCTCTCGCCGGACGACCTCACCGCGCTGGACCGCGCCAGCGCCTTGCCGCCGACGTATCCGCATCAATTCATTTCCAAAACGGCGAGAAATTCGGCTGGTCACTAATTCGAGAAACCAAGTTCGCGGCTTGCCGTCGCGGGGTCGAAGTGCCGGCGGGCGCCGGTATCAAGTTGCAGCACCAGGCCGCTCTGCGGATGCACGTCGAGGATCACGCCGGTGAACAATTGACCGTTCTCGCGCAGCGTGACGCGTGCGCCGAGATCCGCGCTGCGTGCCCGCCACTGGTCGGCAAGTTCGCCATCGCTGATCGTCGAATCGCGCCGCACGAGCGCGTCCAGCTCGTTCAACACGGCGATCGCAACGGCTTCGCGATCAATCGCATGCCTGGATTCCAGTTCCAGCGAGGTCGCTCGATCGCGCAGCTCCGGCGGAAAATGCCCGGCGTGCTGGAGACAGTTGATTCCGATTCCAATGGCCACGGCCCAGCAGTCCGGTTTCACGCTCCGCGCTTCGACCAGCACACCCGCCAGTTTTTTCGGCCCAACGTACACGTCGTTCGGCCAACGAATCACCGAATCGACATCCGTCGTCGATGCCACCGCACGTGCCACCGCCACGCCGCCCGCCATCACCAGCCGCACCGGCGACGGTGGTAGACGCGATTCGCATAACAGCACCGTCATCGCCAGGCTCGCGCCACGCGGCGAATGCCAGGTTCGCCCCAGCCGACCGCGACCGGCAGTCTGATGCTCCGCGAAAACGACCGTTCCATCGGCGGCGCCGCCATCGCGCGGCGCGAGCACGGCGAGCGCGTATTCATTCGTGCTGTCAAGTTCGTCAAACACGAGAACGCGGCGACCGACGCGAACGCGCTTCGTCCCCGCGGCGATTCGATCGGCATCCATGCGATGAGGAATCACTCGGCATCCAGCCCCAGATCGAGAATCGGCGCCGAATGCGTAATGGCCCCGACACTGATTCGCTCCACACCGGCTTCGGCGATGGCCCGAACCGTCTGGAGCGTCGCACCACCGCTGGCCTCCAACTCCACTTTGCCGCGCAGGCCGGCCCGATCGCGCAGCGCGACGGCCTCACGCAGGCGAGGCGGATCGAAATTGTCCAGCAGGATCACGTCGATCCCCACAACCTTGAACAACTCCGCCGCCTGCTCAAGGGAATCGCACTCCACCTCCACAAACGCCGGCGTCGACGGCAGCAGCGGCAGGCGATTGAGCATGTCAAACACGCAATGCGCCAGCCGCTCGGTCGGGATGCCTGCGAGATGATTGTCTTTAATCAACACGGCGTCGTACAACCCGATACGATGGTTGTGACCGCCGCCGCAACGCACCGCGTACTTCTCCAGGTCGCGCAAGCCCGGCGTCGTCTTGCGGGTGTCGTAAATCTTCGCGCCGGTGCCTGCGACTTCGCTCACGTACCGCGCCGTCAGCGTCGACACGCCCGACAAATGTTGCAGCAGGTTGAGCATCGTGCGCTCCGCCGCCAGCATCTGTCCCACGCGTCCGCGAAATCGCGCGAGCGCCTCTCCCGCTTCAACCGCATGGGTCGGAGGCTTGGAAGTCACCCAGTCCAGCCGAACCGCGGGCGCGAGAACTTCCAGCATCTCCGGCAACAACGCCGCGCCGCAGAAACGCCCCCCTTGCCGCGCGCGCAACACCCAGCGCCCCTCGGCGAGCAGCGTTGTCTCCGGCAGCAAGCAAGTCGTGATGTCGCCATGCTCGCCGAGGTCTTCCTCGCGCGCGAGTTCCAGAAGCCTTTTTAATCTATCTCGATTAATTCCGACATGGGCCGACATGAATCCCGCACCTCTCGTGCCTGGCGCCGCACCACGCCTCGGGAACTTTTTCGTTGGCCTGACACTTCCCGGCGCGGTACCTTTGCTTGTCGGCATCGGTTGTCACCGATCGGCCGCACTGCTTCCTGGTCATTCATTCTAACGCAATGTCCGAAGGAGGGCGTCGCCCATGAAGCTGCCAACCAATTTGCCCACCCAACTGCACACGAATCGGCATCCGCTCACCCATCCGGTCTCGCTGGACCGTATCCTGTCCAACGCCGCCGACGGCGTGTTCGTCATTGATCGACGGAAATGCTACGTCTTCGTCAACGATGCGTTCGAGCGGCTTACCGGTTTCGCGCGAAGCGAGCTGATGGACCGGACCTGCGCTTGCAATGAGATCATCCAATGCCGGGACGAACACGGCCGCCCTCTTGGTGGGTTTCTCTGTCCGGCGCGATCCGTCTTTGACGGCGACACCAGCCAGGCGCTGCTGCGCATGCAAATCAGCCACCGCGACGGTCGCATCTTGTGGGTCGAGACGCATTATTCGCCCATTCGTGATCCTGTCGGCCGGATTGAGTTTGTCCTTGGCATGGTGCGCGATGTGTCTGAATCCAAGGCGCACATGGATGAACTTAAGACGCACATGGCCGATCTGCGCCGCCGGCTTGACGAACCCTCTCGACCGATTGCCGATTCTGAAAAGCCGGACGGCGATTCCATGTCGGCATCGTGCGAGCGAGACGCGTTGCCGCGCTCCACGAATTCGACCGAGCGGACTCCCCTGGATCGCATTCTGGAAGACGTTGAACGGCGCGAGATCCTCCGCGCGCTGGAGGCCGCCGGCGGCCAGCGCACCCTCGCTGCGCAGATCATGGGCATCTCGCGGAGCCGGCTCTATCGCCGTCTTGACGCGCTGGGCCTTGATCAGGCACACTTGGATTGATGCCTGCTCGATCCCGCCGCAGCGCCGACGCCATCGCCCCACACACGATTCAGACCGGCGAGAACCTCGCCATCATGCAGCGATTGCCCGATGGCTGCTGCGATCTCATTTACCTTGACCCGCCCTTCTTCACGAACCAACCGCGCCGGGCGCCGGCCGGTCGCCATGCCGCGCGAAAGCAAAACCGCAAGCCGCCGGCATCGGACGCGCGCGAGACCGGTTACGACGACCGCTGGCCCGACGGCCTGCGCGGCTACCTCGCTTTCATGCAGCCGCGGCTTGAACAATGCCGACGACTGCTCCCCGAACACGGCACGCTTTACCTGCATGCCGATTGGCGCACCGTGCATCATCTCCGACTGATGCTGGACGACCTGTTTGGAGCGAAGAACTTCCTGAACGAGATCATCTGGCACTATCGCACCGGCGGCGTCGCCACGCGCTGGTTCGGCCGCAAGCACGATACGATTCTCGTGTACGCCAAGCACCGGGGCCGCCACCGGTTTCACGCGCTTCGAGGCGGCGCCTATCGCACTGACGGGCTGAATCACGACGAGACCGGCCGGCCGTACAAGAACACGCGCCGCGGGCGATTGTATTTTCATCACGAAGGACCGATGTTGACAGATGTATGGGACATGCCGTTTCTGTCCACCGTGTCACGCGAGCGGGTCAACTGGCCGACGCAGAAACCCCTGGCCCTGCTCGAACGCATCGTTCGTGCATCAAGCAACCCCGGCGATTGCGTGGCGGATTTCTTCTGCGGCAGCGGCACGACCCTCGTCGCCGCCCGGCGTCTGGGCCGGCGATTCATCGGGTGCGACCTGGAGGCCCGCGCCATCGCCATCGCCCGCCGACGGCTCCGCGCGGTCGAGATGGCTACCCCTCTTCCGCTCCCAACTGGAACGATAGCTGCTCCAGCTCTACGGCCAGATCGACCGCGGCGACCGCCACTTTCGGGTCCACGTTCAGGCTGATCGGCGCAAAATTCAGCAACCCCCGGACCCCCGCCGCCACCAGCTGATCCGCAACGCCCTGCGCCGATTCCGCCGGCACCGCCACAATCGCCAGACGAATGTCGCGATCTCGCACCGTCGCCGCCAGATCGCTCAACGGCTGAATCACCAGCTCCGTCTGACCGGCCACCGTGCGCCCCACCTTCCGTTCATCCGAATCGAACACCGCCACCAATCGAAACCCTTTGCGGGAGAACCCCCGGTACGCCGACAACGCCATGCCGAGGTTGCCCGCTCCGACCAGCAACACGTTCCAGGTCCGATCGGTGCCAAGAATCTTGCGCAGCTTGGTCATCAACTCGGCGATGTCATAGCCGATGCCGGGCCGGCCAAACGTGCCGAAGTACGCCAGGTCCTTTCGTATTTGCGGCGCCGATATGCGCAGGGCATCGCCCAGTTCGCGCGACGAAACCGTCCGCCGATCGTTGTGCCAAAGCTTATCCAGCTCACGCAGGTATAGGCTTAGCCGCATCACGGCGGGCGCTGGAAAATGGTTGGCCTTCATGCTCGTTCTTTCCGCCGACACACTCATCGTCCGGGGACGGGTGATAATATCTGTACGGCCGGGGCCTCTCAATCCGTCGCCCTCCCATCATTCCGCTGACACCCGGCTTCCTTCTCCGGCTTCGGCTTTCATGACTTGACAGCCTGACGGGCGACACGCTACGGTTCATTATTCAACGCACCGGGGGGATCGCATTATGCGGCACCCCGGGGGCGGGTACGTAATCCGCTCCCCTGGATAATCTTGATCATTGCGCAGCCCGAGATGAGCCTGCCGGACCCGGTTAACCGGAAACACACTGGACTTTCATGACGCGGTTTTCAACCATCAGCTGGATCGTCAGTCTCTGCGCCGTTGTCCTGGCCTCGCCTTTCGCGCAGGCGCAATCCAGTCTTGAGACCCTGCTCAAAAAGGCCTCTTTGAATCGTGAAGAAAAAGCCACGCTCGAGGCCGAAATCAAAAACAAAGTCAAGCAGCTGGTCGACGCCCCCAACGCCCAGGCCCTCACCGACCGGCGCGATTTTCTCCTGAAGCTGACCCGGACTTCCGGCATGACGCCGGCCGGACTTGCGGCGCTGGCCGATGCGGCGGCCGAACCTTTGCAGATCGTCGCCGCCGGCGATGCGTTTGACGCCGCCTACGCGGCGACGGTGGTTCTGGTCGAGCTGAAGCATCCCCGTGCAGTCGGAGCAATGGTCGCCGTTCTCGCCAGCGAGTTTCCGGCCGTGCGATACATGGCTGCACGCGGGTTGAAGAGCACGATGCCCCAGCTTCAGGCCAGCCCCGGCGAATTCACCACGGCCTTGGAAGGCCTGGCCCAGCGCGGCACAAAGGAGCGAGACCCGATCGTCCTTCGAGCGCTCTACGACGCCATCGACGTCCACGCCGCGGGCATCAACGCCAAGAACGGCGACGCCTGTGCCACCGCCCTGGCAACGGTCTTTCGCGGCCGGCTGGATGCGCTGGCCTCCGGAAGTCGCGATGAATCCAAAGATTTGCGCGGAATCGCCGCGTCAACCCCCTGTTACGAAAAGGCCGGCGAAGACGGGCGCGTTCAACTCGCAGCCGCCATGGCCGGCCTGCTCGATCATTGCATCAATCGCTATTTCGATCCCGATACGTCGGTCGAGGCGCGGCCCGGACTGGCCGATGTCGCGGCCGAACAGGAAAAGGCGCTTCGTCAATTCATGAAGACATCCGGCGTCAAAGAGCCGGGCAAGACGGTGGCCGCCGTGCTCAAATCGCAATCCACCGATCTTGCCAAGCAAGAAACCGACGCCCGCGCCGCGCTGGAGGAGATTCGCAGGATTCTCCGCGGCGATCCGTGGAAACTGCCTTAGCAGCCAATCAATAGTTGATGACGTCCCGCACCGCCGTCACAACCTTCAGCGGATCGGGCAGGTAATGCCGTTCGAGGTTGAAGAATGGCATCACGAGGTCATAGCCCGTCACGCGCGCGATCGGCGCCTCCAGAAACTCCAGGGCCTTCTCCACGATCCGCGCGATGATCTCGCCCGCAGGGCCGCACGTCCGCGGCGCCTCGTGCACCACCACCACGTGGCCGGTCTTCTTCACGCTCGCGATGATCGTCTCCGTGTCCATCGGCGAGAGCGACAGCAGATCAATCACGTCCGCCTCGACCTGATGTTCCAGCGACAAATCGTCCGCCGCCTCCAGCACCGGCCGCATCGACGCACCGTAGGAAATGATCGTCACGTCGCCGCCGGTGCGCACGACCTGCGCCTTGCCGATCTCCATCGTCTCCGGCTCGTCGGGCACTTCTTCCTTGAACGCGCGATAGCAGGCCTTCGGTTCGTAGAACATCACCGGATCGGGATCGAAAATCGACGCACGCAAAAGTGCCCGCGCATTGCGCGGCCCCGAAGGCACGACCACCTTCAACCCCGGCAGGTGCGCCCAGATCGCCTCGCGGCTTTCGCTGTGATGCTCGATCGCGCGAATCCCCGCGCCGTACGGCATGCGAATGACCAGCGGACAGGTGAACCGGCCCCGCGTGCGATTGCGGAACCGGCTGATGTGGTTTTCCACCTGGTGAAAGGCGTGATAGCCGAAGCCGCTGAACTGCATCTCGGCGATGGGCTTGAAACCCGTCAGGCACAGGCCGACCGACACGCCGGCAATGGCCGACTCCGCCACGGGAAAGTCGATCACCCGATCGGCGCCGAATTTCTTCAGCAGGCCTTCGGAGATGCGAAACACGCCCTCGTCCTGACCGACGTCCTGACCCAGCAGCAGCACGGTCGGATCTTCCGCCATCGCCTCGTGCAGCGCCAGGTTCAGCGCCTTCGCCATTGTCATTTCTGCCATACGAGAATCCTTAAGTGATCAGTGGCCAGTTGCCAGTGGTCAGTGGTCAGTCACACCTTAGAAGTTCAATGCAACCGCGACATCAGCGGATCGTGCGCCGACGGCGTGCTGCCGTTGTCCGGTCGATTCGATGCCTCCAGATACGCCTGGAACTCGGCAAACTGCTCTTTCAACGACGGCGGCATGTCCGCGAAACTGTGCCGGAACGGCTCGGTGAGATCCGGCTCGTACGCCTCGGCCTTGGCCACCGCCTCGGTGATCCGTTCGGAAAGCTCCGCCTCCAGCGCCTCGCGCGCCTTCTCGTCCATCACCTTCTTCTTCACCAGGTACTTCCAGAATCGCTCCAGCGGATCCTTCGGCTGCCAGCAGGCGACCTCTTCCTCGGTGCGATACTTCTTCGGGTCGTCGGCCGTCGTGTGGACGCCCATGCGATAGGTCACCGCCTCGATGAGCATCGGCCCCTTGCCGCTGCGCGCGTGCTCCACCGCCTCGCGCGTCGCGACAACCATGGCAAGAAGGTCGTTGCCGTCCACTTGCAGACCATCCATGCCGTACGCAATGGCCTTCTGCGCCAGCGTCTGCGCCGCCGATTGCTTCTGCCGCGGGAGCGAAATGGCCCAATGGTTATTCTGAATCACGATCACCAGCGGCAACTGAAACGCGCCGGCGACATTCAGTGCCTCGTGAAAGTCACCTTCGCTCGTGCCGCCGTCGCCGACGAATCCCAGCGCGACGTTCTTGCCGCCCTTGAGCTTGCAGCCCCACGCGATCCCCGCTGCGTAGAGACACTGCGACGACACCGGAACGCAGATCGGCGTATCGTTCACCCCCGCCGGCGTCGAGGATCCCGTCTCGTTGCCGCCCCACCACAAAATCAACTTCTCCATCGGCCAGCCGCGATACAACATTCCCGCAGGCTCCCGGAACGACGGCGCCATCCAGTCGTCCTTGTCCAGCACATACGCCGGGCCGAGCGACGCCGCCTCCTGCCCCAGCGCCGGACCGTACGTTCCGATGCGCCCCTGCCGTTGCAGCTTGAGCATCCGCTCGTCATAACGGCGCGCCAGGAGCATCGCGCGGAACAACTTTCGCAGCTCGTTCGCATCGAGATTCGGGTCCAGCGCGGCGTCCGCGTTGCCCTCCAGGTCGAGAATGTTCAGGTACTCGACGCGATTTGAAAGTTCGATCTGTTTCCGTGGCACCCCACGTCCCTCGCTTTCCGGCTGCCTGACGAAGCCGCATAGTCCGACCTGCCGATGCAACCCGCACGCGACCGCAAAGCGTCTCCGCTCGCGCGACGGGCCTACCAAGCTCCTGCGATCGGATCAGGCCGAGGCCGGGCGGATCGCGCCCGGCGGCATCCTCACCATCACCCCGCTCATTGTACCCGACCCACGCTCCCTGCCAACGTCAACCGCCACAGGCAGTGGCCCGCGCCGCCGCGCGATCGCGCGGCATTGCGTCCGCGCCGGCTCCAAACGATTCACAAGCGGCGCTGGTAAAGTTTGGGTGGCATGGCCGTCTCGGCCGTCGGATTCGATCCAAACGTTGCCAGTACTTACAAGCCGCGGCGCGTCGAATTCCCCCTGCGAATCCGTATAATCGCCCCGCAACCGTGCTTCGGCAGACCCCGCGCCCGGCAACTGTGAGACACTTGTATGGATAAACCCGGCTCCACGCTCATCCGCATCGGCCATTCGCCCGACCCCGACGATGCCTTCATGTTTTACGCCCTGGCACGCGAAAAAATCGACACCGGCCCCTACCGCTTCACCCACGAAATGGCCGACATCGAGTCCCTCAACCGCCGGGCCGAACGCGGCGAGCTGGAAGTCTCCGCCATCAGCATCCACAGCTATCCCTACGTCATGGCACGCTACGCGCTCCTCGGCTGCGGATGCAGCATGGGCGACGGCTACGGGCCGATGGTCATCTCCAAGCGCCCCCGACCCATCGAGAACCTCCTCGGCGACACCATCGCCATCCCCGGCGAACGCACCACCGCCAACCTCGTCCTGCGTCTCGCCCTCAACGACTTGGAATATACACCTGTCGTCATGGAGTTCGACCGCATCCCGCAGGCCGTCGCCGACGGCGAGGTCGATGCCGGCCTCATCATTCACGAGGCCCAGCTCACCTATCACGCCATGGGCCTGCACAAAGTCGTCGATCTCGCCGAGTGGTGGCAGGCGCGCACCGGCCTGCCGCTGCCGCTCGGCGGGAATGTCATCCGCCGCGACCTCGGCGCAGCCGCCATGAAGCAAATTTCCGGCCTCATCCGCCAGTCCATTCAATACGCGCTCGACCATCGCGACGAAGCCGTCGAGTACGCCCGCGAGTTCGGCCGCGGCCTCGATCGCGCCCTCACGGATAAGTTTGTCGGGATGTATGTCAACAACTGGACACTCGCCTACGGCCCGCGCGGCGAAGAAGCCGTCCGCCGGCTTCTGTCCGAAGCGACCGCCGCCGGCATGGTTCCCAACCCGGGCGAGATTGAGTTCGTGGCGTGATTTCGTCCCGTTGGGCGGGTGCATTGGTGAACCCGATCGAACCGGCGTAAGCGCGGGCAAATAAAGAAGTTAGCACAGCGCTGCCGCGAAATCCCGGGCTGCAAAGCCCTTGACGAACCCCGCCCATCGCTTAGAATGCGGGGCTTCACAAAACTCGGTTGAAACGACCAGCAGGAAGAACTGACATGCCCGTGATGACCCAGAAGTGCTTTCAGGCCAAGCCCCACGAAGTGGAGCGGAAGTGGTTCTCCGTCGATGCCGACGGCAAGATCCTCGGCCGCCTCGCGACGAAACTCGCGACCGTCCTGGTCGGCAAGCACAAGCCCAGTTACACGCCGCACGTGGACACCGGCGATTTCGTCGTCGTGACCAACGTCGAGAAGATCAAGACCACCGGCACGAAGGATCAGGAGATGGAGTACCAATCCTACTCCTACTACCCGGGCGGCAAAAAGGTCGTCTCGTTCAACGACATGATGGCCCGTCACCCCGATCGCGTCCTGCGCGAAGCGGTGCGCCGCATGATGCCGAAGAACGCCCTCGCGCGGCGGCAGTTGCTCAAGCTTAAAATCTACGCCGGCGGCAATCACCCGCATCAGGCGCAGAACCTCCAACCGCTGGACCTGACAAAAATCTAAACCCGGCGGCCGGAAACCGGCCGCCCTGAATCTGACCGTCGGAGTGAATCGTGGCTGAAACGACCGCTGACACCGCTCAAAAGAAAACCGCCGGGGGCACCTTTTACTGGGGCACCGGCCGACGCAAGACCGCCGTCGCGCGCGTCCGATTGCGGCCCGGTTCCGGCAAGTTCCTCATCGGCCAGCGCGAAGCCAAGGACTACCTGCTTGATGTCCAGCATCGCACCGATGTCCTCGCACCGCTCAAGGCCACCAACACCCTCGGCAAGTACGACATCTTCGTGAACGTCCGCGGCGGCGGCCAGACCGGCCAGACCGGCGCCATCGTCATGGGCGTCGCCCGCGCCCTGATCAAGGCCGACTCGAGCCTTGAACCCGTCCTTCGCGACGGCAAGTTCCTCACCCGCGACAGCCGAAAGGTCGAGCGCAAGAAGCCCGGCCAGCCCGGCGCACGCAAGCGATTCCAGTTCTCCAAGCGCTAAACGCCTGCGAGAAATCAGATTATCCAGGAGCCGACGGATTGCGATCCGCCGGCTTCTTTTTTTTTCGCGTTTCAGTATCCCCCAAGAGCGCGATTCGCACCGCTATCACTTCGCGCGCTTCACTTCGCCGCGACGAATCGCAAGAATCGTCCGCGGAAGCAGCTCGCGCTCCAGCGCTTGCACCCGCTGCGCCAGCGTGTCCGGCGTATCCCCCGCCTGCACCGGGCAACGCGCCTGCGCGATCACCGCGCCGTGGTCGTATTCGTTGTCCACCCAGTGAACCGTCGCGCCCGTCTCGCGGTCACCCGCCGCCAGCACGGCCTCGTGCACGTAGTGCCCGTACATGCCCTTGCCCCCGAACTTCGGCAGCAGCGCCGGGTGCAGGTTGATCACCTTGCCCAGCCAGCGCGGTGGAACGATCCAGTAACACAACCAACCCGCCTGAACGACCAAGTCGGGCGCGTACACATCGAGCGTCAGCGTCACGTGGTCGCTGAACCGCTGCGCGTCGGGATGGTCCTTCACCCGAATCACATCCACCGGCAGGCCGGCCGCCTCGGCCCGGGCAACGCCGGCCACGTCGCTGCGTGACGAGATGACGACACAGATCTCCACGCCCGGCAGCCGGCCGTCGCGAATTCGATCAATCAGATTCTGAAGCGTCGATCCGCCGCCGGAGATCAGCACGGCGATGCGAAACGGGCCGGATCGCCCGCCCTCGCGCCCGTCGCTCCCATCGTGCCGCCGATCGCGCCCGCGGCGACTCATGGCAGCACCTTCGCGGTCCGCAGAAACGCCGTGATGGCGTCCCAGTAGGCGTCGTCGTTGCCGTCGCCGGGGAAGCCGTTGTGATCGCAGTCGAACGCGACCAGCTCCGCGCCGGGGATCAGCGCCTTCAACTGCTCCGCGTGGCTGAACGGCACGATGTCATCACGCCGGCCATGCGCCAGCAGAACGGGCACACCCAGGCCCCCGATTCGCTCGTCCGTGTGAAAGCCGTGTCGCACAAGAAACGACGGCGCGCCGTAGCCGCGTGCCATCCGCGTCATGCTCGTGAACGTCGATTGCAGTATCATCGCAGCAGGCTTGCGCTGCGATGCCACTTGCACCGCCACCGCACCACCCAGCGACCGCCCGTGAAAGACTATCCGCGACGGGTCCACGTCCGGCCGCTTCAGCAGCTCGTCGTAGAACCGCACGCAATCCGAGACAATCGCCGCTTCGCTCGGTTTCCCGCCCGCGCGACCGTAGCCGCGATATTCGGGCAGCAGCACCGATACGCCGAGGCCCAGGTAAGGCTGAACGATCTCGTCCTCGAAGTCGATGATCTCCGCGTTGCCATGAAAGAAGATCGCCACGGGGCCCGGCCGCGAGGTCGCCACGCGCGCGGGCACATACCACGACATGACCGCGCCGCCGTCATCGAGCGGAAACTCCGTGACCACCGTTGACTGCCCGTAAGGGATCACCTTCAGCGGTGACGGTGCCATGTCCGCCGGGAAAATCAAGCTGTCCTGGAGCAAGTACAGCGCCACGCACCAGAACAGGTAACCCGTTACCAGGATGATGACCAGCCGGCGCAGGACGGCAGCCGGTCGGCGAGCGAGCTTCCGGCGGCCTTGCGAAGCAGCCGGCTGGGGCATGTCTGGCAGCGAGGTCACCACAACAGGATGATACGCGCGCTCCCGCAGGCAGCCAATTCAGCGGCCGCAGCGTCCTGGATGGCACGATGCAGAAAAAAACCTCCGCCGATCCAAACCGGGCAAGGCCCGATCTGAAACGGCGGAGGTCGGTCGCAATGAACTTCAGCCGCTGCCGGATTTACGGAGCCAGCATCCACTCGACGAGCTTGGCCACGTCGGCGTCATCGATTGCATCGTTGACAACGGTATCGGCCGCGCACTTCTGCGCGGGTGTGACCGAGTTCTCGTCGAGATAGGCCTGGGTGAACAGGGCCACGTCACCGCCGTTGATCTGGCCGTCGTTGTTCACGTCGCCCCGCAGCACGTTGGTGCAGGCGGACGGAACGTCGCCCCAGATCTCGACGTCGTCGATGTTCCAGCCCTGGTACGTGACCGACGAATCGGTCACGCCCATGCCCCATCGAATGTATACAGTCGGCTGATTGTCAGCCGCCGGCACATCGTAACTCTGCGACGTCCACGCCTGCTCGGTGAAGGACCCGCCCGAGTGCGTCCAGACGGGCGTCCAGGTGGTTCCGTTCGTCGAGACCTCGATGTAAGCCTTGTCGAACGTCGCCGATTCGATGCCCAGCCATCGCTTGAACCGCAGCTGCACTTGAGTGATGTTGGAACAATCAATCGCCGTGGTCGTCAACCAGCGCGTCGGCGTCAGGTTGTTCGTGTAGCAGCCGATCAGGTTGTAGCCGTACACGTTCGATCCGGTGAACCCGCTGGTCGGATTCGCGCGACCGGTACCACAGCTTCCGCCGCTGTTGTTCGGCACGCCCCAGGCCCAGCCATTGCCGTTTGGCCCGCTGCCGCCCGGCCCGGCATCGCCGATCCAGCCCGGATCGGTGTCCAGATTGAAGACATGCACTGGTTGCGGGCCGCCGATGGTGATGCTCACGGTCGCGGTGTTCGACGTGTGCTGCCCGTCGGTCACGTTGAACGTGAAACTGGTGTTGCCCGAGAAGACACCCGGCCCAGGCAGGAACTCGACCGAGCTGCCGGACAGCGTATGCGGCGCCGAAGCAATGGTGCCCGTGACCGGGTCACGCAGCGTGCCAATGCTCGGCAGCGATTGAATCGTGTACGTCAGCGGGTCCATGTTCGGATCACTGGCCACGAGACCAATCGTAATCGGCGTGTTGGAACCGGTTGTATGAACCGTACTAACCGCTACCGGTGCATTCTCCGGAACAAGCCGCACGTCATCCACAAGCCAATCGTCGAAATTACCGGCCGTTCCGATGTTGCGAATCCGTAGCCGGAACGAACTGTGCAGCGCGCCCGGCGGGAGCAGCATGGTCGTCGTGTTGAACGTCGTCATATCCGGCAGCGAACCAAGGTGCTGCTGGAGGATCTGCCAGTTGCCGCCCGAATCACGGTACTCTATGAACAGGTCGTCGCCGGTGTCCGGCGTCTCACCATTGCCGCGTACCTGCCAGGAGTAAGTCAGCCGGACCGGGTCGCCGCCCGACAGGTCGAACAAGTGAGTGACAATCGAGTCCGTCCCGGCCGGATCGCCGTTGAACCGCGCCGCGTACGGCGGGCTGGGCGGATTGATCGGCGTCGTGCTGTCGATTGTGGCGTTCGACACGGTGTACCATTTCTGCGAATCGAACGTCGTCGTCGGGAATTCGTCGCTGAACGGAATGGTCAGCACCGGCAGGACGTTGAGCGTCACCGTGGCGACGTTCGAATCACCGCCGTCCGGAGCCGTTCCACCATCGTTCGCCTTGAAGGTGAACGAATCCGAGCCTATGTAGCCGCCCGTTGGCTGGTACAGCACCTGGTTGCCGTTGGCGACCAGTGTATACGGAACCGACGCAATGACCTGGTTGTTCCCCGCGTCGCGCAGCTCATACGTCGGGAGCGACGTGATGATGTATTCCAGCTGCGGATTGGGAATGCCGTCGTCCCCGGCGATCAGGTTGATCGGCACCTGCCTGTCCATCGGCACTTCAACGGTCAAACCGGCCGCCGACGGCGGACGCGGACCGCAATTTCCAAACGACGAGAAATCGCTCTCGAAGAAGTCCGGCGAGAGGTTCCCGCCGCCCGACAAACCGACGATGGCGTCCAGAACATCCACGCCGAGGTACGCGATCTGAATCCGGCCGTCGTAGTACATCTCGATCTGGAACGTGTTCGTGTTCGTCGTCGAGGCCTTCGGCACGTTCAGATACGTCACGACGAACCGATCCGCCAGTTCCTTGTAGCTGATTTGCGCGCCGGCCAAAGCCGGGTTCAGATCGTCGAAGAGGCCCGACACGCGCGGCGTGTCGAAGTGGTCCGCAAGCGTCTCGGTGCTGTCCGTGTCGCCCGCGGTGAAAGTGAGGTAACCGTTGCTTCCGATATGCACCGTTCCGTACGACACACCATAGAGCAGCACGTTGTGACCCGGCCCCAGGACAATCGGCGTCGAGGCATTGTTGGCCAATGTCACGACCGTGCCGCCGGCCGGATCGGTCGGCAGCGCGTTCACCGGAGAGGCCCGGCAGACCGAGTAGAAGTCAATCGAACCGTCCGGCTGGAACAGGTAGGCGCTGTTGTCGAGATCAAACGAATCGGCGCCGCCCGTGAACTGTTCGGTGTAAAGCTCCGGCAGATCTTCAGTCGTGAACGTGTGGCACGACCCGCCGTTGTCGTCCGTGGCGGTGTTGGCCGCCTGATCTTCAACGCTGACGGAGAAAAAGTACGTCGTCGCGATCGTCAGATTCGACAAGTCAAACGTATGGCTCGTGTTGTAGGTCTGCGAGCTGGCCGATCCGGTCAGGCTGCCGCAGCTCGTGCCATAATTCACCGTCGCCCGGCACGGCTCGTTTGTGGTAAACGTGATCGTCGCGTTGCGCGGCTCGATGTTGGAAACCGCGACGTTGGAGATGATCGGGCTATCGCAGTCCACCGTCGCGTTGGCGGTCACGTTGACGTTGAAACCGCCGTTGCCGTCGTCGGCGTCGACGTAAGTCGCCGTCACCGTATCGCCGTTCGCTATGTGCAGCACGCCGGCCGAGTCGCTCGTCGCGAGGTTGATGCTGCCCACGAACGTCGCCGATTCGGCGGCCGTCTCGGTCAGCGTCACCGTCTCGCCGCCCGGTTCGGTCGTCGAGGCGATGCTCACATTCACCGTCTGCACCGAACCGTCGTCGGTGTTCAGATCGCAGTCCACCACCCGCAGCGTCGCCGTGCTGGCACACGCGTACTTCGTCCGATCCAGCGACATCGTCCCCTGGCTCGAGCAGTTCACCAGCAGCGGCGAGGCGCACAGCGAAAACGGCTGCGGACCCTGCGGCACATTGAACCCGTGTACCTCCACCCGGTACGCCCCCGGCGCCGGAGCATCAATCACCACCTGTTCAATATTGTCCACGCTGTTGCGCTGCGTCCGAACCGCCGGCGCCGCAGGGTTCGCGATGCCGCCCAGGGTCCACGGGTAGTACTGCGTGTTGCTCGCATCGAACACCCGCAGGTCCAGATCGTTCACCAGCTCGGGGATCGTGTTCGCCGTGCCCGGAACGTCGTCCCACGCCAGCGTCACCTTCAACTGCGTGTCCAGCGGACTGACGATCACCACCGCCTGGAACGTCTCGCCCGTCCCGCTGACCGTGTTCTCCAAAAAATTCCCCGTCCGCATGAAGTCCACCGCCGGCTGAATCCGAACCGATCCGTAACCCGTCTGATAGTCCGGACCCGGATTGAACAGATCCACGGCCGTATGAGCCAGCAGGATCTTCAGCGTCGAGTTGCGGAAATCGGGATTCCCCGGGAACTGTGCCCGGTAGTCCTGCAACAGCAGGGCCGACAGACCGCAGACCGTCGGCGAGGCCATCGACGTGCCGCACTTGCTCGTGTAGGCCGTGTCGCTGGCACTGCCGCACGAGGTCACCCCGGCATCCCCGCCGACCTGGCACCCCGGCGCCGACAGGTCCGGCTTCATCCGATCGTCGTCGGCCGGACCCCAGCTTGTGAAGCTCGTCACGCTGTCATCGTTCGAGTTCAGCGCGCCGACCGTAATGTGATTCTTGGCGCAGGCCGGCGGGGCCGTCGTGCGGTACGTCGTGCCGCAGCGCCCGCTGCTTCGCTCGTTGCCGTTGGCCCAGACCACGCGGATCGGCTGGCCCAGGCTGCCGCGGACCATCGAGTCGATCAGGATGTCCATCGCGCCGTAGTCGCCTTCCCAGGCGCAGTTGAAGCCGTTGGGCGCGGTGTTCGTGCCGATCGAATTGTTCGAGATGACCGCACCGGCCACGTTGAACGCGTTGGTGTAGTCCACCAGCGCGTCACCCGGATCGGTGTAAAGGAACCCCGCGGACAAGCTCGGGCAGGTCGTGCCCGTCGCGCTCTGCTGGAATCCGTAGCTGACGATGTCCACCCCCGGTGCCATGCCCTTGTTGTTCGCGTTCGCCACCCCCGCCCCGCCGATCGTCCCGGACACGTGCGTCGCGTGGTCGCTCACCGTGCTGCAAGCCGGCTCGCTCGCCCCGATCACCCCCCGACCCTGGAAGTCCTGGTGCGTCGTCCGAATCTTCCCCCCGTCATACACCATCACCTTCACCCCCGCCCCGGTCAGGTTGTACGGCGCGGCCTGAACGATGTTCGCTCCCGTCCGCACGCGGTTCTCCGCGTTCAACTCGCCCATCGGCGGAAGCGGCGGCTCGATCCACTGCACCGAATCCTCCAGACCCAGAACCTTCAGATTCGCGTACGGCAGCTCCACCACCAGGCCGTTGATCGTGTACAGGTACGACATCACGCGGCCATCCAGCTCGTGGATCTTCGCCACGCCGTCTTCCAGCGACACGTCGGGATGGAAGATCACGTACGCCGCCACGAACGGATCCTTCAGGTCGTCTTCCGTCGCCGCCCACAGCTTGCCGGCATCGCCCAGGGCCGGGGACTCGTCCCCTTCGCCCTTCAGCTTCACCACGCCGTCCCGCGGCACGACCGACCACGGCACGATCTCCCCGGCCGCCAGATCGGGATGCAGCTTGGCTTCAAGATGGATCGGCGCAACGCGCGAAAAACCCGGTACCTGTGCCGCCAACTCGGCATTCAGCTTCGAGCCATCCACGTGCGCGAAGTACGCATTGTCGCCGAGGTAACTCTGCAACGTCAGGCCCCCGGCCGTCAACTGCTCGCGCATCGCGCGCGTCACCGGGGTCTCGAACTGCACGATCACGTGCGCCGAACCCGCCGCGTTCGCTTGCGCCGCCGCGCCCGCCTGCGATGAACCCGCGCCCGCCTGACCGGACCCCTCGCCCGCCTTAACCGCGCCGGCGCTCTGCATGCCTTCCGTCGCCGACACGCCTGCCAGCTCCAGCAGCTTCGCCTTCACCTGCTCGACGCTCTGCCGCGGCAGCGTCTGCGTCCCCGTCCGCCAGCGAATCACCGGCTCCGCCGCCTGGACCCGGCCCCAGCCGACGATTGAAATTAGACAAACAGAAAAAAGAAAGCGTCGTGCAAATGACATGCGTGTGATCCTCTGGTCAGACGGCAAGGCACCATTGACTGAAAAATGAAACAAGAACCTTCCCTCACTCCGGCCATCCGGTGGCGAATGGTCCTGTTAACGTTAAAGATATCTTACAGGGTTATGCTTCAAAACAAAAGCAATTCCCACCATCTCTGAATGTTTTTTTTAGGGGGCGGGATCAGGCCCCTCACGGCCCAGTCCTTCTCGGGCCTCGGGAAGATCCGGCGCGATTCTTAACGCCGCGGCGAAACTCTCACGCGCCGCCTCAAACCGGCCCATTTGCTGAAGCAACCGACCCAGCCGAACATAAAGCTCGGCGGTAAACCCTGAATCCGCCTCACTGCCGGCCTGACATTTCAGCGCCTGTTCGTAAGCACCCACCGCCTCATCGGATCGGCCGGTTTCAGACAAAACGATTCCCAGATTCGCCCAGGCAACCGCGTAATTCGGAGCGTCCCGAAGCGCGGCGCGCAGCGCTGCCTCCGCCTCGGACAATCGCCCAAGGGAACGAAGTGAATTGCCCAGGCTGCACATCGCCTCCGGGTAGACCGGCCGCATCTGCAACGCCTGACCAAACCGTTCCCGCGCCGCTTCGTACTGCCCCAGCTCAAACCGGGCAGAACCTAGATAATAGTATAATTCCGCGTCGAACTCATAGGGACTCAACGCCAGCGCTTTCTCCATCTGCTCCGCCGCCGATCGCGCGTCGCCCTGCTTCAAGGTCGCCACACCCAGATTCGCCCACGCACCCGCATACGACGGATCCAGACGGATCGCCTCGTTCAGCTCCGCGATCGCCTCGGGCAGTCGATCGGCCCGCAACAGCGCGAAGCCCAAGGCATTGTGCGGCCTCGGGTGATGCGGTGTTCGCGCGATGTTGTCCCGCCACAACGCGATGACGTCGCTGTACAGCGCATTGCGACGGAGGGTGAGCACGGTCAGCAACGACACCGCGCCCACGACCGCCGCTCCGCCCAGTATTCGCCGCGGGACGACCGACGCCATCGCGCGACGAAGCAACGCCTCGATGCCGTATACCACCAGCACGATCACGCAGGCGAGCGGCAGGTACATGCGGTGTTCGAACGCCAGATCGCGAATCGGAACGAAGCTCGACGTCGGCGCGAGAATCAGAAAATATGCGAGGCCGACGAAACCCACCCACGGGCGATGCTTCATCGCCCACAAGCTCGCTATCAGCAGCCCCGTCACCACGGCACCACTAAGAAACATGCGCGGGCCGACCACGGCCACGGGCCAGCCGTAGTCGATGCATTGCCCCACCGGGACCAGGGCGAGCCGCAGGTAATGAATCAGAATCTCGGGTTGCGTGCGCAGGTATTCCCACGCCGTCAGCCCGGGCGTGCCGAACCCCACCGTGATCGGATCTTCCTGCTCGCGCGCGAAGATGCCGCCGACCACGCCAAAACCGGCCAGCACGCCCCACGTCGCCACCAGACCGACGTACAACGCCCACCGGCGGCGCAACAGATCGCGGAAGCTCGACGCGAGGAACACGCGGTCGTAAAGCATCGCCACGATCGGGGCGGTCACCATCACGGCCTTGCTCGCCATGCCCGCCGCGCAGGCCGCGATCGCACCGGCCATCCACCACCCCGCGCGGGGGGCCGACGCACTCCGCGCGACGCAGTACAGCACAAGCAGATAGCACAGCCCCATCAGCGATTCACTTCGCTGGATGATGTACGTCACGGCTTGCGTCTGAAGCGGATGCACGGCCCAGAGCAGCGCCACGATCAGCGCCGGCGCGACGGGCGTGCGCGCCAAAACGGCATCCGACACCTCACCGGCCGGTTCGTCCGCGCCGATCTTCCGGCGTGCGTGAATCGCCTGCGTGCAACGCACCAGTGCAAACAAGGTCCACGCCGCGAGGAGGTGAATCGCCAGATTGACGACGTGATAGCCTTCCCGCTCCAGCCCGTGCAGCGCGTAGTTGATCCCCAGCGAATAATCCACGAGCGGGCGCGACGAGGCGAGGTAATCGGTCAGCGGCCAGAGCGCGCGAATCGCCCGATTCTGAACAATGCTCAACGCGTCATCTACGATGAATTGCCCGGACAGACTGTTGGAGTATGCCACGATTGTGGCAATAGCAATCAACACCAGGCAGGACCAGGTGCCCGGGGGAACCGCCTGCCCGGTCCGGAGGATTTCACGCGGCGACGGCGTTCGTCGATCACCGTGACTGGCATGAGGCGCTGCGCCCGATTTGCCTGATCGGCCCCGTCCTGTTGCGTGTCTGCGCGACATGGAGGAGCGTTTTAGCCGATCCGCCCCGCCGGCTCTACGGCTTCGCGCCGGCGCTGCGCTGGGCGGCCGTCAGGAGCGATTCCAGCCGCTGTTTCAATTCCCCGTACAGCGATTCGACTTGTTGCTTCGACTCCTCTTCGAGCTTCTTCTTGCCGGCGGCATCGGCCACGGCCGCCACGCGAGACGCCGTAAGCTGCTCGATCTGTTCGGCCCGCTGGCGCATGTCCTTCAAGACGCCCATCGCCGCCGCGGATTGCGCTTCGGTCAATTGATGCTGCTCAATGAATCGTCGCGTGTGGACTTCCCACGGATGAGGGGGTGGGGCGACCTTGGGTGGCGGAAGCGGATTGCCCGGCGCGACGGTTGCCGGTGCGTTGTCGCCTCGCGCAACTTGATCGCCGCGCGATCGCCGCTCGCGTTCGGTTCGGCGTCGCAGGTCGCGCCCGCCTTCGTCACCCCGGCGCTCGCGTGCGGCCCACCGCTCGCGCCCCTTGGCGACCTGATCGGCGGGCAGCAGGGTCTCGATTCGCTTCAACTGCTCGTCAAAATTGAACGGGTATTTGGATTCCAACTCGCGAACGCGCTTTCGGATCTCCTGCATCTTTGGATCGAGGCGAACTTCCTCCCAATACTTCGGATCTCGCGCCCGGTCGCCGGCGTTCTCCCGTGCCAGCCGCCAGTGATCGAACATCTTCGCGCGAAGCTGATCGTACTCCTCGGCCTCGGGGCCCATCTTCGCGCGACGCTCCGCCTGCATCATCTCAATCTGGCTTCGAACGACTTCCTTCTGCGCGTCGTCGAGATCGTACAAGCGCGCCGCCTGCTGAACCATCTGATCCAGCCGCAACTGCTGTCGCTCCTGCGGCGTTGCGTTCTGGAACCGTTCCCAGTTGCCCCGCCGCTCGCCGTCGCGACGCGGCCGGTTCGCGCGGTCCTCGCGTGGTCCGCGCTCACGCCGATTCTCGCGCAATCGATCTCGCGACGGGCGCGTCGATTCGTCGTTCCCCGCCGAGTCCGGTTGCTCGCTTTGTCCCCAAACCGGCGACCCACAAAAAGCCAGAATGACCATCACTTGCTTCATCATGTTCTTCATGCTGAACTGCACTCCTGCGAAGACCGCCCCATTTGCTCGCAACAGGATTCTACGCGCCCGCCGCCCGGTGCTTCACTTTGCCCATGCAACCGACGCGAAACTACTCGCCAAACGGCCAAGCCGCATGGATATTGACTCTGGGAGTCTTGAAATCCTTCGCAACGTGAAGCCCAAAGCCGATTCGTGCTCGCACGAACCGCCATTACCTCTTGCGACGACGCGACTTACCGCGATTTCCGTTGCTGCTCCGGGCGGATTTTCCACGGCCCTGGCTCGTGCGATTCTTTCCGAATCCCTTCGTCGCGTTCGCTTTGGGCTTCCCGAAGCCGCCGCTCCCGCCTCGGCGTTCGGAATGAGGAACTTCCTTCAAAGTCCGCCCGCTGCGGGCCGCCGATCCGGATCGGAGTACCAGGCGCATCTGCCGCGCCGAGACATCCACCTCGGCAATCGCCACGCGCACGAGCGATCCGAGCGTGAACCGCCGGCGAGAGCGCTCGCCGACGACCGTGCCCATCGCCACGTTGGCCTCCCACCAGTCGTCGCCGAGGTCTTCCATTCTTAGCAATCCGTCTATTAAGTACGTCGGGTGCTGAACAAACAATCCGAAGTTCGTGACGCCGTTGATCACGCCGTCAAACTCCTCGCCGACCTGATCCGACAACAGCTCCAGCACCTTGACCGTTTTCAGTTCTTCTTCCGCGTCCTCCGCCCGACGCGACAGATACGACAGCCGGTTGCCGATTTCCACCAGTTCCTCGTAGGACGGCACACCTTCCATTCCTTCGACGAATTTTTTCAAGCGGCCGTCCAGGTGCTGCTGCACCAGTCGATGAATCATCAGGTCGGCGTAACGGCGAATCGGACTGGTGAAGTGCGCGTAGCCCTTGCTGGCCAGCGCGAAGTGCCCGACCTGCTTCGGCGAGTATTCGGCCGTCTGCATCGACTTGAGCACAATCAGATTGATCGCATAGGCCTCGGGCTTGCCCTTCAACGGCGCGAGCAGCGCCTGCAAGTCGCCGGGCGTGATGCGCTTGGGCACCGCAAACCCCGCGGCGCGCATGAACCGCCCCATCGCCTCCAGGGACTCGGGGCTGGGCTCGGGGTGAATCCGCCGAATGAACGGCACGCCGATCCGCTCCAGCACCCGCGCCACGGCCTCGTTGGCCTCGACCATGAACATCTCGATGATCGTGTGCGTGAAGCTGTCGTCCTCGGGTTTCGCGTCGATCACGCGCCCCTCGTCATCGAGCACGAGGCGCACTTCGGGCAAATCAAGTGTCACCATACCGTCATTCAGGCGGCGCCGGCGGATGACCTTCGCCAGCGTGTCCATGTCTTTCAGCAATCGCAGGACCGGAGCGGGACAATCGCTCGCGTCGCCGTCGATGATCGCCTGCGCCTGCGTGTAGGTCAGGCGCTTCGTCGAGCGGATAAGGGTGTTGGCGAAGCGCGTGCCCACCACGCGACCGGCCGCGTCGTAGCGGATGA
The DNA here is from genome assembly GCA_015200345.1 of Planctomycetia bacterium. Classification (NCBI taxonomy): domain Bacteria; kingdom Pseudomonadati; phylum Planctomycetota; class Planctomycetia; species Planctomycetia bacterium. Next base: position 3,340,999 of record CP054187.1, on the reverse strand, counting down.
ACGCGGATTTGCACAGGCGATCCTCGCCTTCTTGCAGGCTGCACAACCCGTTGGACAGCAGCTCCGGCAGCATCGGGATGACGTAACCTGGAAAATAGACGCTCGTACCACGCTCCCGCGCCGCCGTGTCGATCGCGCCGCCCTCGCGCACGAACGTGCTCACGTCGGCGATGTGCACGCCAAGCTCCCACGCGGCGCCTTCGGGGTTGGTTCCGCTTTTTCGTGATCCGCCGGATCGCTCCACGCTCGCCTGACCCGTGCGCCGGCCGCCTCCCTTGGCGTTGCCGCCACCATCCAGCCGCTCCAGCGAGATCGCGTCGTCGTAATCCTTCGCGTCGTCGGGGTCGATCGTGATAATTGTTCGGCCGGTCAGGTCCTCGCGCGGTCCGCCCAGCGCCTGCACGTCGAACGCTTTCGCCACGCCGCGCGCCTCGGCCATCACCTCGGCGCTGAATTCCTCGGGCAGGTTGTGTTGGCGAATGATGCTCGCCAGATCGACGCCGGCCTGACCGCGCGCCCCGATCCGCTCCACGATGACGCCTTTGGCTGGTCTGCCCTCGCTGGGGTAACGCACGATCTCGACGACGACCTGATCGCCCTCCTTCGCGCCCTTCGCGCCGACATCGCTCACCAGGATCGGCACATGCAGCGTGTTGCCGTCGGGCCGGACATACCAGATGCCGCCATCGCGACGCAACTGACCGACGTACTTGCTCTCCCCGCGCTGGACGATCTCCACGATGCGGCCCGCGAGCATCTGCTTGCCGTCACGATGGCCGCGACGCATGACCTGACAGCGGACCTTGTCACCGGTCACGGCGTCGGCCGTGTCTTCCGGCGCGATGTACAGATCGCCATGCTCGGCGGGGCTTTCGGGCACGACAAAACCAAAGCCGCGCGGGTTGCCGCGAAACGTGCCGATCATCGTGCTGGGCGGGTGCGGCAGCGTGACGGCGTTGCCGCTCCCGAGGACGACGCGGCCGACGCGGCGCAGCGAGTCAACGGCGTCGTGAAAGTCGCCGTATTCCGACTCGGCGATTCCCATTTCGATGGCAAGTTTGCGCGCCTTGAGCGGTGTATAGCCCGGCCGCCGGATGAATTCGAGGATTCGTTCGGAAAACCGCTTACCCATTCGGAACTCGCTTGCAGGTTGGCGAACTTGCGCTTGAGATACCGGGCGGAACAAACCGACCTCGGCCCGGAAAGGACCCCATGGACGACATCATCACCCACGCCCGCGAATTAGGCAAGAAAATCGCCGCGCACGAACGCACCCGCGCGTTTCTCGCGGCTGCCCGTGCCGTCGCCGAAGACAAAGACGCACAGTCGATCCTGACCGAGTATCAGCAGGCCGTTCATCGCGTTCAGCAACTGGAAGCCTCCGGCAAGCCGATTGAAGTGGATGACAAGCGTGCCCTCGCGCAGCGCGAGGCGGCGCTGGCCGGCAACGAAAAGCTCAAGGCGATGATGAAACACCAGGCCGACTACCTGGAGATGATGCATCGGATCAATCAAGCCATCGACGAGGCGGTCCAGCAGTAACCGGCGGGCGTGCAATATCGGCCAGCGCGTCGCCGATCTGCCTCACTTTCGCGGGCCAGGTCTCGTGCTGCATCGCCGCGCGGCGTGCGGCCCGGGCGGCAGGTGAATCCGCCGCGAGCGCGGACTCGCACATATTTACGAATGTATCATATGACCTCGCAATGTACACGTCCGGTCGATACGGTTCCACTTCCGGCAACGCCGTGCTCACGACCGGCAGCCCGGCGGCGAGGTACTCGCGCAACTTGATCGGGTTCACTGCGCGCGTCAGGTCGTTGATGCGGAACGGCAGCAGTGCGGCGTCGAACGCGGCTGCGTAGCCGGGGAGTTGCGAATACGGCCGGCGACCGAGCAGGTGCACATTGGGGCAGGCCCGCAGGTTATCGACATCCGTCTTAACTTCGCCGATCAATGCGAACGACGCCCGCGGCCAGGCCCGCGCCGCCTTCGCCAGCAGCCCGACATCGATCCAGTCTTCGACCATCCCCCAGAAGCCCAGGATCGGCCGCGGCAGATGCCTCACGTCGTCCGGCGGCGTCGCGTGCTCGGCCTGCGCGAAGTGCGCCGCGTCGACGCCGTGCGGCACGTAGATCGTCCGCGCCGCCAATCCCTGCTTGTCCTCGAACAATCGCCGCGAGGAGGTCACGACGAGGTCGGCCCGCGCCGCCAGCCGCGCCTCGGCCTCCAGCATGGCCCGGCGATCGTACCCGGCGAACTCGTTGAACGCATCGACGCAATAATAGACAACAGACTCTTCTTCAAATTGCCCGCACAGGAAATCCACGTCCGGCGCGAAGCTCCACACCTGCACCGGCCGCCGCGGCAACCCTGCCAGAACGCGGCGAATCTGCCGCACGACCAATCGCCGATTCAGCGCCGCCGCCGCGCGATGACCCGGCCACGGCGCCACCAGCGGCGTCAGCACCGTCATCGACTCGCTCACGCGCCGCGGGCCTTCGATGAACTGCCGCAGCTTGCCCGCCGCTGCGCGCAGATCGGCGCCGGTCGCGCTCGGCCGCCGCGAACCGTGATAGTTCACCCACACAACGTGATTGCGGCGCGACAGTTCGCGCATGACGTGATGCTTGCTGGTCGGATCGTAGTACCAGTTGCTGGCGATGCAAACGATGTTGCGATGCTCGATCAAGCCGCCGTCCGCCTACGCTCCCCCGCGTCGATTCAGAACCTCTCGAAATACATCGACGCATTCGGCCCCGACCTGTTGCCAGGCTCGCAGCGACCCACGCCGGGCGATCTGATCGCGGTCCCATGGCCGCTTCAGGGCCGCGAGGATCGCCTCCACCCAGCCGCCGCGGTCGTCGAACGGTACGAGCCGGCCGAGCGAATCCTGCGAGACGATCTCGCCGTTTCCCCCCACCGCACTCGCCACGACCGGGCACCCGCAAGCCAGCGATTCGGTGAGTGCGTTGCACCAGCCCTCGGACCGCGTCCAGAGCGCGAACAGGTCCGCCGCGTTCAGATACTCCGCCACGCGCTGCGGCGGCTGTCGCCCGGCGACGGACACGGCGTCACTCAATCTCATCTCCGCGATCCGCCGGCGCAACCTACGCTCATAGCCCGGCTCCTGCACGCTGCCGCCGATCAAGATCAACCGCACGTCGCCGCCGCGCTGCCGCACGACGGGCCAGATCTCCACGAGCCGCGCGAAGCCCTTCAACTCCTGCATGTGCCCCACGCTCACGACGTACTTCGCGTCGGCCTCCAGCCCCAGCACCGCCCGCGCTGCGACGCGATCGCGCGGAGCGAACACGCTTCCATCCACGCCGTTGGGAATCACACGAATATCGAGCTGGCGACCGACCAGCTCGCACGCCAGATCGGCCAACGCGCGGGACACGCTGATGACCGCATCGGCGCCCGCGATCGCCGCCGCCATGCGCCAACGCATGGATGCAACCTGGGAACGACTCACCAGTTTGCCGCGAAGCGTCAGCACGAACGGCACGCGCAGCGCCTTGGCCGCGAGGTACGCCCCCACGCCGTCGGGCCATTCAAAATGCGCGTCGATCAGCGACGGACGCTCGTTGCCCATCGCGGAACGAATGCCCGACAGCAACGCGCGGCAATAGAACCAGGCATCAAACGTCTTCGCCACGCGCGGGAGATACCACATCCGCGGCCGCCAGACCGGCGGAATCGCGAGGGGATCCATGTCCGGTGCGAGGCTCCCCGGCGGCCAGCCGACCGGCCCGATTCCGAAGTACGGCTGCGGCGCGACGACCTTCACCGGCATTTGTGCGTGTACAGCTCGCAGTCGCTGTGCGACGAACACGCCCTGCGTCGGCGAGGTCGGCGTCGGATAACACAGCGTGGTAGAGACGATTGTCATTTTATAATGCCGGTCGGGCCGCGTTGCTTTCTCGCAACGCGATGTTGCTTCACAACCAGTTCGGATCAGGCCAAAGCCGCCAAGCCCTTTCCCATCATCGGTCTTTCCGGACGCGAACCCAAGTCGCGGCTCGGCATGGCAATTGCTCATCCTCCACGCAGGAGGAGAGAACATGTCCGAGTGGACCAAGGGCGGCGCTGCCTTTTCGGCGGCCCTGGCGGTGTTTCTGCTATTGCCGGTCACGATCACCATGCTGCTGGTTGCCGCACTGCTGGCCGTGCGCCCGCGCGAACCGTGGCAACCGTGATGCATGGCCCGGCGCGAGCACGGCCTCCAATAGCCGCAGCCATGCCGCCCGGTCACTTTGCGTATTCGCCCATCCCGCGCAGGTCATCTACGATTCCATCCATGACGGCTGCACGAGTTCTGATTGATCCGCCGCTGACCGGCCCGGCCAACATGGCGCGCGACGAAGCGTTGCTTGCCGCCTGCACCGGGCCGACCATCCGCCCCACGCTGCGCTTTTATGCCTGGTCGCCCGCGACGATCTCGCTCGGTTACTTCCAGGCGATCGACGAGTTGCGTTTGCAACCGCCCGCGATCCGCGAATTGCCCGTCGTTCGGCGGACCACTGGCGGCGGCGCGATCCTTCACGACCTCGAAATCACCTACTCCATCGTCCTGCCCATCGACCACCCGCTCGTGGACGGCCGCCCCAATCTACTCTACGAGCTGGCCCATCAGGCCATCATCGCCGCAGTCGGGACCACGGCGCGACGCTACGGATGCAGTGAAGGCGGTGATTCGTGCGACCGCTCGTCGCAGCGCGGGCCCTTTTTCTGCTTTGCGCGGCGGCACGCACTCGACGTGGTCGTACCCGATGCCGCGGCTCACGGCGGATTCGCCAAGCTCGCCGGCTCGGCGCAGCGCCGCACGCGCACGGCCATTCTGCAACACGGATCCATCATGCTGGCCAGTCGATTCACCGAGCAACCGGTCGCGACGTGGCAATCAATTGGCGGCATACAGACATTTGACGAAGCAGTCGAGCGGTTGATCCCGCGATTCGCGAATGCACTGAATTGGACGCTGACACCCGATCCGTGGCGCGAAGAAGAGCTGCGTGCCGCAATCCCTTTCGAACGCATGTACGCGGGCGATGCGTGGACGATGCTTCGCGAGCGAAAAACGTAGCCGGCGAACTTGCTGGCCGCTGCATCATGTTACGTACCCGACGCGATGCCCGGACCGCGATCTCTGCCACCCGCGCCTCATTCCCGCCTCACCACCACCATGGTTTGATCATCTTCCGGCATGGTCGTCCCCTGGTGGCGAACCAATTCGGCGTTCAACCGATCCACCACCTCCTGCGGCTCGCCCGTCGACGCCAGCACCGCACGCATCCGCTCCAGGCCGAACGGCTCATCGGCTTCGTCGCGCTCATCGGGCACCCCGTCGGTGTAAAGCAGCAGCGTCTCGCCCGCTTGCAACGTCAACGCGGCATCCTTCGCGTCGTGACTCGGCAGAATGCCCAGCGGCAGGCCTGACCCCAGCGGGACTTCTTCCACGCGCACCGGCGGACCCGGCCGGCGGATCAACGGCGGATGGTGCCCCGCGTTGGCATAGACCAGCCGCCCCGTTGCCGGCTCGTAGAATCCGAGGATCCCCGTCACCATCGACGCCGCCTGATGCCGCTCGTGAAGATGGTGATTCTGATAGGACAGCAGCGCGCCGGGCGACGCCGGCGCATGCGGATACGTGAACAGGACCGCGTTGATCACGGTCATCATCACCGCCGCGGCCGGTCCGTGTCCGGCCGAATCGGCAATGAGAATGAGCCAGCGCGGATCATCCCGGCTCGCTCCCGGCAGACGCTGCAGTTCAAACACGTCGAAGTAATCCCCGCCGGCCCGGTCGAACGACTTGTAGCTCGTCGCCAGCTTCAATCCCGGCACGGTCGGCGGCTTCCCCGGCAGCAGCACTTTCTGAATTTCGGCGATCATGTCCACCTCGCGGTGAACGCGCCGCGACGCCTGTTCGGCGCGCTGATGCAGGTGCGCGAAGTTCACCGCCATGCTGGTCAGATTTGCCAGCGCCATCAGCGCTTCGACGTCATCCTCGTTGAATCCGCGCGGCGATGCGTGAAACAGCACGACCCAGTCGAGCGAATCATCGGCCTCGAAAACCGGTACGGCCGCCACGCACCGATACCCCGCCAACCGATCGCCGAACACAGGATCATTCGGCGCCGAAAGGTCATGCAACAGCGTCGGTGAATCGCTCGCCGTCAACCCAGCGAGCAGGCCGCCGCGACGCACCGGTTGCGCGAGCGCCGCGTGGCCGAGGTCGGCCGGCGGAACATGCTCGATGCCGTCGGCCGTGCGCCACCGGGCGATGCGGTAAGCGCCGGTGTCCAGCCCGGTCGTGGACAGCGCGAGGTAGCAGGCCGGTTCAAACGCCTGCTGCACGACGCGGATGAACAACTCCATGACGGCGCGCGGATCGCGCGCGTCTTTGATCGAGCGCACCATCTCGAGCAGGACCGGTACGCGCTTGCGTCGGGTCAGATCAACTTGCTGCATCCGGAAACAGGCCTCTTTCCTGCGCCGCTGATAAACGAGTCGCCATCTGGACCGACTCCCGGTTGAAAAAGGGCGCGGCTCCAGAGTGTAGCGGCGTTCGGTCGGATTCCGAATGGGTGAAGGAGGCCGATCGACTTCGCGCTTGTCGGCCAACGGCTCGGCGTTAAGCTACACGCGGAATTTCACAACGAAAGGGCGTCCGCCGTGAGCAAAGACGATCGCTTCAGTCGACACTACGAGCGCCAGCGCGAGGCCAGGGAGCAGGCGCGCAAGGGTCTGCCCGGCGAGGACGAACCGCCGCTGCCGCCGCCGGTCGAACCCATCAAGAACTCGAAGGCCGAGCCGGGCCGCAACGACCCCTGCCCCTGCGGGAGCGGCAAGAAATACAAGCAGTGCTGCCTGAAGAAGGACTGACCGCGGGCCTGCTGGCGCGGGGCGAGCGAGCAGCGCGCCCGCCGCTGACGCTGCGCGCGGCAATTCTTAATCTTGTCTATTTACTGGCCGCCGCGCTCTACCTGCCCTTTCTGCTATACCAGATGATCGCCCTCGGCAAAAATCGTCGCGGCTGGGGACAGCGCCTGGGCGGCGTCCCCTGGCGCGTCGGGCGATCGCGCTGCATCTGGGTCCACGCGGTGTCCCTCGGCGAAGTCAACGCGACGCGCGCCCTCGTCACCGAGATCGAATCACGCTTTCCCGCCTGCGTCGTCGCCATGTCGGCCACGACCGACACCGGCTTCGCGGCCGCGCAGCGTCTCTATCCCGACAAACTCGTCTTTCGCTATCCGCTGGATTTCTCGTTCGCGGTGCGGCGCACCCTGGCGCGCGTTCGCCCTGCCGCAATCGTGTTGATGGAACTGGAAGTCTGGCCGAACTTAATCGACCTCGCGGCGTCGATCGGAGTCCCCGTTTGCGTGGCGAACGGCCGTATCACGGCGGAGAAATCGATGCGGCGCTTTCGAATCCCCGTCGTACGCCGCGTGGCGCGGAGGATGTTCTCACAGATCGCTTTCGTTGCCGCGCAGGATGAAACCTACGCGGCGCGTTTCCGCGAGCTGGGCGTGCCCGCCGACCGCGTTCACACCATCGGAAGCATGAAGTACGACACGGCCGTGATCGGTGATTCGGTGGCGGGCGATGCAGAGCTGGCCGCCGCGATGGGAATCGACCGGGCGGTACCATTCATCGTCGCCGGTTCGACCGGTCCGGATGAAGAGGCGATCGTGCTCGATGCGTTTGAATCGCTCGCCGCGCAGCGCCCCGCGCTGCAACTGGCGATCATCCCGCGGAAACCGGAACGGTTTGATGAAGTCGCTCGGTTGATCGCATCGCGCGGCTTCGCGTGCGTGCGCCGCAGCCAGTGCCGCGACGGCGAATCTCACTCGGCCACCGATACCGCGCCGCGCGTCTACCTCGGCGACACCATGGGCGAGCTGCGCAAGTTCTATGCATTAGCTACAATTGTCTTCGTAGGGCGTTCGCTCGTGCCGCTGGGCGGGTCGGATCTGATGGAAGTGGCCGGTCTGGGCAAGCCGATGTGTTTCGGCCCGTTTGTCGACAACTTCGCCGACGCGGCGGGCCAATTGCTTGCCGACGAAGCCGCCGTGCAGATCACGCCACCGGCAGCCGATCATGCGGCCGCCGCAGCAAGCCTGTCCGCAGTGCTGACGAAGCTCCTCGCCGCGCCGGAAACGGCCCGCGCGATGGGTCGCCGCGCGCAGGAGGTCGTGCGGCGAAACACCGGAGCAACCCGGAGAACCGTGGACCTCCTCGCTCGGACGCTTGACGAGTCCCTCTCAAACCTGCCGTCGTCAATCCACGAAACGCAATCGGCGCCCGCGCGCCAATAGGACCCTTGCATCATTTCGCCGGTGAGCTGCTGGCGGACGAGGGCTTGGCCTCTTCCTTCACGCGTTTCAGCCACGTCAGGAAATGCTCCGGCGCGGGAACAGGATTCACGTAAAAAGGCGTATCCACGCGGCGACCATCCGGCGTACACATGACGCACACCTGCGGCCTCTGTACGTTGTATCGCTTGCAGTATTCCGGGAAGAACGCGAACTCCAGTTCGAGATTCACCGTGTCGAGCAACTCGGATTTGACCGCCGGGTTGTTGAAGACCTCGAGCACCATGTTGCGATGCTGCGAGGAATCCCACGCCTTGAAATAGATCAGAAGCGGCTTGTTCTCATCCTGCGCGATCCGCTCGGCCGCGCGCGGCTCGATCAGCCACGTCGGACCGCAACCGGTCAGACAATAAACCGCAGGCAGCAACAACAGCGCAGCGCGACCAAAATGAGTCGCCTGACGGCCCGCGTGCCGCGCGCCGTGACCTGTGTTTCGATTATCCTTCATCATCATCCTAGCTGGGTATCTTCTCTTATCGGCTACGCGGCGGCCCGCTCTTTCGGCCCGTCGACCGCTCGCGCGTTCCCCGACTCGTTGAGGCTGGCTGCGCGGCGCCTTCACCTTCTGAATGACTCGCATCAGAAGACCCGCCAACCGCGTCCGCGTTAGCGGGTTTTTGCCCGCCGCGCCCGCGCCGACCACGCCCGCCGCGACTGCCCCGCCGCCCGCGCGATCCGCCCGCACGATCGCCCGGTCCTGCCGGAACCGCCGGCCGTGACGCAAGCGTTGGCTGCGCCACCGGGCGCAGGGTCGCCGGCGCCGCGCCGGCACCGGTCGGTACCTCGCGTCCACGACGATCGACGCATGCGAGGCGCACTTCATCCACTGCGAATCCGGTCTCGGCGTGAATCCGAATCGCCAGGCCGCCGGCGCGCTCCAAATCCGTCAGCGCGTGCCGTTTGCGGTTCAGCAGCTCCGTCGCCACGGGCAGGCTCACACTCACATCAATGCTGGCGACGCCTTCGCGCTGACTGGCCATGCGGATCTGTCGCATCACGTCCAGGCAGACCGATTCGGTCGTCTTCACGCGACCGCTCCCGCCGCATCGCGGGCATTCGGCGAAGGTGTTCTTCGCGAAGGACGGCCGCTGCCGCTGGCGTGTCATCTCCAGAATTCCGAATCGCGAGATGCGAAGCAGCTTGGCGCGCTCCTTGTGGCTGCGCAGCGCCTCCGCCAGACGCCGCTCGACCGCCCGGCGGTGCTTGTCCTGCATCATGTCGATGAAATCGCAGATGATCAGGCCGCCCAGATCACGCAATCGCAATTGCCGCGCGATCTCGTCCGCCGCCTCCAGGTTCACGCGATAGGCGGTCTCTTCGGCGTTCTCGTGAACCCGGAACCGCCCGGAGTTCACGTCGATCGCGACCAGTGCTTCGGTGGATTCGATGACCAGCGACCCGCCGCAAGGCAACGGCACCACGCGCGAATGCAGCTTGTCGATCTCCGCTTCGATGCCAAAACGGTGAAACACCGGCTCGGCGCCGTCGTACACCGTCACGGCGTCCTCGGCCTGCGGACTGGCGATTGCGAGAAACTCGCGCACGCGCTCGGCCACGTGCGGATTGTCCACGATGATCCGCTTCAAACTCGAGTCGTACACGTCGCGAATTGTGCGGATCACCAGGTCGCTTTCTTTGTAAAGCTCGGCCGGGGCCGGCTCGTCGCGCGTTCGCTGGGCCACTTGATTCCACAAACGCACCAGATAATTCAAATCACGCTGCAAATCACGCTGCGACCGACCGACGCCTGCCGTGCGAACGATGAACCCCATGTCCTTCGGAAGCGTCAGTTGGTTCAGCACTTCGCGCGTCTTGCGCCGGGCTTCAGGATCCTCCACTTTGCGCGAAACGCCGTGCTGGTCCATCCCCGGCATCATCACAAGGAAGCGGCCGGGCAGCGAAATGTACGTCGAGAGCGTCGGCCCCTTCGTCCCGATGCCTTCTTTGATGACCTGCACGATGACTTCCTGGCCGCGACGCAGACAGTTCTGAATCGGCGGGCGGGCGCGGCGCGGCGTCTTGCGGCCGACCAGTTCCGGCTCGCCCTTGCTCTCCGGGAAATACCGCGGGTGCAGATCGCTGATATGCAGAAATCCGTGCGTCGGGAGGCCGAAATCGATGAACGCCGCCTGGATCGACGGCTCCACGTTGGTGACGCGGCCTTTGTAGATGTTCATCACGTTGCTGACCTGCGTGGCTCGCTCGATGTAGAGTTCGTCGAGCCGGCCATCGCGCAGGATCGCGATGCGACATTCGTCAGGATCGCTGCCGTTGATCAGCATCTCCCGATTGGCGGGCAGTTCGTCCGTCTCCGCCGGTGGAACTTCCACCTCGTCTTCGTACACCGGCCTGCGTCCGCGACGCCGGGGAGGCGCCTTCTCGTCCACATCCGTTTCGCGCGTCACACCCGGCAACGCCACCGGACCCGCCATGGCGCGCAGCGTGTCTTCGTCGGCGATCTCATCCTCTTCTGTGACGACCTCCTGATCCGCGTCCTCTTCCGCGCGCGGCGACGCTGACTCGGTCGGTGACTCCCGTTCTGCATCCCGCGTACTTGGCTCGTCGCCAACGGCATCCTCGGATTCGCGATCCCGCCCGCGGCGACGACCTCGCCCCCCACGCCGGCCACGCCGTCTTCGTCCCCGGCGCGCCTCGCCGTCCTCATCCTGCGAACGGCTCGCCGTGAACGCACTCGTTTCGCCCTCGGCATCACGCGCTTCAAATGGCTCAACGGCGTCGGGTGTCCCGACCGCTTCCCACCGGTCGTCCGGAACAGATTCCGCCACCGCCTCGGACACCAGCTCGTCGTCAAATCCGATGGCAAAACCCGGATCGGTCCGAAACCCCGGCGTCGGCGCTCGCGAACCGGGACCGGCTGCGGGCCTTGCCGCGCGCGCTTCCGGCAACCCGTCGGATGACGCATGCGATGCCGTGCCGCGAACATGACTTTCGGCGGGGCGCGCCGCGTGCGATTCACCGGTGGCCTCAAACTTCACCGTCGTCTCATCCACGGCAATCAACTCATCCGATGCGTCTTCGAAACTGACGGCGGGGCCGACGCCTTCGGCCGGATCAAAAATGCCGTCGGCGAAACCGGAGGCAACACCGGAAACCGCAACCGGGGGCGGCGGAAGCGGCCGCGGCGCTTCGGGCGGAGGCGATTCCATCGCGCGCGGCGTTTCAACCTCGGGTGGCGTGATCGCCTCCGGGGCTTCGACGGACGTGTCTGATTTTGTGCTGCGACGGCGTGGCGCACCCGTGCGCGGGCGGCCTGCTTTGCGAGCGCTGCCGGACTTGCCGGAGGCGCGCTTTCCTGATGGGGTCACTTCGATCAACCTTTCCCGGAGACGGGAATCGCCAAGCGGGGGCGCGATGGCGCGGATGCGACGCATGCGGCGTCAATCGGCCGGCAGGCCGTCGTAACGAACGGCGACGCGCCGGACGCGATGCAGGTGCTGCGCCGGATCCAGTCCGAGCGCGGCCAGCAGTTCACCGATGCGAACGCTGCCTTCCTGCCCGACGGCCTGCGACCATCGCAGCGTGCCGGGTCGCGCCTGCATCGAAACGACGTAGGCACGAACATCGACGGATTTCCCGCGGGCGTCGCCGGGCTTGACGCGCTGAACGAGAACGCCCGGCTGCGCCAGAAACTTTTCGACTAACGTCGATAAGTCGGCCGATCCCTCGGCGGTCAGCGTCAGCTCGTACGTCGCCTCGCTCGGTCGCGGTCGTTCGCCGCAGTCCAGCGGCTGCACCCTGCGGATCGTCAGCCCTGCCGGCATCTGCGCCGACAACCGGGCCTGCGCCGTTTCGGGCGCCAGATCCTGATCCAGCTCGATCAGCAGCAACTCATCCGTGGATGCGACCCCCACCGGCCTCGGCAAGACAATGGACAGCCTCGCGCGCGGATTGAAACCGGCCGAGAATCGAACCGGTATGTCCGCACGGGCCAGCGCCCGTTCAAAAAGCCGAAGCGTATCGTGGTGGGAAATAAACCGCAGATCACCTTCTACCGCGTACCGAATCGCCAGACGCTTGTGCAAGTTCGCTTGCGATCCCTCGTGTCTCCTGAGCTTTTCCCGGTCTTGCGACGCGTACACCGCGCCGGCCCGGGAACTCGTTTTCCTTGCTTGCCGACTCTCGGCAAGTCGCGGGAAGGCACGCGCGACATTCGTCGCTCGACATGCCTTTCCGCCACCTGCCCCCGCGGCCGCAATCGCCCAGTCAGACCCGCCGGTCAGAATTCTTCCCACACCTTGCGAGTCTCGTCACGAAGGTAGTTTAGCACTTCCCGCTCGGTCTCGAAACCCAGCACCCGGCGACGGACCCTCTCCGCATCGGCCAGCGTGATGTTGCGAATGATCTTTTTCACCCGCGGGATGTTTCCCGCCGCCATCGAAAACGAGCGCAACCCAAGTCCCACCAGAAGGATAGTGAACATCGGATCACCCGCCATCTCTCCGCACATGCTCACCGAAGAACCCTCCCGGCGGCCTTGGCGTATCACCGTTCGGATCAATCGAATAATGGACGGATCCGCCGGCGTGAAGAGTTGCGACACCCGTTCGTTGGTCCGATCGACCGCCAACGTATACTGGATCAGATCGTTGGTGCCGATGCTCATGAAATCCGTTTCTCGTGCCAGCTCTCTGGCACAAATCGCCGCCGCCGGCGTCTCCACCATCACCCCGATCGGAAGGTTGCTCTTGAACTCGTATCCTTCTTCCTCGAGTTCCTCCATCACCAGGTTCAGCACGAACTTGGCCTGGCGCAGCTCCATGATGCGCGAGATCAGCGGAAACATGATCCGCACATCCCCATACGCGCTGGCGCGAACGATCGCGCGAAGCTGCGGCCGAAACAGCGAAAGATGCTGCAAGCTGTATCGAATCGAACGCAAACCCAGAAACGGGTTGCGCTCCGCCTCCCATCCGCCGCCGGGATGAATCTTGTCACCGCCCAGGTCCAGCGTGCGTATGACCAGCGGTCGATCGCCCACGGCCTCGAGCGCCGCGCGATACGCCTGATACTGCTCCTCCTCGTCAGGCGGCGTGGCTTGTTGCAGGAACAAAAACTCGGTGCGAAACAAACCGATCCCGCTCGCCCCCTTGGCGATGCAGCCCGCGACCTCCGATGGAAACTCAATGTTCCCCAGCAATTCGACGCGCACGCCGTCTTTCGTTTCCGCCGGCAGATCGCGAAGCTGATCCAGCGACGCACGCACCTTGTTCAGGTGCGCCGCCGTCGCGGTGTACTCTTTGCGCTGCGCCTCGTCGGGATTGATGATCACCACGCCGTGCAGGCCGTCGATCACCACGGTGTCGCCGCCGGACACGTTGGCCGTAATGTCCTCCAGCCCGACCACGGCGGGAATCCCCAGGCCCGCCGCAATGATCGCCGTGTGCGACGTCGCGCCGCCGGCATCGGTCGCCAACCCCAGCAGCCGGCCGGACTTTTCCAGCAGAACGATCTGCGATGGCGTCAGATCGTGAGCGATGACGATCTTTGGATCGCCCTCGGCGGACAGCTCCTGGTGCATTTCGCCGGTCGCATGACGAATCAGGCGGCGTTCGATGTCGAGGATGTCGCGCGCGCGCTCCTGAAGGAACGGACTGGCCATTTCCTGAAAGCGCCGGCGATAGCGTCGCATGAAAAGGCTGATGGCGTAGGCGGCGCTGTACTGCTTCTCGGAGATCAGCGCGGCAATCTCTTTGCGCGGCTTGGGATCGCTAAGCCAGCCTTCATGAAAGCCGAAGATGTCCGCCAGCTCGGCACCGGCTCGCGCAGAGAATTGCACCCGCTCCGAAGCAACTTCGGATTGGGCCGCCTCAAACACGCGGTCCAGAAGCGCAAGCTCCCCCGGCACCTGTTCGGGAGTGATGACGCGCTTGGGCATGCGCGTTTCGTTCGTGTCGAGGACGACCGCCTCGCCGATCACCACGCCGCTGGAAATGCCAACGCCGCGCTTCAGAGGCATGAGACGCCTCCGTTCGCATTGCGCCGTGCGCGTTGAAAGAACGGGGTTAATCTTCGCCGAATTTCGAGTCGATCAATTGAGCCAGCGCCTCGAGCGCTTCTCCCGCCTGCGGGCCGCGCGCGTGCAGCATCAGCCGCGTGCCGGGAACGCCGACCAGCAGCATCATTTCCATCGGGCTTTTGCCGTCGGCCCGCTGCTGACCATTGATCACACTTACTTCGCATGGATATTGCATCGCCAGATCGACGAACTTCATCACCGGGCGGGCATGAAGTCCCTGCCGGTTGGATATGACGACTTCCCGCTGCGCCTGTTCCAGTTCATCCGGCATCGCCTTTGCCCAATCGAGCCGACATCAAGAGCCGTTTCGAATCTCGCTCGCCTCTGGCGCCGCCGCCGTTCGACCGCCCGAGGCCTAGCCCGCCGACTGATCCGCCTCTTCAAACAAATCAAGAATCGCCTCGGTCGTTTCAGATTGCCGCAGGAACCGGCGGAAATTGTCCCGCGTCAGGTGCTTGAATATGTTCTCCATCGCCTGCAAGTGTCCTTCCGGGTTGGTATCCGGCGAACACAACAATACAACCGTATATACCGGCGCCCGGTCCAGCGCGGCGAAATCAATCCCCGCCGCGCTCCGACCCACCGCCGCCATGATCCGCGGGATCGAGGCGTGCTTCACGTGCGGAACCGCCACGCCCTTGCCGAAGCCCGTGCTCCCCTGGTTCTCCCGCGCGATGATCGATCGCACGAGCGTCTCCGCGTGTTCCTCCGCGATCGAACCCGACTTGACCAGCAGGCCGACCAGCTCCCGGATCACCCCGTTTCGATCGGTCGATTCGAGATGGGCCGTCACCGCCCCCTTGACCACGAAATCCAGCAGCTTCATACGAGTTTGCCCCTGTCGATCACGCCGCAACGACGCGCAATCGAGACCTGTCACGCGCCGCCCGGCGAACCATCCATGCCCGGGTGCTTTCGATTGCGATGGCGCTCCTTGTGCCGATTCAACTGGCGCTCGAGGTCCTTCTCGGCCGCGTCAAACGCCGCGTAGGGGTTCTCGTGTTCTTCCTTCGCGACAAATGTCGTGTGGTGGTCGCCGCGCACGATGATGTCGCAGCGATGGTTCATGCCTTCCACGTCGAACACGATTTCCGCGCTAAGAACCCGATCATAAAAATGCGGGAATTTCTGCGCCTTCTCCTCGGCGTATTCCCGAAGTTTCTGGCTGACTTCCATGTGCCGCGCAGTGACCGTCACTTGCATGGAACGCTCTCTCCCGAAAATCAGAAGACGCCTTTCTCAATCAACCGCCGCTCCATTCTATACGCCTGTTTCAGCCCGGCGCGATGGGTAACCCGCGATTGCATCAATACTTACGGTGGTCATGCACCTGCCGCCGGAGTGTAGGGGCTTTGCACCGTCGCGTCAACGCTCGAAAAACCGTCCGGCAACCCTCCGGCACGAGCCAGCACCGCCGCATACACGTCCTTCACGCCCGCGGCGCGCAGCGTGCGCCGCGCCTCACCCAGCGTCGCGCCCGTCGTCATCACGTCGTCTACCAGTCCGATGTTCAACCCGGACAACTCCAGCTCACGCCGAACCGCGAACGCGCCACGGATCTCCTTCAACCGCTCCGTCGATGAAAGCCGCCGCGCATGAAACGGCCGGATGTAGCGCGTCGCGCGAAGCGCCGGCCACACCGCGCCGCCAAGCCTTCTGGCCATCGCCTCGGCCAGCAACCGCGTCGGCCAGCAGCCCAGCTCCAACCGCCTGCGCCAGTGCGACGGCACCGGCACCCAGACATCGATTTGTTGCGGATCCATCACGCCGCGCACCGCGTCCGCGAGCAGCCCGCCGAGTAGCTGGTCCAGCGCGAACTGCCGCTTGAACCGCAGCACCAGCCCGCGCAGCGCGCCGCGATATCGCCCGACCCGCGCGAAGCGCGTGAACCGCAACGAGGACCTCCGCTGCGTGCAATCGGTGCAGACGCCTTCGGTCAGCAAGTACGCACCCGCCGTCTCGCCGCATCGTTGACAGTAATCGCGTTCGAGCAGGGCCGACAGTTCCACCGCGCAGCGCGCGCACCATTCCGCCCCGGCGTGCCCAACCGGAATGCCGCATGCGCTGCACGTCCTGGGAAAGACCAGATCAAGCAGCCGTGGGCCCCACGGCTGCAACAGGCGCGTGATACCGGTGAGCGCCCTGCTCATGGCTCCTCACTCACGGATCGTGCGACGATCAGGATGCGGCATCGTCCGCGCCGCCTGCCGGCGGAGCCGTGTCGGTTCGTGGCGCTGATCCTTCCGGTGCGCCGGGCGTATCCGCCGCGTCGCCGTCCTCGTCTTCGTCCTTCGCCACGCGGGCCACCGACACGACCTTGTCGCCCTCATCGAGCCGGATCAATCGAACGCCCTGCGTCGCACGACCGATCTCGCGCGTCTCCGAGACCGCCGTCCGCAGCATGATGCCCTTGGCGGTAATCATCATCAGTTCGTCGGCATCGGTCACCGCGCGCAGCGCCACGACGTTGCCGTTGCGCTCGGTCGTGCGAATGTTGATGACGCCGCTGCCGCCCCGCTTCTGAAGCCGGTATTCTTCGATCTCCGTTCGCTTGCCGTAGCCGTTCTCGCACACCGTCAGCAGGCTCATGCCCGGCCGAATGACCGCCATGTCCACCACGGCATCGTCGCGATCCAGCGAAATGCCCCGCACGCCCCCCGCCGCGCGACCCATCGCCCGCACGTCGCTTTCCTTGAAGCGGATCGACATGCCGCCGCGCGTGCCAATCACGACCTCATCCCCCTCGGCCGCCAGCTTCACGTTGATCAGCGCATCGTCCGGATCAAGACTGATGGCGATAATCCCGCTGGGCCGCGGGCGCGAAAACTGCTCCAGCGCCGTCTTCTTCACGGTGCCCTTGGCCGTCGCAAACATCACGCACCGGTCGTCAAACGACGCGACCGGCAGCACGGCCATCGGCTTTTCGTTGTCCTGCAACCGCAGCAGGTTGGCAATCGACCGACCGCGGCTGGTGCGCGACATCTCGGGGATGTCGTACACCTTGAGCCAGTACACGCGACCGCGATTCGTGAAAAACAACAGGTAATTGTGCGTGCTGGCGACAAACAGGTCCTCGATGAAGTCGCCTTCCTTCGTATCGCTCGCCTTGATGCCGCGCCCGCCGCGCCCCTGACTGCGATAGGTATCGGTCGGCACGCGCTTGATGTAACCCTGATGCGAGATCGTCACGATCATCGGCAGGTCTTCGATCAGCTCCTCCATGCTGAACTCGCCGACCGCCCCGGTGATCTCCGTCCGGCGCTGGTCGCCGTATTTCGACTTCATCTCGTGGATGTCTTCCCGGATGATGTCCGTCACCCGCGCCGGATCGCGCAAAATGGCCTGATACCCGTCGATCTCCTCGACCAGGCCGCCGTATTCCTTCGCCAGCTTCTCGATCTCCAGCCCGGTCAGGCGCTGCAACTGCATCGAGAGAATCGCACCGGCCTGCACGCCGGTCAGGAATTGCTCGCTGCCGGCCGCGCGCTGCGTGAACTGCTCGGGCAGCAGCTTGACCAGGGCGGCGGCTTCCTTCAGCTTCAGCCCGCGCGCCATGAGCTTCGTCTTCGCCTCGTCCGGGCTGGCCGACTTGCGAATCAAATCAATGATCGCGTCGATATCGCCGACCGCGAGGATCAAACCTTCCAGAATATGTGCACGCTGCCGCGCCTTGCGCAACAAGAATTGCGTCCGCCGCGTGATGATCGTCCGCCGGTGATCCAGCCAGTGCCCCATCAGCGCCTTCAGCGACATCGTCTGCGGCTGCTTGCCGACCAGCGCGATGTTGATCACCGTAAACGTCGTCTGAAGCGGCGTGTACTCGTACAATTTGTTCAGGACCACGTCGGGGCTGGCGCCGGCCTTGCACTCGACGACCAGCCGCACCGCGTGCTTGCGGTCCGACTCGTCGCGCACGTCGCTCACCTCGGGCAGGCGTCCTTCCTTGACGCAATCGGCGATTTTTTCGGTGATGGTATTCTTCAAGATGCCGTACGGAATCTCATCAACGACAATGCGCGTGCGGTCGCCTTTCATCTCCTCAAAATGCGTCCGCCCGCGCAGCGTCAGGCTGCCACGCCCGCGCGTGTAGGCATTAACAATCCCTTGACGCCCACAGATCAGGCCGCCGGTCGGGAAGTCCGGACCGGGCACGTGCTGCATCAATTCATCCAGACTAATGTCGGGATTCTCAATCAGGGCGAGCAGCCCGTCGCTGATCTCACTCAAATTGTGCGGCGGCAGGTTCGTCGCCATGCCCACCGCGATCCCCGTCGCCCCATTGACCAGCAGATTCGGGAACTTCGACGGCAACACAACCGGCTCCAGCGTCGTCTCGTCGTAGTTCGGGATGAAATCGACCGTCTCCTTGTCGAGGTCCTCCAGCATCTCCATCGTCGGCGAGGCCATGCGCGCTTCGGTGTAGCGCATGGCCGCAGGCGGGTCGCCGTCGATCGAGCCGAAGTTGCCCTGACCATCGATCAGCGGATAGCGCGTGTTGAACGGCTGCGCGAGCCGAACAAGCGTCGGATAGACCACGCTCTCGCCGTGCGGGTGGTAATTGCCCGATGTGTCGCCGGCGATCTTGGCGCACTTTCGATGCGCCGAGCGCGGCCCCAGCTTGAGGTCGTTCATCGCCACGAGGATGCGCCGCTGCGAAGGCTTCAGCCCGTCGCGCACATCGGGCAGCGCTCGCGACACGATGACGCTCATCGCATAGCGAAGATACGAATCCTGCATCTCCTCCACAATTGGAAGGTTCTTGATGACTTCGGGTTGCGATGGGGTATCACTCATGGGGACTTGCGTGCTCCTCAATTACCGGAATCACAGATTGTAATGGATATGGGCCGAGCCGTCGCCCAGCGATTACGCCATCACGTCAGGGTCTGATCCGGCCTCCGGGCGTGGCGGAGCACACAACGCAATCCAGGCCTTTGCCACGCCGGCGTTGCTGTTTGAATCACCGCGCGGCCCGCGCCGACCCCGGCGAAAGCCCACTCATCACGACCAGGAACGACGGGAACGCAATGTCCGTTCGCGGCTTTACAGCGTCCCCCGCCGCCGCTGCTCTTCTTCGATGCTCACGAACAACGCCTTGAAGTTCCCCACGCCGAAGCCGCGCGAGCCGTGACGTTCGATGATCTCGAAGAACAGCGTCGGCCGATCTTCCACCGGCCGCGTGAAGATTTGCAGGAGATAGCCGTCCTCGTCGCGATCCACAAGGATACCCAGTTCCTTCAAGACCTTGTAGTCCTCGTCAATCTTACCAACGCGCTGCGGCAGGGATTCGTAATAGGTATCCGGCACGCGGAGAAACTGCACGCCGCGATCGCGCAGCTTGCGCACCGTCGTCACGATGTCGCCCGTGTTCATCGCGATGTGCTGAACTCCGGGACCGCGATAGAAATCCAGATACTCCTCGATCTGGCTCTTCTTCTTGCCTTCGGCCGGCTCGTTGATCGGGAACTTGATCTTGCCCGAACCGTTCTGCACCACCTTGCTCATCAGCGCGCTGTACTCGGTGCTGATGTCTTCGTCGGAGAAATGGCAAAGCTGCTCGAAGCCCATCACGTTCGCATAGAAATCCACCCAGTGGTTCATCGCACCCAGCTCGACGTTGCCCACCATGTGGTCGATCGCCGCAAGGCCCACGCCGTCGGCCTTCGGCGCGTCGTACTTCACATAGCCTGGCGCAAACGCGCCCTTGTACGCCTTGCGATCGACAAAGCCGTGCAACGTCTCCCCGTAGGTGCGTATGGCCGCGAAGACGTATTTTCCATATGCGTCTTCTTTCGTCGTCGGCGGCGTCACCACCGTCGCCCCGCGCTGCTTCACCGCCGAGATGGAGTAGTCCACATCGTCCACCGCCAGCGCGATCAATTTCACGCCGTCGCCGTGCAACTGGCAATGCCGCGCCACCTCATGGTCCGGACCCAGCGCCGTCGTCAGCACCAGCCGCACCTTGCCCTGCTCGAGAACATAACTCGCGCACTGCTTGTCGCCCGTCTCCAGCCCGCGATAGGCAACAATGTCGAAACCGAACATCAGGCGATAAAAATGCGCCGCCTGGTAGGCGTTGCCGACGTACAATTCAACATGGTCTATGCCCAGCAAAGGCAGAAAGTCGCCTGCCTTGGCGGCTGCGGTTGCGGTGGTGTTTTGCGATTTCGCGGCGGTGGTAGGCGGGGTCATGGTACGATCTCCAATCCCTCCAGTATAACGATAGGACTCAAACACATTGCCATGCCGACACTGCCCCGGCCGGCGCCGGCGAATCACCGGCCGATTCAACAAACTTCCTTCGCCGACCCCCCTTGGCACGACTGACGCCAACGATCAACGCTCGGATCAAACGGCCACCTACACCGGCTTGAACTGCTCGAACGACTGCCGGCATGCGTTGCAGTAGTGAATCGCCCGGCAGAGCGTCGGGCCGAACATTGACTCCATCGCCGTGTCGCGCGAATCGCAGAACGGGCACGTCGCCTGGGAAAGCGAGTCCATCGTCACGCGACCGCCGCCGCAATTCTTCCCCGGCGGCGACAGGCCGAACGCCTTGAGCTTCGCCCGGCCCGCCTCGCTGATTCGGTCGCTCGTCCACGGCGGGTCGTATACCACGTCCACGCGCACGTCGTCAAAGCCCGCCAGCCCCACCGCCTCGGCGATGTTCTTCCGCATCACGTCCAGCGCCGGACAGCCCGCGAACGTCGGCGACATCTGCACCACCACCGTGCGGCCTTCCATGAACACGTCGGGAATCACGCCGAGATCGACCACCGACAGCGGCGGAATCTCGGGATCGCTGACGGTCGCAAGGGCGTTCCACACCGCTTCAAGCCGCTCGTTGGTTGTGGGCGCGTCAGGCATGGGCATCATTTCCTACCACGTCGCCCCCGGTGCGAGGCGGTACACCTTCTGCATCGACGCCAGCAGCCGCGGCAGCTCCGGTCCGTGCCGCCCCGCTCGACCGCCCACCATCGGCGTGGCCGCGCGCGGCCACGTAAAGCCCGCATCCGCCAGCAGTCCGGTGACATCTACCTGCCACTTGCTGCATGCATCGGCCTCCGTCGGACAGATGCCCGACTTCGCCAGCACCGCGTCGTGCTCCGTCGGCTCGAACATGCCCAGAGCCGCGGCCCAGAGCAGGTCGATCGCCGACTGCACCCGCCGGCGCGACTCGGCATCCGCCCGCCCCAATCGCTCGATCCAGATTCGCCCGTGCATCGTGTGATACTTCACTTCACCGCGGAACTTCCGCGCCATGGCCGCCAGCGGCTCGTACGAACCCTCCGACAGCGCCCCCAGGCGTATCGACCACGCCTCGGCGAACAAGAATTGCCGCACGAGCGACACCGCCCAGTCGCCCTGCGTCAGCAATTTGTCACGATCCGGGTTGTTGCGCAGATCCACCGGCGAACCGCCCGCCTCGCCAATCGGCTCCAGCGCCACAAACCGGCAGCAGCGAAAATCCTTCGCGTCACGCAAGAACGCAAGGTGATCCGGCTCCGGCTCGCCCAGCGTATGCAGCAGCGTGTACAACGCCTGCGCCTGCCCCATCTGATCCTGCGCCATCGACGAAAACGCGATGTCTTCCTCCAAAATCGGCCCCAGCCCCGTCCACTCCGAATTGCGATGGCCGAGGATCAGGCAATCATCGCCGAGCCGATAAAGCAGATCCGCCACGGCCGATTTCATGACGCCGGTCAATTCACGTTCGTTTGTCGCAATATTCATCATTACACTCGTTCACGGCGAACAAACTCGCCGGCCAACTGGATTGGATGCCTCGACTATCCGACGACTCCACGGCTCCGGCCGGCAGCGCCTTGGCACAATCAAATCTCCTCCACGTCCCCCGCAGCCTTCGCGCGCTTCGTCGTCTCGTAACCAAACGCCTCGCGATAGCTCTTGTCCGTCGCGTGCTCGAAGATGTCCGCGTCTTCGTAGGCCGTCGCCACGATCGCCTCGGCCGGCACGACCCAGATGTTCACGCACGCCTGCCGCCGGCCGAACTGCTCCTTCGCCAGCATCAGCGCCGCATCACCATCGGGCGCATGCACGGAGCCGACGTGCACGTGCGGCTCTCCTCGCGCGGATTGATGAAACACCTCAAAGACCATCCATTGCGTATCCATGTCGTTGCCTCTAGGCCGTGCCAACCGCCGTCGGCGGCAGAGGTGCGCGCTTTCCCGCCGCGGCCGCCGCCAGCGCCTCCCGCACCCAGCGACCATGCTCGTGCGACAGCCGCCGCGTCTCCAGCCGCTGCGCGCTGACCGGTCCGCCGCCGCGCACCACGGTCTTGAATTCTTCCCAGTCCGGCTCGTTGTACAACCACGTGCGGCGCTTCTCGTCAAACCGCAACTCCCACTCCGCCGGCACGGTCAGCCCGAGATTAAACATCTTCGGCAGGTACTTCCGCAGGAACTCCTGCCGCTGCTCGTCATTTGTCTTGAGCTTGATCTTCCATTTCATGAGCAGCGCCGTGTGCGTGCTCTCCTTGTCGCTTGGCCCGTGGAACATCATGATCGGCTTCCACCAGCGATTCACCGCGTCCTGGAGCATCTCACGCTGGAGCTTCGTCCCCGTCGCCATCGAGATGCACATGTCATACCCGTGCGTCAGGTGAAACGCCTCCTCGTAACAAATCCGACGCAGCGCCCGCCCGTACGGGCCATACGACCCATCGGCCATCATCTTCTGATTCACGATCGCCGCCGCGTCGATCAGCCAGGCGATGACGCAAACGTCGGCCCAGGTCTCGGCGGGATAGTGAAAAACATTTGAATACTTCGCCTTGCCGCTGATGAGTTCGTCGATCATCTCTTCTCGCGGCTTGCCCAGCGTCTCGGCCGCACGGTAAAGCAACTGCCCGTGGCCGACTTCATCCTGCACCTTGGCGCACAGGGCGAGCTTCCGCTTGAACGTTGGCGCGTGCGGAATCCACGTGCCCTCGGGCAACGCACCGCAAATCTCGCTGTTGGCGTGCACATGAATCAGCCGGATGAGCTGCTGGCGATATTCGTTCGGCATCCAGTCACCCGGTTCGACCTTGTCTCCGCGCGCGACGCGGGCCTCAAACTTCGCCAGACGATCCTCGTATCCCGGATCGCCCGGCTTGTCGCCCCAGCCCGCCGCATGATCCGCCAGTTTCACCATCTCACACTCCTGCGTAGGGCCCGCTGTGCGGACCATCCTGCTTGCTTCACGCCGTCCGGCGTTTCAACCCCTCAAACAAGTAATCCGCGAGCATCGCGCCGACATCCTCACCACTCATCGGCCCGTCCGGCCGGTACCACACCGACACCCAGTTCAGCGCCGACAGGATGAACAGCGTCGCGCTGGCGGCGCTGCTCGCGCCGATGAACCGCTCACGCATCGCCTGCTCAACCAGACCGCGAAACAGACGCTCGTACTCATCACGCCGCGCCGTGAACGCCGCCCGCCGATCCTCCGGCAGGTGCCGCCACTCAAACGTATATACCGCCGCCGCGTCCAGATCGCACGTGATCACGCCGACGTGCGCGACGATCGCCGCCCGCAGCTTCTGCATTGCACCCCAATCGGCCTCGACGATCGGTCGAATCGCCGCGAAGAACCGCTCGGCCGACGCCGCGAGAATCTCCCAGAGCAGATCATCCTTGCCGGCGATGTGAGAATATAGACTACCGCCTAATATCCCGACCTGCTCGGCGATCTCCCGCACGCTCGTCCCCGCGAAGCCCTTCTCGCGAAACAGACGGCACGCCACGCGATGAATCTCTGCCTTGCGATCCATTGCCAGCGACATCGGGCGATCCTGACTCCATGCGCCGCATCTCGACGCCTCGCTTCACATCCGTGCGCATGGCCACAGCCATACATCAAGCCTAACAAGCGCTTGTTGATGCATAAGTGTAAGACTTACAACAGGTACCGTCAAGGCATCTTCCAGAAATGTTCGATTGAACCCCCTGTCAATTCCAACTCTCCGGCGTTCCGTTTATGCTTCCTGTCCGTTGGATCGTTCGAGCGAAGCCCGCTGTTGCACAACGCGGAAGCGGGTACACCCGGCAACGGGTTGGTCGCCTCTGCACATGGGAGTAATCTGCCTGCCGTGCCCGCGCTTCGCTTTCTCATCCGCGACTTCATCCAGGGACTGCCCGCCCTGTCGCCGCTGGCTTTCATGCTCGCGCTACGAAACCCCAGGCGGCTGCCCATCTTCATCGCCGACACCGTTCGACTCTATCGCAGCCACGCCAAGCTGCGTGTCCCCTCCATTACACCCTGGGAACTGCTCGATCATTCGCAGCCCGTCACGCTTCGACTCGGCGAGAACGGTCTCTTCGCCGCCATGGAGAACAACTTTCTCATGATGCAGATCGCGGCGATGCTGCGACCGCTACGCATCTTTGAGATCGGCACAAGCCAGGGTCGCACCACCGCCCTGCTCGCCATGAACACCCCGCCCGAGACCCACATCTTCACGCTCGACCTGCCGCCCGAAGCCACGCTCCCGGCCGGCGTGAGCGATTTGCACCTGATCGAACTCGCACGCAAGGAACTGGGCATCGCATTTCGCGGGACCAACTGGGAATCGCGCATCACCCAACTGCTCGGCGACAGCGGCTCGTTCGATTTCACCCCTTACTACGACACGATGGATCTCGTTACCGTCGACGGTTCGCACACCTACAAGTTCGTCCGGCAGGACAGCCTCAACGCCTTTCGCATGATCCGCCCCGGAGGGGTCATCCTCTGGCACGACTTCGAATCCATGCGCAGCGAATACGGCGTCAGCCGATTTGTCGATGAATGCCGCCGCGCCGGCCTGCCCGTCTTCCGTCTCGGTCGCGAACAGGGCGACAGCCGCTACGCCGTGATGCGCGTCACGGATGAAATCAAGCGAAAGCTCGCAACGCTTACGGCGTGACGCGGGCGATGGATCCTGGGGTTTGGGGCGGGGAGGCTGCGGACTATGCTCAACGCAATGCGATCGGCCCCGGCTACGGAACGAGCCTTTCTCGATTTTTAAATCGATATTCTACGTTATTCTGCGATGCGCCCGTCGCGCGGCCCATCCTACACCATCACCACGCTGTCCATCTCGCCGTACGGATTCCGCTCCATGTGCGCATTGCCCGGGTCGCTCACCCAGCGGCCGTCGATCACGTAGCGATAGCGGTAACGGCCCGGGGCGAGCGGGAGCTTCACCTGAAACGTGCCGTCGGCCATCGGCACGAGCGGTGTCCGCCCCGGGTTCCAATCGTTGAAATCGCCTGCCAGCCGCACCGATAGCGCCCGATCGGCTCGAATCGTAAACACAACCCCGTCTTCCACGGCGTGCGGTCCATAAATAAATTCAATCTTTCGCTGCGTCTCCGCGGGCGTCGGAGCGGCCGCGCGGCTGCCGCCATTCGACCGTGAAGGCCCCAGCAGCGTCTGCGAGGTAGCGAGCAGACGATTCGCGTCCGCTGCCAGCGCCTCGGCACGCTTCAGCAGCGCATCATCGGGTTTGCCGCTGACAACCGCTGCCGCCACCGGGCTTTTCGCCAGCCTTGAGCGATCCGCCTCGTCGTTACCCGCCCCGACGGCAACCCGCTCCTGCGATGATCCGACGCGCGCCGCGTCGATCCGCTCCACCGCCGCGGTCGCGATGCCCGGCTGCGTGAGCGAAAACGCCGGCCCCGCCCCCATCGAGCCGACTTCCTTCGCCAGCCGCTGAAAGTCCTTGCACCCCGCGCTCGTCGGATCGTATTCCGTGATCGGCTGACCGAGGCTGGTGCTCTCCTTCAGCTTCGTGTTGAAGTTGATGTAACTCGTATACATTGCATCGCCATGCCGCTTGCGAAGCTCCGCGAGAATCTCCCGGCCGAGCTTCGTGCGCACGTCGTACAGATTCGCCAGGATCCGAACGGTCAGCTTTCGACCGCTCTCCGCGCGGATCGATCGTATCGTGTCGAGCTGCTTGGAAAGACCGTGCAGGGAGAAATAGCCCGTGTCCACGGGAACGATGATCTCGTCGGCGGCGTGCAGGGCGCTCTGCGTCAGGAAGCCGACGGTCGGCGGACTGTCGATCAAGACAAAATCATATTTATCAGCCGCCGGCTCCAGCAGCCGCCGCAGCCGGTGCTCGCGATTCGGCACTCCCGCCAGCCGCTGCTCCAGCGTCGACAGGTCCGTCTTGGACGGAACAAGATCAAAATTGCTGGAGATCTGCCACGTGATGCGACTCAAGTCCATCGGCGGCTGATCGTCCGCAATCAGCAGCGCGTCTGCGACACTTGTCTCAATCTGTTCCTCGGGCACCGCCAGCCCCAGCGCGCAATGACCCTGCGGGTCCAGGTCCACCGCCAGCGTGCGATACCCCTCGCGCGCCAGGCACGCCCCGAGATTGATGATGATTGTCGTCTTTCCACAGCCACCCTTCTGGTTGGCGACGGCGATGATCCTCATAAATCCATCCTTGGACCTGAAGAACCCGAAATCGGCCCGAGGTGCACGTCCTGCGCACCGGAACCGGTGATTTCTGCGCTTCCAATAATCTCTTCTCGGCCGGACGATTCACAGCCCTTGAGCGTTTATCGGACGAATTCCCTTTTTCAGCATCGTAAACGCGATTTTGAACCGCTTCCAGCGTACCTTCATATCCAACGTCGCGACTGTAAACCATGCTCATAAATAACCTTAACACTACAAGACTCCGTTGCCGTTCTAGCGCGGTCGCGCGATTCAAACCCGTCTTGAACACAACTGCTTGAGCCGATACGATTTGCCGCAATTCGCCCATCTTTCCTCCTGGAACCGTTTTCAAAACTCCTCTCCCCCTTGGGGGAGAGGTCGGGGGTGAGGGGGAAATGTGGTTCAAACGAAATGACTCACCCTCACTCCAACCCTCTCCCTGAAAGGGAGAGGAAGTTTTGAAACAGCTTGTTGCCATTCCCAACGGTGTCCTTCCACCATGCCGAGCACCTCAACAAGTGATGTCGCCGAGTCTCAACGCCACCCGGCCGCAGGCCAGGCCGGCACGATCCAATGGGATCGGCTCTGTGAAATCCTTGGCAAATCAGCCGGCGCCCGGGTGATGGTCCTCGGCGATTACATGATCGACCGCTATCTCTACGGCGATGCCGAGCGGATCAGCCCCGAGGCCCCCGTTCCAGTCCTTCGCGTGGTGCGCCAGGAAGACGCGCTGGGTGGGGCCGGGTCGGTCGTCGCGGACATTCGAGCGCTGGGCGCTCATGCGGCTTGCGTCGGCGTGACCGGGAACGATCCCGACGGCCGGCGTTTGCGCGAATTGCTCGCGGGCGTCGGGGCGACGGTGGACGGGCTGGTCACCGATGCATCGCGACCGACCACGCGCAAGACGCGCCTCGTGGGCCTCGCGCAGCACCGCCATCGCCAGCAGCTCATTCGAATCGACGACGAATCCTCGGCGCCGTTGAGCACGCCGGTCGCGGCCGAACTCTTCGCCGCCATCGAACGCCACCTCGCGGAGTGTCATGTTCTTTGCATCGAGGACTACAACAAGGGCGTCGTGACGGCCGATCTCGCGCGGCGCGCCATCGCGCTGGCGAAGCAGCGCGGCATCCCTGTGCTGATCGATCCGGCCAGCATCACCGACTACTCGCGTTACGCCGGAGCGACGCTCATAACGCCCAATCGCACCGAAACCGAGAAGGCCTCCGGGCTTCGGCTGCGATCGATCGATGCCGTCCGCGAACACGCCGCGGCGATCCGCAGGGCCTGCCGCACCGAATCGGTCTGCGTCACGCTCGATGCCGAAGGCGCGGCACTCATCGGCCCCGACGGAACCTTCCAGCATGTGCCCACGCGAGCGCGCGACGTGTACGACGTGACCGGCGCGGGCGATGAGGTGCTGGCCGCGCTGGCCGTCGCCCTGGCCGCCGGCGCGACGCAACTCGAAGCCGTGGCCATCGCCAACGTCGCCGGCGGACTGGAGGTCGAGAAGTTCGGCTGCGTGCCGATCGCGCGTGACGAAATCCTCGGCGAGATTCTGCTCGAACACCATCGCCAACTGGGCAAAGTCCGCACACTCGAACAGCTCAAGCCGGAGCTGGCGCGACGCCGGTCACGCGGCGAGACCATCGCCTTCACCAACGGCTGCTTTGATCTGCTGCACCCCGGCCACGTCGCCACCTTCGCCGCGGCCAAGCAACATGCCGACGTGCTCGTGGTCGGACTCAACTCCGACGCATCGGTCCGCTCGCTGGAAAAAGCGCCGGATCGCCCGATCGTGAATCAGGCCGACCGCGCGACGGTGCTGGCGGCGCTGGCGGATGTCGATTACATCGTGATCTTCGACGAGCCGACGCCGCAGGCACTCATCGAAGCCATCGTGCCCAACGTGCTGGTCAAAGGCGCCGACTGGCAGGGCAGACCCGTCGCCGGGCAGGAGGTCGTCGAGAGGCACGGCGGCCGCGTGGTGTTCGTCCCGCTGCTGGAGGGCCGCAGCACGACCGATCTGATCGCCCGCGCGCGGAGCGGCCCAAGCCGCTGACGCGCGATGCGTAATGGAACCACCGACGGAATGACCAAGCTCCCCTCGCTTACCATTTTCTTCCCGTGCTACAACGAGGAAGCCAACGTCGCGCGGACGACGGCCAACGCCCTCGCCGCCGCGCAGACGTACGCCGACGACTACGAAATCATCATCGTCAACGACGGCAGCCGAGACCGCACCGGCGAAATCGCAGACCGCCTCGCGGCGGAAAACCCGCACGTCCGCGCCGTTCACAATAATCCCAATCTCGGCTACGGCGGCGCCGTCGCACGCGGCTTGCGCGAGGCCACGAAGGAGTGGATCTTCTTCACCGACGGCGACGGCCAGTTCGACATGATGCAGATGGACCGGCTGATCGGCCTGCTGGATCGCTGCGATTTCGCGGTGGGCTATCGGGCGAAGCGCGCCGATTCGATCATTCGCAAGAGCAATGCGTTCTGGTGGGGCGTGCTCGTGCGGTCGCTCTTCGGGTTGAAAGTGCGGGACATCGACTGCGCGTTCAAACTGCTGCCCAAATCGCTGATCGACCGGATCGAGCTGAAGAGCCGCGGTGCGCTGATCAGCACGGAGCTTCTGGCGCGGGCCAAGTTCCGCGGCCTGCGCATCGCCGAGACGCCGGTCGATCACTTCCCGCGCACAGCCGGCCAGCAGACCGGCGCGAATTGGAAGGTGATCCTTCGGGCGTTCAAGGAATTGTTCAGGCTGCGGAAAGACATCCGTCGGGAAGGTCTGCCCCCGCCGGAGAACCGGACGCCGTGAGCCTATGTAGGGTCCGCCCTCGACGCACCAATCGAAACTCGGTGGCCACCCCGGCGCATTCCGCCGCATGACTGCGGCGGCTCGGACCGGCGCGAGGCAGAATCAAGCAATTTGTCAGCGTTTGAAGTTCGTGCGGCCCAGGCCCTTCGAGCCGTTCATGGCCGCGCGAAAGAAGGAGTTCCGCGCTCGACCGATGCCCGGCAGGCGGCCCTGGCCGATGCCGAAATCGCCGCCGATGAAGCCCGGCGTCGGCCGCGGACCGGAGGTGTTGTTCAACTGCTGAAGGACCGACTGGTCGTTCTGCTGGGTGGGGTCGGTCGGCGTGACGGTGCCGGTCGCGGCATTGTTGTTGCCGAGCAGGTTGGTCCAGTTGCCGCCGGGGTTGAGCAGGATGCCCAGGCCGCGATCGTTCAACAGGGCGAACAATTGATCGGCCCCGCCGAGACCGAACACGTCGTTGACGTTGATCGTGCGGTCGAACTGAACGTTGTCAATCGCGCGAACCATCTGATGCGTGATGAACTGCCCCGGCGTGACAAACCGCGAGCGGAAATTCTGCAAACCGCCGAACGAAGTGGACTGCGTCTGAATCGCCTGAATCAGGCCGCGACCCTGCTCGGTCAGGAACATGCGGAACTGGCCGTTGCCGTCGTATTCAAACCCGAAGATGTCCGTGCCCTTCTTCGACAGCACGGCCACCGGCGACTCGATCTCCATGTCGCTGCGCGTCGCGCCCTCGGCCACGCCGGCGCGCACCGCGCCGTGTGCCAACTGGATGCGGCTGCGGGCAGCGCCGTCCTTGATCTGCAATTCGGAGATGTTCACCAGCGACAAGCGATCAAACAGCAGCACGGTCGGAGGATCGGCCGGCCGCGCGACGAGTTTCACCTTGCTGCGAATGCCAACGGAAATCTGCTGGCCCGCCTTCACGGTGTCGCCGATCTTCAACTGCGTCCAGCCGGTCTTGACCTTCGGATCGGTCCCGGTCGGGGCAACGCGAACGTTGCCCTGTAGCTCGACCGCTTCGTACACCAGCGAGCCGTCGTCCGGATTCACGACCGGCGCGGCCGGCCCGGACGCGGGCGTATCAGCCCAGGTCGATTGCGGCGAGGGCAGAAAGGCTATCGCAAGCATTGCCGTCGTCAGCATTCGTCGAGTACGCATGGCTACACCTTTTCCCCCTAACGAGACGCGAGGAAGTCCAGATAAACATATACGTTACGAGACCCCAGGCGGGCAAATGCGATTTTTCGCCTTTTTTTCCGGTCCGGAGGCGATCGTGTTACCTCTTGCTCTTTAACTGGTTACGGTCGATCCGCCCCGGCCCACGTCGGCCCTCGGCGGCACGTTTCATCACCTATTGGGGCTGGTTTGGCCGATTCGGCGGCTTTACCGGCGGCGGAACGATCAGGTTGCCCTGTTCGTCGCGATCGCGCTCGTCGCTCAATTCAACGCCGGGCGATTCATACAACCCCTTCTTCTCCATGATCTCGTCGGCCTTGCGCATCAGGGCGGCCAAGGCCGCACCGCTCATGTAATCGTAGTCCACGGTGTCCGTCAGCATCTCGCGGTAGATCAACTCGCGCATCGCGTAGCGCCGGTCGCTCAAGCCCCAACTGCCGAACAGCCGCATGTTGATGCCGCCGTGAATCTGACAGATTCGGCAGACCATGAAGGCCACCGAACCGACGTCTATCACATTCTCCGGCTCGAGCTTCCATGCGGCCCGCGTGATGCCCCGGTCTTCCAGTTTTTGTCGCCGCTCCTCGAAGTTCGTGCTGGTGTCTTCGCCGTCCGCGAGGATCAGCATGGCCCGGTAGGCTTCGTCGACGGTGACGACATCGACCTCCGTCAGGTAGGCATGAAAACCCTCGTCGCTCAATTCGGCGGCGTTCGCCGGCGGCGCGGACGTGCGCGGACCGGTGCAGCCGAGGATTCCAGTACCCAGAGTGAACGCGAGGAAACCGGCGAGGATGAGCAGGCGGATCGGTTGATACCCAATTATACACCGCAATCGGGCGTCCGGCAGCAAAATGTTCGTCAGAAGGACCATGTGATACCCGTCAGGAGAAAGGTCCGAGTGGTGCGGTCCGAAAATGCGTCGCCCGGGAAGAACGTTCCGAATCGCACGGTCCAGGCCAGATCGCTCCAAATACGCCAGTTGGCGTAGTAATCCATTTCCCAGCCGAGGTAGCCGCTGCGCTGGTCGGCGAGTACGTCGCTGACGGCGGCAACCGATTTGTGCTTGTAGTACAGATAGAAATCGGTTCCCAGTTCGAGTTCGCGGGTCGCCTCGATGGTCGGCAATGGGCGAAACGAGCCGCCCGTCCGCCAGACGTGCAGATTGGAATTGCGCGGCGAAAACGAGATTCCCGTATCGCGGAAGCCGAAGCCGTTAAAGCCGCGATCGACGGTGTCGTTTCGGTTTCCGCCGACGGCGTTGGTGGGGCTGCCCAGGCGGTTGGCATCGCCGCTGGCGAACATGTATTCGGCCGAGACGACCGGCTTGGTGCGGTGGCGGAAGAAGTAGTCGAGCCGATGATCGAAGCCCCAGGCCTTGATTTCGTCGGTGAACATGAACCGGCGGTTGCCGTAGCTCTCGCCGCGCTCGATGACCCACTCGGACAGATATCTTAAGTTGTCGATAATCTGCCCGGTCGAGCCGAAGCCGTAGTATTGCGAATCGTACCGGTAATTCTGGAGATAATTCGGCGGGTCCTCGCGCGTGTCGTCGTCCTGAAACGCCGCGTACGCAAACGGCTCGTGCTTGTCCCACCCCTTGTACTTGGTCTGCACCATCCAGAACTGCCGGTCGGAATGATCGGATACCGGGCGGCTGCGGTCGATGTTCTCGGTGCTGGCGGGCGTGCGGCCGTAAAGCAGCGTGGTTTCAAAATCAAGCCACTCGCCCTGCACCTGCACGTGATCCAGCGGAATGTCAATCGCATAGCCCGTGCCGATGTACACGAGGTCGCGGCCGACCTTGACCTTCAGTTCAAACGGCGCTTTGGATTCCGTATTGAGACGCAGCGCTTTGGCGATGTCGAACTGGTACCAGCCGCGCTCGAGATTGGGTCCGTCGAGATCGTCCTCGTTCGGCGTGAACGAGTCGCCGTGGTTCCAGTCGAAGTACGTGGCGCGCACGCGCAGGTAGCCCTCGTGAATGCCACGGTCGGCCGTGAAGGAAGTCCAGACGCGCAACTCGTTCTGACGAAGCGTGCGGCTGCTATTGAAGCCGTCGTCAAAGAGGAAGAAGTACGAGTTGAACCAGCCGCCGTAATCGAGCCGGAACTTCTGCGAGAGCGGGAGTGCTTCCTGATACTTTCGCTGATTTTCGCGTTCAAGGGAGCGCTGGCGTTCAATGAACGATGAACTGGTCCCGCCGGGTTGATTCAAGCCCAGTTGGGCGCTGGCAACCGCCGGCAGCGCGAGCAGCAACGCGATAGCGAGGAACGAATAGCGCGAAATGCGAATGGGCGAGGGGGGCAAGCCGAGTCTACCTCCGTGTCATCGGCATCAGGCAGTCCGAGAGATTTCGAGCGAAACCCGATTCGCCCGTTCGACCGCGCCTCACCGGGGAATAGTGCGGCCGGCCGAGTCGAATTTCAAGCGCCGGGGGTCGCGATGCGCTCTATCTGGTATCGACGGTCGCCGGCCGGCCAACCGATTGGAGGAGGAGGCGGTACGCCCCGCTCTTCCTTTCGACCGCGCTTTCAACGTTGGAAACGGGGTTGTCGCTTTCGTATTCAGATGGCCGCCCCGGTGTGGGTCCGCGCTCGAAGGTACTCGGCCAGCCGCGCAGCATGCGTCTCGCGACTGTGTTCGCCCAATGCGAGCGGAGGAGCCAAGTCGGCGCCAGCGTGAGTGTTGCAGAACGCGCGAACCTGCCGCACGGCGTCGGCAAGACCGGCAGGATCGCCTAGCGCCGCGCGGAACGAGCGGTCCGGCGCAATCGATGACAGCAGGCGATAATCGCAACTGCCGGGGGCTTCTTCGAGGCAGAGGATCGGCCGACGGGCGGCGAGGTACTCGAACAATTTGGCGCGCGGCGTCCAATGGCCGGCTTCGCGCCCGGTGAGCAGAAGCAGCGCGTGTACGTCGGCGATTTGTTTCCAGGCTTGTTCGCGCGGCAGCAGGCCGGTGGCCTCGACGCGTTGGCTCAACCCGATGTCGCAGAGGTAATCGCGCGAGAGATTGCCGACAAACCGCACGTGAATTCCGCGCGCCACATCAGGCGGCAGCTTGAGAAGCGAATCGAGGAACAACTCCGGCCGATTGCGCGCGATGACCGTTCCGACGTGCGCGAAGATCAGTTCCCCATTCAATGCCGGCGGCGCCGGTGGCGGCGGCATCGGCGGCAGCGCCGGATCGAATCCGTTCGGGATGACTGTGACGCGCTCGGGCGGCAGGGCAAACGCGCGGAGGAGGTCGTCGGCCATCGCCTGCGACACCGCAATGACACCATCTGCTGCGCGGACGCAATCCGTGTAAAGCGCCCGATGGCGCCGCTTCGCAAAGGCATACAGAGGTTCGTAGCCGCCGGGGCCGAACCAGGTGTCGCGCAGATCGAGAAAGAACGGCGCGCCGCACGCGCGATGCAACCGAAGCCCCAACCACGCGGCGCTGGCCGGTGGAAACGATGCGAGGATCGCGTCATATCGCTTCTGTCGCAGGTTCTGTTCGATCGCTTCCTCCGCCGCGTGCATCCAGCGCCGGAAGCGATCCGGAAAAATGAAATCCCGGAGGTATCGTTTGAGGTCCGGCGCCTTCACGCGGCGCGGATCGAAATCAGGAAACGTCTCCACGGCGCCGCCTTGCGGATCATGCACCGATCGCAGCGTCACGGCCGGCAGGTCCGGCGGCGCCGTCGTTCGCTGGGCCGTCAGCACATCGACGGCCCAGCCGTGGCAGGGCAGAAAACGCGCGAAAGCGCCGATGCGCTCGGCCGCCGCGCCAATCGCCGGCGGATACCAATAAGAGACCAGCAGCAATCGGCGGGTCGGCGCGGCAAATGTTCCTGGTTGGGAGGTTGCTGCGGTCATGGCCGACATTGAAGCTTTTGTTTCGCCGTGCGTCTATGGTTATGTTGGAAATCATCGCGATGAACGCCGACTGATCGGTGGGATTCCGCAATGCGAGCGTGATGGGAGTATATGGCCGACGGACTTCACGTTGTGATCGTGCCCTCGTGGTGGCCGTCGCCGGAGCGTCCGTTGCACGGCGTGTTCTTCCCGGATTTTGCGCGGGCCATGGCCGAAGCCGGCGTTCGGGTCGGCGTCGTAACGCCCGATCTGGTCGGGGCGCGATTCTGGCGAGAGACCTCCGCGCGCTGGCGAGCGCGCGTCGAATGGGAAAACGCGGGCAATGTTCCCGTGGTCCGCGTACGGGGGCGGCATACGTCGCTCGGACAAACCGGCATTCACCTGCGGGCCTATCGCCGTCGCCTGGAGATGGGGCTGGCCGCGTACGCCGAGCGAAACGGATCACCCGACCTCCTGCACGCCATGGCGGCGCTGCCGGCCGGCTGGGCTTGCACGCATCTTCACCACTCGCTCGCCGCGCGCGTGCTGATCACCGAACACACCGGTCCGTTCGCGCTGCTCCTGCGACCATCAGGTGCCGCAAACATGACTCGATCCGCGCTGGCTCGCGCTGCGGCAGCCGTAGCGGTCAGTGCGAATTTGAAAACCGAGATGCAGGCTGCCGGCGTAACACGTCCCATTGAAATCGTGGGCAATCTCGTGGCGGACGTATTCCAACCCTCGGCCCCGCCGAAGCCTCCTCGCGCGAACGAAACGCAAATTCGCTTCCGCGTCGTTTTCGTGGGCCGATTAACGGCTGAAAAAGGGCTGCGCGAACTGGCCGCGGCGGCGCACCGGCTCGCGAAGCAGCCCGAGCCGCGCTTCGCGTGGCATTTCGTCGGAACCGGGCCGATGGAGGGCGAACTTCGCGCGGCGATGGCAAAGCTCGGCGTCGATACCGTCTTTCACGGGTACCAGGATTCGGCGGGCGTGGCGTCGATCCTGCGAGCCTGTCATGCGCTGGTGTTGCCAAGTTACGGTGAGAATTATCCGATGGCGATTTGTGAGGCGTTGGCGAGCGGGCGGCCCGTGGTTACAACCGACGTGCCGGGTTGCGCCGCGCTGGTCGGCCCCGGTGATGGGTTGGTCGTTCCGGTGCGCAACGCGGCGGCGCTGGCCGATGCGCTGCAACGCTGCGCCGCCGATTACGCTCAATGGGACTGGCGAGCGATCGGCGCGCGGGCGCGAGAGCGCTTCTCGCGAACAAAGGTGGCGAAAAATTACATTAGTATTTATAATGCCGTCCGAGCCGGCCAGGCGCCGGGGGATGCATCGCGGTAAGGCCTATGTGCGGAATCGCCGGCGTGATGTTGAATGAGCTGGACCCCCGCGCAGGGGACTGGGCCGCGACCATGACGCAGCGGCTGCATCATCGCGGGCCGGACGACGGCGGCGCGGCGGCGTTCGGACTGGGCGGGCGACCGGTCGTGACGCGGGCGCTGGGGTCGCCCGGGCAGACCGTCGAATGGGAGTACCTCGTCGCGCAGGCGGCGCTGGGCGCGCGACGGCTGGCGATTGTCGACTTGTCGCCGGCCGGTCATCAGCCGATGGCGTCGGAGGACGGCGCGGTGTGGCTGGTCTTCAACGGCGAGATTTACAACCACGTGGCGCTGCGGGAGGAATTGTCGGCGCGCGGGATGGCGTTTCGCGGGCGATGTGATACGGAAGTCTTTCTTGCCGCGTATCGCGCCTGGGGGACCGCCTGCTTTCAGCGCCTCGAAGGCATGTGGGCCGCGGCGATCTTCGACTGGCGCGAAGGCCGCGCGGTGCTCGCGCGCGACCGCCTCGGCATCAAGCCGCTGTTCGTGACGCGATTTGAAAAGGGTCTGGCCTTTGCATCCGAAATCCCCGCGCTGCTCGCGCTGCCGGGCGCGCCACGCGAAGCCGGCGAGCCGGGGCTACGCGATTTTCTCGTGCGCGGCCTGGTCGATCACGTCCAGGAGACGATGTTCGCGGGCATCTATGCCTTCCCGCCCGGGTGTTACGGGGAATTGAATCTCCAGCAACGCGAGGGCACGAGCGCATCAGGCGTGATTCGCCGCTACTGGCGGATGGACCTTTCGACGCGCGACCCGTCGGATGCTCCGAGGCGCGTGCACGATGCGCTGGCATCGGCCGTCGAGTCCCATCTTGTCGGCGATGTTCCGATCGGCACGTGCCTTTCGGGCGGCATCGACAGCTCGTCAATCGTCGCGCTGCTGGGCCGCCGCGACCGCGCATCGCCCGGAACCTGGTCGCAACACGCCTTCACGGCCTGCCTGCCGGGCCACGCGATGGACGAGACGCGCTTCGCGGAAATCGCCGGCCGGGCCGCCGGATCCCTGCACTGGCACCGCGTCGAACCGAGCGCGGAGCGCCTGGCGGCGGCGATGGAACCGTTCGTCCGACACCAGGGGCAACCCGTCGGTTCCGCGTCGATGTACCTGCAATGGGAGGTCATGGGGCTGGCCAAGCAGACGGGCGTCAAAGTTCTGCTGGACGGCCAGGGCGGTGACGAGCTGTTCTGCGGCTACCACGGCCATGTGCCGCCATTCCTTGCGTCGCTGATTCGGCGCGGCCGGATCGGGGCGTTCCTGCGCGAGTACCGCGCCGCGCGGCGCGGATTGTTTTCCGGCGGCCAACTGCGCGGGCACGTCGCGGCGGCCCTGCTGCCGCCCGGCTGGCGCGACGCGCTGCGGCGGCGACGCGATCGCGCGGCGATGAACTGGCTCGCGCCCGAGCTGTTCTCCGTAGACGATGCGCCGACGCTTGCGTCGGCCCTGGGATGGCGCGATGAGTCCGGCGAGGCAACGGTCGGCGGGGGCGCGCTCGAGGTGGAGCTGGCGCGCATCCTGCTGCGCGAGAGCCTGCCCGCCCTGCTGCGCTACGAGGATGCCAGCTCGATGGCACACTCCATCGAGGCGCGCGTGCCTTTTCTCGATCGCGGCGTGACGGAACTCGCCATGCGCCTCCCGGCGACGCTCAAGATCCGCGGCGGCGTCAGCAAAGCCGTGCTGCGCGACGCGATGCGCGGCCTTGTTCCCGACGAAGTGCTGTCTCGCCGCGATAAGATCGGCTACGGCGCGCCGCAGGCCCAGTGGATGCGCGGGGCGCTGCGCGACTGGTGGGTCGAGGCGATCACGTCGGGCAGCTTCGTCCATCGCGGGTGCTTCCGCCCCAACGGGGTGAAAGCGCTGATGGATCGCTTTGAGCGAGGCGATGACAGCGCTGCGACACCGCTGTGGCGCATGGCACTGGTTGAGACCTGGGCGAGGATGTATCTGGATTGAGCAAGTGGACCCCGGCATCCTGCCCGCCAGAGGCCCTAGCCATGGCACCCGAAGCCTGGGACGCACCCCGGCGGCTACAAGCGGTTTCAAAACTCCCTCTCCCTTCCAGAGATTTCGCGGTACGAAACAACCGTGCTGCGCTACAAGCTGTCTCAAAACCTCCCTCTCCCTTCCAGGGAGAGGGTCGGGGTGAGGGTGAATCAATTCGTTTGAACCACTTTTCCCCCTCACCCGACCTCTCCCCCAAGGGGGAGAGGAATTTTGAAACCGGTTCTAGGCTTTTTCGAGCATGACCACTTCACCGCCGCTGCCGATGCGCCGGATGCCGCGCAGGGCCATGCCCATCATCTCGGGGTTCGTCGCCCAGCGCATCGCCTCGGTGCCGCTGATGGCTTTCTCCTGGTACATCTTCAGCAGGTGCTGGTCGAAGCTCTGCATGCCCGACTCGCCCGTTTCGATGTACGTCAGCAGTTCCCCCAGCCGCCGTTCGAAAATGAACTTCTCCGTCACCGCGCTGCCGCGAAGCACTTCCACCGCCGGACGCCGACCGCCCGCCGTCGTCGTCACCAGCCGCTGCGAGATGATCGCCTCCACGTTCGTCGCCAGTTGCGAGAGCAGAATCGAATGCTCGTCGGCGGGGAACATGGCGATGATGCGCTCGATCGTCTGCGCCGCATTGGAGCTGTGCAGCGTCGAGAAGACCTGGTGACCCGTGTCGGCCGCGCGCAGCGCGATCTTCAGCGTCTCCACGTCGCGCAACTCGCCGACGAGGATCACGTCCGGATCCTGCCGCAGGGCCTGACGCAGCGCCTGGTCGAACGACGGCGTATCCGTGCCCAGCTCGATCTGCGAGACCATCGCCTTTTTGTTGGTGTGCACGTATTCGATCGGATCTTCAATCGTGACGATTTTGCAGCGGTAGGTTTCGTTGATCAGATCGATCATGCTGGCGAGCGTGGTGCTCTTGCCGCTGCCGGTCGTGCCGGTGAGCAGCGTGAGTCCGCGCTGGGAACGGGCGATGTCGTGAATGACCGGCGGCAGCATCAAGTCCTCGAACGATGGAATCTTTCCCTGAATGACGCGCAGGACCACGCCGCAGCCGTTGAGATGCTGAAAGGCGCTGCACCGGAAGCGGCCCAGATCGGCATGTGAATACGAGAAATCGATCCCCTGAATCAAGTCACGATCCAGATCGGCCTTCCGCGAGGGCGGCAAAATCTCCATCAACAAGTTGCGCACCTGCGCGTCGGTCAACGTCGCGCCTTGCACAAAGCGGGCGATGCCGTTGATGCGCATCATCGGCGCCGAGCCGGCCTGAAGGTGCAGGTCCGAGGATTTGTTGTCGATCGCGAATTTCAAGAGCTGGGCAAGTTCCACAAGATGGCTCCCCATGGCGGTGTCTGGGAATTATACCGGATTCATGCGGGGCTTCGTCGGCGTGGCAGGAGCAGACGAAGTTCTTCCATGCGAAGCAGCGCCGCCGCCAGCAGGTACGCGGCGACCGCCGCACCCAGCGGAACGAACACCTGCACCCCGCGCGAAACCAATCGCCCCATGCCCGACAGATCGACGCTTCCCGTCCAGCGATTGACCGCCCAGGCGGCTACTCCCGCCAGCCCCGCCGCCAGCGCCGTCCGCAGGGTCGATGCCATGAGAATTCGCGCGCCGATTCGGCCCTGCATCTTCCGCCGCAGCAGCCAGACCGACACCGCGACGTGAAGCGTGGCCGAGACCGCCGTGCCGAGGCCGAACGCCGCCTCACGAATGCCGGGATGCCACAAAAGTGACAGCACCAGCACGAGGTTGACGGTCACCAGGGCACAACTGATCCACATCGGCGTCAGCGTGTCGCGCAGGCTGTAAAACCCGCGCAGGACAATGTGCTGGCAGCAATACGCCGGCATGCCCAGGGCGTACCACTTGAGCGCGTAGGCCGCGCGGGCCGTCGCCTCGGCGTCGTAGCGGCCATATTGAAAGAGCAATCGAATGATCGGCTCGGCGAGGATGAACAGCGCCACGCCGCAGGGCAGCCCCTCGAAGATGGCGACGCGCATCGACTGGCCGAGCGTCGCGCGGAGACCGGGATAGTCCTGCCGGCTCGCGTACAGGCTGAACATCGGAAACGCGGCCGTCGCCAGCGAGATCGCCAGCACGCCGAGCGGGAACTGATACAACCGCTGGGCATTGTTGATGGCCGACAGCGCGCCGTCCGTCAGCGGATAGGCAATCGTGCGGCCGAGAAAGGAGAACGAATCGGGCGTGGCCGGCCCGCGCGTCAGAAACGTACAGATTTGCGCATCGAGGAAAACGCTAAGCAGCAAGACGCCCTGCCCCAGAACAATCGGCACGAAGCTGCGCAGGATGCGGCGCAGTTCCGGATCGTGCGTATCCAGCGAGAAACGCCACGTCACGCCCAGCCGCCGCAGCACGGGAAAAATGATCGCCAGTTGCACAACAGCCGCCAGCAGCACGGAGATGGCCACGCCATAGACGCGCTGCTCCGGCGCTTCGCCCATCAGCGGGCCGATCGCCTCCACGCCGGCGATCATGAAAAGGTTCAGCACGATCGGCAGCAGCGCGGGGACGGTGAAATGCTGAATGCAGTTCAGGATGCTCGCGAAGAGCGCCAGCAGGCAGACGCTGATCATGAACGGCAGCATGACGGCCGTCAGCCCGGCTTGCAGCGCGCGCATCGGCCCGCCAGGCGCGAACTGCCAGACCGCCAGCGCCACGATCTCCAGCAAGACGGTCAACACGGTGAGCGCGAGCGTCATCAACCCGGCGACGCGCCCCAGCAGCAGCCACGCCGCCGGGCGCCCGCGCTGGTCCAGCGTCTCGGTAAAGACCGGCACGAAGACGGCCGAGAGCGCGCCCTCGCCGAAGAGCCGGCGAAACAAGTTGGGCACGAGAAAGCCGTAGTTGAACGCATCCTGAACCCAGCTCTGCCCGAAGGCGCGATTGACGATGATATCGCGTGCCAGACCAGTGACACGCGAGAGCAGCGTGCACGCGGCGATGAGCTTGGCCGACCCGAGGTATCGATTCTCCGTCGACATGCCGCCGCACTATATCGAAGCGACCGGACCGTCACAAATTATCGCCGCGCGACGGGCGAGTGAGTGGATCGCACAAGGAAATCAGGGTGACCTGCCAAGTAGAGCCGCAGAATGATCCACAGGGTGTGGCACCTGCCGCGGCGGGTGCATCACTGGCGAGACGCCTGTGCCACGGGTGAATGTTCATGGCGGCTTCAACTTTGGGCGGCATGGCCGCGGCCTTTGGCGGCCATGTTCCTCGAGCGATTCGACCACTCGTTGCATGGCACGCGACAATCCCAGTGCCCGTGCGTCACGCAGCGCCACCCATCGGCACGCGCCACCTCGCTCACGCCCCGCACCCGCCGGCGCAGCGAATTCGTAGCCGATCATCCGAATACGCCGGTGTGAAAGCACGTGTTCAAAATCGCAGAATCTCTGCGCGCGCGACCGCGCCGCCATCGCTTCCCGGGTCAGCGACCGCAACGCGGATTCGATGGACCGCCCACTCGCCACGGCGCTGGGCAGCTCCCAAAGCCCGCCCCAAAGTCCCTCCTGCGGCCTTCGCACGAACAGGTAACGCTCGCCCCGCCGAATCGCGGCGACGACATGCGTCTCGTGCTTCACTTTCGCGCGTCCGCCCTTGACCGGCCGATCCGCGACGGTCCCCGCTCGCCGCGCCATGCACCATCGCGCCACCGGGCATTCGCCGCATTGCGCCGTCGCCGCAGGCGTGCAGACCGTCGCCCCCAGTTCCATCAACGCCTGGTTGAAATCCCCGCACCGCCGAGCCGGCAGCAACGACGTCGCGAGATTCCAGATCCGATCCTGGGTGTGTCGCTCCCTGACATCCGACGAGAGATCGAACAGCCTCGCCAGCACACGCGTCACGTTGCCATCCACGACCGCCGCCCGCGCGCCGAATGCAATCGACGCGATCGCCCCGGCCGTGTAGCGACCGATTCCCG
The DNA here is from genome assembly GCA_015200345.1 of Planctomycetia bacterium. Taxonomy (NCBI): domain Bacteria; kingdom Pseudomonadati; phylum Planctomycetota; class Planctomycetia; species Planctomycetia bacterium. The sequence goes on along the minus strand of CP054187.1, from coordinate 3,298,972 downwards.
GCAACGCGCGGAGGCCGTCCACGGTCCGGGGAAACTCGCCGTTCAAGTCATTCGCCACAATCTTCGCCGCCCGATGCAGGTTCCGCGCCCGGGAGTAATAACCCAGACCGGCCCAGAGCTTGAGCACCTCCCCAATCGGCGCTTTCGCCAGTGCACGCACGATCGGAAATCGCCGAAGGAAACGCTCGTAATAGGGAATCGCCGTCGCGACCTGCGTCTGCTGGAGCATGATCTCGCTCAACCAGACGGCGTACGGATCGCGCGTCCTCCGCCAGGGGAGGTCCCGCCGGTGCCGGTCATACCAAGCGAGCATCCGACGGGCTATGGTTGGAAGTTTCCCGGGGTCCGCACGCGTCATGGGGTGATTCTACTCATGCCCAACGGCGGACCCAACCCGCCGATCAACACGTAACCTACGCTTCATTAAGGCCTTAGGCGGCAACCGACCGATGAATCTCCTGCATGGCTCGCGATTTGCCGGACCGGGCGTGCGTCGGTATGCTAACGCACGATGCGAGCCGCAAGACCCCCAAGGAACCACTCGCGTCAACCTGATGCGGCGTTCTTGTATGGTTGCCGCAGCCCGGGGAGGTAATACAAGCATGACGAAGATGAAACTGTATCGCTGGCGGAAGAAAATCCTCGTCGCGGCGGCCATGCTGCCGCTGTGTCAGACTACCGGCACCTGCGATTTGAGCACGATTCCGAACCTGATCGGCCAGCAGATCGCCAGCGCCACCTTCAGCGTCGTCGTCGGTTCGATCCAGCAAACGCTCCTGACCAGCTTTCCGTCGTCGGACGTCATCCAAATTCTGCTGGGTGGAAATCGCCAGCCATTCTTCCAACGGTGATTCGCGCCCGGCGCAATCGCCCCGATGAGGTGAACACCCCATGAAGATGACGCCCCGCCGCGCAAAACTGGTCCGGCGTATTACCGTCCTGATCGCCGCCGCGCCGCTCTTTCAGAGCATCGGCTGGTGCCAAACCGCCATCAACCGAACGGCCGCCAACACGGTCAACGCGCTGCCTTCCACCTATTACAGCGTGCTGGAAGGCATCGCCCTGCTGCCGATTCGCCTGCTCATCTCCGGTGGGAACCTGAACGGAATCGGCGGAACCGGCGGAACCGGCGGCGGCGGAATCTGACCTGCCGGCCGCCCCGCGGGTTATTCATCGTCCGCCAGCGCGCACAACACCCGCGGTAAATCCGCATCGCAGAGCGATCCACGACCGATCAGCACGAGGCTACCCTCCTGCACCTCGTCGGGGCTCCACCCCGCCGCGTCCATGCATTCCCGCGCCAAATCCAGCCGGACGGCGCTAAGCGCTCCCTTGGCCTGCGCCACGGCCTGCTCCAGTTGTTTCAAGACGCCAGACTTTTTCATCCGCGCCAGCACGTCGGCCGATCGCGCCGCCACGTCCTCCGACCGCGGCATGCGCATGTAGTCCTTGCCGCTTTCACCGGGCGCCAATTCAAACCAGACCACACCCCCGCGCAAGTATTTCTTGAAGAACGCTTCGGGGATCGTGCGCAGCACCAGACCGTATCGCTGCTCCGGCAACTGGCCCGCGAAAGCCTTCGACGTGATTACGACATTCGTACCGCGATAATGCAGCCCCTCGCCGATCTGCACGATCGCATCCTCAAACCGCGCCCGCACGTACTCCTGAAGCTGACGCGCCACCTCTTCGTACTTGTCTCGCGATAATCCAACGGAACCGGCCATGGCTTCCTCGCCTGTCAATCGCGATCCCGACGCCCCCCCGCGCGAGTGTAGCCGGTTCGCAGCCCGCGCTCCACGACTGCGGCGATTTGTCCCGATGGGCGGTTGGCGTTAGCATAACGCGTTCGCCGACGGCTTCCGTCACGATGACCAACAAACCATGGACGGCCTAGGACGCTTGTGCAGGACGCACGCGAATCGTACCTGCATGAATCGGCCGCCTTTGCCATCCCATTGCATCCGGCCAGACCGACCATGCCATGCCGCATGGGTCACCGCGCTCATGACGCTGACGCTGACGCTGCCTGCGGCCTGCAACGATCCGGCCGATCCCTATCGCCGCGATCCCGACGAGGGGCTGGTGTCGTACTCCGTCACGGCCGATGACGTGCTGCGCCGCTGCGCTGCGGCGTACGGCCGCGCACGAACGCTCACGGCCACCGGCGTGCTAAGCGCGTATCACAAGACGTCGCCGCGCGTCGTGCCAGTGTCGTGGACGCTGGACCGGCCCGGACGATGCAAGCTCCAGATCGGCGAGGACGCGATCATCGTGCTGGGGCGAGACTGGTGGAGCTATCGCGGCGGCGAGGGCCGCTTCACGCGGCACCGCCAGTTCACGCGAACGCCTATTCAGACAGCAGTCCTATTGTTGACCGACGGCCTGCCGATGCTGGTGGACGAGTTGTTCGTCGAGGGCGAGAACGCGTTGAAACCGACGGGCCTCCTGGGCCGGCCCGGTTGGCGTCTCGAAGGCGCGGCGTGGGCCGGCGGGCGACCCTGTTATGTGGTCACGCGGCCCGAGGGTTTCGGCGGATCACAACGCGAACTATCGCTCTGGATTGATCAGGACTCATTCCTGCTTCGGGCGTGGAAACTGACCGCGGCCGGCGGGCAGCGTCTCATCGCCGGTTGCGATTATCATGAGTTGACGGCCGATGCATCGCTTCCGACCGGGGCGTTCTCGCTGGAAGCGCCGGTGCCGCTCGCCCTGCCCGAGCCGCAGCAGCCGGACCGCCCGTAAACAAACCGCCCTTCGCACCCACGGACGACACCCTCGGTCCGTTGGAGTACGACCAGCACCAGGGGAGCAGACATGGACCCGGCACAACGCCGAACACTGAAAACACAAGCCCACCATCTCAAGCACCGCATGACGATCGGCAAGGCCGGCGTCAATGACGCGGTGATTGAAACGATCCGCAGGCACTTCGACCACGTCGAGCTTCTCAAGATTCGCATGACAATGGACGACGCGGCGGAAGTCGATCTCGCCGGTGAGGAAATCGCCTCGCGCGTGCCGTGCGAATTCATCGCGCGCGTCGGCCACGTCGGCATCTTCTTTCGTTCGCAGCAGGAGCAGCCGGCTTCACCAGTCAGCGCATCGGATGCCTCGTTGGATGCCGCGTCTGGCGAGTCGACCGTTTCCCCGCTATAAACCGGGCGATGGCTACGCCAGAGATTTACGTTCACCGGACGCTGGACTGCGGCGTCGAACTCGCGGCCCTGCCGCTGCCCGGCCGGCGAACGGCTGCCTACGAGATTCGCGTTCTTGCGGGCCTGGTCCACGAGCCTGCCGAACGGCTCGGACTGGCCGGTACGCTGGAAGAGACGATCGACAAGGGCACGCAGCGCTTCACGGCGCAGCAACTGACCGACGCGTTCGACGCCATCGGCGCGCAGGCGTCGTCGCGCGTCGGGCGCGAGTCGATGGTTTTTCGCTGCGCCTGCCTGCCGGAATACGTCGAGCAGGCGCTGGAGCTGCACGCCGAGATGCTCCGTCGGCCGACGTTCCCGGAGGAGTTCTGCCGCGTCGCGGTCGATCTGGGTAAACAGGAACTGACCGCCCTGGAGGATGACCCCGGCGAGCTGTCGCGGCGGCTCATCGCGCCGCACGCCTACGGCCCCATCCTGGGACGACACGAACATGGCACCGTCGAGACCCTCGAATCCATCCGGCGCGACGATCTCATCGAGTACTGGCGGCGGACTTTTTCGGCGCGGCGCATGCAGATCGCCGTCGGCGGCGCAGTGGACGTCGACCGTTTCGCACACCGGGTCGAGGAGTTGTTCAGCGGCTTCGGCGACGGCGCGACGGCGCCCGACAACGATTACCGATTGGAATTCTCTCCCGGCGTGCGCCACCAGATGAAGGAGCTTGAGCAGCAACACATCCTCATCTGCTGGCCGGGCCTGTCCATGACGCACCCCGACGCCCCGATCGAGCAACTGGTGCTGGCGATGTTGAGCGACGGCATGAGCTCCCGCCTGTTTGTCGAGGTCCGCGAAAAGCAGGGCCTCGTCTATTGGGTCAGCGCCTGGGACGAGCACCCGCGTCAGGCCGGAATGCTCTTCATGGGTGCGTCGACAACCCCCGCCCGCTGCGAACAGACGTTTCGCACGTTGTTGCGCGAAGTGGACCGCCTCGGCGAAGACGTCACCGAGGAAGAGCTGCGCCGCGCCAAGACCGGCATCATCGCCAAGTCCCAGACCCACGGCGACATCACCCGCGCCCGCGTCAGCGAGTTGAGCGGCGATCTGTTTCACTACGGCCGCCCGATGCCCGTCGAGGAGAAGAACCGCCGCATCGAGGCCGTGACGATCAATGACGTTCGTCGCTATCTGAACGACAACCGCCGCGACAAGCTGTGCGTGCTCACGCTGGGGACGCGGCCGCTGGAAGGAGCCGTCGCATGATGGGCGGGTCATTCGTTGAACACGTTCTGGACAACGGGCTTCGCATCGTCATGGAGCCGATGCCGCACGTGCAAAGCGCCGCGGCGGGTTTTCTCGTGCGCACCGGCGCGCGCGACGAGGCACCGCACCAAGCCGGCGTATCGCATTTTCTCGAACACATGTGCTTCAAGGGTACGCACCGCCGCACCTGGCAGCAGATCACCATCGACTTCGACAACCTCGGCAGCACCTACAACGCCTACACGAGCAAGGAAAAGACGTTTTACTTCGGATGGGTGCGCACCGCCGACCTGGAAAAGCAGATCGAACTGATCGCCGACATGATGCAATCGGCCCTGCCGCCCGACGAGTTCGAAACCGAGAAGCAGGTCATCCTCGAAGAAATCGCCATGTCGGACGACCAGATCGACCGGCAGGTGTACGAGCTGCTCCACGAACGCATCTACGCAGGCCATCCGCTCGCCTGGCCCGTGCTGGGAACGGCCGAGACGGTCTCCGCGCTGACCCGTGACGCCATGCACGCCTATTTCCAGGCGCGTTACAACCCGGCGAACATGGTCCTGCTCGTCGCCGGCGCCATCGAGCCGCGCGAGGTCATCAATACGACACAACGACTCTGCGGCGACTGGCAGCGCGGCCCGGAACGCCCGCCACGCACGCCGCCGCCCAAATGGGCCGAGGGCGTGGTCGTTCGAAAAACCGACCGCTTTCAGCAGCAGGCGATCGCGCTGTGTTACCCGGCGCCGCCAGCCAATCACCCCGATGAGGAAGTCGCCGACGTCGCCGCCAGCATCCTCGGCGGGCACAACTCCCGCTTCTACTGGAACATCATTCAGGCCGGAATCGCGCCGCACGTCTCCGCCGGGCGGCTCGCCTATGGAGACAACGGTCTCATGATGATCTGGGGGTTTTGTGAACCCGCCAAGGCCGAACAGATGGTCGACGCCATGCGCCGCGAAATCGCCCGCATGACCGACCTGGGCGTCAGCGGAGACGAAGTTCAGCGCGTCAAGAACCGTTCGCGCACCAGTCTCGCCACCGAAGCCGAAGCCCCGTACTACCGGCTCATGCAGCTTGCCTCCGACCTGAACAGCTTCGACCGCCCGCGCGATGTCGCCGAACGCCTCGCCGCCATCGACGCCGTCACTCCCCAGCGCATCAAGCAGTACCTCGCCGACTGGCCGATCAACGGGCCGGGCTTCCTCACCAGCCTCGGTCCGCGTAACTGGCCTGAAAACTAGGTTTGCCCCCTGCGGTGGCGTCCTTCGGCCGGTTTTGCCGCGCCGCCGACGGCTTGCCCCTGCCGATATCGAAATTATTTCGAACGTTCCCTGTATACCATGGGGAGTCCGTCCGCGCGGAGTCTTGAATGTCCGACCTCTCAATCAGCAAGAACGGCGACGCATCCGTCGGCGCGCCGACCAACGGATCCGCCGCCGGTGCGCCAGCCAATCCGCCGCGCTCGACCTACGGCGTCGCGGGCAACTCCTCCGACCAGCGCGGACCGACCCTCATCTCGCTGGAAGGCGCTTCGTACTCCGCTCCAGGTGCCGTGTCCAAGTCAGCCGTCTCCGTCGTCTATGAATCCGCCGCCTCCCCGCCTGGATGGAGTGCGGGGGTGTTCGGACTGGCACTCGTCGTCGCCGCCGGCTGGTTGGCCGTCTGCCCGGCGCCACGCATCGCCGAATGGTGGACGCGGCTTACGGCGATGCTTGCGGCCGAACGCTCCGTGCCGATCGGTGGCGATAGCATCGCGGCGGTTCTGAATCACGCCTACGCAAGCGAGGCCGGCCGATGGACGCTCGCGCTGATGTTCGCACTGACCGGCGCGAAGCTGCTGCGCGCGCGATTCGTCTATTCGCTTGTCACGGCCGCCCTCTTCGCGGGCGCGGCTTACACCGTTGACGCGCTCTTGCAGGGCAAGGCCGTGACGATCCTATCGAGCCTCTCGGCCGCGGAGGGTTTCGCGTGGCGATTCGGCGTCGTCGTGTGCCTGGCGCTGGCGGCGTTGTCGCAATCCGGTCGGCACGGGCGAACGCTGAACGCGGGCAGCCTGCTGGGCTTCGCGCTCGTCGCGCTCGCGTCTCTGGGAACGGTCAAAAACTGGTATCAATGGGACACGCTCGCGGGGCGATTCCTCCCTTCCGCGTTGGAATTTCTCACGCGCTGGGGCGAGGAATGCACCTGGGCCGTCGTGCTGATTCTGACCGCCGTCGGCATCGCTGTGAATCGCACCCGCACGGTGCATTTTCTTAACGCCCTCGTGCTGATCGCGCTCGCTTATCACTGCGTAAAAACCGGCTACGCCGAATGGCGCACGTTTCCCGAACTCTCGGCCGACGCCGCCACGCCGATCGCCATTGAAGAAATCAGCATACGCAACGTCGAACCGTGGCAATGGATGATCGCCCTGGAACTGTCGTGTCTCGCCGCCGTTCTACTGCACATGGCCCTGGGCATTGGCGTGCTCAACCTTGCCTATGCCTTGACCCTCATGACCGCGGGGCTGGCCCTGTCAAACTCGGTCGGCACCATGTCGCTCGTCCGCGCCGGCAACGACGCCCTCGGCCGAAGCGCCGAAGCCAGCCCGCTCTTCAACATGGGACTGCCCGTCAACGATCCGCGCGCCTCGGCCCAGACCGAACTCCCCGACCTCAACGTATCCTCCGAAGGCGCGCACCGCCTCGACTCCAGCCCGACGACTCAATCCCTCGCCGGCCGCGGTCGATCGACGCTCACGACCGAACAACGCGCCGCGCAGGAGGCGCTCCAGGTGCGGCTCTCCCAGCAGGGCGCCGTTCGCGAGATCGCGCCTTTTGTCTGGATCCTGCTCACCGCCGTCATCGCCGGCGTCGTCGCCGTCACCGGCCTGCGCGTGCTCATCGCCGATCCGCGCCACCGTTCCGCCGTCGCCATGCTGCTCGTCTTCGCCTTCGGCGTCGCCGTTGCCCTGCTCTGGTCGGTCTGGCCGCGAAACCCCCACCAGTCCTGGTCGGCCTGGCTTGCGGCGTTCAAACTCTCCCGCTATCACGCACACACGGTCTGGATCGTCTTCCTTGGCGCGGCCGCCGTCGCCGGGGCCTTCGCCCTGCACCCCAACAGCAGGCTGGTCACCTGGCTCCACGCCAGCATCGCCCTCGTCCTCGTCGGGACGATGGCCAGCATGGTCGCCGCGGCAATGCTGATTCAGTTCGGCAACTTCCCGCAGCTTCCGGTCTGGGTCTATGCTGTTGTCGCCGCAGCGCAGTCTTCGCTCGCGTGGGTTCTGCTCATGCACCTGAACTTCTCGGCGCGATCGCCCCGGCATCGCATCGCTTTCGCTCGATGATTCGCCGATGATTATGCAGCCGACGCTTGCCCGCTCGGCCTTTTTGGAGAGCCTCCCCATGGATGGTCTGACCGCTTCGCAGCACATACCCGGCCGCCGCTACACGTCCGCGACGTCGATCGCCCCGCGCCGCGCCGCGCTGGAATCCGTCGCGGGGCTCGCCGCGCTGGCCATTCTGATGCTCGCAACCGGGTGCAGTCTCGATCACCTGCGCACGCCCGAGCGGCTGGAAAAAGGCCTCGTCGTCATTCTGCCTGGCATCGAGGGCCGCAGCATTCTCAACGAATCGCTTGCCCGCGGATTGGCCGACGGCGGCGTCGAGTGCGGCATCGAGATTTTCGACTGGGGCACGCCCATCCCCGGCGGTCTGCTCATCAACCTCGCCGACTACGAGCGCAACAAGGTCGTGGCCCAGCGCCTGAACAACCGGATCATTTCCTATCGCGCGCAGCATCCGCACGCCCCGCTGCACATCGTCGGCCATTCCGGCGGCGGCGGGCTGGCGATCATGGCGGTCGAGCGGCTGCCGGAGAACGTACAGGTCTCTACAGTTGTCTTACTCGCGCCGGCCATCAGCCCGCATTATGACCTGCGCAACGCCTTGCGACGCACCACCTTCGGCATCTTCAATTATTATTCCGAGTTGGACGCCGTCTTTCTCCGCGCCGGCACCACCGTCGCCGGCACCATCGACCGGCGGCACGGCCAATCCGCCGGCGCGGTCGGCTTTCAGAAGCCCGCCGACGATTCCAGCGAAGCCGCCGCCCTCTACCGCAAGCTGCACCAGGTGCCCTACAGCGCCGACATGCGATGGGCAGGCCATTTCGGCGGTCACACCGACTGGACCCATCCGACCTTCGTGAAAGCCTACCTCGCTCCGCTGATTACGGAATTGAGCGGCCCGCCGATCCTTGCCGATGACGGCAACGCAGCACTCCCGCGCTCCCTCGGCCGCGTCGCCGCGACCGACCCCTCGCCGTAGTGGGCATTGCCCATCCTGCAAATCCCATGCGGCGGGTTGGTTGCCGTAAAATCGCGATGAACGATACCCCCGCAGCTCAACGGGATCTAATCCTTCTTCTGCCTGCGATCCTGCTCGCTGATGTGTTTCAGCGCCTCGACGTACGGCTCGCCGATCGCGCGCTCTTCGGCCGTCGTATTTTCCATCAGCCACTGGCGCACTTCATCCTGGCCGCCGGGCAGATCGCGCTTGAAACCCGTGTCACGCGTGAGATCCTTCAGCAGCGGCGCCTGGCTGGCGTACTCCGTCAGCCGCTCTCGCACAAACTTGAACCGCTCCTGCTGCGACAGCCCCGCGTAACGCTTCGCGTCGTCGATGAACGCCCGCTTCATCACGCGGATCATCGCCGTGACGAACGCCTTGCGCTCCTCCTCGCTCAATGCCTTCAGCGATTCGCGCATCGCTTCGCGATAGGCCGCGTCCGACGCCAGCCGACCCTGCCAGCTCTTGATGAACTGTTCCTGCTCGATCTGCGGGAGCCCCGCCAAACCGCGCTCGTGACTCACGAATGTCACCATCTCGGCCGGCTTGGCCGTCTGCACGTTCGGCCGCGCAGGCGTCGCCGCCCACAGGTACGTCACGATCGACGCGACCAGCAACACGCCGATCGTCGTCCCGACGACGGCCGACGTGCGGTGCCGCTTCACCAGGTTCGTCGCAGGCTGCCCCGCGGCGTGACTCTCCAACTGCGTCATCATACGCCTATTTCCTATACGTTTGTATCATTTCTCCCGTCGCACCGGACGCAACCGGAGGGTGTTATCGGTTCGCCGTCCGCGCTGTTCGCGGCTTCAGGTCCGCGTTCAGCGTGTTGAACGGCCCCTGCTCGTCGCCCGTGTGAAACGCCTCAAAATCCGCCAGCATCGGCTGATCGGCCCGGCCCAGGCCGAACCCCTTCGCCTTCGCCAGCATCTCCTCGCCGACGCGCTTGCCGCCGTAGGCCTCCCCCCAGATCCACTCGTAGCTTGAGCCTTCCGTTGCGTACCACGTCGTTTGCCTGCCGTACTGTTTCTCCAGCGGATTGTCCTCCCCCAACGTCCGCCGATCGGCCGGGCAGTGAAACGGCTCGCCCGCTCCCGCGCTCACGTACGGTTTCAAGACATCCGGCAAAATCAGCCACGGCGGGTTGTGCATCGGCAGCGACCGCAGCTTCTCCACGTAAGGCCACCGCTGATCGTTCGCTTCCAGGTAGGCCGACAACCCCTTGCCGATCGTCGCCAGATTCGCCAGGCACGCCGCGCGCTGCGCCGCTCCTCCGCCGCCGCCCAGCGGAAGCCAACGCGACAGGTAGATCAACCCCGCCAAGGCCACCAGCACCATCAGCATGACATCAATTTTGGCCAGTCCGCGATGCTGCATCGACGTGAACGATTCCTTCATCGACAAGGCCGGGCAAGGCAAGGCCGCGCGACCCGACGCGCCGAGATAAAGCCAAACGGGCTTTTGCCCCGCTTTTCACGGTGGCGAAAGCCCGTCAGGAGCCTAAGCGTCGAATTCCCGATGGTCAAGCAACGCGGCTAATCATCGCTCTCACGCACACTTACGACCTCGCGCGTCGGGGACTTCTTCGGCATCTGCGAACGATAGGACTTGGATGCCGTCGTGCCTTCGTCCGCCTCGTCCGATTCCGGCGCGACCCCCGCGTCGGCCCGATCCTTCCACACACGCAGATCGGTGATCTCGTGCGTCACGTCCGACACCTTGTCATGCGCCCGCCAGCGCACCACGAATCGCCGTGTCTCACCCGGCAGCAGCGGACCGCGCCATTCGTCATCGATCTGAATCGGCGTCGCCGCGTACGTCATGCGTTCCTCGACGGCTTGACCCTCGCTGTCCATTCCGACGATCCGCATGCTCAACAGCGAGACGAGTTCTTCGCCGCCGTTGCGCACCTCGACTGATGCCGACTGGTGGTTTCGACCATCGCGCGGAAGGAGTTTCGTCGTCACCGCCAGTTGATTGCGATAATCCGGCCGGCGAACGTCATCTATCGCATCGGCCAGCGCCGGCGGCAGCGCCGCGCGATATTCCGGCAGCTCGCCCAGGACCCGCGAAACCAGAACGACCGCGCCATCGGCCCGGCGGTCCACAACGCGCAGCGCATAAACCGCCAGCCCGCTGCCCGCAACGATGGCGGTCACGATGATTCCTGTCAGGCCCCAGACGATCGAGGCCCCCAGGCCCATTCGACGATTCACGACCGTGGTCGGGCCGACTTCCGCATGAGGGTGGTTCCGAAACATGGTAAGGCTCCTTGGGTACGCCGCTCCGACGACGAAGCGAATCCAGCCGGATATTGTGCCCGCGCGGGCCGATTATTTCCGGCCTGCCCATCGCGACGACGCTTTTTCGTGTGCGAGTGGAGCGATTCAAAACGGCCCCATGTCGCTTGAGAATCTTCCGCGAGACATCCGATAAGAGAGCAGGCTTAACCCGTTGCAGGCGCAGGAATTGCGCCGCCCATCCGGGGGGCTGCCAGGACATGACCGAAGTCCTCGATCCAAACGAAGTCAACGCGCTGCTCGATGCGGTCGCCACCGACAGCGACGGCGACGATTTCGAATTCGCCGGCGACCGCCGCCGCCAAGGCCGCGAAGTCACCGAATACGACTTCAAACGTCCCGAACGCGTCAGCAAGGAGCAGATGCGGGCGCTGCAATCGATTCACGAGTCGTTCGCTCGCAGCTTCGGGGCGTCGCTCTCGGCATTCCTTCGCACCATCGTCGAAACGCACGTCGCGACGGCCGAGCAGCTCACCTACAGCGAGTTCATCCATTCGCTGCCCAGCCCGACCTGTTTCAATCTACTGTCGGCCGAGACGCTGACCGGCAAGATGTGTCTTGAGATCAGCCCGCTCATCGTCTTCCCGATCATCGACCGCCTTCTGGGCGGCACCAACTCGGACATTTTCATCCCCCAGCGGCCGCTGACGCTCATCGAACAGCGACTGGTGAACCGCATCCTCGATCGCGCGCTGGAGAATCTGTCCGAAGCATGGAGCGAGCTGATCGAGGTGAAGTTCGACCTGGCCGGGCACGAGAGCAATCCGCACCTCGTGCAGATTGTCGCGCCGAACGAAGTGGTCGTCGTGGTGGGTTTCGAATTGAAGGTCGGCGCTCGCGCGGGCACGATGAGCATCTGCATTCCGTTCAACGTCATCGAGCCGGTCATCGGCAAGCTCGCGACGCAAAGCTGGCTGGCCTACAGCCGCGGGACGGTCAACACGGCCCATCGCCGCGCGCTGACGCAGAAGCTTCGCAACGCGGAGATCAATCTGCGCGCGTATCTCGGCCAAACACGCATCACCCTGGCCGACCTGATGTCGCTCGCGCCGGGCGATCTGATCCGGCTCGACAAGCTCGTCACCGAGGAAATGAGCCTGCAAGTCGAAGGCCGGGACAAGTTCCTGGGACGGCTGGGTCAGCTCCGCGGCAACCGGGCCTTCCGCGTCACGAAGAAAATCGACGAGATCGGGCGAAGCGACGACGCCGGCTGCCATCGGCAATCGGGTGATTCCCCGGCCGAAACACGCGCTCGCAGCGTGATATAATGTTCTCGTGCCGACGCTTGAGGACATTCTGCTTTCGCCCGAGGTCGTCTCGGAGCGCGTCGATTTCGGAGCGATCTTCGGGAACGACCGGCCCGTCGAGATGGAGATCGGCTGCGGCAAGGGGGCGTTTCTGCTGCGGATGGCCCGCGCGCATCCCGACCGCAACTTTTTCGGCATCGAATGGGCCAGAGCGTTCTGCGAGTATTGTGCCGATCGTCTGGCACGCTGGGGCGTCACCAACGCGCGCATGGTCCGCACCGACGCGAAGATTCTCGTGATGCACCGCCTGCCGCCGGCGAGCCTGACCGCGCTGCACGTCTACCACCCCGACCCCTGGCCCAAAAAACGCCACCACAAGCGGCGGCTCTTCACGCCCGACGCGGCCGCGGCGATGGCCCGGGCGCTGGTCCCCGGCGGTCGTCTGGCCGTGCAGACCGATCACGCCGAGTATTACGAGCAGATTCGCGCCGTGCTGGGCGGCGTGGCGGATTTCGCGGAGATCGACTTCGACGATCCGGCGTTCGGCACGGCCGGATCACGGACCGAGACAAATTACGAGATCAAGTACGTGCGCGAGGGACGGCCGATCTATCGCATGGCCGTGAGGAAGCGATGAGACCAACTGTGGGGACAACGCCGACGCTGCATCGCCTGATCGCGCTGTTGGCGCGCGGTGTGCGGTGGATCGCTCGGCCGCTGGGGCGGATCGTGTTCCTGGTTAACACGGTGACGATCCGAGCGCTGACGCTGACGATCCGGGCGTACCAATTCGCGCTGCGCCCCCTGCTGCCCGGGCATTGCCGATTTGAGCCGTCGTGCAGTGAGTACGCGCTCGACGCGATCCGGCGAAACGGTCCATGGCGAGGTTCGGTGCAGGCCGTTCGGCGCATCCTGCGCTGTCACCCGTGGGGCGGATTCGGCTACGATCCGGTGCCGTAGCGAAGGCACGGTACGGCCTTGCCGGCAGGTTCGCGGCCATCGAGATGGCCGGGCTGAATGATGTTGAACCCTGTCTGCGTTTCTGCCAGGCACTGGCCACGGACAACTGCCCACTGACCACGAGACACTGACCACTGCCCCTTAATCCATTCGCTCCAGCACGATCATCACGACGCGCGGGCGGATGAAACCATCCGGAATCGATTCCGGCAGTTCGCCGGGCCAATCCGCCGCGCCGTAGAAACTTCCGAACGATGCATGACGCAGCGTGATGGGCAACTTTTCCGGCACGCGCGCCGGCGGCACCCGGCGACCGATTGACTGGTCCTGTGCGATCGCGCGCTTCAACAGCGGGGCGGCGTCAATCGTCATCGTGCCGGCCAGCGGCTTCTCCAGCACCGGGCGCGCGACCATCCACAGAGGCCCCACTTCCGCGGCGGCGTTTTCCGGCGCGGCGGTCGTTCCGCGCAGCAGCCCGTTTGTCGTCGCCCAGCCATCCCACGGGGCGGACGTCAGCGCGATGGAGAACGTGGCGGGTGAACCGAGGACGCCCGGCCTCTGTGCGATGCGGCCCTCTCCCAACGGTGCCTTGCCCAGCAGCACGCGGTACGGCGCGTCGGGCTTTTCATGCACATCGGCCGGCAACTCCAGATCAATCGGCGGCAGCGCGATCGTCCAGCGCGTCGGAAGGCTCCACGAGATCGATGGGTTGCCGGATTCGGCATCGGCCGATCCTGCGCGGGCCGTCACCGTCTCGACCACGGCCAGCGCGCCGTACCGTCCTTCCACCGCCGTACCTCGACGAAAGTCGATTTCCTTCAGGCGCTCGAGCCGCTGCTCCGGGTCGGTCGCTCCGGCCAGTCGCTGCCGATCCTGCTGCGTCATGTGTCCCAGTTCGTGCAGCCAGCGCCGCACGGCCACGGCCTGCGCCCCCTTGAGCGCGCGGCCGAGCGCATCAAGTTCTCCGGGATGCACCCCGGCGCGCAACGCCGCCAGCAGACGCCAGCGCTCGTCCGACGGCTCCGCCCCGGCCCGGCGCGACAGATACTCCAGCGCGGGCTTAACGCAGTCGATGGTCTCCTGTCGCAAGAGGAACCCGGCAAAGGCTGCCAGCGGGTCGGCGGGCGGATTCTTCATGCGCAGCAGCGTTTCAACGTGCGTCGCGCGCGAGGCCCCCGGCGGGCATCCCGCGACAAGCCGGGCCGCGTGCTCGGCCAGACCGCGACGCAGCAATTGCTCCGCGGCGGCGTGGCAAAGCTCCGTTTCACGGCTGCCGGGCCGGGTCCGCGCTGACCGGCCTTGCTCACCGCCCGATGCTCCATCCGCGGACTTCATCCTGATGACGATTTCGCTCAACGCATCCACCAGCGGGTCGTGCGAGGTCAGCAACACGATGACCGGAAACGGGTTCGGCTCGCGCGGCGCGAGGTCTTCGCTCGCGATGCGCAGCAGAAGCCGTACCGTCGCCTCGCGCACCTTCGATGACGCAGCAGGACCGGTCGCATCGCGCCAGATCCTCGCAAAGGACTCCGAATACACCAACTCGCCGACGTAAAGTCGATTCAGCGCCGTCACCATCGCCAGACGCTGGCCATCGGTCCGAAGCGACCCCCAGGCAGTCAACAACGGATCCTCCGGTCCGCTTAACACAACCCTGCGACGCTCCAGTTCCTGCGCCAGCGCATCGGCCAGTTTCGCCGGCGCGAGCGGAACGAGTCGCCGAATCAAATCCGTCGCCCACGGGCTGTCGGGAATCGCGGGCAGACGCTTCATCAGCGCTTCCAGCGCCGCCGGCGAAAACCGCGACAGTTCCACAGGTTTGTCCGCCGCGCGCGGATCGTTCGGATCAACGCCGACCGCTTCCGACCCCGCGCCGCCGACCGCCGCGCCCGACGACGCCTCGCCGCGCGCGATCGGCCACGGACCAAGTGACAACAAAAGGTCACCGGCCGCGTCAATCAACGCGGCGTCCGTCCCGCTTAACACGTTCGTACCAATCAGCATCGCCAAGCCGCGGCGCGACCGCTCGTCACCGACCAGGCCCATCCAGAAGACGCCGCCCTCGCGCCGGCCCAGACCATGCTCGACGTTTTCCAACCAGGACTTCTGCAACGCCGCATCTTTTGCCAGCCGCCGCAACGCCGACGGCGCGATCCAGTCCGCCGGCGCGAAACCCTCCAACGGCTCGGCGAAGTACGACCACGCCGCCGCACGGACCGCGGCTCGATCCGTCGCGCCGGCCTCAAGCATGCGCTCATCCAGGTCCGCCAGAAACGCCGGATCGACCCGTGCGGGCCACTCTCGTCGCGCCCGCGCCAACCTCTGCACCGCCAGCGCCGCGTGCGCCGCCGATCCGTTCTTTACCGTATTTATGACATCCATCAACATCGGCGCGACGGCTCCGCGCGGACCGTTCGATGGGCCCTCCGCCCCGGCCGGACCGGTCATCGGCGGCAACGGCAACGGCTCTCGCGCCTTGCGAATCGCCGATAAGTCGATCGTCTCTTCCTCGCCATTCGCCCACGTCCAGGTCAGTCGATTCGACTCGTTGGTTATCTCAACAACGAACGCTGACATCCCGCTCGCAGGGATCGTCATGCTTCGCAGCGGCCGGCGCTCGCCCCGGCCGCCCGCTGCGCGCGAGTCCGGCTCCGCGCCGCGTGGTCCGGTTTGATTGCGCACCGTCACTGTTGGGCGACCGGCGGCGGGCTTCAGTTCCCACCGTTCGTAAAGCGGGTCTTCGTCGAGCAGCGCAAGATCGATCGGGCCGAGCGGTTCGGGCAGCAATCGAATCCCCCAGACCCCGCGAAACTCCCGCGCGCGCATCGCGCTGCGTGTGAGCGTTCGAGGAGCCGCGCCGAGATCGTAGCGAAACGGAATCGTCAGGAAAACGCGATCCGCCTCGGCCGAAACCGTCGCGCCTTCGTCCCGAATCGACGGAGTGATCAGATCGTTGTTCATGGCCGGCGTGAGGTCCACGTACAGCCAAGCGGATTCCTCGGCGCGCGCGGCGCGGTCCGACGCCGCCAGCGTCAAACAAACGACGGCCCATTTCCAGTGAACGTGGATCGCCACCGGTGTATTCTATCGCACGAGACACCGAGGATCGACCTTGCGCGACCCATTTCAACCCATCCGCCATCGCTGGAATCCCTCACCCACCGCGGCCATCCGATTGCAGCGCGCGCTGGCTGACCGCGTTGTCGAGCGCGTTGTGCCGGCGCGATCCGTACGGCTCGTCGCCGGGGGCGATGCCGCGTTTGTCGCGGGCGCCCCGCAGATCATCGCCGGATGGATCGTCTGGGACGTTCGCAAGCATGCGGTGATCGAGTCGGCATCCGTTCATCGCAAGGTGACGTTCCCCTATGTGCCGGGATTGCTTTCCTTTCGCGAGGCGCCCGCCCTGCTTGCGGCCGCGCGCCAACTCCGTTCGGTGCCCGATGTGTTCATCCTCGATGGTCACGGGCGAGCGCATCCCCGCCGTCTCGGCATTGCTTCGCATTTGGGGCTCTTGCTCGACCGGCCGACCATCGGCTGCGCGAAAAGTCGACTGTGCGGCGAGCACGTCGAACCGGGCAACACACGGGGCGATGCCGTCGATCTGCGATTCGATGGCGAACGAATCGGCCGCGTGCTGCGAACTCGCACCGGGGTGAAGCCGATCTATGTCAGCGTCGGCCACCTCGTGCGACTGGCGGATGCGGAGCGAATCGTGTTACGATGCTGCACGGGCTATCGTCTGCCGGAGCCGACCCGCCTGGCGCATCAGCTCGTCACGCGACTTCGCCGGGATGCCTCCGCCTGATGTGCGCCGCGGGGCATGTCGGCGCGCGGGAGCGGGAACGCCGTTAACCAATCATGCTGGAGGAACGATGAAGACACGATCCATTCGTCGCCCATTTGCATTGGCTTGCGTCGCGGTTGGTTTGCTCGCCGCGCGATCCGCATTCGCCGCCGATCAGCTATGGACGCCGCAGCACGTGGCGAAGCTGCGAACCGTCACCAGCGCGATCATGTCGCCCGACGGGACCCAAATCGCCTACACGCTGCTCGTGCCCCGCGATCCGTACGGCGAGGATTTCGACGACGGCGGCGCCTGGTCGGAATTGCACGTGGTTGCCGTCGACGGCAGCGCGCCGCGCCCCTACATCGTCGGCGAGGTCAATATCGACAGCGTGCAATGGTCACACGACGGCCGCGCGCTGTACTTCCTCGCCAAGCGCGGCAAGGACAAGGAGAAATCACTCTATCGCATCCCCGTTGGCGGCGGCGAGGCCGTCCGCGTGCTGAAGCATGAAACCGCCATCGGCTCGTATGCGCTGTCGCCGGATGAGACGCGCGTCGCGTTTCTTGCTGAACCGAAAACGCCCAAGGAAAAGAAAGACCTCGAGGAAAAGGGCTTCACGGCCGAAGTCGTCGAGGAAGACCTCACACCGACGCTCGTCTGGACGGCCGACTTGCGCGCGGGCGCGGCGAAGCCCAAAGCGCTGGCGATCGACGGCTCGGCCTCCGAGCTGTCGTGGAGCCCGGTCGGGGATCGTCTGGCCGTCGCCCTCGCGCCGACGCCGCTGGTGGACGATGAGTACATGAAGCGCCGCGTCCACGTGCTCGATGCCTCGAGCGGCGACGTGGTCATGAAGTTCGACAACCCCGGCAAGCTCGGCGACGTGCGATGGAGTCCGGACGGCCGGCGGCTGGCGATGATCTCCGCCGAGGATGTGAACGATCCATCACCGGGGCGGCTGCTGGTCGGCGATCTGGAGACGGGCAAGCTGAAGGACGCATTGCCGAACTTTGAAGGACATGTTTCCGGCATCGCGTGGCAGGACGCCGACACAATCATGTACGTCGCCGACGTCGGACTCGACGCCACGCTCGGCAAGGTGAAGGTGGACGGCAGCGGACAAAAAACGATTGCCTCATCGGGCACCGCGGCCGTGCTGACGAGCATCACGCTCTCGAAGGACGGCCAGATCGGCGCGTTCATCGGCCATCACGCCTCGCACCCCGGCGAGGTCTTCGTCATGAAGCATGGCGACGCCGGGCCGAAGCGGCTCACCGACAGCAATCCGTGGATCGCTGATATGAAGTTTGCTCCGCAGGAAGCGATGACCTACAAGGCGCGCGACGGCCTGGAGCTGCAAGGCGTGCTCGTTCGACCGCTGGAGGCCGCGGCGAACGGCAAGCACCCGCTGATTCTCTACGTCCACGGCGGGCCCGAGGCCCATGAAGCAAACGGATGGATGACCAACTACTCCCGCCCGGGGCAGGTCGCCGCCGCGCGGGGCTTCGCGGTTTTCTATCCCAACTATCGCGGCAGCACCGGCCGCGGGGTCGTGTTCAGCAAGATGGGCCAGGGCGACGAGGCCGGCCGCGAATTTGATGATCTGGTCGACGCCGTGAAGCATCTCGTCGACGCGGGCATCGCCGACGAAAAGAAGGTCGGCATCACCGGCGGATCGTACGGCGGCTACGCGGCGGCCTGGGGCGCGACAGCCCAGAGCGAGCACTTCGCCGCCAGCGTCATGTTCGTCGGCATCAGCAACACGATCTCGAAGAAAGGCACGACGGATATCCCGAACGAGGACTATCTCGTCCACACGCGATCGCACCTGTGGGAGGAGGGCAAGTGGCAGTTCTTCCTTGAGCGCAGCCCGATCTATCACGTCAAGAAGGCGCGCACGCCGATTCTCATTCTCGCCGGCAAGAACGATCCGCGCGTGCACCCCAGTCAGTCGATGGAGTTATATCGACATTTGAAAACACTCAACCAAGCGCCCGTGCGGCTCGTCTTCTACCCCGGCGAACAGCACGGCAACCGCAAAGCCGCGGCGCGGCTCGACTACAATCTGCGCATGCTGCAATGGTTCGAGCACTACCTCACCGGCCCGGGCGGCGCTCCGCCGGACAGGAAGCTCGACTACGAATTGCCGAAGAAAGACGATTAACGCCGACGACGCCGCACGAGGACGATCCACGCGCCGACCACCGCCGCCATCATGCCCATGCCCGGACCGCATGAAACGCCGCACGGGGGGCTGCCGGCGTTCATGTTGTCGACCGGCAAGGCGTTTACTGTGATTGTCGCCATGGCCTTCGCCTGGCAACCGAGCGAGTCGGTTACAGTCAGTTGCGCGTTGAACACGCCCGGCGCATCAAACTGAAACGCCGGGTTCGCCTCGGTGAAGATCTCATTCACACCGGGGCCCAGCAGCGTCCACGCGAACGTGTACGGCGGAACGCCGCCGCTCGCCGGATCATCCGTCCCCAGCACCACCGACTCGCCCGCGTTGATGATCTGCGCTGCGCCGGCGTCGGCCGTCACCGGATCAGGATCGCATTCATCCGGCACGTTGTTGCCGTTGCAATCGTCTGACGTGTTCGAGGCGAGATCCGCCGCATCGAAAACCCCGTTGTTGTTGCAGTCGGTCTTCGAGTAGGTCCACATGTCGCTGATGAACGTGTTGCCGCTCAAGTCGGTCACACCGGTGTCGTTCAGCACGACGGTCACCGGGCCGTCGGCCGGCGGTGCGAAACCGCTGAAGGTGAACGGCCCCGCCCCGCTGCCGGAGAGATTCACCGCCGGTGAGCCGTTCACCGTGAGCCGCGCCGCCTGCAATCCGGCGATGTTCTCGTCAAACGTCACACTGATCGAGGAGAAAGTGCCGACGTTCGCGCCGATCGCAGGACTGGTGCTGTCGATGCCCGGCTCCATGTTGTCGGCCGCCAGCCCGCCGGTGGACAATCCGAAAGAGACAACGACATTTGTCGATTCATCGCCGAAGCCGACGCCTTCGCCGGATTCGAACTCGTCAACCGTGAACGCGTTGTCCGGGTCGTCCATCGTGCCGAGGATGCCGTCGTTGCCGACGCCGGCGAGGTTCTCCAGGTCGCCGCCCCGATCCATGATGCAGGCCGTCGCGTTGTCGTTGCGCGTGTGCCAGCAGCCCAGAAAATGCCCGGCCTCGTGCGCGACGACGTTGCCCACCACTTTGCCGATGGCGTCGATCAGCGAAAGGCCCGGATCGCGCGGCAGGCTTAGCACGGAGTTGAGATTCCCCGGTCCCGCGCTAAGCAGATCGAGCAGCACGATCGCCGTATCGTCGGTGCTGACGTTGCCGGGATCGACGAACTCGGCGATGCCGATGGTGCTGATGCCGGTTTGGGCGATGGTTCCGCCGACAATCACGCGCGAAACGTTTGCCTGACCGAACGGATCGGGATGATCCCGACTGTTGCGGATCTCGATGTCGTAGTGGCCGACCATCATGTCAACGGGGAAGTCGCCATTCAGCGCCGCGTCGCGCAGATCATCAAACACGTGATCGAGCCTCGCGAGGATGGCGTCGATCACCGCGTTTTCGTCTCCGGGCGCCAGGCCCCAGCCGGAGAGAAACGCCGACAGGGGCGACATGGTCGCCGACGTTCGACCCTCGCCGAACAGCGCGTTGGCGTTGATCGTCGCGCCGTCGAAATCAATAAACAAAATCTGCCGCACCGGCGTGGGAAAGACCGTCTCGATCTGCGCCCGGCGCAGCCGCAGCCGCAGCGTGTAGCTGCCGCTGGTCGCGCCGCTCAACGAAGTGACCGCGAAGAAAAAATCATCGTCCGCCGGGGCGATGAACGTCATCGCGGAATCCGTCGATCTCCCCGCAACGGGCCACGGCGAACCGGGCGGATAAATGCCGTTCAACCCGCCGTGATTGTTGTTGGAGAATATCTGGCTGCCCATCGCATCAAACACGGCCAGCACCGTATCCGGGCCACCGGCCAACGTGACCGTCGCCGCGCCGATGATGTCCCCCTTCTTGAGCGTGACGCGAAACGCATCCACGTCGCTGACCGGATCAATCATGCCGGTCACATCCACGTCAACGTCCTCGCCCATGTCCGTGCCCAGCGGCAGCACGTTGGCCGTGCCCGTTGACCCGTTCGGCTCGGTCTCCGCAAAGCCGATCAGCGCCAGCGGGCCAGCCGGCGGCGCGGGATCGGGCACGACCGGCCGCCCGGCGGGATACTTGCAGAAGGTCATGCTGCCGTCGGCGTTGGTTGCCGCGGTGCGCGAACCAGCAACGGGGGATTCGACGATGCGAAGCGGGCGCGGATCATCGCCTTGAACCGTCGGGGCAGTTATCAGACAAATGACAACAACCAACGCGATCGCGCGCATCGACCTTCCTCCTCATACGAATTCAAACGACTATCCTGGGAGCTGCTTGCGCAACCGCTCGACTTCCGCTTCCAATTCTTTGACTTGCTTCACCAGGTCCGGCAGCTTGCCGAAGACCGCCCACGATCGCAACACTTCCTTGCGATTGAACGCCGGCGCGCCGGCCACGGACGTGTCGCTCGGCACGTCGTTCATCACGCCCGCCATCGCCGCGACCTGCACGTTGTCGCCGATGCTCAAGTGCCCCGCCACGCCCGCCTTGCCCGCCATCGTCACGTTGTTGCCCACGATCACGCTGCCGGCCAGCCCCACCTGCGCCACGAACATGCAGTGCTGACCGATCTTCGTGCCGTGGCCAATGGCGATCTGATTGCTGAACTTCGTGCCGGCGCCGATGAAAGTCCGCCCCAGCGTCGCGCGGTCGATCGAGCAATTCGCGCCGATCTCCACGTCGTCGCCGATCTCCACGACGCCGATCTGCGGAATCTTGATCCATTTGCCGCCGTGCGGTGCGTATCCGAGGCCGTCCTCGCCGATCGTTGAATTGGCGTGAATCGCCACGCGATGGCCGAGGATGCAGCCCTCGTAGATCACGACATTTGAATACAACGTGCAGTCGTCGCCGATCCGGCAGCCGGGGCCGATGAAACAGCCGGGGTAAATCGTCGCGTTGCGGCCAATGGTGACGTCTGCGCCGATCGTCACACCGTGAAAGACGTTGGCGTTCTCGCCGAGCTTCGCGCTGGGATGAATGACGGCCCGCGGGTCGATCCCCCGGCTTTCGCCAATTGCAAACGGATGCCGACGATAGCCGTGCAGGTGAACCACGACCGCACACATCGCCGCGTACGGATCCTTCGTGCGCAGCAGCGCCAACCCCGGCGGCGCAGCCTGGTCGTTCGACACGATCACCGCACCGGCCTTCGTCGTGCCGAGCATCTTTTCGTACTTGGCGTTGGACAGGAAGCTGATTTCGTCCGGCCCGGCCTCTTCCAACGTCGCCACCCCGCGCACCATCCGCGCGGCGTCGCCCTCGACCGTCGCCGGCATGTTCAGCTTGGTCAGTGCGTCAGCCAGTGCCTGGAGTGTTTGTCTCATGCGCGCGTCGTCCCCTCCGTGGTCCGGCGGGTTGAATGCTAACGACGCATCCGGCGGAATGTCAAACATCAGCCGCTTGTTTCAGCCGATCAACCACGACCGACGCCGCGACGCGGCATCTACTTGTATAATCCGCGCGATGACGACGAACATGGAAAACGCCGCGCCGCATACACCCCTCCTGATCCGCGCGTGGCTGGCCGCACCGGATTGGCTCTTTCGCGCGATCGGCGCGGCGACCTTTCTCGGCTATCTGACCCTTCAGGTTCCCGACTACTTCAGCGACTTCTGGCGGGTCGGCGCCTATTTCCATTTCGCCGGCGGCCGGTCTTTGCATCTGCCCTGGGGCCGCATCCTGATCGACATGACCTTTCTGCTCATCGCGCTGGCGTTCTGCCTGCGCGTGCCGCCGCGGCAACGCGCCGACCGCCCGATTCAGATCATCCTCCCATTCGCCGCCGCGTTCTGGCCATTCCTGCCATTCGTGGTGGAGGCCGCCGGCAAATGGACCGGCGCAGCATGGCTGCCGAGCTACAAGCAATTCATGATGGATCCGGCGACGTGGTCGGCCACTCGATTCCTGGTCGGCTCGGGGCTGATCATCCTCGGCAACGCGCTGGACGTCTGGGGCTACGGCACGCTTTTGCGCTCGTGCAGCATCGTGGCCGAGGCGCGCGAGCTGAAAGTGACCGGCCCTTATCGAATCGTCCGTCACCCCATCTATCTGGGTCAGATGCTCGCGCAATCGGGCGTGTGGTTGTTCTATGCGCAGCGGCACTGGGTTTGGGCGGCGTTTTTCTTTTGTTTTGTCGCGATGCAGCTCTGGCGATCGCGCATCGAGGACGCGGTGCTGGAGCAACACTTCGGCGAGCGCTACGCCCGCTGGAAAGCCCGGACGTTCTGGTTTGTGTAGCGCGCGCCGCCCGTGGCTGCCCGCCGGGGTCACCGCGGTTAAAATCCCTGCGTCGCCGCGGAAGGAACGATTCGCATGAGCCTTGCAACGATCGTGGTCGTGGAAGATGAACCCGCCATCCGTGCGGGCGTGGTGGCGGCGCTGCGGGCCGGCGGCTATGAGCCGATCGAAGCCGCCGACGGCGAAGCGGGCCTGATGCTGGCGCGGCGCGACGGCGTGGACCTCGTGCTGCTGGACCTGATGCTTCCCAAGATGGACGGCATGGTCGTCTTGAAGGAGCTTCGCAAGACTCACCCGACGCTGCCGGTGATTATCCTCACGGCGCGCGGCGGCGAGAACGACCGCGTAAACGGGTTGAAACTTGGCGCGGACGACTACGTGGTCAAACCGTTCTCGGCGCGGGAGCTGGTGGCCCGGGTGGAGGCGGTGCTGCGCCGCAGCCCGGAGAGGCCGCAGCTTGTTTCGCGCCTGGCGATCGGCGCAGGCGAGGCGGACCTGGAGCGGCGTGAGCTGAAGAACGGTTCGACGTGTGTCTCGCTCTCGGAAATGGAAAACGCGATACTGTCGCACTTGGCGGCCAATCCTGGGCGGGCGATCTCGCGTGAGGAACTGCTGACGCGCGTCTGGGGGTTGCCGGGCGGCGGCGTCGAGACGCGCACCATCGATATGCACATCGCCCGCCTGCGCGCCAAGCTCGATGAGATCAGCGGCGCGCAGGGCCGCGAGTACATCGTCACGGTGCGCGGCAAGGGCTACATGCTGGGCGACGGCGTGCGCGCCGTGGCGGCGGAGGGACGATCGTGAGTCTGGCCCGCGCGACCGGCAAAAAGGCCTGGACGGCGATTGCCGTGATCTGGCTGCTGGTCTGCGGCGGACTGGGCTGGGCGACGGACGCGGCGATTCAACTGGAGCGTTTCGAGGCCCGCGCCGAACAGGCCCGCGAGGACGAGGCTGCCATAAAACTGGCACTTGCCCGCCTCGAGCGCAGCGTCGCCGTCGTGCTGGAGCGCGAGAACTCCCGGCCCTACGAGCACTTTCGCCCCTATTACAACCTCGCGCACCCCCTGCACGCGGGCGATCTCACCGAACTGCGCCAGCCGGTCAAGCTCGCCTCGCCGCTCCGCACCCTGCCCGAAGCGCCAAGCTGGCTGCTGCTGCACTTTCAGGCGTCCGAGTTGCAGGGCTGGAGCTCGCCCCAGCTCGAAGCCGGCGACGCCGCCGCCCCCGCTGCCGGCGTCTTTCCCGCCGCGGATCGCGAGCGCCTGTCCACCGCGGAAAACTGGCTCGCCTCGCTCAAGGAGAACTACTCCCCCTCGGCGCTGCAACACCTGCTGGAAGAATCGCTGTCGTTCTACGCCGCCATCAATCGCTACGGCGACATGACGCAGGCACCGCCCGCCGACGACGGGCGCGGTCTGCAACGCGATTCTAGTCAATTTGTCCGCCGCGGCGAGCGATTGCTCGAGATGACCCGCCAGATGGGCGAAACCTGCGAACCGGAGACCGTCGCCCTGGACAATCTCCAGGCCGGTGAAAGCCTGCGCGGCGTCGACCCGGCCGATGATTGCGTTCCGCTCCTGCGCACCCCGATGATTCCCGTCTGGCTGGACATCACGCGCGACGGGAGACTGCAACTCGCCCTGGTCCGCTCGATGAGCGTGCAGACCAGTCAGTTCTGCACGCTTCAGGGCGTGTTGCTCGACTGGGAGCGCATGCATACGCACCTGGAAAACATGATCGCCGAACGGCTGCCCGGCGCGCGGCTTGTTCCGCTTCGCCCGGGCGCAACGCTGACGCCGGCCATCCTCGGCACCATGATGCAGAACATTCCCGCATGGCTGGAGATTCCGCCGCGCCCCGCGCCGCCTGTTGTCTTGTCCAGCGGCTTGCGCACCGGCCTGACCATTGCCTGGCTGACAACGTTCGCGGCACTGGTGGGCATCACCTACGGCACGCTCAAGTTCGTCTCATTGACCGAGCGGCGCATGCAGTTTGTCGCCGCCGTCACGCACGAGCTGCGAACGCCGCTCACGTCCTTCCAGCTTTACAGCGACCTGCTGCGCGACATGCCCGAGGAGAACGCCGATCTTCGCCGGCAATACGCCGATGCGCTCCAGCAGGAGTCCCGCCGGCTGGCGCGCCTGGTGGAGAACGTGCTGGCCTACGCCCGCGTCCAGGACCGCCAAGCCGCGCTGAATGTCAGCGATATGTCACCTTCCCAGGTGCTCGAGCTGGCCGCCACCTGCGGGAAACCCATCGCGGCGAAACACAACAAGTCGCTGGTGCTGGAGAACCGCTGCCCACCGGACGTGCGGCTTCGGACCGACGCCGAATTCGTCCTGCAAATCCTGCTCAATCTCATCGAGAACGCCTGCAAGTACAGCGCCGGCGCCGCCGACCGCCGCGTCTGGATCACCGCATCCGCCGACAGCGATCGGACCGTGCGATTCGAGGTCGAGGACGCCGGCGAAGGCGTGCGACCACGGGATCGAAAACTGATCTTCCGTCCGTTTCGCCGCAGCGACGCGGCCGCCGGCACCACGGGCGGCATCGGTCTGGGGCTGGCCCTTTCGCGCCACTGGGCCCAAACGCTCGGCGGCAGCCTGACGCTTCAACGCAGCAGCCGAAACGGCGCCGCGCTGTCGTGTTTCGCGCTGCGAATTCCTATCCATCGCTGAAGCCGCGCTTCGATTCATGGCGCGCGATTCCATCCGCCCGCGATCGGCTCATTTTGCCGAGCCCCGCGCAGAACTCGCCCGTTCAACTGCGCCCCCGTCCCGGACCGATACACACTCGGTCCAAAAACAATGCGCCGATTCACGAAGGAGTGCCCGTGAGCGAAGCCCTGGCCGTCGGTTATCCCATCGCTCCCAAGACCCCCGTCTCACCATCCGCCTGGACCGGCCATCTCACCCGTTTCATCAATTATCTCGTCACGGAGTGCGGCCTCGCCGCCAACACGATCGAGGCGTACCAGCGCGATCTGCGCGCGTTCATCGCCGAGTTGGACGTGCAGTGCGTGGCGCGGCCCGAAGACCTGCGCCTGCAAGCGGTTCGCGCGTTTCTCGTGCGACTTGGCGAGCGAAAACTGGCGCTCTCCAGCATCGCGCGGCACCTGGTCTCGGTCAAAATGTTCCTCCGCTACCTGCACATGACCGGGACGCTGCGAGAAGACCTCAGCGCGCTGCTGGAGACGCCTCGCAAATGGCAGACGCTGCCCGACACGCTGCACCGATCGCAGGTCGAGGCGCTGCTGGCCGCACCGCAGCCGGGCGAGCCGTTCTTCGCGCGCGATCGCGCCATCCTCGAAGTGCTGTACGCCACGGGCATGCGGGTGTCGGAACTCGCCGGCCTGAAAATCCGTGACTTGAATCTTGGCGTCGGGTACGTCCGCGTCTTCGGCAAGGGCGGGCGCGAGCGCATCGTGCCGCTCGGCGGGCACGCCATCGAATCGGTCCGCCAATACCTGCGCGGTCTGCGGAGCGTCCTCACCGAATCCACCGATGCCGACGGCGCGCTCTTCGTCACGCGCACCGGCAAACCGATGGATCGCACGAACATCTGGCGGCTCGTGAATCGCTGCTCGCTGGCGGCCGGCCTGCCCGCGCCGGTCGGCCCGCACACCCTGCGACACTGCTTCGCCACGCACATGCTCGAGGGCGGCGCCGATCTGCGCGTCGTGCAGGAGCTGCTGGGCCATGCCGACGTGGCGACGACTCAAATCTATACCCACGTCGATAAAAACCGCCTGAAATCCATCCACCAGAAGTTTCACCCGCGGCAGTAATCAATCCCCGCCGCCCGCTTCGCCCTCGCCGCTCGGCCGCTCCGGCGGAAGCCGATGCATCGCCCATACGTCGTCGTCCGGCGTCGGCTGGGAGCGTTCGCGCAGCAGATAGGTTCGATACCGTCGCGAGAAATGCACCACCGCCGCCGCCCCCACGCAGAAAACCAGCAGCAGCACGACGCTCCAGAGAACGATCTGATTCAGCCGCCAAACGCGCGGATCGCGCCGAAGCGCCTCCGCGTCCGACGTTTGCGTCGCCGCGGATGGCTCGTTCCGGGTCGCTGCCGCGGTCGTGGCCCCACCGGCTCCACCCGGCGATCGCGTCGAATCCGCCGCACCCGGCTGGTCGGCGAACGCGACCGCCCCCATCGCCAGCCAGCCAATCCAGATCGCCGCGTGCCGCGCGCCGCGCCCCCACCTGATCGACCGGCTCCCGGTGGTCGAGGTCATCAAAGCATTCCCGCCCACAGGCCCGAACGCGGATTGCCCAGCCCGCTCTCCGCCAGCGCCTGCAACGATTCACGCTGAAGCGGCGTCAGCGACGCCGGCGCGACAATCTTGACAACTGCATAAAAATCACCCCGCCCCGCGCCCTTTGGATTCGGCATCCCCAGCCCCGCGAGCCGCAGCTTCGCCCCGCTGCTGGTCCCAGGCGGAATCGTCACCGTCCGCGGACCATCGGGCGTCGGCAGATCCACCTTCGCCCCCAGCGCCGCCTCGACGATGGACACCGGAACTTCCAGATAGACGTCGTCCCCCTCACGACGATAATACGGGTGCGGCGACACCTCGCACCGCACGAACAAATCCCCCGCCGCGCGACGGCCCAAGCCAGGCTGACCCTTCCCGCGCACCCGAATCCGCTGACCTGACCGAACGCCCGCCGGGATCCGTACCTCAATCGTCTCGCTTCGCCGACCGCCGCTCAACTCCAGTTGCAACGTTGTGCCACGCAGCGCCTGGTCAAAGCTCAAGGTCACCGTGTGCTCGATGTCGCGACCGCCCATGGGCCCCGCCTCTTCGAAAGGCGATCCGCCATCGTGCCCGCTGAACATCTGCTCGAAGATCGAACCGATCCCGCTCCCGCGCCCACCGACCGACCGGCCAGCGAAATTAAAAATGTCCGCGAAATCCGACAAATCCACCGGCTCCCCATCCGTCGTACTCCACACGCTCCCTCCTCCCGCACGCGGATCAACGCCACCATGGCCGAACTGGTCGTACCGCGCGCGCTTGGTCGCATCGGACAGCACGTCGTACGCCTCCTGCACCTCCTTGAAGCGCGCTTCGGCGTCCTTGCTCTGCTTGTTCTGATCAGGATGGTACTGCTTGGCCAGCCTGCGATAGGCCCGCTTGATCTCCGCCTCGTTCGCCCCGCGCGAAAGGCCCAGGACCTCGTAGTAATCTCGTTTGGACATGGATGGATGCAGGCTCGAAAGTCCGGACCGGCTATCAACCGTCCGCCTTCGCCGCGATTATAGATGCCGGGCGACCGGACTCGCAAACCACACGTTCTCGCCGCGCCGCCGGCGTGCATCCATCGCCCGACACGACTACCATTTCCTCCTGTGGCGGGGACGCGGCGCGATCGCCGAATCGCCCCGACCCACGTGAAGGACCACACCATGAAAGTCGCATGCGGGCAGATGCGCGCCGTCACGATCAATGATGCGGCGTCGGTCTGGCCGATCGTCGAGCGCCACGCCGAACAGGCCCATCAGGCCGGCGCGGACTTGCTCGTGTTGCCCGAGACGACGTACCCCGCCTATTGGCTTGAATCGGTCGAGCGGTACCTGCGCGAGGACATCGAACGATCTGCCGCCGTCCTGACGCGCTTCGGGCAAATCGCCCGGCGTCACGCGATGTGGCTGGTCGCAGGCTTTGTCGAAGAACGCGAGGGCAAACTGCACAACAGTGCCGCCGTGTTCGATCGGCGCGGCGAGCTGATCCACATCGCCCGCAAGAGTTTTCTCTGGGATTGCGACAACCGCTGGTTTGAGCCGGGCTGGCAGATCGCGGCCTTCGACTCCGAGTTCGGTCGAATGGGCGTGCTGATTTGCGCCGATTGCCGCGCGCCGGAAGTGGCGGCCACGCTCGTGTCCGACGGCGCGCGCATCCTGCTGCTGCCGACGGCCTGGGTCAACGCCGGCCCGCGCGGAATCTATCGCAACGTTCATCCCGAGTTTCTTGTCCGCGCCCGCGCGATGGAGTTCGGCGTGCCGATCGTCTGTTGCAGCAAGAGCGGCGCCGAGGCGGACAAGCTGGAGTACGTCGGGCAAAGTCGCGTCGTGGATGCCAGGGGCGAGACCCTCGCGACCGCGCCGGCGGAAGGCGATCCACTGATTGTCGCCGACGTGTCGCCAGGCCGACCGCGCCCCCCGCACCCGTCGGAAAGCGACATGAGTCGATTATTCGCGCCACCGGCGGCGGTCCCGATCGATCGCCATGGAACGCAGGTAGAAGTGAACCCCGCCGGGGCGATCGACGCCGTGATGACCAAACTCGTGAACGCCGGCGGCCGCATGGCGATCCTGGAAAGCGCCGATGCCGAATCATTTGTGCGTGCTCGGTGCGAGGCCATGCAGGGCGCGTCGATTCTGTGGTTTGACGGTCCGCCGGTTGATGAAGCGCTGCTTCGTGCCCGCGCGGCGGAGAACCGCGTCTTCGTCGTCGCTGCCGACGAGCGGATTCGACTGATGGTTTCGCCCGACGGCGGCATTGCCTGGCGCGAGGCATCGGAGAACTCGAAAACTGCCGACGCGCCGGTGCAACTCAATCTCGCCGACGCCGAGGTCAAGCTCTACACACCGTCAACGAATCTCTGGATACAGCGCCGCGTGGCGTGCTATCGGCTCGGCAGACCGCCGGAGCCGGAAACCATCGCTTGCACATCCGGTTCGCCGGCGCGCCCCGCGTGAGATCGCACCAGCGACGGCGCGGGCGGCCTGGGCGCGATGCCCTCCCCGGACGGGTTCACCACGATAAGACGATTGTCTCGAATCGGCCCGTCGAGCTGCTCCACCGTCACGCGCGCCGCGCGATCCTGCAAGGCCGCAGCATCGGGCAGCACGAACGCGCGCACCGCCGACTGCCCCGGTCCCAACGCCCGGATCATCTGCTGTTCCTCCGCGCGACCCGGCGCGAGCAGCACGCAGCGAAGATTCAGCACCGACTCGGATCGATTCGTCACGCGATGGTACACGCGCAGCGCCGTCCCCTCCGCACGGGTCAGCACGTTGACATCCAGCGCCGCGCTCCCCACGTCCACCGCGGCTCGCAAGACCATCCCATCCAGTTCGTCGCCCGCCGCCTCCAATCGACCGAGTACCTCCACCCGTCCCGACGATTGATTGCTTGGCACGCGAACGGTTAATGGCGTCTCCTGCGCTCCGGCGGCGCCGAGACTGACACGCACAACGGCCGGCGAGACCCCCCAGCCTTCCGGCGCGGTCAGGCGGATCAGACCGTATAGCGGCGTCGTGTGCGGATTGATGAACTTCAGCCGCACCGATTGCGGATGTGGACCTGGACTGATGACCGCAGGTTCCACCTGGAAACGTGCCAGCGCACGCATTCGGCTTTCTGATACACCTGTCAAGATGCTGGGAAGCAACCCGACCGCCAGCGTCCGCCCGCCCGTCGCGCGGCCCAGCGGCAGCGGCCTTCCTGTCACATCGAAGTATTGGCATTCATCGCCGATGTCCCATGTCAGCGCCTCGCCCGATCCGCTCGGCCCGTCCCGCCAAAGCACCACGCTGCACGATCCGTCCGATGCTCCGCGCAACACAAAGCCGCGAACGCCTTCGCCGGGGGACAGCGGCTCCACCGCATCGCGCCCGCGCAGGATGCCGCCCAGCGCCGCCAGGATGGGAAACTCCTCCGTCGGCTCCAGTCGGCCTCCCTCTTCCGCATCGCGTGAGTGCCACGGTTGTTTCACAAATACGATTCGCGCGCTCTGACAGCGACCGAGCAATACGCGCTGGGCGAACTCCGCCAGACCGGCCTCGGCCCCGCCTGGAATAAGCTCCATCGGGCAGACGGTCAGCCAGTCCGCCTTCGCCGCGTTCAGCGCCAACTGGTTCCGAGCCGACACCAGCGGCCGAGCCTGATAACTGCTAAGCACCTTGTTTATTCCAACCGGCGCCCGCGCATCGCCCAGCATCCGCGGCGCGACCAATCGCCCGGCGCCAATCAGAGAATCCAATTCATGTTGAACGGCCGTTGCGGCCGATTCGATCGCGGCCGGTTCAAGCGTCGCCGCATCCTCGTCACCGCCGATTTGCCATAGCCCGACGTGCGATCCGAATCGCGTCACCGTCAGCGCCAGGTAGGGCCGCCAGATCGCCGCCGGTCCGCGCAACACATCCAGCAGCCCCACCCGTGGCGAGTCATATTGCGCAGCCAGGCCCGAAGGAACCTCTCGAAGGACACCGATGACAAGGATACCGCGCCGATGCAGGCCCTCAACGAGTGCCGCTGTTACGGCATCGCCCGTGACCACCGCGCCGTCCGAAAGGTCCGCTCGCCACAGGGGCAATTTCACGGCGGCCGGTTTCAGCACGTCCATCAGCGACAGAACCTCCGCCAGGCGCTCCGGCGACGGCGGTTCCAGGATCAGGCCGATGCCCCGCGCGGTGTCCGCGGAGCTCTCACGCACGATCGCGTCCTTTGCATTCGCCGCAGGACTCGGCGTGCTCAACCCGGTCTGACAAGACGCACAAGACGCGTCGCCCCCGACGCATACGAACGGCAACGACTTCGAAGCCAGCATCTTCCCCTCGCTCGTCACCTCCACGCGCGCCGTGTAGCGCCCGGGGCAGGGCACGGGCAGCTCCGTTTCTTCGATGGGCGAGGCAGGTGAGACGACGGGAATCCGCCGGTCAAGGGTCGCGCGACCGAACGCATCGGTGATCGTCAACGTCGCGGCGAGGTCCGCCGCGTCGATTTCGGCGACGCCCACGCGCAGGCGCGCCGTACGCCCGACAAACACGCTCGACGGGGTCGCCGGTTCGAGCGTGACCCGTGGCACGCGTGTCACAATTATGTCATCGAACCACGCGCCCCCCTGCACCCCCTGTCGAATCACGGGACAAAGCCGCTGGTCCGCATCGGCCGGCGCCGCGTCCGAACGAACGGCGCACGCCAGCCCCATCCACCGCGCTCCATCAACCCCGCCGGAAAGCCGAACCGTCACACGCGACCACGTCGAATCCGACCCCTCGGAACCACGCACCGCCCGACCGGATCGCCGGCTCCCGGGAATCTCCCGCAGGGCGTGATCAAGGTAGAAGGCCTCGAGCGTTGCACCGGCAAATGAGAGCCGGTCAGTCCGAATCGACGCGCTGATTTCGTAGTCGCAGCTCGGATGCACGTCGATGGCCCGCGTGAGGTACTCCGCCGCGGTCGCTCCGCCGGCCAGATTTAATCGAAACGCCGGCCCCGTCGGACCCGCATTCGGATCAATCTGCATGGCCGCGAACCGGGGATAGCCGGGTCTTTCCACGCGGCGCCAGCCGATGGGCATGGCCTCGTAGTTGCCAAGCTTCGCCTCATCAAAGTCAAATGTCTTTATAATCCGCTGGGACGCACGATGCGAGACCGTCGCATCCGGAACTCGCTCATGCGGTCCGCTCCCGTCGTATGCGCGCGCGGGGCCGCTCTCTGCCCACGCCGCGACCAAGCCCGCCAGAATGAGAAACTTGTCTCTGCGCAAGCGACCCCCAGTTGATCGAACGACTCATCCTTTCCCGCCGATCCGCATCTCATATCGGGGAGCGCTCCACAAGCCTTCAGACTCGAACCAGAGGGGATCGTCCGGTCCAGAATGCGCAATTATCGAACCCCCATCGTGTTGCGCTGGCCTCGGCCTGGGTTTATCACCGATAAACAATCTGGTGCCAGTCCTGCAAACCGCAACGGAGTCCGACTAAATGAGCCGCCCGATTCGCTTCTTCGGTTCAGTGCGCAACCGGTCCCTGAACGTCGCGTTAATCACGATGAGCATGGCCCTGCTCGGCGGCTGCGAATGGGATTCCGAGCTGTTCAAACGGTTTCGGGAGGGGGCCGGACCGGGCTTTGTCGAAGGCGCAACGCAGTCGGCGGTCAACCCACAAAACCCCGACGAGGGTCTCCGGGTTGCATGGGCGGCGTTCTGGGAGGGAATCGGCGGCATAATCCAACCGCGAACATCCTCGTCCGGCGGGTAACAAAATAGCACTAAATTTGAACTGAATGTTTTTAACGATTTCACTAGACCAATAAAAAGCCGCTCAATTCTAATATGTAAGCTGTTTATTAGCAGTATATTATATTACAATCATGAGTCGTAGAAATTTGGTTGTATTTTCATGAACGATTTGATTGATTTTTATCAGGTAATAGGGTAAAATCATGGCAGAAATCCCGTACAGCCGAGAACATTTTTTCGTTCTCGTTGGTATACACCTTTGTGGATTGACGTGCCCGGACTAAAGGATCCGGCTGAAAGTTGGGTAGCGAAATGGCCATGATGAGAGTCACAACGAAGCCTTCGGATCGCCGAGCGTTGGCAGGCTGGATGATTCCCCCGCCCTATGTGGCCAACGAGGAGTTGCGCGGCCGACAGGTTGAGCAGCGGCTCTTCGCCAACTGGCCTGGACCGGCCGAGGGCAGCGGTCGCGTCACGCCCGAGGAGGAGACCCTGCTCTTTAAGCAGCTGCACTACTGCGGCTACGCATTGAGCAAGATCTATCGCGCTGCACACCGAGATCCGAAGCCGTCGCTGCGCAAGCGCTACGCGCTCTGGCTGCATCGCTACCATCAAATCCGATCGCGCCTGACCGAGGGGAACCTCGGCCTCGTGTACGATTTGATCGGTCGCACGCGATTTGAAAATCTCGATCGCGAGGAACTGACCAGCGAAGGGATGATGGCATTGCTCCGCGCGGTCGATACGTTCGACCCGTGGCGCGGTTTCCGCTTCAGCACCTACGCCTGCAACGCGATTCTGCGAGCTTTCTCGCGGGCCGCGCTGCAGGATACCAAGCGTCGCAGCAAGGTCGCCGGTCCGTGGGACCCCGACTTTGAAGAGAGTGATCTGCCCGAAGCCCGCAAGGCCGATCAGCGTGCGCTCTTCAGCGAGCGGCTCCAACGCATTCTGCGCCTGGACAACGCCGAGCTGACCGACATCGAGAAGACCGTGCTCGCACGGCGCTTCCCCATGGAGCAGGGCCGGCAGCGCCAGACGCTCGAAGAC
Organism: Planctomycetia bacterium; assembly: GCA_015200345.1. Classification (NCBI taxonomy): domain Bacteria; kingdom Pseudomonadati; phylum Planctomycetota; class Planctomycetia; species Planctomycetia bacterium. The sequence goes on along the minus strand of CP054187.1, from coordinate 3,264,514 downwards.
ATCGGTCGGCAAATGCGCGTCAGCAAGGAGCGCGTCCGACAGATTCAGCTCGGCGCCATCGCCAAGCTCCGCAAGGCCATCGCCGAAGACATGGTCCTGCAATAAGGCCGGGCTTCGACAATCTCTTGTTGCACACTGACTCGCCCGTCGGAATGATCTTCCGCCGGGCGTTTTTCTTGCGCCCGCAGATCGACAGCACCGATACGATTGACCCCCGCCACCCGATTTGCCCAATGCTCGAATCCGGCCGATACTGATTCGCCTGCATGAGTTCAACCGCCAACGCGAACGGGTCGGAGCAACGTCACTGGGTGGATCGCCTGGTCCGCGTCGAGCCGCGCGCTCCGTGGATGGTGCCGTACCTCGCCTACCTGTTCTTCTTCATGCTCACCGACCTGTTCCCGAAACAGCTCGGGCATGTTGCCATCGTTCTGCACACACTCGCGGCCCTGTACGTCGCGTGGTTGTTTCGCCGGCATCTCCCGTCGCTGGGGCGACCGCACATGCTGACGTCGCTGGTCGTGGGGGTCGGCGCCGCGTGGCTTTGGGTGGCGGGGCAGCACTGGCTCGACGGCGTCACGGTCGGGGGAATGAATCTCGGCGGTCAGTTCCCGCTGTTCAACAAGATGACCTTTCTGTTTCCCTCGGGCGGCGAGCCGGCCAACCCGCACGCCGATTACGGCGACGGGGCGGCGTTCTGGGCGCACGTCGTGTTGAAGATCACGCGCGCCTGCACGGCGGTGCCGATCGTGGAGGAGCTATTCTGGCGCGGGTTCATCCTGCGCGCGTTCGTGAAGTGGGAGCGGTTTGACGAGGTGCCGCTGGGGACGTTCACCTGGTTCTCGTTCCTCGGCAGCTCGGTGCTGTCGATCCTGCAACATCCGAACAACTGGGGCGTGAGCGTCGCCTGCTGGATGCTCTTCAACGCCGTGTTCATCTGGCGGCGCAGCCTGATGTGCCTGATTCTCACGCACGCGATCACGAATCTTGTGTTGTATGTCTATGTGGTGCAGTCGGGCGATTGGCGGTTCTGGTGAATTCGTGGAGTCCGGGACTTCGACGCTCGGCGAAATCAAGAACGCACTCTCGAGGACACTCCATTCGTCGTAACAGCGATCTGATACGTCGCTTCGCGCGCAGCGGCTGGGCGAAGGACGCCCGCCGCTACACCTTGCCCAAGCAGGCAGAATCGAAGAGGTAAAAAGACAGCCGCCGGTCGAAGGGCGACCGGCGGCTGTTGGAGGTCCTAGTTTACACTTTGATGTCGCCTGCCGACGATCGGCCGACGACGGGTAGAGGTCTTAGCGTCGGCGGCGAATGAGGCCGAGAGCGCCCAGACCGAGCAGAGCGAGCGTCGAGGGTTCCGGCGTGACCTGGATCCGCAGGAAGCCGCTGTCCCACGTGCCGTCAACCTGGTTGTTCACGTCGTCGAAGCTCTCGTGGAAGTCCAGGCGGAGCATTCCGTTGGGCAACGGAATGATCGGAATCTGGACGTCCGGCAGCTTGATGACCGGGTTCGAGAACGTGCCGGTGCCGGGCGTGTTTGTGCCCGCACCGGGTCGCAGGAAGAGACCCGAGCCGTCCGGATTGATGTTGTCATCAAAATAGACGCGCAGTTCGCTCTGCCAGCTGCCGCCGAGAGCCGTCAGCGTGACGTCCCAGCCAATGCCGTTCATGGCAATGGGGGTACCCGACGCAAGACCGACGCACGCGGCAACGTCCAGAATGACGATCGTGTTGTCCGGATCCTGATAGGCATCCCAGCTCTGGATGCCCGCGACGTTGAAGTTGCAGATCAAGCCGGCCTCCGGGTTGTCCAACTGGCTGTAATCCTGGCCGGCAGGAGCATCAGCCTTGTTCGCCTGCATCGGTCCCATCTGCGTCAGCAATTGAGCAGAGGCGACGCTGGCCGTGGCCATAATGGCCAACGCAGCAACTAGCACTCGTTTCACTGTTCTCCTCCTTCTTAAAAAAACCACTTCCCAATTCCTCCGCTGCACCCACTCCATCGTGGATAGCCGCGACAATTCGCCAGACAACCGGCCATCAAGACACTGGTCTATCAAGAGACACGTCGTCCGCTGACCGAATCTTCTGTACTATTACACACGGTATCAGAACCGGACAAACAATTCAAGCTTTTTGGGGGGTTGTTAAGATTTTTTCGAGATATTCCTAACCTCCATAAACCATGATGCCTCAATAAGTTGCGAAAAATCACGCACAGGCCAGCAGTCCGGCATTCTAACACGAATCAACCATAAAACACTGAACAATATAGGGTTAAGACCGGATCGACGAGATTTCCCTGCTCCTGCCATCCCAGCTGCTACCGCGGCTCCATCGCTACTTCGACCCCATTCACGATGACGCCGATGCAATGAGTCGTGTATTCAAACGGATCCCCGTCATACAGGGCGAGGTCGGCTTCCTTCCCCAACTCCAGGGAACCGACCCGGTCGGAGATCCCCAGAATCTTCGCCGCCTCGATGGTCACTGTACCGAGGGCTTGCTCAAACGTGAGGCCGTTCGCCGCTGCGATGGCCGCCTCGAATAACGCGACACGGGTCTTGGGGACGTAGCTTTCAAATCCGCTTTGCAGCGCGACGGGGATGCCGGCCTTGATCAACCTTGCGGCGGTCTCCATGCTCAAGTTCTCCGTCTCGCCCGGCCCGCTGCGCGTCATGGTCGGATGCAGAATCACGGGCACACCGGCCTTCTTGATCTCATCCATGACCAGATAGGATTCGGCGGCTCCGTCCAGCACAATTTTGATCTTGAACTCGCTCGCGACGCGCAGCGCCGAGACGATATCCGTCGCGCGGTGCGCCGTCACCAGCAGCGGCCATTCGCCATCCAGCACGCGGACCATTGCCTCCATTCGCAGATCGCGGTCGGGCCGCTTCTTCTCGTCCTCCACTTTCAGCTTGCGGCGATAATCACCGGCGCGCACAAGCTGCTCGCGCAGGATCGCCACGGCTTTCGAGCGAGTCCCCGGCACCTTCTTCTCCGCATCGCGGCCCTTCGCGCGCGCGTCCTCGCCGAGCGTGCAGGCCAGCATCGCGGTCGGCCGCACGAGTGCGTCTTCCACCGTGTTGCCGGCCGTCTTGACGATCAGCGTCTGGCCGGAGATCACCGCACCGGGTGCATGACCGGTGTGAAGGGTTGTGATGCCGAAGCCGCGGACCCATTCGATCAGCCGCTCGCGCGGGTTGTAGGAGTCCAAGGCGCGCAGCTCGGGCTGAATCGGTTCGCTCACATCAAGCTGATCCTGATCCTGGTCCTGGTTCAGGTAGCCGGTCAGACCGACGACGCTGTGCGCGTCGATCAGGCCGGGCGTCACGACTTTGGCGGAGATCGTGCGCAGCCCCGCCGGGATTTGAACGGCCGACGCCGGCCCGACGCGCGTGATGCGGTTTCCTTCCGTCAGCACGACGCCATCCTTGATGGGCGGTCCGGCCATCGTGTAAACGGTCTCCCCCCGGATGGCGAGCTGTGCGGCGGCGGGGAGCGGGGTGACGCTCGAAACGCTCCAGGAGGCCAGGAGAACAAGCCACGCATACGGTTTGTGCAGTCGACGCGTCATCAGCGGTGCTCCTCCCGGCCTTCAAAGCAGCACAGGTGCATTTCCTGCTCTTTGCCGGCGCCGTAGCCGCCGACGGCGTAGAGCAGGTCTTTCGGATCGCTTCGGTCAAACACCTTCACGCCCTCGACGTACGTTTCCAATACTTTTGTATAAACGCTGAAGGGGTCGCCCGACAGCACGATGAAATCGGCGTCCTTGCCGATCGTCAGCGAGCCGACGCGATGGCCCAGGTCCAGCATTTTCGCGCCCGCCATCGTCAGGGCATACAGAGCCTTCTCACGCGACATCCCGGCGCGGACCCCCAGGGCCGCCGAACGAAAAAAATGGCGGGAATCGTTGATCCAGTCGTCGGTGTGAAAGGCCGTCAGCACGCCGGCTCGCTCCAGCACGGCGCCGGTCTCCATGCGCATGTCCATCGCTTCGATTTTCCCGCCGGGGCTGTCCACCAGAATAATCGAGCACGGCACGCCCGCCCGCGCGATTTCGTTCGGGACCTTCCACGCCTCGCTGACGTGGTGCAGCACGACGCGGAACTTGAACTCTTCCGCGAGTCGAAGCACCGTCAGGATGTCGTCGGCCCGATGGGTGTGGTGATGGACGATGCGCTTGCCGTCGAGCACCTCGAGCAAGCCTTCCAGTTCCAGGTCGCGATCCGGGCGTTTCTCCGGATCGTCCTTGCCCTGTTCGAGCTTGCGGCGATAGTCCTGCGCTTTGATGAACTTCTCGCGCACCAGCGCGGCCGATTTTGAACGCGTGCCGGGGAAGGGCGCCTCGCGCTGCGAGTTGGTCCCGTTGGCCATCTTCATGCCGCCGAGAATCGCCCCCGACTCGTCGTGAATGGCCATCTCTTCGATGGTGCCGGACTTGCGTGTCTTGAGGTAAATCGTCTGGCCGCTCAACAGGTGTCCTGAACCCGGCATCACGTTCATTGTGGTGATGCCGCCGGCGCGAGCGCGGATGAAACCGGGGTCGCGCACGTTGACCGAGTCCAGCACGCGCACGCTCGGCTGGATCGGCGCGCTGCCGTCGCCGCCCCAGCCGCCGCCGATGTGACTATGCGTGTCAACCAGCCCGGGCATGATGAACCTGCCGGTCGCGTCGATTCGCTCGGCGTCAGGCGGAATCACGGTCGAATTGGCCGGGCCGATCGCGGTGATCTTCCCCCCTTGCACGAGAAGGGTGCCGGAAAGGATCGCCGGCCCATCGATCGGGATGATTCTTGCACCGGTGATCGCCAGCGGCTTTTCTTGCGCGCCCGCCGCCGCACACCATCCCAACACGCACCACACCCCCACGAACACGAATCTCATTCCAACACCTCCCGGCCGAAACGCTCGTCGGCTCCTCCACGCGGCGAATCATAGCACAAGCCCGGCAGCATATAATCGTCACGGGGGACCATCAGGCCGGGGCCTTTCGGGATCATGATCCACGCGCCGAGTCATCCCGTGCGACGTTTCGGGCCGCGGGCCTGGATACCGCGTCAGTCGGCGTTCACCCTGATCGAAATGCTCGTGGTGATTTCGCTGATCGCCGTGCTGCTGGCGCTCTTGCTGCCGGCGCTTCGCAGCGCGCGGGAGCAGGGCAAGGTCGTGCGCTGCCTCGCCAACCTGCGCGGGATCGCACAGGCCACGTTGATGTACATCGAGAGCGAGAAACGCGCCGTGCTGCCGTTCTACCAGATTCCACCGCACGCCGCATACGCGGGCCAGGTGGAGCTTTATACCCCGCTCGTGTTTGGCGGCTATCGCTCGACCCGACCTTCGCCCGATGGGCTTGTCATCGACGCGAGTCTTTATCCTGCCCAGCTTCGCCCCCTCAACGCCTTCGTCGATCCGACGGCCTCGGCGTCGCTCGCGCCGGCCGACCGCGGCCGTGACGTGATCAAGCTTTATCAATGCCCCGGAGACCGAACGTATTCGACGTCCGTCATCGGCGCGGAGCCGGTGGACGTGCTCGATGAGCCGCTTGCCTCGCACGAAGCCAACGGAAGCAGTTATTGTCTCAATTCGCGTTTCATGCAGGGCTACGCCGGAGGGAACGGGACCTTTTTGATCGAGGATTCGCCGGCATATTCGCTTCGCCTCGCGGAATCGGGCGCCTTTGTCGGTGGCAAAGCGTCGCGATTCATTCTCTGGATGGAGCAGGGGTTTTACAGCGCGGCCTATCGCGCCGAGCCGACGCTTCCCAACGGCGCGGCTCCCCAGCGCGAGGGCTGGCACCGTCGATTTTCGGCCTGGGCAGCGGGATTCGCCGATGGTCGCGCGGACTACGGCTATTACGATACGCGGCTGGTATTCGGGCTGGGCGGGACCATTTGGCAGCCCTGAACGCCCGCCGAACAGGCCGGTCGCCACGGGAGCGCAACAAGGCGGCGCACCTGTGTGGACAGGGTTTTTGTTCGGCCCTTATACTCTTTGCGGCAATCGTTTTACAACAACTGCCGGGAGTGAACCGCGATGCAGAAGGTCAAGATTGGAATCATTGTCGGGGCGATCGCCCTGGCGGGCATTATTACATTCATGTGCAACAAGGATCAGGAGCCGATCGAGGTGGCGGCGGATGATCCCAAGTCTCCCTGGCTGTGTGCCGCGTGCAACCACCAGTTCGAGTTGAACAGCAAGGAAGAGTTCGAGGCCGCGCAGAAAGTCCCGAACAATCTGCCGCCGCTGCTCTGCCCACAGTGCAAAGCGCGTGAAGCTTGGCGTGCGAATATCTGCGAAGAGTGCGGCACGGCTTACTTTGGTGCCGAAGTGCCCAATTCGACCGGCGTATGCCCGAAGTGCCATCCGGACGCCAAACCCAAGGCCCCCGAAGACGTTCAGGAAGAGGAACAAGGGGTCGAAGAAGGCGTCCGCGAAGAAGGCACCCAGCGGGTTCGCCGCGCGATCTGACGACCGATTCCGGTCATGCCGCGTTCATTCTCTGCGCGGTCGATCATCCCGGAGACCGCTGAATTCGGGAGGTTTCGGCCCGCGCTGGGTTATACTTGACACAGCCTGGAGGGTGAAACGATGGAGTTCCATACACGGCTTGGCCGCCAACGGGAGGGTGTTGACGCGCGAGGTGCGTTCACTTTGATCGAATTGCTGGTCGCCATCGCAATCATCGCCCTGATGATTTCGATCCTGATCCCCGCGCTGAACAAGGCCAAAAACGAGGGCACCAAGGCTGCCTGCATCAACAATCTGCGTGAGATTCTCAAGGGCAGCCAGATGTATTTTGACGACAGCGGCAATCACGGCCTGGTACCGTGGTATCAGATGCCGGTCCACGAACAGTTCAACAACATCAACTTTGTCACGCCCTGGGTCTTTGGCGGCTTTCGTGCGCCGGCGCCGGATACCACTGACGGGAACTGGCAGAATCGCGATTCCAATGCCTATCCGGCGCAGATTCGCCCATTGAACAAATTCATCGATCGCACGGCGACTGCGGATCTGCTGAATCTCTCGGTGCGCGGGCGAGATCTCATCAAGTCTTTCATCTGCCCGGGGGATCGTTCCGCGATGACGGTTTCGATTGCCGGTGATCCGGTCGATCTGGACCCGGAGCAATCGGTCAGTTCGTGGCAGTCCAACGGCAGCAGCTTTACGCTGAATACGCGTTTCTATCAGGGTTATTTCGGCAACAACTTCAACGGCCCGTTGAACAACGCCGATCGTCGCGACGCGGCCAATGCCCGCATCGCCAAGCACATGGTCGGAGGCGGCGCGGCGCGATTCATCTTCTGGATGGAACAGGGCATGTACGCCTCGCTGCACTCGGCGGCCCCCACGCATGCCCAGAGCCAGGCCGGCACGCCGCGCTTCGGCTGGCATCGCAAGTTCTCCACCTGGAGCGCCGGCTTCGCCGATGGCCACGCCCAGCACGGATATTTTGACACTCGTATTATTTATGGCATGGACGGCACGATCTGGCAGCCCAATTTCGCCGGCCCGCCGGACATGTAACCACCCCGTCGAATCCCAGCGTTTCCCAGGCCGGCCGGCTCGCGCCATCACGACGCCAAGCCGTTCCGCCGTGGGGGGCGTCGTCCATCGAACCGGCTCGTGTCCCGATGCGAAAGGAACCCCGCATGACTGCCCAGGAAGTGATCAAGCAACTCAAAGCGCTCGGCAATGAAAAAGTGCGCGCGCACAACACCAGGTACGGCGCCGGCAAGAATCAGTTCGGCGTCCTGCACGGCGATATTCGAAAGCTCGCCAGGAAGATCAAGATCAACCACGAGCTGGGGCTGGAGCTTTGGAAGACCGGCAACGTCGACGCCCAGCTCCTGGCGGTCCTGATTCTTCAACCGAAATCCCTCTCGGCGCGGGATCTGGAGAAGCTGGTGAAATCCGCCGCTTTCGCCCATGTGGCGGACTGGCTGCACTCCTACGTCGTGAAGGTCCACCCCGAAAAGGAGACGCTCCGCCAGAAATGGATGACGACCAACCACCCCATGGCCGCGCGATTCGGCTGGGGACTGACCGCCGGGCGCGTGGTGAAGGATCCCGACGGTCTGGACCTCCCGGCGCTGCTGGATCGCATCGAATCGGAAATGGCGAAGGCCGACCCCCTGGTGCAATGGACGATGAACACCACGCTGGCGGAGATCGGCATTCACCATCCCAAACACCGCAAGCGCGCCCTCGCCATCGGCGAGAAGATCGGCCTGTATAAAGACTGGCCGGTTTCGAAGGGCTGCACGCCGCCCTACGCGCCGATCTGGATCAACGCAATGGTGAAACGGCGAGGATGAACGGGTTTGATTCAGTCAACGGAGCCTGCCCCCGCTTTCCGCCTGCTTGTCAGGCTCGACCTACCCCGTTTGACGCAGACGCCAGAGGTGAATCTACACCGCCAGCGCCGCCACGCGCGAGAGGTATTGCCCCGCGAGCTCGCCGAGAAAGACCAGCACCATCGAGAGGTAGAAGAGCGCCGTCGCCGATTGCGTTGCGCGATGCTTCACGCAGTCCCACGCCATCCACGCGAACACGGCCACGCCGATGACGCCCAGCCCGCCGCGCACGCAGATCATCAGCCAGAACCAGATCACGTCACCCGCCGGGCGCTGCGAACCGGCCACCACGGGCACGAGCATCGCCACGACCCAGATCGACCGCGCCCCCACCGCCGCCAGGTGCAGCCGCGCCAGCAGCCGAAGCGGCGCGATGGGCATGTCCGTATCCGTCAGGTAACGATGGCCCAGCAGCATCGCGCTGGTCACGGTGCCCAGCAGCATCGCGCCCAGCACGGTCGACACGACCAGCGCCCAGCTCGGCGCGGCGCGCGTCGAAAGAAGCAATACGTCTCGATGCAGCGCCAGCGCCACGGCCGCGCTCATCGCTCCCGCCCCACCCAGCGCCGCCGCCCAGCGCTGCGACACGCCGATGCGATCCGTCTGCGCTGCATTCAGGAACAGCCATACAGCGCTGGCAACGGCCGCGGCCGCCAATCCCCCCACCGCCGTCATTTGCATCGCGTCACCGCGCGGCCAGCCGGCCTCGCGCAGCAGCATCGCACCGGCCAGAAAGACCATTGCCAGACACACAGCCGCCATCAGTCGGACATACTTCCAGCCTGACAAGCCCAGGGCGGAAACGGAGACGATGAGAAAACAACCCGCCGCGAATTGTGCAAGAAACGCCGGCAACATGCCCGCCAGCTTAGCGGGATCGGGCAACGGCGACCAGCGGTTGATCCACGTCGCCTGCGAATCTCGAGTGTCGCCTCACACCTGCTTGGCCTTGGCCAGCGCCAGGCGCGCCTTGCTCGCATACTCCGAGTCCGGCGCGAGATCGTGGACGATCTGCCAGCTCGCCGTCGCACGATCGATCAGCCCCATGTTCTGAAGCGCCAGCGCGAGATTCGCCTGGAAATCCACGTTCTGCGGCCGCGCGGCCACCGCCTTCTCGAAGTGCTCGACGGCGATTTCGAACTGATGCCGCTGGGCAAAGAGCAGCCCGAGCTGATAGTGCAGGTCGAGGTAGTCGGGGTGCACATCCATCGCGCGGCGGAGTACGTCGATCGCTTCGTCGGTGCGGTCCAGGTCCGCCAGCGTCAGACCGAGTTTGACCAGCGCCTTCATGTAGGTCGGGTTGATCGTCGTCGCCTCGCGGAACTGCTCGACCGCGTCCTCCAGCTGACCGCGATTCTTGAACAACAGGCCCAGCCGATAGTGCATGTCCGCGTGATTCGGGCTGATCTTGATCGCTTCGCGCAGCCGCTCGATCTGTTCGGAGACAAGATCGCTCGCCCCGTCGGCGGACGCCTCCGGCTCGGTGCGTGCATCGACGCTGCCGAAGCAGCGATTGGCCTCCCGCCCCACGGCCGCCTTCAGGTGCATGCGCGCCACTTCGGAAAAGAGCAGCGTGCTGTTCGGCTCGATGTTTCGAGCCATCTCAAGCGAGCTCATGGCTTGTTCCGTGCGGCCGAGCGCGTGTTGCGCCATGCCGATTCCGACGTACGCGCCCAGCAGGCGATCGTTGATCTCGATGCCCTGCGTGAACCACTTGGCCGCTTCCTCGAAACGCCCGGCGCGGAGATGCTGCGTCCCGAGCTTGACGTTGGCCTCCAGGCACTCCGGCGAGAGTTGGGCCGCCTGTTCATACTGCGCCGTCGCCGCCGAGTCATTTCCGATTCGCGCGTAGAGATCACCCAGTCGCAGCCGCGTCTCGGCCTGCTCCGGTTCCAGTTCCAGCGTCTTGTGCAGATGCTCGATGGCTTCACGAAACAGGCCGGCTTCCTCGTAGGCCTTCGCCGCGTCGTTGTAGGCGGTCCAGTTCTCGGGCGCGAGCGCCAAGGCGTACTCGTAGCGCGCGATCGCGCCGTTTGCGTCGCCCGACTTCAACAACAGGTTCGCTAGCGTCAGGTGAACGTCGGTCTGCTCGGGGTCCAGCTCCGCCAGTTTCGAATATTGTTCGATCGCGTCACCGATCCGCCCCTGCGAAATCGCAATGGCCGCCAGTCGCTCGTACGCATTGCGCAGCGTCGGGCAGATCGAAATCGAATCACGGTAATACGACGCCGCTTCGTCACGGCTGCCCAAGCGCTCGTAACAGTATCCCATGCAGAACAACACGGCCGGGTTGACCGGCTCGGTTCGCTGGGCGGCACGCAGATGCTCCATGGCCTGCTCGATCTGGTTCAACTCGTCCAAGGCACAGGCCAGTCCCAGTCGCGCGGCGAGGTGTGCGGGATCGCGCGCGAGGATCTGCTCAAACACCGCTCGCGCCGCGGTGGGATTGTCCCGCCGAAGGTATCGCCCGCCAAGGCGAATCCCCAGTCGCGGATCGGCCGGATCGGCCCTCCAGGCCGCTTCCAGCGCGCCGATCGAGTCCACGGGTTCATCGCCACCGAGGATCGCACCGAACGCACCGTGTAGATGAGCGATCAGGCCCCTTCCCAGCGCTTCGAGAATATGAGACATCGGTCTTCCCCCTGTCAATCCATGCCCACCAGCGCCAGCGCCTTGCGCGCTGCGCCGAAGTTCGCATTCAATTCCAGTGCACGTTCGTAACGTTCGCGCGCTTCCACGCGCTGCCCGCGCTGCCGATACAACTCGCCCATCAGGTAATGCACGTCGGGGTAGTCGCCGCCGCTGGCTATGGCCGCCTGAAGCCGCTCGATCGCCGCCACGGAGCGATGCGTCTGCGCGTACAGTCGGCCCAACTGAATCAGCGCTTGAACGTAGCGCGGATTGATCGCCGTCGCGCGCTGCGCCGAGGTGATCGCATCGTCGGTGCGCCCCAGCCGCGCGTACACGCGCGAGCAGTGATAGTGCAGATCGGCGTACTCCGGATGCCGCGCCAGCGCCCGCTCGAGCGTTGCCGCCAGCATGCCGAACACCGAACCATCCACGTCCGACGCCGGCAGCAGAAGGAACGCCTCCACAAATTCCGGATCGGCCGCCGCGACTTCGCCCAGCGCATCCAGTCCGTTGTCGTCCAGTTCCTGGCGCGACAACGCCGCCGGCTCGACCGCCACCCGCGCCGCCTGCGACGCCAGCGTCAGCAGCCAGCCTGCGTAGGCATCGCGCGGTCGCAGCTTCTGCGCCGCGGACAACTCGCGCAGGCTTCCGACCACGTCGCCGATGCTCGCCAGCACAAGCCCCCATTGCAATCGAATGGCCGCGTCGGTCGGGGCGAGCCTCGCCGCCGCGCGCAACGCCGTCTCGGCCTCCGCGTGTCGATCGAATCCCGCAAGGATGACACCCAGTTGGTACGGCAGGTCCGCGCGATGCGGCTGCGTGCGAATCGCCTCGGTCAGCGTCTCGACCGCGCGATCCACCTGCCCGTCCTTCACAAACGCGTGCGCCAGGCGGATCGGCAACGTCCGCTCGCGTGAGCCGGCGTCGAGGCCGCGTTCCATCTCGGCCGCCGCCAGATCGAACCGGCCGCCGACCGCGTGGCAGGCCGCGAGGTACTCCGGCAAACCTTTCGCATCCGGGTTGATTCGCCGCGCCGCAAGGAAATGACGCGCGGCGGTCGTATGGTCTTGCGCGCGCAACGCCGTGATGCCGACGTGAATGTGCGATTGCGCAAGATAAAATTTCGCCAGCGTTGCCGGCAGCCCGCGCTCGGTCTCCAGCGGGGCCAATTGCTCAATCGCCGCGGCATAGTCGGCGCGCTCGTAAGCCGCGAGGCCCGCCTGGTATCGCGCCGCCGCCGTGCGATTCTTCGCATCGCCATGACGTCGATTCATTGCTGAACTCCCTTCGTCCGAAAACCCGGCCTCCGTGCCCATGCCGGCAATCATCTCCCTATCGTCCGCTGTCCGACGCAGCATGACCTTCGGCGCGTGGTCCCCCGATCCGCCCTCGAGCAGCCCTAAGTTCCTTTCACGAACAAGCCTGCAAACGCCCGTCACGCTTGCCCGCCACACACGACGGCCGATACACTATCGATCGCGTTGCGGGTCAATCCCGCCCGCTGACGAACACGATTGATCCAGTAACCACGGAGGCCACGGATGGCCGGCTCCGCCACCCTGAACCGACCCCGACCCAAAGCCAAAGACCAACTGCAATTGCCGTTCGGCCAGGACGAATCAGCCGCAACGCCTGCGGAGTCCCCCATGCCCGCCACGTCCGGCACCAAGTCAAAAGATCACCATGCCAAGTCCGACAAGCCGTCGAAGGCCGTTCGCGCACGCGAGGAATCGGGCACGGACAAGCGTCGCGGGGCGAAGTCCGGCTTCGCCACGGCCGAGTCGATGTCGAAATCGCAGCGGGAAATTTCCGTTTCCGAGTTCTTCGCGAAGAATCGCCACCTGCTGGGCTTTGACAACAAGCGCAAGGCGCTGCTGACAACGGTCAAGGAAGCGGTGGACAACAGTCTCGACGCGTGCGAAGAAGCGGGGATTCTTCCCGACATCCACGTGCGCATTTCACAGACCGACGCCGAGCGTTACGCCGTGACGGTGCGCGACAACGGGCCCGGCATCGTGAAGCAGCAAATCCCGAACGTGTTCGGCAAGCTGCTGTACGGCTCGAAGTTCCACCGATTGAAAATGTCGCGTGGGCAGCAGGGCATCGGCATTTCGGCCGCGGGCATGTACGGCCTGCTGACGACCGGCAAGAGCGTGCGGATCACGTCGCGCACGGGCAAGCGGGCCGACGCGCATTATTACGAGCTTCAGATCAACACCAAGACGAACGACCCGCAGATCGTCAAGGAGAAGACGATCAACGTGGATTGGGACCACGGAACGGAAGTGACGATCGAGCTGGTCGCGACGTATCAAAAGGGCCGTGCGTCGGTCGACGAGTACCTGGAGCTGACGGCCATTGCCAATCCGCACGCGCGGTTCGAGTTCGTCGATCCCGAAGGCGCGGTGATCGAGCTGCCGCGCGGGACGGACGTCGCTCCCGCGCCGGCCGTGGAGATCAAGCCGCACCCCTACGGCATCGAGCTGGGCGTGCTGATCAAGATGCTCAAGGACACGCGTGCCAAGACGATGTCGCAGTTCCTTTCGCACGAGTTCTCGCGCGTCAGCGTCGGCACGGCGTCGACCATTTGTGAGAAGGCGGGCGTCAGCGCCCGGTCCAACCCGCACCGCATCGGCACGCACGAAGCGGAGACCCTCTACAAAGCCATGCAGGAGACGCCGATCCGCGCCCCGGCGACGAACTGCCTCTCGCCGATCGGCGAGAAACAGGTGTTGGCCGGGCTGCTCAAGGGCGTCCGGGCCGAGTTCTTCACCGCGACCACACGCCCCCCGGCCGTCTATCGCGGCAATCCGTTTCAGATCGAAGTGGGGCTGGCCTACGGCGGGGAACTCGGCCCCGATCCGTCGGCCGAAGAGGAGCAGGCGAAACAGACGAACGAAGCCGTCGTGCGCCGCGGCAAGGTCGTCACCGAGTCGAAGGCCCCGTCGACGGCGAAACTGCTGCGCTTCGCCAACCGTGTGCCGCTTCTGTTTCAGCCGGGCGGGTGCTGCATCACCAAGGCGGTGACGGAAACAGACTGGCGTCGCTATGGCTTGTCGCAACCGGGGGGCGCGCTGCCGCAGGGGCCGCTGGCGATTTTCGTGCACATGGCGTCGGTCTGGGTGCCGTTCACCAGCGAGGGCAAGGAAGCCGTTGCGGATTACGACGAGATTCGCAAGGAGATCAAACTGGCGGTGCAGGACTGCGGGCGAAAGTTGCAGGCCTATCTCAACCGCCGCAAGAAGCAGAAGTACGAGTCGGACCGGCGAAGCATCTTTCAGCGCTACATCGGCGAACTGGTCAACTCCGTCGCCGCGATCAAGCGGATCAACAAGCAGGAACTGACCGATCAACTGCTCGCCATCGCGAAGAAAGTCACCGCGCGGGCGGACGAAGAGGTCGAGCTGATCGGCGGCGAAAGAACGAACCCCGCGCGCGGCGGGAAAACCCCTGGAAAGGCCGGCAAGAAGTCAGGCCGCGGCGGCAAGGCGACTGAAAGCGATGCCGTCTCGTCGGAATACGGCGAGAATACGATTGTCGTGGATCGCGCGGCCCAGGCGCCCGGCCCGTTGTTCAAGTAAAACAAATCATTTCCAGAACTGCCACCACTTGCGCCGCGGCGCGCTCGTGGTACGCACCGTCGCGTTGGGAAGCTTGAGCCGCCGCTCCATCCACTTGCTTCGCGCGAAATGCTGCGGATGCTCGCGGAACCGCTGCCGTGATGCCTCGCTGAAGAACGCATCCGCCGGCGGCATCTCGTTGTCCGCGTCGTAGAACTTCAGTGCCTCGTCGAGGCACTGGGCCGCCTCCCACGCCAGCGCACGCGCCGTCGCCTTGTCGGCCGCCTTCTCCGACGCCTCAAGAATCGACCGAAACAACGTCAGCCAGCCGAGCAGATCAACCGCCGACGATCGCTCTGACGTGTCGTTGATGATGTTGCGCTCGCCGCTCTCGCGCGTCGGCGGCGGAGAAATTACAAATGCCTTCACATCGGAGGCCTGGCAGGCCTCGCAACGGACGATTACCTCGTACGCTCCTGCTCGCTCGCCGCGACGCGTTAGCTCACCCTGCGTGCGAACCGGCCCGCGCCCGCATCGTCCGCACGGGGTGATCTGAAGGTACAAGTACGCCTCGGCGACGCTGTGAACGTGTACCGTTCTTGACCCGTGTCCGGCCATGCAAAGCATTCTATTCGGCCTGCGACGGCCTGTCGCAGCCCGGGAATCCCGATCGCTCGCGCGATCGGATCCCTGGATTTCAGGTGAAGAATGCGAGCGGGCTAATTCAACGGACCGAGACCGTGATTCACGATGATCGTATTCGCGCCGACGTGATCGACCTTGATGTTGTGGCCGCCGAAGTCAATCCGCACGGTCACGCTGGCATTGCTGGCAAAGCGCAGCGTGTACGTCCCCGGACTGGTCACGGCGAACGAATAGCCGCCCGCGATGTTGGTCGCCTTCACCACGTCACCGAGCCGAACCGATGAATTGGCGATGCCCTCACCGTGGTCGTACTGTGCATTTTGATTCGCGTCGTTATACACCACACCCAGCACGAAAACCGCGTCGTCGAGCGACGTCGCGTATTCCTGCGCCTGCATCAGCGAGTCGTACGTGATTCCCTCGCGCGTGAAGTTCCCACGCACAATCGCCAGCCCGATCTCGCGGAAATTGCGGTTCAGCATCGTCACGCGGTGCCCGCGCCCGTCGATCCCCGTATCAACAAACAAATCCTGATGCTGCTGCTCCGTGCCGCCTACCGGGTCGAGATTGCCCGTCGTCCCCCGCCACGCGAGATTCTCCCCGGCCGTCGTGAACGCGTACCCCGCCGCATTGATCCGATCAAACGGCGTCTTTCCGCTCAAATTGTTGTGCCCGAAGTAATCGTTCGCCAGCATGTCCTGCGCGTGCAGACGCGCGGCCGTGCTCAAGGCGGCATTCAGCGCCACGGCCGGCTTAGGGGTCGTACTCAATTGACCGGGAATTCCCTCGTCGATGGCGATGCCGTATCGCGCCGCCTCCGGGCCGGGTCGGAGCCGCGCGCGATTGATCCGCTCCAGCGTAAGCTGCTCAAGCAGCGAGGCCGCGACGGAGGGTGTCGAGCCGGGCGGAGGCGTTTCGCTGCTGACGAGGCCGCCGTTCTGCGCCGGGTCGTTCCCGCCGGGCAAACTGCCGCTCATCGTGTCGCAACCGACCAAGGTCGCGATGAACAGGGTCAGTGCGGCGCGACCCAGCCAATTAAATCGAACCCCGTGCATGAAATTGTCAGCCTTTGTCTCGACGTCCCGCGCGGTTTTTTGAGACATTGCCGCCCAGCCGGCTCCTCGTTTCGGCAAGTATAGCATGTCAACGAATGCTCGGCCCGCCGACCCGCAAAAGGCCCCTTGCCATTGATATCGTCCTCAACATGTTGCATCATATCTGGACGTTCACAACCAACCGGGGGGCCGATTGGGGGGGGAGAGAATAGCCTGGAGGAGGCGGCGTCGCCGCACAGCGGAGATCTCCTGCCATGAGCTTGTTCGCCCAGAAACGAAGTGCCGTAAAACGACCCCAAGGGCCGATTCTTTTTGTTCACCGAAGCCGCTTGCGACCTGCTCGGTGGTACAGCGCTCGCGTGTGCGCGATCCTCGCCGGTGTCATTGGACCTCGAACCACTCTGGCGATTCAGCCCGCACAAGCGCCCCCGCCGGCGGTCGCCGAGCAGGAAACGATCGTCATCAAGGGCCAGACGTACAAAGTGTATCCGGCGGAGCAGCTTCGCGCGCGGGGGATCACCGTGAAGGACGTTCCACGCGACCAGAACGCGGCGTATGTCTATATCGACGCTATCAATGCGATGGTCCCCATGCCGCAGGACGAGGAGTTCGGCAAGGCGTGGAACGACGCTCAAATGGGCAAGTGGCCTCAAGGCCCGACCGGTGATCGCCTTTCACAGTGGTTCGAGCAGAACAAGGCCGCCCTGGACCTGGCGCGATCGGCCGCCCAGATGCCCGCTTATTCCATGCCGCTCTTTGGAGAAACCAATGCATCACTCTATGCAACGCTTTTGCCCCAACTCTCCGACTATCGGCTGATCGCAAAGTTGCTCTGTGCCGAAGCAGAACGGAAACTGAACACCGGCGACGGGGACGGCGCGGTGAATGACTTCGCCAATGTTCAAAGGATGAGCGCCCAGTTCGCCGATGGCATTACGCTGATCGAGGGAATGGTCGGAATCGCCGTGCGCGAACTATCCACCAACCGCATTCGCAAGGCCGCCGAAACGGGCAAGTTCACGCCGGAGCAACTCGCGCGGCTCAACGCCGAGATGCAGGCCGTTGCCGAGCGTTTCGCCACGTCGGAAGACCTTCTGGTCCGCGAGCGCGCCGTGAGCGAGTCAATGGTAGACGATCTGATGCGGCAAGCCGGCCCGCTGGCGCTCTTCAGCGACGGCGCACTCTTCGACCCGACATCCGATTCCTCCAAGGAGACGGGATTTGGTCGACTTGCCCTCGCACTCAAGAAGGTCCATTTCCCGGATCGCGCCGTCCGTCGGCACGTCCGCGGGTTCTACGACAACATCCTCGAACAGAGCCGCGCGACCGCAGGCGGCGGAATTCCCACAATCAACGAAGAGCAGGCGCTCGCGCAGATTCCCCCGTGGAGCGTGCCCGCGCGGGTGATGGTGCCATCGCTGACGCGCGTCTATGAAATATCACTGCGCCACCAGAGCAATGCGCTGCGCACCCGGGTCGCCCTCGCAGCGCAGGCGTACAAGCTCGAACATGGGCAGCTCCCGCCGACGCTCTCGGCCCTCGTGCCGGCCCAACTGCCCGCCGTTCCCATCGACCCGATGACCGGCCTGGAGCTGGAGTACTCCATCGGGCCAGGCGGCGCGGGTTATACCGGTCTCGAGCCGGTAAACAGCAAGAACGACGAACAGATCCGTGCCAAGCGCAAGGTGCCGGTGATCGTCAACCGCCGCGCGAGCGACTGGCGAAAATACGTCGATGCATTCGCCGCCGCGCACGCGCTCGACGAGGGCCAGCGCAACGCCGCGGAGGGCGTGCTTCGCTCGCTGGAATCGCAGGCCGTGTCCTTCGAAGCCGCGCGGGGCGAGTCGATTCAGCGATTACGCGCTGCGGGCAACGACGCCGCGTTGGCGAAAGAACTCAAACCGCTCGAAGACTTGTTCGCCGAACTCAAGAAGCGCCTCGACGCCATCCCCACGGCCAAACAGCGAGCCGCCGCGAAGGAGCAACGCCCATGACGACGCGACGACTTCAAACTCGCAGCGGTATCAGCGGGCTTTTGATCGCTTGCGCGTTCGGCTCGTTGCTCATGCTTTACGCCGTCGCGCCGGCCCGCGCGGCCGACCCGCTGCTGGAAACCATCGCCGATGACGTTGCCATCGCGGTGCAACTGGAGCGGCTGGACCGCGTCTTTCCGCCGAAGCAGCTCGAGGGCATTCTGAAGGGCATCACGGAAATACCCGCAGCGGCCAATAAAATCGAGGCCGCCATTCGCAAGTTCCCCGGCCGCGTCGCGCTCGCGCTGACGCCGCAGACGGAAAAGCAGAAGGAAATGATTACGGATGTCGCATTCGAACTGGGCGGCGATGCCGGCGCGTTCGATGAGTGGGTGGAGAAATCGCTGATCCCCGCGATCGAAGCCATCGGAAACGAACCGGGGCGCATCAAACTGGAGGCGTCGGCCACGATTCGCCGCATCACCGACGCCCGGCGCGACGAAACCGTCTTTGCGTATTCCGTGCGCGATCGCATCGCCTTCGGCAGCACGCGACCGCAACGCGTGCAGCATTGGCTGCGCGGCGAGTTCCCGGCGAAGAAATGGGTGCAGCTCCCCGGCTCGCGCCGCACCATCGCCAGGCTGGAGAAGGATTTCACCGCGCGGGTCATCTTCAACCCGAATTGGCTCCGGCAGCAATTCGACAAGCCAAAGCCCAACACCGGCGAGGCCGTGCTGCACACCATCCTCAACCCCGACGATCTGCTATCTGCGGTGATGGAGTTGCACTGGACGCGCAGCGCCCTCTCGGCGCAGGTGACGCTCGCACTCGTTGATCGGTGTGAAGGCATCGCCCGCGTGTTGCAGCAGCCGGCGACGCCATCGGCGGCCATCGGCTCGTTCCCCGATGACTTCGTCGCCGTTGGGCGCATCGCGATTCCGAGTTTCTCCGCGCTGGCCGACGGCATCTACGCGATCACCGATCGCTTCGATCCGACCATCGGCGAGGAATATCGCGAGGACCTGGCGACGTTTCAGACCGAGACCGGAGTTGATTGGAAGAACGACATCGCGGCGAACATTGCTGGTGAGATCACTTTCGGCGTCCGCGTCGATTTCACGCAGATGCCGCCCATCGGCTGGGCCGTCGTCTGCCCGCTCGCCGACGAAGCGACGTTCAACGCGGCGTGCGACCGTCTCACCGCGCACTTCGAATTGCCTCTCAAAACAATCCGGCGCGACAACTTCAACTTGCGTCAGTGCACCGCGCCCCCATTCGTCATGACTACCGCCGCGAACCGATGGATCATCGGCGACAGCCCGCGCACCGTCGCGCAATTGGCCGCGGCCCGCGGCGGCGAACGCCCCGTGTCAAAAAACCTCCAGCGGCTCTACCAGGCGCTCGGCGAGGCCAACCAGATGGCGTTCATGGTGGACCTTGGAGTGCTTCGGCAGAAGGCCCCGATGGCGCTCATGGCCGTGCCGCCCGCCTTGACGCGCCTGCTCGCCGGGGGAGCGGTCGGCGTCAGCCTCACGAATCAAGACAACTTGGCGCGGATTAACTTCCGATGGGACCTGCCCGGCGGCACGGATCGACCAGGACGCGACCGCGACGCCGAGGATACCAACGCCAATACGCTGGCCGACGGCGGCGAGGCGCCCGTGGACGGCGGCGAAGCGGCGGCGATGTTGATTTCCACGCTCGTGTCATCCGTCAGCGCAGCACGAATCGAGGCCCAGAAGGCCGCGAGTATGGCTAATCTGCGCGGCATCGGCATGGGTATTCATTCGTATGCGCAACGTCACAAGGACGCATTCCCGCCTGATTTGAGTACGCTGTTGCGCGAAGGCGTGATCTCACTCGATCAATTCCAAAACCCCTACACGGGCGAGAAACCCCAGGAACCATCCGACCTCGATCGCTCGGCCTATGTGGTGTATCGCCCGGGGCTGACATCGAAGAGCGACCCGCGCGAAATCATCCTCGCGGAGCGAACACCTCAAGAAGGCGGCGCCTGTTTTCTCTTCATCGACGGCCACGTCGAATTCATCGCCGAGCCGCGAGCGTCAGAACTGATCGGCCTCCTGTTGCAGGGTGCCGAAAGCATTCGCCCGTAACCGCACCAACGAGCCGATTGCGCGAACAATCGAACCGGCATCCTGTCTGGTCCGCCATTCGATCGCTCGCGCGATCGGCTCCTGAATCTCCTGTTAACATTCAGCGTTTTGGCGTTTGGTTCCCCACGCCCGATAAGCGCCCTCCATGATTGACGACCTGCCCGCTGCCGCCTTAGACTCTAAAGGACTGCAAGCCGGGGGATACGATTGAACTTGTTGCGAACAGGAACTGCCGCCATGCGCCCGCCTCGCCCTCCATTCGCCCTCGCCGCCGCGCTGATCGCGGTCGCGCTCGCCGGCTGTGAGAACAAACCCGAACCCCGGCGCACGGCCCAGACGGCCGTCGCGGGACTGATGCCCGCCGGTCAACCCGGCTACGACGAAGGCTATGTCATCGATCAGGCACAGGTGAAAACCGCGCCGGCGCGAAAAGTCTCCTACGAACCGTTCGAGTCCTTCCGCAAGAAGTCCGGCGCGACCGCAGCCAGGCCCGAGGGAGCCGCGAACGAATCCGGTGCCGACGCGGACGTAACGCCGGCGAAGCCCAGGCCAGCCGCCGCACGACCCGCCTCGGCCGGCGCTCGCCCCGCCGCACCGCGGCAAATGCCCCCGGGCGCGGGGGGCGGGTTCTGGCAGCGTGTCGGAATGAAGACACTCGCCGGCGCGATGGGCGGCCCGCCGCCGGCCGGCGCGACCCAGCCACCGGCTGCCACCGAGGAGGCCGCCGGCGAAGACGACTCGGAAAGCGACGATTCCGACGACAAAGCATCATCGGACGAGGATGAATCCGAGGACGGTTCAGATGACGGTGAAGCGTCGAATGACGAATCCGAGGAAGAAGAAAAGTCCGATGATGACGGCGATTAGCCGTTCGGAGTCGATCGCTCCAGCCCGACCAGATCATCGTACGATTCGCGCCGGCGGATCACCCGCCACGAATCGCCTTCCACCAGCACCTCCGGCGGGCGCCCGCGCGAGTTGTAATTGCTTGCCATGACCATGCCGTACGCGCCGGCCGTGAAGACGGCCAGCAGATCGCCGCGTTCCATGGGCGGCAGGCGGCGCTCCTTCGCGAGAAAATCGCCGCTCTCGCAAATCGGCCCGACGACATCGTACAGCACCATCCCATCGGCTCGCGCCGATTCGCCGCGCGGTTCGGGCACGAAGCCTGCCGCCGGCGCGACCGGCCACATGAAGTGATACGCCTCATACAACGCGGGGCGGATCAATTCCGTCATGCCCGCGTCGATGATGAGAAATTCCCGCTCGCCGCCCCGTTTACGATACAGCACGCGCGAAAGCAGGATCCCCGCGTTGCCGGAGATCGATCGACCCGGCTCGATCACCACCTGCAATCCGCCCTGCGCCACGTACGGCTCGACCAGCGGCACGATGGCCTTTGCGTACGCCTGCGCATCGGGCGCTTCGCTTCCGCGGTAGTGCGCGCCGAACCCGCCGCCGATGTCCAGCATGTCGAGCGCGAATCCCGCCGCGCGAAGCTCGTCAATCAGCCGGGTGGCCTTCGTCACGGCCGAGACGTACGACGAAACATCATTCACCGGCGAGCCGATATGCAGGTGGATGCCGGTCAGTTGCACCTGTGCACCGCGACCGAAGGTCTCGAAGACCCGCCGGGCGCGTTCCAGATCAACGCCGAACTTCGTCTCCTTCTTGCCCGTGCTGGTGTAGCGGTGCGTCTTCGGGTCCACATCGGGATTCACACGCAGCGCCGCGCGAACCGGGCGGCCCAGCTTCGCGCTGATCGCCGACAGGTTCTCCAGCTCCGCCTCACTCTCGATGTTGAACCAGCCGATGCCGGATTCGATCCCGGCGCGAATCTCGTCATCCGTCTTGCCGACCCCGGCGAATACGATCTTCGCCGGGTCCCCGCCGGCCTCCAGCGCCCGCGCCAACTCGCCGCCCGAGACGACATCGAACCCCGCGCCCAGCTCGCGCAGCAATCGGCACACGTGAAGGTTCGCACAGCTCTTGATCGAGTAGCAGATGATCGGCCGCAGCGGCGCGAAGCCCTCTGCCAGCCGGCGATAGTGGTCACGCAGCGTGGCCGCCGAATAAATGAACGCCGGCGTGCCGATGGACTCGGCGATCCGGACCACGGGCGTCTGCTCGCACCACAACGCCCCATCCCGATATTGAAAATGATCCACAGAGTATCCCGCAGAAGATTTGATTCGGTCAGCGATGCGCGCTGCCGGAGACCGGAGCGGAGGTCGCTGGCTTCGCGCCGGCTGATTCGCCCGCGTCCTGCTTGTTGATGCGGCCGCTCATGACGCCGCCGTAGTTCGCGCCGCACCACGTCCCCGCGTAAAAGCCGTTGTCGATCACGACGCGCGCCGAATACGTCCCCAGCCCCGGCAGCGGCGACTTGTCCAGCGTGATGACCGGCGTATCGCCCGCCCACTTCACCTGCACCGGAACGGGAATGGTCACGTCCTTGTCGGCGTACTGCACGCGCGCCGAAATCACCCAGTTGTCCCCCACCGACTTGCTCACTTCGTCAATCGTATATTTATCCTCGCGCGGCTCGCTCAATCCCGCCGGCCGCGCCGCCCCACCCGCGACTGCCGCCTCGCCCAGCTTCGTCATCTGCCACGAACCCGCCAGCACGCTGTGCTCCAGCGCCGCCTTGAACGCCTCCTCGCGCGGCGTCAAACGCGATGTACGACCGCGACTGCCCCGCGCCGCCGCGGGCTTCGAGGCGGATTCGCCTTTCGGCGGCGGCTCGCCGGGGAACCACATCCCGCCGGCGGCCACGCACGCCGCCAGCAACACCGTCAGGTGCTTGTAACGGATTCGTCTCATGAGAACGCCCTCAATCTCTGCGCGATTCGGCGATGACTCGCGCGATCCCGCGCAATACCATTGTCGCATCGATCGCTCGAGCCTGCAACGCGAACCGCCTTCGCAGCCGAACGAGCGCGCGAGTCGTCGCTCACGTTCAACGCGGTGCATTTGCCACGCCCCTGCGCCGATTTTCTCATTCACAATCCCATTGACTCGCCGCGAGCCTGTGGCACACTTACCTTTGGGTGGGCTTCATCACGAGCGTCGCGACCCTCACCCTGTCATCTGCGAGGCCTCATGCCCCTCGCGCGCGACGCTCGACCTTTTTCGAGCCGCGCCTACTCGTCCTGTCGAGACACATTCTGCGAGCGCTTGTACACCGGCGGCTGACACTTGCCATTCCCATTCCCTTCTTGCAGAATCCTGCTGTTAACCGAATTGCAAGTTAATGCGGAGCCGCCAGATGTCGCCTAGAGCCCTCACCGCAACCTGTCTCGCCTTGTTCGCAGTCGTCGCCGCCACGCATGCTCCCTCCTTCGCCCAGACACTCGACCCCGACGACGAAGGCCTCTACCAGGACCGCCTCGAATACGACCCGGCCACCGGCAAATGGATTGCCATCGCCCCGCCGATCCCCGGTACCGAGGACGGCGATCTCGCGCTGGCCCGGTTCCTGCTCGCGCGCAACAAGTACGCGAAAGCGCGAAAAGCCTTCGCCGCATGGATGAAGGCCTATCCCGAATCGCCCAAATGGCCCGAGGCGCTGCTCTACGCTGCCGAGACCGAAATCTCCGCCGAAGATGAAAAGCCCAAGGCGGGCGACCTCATCCGGGCCTACGAATGGCTCAAGGAGATCGTCGAAGGCTGGCCCGGCACGGAATCAGCCGACCGCGCGCTGCGCAAGCACCTCATCATCGCCGAGATGCTGCTTTTCAAGGATCGCAAGCAGAAGATCTGGAAGGGCACGCTGCACCTCTCGGCCCGAGAAGAGGCGCTGCAAATGCTCGATCGCGTCATCGACGACTACGCCCGCGAAACGCCGATCGCCGAGCAGGCCCTGCGGCTCAAGGCCGACTATCACTATCAGGCCGGCGAGTTTGAAGAAGCCGAGGAGGCATACGCCAGGCTGCTGCGCGATTTCGCCCGCGGGCGCTACGCGAAGATTTCGCTGCTGCGATGCGGCGAATCTGCCTATGCGCGCTTCCCAGGCGTGGAATTCGACGACGCCGATCTTCTGGAGGCGGAAGTTTATTTGCAGGATTTCCGCGCCAAGTACCCAAAGGACGCCGAGGAAAGCATCGTGCCGCAGGCCCTGGCGCGCATCCGTGACAGCCGCGCCGAGAAGGACTTCCGCGTCGCCCAGTGGTACGAACGCATCCGCCAGATCAATGCCGCGGCCTATTACTACCGCACCGTCGATCGCAACTATCCCGACACGACCTGGGGTGCCCAGGCCCACGCGCGATTGATCGCCATCGGCGCTATCGAACCCGATGAAGAATTGCCCGCACCCGCGACCGAACCGGCGAGCGAGACTCCGACCGAAACTTCTGCGAACGCCTCACCAAGCTCGGGTAATCAATAGGGCGCGCTGCCCAATTTGACTGTTAGCCGGAGGGCCGGCCTCCGCGGAGCATTCACCTGCCCGCCGTGGACACGCCCAGCAATTCGGCCCACAGCGCATCCGTCGCCTTCAAATCCACCTGCGGCTGCACTCCCTCGGTCAAGATGTGCCAGTTCGTACGCAGTTGTCGGCCGTCGAGGAAAATCGCCGGCGTGCCCTCGACCCCCAGCGAGGCCGCCAGCGCGACATCCGACTCAATCCGGCGCATCACGTCGTCCGATGCCATCGCCCGCTCAAACGCTGCCGCGTCGATTCCCAGATGCTTCGCGAGCGCCGTGTACGGCTTTTCGTCCAACGAACCGGCCACGTCGTACAGCTTGTCGTGATACGCCAGCCCCTTGGCCGCGTCGCCCGCCAGCCGCGCCGCCTCGGCCGCCCGCGCCGCGTCGCACGCGAAATAGTGAAACGCGCTCGTCACCTGCGCATTGCACTGCGGCGACATCGGATAATGCTTCAGCACGATGCGAACCGCACCGGGATAAATCGTCGTCAGCCGCCGGGCATACTGGTCAAACAGCCGGCACTTCGCGCACTCAAAATCACTGAATACGATAATCGTATGTTTCGCATCGGCCGCGCCGAGCGCGAGCGCATCCGTCCCGACGGCGATCTCCCGCACCGGCTCGCGCGACAACCGCCACGCGATGTACGCCGCGTTGTTCGTCGCGGCCAGGTACTCCCGCTGATACTGCCGCGCCGCCGCCTGCAACTGCACCGACCACGCCCCGACCGCCGCCGCCAGCGCCGCCGCGAAGCAGCCCGCCAGCACGCCGATCGCGCGCCCCGTCAACGGATGCGCCGGCTTGCCATCCGCACGACCCGGCCACGCAACCACCGTCAACACCAGCATCAGCCCGTTCACCCCGTGCGCCGCCAGGCACCACGAGCACCACACCGGCAGCCGCGTCGCCATCACGTACACAAGCCACGCCGACACCACCGCACCCACCAGCACCAGCGCCATGGGCACAAGATGCCACGGCCGCGCGCGATGCGTCGGCACACCGATCGCAGCGAACCAGACACCCGCGGCACAGAAATAAGCAAAGCCGATCAGCGACGTGGAAATGCCGCGGAACTTCGACCAACGGCTTGCGAGGACATAATCGCAATTGACCCGCGCCGTGGGGGCGCAAAGCCGCGAACCGAACGTGGCCGAATTCGAATCACCCCCGCTCGGCAGCGTCATCGCCAGCAGCACGGCGCAGATCACCGCCCCACCGATCGCGCAAAAGATGAGAAGGAAATGAAGAAGACCCCGTCTGCCCGCACCGCGCCGAACCACGTCATGCGGCCGCCCGTCGATTACATCGGCCCGCTGTTCATCCAACACCGTGGCTCCATGAAATGGGAGATTCGTGGGCAGCGCTCACGCGACCCGGGCAATGGGCAGACCGGGTATCGCCTCGAAAGGCCCGGCAGGCGATGCCCACCCTGCCAAATCGTCAACCCCGGGTTCCAAGCCCCGGGCCTTACGTCTTCTGCGGTTGCACCGTCAGCATCTGCGTGCCACGTCGCGGCACTTTCAACATCTGCCGCGTCGAACTAAGCGTCTTGCCGTCGTCGCGGATGTACTTCACCACGACCGCGATCTGTTTGCCTTCCAAGTCGAGATCATCGCGCCATTGCAGTCGCAGACCGTAGCCCCAGCCCAGCAGCGTGCGCTCCTTGCAGCGCCACGGATACGCCTGGTCCGGCGGCAGTTCCCACTCCTGGAGCGGCACCGCCACCTCGTGACCGGCGCCATCGCGATCCACGCGATACAGGCACACGATGATCGTTCCCGAACCAAACACGCCGCGCGGCTTGCCAGGCCCTTCCAGAAACACCGAACACTTGAATCCGTTCACGCGGCTCGTCCCATCATTCGAGAACGACAGCCACGGCTCGGCGCTGAAAAACTTCGTCACGCGGACTATGTTCGACTCCACCGGTGGCTCGCGATCGTCCCCTTTCGACGTCGCGGCGCTGAACGACGTCGTCACCCCCGGCTCCACCGGTTGCATGCACCCCGGCAGCGATCCAATCAGACACGCCAACGCGCAGGCGATTGGTGTTCCGCGGATCAATAAAGCTTTCGATACGCAGTTTCGACTTCCTGAAGAACCGGCATTTCGGCTTGATTTCGGTTCGACGTTTCGGCGTTTCATTCGCTCACCCCCGCTGCCGCGCGATCGGCCGTTCGCCGCGCGACAATCTCCTCGCCACTGGGCACCATCGGGCCGTACCGCGGCACCTGCGGACCGTAGCGCGGCTTCGGTTGCGACGGTTTCCGATCCTCCGGCTCGCCGCTCGGCCCCTCGAAACGCACCGGCTCGATGCCCGGCTCCAGATCCGGCGCGAGATCGATGTCCTCCACCTCGAACGGCGTCTCCGGCTTGACCTGCAACTTGTCCATCAGCGGGCTTTGCTTCATCTCGGGCGTGATCAAACCGGAGATATCCCGCGCCTCGATGCTGATCCGTCGCGCATCCTCCACCGTGCGCACCACGCGCGGCGTCATCGCGATCAGCAACTCCGTCTTGTTCTTTCGCCGCGTCGTCGTGCGGAACAGCATGCCCAAACCGGGAATGTCTCCCAGCACCGGAACCTTGCTCTCGGCCTGATTCTCCGTCGTGGTGATCAACCCGCCGATCACGACCGTCTCACCGTCCTTCACCGCCACGCTCGTCGATGCGTTGCGCGTGTTGATGATCGGCGCGAAGGAACCCGGAGCGATCTGAATCGTCGAGTCCGTCAGCGACGAGATCTCCGGCTCGACGAGCATATAGACAAATCCATCCGGGTTGATGTGCGGTTCGACCCGCAGAATCACGCCGACTTCCTGATAGCTCACCGCCGTGTTCACCTGACCCGCGAAGCTCGACGTCCCCTGCGGGATCGGCACCTGCTGGCCGATCAGAATCTGCGCCTGCTGATTGTCCTGGCACATGATCATCGGCCGCTGAATCACTTCCAGCCGGCTGTCGGCCTGAAGCGCGCGCACGAGGAAATTGAAATCCTCACCCGTAATCGTGAACGAGAACCCGCCCAGCCCGCTGCCGGCCGCGCCGAGGTCCGTGCCGCCGACCACGTCGAAGTGGCTGCTTTGCAGCACGCCGTTGCCGCCGGGAACGGCCGTCTCGCTGAACTTCAATTCCTGCAGCGCGAACTCCAGTCCCATCTCAAAGCGATCATCCAGCGACACTTCGGCGATCATCACCTGGATCATCACCTGCGGCGGCGGCCGATCCAGTTGCTCCATCACCGTCATGACTTTGTCCTTGTAGCGCGGGCTGACCGATACGATGAGCTGATTCGACTCCGGGTGCGCCACGACCGACACTTCCTGCTCCATCCGTCGCTGCGGCGAGACCGAATCGCCCAGCGTGTCCAGCCGCTGGCTCTCCGCACTGAAGAACGCCTCCATCGCAGACTGCACGTCCTCCGCCGTCGCGTTGTTCAATGAATAGACAAAATTCTCACGCTCGTTGATCGGCAGGCTGTCGAGCTGGTCGATCACATCCGCCACAACGTCGATGTCCTCGGGCCAGCCTGCGACGATCACGCTGTTCGTCCGCTCATCCGGAACGAACGTCGTCTTCGGCCGGCCGAACGTGCCCTTCGTCGTGCCGCCCGTCTGCGAACCGGCCGTCGGCACGCCCGCCGTGCTGCTCGAACCTCCTTCGACGCTGATGGATCGGCCTTCCTGAAACGCACGCTGATCCTCGGCGCCTTCTTCCTGGGCGAACATGTCATTCAACAAGTCCACCATCTTCGTCGCATCGGCATAGCTCAACGGGAAGACCTTCACCAGCACCGCTCGCTTTTGAATCCGATCCAGTTTGCGAACCAGGGACTCAATCAGTCGCAGCGCCTGCGGCGGCGCCACCGCCACGATGCTGTTCGTCCGCTCGTTGTACGTGATCTGCACGTTCTCGCGCATCGTGCGGATCAGAATCTCCCGACCGCGGAAGTCCTTGTCGCCAAACGTAATCAACGTGGACGAAATATCCCGCGTCGCCGCATCGTCGCCGCCGGCCGCCTCGGTGCTGCCTTCGGGCCCGCCCTTGCCCGTGATGACCGCATTCAGCAGCTCCGCCATCTTCTTGGCGTCTTCGTTCTCAACCGCGATCACCCCAACCTCGACCTGGCCCTTCACCTCGGTCTCGTCCAGCCGCTGCACCAGCTTCGTGATGTTGTCCAGCTCTCCCGGCGGAGCCGTCACCACGACGGAATTCGTACGCTTGTCTTCAACAACCGCAATCGACTGCCCACCGCCGCCGCTGCTGCCTTCGCCGCCGCCTGTGCCGCCCTTGTACAACTCCTCGAGAATCTCCTTCACCCTCGCCGCCGGCGCCTTCTCCAGCGGAACCACCCGCGTCATCTCCGCCACCGTCGACGGCCGGTCCAGCCGCTCCACGAGATCCTTGATCAGGATGTGATCCTCGCGCGAAGCGTTCACCAGCAGGCTGTTTGTCGTCGTGTTCGCTTCAATCGTCACCGGCACGCTCGCCACCTTTGTGCCCGTATCCCCCTCGCGCGGCTTGTTGCGCTGCTCGAAGACATTCTTGATCATCTCACCGATTCGCGTCGCCGAGGCGTCCGTGAGGCGATACACCTCCATCACCTGACCCGGCGTTCCCGGGGGGACATCGAGCTTCTTCACCAGCTCGACGGCGCTGTCGATGCCGTCCTTCGTCCCACCGATCACCACGCGATTGCTGCGCTCGTCGGCGAAGATCGTGATGCCGAATCCACCGGCTTTCTTGTCGCCGCCTTCGCCCTCGCTGCGAACTTCCTTCAATTTGTCGAAATAATCATTCACCTGCGCCGCGATCTTCACCGAATCGCCGTGCTGAATGTCAATCAATCGCGTGATCGCCACGTCCCACGGCGTCGTCACGCTGTTCATCCGCTTGTGAATCTCGCGAATGACTTCCATGTTCTCCGGCGCCGCCGACACGATCAGGATGTTCGCCCGCGTGTCGATCGTCACCACCACCTTCTCGCGCGCCTTCAGCGCCTCGGTCTCCCGCGCTCCCCCCGGCCGATACACCCCCTCTTTGAATAGTTCGTCGATCGTCTCCTTCACCCGCTGCGCGCCGACGTTCTCACAAACGAAATACTCCACCACCCCCGGCGCGACCATCTCCACGTCCAGCTCGGCCGTCTTCTGCTTCAACAGGTCAAAATTCTCCTGCGACCCCGCGAACAGAAGCGAGTTGCTCACGTCGTCCACTTCGATCGCGACCTTGTCCTCCGGCCGGCTCTTGCCGTCCACCGTTCGCATCTCCGCGCGCTTTTCAAACAGCGATGTGAACGCCGTCTTCAGCGTCGTCGCCGAGGCGTGCTTGAGCGTGATGATCTGAATCTTCGCCATCGGGTTCAGCTCGAGCGCTTCGATCTTGTCCACCACCGCCTTGATCGCGTCGAAATCGCCCTTGCTCGCCGCCACGATCAGCGAATTGCTC
Organism: Planctomycetia bacterium; assembly: GCA_015200345.1. Taxonomy (NCBI): domain Bacteria; kingdom Pseudomonadati; phylum Planctomycetota; class Planctomycetia; species Planctomycetia bacterium. Next base: position 3,234,282 of record CP054187.1, on the reverse strand, counting down.
CGCTCGTCCGCCACGATCGCCGGCGTCTCCAGCTTCAGTCCCTTCCCGCCCTCTTCCTGCTGCGCGGCGCGCTCCTTCCACAAATCCGTCAGCTTCGTCGCCAAATCGCCCGCGCTGCCATGCTTCAGCGTGATCGTGCGGATGTCCTCCACCAGCGCCGTCGCCGGCTTGTCCAACTGCCGAATCAACGCGCGAAGCTCCTCCATCCGCGCCGCCTTCGCCGCGATGATCAGCGACCGCGACCGCGGATCGCCCTTGATGATCACCGTCTCCGCCTTTTTCGCGTTCTCGCTCTTGCCCGTCGGCAACGCTTCGGCACGTTCCTTCATCAGCGCCGTCAGCGCCGTCTCCAGCGACCCGGCGTTCGCGTACTCCAGCGCCACGATCTGAAAGGGCATCACGTCCAGCCCCTTCACGTCCAGACGCTCCACCAGCCCCGTCAGAATCTTCACCGACGACGGTCGACCCACCACCACCAACTGGTTCGACCGCATGTCCGCCATGACCACCGCGTTGTACACCAACGCGCCCGCCTCGCCGTCCGGTGCGCCGCTCTTTTCACTTTGGCCCGGCCGCGCCGTCAGGTTCTGGCTGTCCGTCAGCAATTTCGTGACCTGCTCGGCCACTTCCGACGCATCGGCGAACTTCAGCGTCACGACCTGGCTGATGACTTCGGCCCGCGCCGGCTCCACGTCGAACGCCGCCGCCACCTGCTTCATAATCAGACAGTTTTCTTTCGTACTGGCCACGACCAGCGAGTTGCTGTCCTTGTCGCCGAAGATCACCACCGGGCGGTCCAGATTCACCTGTTGCAGCCGATTCCCGTTCTCGTCCAGCAGGTTGAACCGCCGGATGAAATCCTTCATCGGCGTGTCGCCCGTCGCCGCCTTCTTGAGAATCTCATTCAGCAGCGTGCCCAGGGCATCCGCCTTCGCCACGCGAAGCGGGATGATCATCACGTCGGCCTCGCCCACCGACAGGCGGCCGTCCTTGTCCACCGGCTCCGGCTCGGCGTCCAGTCCCTTGATGATGCCCTCGACGAACTTCAGATCGGTCTCACCCGCGATGATGCTGATCGAGTTCGTCTGCGGATCGGTCTCGATCTGAATCACGTTCTTGTCCAGCCCGCGCTGGGACAGATACTTGTCAATGATCTTCCCGAGCACCTCGCCGACTTCCAGCACGCGGCGATTGCGGAATTGATACGTCTTGACGTTGCGCACCGTCACCTTCGCGGCTTCTTCGTTCTGCTCGATCAGCCGCAGCACCTGCGCCATCTTCTCCGCCGTCGCCGCGATATACAGCCCGTTCGTGTTCGGATCGGCGATGACATCGACCTTGTCTTCCGGCTTCACCGGCCGGGTGCCTCGTTGCTGCAAAGGTTCAAATACTTTCTTGAGCGTCTCCGCGAGGCTCTTCGCCTGCGAGTTCTTCAACGGGACGTATTCGATCTCCTTGCCGGGGATCGACCGATCCAGCATCTGCAACAACGCTTCGATCACTTCGATGTCTTCATCCGATCCCTCGATGAAGATGCCTTCCTCGCCCGCCTCCACCGCCGTGATCGGCGCGCCGCTCAACTTGCGACTGAATGCCTCCTGCGCCGCTTCGGTCATCTGCGACATATCGACGCCTTGCTGCGCAGCGGACTGGATCATCTGCTTGGCCGTCAAGCCTTGTGCAGGCTGCGTCGTCGGCACGGGCCGGGCCACGGGTCGCACCGCCGTCGCCGGTTTCTTCTCCGCGGGCTGCGTCGCCGCAGCACGCGGGCGAACGCGACCCACCACGGGCTGCGTCGCCTGCGTCGTCGCTGATTGATTCGCTGCACCGGTTGAACCACTGCGACCCGCCGACGCCTGTTCGGATCCGTCCTCTTCGGAGTCGGCCTGCGCCAGAAGATCCGCCGAAGGCCGCACCGTCGGCATCGACTCGTAGCCCGGCGGCAACTGTCCCATCGCCGCCGCCACCGACAGGTTCAACAGAATTCCCTGCACCGTCGCCGCGACAATGGAACTTCGCCGCGCGGGCAAGCCCAGGCTCTTCTCGTAGCGCCGTTGCTGCGTCCACGTCGCATCGCCACGCGGACCGCGATCGCCCCCGCCATCTCGCCGACGCCCGCCGCCATCGCCGCGCCCGCCGCGATTGCCGCCCATGCTCCGGCCGCCCTGATTCGACTGGCCGCCCTGCACGCTATCGATGATCTGCTTCGCCTGCTGCGGCGTCAGTTGACCACTCAATTTGATCAGCTTCCGCGACGTCCCGCCGGCAGGCCCCATCGCGACGAGCGTCTTCACGATCCGCTCGGCTTCCTCGTACTTGCCCTTCGATCCGGAGATCAGCAGCGCGCTGGCCCACGGCTCGGCCCCGATGCTCACGAGGTCCGGCTTGTAATCCTTCTGCACCTGCTGGCGATTGCGCTCGGCGTCGTTCAACTGCCGCTCGACCAGCCGTGCCAGATTGTCCACGTTCTGACCCGCCGGCACCTGGAGAATCCGCACCTCACCCGTCGCGCCTTCCATCTGGCTGTCGATGTTGTCGATCATCTTGCGAATCTGCGACAGATCGTTCGCCTTCGCCCAAACGATCACGCTATTCGTCGCGTTGTCCGCGACAATCGTCGGCGGCTTGGAATACGACCCGCCGCGCGACTTATCCTGCTGCCGCTTCGGATCGTTGAACACGTTGTTCAGCGTGTTAGCGATTTCGCTCGCGTTGCCGTGCGCCAGCTTGATCGTCTGCGGCGCGCTCGAATCGTCCGGCCGCTCCACGTCCAGTTCCCTGATCTTCTTCACCGCGTCCTCGACCCCCTCGGGCCGGCCTGCCACGATCACCGCGTTCAGGCTCTCCACCGCCTTGAGCCGCAGGTCGCCCGCCAGCACCGCCTTGTCGTCCTTCTTCTCCTCGCGGCCGTCCATCCACCACGGAATGAACCGCTGGCCTTCGTCGGGCGACGAGCGTTTCGAGACCTTCAGATACTCCGTCAGAATCCCGATCATCTCGGCGGCATCCATGTACTTCAGGGCCACCATCTCCATCGTGCGCCCGCCCTGTGGCGCGTCGGTGTCGATGTCCGCAATGATCCCGTCGATCAACTCCTTCGTCGTCTCGGTGCAATACACCAACAGCATGTTGCCGGTCGTCTCCGCCGTGATCGTCACCTGGTTGTCCATCTGCTGGGCCGTTGACCCTCCGCCCATCCACGGTGGCAGGTTCGCACGGCCCCGGTTGATCCCGCTCTTCTTGTCGAAGAACTCCTGCAACGTCTTGGCCACCTCGTCGGCCACGGCGAACTTCAGCGGTATCTTGAAGAACTTCAGCGCTCCCACCGTCGGCGTCTTCGATACGACCTCGATCACCTGCTTGTTGACTTTCTCGAACTCCGCGTCCGATGCGAACACCAGCAGCGTGTTCGTCGGCTCGTGATACTCGGCCTTCACGCCGTCGCGCCCGCCGCCCGCCGCCGTGCCGAACAGTTTGTTGATGTTCTCCGCCACCGTCTTGGCCGGCACCAGCTCCGGCATCGTCACCGTGTGAACGCTTCGCCCGCCCTCCACGTTGTCGATCATCTTCACCAGGTTGGTAATCTGCTTGTACTCCGTCTCATTGGCGAAGCACACGATCTTCGCGCTGCCCGCAACCGCTCGGATCGTCGCGCTGGACCGCTGTCGCCGCCCGGCGTTCTGCGCGTCAAAAATCTGTTGCAGCGTCTGCGCCACGTCCTGTGGGTTCGTGTTGGCGATGTCGATCACGTACTCCGCCCGTGCGTCGCTGGATTTATCCAGTTCAGCGATCAGCGTCGCTATCTGTTCCATGTTCTCCTTTGACGCCGTCACGATCACGCTGTTCGTCGTGCCGTCCTCCGCGACCGACACCTGCTCGCGGACCGTCGGATTGCGATTGACCGTCTGAAACGACACGCGCACCGCGTTGGCCACGCTCCACGGATCGGCGTAATTTAGCTTGAACGTCTTGCGCTCACGCGCCCCCTCCGACAGCCCCTTCACGTCGAGCGACTTGATCAGGCTTTCCACTTCCGTGTAATCCGAATCCGACGCCGTCACCACCAGCGTGTTGCTCGCGTCGTCCGGCGAGATCATCACCGGAAACGGTTGCCCAGGAACGGGTACCTTCGTATTGCGAAGCTGATTGTTCAGCACGTTCGCCAGATCGCTCGCCCGCGCGTGCTGCACCGCGTACAAGTGATTCTTCATCCCGCTGTCACTCGCCACGTCGATCTCGCCCAGCACTTTGCCGATCAGGCCGAACGTGATCGGTCCGCCCGTTACGATCAGCGAATTCGTTCGCGCATCCGGTACGACGCCGACGAGATCGAGCTTCACGTTGCCCATCGCGCCCGTCGCCGCCGCTTTCATCATCATCTCCGTCAGCTTGTTGTTGATGTCCACGGCGTTGGCGTGTTTCAAATCAAACCGCCGGACTTCCATCCCCGTCGGCGCCACGTCCATGTCGGCCGCCACCTTCTTGATCTGATCGAACACATCCTGATCCGCGCCGAGCACGTACAGCATCCCCGCGCTCTTGCTGCCGTTGATCTTCACATTCGCCTTGCCGCCGCGCGTCGTGCGAACTTCCCGGAAAATCTCCTGAATCCTCGGGGCAATCGCCTCCGCGTCGGCCACGTTCACCTTGATCGTGCGAAACTCCGCCGTGATGCCGATCCGTTCTTCCAGCAGTTTGATCTGTTCCTCGATCTCCTTCATCTGCGGCTCGGCCGCCTTCACGATCACCATGCCGCTGCCAGGATCGCCGTTGATCACGATGTCCTGTTGCGCGCCGCTGGAGATGAAAACCGCCTTGAGTTGGTTCGCGATCGCCGCCGCGTCCCCTTTCACCGAAAACTGACGGATCGCGCTGCCGGCCGACGTGACATCCAGGTCCATCACGATCTTCTCGACGCGGTCTACGTCCTTCGTCTGCCCCGCGACGATCACGCTGTTCGTCCGCGCATCGGCCGTCACCGATACCTGGCCGCCGCGTCCGCCGCCCCGGCCACCCTGCCCGCCGCCTTGATTGGCCGTTGCCGCGGAGACTTCTTTCGCGATCGTCGCGATCTCCGTCGCCCGCGCATTCTTCAACGCCACGCGACGCATCTCCGGCTTGGTCGTGTTGGTTTTCTCTTCCAGGTCCTTGATGATCCCCTCCATCATCTCCAGAACGTCCGGCGGACCTTGCGCAATGATGCTGTTCGTCTGCGCATCCGCACTGATCTTCAGGTTGTCCGTCGAGGAGAGCGTCGCGCCCATGGCCTGACCCGGCTGGCCCGGTTGACCCGGCTGACCGCCCTGCATCTGAATGATCTGTTGCTGCACCTGCTCCGGCGTCTGCGGCTGACCCGGCTGACCGCCGCGACCGCCGCCCCGACCGCCACGCGCCGACGGCAGGCTGAATATCTCTCGCAGGTTCTCCGCCATCTGCGTCGCGTCGAGATTCACCAGCGCAAAAATCTTAAGCGTGCCCTCGGCCGGAGGTACACGCTTGTCGATCTTCTTCAACACGTCCACGATCAGCGGTACGTCCTGCGGCGGCGAAATCACCATCAGGCTTCGCGTCCGCGTATCCGGCACCACCTTGATCCGAGCCGGCGCCTGCTGCACCATCATCTGCTGCGGTGGCTGTTTGCCGACCTGACCCGGCTGGCCAGGCTGACCCGGTTGACCCGGCTGCCCGGGCTGCGGCTGCGGCATCGGCACGGCTTGGGGCTGCGCCGCCTTGCCCTTGCCCTTCGTCAGCGCCGCCTGGCCCTGGTTGAACACCTGCTCCAGCAGTTGTGCCGCTGTTGTGACATCCGCATACTTCAGCGGGAACACTCGGATCACCGGCGTCGTGTCGCCTTCGAGCAGTTCCTCGATTAAATCCTCCAGCTCGTCCAACATCTCCTCCGGCCCCTGGAGAATCAGCTTGTTCGTGTCGGGATCGACCGTGATCGTGACGCCCTGCTCCTCCATCGCCTTGCCGATCACCTGCTCCGGCGTCTGCACGGCCGGTTGCGCAATCTCGCGGCGGCCGACGGCGCGCGACGGCGGCGTGGCGACCGGTTCCGCGGGCTTCTCCGCCGGCTTCGCGTGATTGTGCTGCGGCGCCTCCTGCTCCGGCTGCATTGCGGACGAATCCTGCTGCGCATCCACGTCGTCGTAGAGTGGATCATCGAACGATGTATAAATCACCTGCGTCAGCGAATTCGCCAACGCCCCCGGCAACGCGCACGCATGTTGACGGCACAACGAACAATCCTTCGGATGCGAGATGTACAGCGGCCGGTTCGCCACGACCTGCCCCGCCGCCGCCGCGCCGATCGCATTCAACAAACTCGCCGGCAGCACACACGGCGACAGCCCCCCGCCCTCGCTGCGCCGCTCGGTCGCTGCCGGCGCCGGCGCGGCTTCCTCCTCCGGCTCGTCCGCGTGAATGTCGATCAACTGAACCGCGCTCGTGTCCAGCGCGCCTTGAATCGTCAGCTTCATGCCCTCGGGCCGGTTCCGCTCCAGCAGCTTCGCCATCGCCGCCGGCGGAATCTTTGAGTCGATGATGCGGATCTTCCCGCTCTGACCACGCTTGGGCACATCCCACATCTTCACCATCTCTTCGACCTGCTCGCGCTGCGCCGGCTTGCAGTTCTGCACCAGCAGCGTCCGCTCGCTCGGTCCTTCCGACAGGCTGATCCCGCTGCTCTTGCGATCCGGATTCAGCAAATCTTCAATATCGAACGCGATGTCGAACGCCTTGCGATGCTTCAATTCGATCGTGAAATACGACTTGCCGCCGGTGCTGTCCTCCGGACCGCCCTCGATCTTCCGCGCGTCGGCGAACACCAGACCCAGCAGCCGCTCGATCGTGTCGAAATCGCTCTCCACCTTCACGCCGATCAGCAACGCATTCTCGTACGTGTCCGCATAGATCGTCACCGCGTCCGGCGCCGCCAGGCTCACGGCCGCGGCCGGCTTCGCCGGCGCACCGCCGCCCCCCGCCGCCGGCGTCGTCTTCGCCGATGCGGTCGGCGTCATCGCCAGCATGGCGCGCAGCTTCTTCTCATCCTCCTCCGCATCCATGACCAGGTACTTGCGGAAGAACGGCTGCTCATACGGCACGTCAAGCTGTTCGTGCAACTGAATCAGCTTCGCCACTTCCTCGCGCGGACCGTCGATCACGATCTGCCGGCCGGACGTGACAATCGTCGTCGTGCGACCGCTCGAAGCCGCCGGCGCCGCGGGCTGGCCCGGCGCCGCCGCCGGACGCGCGGCCCCGCTGCCGACCATGTTGCGAAGCGCCGACGCCAGTTCCTCCGCGCCGCGATGCTTCGCTTCGAGGATGACCCGCGCCGTGCGCGCCTCCTCCTCGGAGTCCATGTCCGCCGCCAGCTTCCGGATCTGCTCCAGCTCCTTCACCGGCGCGCGCACCAGCAGCGCGTTCGTGATCGGTTCCGCCACAATCCGTACCTGCCCGCCCGGCGCGGCCCCGGCAGGTCGCGGCGGCTGACCCGCTTGCGCCGGCGCCATCGCCGGTCCTGCCTTCGCGCCCACGGCCTGCAACAGGATCGGCGCGATCGACTCGGCCCGCGCATGGCTCAAGCGGATGATCGTCAACTCGGCGTCGGATTCGATATCCAGCGCCGCGATCAGCGGTTTGACTTTTTCGATCAGTTCCGCGCCGCCATACACCTGCACCGTGTTGTGAACCCCGTCAGCAAAGAAGAACGGACCGCCCATCGCCCGACCCGGCTGCGACGGCGCAGAAGGATACATTTGTCTCAATAACGCCGCCACGTCGTCCGCGTCCGCCTTCGCCAGCGCGAACCGCTCCAGACGGGCCTCCCCCGCCGCCGCCTGCTCATCCAGCCGATCAATCAGCGGCTCAACCTGCTTCCACTCCTTCTCCGTGCAATACACCACCAGCATGCCCGTCGTATCATCCGGAATGATTCGCGGTCCGCTCCCGCCCGCTGTCGGCGGCGGCGGCTGGCCCGGCTGGCCGGGCTGACCCGGCGCGCGACCCGCGCCCTGAATCACCCGCGCCTGCTGCACCGCGATCATCGATTGCTGCACGACCGTCGCCACCACGCTCGGCGTCGCGGCTTTGAGCTTCACCACGTGTTCCTGCACTTCATCCCCCGCCACGTCCAGCTTCTCGATCGCTTCCTTCATCCGATCCAAATTCTGACGGCTCGCCATCACCAGCAGCGAGTTCGCCGTCCGTACCACCACGCGATCCGCCGGCTGACCCGGCTTCACCACCGGCGGGAACATCTGCATCAGTTGTGCCGCAATCGGGGCAGCCTCGGCGTGCGCCAGCTCGATCACCTCGCTGACCTGGTTCTCCGACGGCACATCCCACTCTTTCACCGTCCGCTCGGCCGCGGCGATGCCCTCGGCCCCGCCGACAAGAATCACCGAATTCGTGGTTGGGTCGGCGAAGATGTCGCGATCCATCGCCGCGCGTTGCTCCGGCGAGACGTACAGCGTCGGATCGCGCGACAACGCCTGCTGCTCCTTCGCGAAGATCTGCTTCAGGCTCGTCGTCAGCGCGTTCGAGTCCGCGTATTGCAGCTTGATGACCTTCATCTCGGGCGTCTGCGGGCCAATGCCCGCGTCCAGCCGCGCCACCAACTCACCAATCTCGTCCAGCATCCGCTGCGGCGCCTTGATCAGCAGCGCGTTGTTGCGAAGGTCCGCGATGATGTCGATCTTTTTCGCCGTCTCGGCCGTCTGGTCCACGCCCGGACCCGTCCGCCCAGGCATGGCCGGCGCGGTCACCGGATACACCTGTCTCAACAACGTCTGAAGGTCCGACGCCTTCGACCGTTCCAGCTTGATGAACCGACTCGGACGCGGATCAAACTGCGGCGGCTCCTGCATCGTCGTGATCGTCGACACCACATCCCGAAACCGCCGATGCTCACGCACCAGACCCGTCAACTCGATCCGGTTGCCGTTCACCTGCGTGCCGTACGTATCCGAAAACCACGGCCGATACCGCTCGATGATCTCGTACGGATTCCAACCCTGCGGCACGTCGAACTGCACCAGCACGATCTCGAACTCGCCCGGCTTCGCGCGATCCATCGCCTCGAACGAATCGAACATCTTGTCCGCCGGAATCTCGCGCATCAGGTCCGGCAGCCGCTTGATCGTCAGGAAATTCCCCTCACGCTGAATCAGGTACTTGTTCAACGGCCGCGCCAGCAGCAGCTCGTTCAACTGATCCATCGCTTCGGAATAGGTAAACGTCTTCGGACTGTGAAACGTCAGGTTGTCCGAGATCGGCGGGTCGGGCTGGTTCAGGAACGACAACCCGCTCATTCGCGCGAAGTCCCCCAGGACGTCGCTCCACGGCGTATTCACGTAATCAAACCGGTACGATCGCGACGTCGGATCGACCGGCGCCACCGTGAACGTCATCATCGTCTTCGGAGCGTTCCCGTCATCCTCCTCCGACGGCGCGGATGACGCACCGCCCGTTGCCAGCCTCGGCAGGTCCGCCGCCGGCGCGCCGGAATGCGACGCGCCCGCGCGCGACCCCGCACCCGAACCGGCCGGTCCGCGCGACCGACCTGCGCCGCCGCGACCCCCTTCGCTCATTCCGTTGAAATTCTCCGGCGGCACCCCGCGCGGCGAAGGCATTGTCGCCGGCCAGGTCGAAGGTTGAACCCCGTGTGTCGGCGCGCTCATCGGCTGCGCCGGCCCGGGCTTCGGGGCGAGTTTCGCCGTCTCCGTCGAGGCCGGCGGCGGCGTGCGATGCATCGCCGGCTGCGACGGCGCGGGCTGCGTCGTCGCCGGTTGAGTTGAAGCCGGCTGGTTGATCGATTGCAACGCCGCGCGGCGCGCGGCTTCCAGCGCGTCGTCGTTCGACGGCTGCGTCGTTGCCTGCCCCATCGCAACCGCGGAAGAGAGCATCATCGCCGTGACCGAGCCGATCCACGCTCGACCCCTGCGCCGAATAATCTGTCTCGTGTGCGAGTTCATCACGGTTTCCTCCCGAGACCCTTGCCCGCCGGCGTCATCGGCGTCGGCGGCGGCGCCGCACTGGCCGATTGCACAGCTTCTGCCCCATCCGACTGCGCTTCCGGACTCGCCAGCCACGCGTCGATCGCGGCCGCCAGATCCCCATCCGAGCGCGCATTCAGCTTCACCCGTTCCGAAAACTTCCGGCCCAGCGGATACAGGTAGTAATTCCCGCTCGGCATCTTCACCACGCCGCCGCGCGGATGCACCGCCAGCAACGTGCCGCTGTCCACCGCGCCATGCGCCCCGGCCGGGATTATCTTTCGCGTCGCACCCCCCGTCGCGATCAGTTCCTGCGTGCCCTGATAGGTCACCAGTCCTGATACACTCATGGTCGCGTCCGGCGGCGGGTCATTTACGGCAACCGGCGCTTCCACACGCACTTCCGCGGACTCCACCGGAACGACATACGTCTGCTTACCGGCCCCCGGCACATACGACCGCGCCGGCAGCTTCTTCCCGGAGGGATACGTCGCCGTCACCGCCACGCGCTGCGCCTTGAACTCGTCAATGTCCGTCCGCCCCGGCTTGATCCGCATCGTCGGGAGCGTCTTCGTCTTGCCGTCCTCGCCGGTCACCGTCACCTCGACCTCCACCGGATCCTTCGTCGCATTCTCCACCGCCAGATCGACGTACACCGGCGGAGGCGGCGGCGTGTGAGACTTCACCACGTACGTCCACTCTTTCTTCACGTTGAAGTCCAGCCGCTCCGGACCGAACGCCTTGCCGTCGGCGTACGACCCCATCACTTCCACCGAATCGCCCATCCCCTTGACGGGCTTCTGACTCATGCCGGCCACGGTCTCGACGATCGGCTCCTCGGCCTGGCCCTCCCAGAAGAACGTCACCTTCAGCGCCACCATCTTCAGATCCTGATTGTCGATCAGCACCACGTTCTCCGGCGGCGGAAGAAAGGTCTTGAAGATGTTTCGCTTTGCGAGGATCGCCTGCATCGCCTCATCGGGCAGCGCCTCGCGCGCCGGGGGTGGCGGCGTTTCGCCCGGTTTGTGCGCCTCCGCCATCGTGACGGCCAACGCCGCATCCGGCATCTTTTTTTTGTCGATCTCCGGCAGCACCGGGGTCTCGATCGTCAGCTCCAGTTTCACCTCATCCCGCATCCGGCCCTTCATCTGAATGGGCGACATGCTCAACTTCGTGATCTGCGACAGGTACGGCGTGCGATACAGTTCGTTGACCAACGCCCGCGCCTGATCAAACGGGCCCTCCGCCACGATCCGATACGCCACGGTCGTGATGCTCGTCTTGTTGCCGATCTTCGTCCCGCTCGCCGGCGTGAAAAACGCCGCCTCGAACCCGTGCCGCTGCGCGACCTCTTTGAGACTCTTGCCGAACTGGTTCGACGTGATCGCCCGATCGTAGGAAAACGTCTTCGACGCGGCGTCGAGCCACGTACGCACCAGCCGACGCCGCTGCCGCACGACGTTCTCCAGCCGGTCGTTCTCCTCACGCAACTCGGCGATGCGCTTCCGGGAATCCGTGACCGGTGAAATGAACAGAAAGTTCACGCACTGGTAAAGGACGTACAGCCCCACCGCCCCGCCGATCACCAACAACAGCGTCCGCTCACGCTGGTTCATGATCGCCCCCCCGTCGACGGCGGTCGCGTCGGTGACGGTAGATTGGCACGACCCGCCGCCCCCGGTCTCACCTCGTCCGCCTTCCCCGCGCCACCCGCCTTGACCGCGTCCGCCCCCGAATCCAGCCCCGATCCAGCGCTTTCCTTCGCCGAGCCACTCCCCGAACGTGCAGGCTCGCCCTTCGAAGCCCCGGGCGTCTGGCTCGCCGCCTCCGGCGGCGCCACCTCTTCTTGCGTCGCGCCCGCACCCGTTGCGTCCGTCGCCGACACGACCGACCATTTCTTCTGCGGCACGATCGCATCAATGCCCGTGTCGTTCCGATAAACGTCGCGCCCGCCCGTCGGCGTCTCCTTGCCCGGAACCACGTTCTCAAACCCCGCCGCCCGAAGCTTCTCCGCCAGCTCGTTCACCGTTCCCAGCGACGCCGTACGAAACTTGATCTTGGCCGTCGCTTCGCGCTTCACGCTCTTGCGAACCGGTACCAACTCCAGGTCCAGCCGCGTCGCGTAAGCCTCCCGATCCGGAGGAAACACCGCCGTCAATGCCGCGATCACCGATGGCCAGTGCTGCTCCGACTCGATCCAGCCCTCCAACGCGTCCACCTTCTCCGCGAACTCCCGAACCAGCTTCTCCTCGACCTTCAACTTCGACTGGGCCTTTTCAAGCGCGCGAATCTCGTCTCGCAGGGGCACTACGTACTTGGTCTGAAAAAGATAGATCGATCCGATCAGCAGGATCGCCGCCATGACGGCTGACGGCACTTTTTTCAGTCGCAGCTCACGCTTGGTCACGGGCCGCTTCGGGTGGAGGAAGTCAATCAACGCCAGCTCATCGTGCGAATGCCCGATCGCCAATCCCAACGCCGCGCAGAAACCCCGCAGCTCGCGCGCACGCTCCGCCGAAAGACCCAGCGCCTTCTCCGGGCTGAACAGCTCCGCCCGCGTCGCGAACCGCGCTCCGAGCATCTGCGCCAGTTGCGGCTCCAGGCCGCTCGAACCCGCCACGACGATGCGATCCAGGCTCGCAGACGGCTCCGTCGCGCGAAACGCTTCGAACGAGCGAATCACTTCCACCAGCAGCGCGCTGACCGCCTGCGGATTCGCCTCGACCGGATCGCGATCGACGCCGCCGGAAATTATGCGACTGTCTTGATAGCCCGTACCGTCCGCCTCGCCGCTCTCGTTGACCGTCGCAGGCTCCATCCCCACGCTCATCGACGCCGCGCGCGAGAACACCAGCACCCCGCCCCGGATCAGATCGATCTCCGTTCGATGAGGACCCACGTCCACCAGCAGCGTCAACTCCGGACCCGTTCCGCCGGTCGACGCCGTCAACGCGATCAGGTTCGCCAGCGGCCGCAGGCCCACGCGCTCGATCGTCAGCCCCGCGGCCGACGCCACGTTCTGATAAAACTCCAGCAGCTCCCGGCGGATCGCCGTCGCCAGCACGCTGCACGGCGCCTTCGGATCGTGCGTTCCGGCCACCGCGAAATCCAGCACCGCCTGCTCCGCCGCAAACGGCAGCTCCTTCGACACCTGGAACTGCACCAGCGCCGCCATCTCCTCCCCAGGCGTCGGTGGAAGGTTGATCGTATTCAGCACCACCTGATCACGCGGAATACAAAGAATCGCCCGGGTTACACCGATCCGCGCACTGGATATAGACTCCTTGATGAATGCTCCCAGACTCGCCGCGTCCTCCGCCGAAACCGTCGACGGAATCGGCGCCGACACCGCCTTCAGCAGCTCCACCCCGTCGGCCTTCGGCCGCGCCAGCACCATCCGAATGCTGCGCAGGTCCCATTCCACCGCCAGGATCTTCTTGCTCGAAAGCCCGATCGCCATCCTCACCGCCCCCCTCGACCGGTCAGCGCGCGCTGCTCAACCACGTGCGGCAGATACGCCGTCCCCAAGCTGCTCAAATTGCGGTAATAACGCACCTGGGCCACTGGCCCGCGCATCTCCAACACCGCTTTGATTCGCTGCGTCACGCCTGTGTGATCTCCATAACCCACCGCGTCCACCGTGAACACCGCCGAGGACGAGGTGATCTTCGGGAGAATCCGCCGGAACTTGTACGGACTCACCAACCCCGTCGTCACCAGAAACGCCGGCGTACTCAACTGCTCCGCATCCAGTTGCTGCCGCGCCGCGAAAATCGCCTGAACCTCCTCGTCCGTCAGTTCCACGATCGAAGCCAGCACCGGCAACGGCGCCGTGCTCACGTTGATACGCCCGGCCATCGCAGGCGTCGCATCCGTCGTCAGCCGGTCGAGGATCAACGGGAGATCCTCATACGTCCCCGGAGGCGGCTCCGGCGTCAGATCCTTGAACACCGGCGGCGCACCGGCTGCCTGCTTTTCGGACCTACCCTGATCGGTACTTTCACTCGGTTGGCTCGCCGGGTTTTCTTCGCCCGGCTGGGAGGAGGCGGGATCCCCCTGTGGCTGTGTTGTCGCGGGGTCTTCAGGTTGTGCGGCCTCTTCTTCCGGAAGCTCGTCCGGCTCGGGTGCCGGGATCAGGTTCATAACACTGTTAAAGGCCTTCCCCCCGGTGCGGACCGCCATGATATAACTGGTAAGGTGGGGCGGGATTTCCGCCTCCAGCGCTTCCTGCAATTTCTGCGTGTCCTTCATGTTCAGGTTGATGCGCGGCCGACCGTCGCGCGAGAGGTTTGCTTCGTACGACCAGATTGTCAGATAAGGCGCCACGCCGGGGTACAGGACGCCGTCGCCGTTGTCCGGCGGAAACGAGTTCGCTCCGTCATCCTCGTTGGGGTCGAGCAGGCCGTTCTGGTTGTAGTCCTCGCCATACAGAACCCAGCCGTTAAACCCGCGGACGAGCAGCAATTCCTCAATGGTCGAGAAGCGCGCCCCCTTCACGCGATAACCCGGCTCCAGCTTGGCGTAGTATTCGTCCTTCGCGCCGTTGGGCCGCGGCACGGCGCCCTTCTCCCGCCAGTCCAGGAGCGAATCCACCAGCACGTTCACATCGACCGGCGACGTCGTCTCCTGCGGGATGGCGTACTCGAACAGCCGACGAAGCTGTTCCTCCTTGGCGAGATTCAGGTCCAGGCGAGACGTTTCATCCGTCACGCCGTACCGCACCGTCGCCGGCTCATACGGATTCGGCGCGACGAGGTTGAATCGCCAGACGGGCGGCGCGTTCGGATCGTAACTGTTGTTCACGGCTTCGTTACTCTGCACGGCCTGCCGGGGCGTCGGTGTCACCGGAACGGCACGAAATACCGCGGGATTGTCGTACCACACCGTCGGATCGTTTCGGTAGGCCCGCAACACGACGATGGCGTGTTGAATGCCGCTCTCGGCCGCCATGCGCGCGTAGAACGATGCCTGCTGCGAGTTCACCTCGTCGGTGTACGAGCGCACCATGAAGGAGTAACTCGCGGCCAGCAGCGACAGCAGGGCGATCATCACCAGCACAACGACCAGAATCAGCCCGCGACGGCGTCTCATGGCGTCGCCCCCCCGCCCGAAGACTGGTTCAGTTGCGACGCACGCTGCTGCGCCCGCATCATGCGCGACCCGAAAAAGACATCCGCCTGCGGCAGCTTCACCTGCACCGTGAACGTCTTCCGCGAGAACGGCTCGGGCAACGCCGGCTGCAATTCCGAATCCTGAAGATCCATTTCCTGATCATCCGGCGGCGGCAGTTCGTCGTAGCCCACCGTCACCTCGACCGCCTGCGGCAACGAGTTGCCCATCCCGCCGAACCCCCCGCGCAGATCCCACTTGTCGATCCAATCGATACCGTCGAAATAGCGAATCCGCAGGTATTTCAGCTCCGGCGCGAGCAGGTCCAGCTCGATCGAATCCGGCCGCGCCTCGTTCAACACCGTCTGGTTCAGCGTCTTGATCTCCCGCCGCGCCAGGCCCAACGGCTTGGGGCCTTGCGTGCCGTCCGGGTAGTCGTGCGACGCGTCGTAGTCGTACGCCAGGTAATACTGCACCTGGCGGATGTCGCACCGAGCGGCGATCGGGTTGTCGCCGATCCCTCGCGGGATGAACTGCTCCTTCGATGGCAATACAACCGTCTGAATTGAAAGGAACCGCTCCGTCCCCCACACGCCGGGATCCCCGTTTCCCAGGAACCCGCTCGACGAGCGAATCTCATCGGCGATCTTCAACGCCGTCCTTCGCGCCAGCGACCCCTCCGTGATCATCCGCGTGCTGCGGTCGCGCTCGGACAACGTAATGTCATAAAACGCGAACATGACCATCATCACGAGCGCAATCAGGCTGATCGCCAGCAGCAGCTCCAGCACCGTCATCGCCCGTCGCGTTCGCACCGCCATCCCTCAACCTCACGCTTGCGCTCAACCGCCGCGCTGTCCGCGACGCGGCGTCCCCGGCATCATCCCGTTATTTCCGCCGCCCGGCTGACCTGCACCACCCTGACCGCCTCGACCCCCCTGGCCGCCCTGTGCACCTTGACCGCCGGGAATCCCCCCGGCGCCGCCCAACTGCTGCTGCAACTGCTCGATCTGATTCTGATCGCCGCTCTGGATCGCCTCCATGATCTGCTGCATCTGGGCCTCGCCAAGCTGCCCGCCGAAGGCCTGCATCAGCATCGGGAGGATTTGCGCCAGCATGTCTAAATCCAGCGACGCCAGCTCCTTCGGATCGACCGCCGTCGGATCCAGCACCGCCGCACCGCCCGGGATCGCGTCCGTCAACTGCTGCAACTGCTCATCCGACAGCCCGAAGTCCCGACCGAGGTTGATCGGCCGCGGCGGCGCGCGAAGCACCATCGTCGATAGTATCAGCGGGCTGTTCTCGTCAGTCGGATCGCCGTTGAAAATGTCCACCTGCACCCGCGCGGCCCCGGGGATCATCGGATCCATGCCGGCCGTCACGCGATAGCTCATGCCCGGCGGCGCGTCGAGGTCCATCGCGCCACTAAGATCGGTTAACTGTCCGCCGCTCGACGTCTCGGCCTGCTGGATGATCGGCAGCGTCGCCAAGTCGATGTTTGTCAATACCTGCTCGGTCGCCATCATCGCACGGGTGCGCAGCTCGGCCCGGTCGATGTCGAGCTGCCCGTTGCGAAACGCGAATCCGATGATCCCCATCGCGATCACCAGGATCGACACCGACAGGACGACTTCCAGCAGCGCCGCTCCGCGCCGAGCGCGTACGCGACCCACCGGCGCGCACAGCTCCCACGATGCATCCCGCCCGCTCGCAATGGATTTCGATCGCTCCGCCATCGCGTAACCCAAGCTCGTATATCGAGTAAAAGGCCGACCGAAGGCCCCTGCGTCTTGTACGCGCAGCAGCCCGTTTTGTCGCAGCCGATCGGCCACGAAGTTCCATTCAGGCTCGTCTCGCCCAGACCTGTGAATTCCTGCTTAAGGATAGCGCGGAGCGGAGCTTACGACTGATCGTAGTAGTGGGTCAGTCTCGTCACGAACCGGTGCAAGGACAACGTAAGCCCAGCCCGCCTGGCGAGTTGGACAATCGGTGCACTGCCACAAATCGCGTGCGACGAATCGCTTACTTGCTGAACCGGCCGACGGCGATGCAGGCGTTGTGGCCGCCGAAGCCGAAGGAGTTGCTGATGGCGACGTTGACGCGTGCGTCCTGCGGCTTGAGGGGGGTGTAGTTCAGGTCGCAGCCTTCGCCGGGGTTTTCGAGGTTGATGGTCGGCGAAATGACGCCGTGCTCGATGGCCATCACGGTGGCGACGAGTTCGACGCCGCCGGAGGCGCCGAGCAGGTGGCCGATGCTGCTCTTGGTGCTGCTGACGCGGAGCTTGTAGGCATGGGCGCCGAACACGCCCTTGATGGCGATGGTCTCGGCAATGTCGCCCAGCGGGGTGCTCGTTCCGTGGGCGTTGATGTAATCGACGGCGTCTGGATTGAGACCGGCGTCTTTCAGGGCGTAGCGCATGGCGGCCGCGCCGCCGCTGCCCTGTTCATCGGGCTGGGTGATGTGGTTGGCGTCGCCGCTCATGCCGTAGCCGAGCACTTCGCAATAGATCCTGGCGCCGCGCCGCTTGGCGTGCTCCAGTTCTTCAAACACAAAAATGCCGGCGCCCTCGGCCATGACAAAACCGTCGCGATCGCGATCGAACGGGCGGGAGGCCCGCTTGGGATCGTCGTTTCGCGAAGAGAGCGCCTTCATCGCGGCGAAACCGGCCAGGCCAAGTCGCGTGAGCGCCGCTTCGGAGCCGCCGGTGATCATGACGTCGGCGTCGTTGCGGCGGATGGCGTGAATCGCATCGCCCATGGCGTTGGTGGCCGAGGCACAGGCCGTCGCCACCGCGGTGTTCGGCCCCTTGGCGCCGAGCATGATGGAGATGTTGCCGCTGGCGGCATTGACCATCAATTTGGGGATGGTGAAGGCCGAGACTTTGTCGGGGCCTTTCTCATGGCAGCGGAGGTTCTGCTCTTCCAGCTCCTGCAAGCCGCCGATGCCCGAACCGATGATGACGCCGAAACGCGTCGGGTCGATCCTGTTGCGATCCAGGCCGCTGGAATCGAACGCGCTCCGCGCGGCAGCCATGGCCATCTGCGCGAAGCGGTCCAGTCGCTTGATCTCTTTCTTCTCGAGGTAGTTTTCGGGGTTGAACTCGCGGCACTCGCCGCCGAAGCGCACGTCGAACTTGCTGACGTCGATGCGCGTGACCGGACCGATGCCGCTCTCGCCGGCCAGCAGCCGCTCCCAGAACACATCCGGCGTGTTCCCGAGCGGGCTGATCAGCCCCATTCCCGTGATGACAACTCGACGACGTTCAGCCATTCCCGAACAATCCCTCTATCAGAAAGTACACTCCGCCACCCCGGCGCGGCAGCGCCAAACCACGCCTTCCGCAACGATCGGCGACGCGGGTCATTCCTTCTTCTGGTGCTTGGCGATGTACTCCACCGCGTGACCGACCGTCTGGATCTTCTCGGCCTCCTCGTCGGGAATGCTGATCTCGAACTCGTCCTCGAACTCCATGACCAACTCCACCGTGTCGAGCGAGTCGGCGTTCAAGTCGTTGACGAACGAGGTCTCCATGTTGATCTCGCTCTCCTTAACGCCCATCTGCTCGGCGACGATTTTGACGACCTTTTCCTTGATCTCTTCCTGTGTAGCCACTGCCACTGTGATCTCCCTTCTTTGGCCACTGATTCCGGCGAGCGGCCTATCCGCCCGGCGGGGTCGACCCCGCGCCGACCCGACCGCACGCCCTTACATCCGTAATCCACCGTCAACGGCCAGAATCTGCCCGTTGATGTAGCCCGCGGCTGGCGACGCCAGAAACGCCACGGCGGCGGCCACTTCCTCCGGCTCACCGAACCGTTGGAGCGGAATCAGCGGGCGGACCTGCTCCTTGACCTTTTCAGACAAGACGCTCGTCATGTCGGTGTTGATGAAACCCGGTGCGATCGCGTTGCACGTGACGCCGCGGCGGGCCAGTTCCTTGGCCACGCTCTTGGTCAGACCGATCACGCCAGCCTTGCTGGCCGCGTAGTTCGCCTGCCCGGCATTGCCCATCACACCGCTGATGCTCGTAATGTTGATGATGCGACCCCACCGCGCCCGGACCATGTACTTGCTGGCCGCCCGGGTCATGAGGAACACGCTGCGCAGATTGGTGTTCAGCACTTCGTCAAACTGCTCGTCGGTCATGTTCATGAGCAGCCCGTCGCGCGTGATGCCGGCGTTGTTGACGAGGATGTCGATGCGCCCCAGATCGGTGGCGACGTCGTCGATCCACTTTTCAACCTTGACCGCGTCGGTCACGTCCAAGGCGCGGGACACGATCTTGCCGATGCAGCGCGCGTCCGCCGCCTCCGCCGAGAGCGAACCGAGCCGCTCCGTGTTGCGGGCACAGGCCACCACCGTCGCGCCCGCCTTCGCCAGCGCCAGGCTCGTCGCACGGCCGATGCCGCGCGATCCGCCCGTCACAATTGCCACTCGGTCGATCAAGTCCGCCATGGACAACACACTTTCTTACGGGCCTGGCCCGCTCGTTGGGGGTCAGGCCGACTCGCCTCACACCGATGCCGAATCTCGCACCAGCGACGCCGCCGTTGAAAAATTCAGCGCCGTCACCTTGCGGTTGATCTTTTTCATCAGACCCGTCAGCACTCGGCCGGGGCCGACTTCCACGAATCGCTCGAACCCGTCGGCGATCAGACGCTCCATCGAGGCCTGCCAACGAATCGGCTGCGCCACCTGGTCCCGCAGCAGGGTCCGAACCGTATCAGGGGTCGCATGATAGTCCGCCGAGACATTTGATACCACTCCCAGCGGCCCTTTCACGATCGGGACGGCCCGCAAGGCGGATTCCAGCCCCGCAGCGGCCGGTTCCATCAGCGACGAGTGAAATGCCCCCGCCACCGCCAGCGGAACCATCCGTGCGCCGTACTTCTCGGCCAAGGCAACCGCACGCGCACACGCCGTCGCCGCACCGGAAATCACAATCTGACCAGGGCAGTTAAAGTTCGCTGGCACAAGGACTTCCCCTTGTGCAGCCTCTTTGCAAAGCTCGGCTGTCCGCGCCTCGTCAAGACCCAGGACCGAGACCATGCCTCCCTGGGACGCCTCGGCTGCATCCTGCATCAGCCGGCCACGCCTGGCAACCAGTTTCAGGCCTTCTTCGAAGCCGATCCAGCCTGCCAGGTGCAGGGCCGTGTACTCACCGAGGGAGAGGCCGGCCATGGCTTGCGGCGCGAATTCGTCGGCCAGGCCGTTGGCCAGCATCGCGCGCCAGATGGCGACGGAGGTGACAAAGATCGCGGGCTGTGACATATCTGTGGCATTCAGCCGGTCGGCCGGACCGTCGAAGCACAGGCGCGACAGCGGGAGCTTCAGGAGGTCGTCGGCCTGTTCGAAGACCGCGCGGGCCTCGCTCGAGGCCTCGGCGATATCCTTGCCCATGCCCACCTGCTGGGCGCCCTGTCCGGGGAAAATGATCGCTGTCTTACTCAAGGTTGAACCTCACCATGCCCGAGTCGCGGGTTGCGAATCGCTCGCGCCCGGCGGGCGCATCCACCCGAAAGTTGTTACACTCAAACGCGAATCAGCACCGACCCCCAGGTCAAACCGGCACCGAACGCGACCATCAGCACGAGATCGCCGGATTTGACGCGGCCGGTCTTGCGGCACTCGTTCAGCCCCAGCGGCACCGACGCGGCGGACGTGTTTCCATACTTCTGGATATTGCAAAACATGCGCTCCGGCGGCAGGCCGAGTCGCTCCCGGACGCTTTCGATGATCCGAAGGTTCGACTGGTGCGGTATGACAATGGCCAGCTCGTCCGGCTTGACGCCGACTTCTTTGAGCGTCGACTCGACCAGTTCCAGGTTTCGCTTAACCGCCAGTTTGTAGACTTCACGGCCCTGCATCTTGATGTAGTGCAGCCGCTCATTGATCGTCATTTGCGAGGCGGGGGTTCGCGATCCGCCGCCCGGCACGCACAGCATGGAGAAACCATTGCCCTCGGCGTGCATCTTGTGATGCAACAGGGCCGGACCGGACGCATCGGGCACGGCCGACAGCACCACGGCGCCGGCGCCATCGCCGAAGAGGATGCACGTCGCACGATCTTCGTAGTCGGTGATGCGTGACATCGTCTCGGCACCGATCACGAGGATGTTCCGAAACGTGCCGGTCTGAAGCAGGCTCGTCGCGGTGATGAAACCGTAAATGAACCCGCTGCACGCGGCAGCAAGATCAAACGCGGGAATCGTCCGCTTGGTCAACGCCTCCTGCACAAAACAGGCCGTCGACGGAAACGGGCATTCCGGCGTGATCGTGCTGACGATGATCAGGTCGATGTCCTCGGGCGTCATCCCGGCGTCGGCCAGGGCATCGCGCGCGGCGGCCGTCGCCAAGGTGGCGGTGCTTTCCTTCTCGGAGCAGATGCGGCGTTCGAGGATGCCGGTCCGTTCGCGAATCCACTCGTCGGTCGTATCGAGCCGTTCGACGAAGTATTGATTCGGCAGGACGCGCTCGGGAACCGCGCAGCCCGATCCGCTGATCTTGACGCCGAGCGGTCTAGGCATTCGCCACTTCCTCCGTGAGCCGGCTTAGAATCATCTCGTTGACGCCGGATTTGACGTAATCCACGCTGACGCGGACGGCGTTCTTGATCGCGCGACGATCGCTGCTGCCGTGGCAGATGATGCAGACGCCATCGACCCCCAGCAGCGGCGCGCCGCCGTATTCGCTGTAGTCGTGGCGCGCCCAGATTTTCTTGACGACCGGCTCGAAACGATGAGCCAATTCGGCGTCTTCCTGCTCGATCTCATGCTTGATCGTTTCAAAAATGCCGTGGCTTAGCCCCTCCACCAGCTTCAACACGACGTTGCCCACGAACCCGTCGCACACGGCCACTTCGCACGCGCCGTTGAACAGCTCGCGCCCTTCGATGTTGCCGACGAAATTAACCGACGGATCCTGCTTGAGCAGTTCGTGCGTCTGCTTCACCAGGGGGCTGCCCTTGACCTCCTCGCTGCCGATTGAGAGCAGGCCGACGCGCGGGCCTTTGATCTTCAACACCGCCTCGGCGTAGGCCGACGCCATCTGGGCGTATTGCAACAAATGGTGCGGCTTCGGCGCGACGTTGGCCCCGACATCGCACACCGTCAGCGGCCCGTGAAACGAGGGCAGCACGACGGCGATGCCCGGGCGCTGCAAGCCGGCGAGCGTGCGCATCTTGAGCTGGCAGGCCGCAGCACAAGCGCCGGTGTTGCCGGCGCTGATGACGGCATCAACCGCGCGCTCGGAGGCGAGCTTCGCCATGATCATGATCGAGGAGTTCTTTTTCTGGCGAAGCGCCTCGACCGGCGAGTCGTCCATCTCGATGACTTCGGGGCAGTGTTGAATGGCGATTTGCTTGTTGGAGGCGTCGTTGCCGAGGTGAGCGCGGACGAGGTCTTCCTTGCCCAGCAGGATAAGCTCGTCACCAGGGCCTAAGTAAGAAAGGCCCTCCACCGCGCCGCGAACAATCTCGGCCGGAGCATGGTCGCCCCCCATCGCATCAATGGCGATCCGCATGGGCCGGTGCTACTCCTCTTCGGTCTTGATCTTGAGCGCAATCTTGTTGTTCACGTATCCGCAGTTCGAACAGGCCCGGTGGGGGCGCTTCGCCGCGCCGCATTTCGGGCAGGCCGGCAGATTCGCCGCCTTCAGCGCGTGATGCGCTCGGCGCTTGCGGGTCATGGACTTGGAGCTACGTCTGGCTGGAACCATTCTGTCACCTGTGAGTCTTTTGCCTCTTGGTCGAATCTCGCAATTTAGGACCGAATCGCAGCGTTGTCAAGCGCCGATTTCGCACGCAAGCTGTTTTCAGCCAGAAACTTAGGCCCGTTTTGCCCGGCCAAACATGAAACGCGCCTTACGCTGCAACGATCTCGCGTCTTCTGAATCAACCCGGAGCGCGAATCGCCGCATGAAGCTTTCGCAAGTTGATACCCCCCGCCGCGTCGATTCGTGCCTCCCACGTCTCGCCCTTTTTCACCGGAACGGCTGGCGCCTCGACCTGCGCCACGCGCACGCCATGCTGCGCCGCCATGCGCGGGTCATCGACCAATTGCCAGAAACGCCGCCACAGCTTCGCTTCCTCGGAATCGCCGGCGATCGATTCGGGCGCTCGGCCGCCGCCGAGTTCATAGCCCATTCCGGGCGGCTGCGCCTCGCCAAAGACCCGGCGGAACATCACAAGGCTCTCGCCGCGGGCTGCGTCGTCGCCGCCGACCAGCTCCGGTTCGAACTTGATGACCAACCCCTCGAAATAGACAAGCTGGCCGACGACCTCGACCACCTGTGGCGAAGCGAGTCGCCCATCGGGCGCGATCTCCTGCCAGCGAAGCGTCGTAACGATCCGGCCGGTCGAGTCCTTGCGCTGGTCGATCACGTCGATCTGCGCGGCGCGACGCGACGCGCTAAGCCGCCGCGCGAAGGCGGCGAGTTTCTCCTTCTCGCGCCGCTCCTGCTCGACCTGCGCCGACAGACGCTTCAACTCGGCCGCGCCGAACTGATTCACGCCGTAGCCGATGCCAACGCCGAGGACCGCCATCCCCAGCAGATATCGGAACCATCGAATGGACTTGAGCATAGTGCCCCAATCATTTCCGCCGGTGCCACGCCGGACCGAGCTCTTCTACAAGCGTGCCCATTGATGGCCGCAGAGCCATGCCAACCGTCTGCTACTATCCACTGACCACTGCTAATAAACAATCGTCCCCTCGACGGGCGAGCTCGCGCTGGCGTAAAGCTTTCGCGGGATGCGGCCGGCGCGGGCGGCGAAGTAGCCGGCGGTCAGTGCGTGTTTCATGGCGACGGCCATGGCGACCGGGTCATTCGCCGAGGCG
Source organism: Planctomycetia bacterium (assembly GCA_015200345.1). Taxonomy (NCBI): domain Bacteria; kingdom Pseudomonadati; phylum Planctomycetota; class Planctomycetia; species Planctomycetia bacterium. Next base: position 3,210,338 of record CP054187.1, on the reverse strand, counting down.
ATACCGGTGTTGAGCAGGACGCCGTCGGCGCCCAGTTCCATGGCGCGGGTCACGTCACTGGCTGTTCCGACGCCGGCATCGACGATGACGGGGTAATCCGGGTCTCCCTCCTTGAGCATCTCCAGAATGATGCGGATGTTGTTGGGGTTGAGAATGCCCTGGCCGCTGCCGATCGGGCTGCCGGCGGGCATGACGCTGGTCGCGCCGGCCTCCTTGAGTCGACACGCAGCGGCGACGTCGTCGCTGGTGTAGACCATCACCTTGAAGCCGTCCTTGAGCAGTTCGCGCGTCGCCTCGAGCGTGCCGAGCGGATCAGGGAGGAGCGTCTTCTTGTCGTGCAGCACCTCGACTTTGACCCAGTTCGCGCCGGGGTTGTTGATCTGTTCGAGCAGCTCGCGCCCCAGTCGTGCCACACGTATGGCATCGTCAGCGGTGAAACAACCGGCCGTGTTCGGCAGGATCGTGTATCTCTTCGTGTCGATGAAATCAAGCAGGCTGCGGTTCTGCGCGTCGAACAGGCGCTCGCGCCGCACGGCGACGGTGACGACTTCGCAGCCGCTGGCGGCGAGGCACTCGCGCATCAGCTCATACGTCGCGTACTTGCCCGTGCCGACGAACAAGCGCGAGCGAAAAGACAAGTCGCCGATTTTCAACGATTGCGGATCCATGGCGTCAGGCCTCTTTCCCGAGTGAGCGGTTACCCGCCGCCGACCAGGGTTACGATTTCCACCGTGTCGCCGTTCGCGAGAGGGGTCGCCTCATACGACGCGCGGCGGACGAGTTTCTTGTTCACCTCCACGGCGAACGGCGGGCGCGGCTGACGCTTCGCGATCAAGGTCGCCACGGTGGCCGGCGCGTCGAGCGCGACCGATTCGCCGTTCACGGTGATTTGAATGGTGGTTTTGATCATATCGTTGCCGCGATCGCCCGCGAGCAGGCTCGCCGTCTAAGTCGTACGACGCGGGATTGTAGCCGAGAACCCCGTTCGATCCGACGGTGCACCGGACACGTTCAGATCCGACCCTCCAGGCACAACCGAGTTCGATGGCTTGCGCCATCGGCTCCTTGGACCGCTCACGTCTCCCGCACCAGCACGCGCGTGTAGAACCAGTATACGAACGCGAGAAACGCGAACTCCACCACGATCCCGATGGCCGCATCGACCACGCCGTGAAGCAGCACCAGCAGGATCGCGAACGTCAGGCTGTTCAGCAGGATGGCGGCGACCGCCTGAAGCCGCCGGCCCGCGACGGCCGCGTCATTGCTGCGATCCTTCCGCAGGCCCCACAACACCGCCGACGCCAGCGTCACGCTCAAGGCGACCGTGTACGGCATGATCGTCAGCACGGCTTCCAGATCAGGCCCGCGCCAGAAGCACAACACGACGGCCGTGATCAAACAACCCAGCGCGATCCAGACTGAAAGCAGAGCAAGCACACGTCCATTGTCGGACGAATCGCGAGGATCGTCGAGCCGATACTCTATTAGGCACGACTCGTGCCGGAGGTTGGTTTGGCGAACGAACATTCCATCGAAGACCTGACCGGCGGCGTGACGAGCGCCGCGCGGCGCATCGATCGCGCCTGCAAGGCGATCGTATTCCTCGCGACGCTCGCCATCGGCCTGCCGCGCATCGCGCAGGGCGGGTTGGGCTGGTCCGACGCGCCGAACCACCTCTTCGACGGCGTGTTCCTGCTGGAGTTTCTTCGCGCGCAGCCCCTGGAGGCGGCGCGGCAATGGGCCGAGCAGTTCTACCTGCGCCATCCGATCCTCGGCATCATCGTCTACTATCCGCCGGGCTACGCGATGGTCGAGGCAGGCATCTTTTCGATCCTTGGCGTAAGCGTTTTCGCGGCAAGGTTGACGGTACTGCTGTTCGCGCTCGGCGCGACGCAATTGGCATATGCGCTTGGCCGGCGATGGTTCGATCGCGCCACCGGCCTGTTCGCCGCGCTGCTTCTCGTGACCTGTCCGCACGGTCGCTTGTGGCTGGCCGATGTCATGCTGGAATGGCCGGCGACGTTCTGGATTCTCGCGGCGCTTTATGCCTATCAGAAAGATCGCGACACGCGGCGGCCGTGGTGGACGCTGGCATGGGGCGCGGCCGTCGTGATGGCGTTCCTGACGAAGCAGACCGCCGGATTCATTCTGCCGGTGATGCTGCTGCACGCACTGATCGAGGACGTTCGTGCGTGGCGGGAGGCGCGGCGCAGCAAGCGCGAACCGGAATCAGCGAAATCCCAAAAGCGACCGTCCGCCATGGATGGGCTTCCGGCGTCCTCGTTGGCGACTTCGCAACACCCGGCGTATCTCGCCCGTCCCACGATGTGGATTTCGCTGGGCATTTCAAGTGCCGTTATTGCGACATACTCCGCATTCGCGCGGCCCTACGCCGCGCTGCCGGTGCTGCTCTTGAAGCCCAATCTCGACTTCTCCGGCATGGCGCACTGGCCCGCGGAGATCCTCGGCTGGCCGCTGCTGCCCATCGCCGCTTTAGGCTTCCTCACGCTGCTGATCGGCACGTGGCGCGGGCCGCGCGGCCTGATCCTGCTCTGGTTCGTCGCGTGGACCGGCTTCTCGCTCGTCATCGCCGCGAAGGAGCCGCGGTACTTCTTCTTCTCCATCGCTCCACTGTGCCTCGCCGCGCCGCGATTCCTGATGCGCGCCGGCCGCAGGGATGAAGCCGATTCGACCGATCGACCGCTGGCGTGGCGGACCGACGGCCCGCGCCTCGTCCTCCTGACGCTGCTGGTTGTCGCGCAAGCCGCGTTGAGCCTCCAGAAGGACACCGGCCCCCTGCCGGATTACACCAGCGCCGTCGCCGCGCTGGCCGAGCGGCCCGATGCCGACGTGGTGCTGGTCGATGCCGTGCGCGACGGGCAGTTCATCCTCGACGCCTATCGCAACCCATCGACGCGCGAGCGGATCATTCCGCTGCGCGCGAGCAAGGTGCTCTACGCCCGGGCGGCGCGGGAAAAATACAATTACCAGCAATTCGTCAACACCCCCGGCGAGATCGTCGACCTGCTCAACCGCTACGGCATTCGTTACCTCGTCATCGAGTCGCAACTGCCCGACACACCCTATCGCGACGCGGATCCGCCGCCGCGGCAGATGCTGCGCGACCTGCTCGCGACCGACGCGCGTTTCAAACTCATCGCGAAACAGCCGCTGCGCTGCAACGACCCGGCGTGGCGCGATGTCGAGCTGCGCGTGTACGCCTATCCCGAATGCCCGCCGCGCGCCACCGACTCCATCAAGCTCTCGTTCCCGGCAATGAACCGCGATGTGGAATTGATGCTGCCGCGTACGCCGGCGCAAAACGATTTGTAGAATGGAGCCTCGCCGCGACGCGGATACACTGACTCGATTCGCCTCCCTTTCCCTTTGACTCCCAACGCGGCCCGCGCGAAAATCCGACCGACGATTCAACCACGATGGAGATCGCCGCCACCATGCCCTTTCAACGCGCCAGCCGACTCGACCAGCTTCCCCCTTATCTCTTCATCGAGATCGACCGCAAGAAACGCGCCGCCATCGCCGCCGGCAAGGACGTGATCGACTTCGGCGTCGGCGACCCCGACCGCCCCACGCCGACGTTCATCATCGACCGCATGGCCAGGACGATCTACGACCCGAAGAACCACCGATACCCCTACGACGCGGGTTTTCCTGAATTCAAGAACGCGGCCGCCGCCTGGTTCAAATCGCGATTCGGCGTCAACCTCGACCCGGCTGTCGATATCCTCGCGCTCATCGGCAGCAAGGAGGGCTTGGGCCATCTGCCGCTGGCCGTGCTCAACCCCGGCGATGTCGCGCTCGTGCCCACGCCGGCCTACCCCGTCTACCACGCCGCGACGATCTTCGCCGGCGGCGTGCCGCACCTGATGCCGCTGACCGAATCGCGCGGGTTCCTTCCCGATCTCGACGCGATCCCCGCCGACGTATTCGCGAAGACAAAACTGATGTTCGTGAATTATCCAAACAACCCGACCGGAGCCGTCGCGCCGCTTTCGTTCTATGTACGGGCCGTCGCGCTGGCGCGCAAGCATGACTTTCTCATCTGCTCCGACGCGCCGTACAGCGAAACGTTTTTTGACCCCGCGGATCGTCCGCCGTCGATCCTGCAAGTGCCAGGCGCGAAAGATGTCTGCATCGAGATGCACTCGTTGAGCAAAACGTTCAACATGACCGGTTGGCGAATTGCCTTCGCCGCGGGCAATCCTGACGTGCTGGCGGCCCTGGCGAAGGTCAAGGGCAACATGGACAGCGGCGCGTTCGGCGCGATTCAACAGGCCGGCGCGACCGCGCTGGAGCAGATCGACCGGCCGGAGGTGAGCGCGATCCGCGAGACGTACAAGGCGCGGCGCGATGCACTGGTGCCGGCGCTGAATCGCGCGGGGTTCAAAGTGGACCTGCCGCGGGCGACGTTTTTCGTCTGGGCGAAATGCCCGGCAGGCCTTGATTCGATGGGCTGCGCGTCGCGGCTGCTGGAGGAGGCGGCGATCGTCGCGATTCCTGGCGTCGGCTTTGGCCCGGCCGGAGAGGGGTTCGTACGGTTCGCGCTCACGGTGGAAGTGGATCGGATTCAGGCGGCGGGACGGCGGCTGGCGGAGATGACGTGGTGAGCGGACCAGCGCGGCACATCGCCTTCATCGGCCTGGGATCGAACCTGGGCAATCGCGAGAAAAACATCTCGGCGGCCCTGAACGCGCTGGAGGCCACGCGCGAAATAGACGTCGTGAAAACATCCGCCCTCTACGAGACGGAGCCGATCGGCGGCCCCGAGGGCCAGGGCAAGTACCTCAACGCCGTCGCACAGGTGCGCACGACGCTGACGGCCCATCGGCTGCTTCACGTCTGCCGGCGGATCGAGGACTCCCTCCAGCGCCAGCGCGAGGTGCATCACGGCCCGCGCACGATCGACCTGGACATTCTCGCGTTTGACGACGAGATTCATTCGACGCCGGAGCTGATGATCCCCCATCCGCTGATGCACGAGCGGCGGTTTGTCATGGAGCCGCTGGCCGAGATCGCGCCCGACTGGGTCCACCCCGCTCTCGACCAAAACGCGACCGAACTGTTGGCGCGGATCGGCAGCGGGGAATCTCCCGCCACGGATATTTGATTTGAGGTTCATCTGGGAATTCCGCGAAAGGCCCGTCGCCTCTTGCGTGAGAAGTGCGCTTCATCTCGGGGGCTATATGCGATTTCCCTTGATGATTGCTGGGTAAAAAAAGGCGCCGTACACCCGGGATATGTAGCGTTTCCAAGCCGCCCACGCCGGTGGCCAGGAAGCTGGGATCCAAGGGCATGGCGCTGCTCGTCAGGATTTTGGGGCTTACTTCCACCAGGGTGGCGCTCGCGACGGAAGCGGGGCACGCGCTGCTCGTCAGGATTTTGGGGCTTACTTCCACCCTTGCCAACCTGGCAACCGGCAGGTAAATTGCCATGTTGCTAATCCTGCGCTCGAACTGTTATCAGCAGCGGGCAAAAAACGCAAACCAAAGGGGTGACATGGATCGGCCCAGGTCTCGTACGTGTCCATCGATGCTGGATTTAGAAATGCGGGCGTAATTCAGTGGCAGAATGCCAGCTTCCCAAGCTGGACGTCGTGGGTTCGAATCCCATCGCCCGCTATAGTTGTAAATCACGCCGCCCCTCGATAGTTGTGAGGCCCCCCGGCGTTCGGCTTCGGCGATTGCCCGTTCGTCTTCGTCCGGTTCGCGGTTCCGCACGACGGCTTCAAGCTCGCGCTGGACGGCTTCCAGCTCGGACCGCTCGCCCGCAGCCGCGGCGTCGTGGTCGGCGATGCGGCCGGAGCGAGGCCCGTGAAAGCGCGCCGGTTCGACCGGTCCCGCAGGAGCACGTGGATGCCGTCCGCCCATTCGTCAGCCGCCAGGTCTGGGCGATGATTCAGCTCCAACTTTTCACCGCCGCCCCGCCGGATGCCCCGCAGCGCCCGCTAAGACCGCAAAAGCTCACACGACGCTCGTGTTGTACGCCCCGCACGTGTCCGTCGCGGCCGCAGCGCTCACGAACGCCGCGTACTGACTGCCCGCCGGGAAAGGGCCAACCACCCCCGCTCGGCCATCCTCCGCGGCGCAGAACCCATCATCCGCCCAGGCCGGTTCCCCCTCGGCCCAGAACGATCTTCACCGCACAGCGGTCCGAACCAGCCCTGGCACGCGCCGATGCTCGAGGAGCGGATGCGGCCGTGCCGGCTATCGTCTTTTCGCGCGGATGGCCGCGGCGCGTTTCTCGAACTCCTTCGCTTCGGCCTCTCTCTTCGTCGCTCGAAGCAGCGCGGCGTAGTTTTCCAGGCTGGTCGCCACGTCGGGGTGGTCGGGGCCGAGGGCCTTCTCCAGGATCGCCAGCGAGCGCTTGTGCAGCGGCTCGGCCCTGGCGTAGTCGCCCTGGGTGCGGTACAGCTCCGCCAGGTTGTTCAGGCTGGTCGCCAGCCGCTGATCGGTGGGGCCGAACTTCTCCGCTTCTTCAAGGGCGAGCTTATAGAGTCGGAGCGCCTTGTCGTACTGCGCATGTTGTTCCGCCGCGCCAGCCTCATTTATGTAGGTCTCCCACAGCGTGTCCTGCGCGAGAGAGGCGGTCGCAAGGGCCCACACAATCGCCGACATGCCGGCCGCCCGCCGGCATCGCCGGCCCCGATTCGGGGCATACATCTGCATCCTCCTTCGGCCGGCGGCAGCCCCGGAGCGGTATTTCCGATTCTGACCTTGCCCGGCTGCGCTGCGACCTGTGTTCCGGCATTATACCGGCGCCCGCCTGCGGCTGCGCCGACCCTGTTCCCGTGGTTTGTCCCCCTGCCGGCCGAGCGGGACTCGGAATCGCCGTCAGCGTAACGGCCGCGAAGTCTCTCACAAAATACCGTCCCGAGATTCCAGTTGAACTGTGAGCCAAGGCATGAGCGTAACGATGGCCTGATCGTAACCTGGGCGATGGTGATAGGAAGGAACTCGGGGTTTGGATGTTCGCAAGGACGGCAGGCGCGTGCCTCCTGGACGCCAGCGCGGTGTAACACCGCGCGGATTTGCATCTAGAGCCGCGCTGCCGAACGCCGTCAGGTCCCCACGATTCGCGGGGCGGCGAGGTTTAGTCTAAACGCGCCCGGGGGGATTCGAACCTCCGACCTGCGGTTTAGGAATCTAAACCCGCCTTGGCTCAAACGCGCAACCAACGATACCAACGCGGTTTGCGAATTGCAAGTTTTGGCTATTTGGTTGTGATTTGCGGCTGTTTGTGGCCCCCAGCGCGGTGTAGACCGCGCTGCACCGCGCGGATTGACCAGCGTCAGTCGTGCCGATGTCGGTCCGCGCGCGATGCGTCGTCGCCGAAGTGCGATTTTTCATCGTCGTCAAGATCACGATCGCGCTGTTGCAGGCGCCACGCGTCGAAGCTCACGCGGTCGATTCGCCGCGATGTTGCCTTCTTCCCGTTGGTCACGAACTTGCCTGCACTCGCAGCCTTCGAGACGCGCGCGGCTGTTTTCCTCTCGTCCAGATACGGGAGATCATTGGCCAGCAGTGCGGCGCATTGCGATACCGACAGCCATTGTTCCTGGGGCACGGGCGGCCGGAGCGAGCCGATCGCCGATTGCAACGGGCTGACGTCGATGCAGCCGGCTTCGGTGTGCCATGAAACATGCTCCGCCAACGGCAGAAACGCTGGGCGCATGTCCTGCCACAGGCCCGGCGGCGGAATTGCCTTGGGCACAATGATCACAGGGGCGTTGGCGGCCGCCAAACGTGGGGCGTTGCTGATAATCGTGCTTGCATCCGATCGCCCCAGGGCGCGTGCCCAGAACACATCCAGCGGTCCGCCGCCCGTGAATACGGTGCCGAGCAGGCACACCCGATTCGGCACAAGCAATTCGAATTGGCTGCCAAGCTGAAGCAGCCGCCCGAGTGATTGCCCTATGACATCGAACACAATTTCCCACAGTTGAAAGAAGTCGGCATCGATGACGACCAGTCCGCCGCACTCCTCGTGCTGGCAGAGATGGAGACTCACGGCCTGGCCAGTCCGAGGATGCGGTGTCGGGTCGTAGGCGATGTCGCAGTGATTCGGACAGTCGTAGTAGATCGTGGATCGGGCCAACGGACCCTTTCGAACGATTCCCGCTGCGATGAACCGTTCGAGCACGCCGGTTGGCCATCGGCGGACCTCTTCGAAAGTCAGTGCCGGTTCATCTGCGCCATCGAGTCGCGCCAGTAGCCCTCGCAGGATGTCAGTCTCGCGCAATGCCCCACTCCTTCAGGTACTTCTTGGCAATCTGGTCGTGCGTGTCGTCGCGGAGCGTGCAGCGATCTGGGTACGTCACCTCGAACGTGAGCGACTTCGGCCGCTCGCCGTTGTGCGGCTCAAAAGTGAAGCGGAGCTTCGCCTGTGATACGTGCAGGTCGGAGATTGGCAATTTGGATTGATCGATGGCTTGATCCAGAAGCTCGTGTAACGCGCGCGGCCTCCGGTCGTTGGCATTGGCGGAGATGGCGATGCGCCACGAAGGCGACGCCGGCACGTCGAATCGCATCGCCCGCACGTGAACCGCGGCAACCCGATCCTTGGGCGCGGTCCGAAACGAGAACGCCGAATCCTTCAACACCGCCAGGTCGAACGGCACACGGCCGTCCTCTGGCAGTTGAACCAGGCCCAGGATTGTCTTGCAGAAAATCTCCTCCAACTGCGTGATCTGCCGCTTGTTGCCGCGGGCCCGCAGTTCGAGCAGGCCGTCCTCCGGCCGATACACGAAGATGATCTCGAAGGCGGACCGTCGCGCGCGGTGTTGAAAGCGGCCGCGTTCGTCGTAGCCGATATCCGTGCTGGCGTAGTCCTCCGGGTATGCAAAATAACACTGCCGCTCGGGGTCGTGACGCTCATAGACATCGACATGGCAGTGTCGGCCGCGACCTTGCCGCCGGTAGAAAATCCGCAGCGACTTCTGAAACGCGGCCAGCGATTGTTCGTCGCACCGTGCCTGAAGGAACTTGCCGACAAATCGGCGCCGCCAGCCACCCAGCCGATCCATCTCGTGGAAGCAGCCGGCCACTTGAAACCGCTTCGGATCATTCAGGAATGTCCACATCGCCCGTTCGTAGGCGTTGTTCATTCGTGAGAATCGCTCCGGCCAGTCGTCGTGGTTCCACAGCTCGGCGTCCTCGAGAATCGCCTGCGTGCCGCCCTCGCATGCTAGGTCGTTGATCATCGAGAAGTCACTGTCGATTCGGCTGCGCACCTGTTCGTCGAGCCGCTCCATCGCCTCGAAGATCGGGTTGACCTCGGTCTCGCGCAGCATGTCCCATCGGAACCCCAAGTCGACGCCGCGGCGCTTGAAGTACTCCTCAAGCATCGTGTTTGGAACACTGCGGAGAAAGGTCTTCGCGGAATATTGCCGAGCCATTGTCCATCTCCTCCGAGACAGCAAATCGCCGGGCCGCGTCATCCGATGACACGCGATTCCGTGGCCTAGGCCCGGCAACCATTGGGGCTGGCATCCGCCGACGGGCGGATCGGGGGAGCAGATTAGGGAAACGTTCGGGTCCTGTCAAGCACAAAATTCGCCGGGCAGTGAATTATGCATCTTGAGGGTTGCGTCGGCGCGGGGAGCGGCGGTTTCAAGTCATTGACGTAACTGGGGTTATTTCGAGGTATCTCGGTTATCGTGGCGAGCGTTTGGTCGCCGTAATGTTGGATCGGTGACCAACGCTTGCGGTCCTCGCTACATGTGGAGACTACTTGCGTTGGCGAACGCTACATCAAGGCCATCGGCTTGCTCACCACCGGCGGATCTGCCGACAACCCCTGGCAACTTCGCCTTCGTTGCGTCAATCAGTGTTTTCTTTGAGGGAAAAGCTCTGCCCGCCGCTGTCGGATGAGTTCAGCGGTGATATGGACCTCGCGGACGCTCTTGCACAGGGCCATCGCCTTCTCAATGTGTCGTTCGGCTGCGTCTAGGTCGTCATTGCGATAAAGGACCATCGCCAGGTAATGATGGATTTGCCAGATGTGCGGCGACATGTGGGCCGCCTTCGTCAGTGCTTTTTCTGACCGGTCCCATCGGCGCGCCTCGTAGGATAGTACTCCGTCGAAGTAAAAGGGCCTGGGATCATCCAGCGCGAGGGTCTGCCATCGCTCCAACATGTCCAGCGCAGCATCGAAGTCACCCTTCGCCCTGGCAACGATCGCCGTGTCGTGGGCATCTTTCGATGCCCAGTTCTTGCACAAGAACTTCGCGCCGAGTGCCGCAAGGGCCACAGCGAAAAACAACCCCGCTGGGTGCAACGCTGCGCGGGAGGAGGGCCTCGCCGGTTCGTCCTCCAATGCCCGCACCATGCCGATCGTCATGAACAGGTACATCAGCGGCACGGGCTGATAGAAGCCGTAGCTGAAGATCGCGTCCACGACCACGCCGACGAGGACGGCCATTGCGACCATCTCGACGACTCGCGTAGCGTGATCGCGCGACACCATCAGGCGCCCGCTTCGCTTTAGGGCGGCCGCGAGGAGCGCCAACAAGAGCACCAGGCCGACAACGCCGAGTTCTGCCGTCCACTGCAAGTAGTCATTGTGTGCATAGCGCACGAATTCGATGTTGTCCGCGACGAAGCGCGGGTATTCCAGGGCAAAGTTACCGAACCCCATTCCGTGTATTGGCGATTCTTTGATCATGTCCCATGTCGCCGACCAGATCGGGAGCCGGCCCGATGTGCCCCGCGAAACCAACCCCCACAGCCGAAGTTGAAGCAGTTCCGGCCCGTAGCTCGTGCTGGACGCCCCCCAAATCGCCACCGCGACAAACGTCAAAACTACGGCGGCCATCCCGGTGACAGCCAGCGGCCACATCCGGCGGATGGACGCCCGGCCTGGCAGGCCGGCGCGAAGGATCAAAATGACCACAACCAGCCAGCCGATCAGCAGCCCCAGCCAGGCGCTGCGGCACATGGTCATTACCAATGCGACCAATTGGACCGCGACGGCCAGCGTGAGCAGACCCCTGACGAATCGGCTGCCGGACAAGAGCATGATCCCAATGGTGAAGCCCACCGTGATCATGAGATGCTGGGCAAAAAGGTTTTGATAGCCGAAGAGCGCCAGAATCTTTCCATGCTCGCGGAATATGATCGGATATCCCAGCACCTCGACAACGGCCGCGCAGGCTACGATCACACCGGCAACCGCCGCGCAAGTGAATAGTGCGCGGCGCCGGCGCGGGGTGGTGAGAACAGTTCGGGCGGCGATGCACAGCGACGCCGGCGCGGCAAGCAAGGGCAGTTCCAGCCAAGTGAAGTATGTGTTGCCCGCCCAAAGCGACGAGAGCCCTGCCCACAAGAGCAACAGCAAGATCAGCCGGCCTTCGGGCCAGCCGTTCCACGTTGCGCGGTCGAGCCAGCGAGTGGACAGTCCCAACGTAGCCGCGGCCAGGCCCAGCCCACCCAGCAGCCACGCCTTGTAGAACAAGAACGGTTCGGTAGAGCGAGGGTGAAACGCCAACGGCACCAGAATCGCCGCACCCGCCAGAATGCCAATTTGAAGATGATCTACAAAAGGCGTCTGTCTGATCGCCGCGTTCGCTTCCGCCGGTTCGGGTGGGTGTTGAAACACGCCCGTCGATTGTAATGTCCCGACGCCGCTTTGTTTCAAAGACACTTAATGCGAGGGATTGCCGCCTTTCCAACTTGGTGGACCAGTTTGCCAGCTTGGCCCTCGATGGGTATTTCTCGCCCGTCAAATTGAGGTGCTTGTAATATTGGGCGGGAACCGCCCACCATTGAGCGGTCACGAAGCAACTCGCACGGAATCCACTGCGTAAGTTCTCGCCGTGTATGGAGTTGTGAAATAAGTCGCGACTGCCTGGCGATTGCGATGGCGATTAGGAAGGTTGCAACTTCCCGGTAGTTCGACAGATTTCTCCAACCGCTCTTGATTCAACGGCAGTGTCGGCGATATATTGACCCGGAATTCAGTTATTCTGTGTGCGCTTCATATTCACAGGGCTTGCTACACGGTTGGAGAAGGAGGCGACAACTGTGACGCGATCACGCTTTTCCTTCGGATCGGCCTTCGGTCTTGTTGCAGTTGTGATTCCACTGTGGCTCTGCACAAACGTTCATGCGAGGGGCGCGGATTGCAACAACAACGGCATACCCGACGACGTGGACATTCGTCGCGGCTCGATCGTGGCGTGGGGAGGCAACTGGGCCGGCCAGACCAACGTGCCTGCGCCCAACAGCGGCTTCGTAGCCATCGCGGCCCTCGGCGACCACAGCATGGGTCTGAAGGCCGACGGCTCGATCGCGGCGTGGGGATACAACGGCGGCGGCCAGACCAACGTGCCTGCGCCCAACAGCGGCTTCGTAGCCATTGCAGCTGGTGGGGGCCACAGTCTGGGTCTGAAGGCCGACGGCTCGATCGTGGCGTGGGGAAACAACGACAACGGCCAGACCAACGTGCCTGCGCCCAACAGCGGCTTCGTAGCCATTGCAGCTGGTGGGGGCCACAGTCTGGGTCTGAAGGCCGACGGCTCGATCGTGGCGTGGGGATACAACGGCGACGGCCAGACCAACGTGCCTGCGCCCAACAGTGGCTTCGAAGCCATCGCGGCTGGCATCTACCACAGTCTGGGTCTAAAGGCCGACGGCTCGATCGCGGCGTGGGGATACCAGACCAACGTGCCTGCGCCCAACAGCGGCTTCGTAGCCATTGCGGCCGGCGGCTTCCACAGCATGGGTCTGAAGGCCGACGGCTCGATCGTGGCGTGGGGATACAACGGCGACGGCCAGACCAACGTGCCTGCGCCCAACAGTGGCTTCGTAGCCATCGCGGGTGGCATCTACCACAGTCTGGGTCTAAAGGCCGACGGCTCGATCGCGGCGTGGGGATACAACGGCGACGGTCAGACCAACGTGCCTGCTCCCAACAGCGGCTTCGTAGCCATCGCGGCCGGCGGCCTGCACAGCATGGCCATAAGAACGGAAAACGACTGCAACTGGAATGGCGTCCCCGACGACTGTGAGAGCGACACCGACGCCGACGGCATCATCGACGACTGCGATAACTGCCCGTTCGACTTTAACCCCGACCAGATCGACTCGGATGGCGACGGCGTTGGTAACGACTGCGACGGCTGTCCCTTCGACCCCAACAAGACCGAGCCACTCTTCTGCGGTTGCGGCAACCCGGAGACCGACACCGACAGGGATGGCGTGCCCGACTGCGTGGATAACTGCATCTTCGTTGGCAATCCCGACCAGACTGACACCGATGGTGACGGATTCGGCGACGCGTGCGACGCCTGCCCCGATGATCCGACGTGCCACTGCCGGATCGTGGTCGATCACGGCGGTGGCGGCGATTTCACCACCATTCAAGCAGCCATCGCCAACGTGCAAACGGTCAATCAATGCGAGATCATCGTGATGCCCGGTATTTACGTGGAGAATATCGACTTTTTGGGGAAGAACATTGTCGTGCGTTCGTCTGACCCGCTGGACCCGCTGGTGGTGGCCGCCACGGTGATCGATGGCAACCAGTCTGGTTCGGTCGTGACCTTCCAGCGCGGCGAGAAGCGCCAAGCTGTGCTGTCGGGGTTGACGATTCGCAATGGACAATCTGCTGGAGGCGGTGGAGTTTTTTGTGCATATAGCGCACAGCCGACCATTACTCGCTGCGTCGTCGAGGACAATCTGGCTGCGGGTCCCTGGCCGGCCCGCGACGGTGGTGGAATGTTGTTCGGCGGCTACACCGCATATACGGCCTACTCGGCATACACGACGTTCTTCAATCCCCTGGTGGCCGATTGCATCATCCGACGCAATGAAGCGGCAAACGCGGGTGGTGGTATCGCGGCTGTGGCGTCGTACGCATTTCAGATTACTCCCGAAGCAACGATCCAGCTTGATGTGGAATCCTGCGAGATCTATGAGAATGTCGCGAATGGTGAAGGTGGCGGTGGCCTCGCGGCCTATGGATACGGCAGTCTCCATGCCGTACTTAAGGTGAACAACTCCGATATTCACAATAATACGGCTGGGTTTTACGGAGGAGGGCTAATCGCGTTCACGAGCTACACAAGCTATATAACCAATTCGACGATTCGGAGTAACTCGGCAAGTGCAGGCGGTGGTGCACGCATAGGTAACACGGTGATTGAAAACTGCGTGATCTCCGGCAACAGTGCATACGAGGGTGGAGGCGCAGACGGATCATCGAATTCCACGATTCGCAACAGTCAGGTCACTGAAAACACCGCCATATACACAGGAGGCGGCCTCAGCCAATTTGACCGCGTCGAGACCTGCGAGATCACCAACAACGTCGCCAACCAACACGGCGGCGGCATCGCGAGGTCAAACGGGCTGATTCTTGGAAACGTCCTGTACGGCAACCTCGCCCAGGAGGCTGGCGGTGCCCTCTTCGACTGTAACGGACTTATCCTGCGCAATGACATCCGCGAGAACCAGGCATGGGAAGGTGCCGGCCTGTTCTCTTGTGACGGCGACATCCGCAACAATCTCGTGGTGGGCAACGCCGCGGGGCTGGCTGGCGGCGGCTTCCGCGCCTGTGCCGGTTTCATCAGACAGAACACCATTATGGACAACTGGGCAGGCTTCGCCGGCGGCGGCATCGCCGGCAGCTTCGCCCAGCTTAATGGCAACATCCTCTGGGGCAACGTCTCGATGTTGCTCGGCCCGCAACTCTACTTCTCCAGCACGCCGTCATATTCGATCATCCAGAACCACAACGGCAGCGGCGTTGGCAACCTCGCGCTTAATCCGTTGGTGGACGCAAACTACCGCCTGACTTCCAAGTCTCCTGGCATCGACGCCGGCGACCCGGCCTACGTCCCCTTGGAGGACGAATTGGACATCGACGGCGATGCTCGTGTGTTCAACGATCGCGTTGACATCGGCGTTGACGAATTTACCGGCGTGCCCTGTGTGCCCGGCGACTTCAACGGTGATGGGCTGGTGACGATGGATGACTTGCCCGGCATGGTCGCTGCACTCTGCGCACCAGCGGCGATGGATTGTATGCCAGGCGATATGAATCACGACGAACTCGTCAACGGTCTCGATATACAGTTCTTTGTCGACTGCATTTTGATGAAGTGAGTTGCACGGCAGCGCCAGACGGCTCGGCCGAAGGGTGATGGCGCCGCCGAATCCAACGTCGACCTGCATTCCAATTCTCGCGATTCCCAACAAGGCGACCAACTTCACGCGGATACTCCCGTACTGCTGCTCCTCGCGGATTTCGGCTGCGGTGACGGTTGCCGGGACGAAACGCTGGCCATCGTCCGGAACGACGGTTGCGATGATCTGCCGCAAGGAGAACCCTTTCGTCATTTCCTTCCAGACCGTCTGGCGTCAACGGCGCGGAGCGGTTGGATGCCAAGGGCCAGCAGTTGCGTGTTCGACGGGTCGTCGAGCGTCCAGAGTGGCTTGCCAGTGGCGACGAGGTCGCGGCAAGGGCGTTCGAGTTGGCCGCCGGGCGAGGCGTCGGCCACGATGACCTCGTCGGACAGGTCCGCCACGAGGCGGTTTCGCTTTTCGGCGAGTTTGGCGGTCGGGCGACGGTGCTTCGCGTCGATGTTCGATGCTACGAGCATTCTGTTCTCGGCGATGGCCGCCTTCCAAACCGCAGGCAGGCGCATTCCGACGATTCCTCGGGCCGGGCAGACGATCACCGGGTGCTTGCCGCGCAGAAGCGTTTCAAGGCACTGTCATTCATCAGTCAAAACCGACCAGCGATTATCACTTGAAAACCGGCCACTTTGAGGAGTTGACGGTTCGTCATGAAGTTTCCCCAGCCGGGGTCTGGCTGGAGGAGATCTTCGATGGCGAATCAACTCAAGATGGCCGAGCAGCACGCAATTACCAGGCTGGCCGAGCAGGGCTGGTCGTATCGGCGGATCGCTTGGGCGCGTCTGTGCCGACTTGATCAAAACCCATGACATGAGGTATATCATCAACCACTGGCCGGTTTTGATTCGATAACCCGTGGCCGGCCTTCAACTGATAGATGACATTCTGGTTTTGGGCGCCTCATGACAACCGTGTACACGCCGCGAGATCTTCGAATGATCGGAGCCATCAGCCACCCCGGATCACAACACCGCAATGCGTTCAAGTCGCGTTTTCCGAATCTTCCAATCCGGCATGAGCTGGCCAAGCAACCGGCAGAACGACGCGCCGTGGTTTGACACCTTCAGGTGACAAAGCTCATGCATGATCACGTAGTCGATACAGTGAACGGGAGCCATAACAAGGTAGGTGTTGAGGAGAATCGCCTTCCCGACTCTGCAACTTCCCCACCGCCTAAGCATGCGCCGGCGCTTCAGATTTGGCCTCGGTATGCCATGTAACTTGGCAGTCCGAAAACACATATCGAGTCGCCCTTCAAACACGTCAAGACTTCTCCGGCGATACCATTCCTCGATAAGTCGCTTCACGCCAGGGGCATCCTGGCGGTCCAACGCCGTCACACGTAAGAACCCATCCCTGATAGCAACGTGTTGCGGTTTGCCTTCACCGATTTTTAGTCGGTACTGCCTGCCGAGGTAGCGGAAAGACTCTCCGTTGACGTATTGCTTGGCTCTTGGTCTTGGGAGAAACTCACGAAAGTAGTCCTGCTGCTGAAGTATCCAATTTGCGCGGCGCCTGGCCCAGGCGAGAGCTTGAGGTGTCGAGCAGTGAGCCGGTGCCCGGATTGTCACAAGAAGCGTCGGCGCAACCTCAAGTCGGAGCCGGGACAAAGACGACCGCACGAGGCTGCACAAAATCCGCTCACTCCCGAAACGGATTTCGTGTGTCTCGGGCGCGGTTTGTGCTTTTTGAGTCATGATGCACTTTGTCTCCGTGCAATGCTGAGACAGTTCTCGATGATGCCGTCAATGTCATCGAACGTCAGCGGAATCCCAGATCTCTCTTTCAATTCAAACAGAAAGTCCTCAACGTCCTGCCGCATTCGATTCTGCTGATCGGGATTGGCTGTCCAGTTCACGATTCGGCGACTCAGGATAATGCGATCGATCTCATTTGCCGCCTCTGCGCATTCCACGGTGCGATTGTATTCGCCCCCGATGCGATCGAATACGTCCTTAATGCACCCGTAGTATGCCTTCGCCGTGCTCGAATTGGAGAGCGCCGAGGGTGCCTCATCTCCGGAATGTGTGACCACGCAGTCCATGATGTGCCGTGTGCGGTTTAGGAATTCCGCTACCCGAATCCGCTCGGCTCGAAAGGCCTCAATCGCATCGCGGAGCATTTCAGAAAACCGCTTGTAAAACGCCGGATCCTCTTCCCACTTCTGCTCGATGACGCGCATCGTGTTATGAGCGATCATGTCAGCCTTCGAGGCGTCGCTTTGCGGACGCTCGATCGCTTCATCCCGCTGTTTTCTGTCGAAGAGATCAATAGGCCCTACAACTTGCTCCACTTCGCCCGTGCCAACGTGCGTGTCGATCAGTTTCTGGATTCGAGGTTCGTATTCAGAAAAATCAACCGTCTCCGCGTAACGTCGCCTCACGGCTTGACGCAGATCCTTGAAAAACTTGAGATCTCGAATGTACTCGTCGATTTTCCACTGCGGCGTCTCTTCGATGAATGCCACTGTCGACATAGCGACAGCCAGAGTCCGCGCAAAGTCGGTGAATCGCTCATAGAAACGCACACGAAGCGCATCGTCGGCCAGGAGACGTTCGTATGCCTCCGCGTCGCGCGAATTGCAAACATCGCGGAAGCAGTCCCAGAGAACCGAATGTGTTTGCGGAAGCGTGGCGATGATTTCCCGGACATCGGTCAGAATCCCCTCAAGATCATCCTTGTCAAAGTCGGGCAGATGACCATAGAGGTCCAGCGCCTTGTCCAGATTCTCCAGCACGCCACGGTAGTCAAGGATGTAACCGAGGTCTTTGCCGTCGTGCAGCCGATTGACTCGAGCGATTGCCTGCAGGAGTGTGTGGTCCTTCAGGTTTCTGGTCAGGTAGAGCACAGTATTGCGTGGCGCGTCGAATCCCGTAAGTAGCTTGTCGACAACGATGATAATCTCGGGCGCGTCGCCATGCTTGAACGCGCCGATGAGTTGGCGGTTGTACTCCTTCTCTGTGCCGTACTTTTCCATCATCGCTTTCCAAAAGCGAATCACGGGCTCTGAATTCTCCTCGTAGACATCGGTTTCTCCTTCCCGGTCGTCGGGTCCGGAGATCAATACTTCGGACGTGACCATGCCGAATTCATTAAGGTACTTCTTGTAAAGCAGGGCGGTCGCCTTGTCTTGAGTGACAAGCTGTCCTTTGAACGGCGTCCGGCCCTGGAAGTTATCTCGGAAGTGCATGCTCACGTCGAATGCGATGCGCTTCACCTTTTGCTCGGCCTTGTTGAGCTGATCGGTCGTCGTGAATCGCTTTTTCAGGTCTGTCCGCTGTTCCTTGGTTAGGTTGCGGGTAATGATCTCAAACCAATGGTCAATTTGCTCCTCGTCGACGGTCTGCGAAACGTGCCGCCCTTCATATTTGAGCGGGACGACGGCCTGATCCTCGACGGCGTCGGTGATTGTGTAGGTATCGATCAGTCCCCCGAATTTGGTCACGGTATTACGATCACTCTTCATCACCGGTGTGCCGGTGAAGCCAATGTAGCAGGCGTTTGGCATCACACGACGCATCTTGGCGTGACGTGGGCCGTACTGCGTTCGGTGACCTTCATCGACCAAAACAAAGATACTCGCATCGTCAATTCGCAAATTCTGCTTCCCAACGGCCGCCTCAAACTTGTCGATAATCGTTGCTACGACGCGGTGCTTCCCGGCCCGAAGCATGTCAACCAGGTGGGCACCTGTGTTCGCCTGTTCCAGTTCAACGCCGCAGTGTCGAAACGTCTTGTAGAGCTGATCATCAAGATCAACGCGGTCCGTAACCAGGACGATTCGGTAATCGTGGAGGTGAGCGCCTTCAGCCTGCGACTCGAAGGCGATTGCCTTTGCGAGCATTACCATCGTCAGGCTCTTGCCGCTGCCCTGGGTGTGCCAAACCACGCCCCCTGGCCGTTTCCCATCTTCCAACTTCCGGATGCGATCCATGATTTTTCGAACGCAGAAGTACTGTTGATAACGGGCGATTTTCTTCTCGCCGGCGTCGTACAAGATGAATCGATGGCCAAGCTCTAGCAGGCGTTGTGGCCGGCACAGCGCCCAGATTGCTCGGTCCTGCGTGGTTGCCTGGCGTCCGCCATCGGCTTCCATCGCGTCGAAGTACTGGCGCACGTATGCGAACCGGTCACCAAATAGCTGTTCCTTCTGCGCACTGGAGAGTGGCCGGTTGATCAAGGCCCGGATCGTTTCCTCGTAGTCTCCACGTTCCTTCCAGAACGCCCAAAACTTCGCTGGTGTTCCGATCGTGCCGTACTTGGCGTCATTGTGCGATACTGCCAACAGAAGCTGAGAGTACGTGAAGAGCCGAGGAATTCCGTCGTCCTTCTGATTGCGCAAATGTTGGCTAATTGCCTCCTTGATGGGGTCCTTGCCCGGCCCCAGGTTTGCCTTTTTGCACTCGATCACCGAGATAGGGATTCCGTTGACGAACAGGACAATGTCCGGCCGGTAGGTTTCCCGGCTCCCCGCGCGCTCGACCGCGAATTCCTCCGTGACGTGAAAAACGTTCCGTTCGGGGTGTTCCCAGTCGATGTACTGAAGCGTGAAGCTCTTCAGGTCGCCGTCAATCGATTGTTGCAGCGCCTTACCCAGACACAATAGGTCGTACACCTTTTCACTGGTTCGAACGAGCCCGTCATACAATACATCTTTAAGCGCCTGCACCGCAGAGTGGATGTTCCCTTCGGAAAAAGGATGCTCCTCGCCTTTGAAGCGGATTCGGTTCATCCGCCGAAGCTGGCCTTCCAGTATGCCCTCGAGAATCACGCCGGCCACTCGGCCGCCGCGCAGGCGCAGGGCCTCAGCCGGGGTGAGGTATTGCCATCCCAGGTTCTGGAGCAATTGCAGCGCCGGAATCTGAGAGATGTGATCTTCAAGCATCAGTGGCGGTTCTCGCATGTCATTCCCGCCTTTCACGTTTGTCGGTTATCGAGATGGCTGGGGAGCCATCCGACAACCACCTGCTGAGTTTCATCGTCCCAGAAGAAGTAAACTGCGAGGCAGATGCGCTTGTCCTTGCTTGTCCCCTTGCGAAGATGCAATTCAAGAAAACGCCGCTTCTGGGAGCCAATTGGATAAAGCACAAAGTATTCGTCGCCCTGCTCAGAAGCCCGCTCCTCGGTAATCGAACCATCGTGGCGGAGCCCCAGTTCCCTGACCTTTCGGTCGTAGGAGTCCTTGGCGTCCTCGTGGCCAAGCCGCATGTTGCGATATTCGTTCGCCAGTAGAAGCAACGCTTGAGCAACAAGCCCGACGTTTTCATACATTGCCTTCTTCAAAGCGTTGAGCGCGCGTGGGTGCAAGATCAAGCGCCCGACAAGCTGCGAATCAACCCAGTCAGGCAGGTCATCGTAAGAATTGGGCAAGGGAGCTGTAGCATCGACGCTCTGTCCCGTTTTCTGGGTGAGTTGGAATCCAAGAGCGTCGATCCGCGCGCGCAGCCGCTGGTTCTCCGCAACGTAGAACTCGCGGTCCTTGTCCGCCGAGTCCGCGATGCTCAAGGCGTCATCGCGCTCGTGCTCGAGTTGTTCGATCTTCGCCCCCAGCGATGCGATTTCTTCCTCATACAGCGTCCGCCATTCTGAGTCCTCTGTAGCGGATGACCTCGCCATTTCCGCTCGACGCCGACGTGCATCAACATAAAACAGACACGGCCCCCAATTGACGTGCCTTCCTGCAGAGTGCTCAAACGCGCGGTCGACAAGGAACTCCTCGAACGCGCGCTCCATTGTCAGCCCCTTGTACTCAAAGGCGAGAATTCCCTCCGCAAGCGACAGCGGGTGGTCAGTGGGCAGCTCGCTCTCGAAGTCGAGACCCGGCCGGTACGTCCGGACGGCTCCCCAGTACGCGGACCACGGCTTGCCAACCAATTCCGTCCATTTGTAGCCAAGTTCCCAGGGCATTGTGACGACATGGGCCAGGCCCTGCACCCGACGTGCAAGTGATTCATGGTCGAGCATGAATGGAGCCACGTGCATGTTCAACTGCCGTTCGTCCGGCGTCGTAAGCAGATAGACGGGCAGCCCGCGTTCGGGCGACGTCAATAGTTCCTGTAATTCAAGCAGCTCCGTCTCGGATTGCGGACGCCACGCATACGCGCGAATCGGGCGGGCTTCACGTAGAGTGAAGCGACTTCCCAAGTCGATCACGATTCGAGGTCGGGTCAACGTAACCGGCTCGCCAGCAAAGCGAAGTGATGCGCACACCACGCGAATAGCGAATCTCACGCCCGCCGACTCCCGAACGAGCGCGATTTCAGTGGTCCACGTCCGTCCCGGCACAGCGGGTCGATCTCTGAATGGGGTGTCCGGTTGGATCAGGCGGATGCTCCACAGTCGATCCTCCGAGATGGCGACACATTCGAGTCGCTGTCCATGGACGTCGATTTCAAAGGACTCCCCCTCACGGGCGCTTGGCGAGAGCCGTTCTGGAAACTTGCCTTCGAGCCAATCGCACACCAGTGATCGTGCCTGTCGTTCAAGCACTTCGATCGGCTGCGCCGCGTTAGGCACGAGCGTTCCTACAAACTGAAATGTTGTGCGCACGACCGGCCGCCCCGGTCGGATGATGATGCCGCGTGAAAGGACAGGACCTGCGGACGACTGCAATCTCGTCATTTTGCTGCCTCCGTTTTCGCCGGCACACAAGAGGGAGCGGTCGAGCGCTTAAACAACAGACTGTCCATAGGTGCTTCATGCATGGCAATGCTCCTCAACTCGATTCCTGGCTCAACAGCTCTTCACGGAGCGAGCGGATGGCAGCGTGTAGGTTCAGCGCCGGAATCTGTTCGCACACGCCGCGGTACTCGGTCCGCTGCCGTTCGAGCGCTTCGCGCACGGCCATCGCGTCTGCCTCGTCCACCACCGCTGTCAGCATCGAATTCAGCGTGTCCATTGCGGCGAACCGGTTCAGTCGAACTGCGGCGATAAGAGTCGCCTCGATGCACAGTCCCTTGACTTCTGGCGTCGTCCCTGCCGCACCGAAGAGCACCCGCATCTTCTTCGCGACTATCTCGGCATATGAAAAGCTGTGGTTGGTTACCTGTTCCTCGATCGCGCCAACGTACACGCGCAGCAGCTCGTCCAGTTGCTCCGGATGCGTTTCGGGCAGGATTGCAAGCACTTCGTGCGGAACGCGATCAAACATGTCCAAGAACTCTGTGGTCGTCTGGCGTACAACAGGCAACATGAGCGTCGCCAGCATCTGACCGACATCGTCTTCGCGATACTCTCCTCGCTCCAAACGCTCCTTGATCCGATTGAGAAGCGATTCGAAGGCGTTTGCCGGATTCGCGTTCGGATCACGCGCTTTCTGGTAGGTCTTCACCGCGTCGATGAGCTGCCCGATAGTCTGGTACCGCTCGTTCGGGTTTTCGCGCGTCGCCTTTCGGATCGCAAAGGCCAGGCCAGGCGGCACTTTGCTCATATCCATAATGGCTGGTTCGAGGTTGGTCAGAAACTGATAGAGCGTCTTGCCCAGCTGATAGATGTCCGTGCGGCCGTCCGCATCTCGGCTTCCGCCTGAGAATCGCTGTTCGGGTGCGAGGTACAACTCCGTACCCACGACCGCCTGCGTCTGCGTCAGAATCGTCGTATCGCGGTCAACGAACTTGGCCAATCCGAGGTCGGCGACCACAACGCGGCCGTCGACAATCAGCGCGTTGTCCGGCTTGATATCGCGATGCACCATGCCAGCCGCATGAATCGCCTGCACGCCTTCGCAGAGCTCAAGGAAGGCGTCGATGGCAGAATTCTCGTCTGCTGCGAATTCCTCGCATCTCCGGCCGCAACTGAATTCGGCAAACGGCATGACAAAGTACGGCGGATCGTGCTGCGTTGACAGCTTGAGAATTGGTACGACATGCGCGTGCTTGAGCTCACGCATCAATCGAATCTCGCGCTTGAAGCGCCGGATCGAAGCCGCATCCTTGAGGTGGCAATACTTGACCGCAACCGTCTCGCCATCCGACACACGACGCGCCCGCACGACGGTCCCCATTCCGCCACGGCCGACTATCTGCAATACCTCGTAACGCTTGTTGATGATCGTGCCCGGCGTCATCGGTGCCCTCCCTTCCCTGTCGGCACTTGATCTTGGCCGGTCAGCATTTTCTGCATCAGACCCCTTTTCTGTTCCTTCAAGAGGTCAAGGTGTCGGTTAAGTGCCGCGATTTCACGATCGCAGGTTTCGAGAACCTCAACGATGCGTCGTTGATCGACGATTCCCGGCAAGACGATTGGGATCTCTGATACCCAATCCCATTCTGCCCTCGGCATCTTCGAGCCAGCTCCAACGCTCGCTCGCTGTATGAAGGAGTGTGTTTGGACACAATAGTAGAGGAACTTTGGCTCACAAACGCGTGCGTCACACTCGAGCACCCAGATCTCAGTTGAGCAGACACCAGCGAAGGTCGGAAAGAAGTACTTGGCGAGGTATGGGCGGAGTTTTCCAAAGAGAATATTGCCAGGACTGAAGCGGTTCTTCAGGCTGTCCTGTTGATCAGAGCGACACGTTCCAAGAAGCCTCCCTTCCTCTGACACAATGTGCTCAAGCTCAACGCATGGCAATGATTCCCCATTGTCGTGAGGGTCGTATCGATCATTTCGCAACTGAACGATCCTACCGAACTCGACTACTTTCACTCGATTTCGGCTTCTTGCGAAGTCCTCGTGGAGTTGCGACCCAATCAGCCGCTGCATGAGCGCGCGTTTTCTCGCAAGGGAGCCGTCGAGTCGCTTCTTCACCAACCGTTGGGCCTGATCCCAAACGCGGAGCATTTCTGCAATCCGTTTTTGCATCGATATCGGCGGGACTACAACCGGAATAGTCACAAAATCTTTGAAATACAACCGTAGCCTGTCGCTAGTCAGCCCGTATGAGTAGGCCCAGAACAGATGTACCATCCTCGCAGACTTGAACCAGTATGAGGCGAACAGTGGGTCAATGGCATCCAATGGTCTCAGTACTACGTAGGCCGGGCTGATGAGCCCATCGCGGGAAGCCAACCCAGATGCGCCCTGCCACATGCGCATCATGTTGTAGGCGATGTCGCCAGCCTTAATCAGCAAATGATCCTCCGGGCGGAGCGCTGAGTCCGTCTTGCGATCAAGCGAGCTGCGTTCGACCAATCCGTCGTTCATCGTCACAGACATGATCGGCAGGCCGGCACGGCCTCGCTCACGACGATTCGCAAAGAGTTGTCCAAGCCGTAGTTGGCCTTCAACGACCATAACCGAGCTCCCGCATGTATCCGGTCATTTGCTTCCGTGTTTGCGCCAATTCCAGCTCGATCTGCTCGATTTCACGCTGCACGGCAGTGATGTCGATCTCCCTTTCCTCCTCAAACGTGTCCACATAGCGCGGGATATTCAAGTTGCATTCGTTCTCGCGGACCTCCTCGACCTTCGCCCGGTAGGCGTACTTCTTAACCGTCTTGAACGCCTCGTAGGTCTTCACGATCTTGTCGATGTCCTGGTCGCGCAGGTGGTTCTGATTCGGGCCATCCTCGAACTCGCGGCTGGCGTCGATAAACAGGATGTCCTTCGTGCGCTTGGCCTTGTTCAGTAGCAGGATCGCCGCCGGGATGCCCGTGCCGTAGAACAGGTTCGGCGGCAGGCCGATGACCGCCTCGATCAGGTTCTCGTCGATCAGCTTCTGGCGGATGATGCCTTCCTGCCCACCGCGGAACAGCACGCCATGCGGCACGACCACTCCAACGCGACCCTCCCCGTGAATGGCGATCTCAACCATGTGCGAGATGAAGCCGTAATCGCCACGGCTCTTGGGAGGCAGTCCGCGACTGAAACGGTGAAAGCGGTCGTGGGCGGCGTAATCCTGGCCCCACTTGTCCAAGCTGAACGGAGGATTGGCGACCACGATATTGAAACGCTGGAGGTTGTCGTCCTCGATCAACTTCGGATTGGTAATCGTGTCGCACCACTCGATTCGGGCGCTGTCCACGCCGTGCAGAAACATGTTCATCTTGCAAAGCGCCCATGTTGAGCCGTTCGACTCCTGGCCGGCAAGGTGAAAATCGTCGGAGCCGACTTGCCGGCCGACCTTGATCAAAAGCGATCCGGACCCGCAGGCCGGGTCGCAGATGCGGTCGCCCTTCTTGGGCTTGAGGAGGCGGGCCAGCAACGTCGAAACCTCGGGCGGCGTGTAGAACTCGCCGGCCTTCTTGCCCGCGCCAGCGGCGAACTTGCCAATGAGGTACTCGTACACGTCGCCAATGATGTCGCGTCCTTCCAGGTGCGACGGACGGAGGTCAAGCTGTGCGAAGTCTTCGAGCAGCAGCTTCAGCCGGCGGTTGCGTTCCTTCGTCTGGCCGAGTGCCGGCTCGGAGTTGAAATCGATGTTGCGAAAGACATTCTCGAGCTTGGTCTTATTCTCATCTTCGATCTTCTCCAAGCTGATGTTAATGAGCTCACCGACGTTGTTGTCGTCGCGGCGAGCATACAGGTGATCAAAATCGCACTCGGCCGGCATGACGAAGCGCTCCCGGCTCATGGCCCGGTCGACGCGCTGCTTGTCGCCCTTGTAGCGATCCATAAACTCGCCGCGCTTGTCCTTGGCCAAGTCGCTCAGGTATTTCACGAACAGCATCGTGAGGATGTAGTTTTTGTACTCGGAAGGGTCGATCGCTCCGCGAAACGTGTCGCACGCTCGCCAGACGACGCTTTCGATATCCTTCTTGGTCAGCTTATTCGACATGTGTTCTCCCAGTCGTTCGGGCCTCGTTGCGGGCCGCTGTTACGCAGACCTCCGCAATCAGGCTGGCTTTCAATTCCGCCAGTCGGCCATACAGGTTTTGCTCGCGCAGTGCGAGCCGGTGCAATTCCACAATGATCTGTTGTCGGTCCAGTGACGGGACAACGATCTCGAGGCCGACGAACGCCTGTTTCGGGACGAAGGGCATTGCTGACCCACTGGCGACAGATTGCAGGTAGGCCTGTGCCGGCGGCGCGTTGATCGACCAGGCGAGATAGTCGTGCCGGATGCAATCAGTGCGCCGGCGCAGAATGAAGAAGTACCCTGCCGGGATTGTCGCTACCCGGTCCATCCCCCGTCGACCATCTGGCCGCATTCGCGGCAGTTCGGTAAGCAGCCCATCCACAAGCGTCGCTGAATTCCGCCGGCCCTTGGACAGGAACAGCACGTCGCCATTCCGGACCTCGTACTTCTCCGCATCACGCCTAGGCGTCACGCGATAGAGACTCGATGGCAAAAGCCGATGGTCGTTGAGGTGATCGATGTCCTTTGCTTGGATCACTTGATGCGTTCCGTCGGAAGCCATTGTGAGGCGCTCGCGAAACTGGTAGCCGAGCTGGATATCCACGAGTTCTTCGATTCTTCGCCGCACAGGGGTTCCCTTCTTGGCGGGCTGGATCGACAGGCGAACCAGCGTTCGCCTGTCGGCCGCCCGACATCCTTGATTACTCTCGCGTCAGTTGCGAGATCTTGTACACGTACACGAACTTCGTTTGCCAATCGCCACCACCGCCACCACCGCGACAGCCCTTGTCGACGAAGTGCTGCTCGACAGCGCGAGCGGTGCCATCATTGCCGGCATCCCAGTAAAGCGCGGCGTTCGCAGCGCTGTTGGCGTTGTGGCCATTGATCAAACGATCGCTTGGGTCGGCTGCGATGCCGACGTACCATTCGGAATACGCTCCGCCGAATGCCCGGATGTGAAGATCGATCGCAGTAGCGATCTGATTTCCGACAAGTTCATTCATGAGAAAACCCAAATTGCACGAACAGGATTTACCGACTGACGCCGACCCCGCGCGGGGCCAAAGGGGCGTCCTACGACTTGCTAGAGGTACCTCCTTTCGCGGCGACGGGACTTGACTCATGCAGATGGGCCGCATCTAATGCGGTAGCAAGACGTTCTGCACAAGCCGTTACATTGGCCGATGTCGAGCGTTTGGGTGGCCCGGTGTCTCAGCAGCGGGCCGCCCCGTATTGATGCCGGCCACGTGCCGACACCCGCAATCGACTGTCAGAAACGATGAAGTACGTCGATTGCTTCACTGTATAATATACATCAAATCCGCTGTACTGCCAAAGTATTTTCTGAAGAATCAGCTCTACTCGACTTTAGAATCGTTAACGACCATCCGATAACCAATGAACCAGCCATGGGTTATGCAGGCTTCTCCAAGGGAAAAAAACTTGGACTGCCCCCGCATCTCATGACTTAATAGCCCTCCCGGCGCGACTCCGATACGCTGTACGATCAATGAACCGAGGACGGACAATCCGCATTCACTTGGTCGAAGGGGCACCAACCGGGACCCTGACGGCTGAGATCATGAACTGGACCGGCAAGGTTGTCGTGTTCTCGCGGTCGCAGCTTGCGGACGCGGCGAAGCGAGCCGAGGCCCATCGGACCGGCATCTACTTCCTCGTCGGCTCCGACCCGGACAACCCCGCCCGCGAGTGGGTCTACATCGGCGAGGCCGACGACGTGCTCAAACGGCTCGCCTATCACGACCGCGATGAGCGACGCGATTTCTGGCAACGTACCGTCTTCATCGTTAGCAAGGATGAAAACCTGACTAAGGCCCACGCGCGATATCTCGAAAGCCGTCTCATTCAGATGGCGAACGAGGCGCACCGCGCGAAAGTTAGGAATGACACCGCTCCGCCGACGCCGGCCCTGCCAGAGGCCGACGTCGCCGACATGGAGTACTTCCTCGAACAGGTCGTGATGATGATGCCAGTCCTCGGGTTCGGGTTCCTTCAGCCCAGCCCGCGCGTCGAGTTGGCGATAGGAACAGCCCCGCAATCGCCGCTGTTTCGGTTGGCCGCCGCCGGCGTGCAGGCGGAGGCGCGGGTGGTCGACGGCCAATTCGTCGTGCTGAAAGGCTCCACCGCGCGCAAGCAGGGCGTCGATTCGTGGACGAGCTACAAGGGCCTGCGGGCGGACTTGATCGAGAGCGGGCGCATCGTCGAAGGGACCGACCCCCAGATTCTCGTCTTCGAGGAAAACGTGTCGTTCGACAGCCCCAGCGCCGCGGCGGCCGTGGTGCTGGGTCGCAACTCCAACGGTCGCCTCGCATGGAAAGTTGCCGACACCGGCAAGACATACGCCGACTGGCAGGCGCTGCAACTCGAACTTGCGGGCGTTGATGCTGTGGCTGACGAATCAGGTGAGGACAATGTTCGATAAGTGAGCCAGCGATGGGTCGAGGGGAACCGGACGTGCCAGGTTCCCTCGATCCGATCGGCCGAAGAAGCAGAGCGGTCGGCCGATGAAACACTCCGTCTATTCAAGCAGGCACCGGTTCGGCCCCAGTTGTGCGGGCGAAGCGCGAGAGTAGCGCCAATAGCGGCTCGCCACGTTCTACTGGTATAATCTCCTAGCGCCGCCAACTTCGAAACCTTCGGCCCGACGTGCTCGGCTGGGCGAATCGCCACGTTTGGAAGCCGAAGGCCTGGGCGACGAGGCAACTCGGGAACTGACGCACACGCGCGTTGTAGATTTCGGCTTCACGTTGGAGATCCAACCACGCCTGATTCTCCTTGTTGTGGCTATCCACGGAGAGCGTCATGCCCTGATTGGCGGACGCAACCGCTGTGGTTGGTGCCCAGCCGTTTGCGACATCAGAGATTAGCCGTCGGCCCCGCCCGCCACGTCGAGTTCCAAGTCGAGCAACCGCCCGCTCGTGCCCGGTCGCCCAGCGGACGCCACGCGACACGTCGCTGCCGACGCCGTGCCGGCGAGCGCGCATGCTTCTGATTGTCGCGAGCAAGCCCTTGAGGCGCTCGCGGCGACACGTCAAGTCGTTGTAGGTGATCCGCGTGTAAATGGCCGCGACCACGAGAAAAATATACAACAGAGGATTTTGGAGTGGATCAACGAAGAGACTGATCATGTCACATAGCTCCTTTCAGACGATAGCTGCGGTCCACCGGCCGAAGACAGTCACGACCGATCTCGATATTGGCTGTGATCGCCGGGTTCCGGCGGGCATCGAGCCGCCACGATGTCGAGCCTGCAAGACTCAGCGTCACAATCCGCCTCGGCTTGGGCAGAGACCTCAAGAATCTCGCAAGATCGCTGACAAGAGCGCCGTCGCCGCTGGCAAGAACGACAACGTCCGCATCGCTGTGGCTCGCTAGCAGGCCGGACGTGAACAGAATAAGGCCATCGCTGTTGGCCAGGCGCTCTGTACCTCGATATGACCGGACCGTCTGGATGTCGTAGGGGTGGGCCACCCACCCGCATCGTGCCACGAATCGAGTTGCGGCGGCGTCCCCGGGCTCACGGGAGAAGAAGGCGTGCAACGCGCACGTCCGGGCCACATTTCGGAGTAGCGCGGCCAGGCGGTCATACGCGAAGTGAAACCCCAGGTCACGAGAGCCGTAGCTGAGATTCTCACAATCGAGAATCGCCAAAATCCTCTGCCCGACAAGCGGCTCCAGCGGTCCGGTCTGTGTTGGGACCTGCCGGGGAGGGCGGGCCCAGCCGCCCTCCCGGCCTGCAAATCGTCTTGATAACGTCATGGTTTGAGTCATCTGAAGTCCTCCGGTTAAAGGCCAAACGGTAGGCCGAGAACGCCTCAGCCTAACCCGTTCTGCCTAACTCAAGAGCGAATGGACCTCGATCAACCCGTAATTTGATTTTCAAAAAGTAACGCGCAATGGATGGCCTGGGTATGAATTCAGGTCGCGAGTATAATTGCAGGCCGTGAGAAACAAGGGTCTCGGTGCATGGACGAACCAACCGATCACGAGCTCACGGATCTCTTCAAGGGATTTGCCGCGGACCGACCGGAGCTATTGAAGCGCCTGATGCCACGTGTAGAACTGCAGGTCAAGGCCATCATTCGTAAGCGGCTTGGAGGAAAGCTGCGACGAACATCGGACACCACGTCAGTTTTGCAGGAGGTCTTCTTCAGGCTCAAAAAAAGCAACAAGCTCGGCCCGAACCGCTATGCCTTCTTCAGTGGGGTCGCCGATCACGTCGAGTGGATCCTAAGGGACCGTGCTCGCAGAATGCGCCGCCAAGCGGAGAGAGATGAGGCGGCGCGGCAAACATTTCCTGTTTATGTCGAAATGGAAGGTGAAGAGGTCGGCGAATTCGACTACGAATTGCTGGATAATCTGCTGAATCGCATGAAGGGCATGGGAGGCGAGTACACGCGATGGCCCGAGATTATACGGCTTCACTGGTGGGCCGCATTGCCGATTGCCGAGGTCGCGGCGGCACTGCGTGTGTCGAAAAGCACTGTGGAAAAGGAAAAGCGGAAACTACTCGCATACCTCCGATCAAAACTTGCTTGATGCGCGCACTATGGAGCTCCAGCCCAATACAGATCAGGAACGACTGGCTTTGGCAGCGTTCCAAGTTGCCGTCGATCTGCCCATAGGGGATGACGAAGAGCACGTCAAGCGAGCATGTGGCGGCGACGCAGTTGCCCTCACCTTTGCGTTGCAGATGCTTGACAACTACAGAAAGCGGGATGCAAGAAAATCGCCGGAGGTTGAGGACGGAGAAACTGCTACCAACAGGCCGGATACTCCACCGGCCGAGTCGGCGGGTCTCTATCGCGAGTTTAAGGAACAACTGGAAGACAGTAAGGTGCCAGATATTACGGAGTTCCTCGAACGTGTTCCGAAGGAGCACCGGGGCGATCTGCTTGGAGAACTCATTCGGCTCGAATACGCTGACCGATGGCAGAAGGGAGAGCTGCCGACTCTCGCGGAGTATGTACAACGGTTTCCTGACGAGGGCCACAGAACAAGAGATGCACTGTTCACTAGCAGGCCGGGCGGTCCCAAATACGTACTTTATGACTCTAAACCCCTTGGTGAAGGTTCGTTCGGGACGGTCTACAAGGCTAGAAGCACAGCGCGCGGGCACGATGTCGCGGTCAAGATTCTGGGGGGCGCGTCCTACAACCGCATAGAGCCGGCGCAATTTCTGAACGAGTTTAGGACCGTCGCGAGTATCCGTCACCCCGGCATTGTTCCCGTTCATGACTATGACTGTTTCGCGAATGGTGTTCCGTTTTTCGTGATGGATTGCCTCTCCCGCGGCACGCTGGCTGAAGTGCTAAAGAATGCGCCTTGCGGCCTCGAACCAGACCGCGCTGCCAAGTTGATGATCACCATTGCCAGAGCTGTACATGCGGCGCATGAAAGCGGCGATGACAGTGGCACGGTGGTACATTGCGATCTCAAGCCAGCGAACATTCTACTTGATGAAGGAGGGGAACCACATGTGTCCGATTTTGGCGTGGCTGCCACGGTCGCTGCGATTCATCAGGGAACTGCGTCGATTGGAGGCACCCCCGCCTACGCTTCGCCGGAGTTGCTACGCCGACGTCGGGGGGAGCCAGCAAATATTGACCGGCGTTCCGATGTATGGAGTCTCGGTGTCACTCTTTACGAGCTACTTACCGGAAAACGTCCATTCCTCGGGTACTCCTGTGATTATGTCGAGAAGCTGATAGAAAGGGAGCGGCCGACAGCACCGGTAGATCTCAACAGAAAAGTGCCGCACGAACTCGAGCGGATCGTTCTGGTTTGCCTCGAGAAAGAGCAGGACAAGCGTTTTCGAACTGCTGAGAAACTTGCTGTCGCACTTGAACAGTGGCTACAAGATAATTCGCTTCGCAACTACGCGGCGATATTTCAGAAAGAAGTCGCTACGTTTCAGTTGCCCTTTGAAGATAGTCGCCCCATTGGCGACCTGCTCCCCCTTCGATTCGTCCAACGAGAAACTCTCCCGCGAGCAACGCCAGACTCGTACATGCGGGCGAGCCCGGCAAAGGGAGTTAAATCTGATGTCGAAGAGGACGGCGGGGATGCTGAGGATGAGGATCAACAGCAACCCGAGAAGGCCATATCCTCATTTAGTATTGATGAAGTTGTAAGCAAGAGTATCAGATCTTGGATCGTTGGTCCGAGTGGGTCTGGAAAATCGGCCCAGCTCGATGCTCTCGCGCACTCGTTATGCTCTGATTGGTTAGAGTCGCCAAATCCTCATGCAGCAACGCTCCGCATTCCAGTCCGCGTGGACGCCAGGTTATGCAGCGATGGGCTCATCGCTTACTGCAATGCATTCTTGAGTGCACGCATCGACAATGGCGACTCGCAACTTGATGCCAAGACGACTCATCGCTGGTTGCAAGAAGGTCAGTTGCTACTGCTCATCGACTACTTGGACGAGATTGGCGAAGAGTCGCGCAAACAGGTCTTGACGCGAATCGCCGATATTGCGAAGCAATATCCACGGACTAGCATAATTCTCGTAAGTCAGCTAGCGTTCCCTCCCGAATTACGAGAATTCACGCGATACGATGTGGCTCCTCTCAAAAGTGCTCAGGTGCTGAGGATCTTCACTGCACATTGCGGTGAGGTAAAGGGACAGGAGGCCTTCTTGCGCTTGCGCGAAGCCGGTGCAATTGAGCCCTTCCTGCTCCCTATCCATGCATGGTTCCTCGCGATGGCTTATGATTCGATTCCTATTGGCGAGACACACTTCTGTCCTGGCATAATCTACAAACGCATACTTGAAGATGGGCTTCGCCAGTTCTTTGAAGAGCGAGATGGCATGGCTCTAGGGGCAGAAGCAGCGATCACGTTCTTGGCACGTCTTGCGCATCGCATGAATTCGCTGCGTCAGGCGGACCTCTCCGACGTAGAGTGCTTAACCATCTCCCCGCCTGAGGCGGCATTAACGAGTACTCATCTAATCACGTTAATCAAAGCTCTAGCGTCAACGGGGGTCTTGATACACTCTGCCGGGCGTGTGTCATTTCGGCACCCGACGTATAGGTCATATTTCTGCGCTGTGCAGCTTAGGAAATCCTGTAGTGCTCGTGAAGTCTTCTCGCTTTCAAGCGACCCTTCGTCGAAGGATGTACTGCGTTTTTTCGTTGGAATCACTGACGAGGCTGCGGCGTCGGAGTTCCTTAATTACCTATTCAAATGGGTGCGCCGGCGGCTTTGGATACTCCGCACAGGTCCATCGAGAACCGTAAGCGGCCGTCTGTTCGTACTTCTGTGGTGCCTCTCGGATGCTGTGCATCAGCACTGCGAACTCAAAGATCGGCTAGTTAGGTGTCTTCGTGGTGGCGTTTATGGCTTCCTTCTGAACCTTTGGTTTGGACGGAGTACTGGGCGCGAGCTTCATCTACGTTTGACGCCCGATTCACTTTGGGAGTATCCGCGAATCGTCTGCGAGAATTCTCGGGTCTATACTGTCTTTGTTGCGCTTATCGCACGTTTCAAAACGCCGGCCGCTGATAGATATATCGACGCGCGGCTGTTTGGCGGAGCAGGATATGTGTCGGTGGATAGAACTATCATTTATTGCCAAAAGCGGACTGACGAAATGATCGATGCATTGCTTGCCGATTTTGATGGCTATCGAGCCGACGGTGAACCTCACCCACTAGAGACGAAGCGTGTTGATCGGGAACGTGCAACCCCGACTCTGATGATGAAACGAGCGCTAAGAGTATTCAAAACTGGTTCTCCTGCTGGCGCCGAGGAAAATATAGTTTACGCGCTTTTCGAGTCACCAATATCTATCGTGGTGCCCAAGGTCAGGAGCTTTCTGGGACGAGCAGATCGCTCGGCGGTTTTGCGATTCTTGAGGGCAGTTGAAGTGGGGTGTAGTTGGGTCAGATCTACTGATGACATATTCGATCAGCGGGCAGGCGATAGAGATGAATGGCTTCGGCTGTTTTGTGAAGTCAGGATCAATCATCCCGATGAGCAAGTACGAGATGCCGCGCTTTCAACACTTCGTGCAATGTCGAGGGCTGACGTACTCCCCAGATTTGCGGAACAGTATTTTTTGCTGGCATTAGATGATAGCGATGAAGAAGTGCAGTGTCGCGCATTGTGGCCGTTAGCTTATGCGCATGGCGGCATATGGCACAATGATGGAGCTTGTGAAGAACTCGTGCCGCGGCTCAGACGTATGCTGACGGAGACGGAAGGGGTTTATGTCCGATTGAAAGCGCTACAAGTACTTTACTATCATCCTGGTTTCGCAGGATCATTAGCGATCTTCTTAACAACTTTACAGAGTGCCGAAGTTGAAGACTTTGTGGAAAGGCAAACAGCCGCATTGGCTAGCGAGCACGGGTCCGATTTCGTAGGACAAGTGAGAGTCATTGCTGTTCTAATTGCAGGTTACAAATTCACAAATCGCTTGATCAACACGGCAGATGTACAAGATTTGTTGCGGCAATGGTGTGTCAGGGCGCTAGGTCAGTTTCAGTTCCAGGAGATGACAGGCTTTTTGCGAAGAGTTTTCGAAGATCTGAGTGAAGTCGGAACCGTGAGGGCGGAGGCCCTCTGTTGGGTGTGTAGTGCGATAGAAGACTGGGATCAGAAAGCGCCACTCCTGTCATTCGGCCTAGCCGATCCTGCAAGTGATGTTCGAGAACACGCTGCATACAGAATCTGGCAAGCAGTCACCCACATCGTCGACGGACGCGATCCAAAACCTCCTACAGAAGTCATACAATCGTTTCGTATGCCGTTAGAGCGGCTAGCCGCCGGAAGTGATGGAAGGGCCAGTGAGTATGCCGGTTGGGCAATCGCGAAGATGACTGGCTCGAGATGGCCGTCCCGAGCCAGCCAGAGCTGACCATCATGCAAAGTTCCGATGCTTATGAAGCAGCAGCCGCATCACGGCTTCCTCGACCACCTTGATCTTCGGCTTGCCATCCATCTGCTCACTCATAGAGAGCGAGCAATCGCATGCGATGACGGTTGTCTCCGATCGATGATGCCGGAGGCGCTGGGGGGCGTCAGATGTGCCCCGGGCAAGCAGCGCATCGGTCAGCTCGCGGAGCGTCGTGATCGGCACGAACTTGCCATTGTGACAAGCATCAACGATCCGACGGAGCAGGGCTTCGTCGAATTTGTTGCCGATACCGATGCAGTTGACGTTCACGCGGGCCGCCTTTGCACGCTCGATGGCGGGCATGATGCCCTCGACCTCGCGGTTTGCCTCTCCGTCGCTGAGCAGCCAAATCCGGCGCAAGACGCCAGGCGGGGTCTGCTCCAGCAACTCGGTGGACAACCGCAAACCGGCCGCGATGTTGGTTCCACCGCCGCCCAGTTTGTCGTGCAGCTTCTGAGCCCGCTCCTGCAACCAACCCTTGAAAGGTTCGGCCGGACGGGCGATGACAAAAGCCGGGTCGTGGAAACCGACGAGACCGATGCGATCGGGAGCGAATATCTTCCGCACTGACGACGTGCGAACGATCCGTACTGCTGGCCGTGGCTGGATAGCCACTGTAGGAGAGATTCGATTCTTGAACAGGAATTGGAACATGGGTTTATTCCTTTCTTGTAGAGGTCTATGAGAAATGGGGCGGAGAGCACCTTGCCCTCCGCCCCGCTGGAGGCCGTCAGCGACCGTTGCCCGACTTGGCGAACAGACGCCGCGGCCTGCCGGTGTGAAAGTCCCGGCACCACCCTTCGCGGTGGTTGCACGCCGGGCACGCCCAGATGGCGAGGGGACCACCGTTTTCGCTGCGAGCCTCGGAGATGAACACCATCTCCATAGGCAGCACATGCGAGGCGTCGTGACAGAGCGGCCGGGGCCGCAAGTCACGGAGGAACGGTGCCAAACGAGCCGGCTCCTCGATTACGATCACGCGCCGGCGAACAGGCGAATGGCGATGCATCCGACCGTTCCGAACTGGGAAAAGAGCCATAAACACCATCCTTTCTTGGCCCTCAGGATCGCTTCGCTCGCCGACCACCGGCGGGCTTCAGAGGTAAGAGCGAATGGCGCGAGCGAGATCCGTAAGATGATTTTTGTTATTTTCAGAGTGGATGTCTGGCCGAGCTGCTACAGATAGCGGCGGACATGCGAGAAAAGACCGGCGGTAGTGGCTTCAATTGGCGATCGCGCGATGGTGGGCTCCAAGCTGGCGTGCCCCTCGGTCTATGAACCTGTCGCTTTGGCCGTCGAGCCCGATTCCGGTCGCTGGCCAGGGATATGCTTAACCAGGATGGGGGCCTCTATGCCGCGAGGCGGGATGCTTGACGTGGGCGCGGTCAGTTCAGCTTGTTCGCGCGTTGCGTCGGTCGTCGCCGCGGCCGAGGGCGCGTCGGCGCATCGGCCTAAGGGATCGAGGGCGGCGACTTGCCAGATGATGGCGTATTCGTCGTTGCGCGGGCAGCGGGCGCTCCGGTCGCGCAAGGCCGCGGCGTGGTCGCACGGCCTGTATCGTTTCAGCGTGCAGCGAAGCAAGAGGCCCTCGTCGCGGGAGTGCTCGCAGTCCTCGCATAGTTCCCGGCGGGTCTGATCGCGCTCCTGAATGATGACAAGTGACTCCATGTCTCACACCACCACCATCCGCGGTTGATTGGTCTGAAAGATCAGCTTAGCCCAGCCGTGCTGGATCATCGACGTCGTTCGCGCTGCGTTGATGTATTTCTTGCGCTCGATCTCGTGGTACAGGCCGCACTCGGGGAAGTTGTTCCACGGGAAGGCGCAGTCCGTCGCCGCCGGGTTGGGGAACCGCCAGTGCGAATAGCCCAGCCCCTCGCGCAGGCACGGCGGCGGGATGTCATCCCACGCGTGGTCGCAGGCAGTCTGCACCGCCGCCGGCGGATAGACCTCGGCCCCGCCGATCGAGCTGGGTTGGCCGGCGCAGTTGATCAACACGTCGTTGCAGGCGGCGTACCGGGGCCGATACTCGACGCCAAAGCCGCTGTCCTGCGCGGCGATCCATGCCGCGAAGGCGGCATCGCCCACGTCGCCGTTGGTGCGAAAGTCGATCAGCCCCTTGTACCAGGCGTTCCAGCGTTGCCGCGGCGGCACGGTCACGCGCCACCAGTAGGCATCCTGCACGAACCAGCCGACGATCCGATGCAGATAGTCCACCCACCAGCCGCGGCCGAGCGGATCGGCAGTCCAGTAGATTCGCCGCACGGCGCAGCGGCCTTCAAAGTATCGCCACTGGTTCTCGACCACGTCGAAGCAGGTGCCATACGGGTCATCGCATCCTTCGATCGGGAGCGGGCAGCCGCAGCGGTAGTTCTCCAGCATCGACAGGTGTGTTCCGCCCGGCGAATGGGCGACGATGCCCTTGATGCCGGCCGGCACCGCCGGCGGGAACACGCCATCGCCATAGCCGCGGTTGTTCAGCCCGACATTGTCGCCTTGCCGCGCGTAGCATGGCATCTCATAGGTGAACGTGTCGTTGGACGGCCCCTTGAGCGGCGCATCGGGGTCATCGTGGTACGGCACATTCTCCGGGTGCTCGGGGTCATACCACGGGTGAAGCTCGATCGGCTCGACCGGCAGCAGTACCATCCACTGGTACGAGTTCGCATACGGGCTGTCGATGACCAGGTTGGCTTGGCGAATGCCGTAGTACTCGAGTGGCAGGCCGGTCACCTCGCTGCCGGGATCGACACCGACCAAGCCGAACCGAAGTGGGTCGGGCCGCCACAGGCCGCTGCCGCTGTCAACACTGCATCGCCTTCGCCAGATGGCTGCCCAGACGTGGCGCAGGTAGTCGTGCGGCTTGGCGCTGCACGACGTCGGCCCGTCGTAGTACGAGCAGTCGACGTCGCCCGAGGCGTTGCCCAGGATCATCGGTGCGGCCGGCGCGAAGGCCCGCACCACGGCGGCGGGTTCGTCCGGGTTCGGGGGTTTGCCGCGCTGGAAGTAGCCGATCTGCGAGGCGGGCAAGTCCCAAGCCTCCGGGTCGCAGAAGTCGCTGTAGGCGCAGCGCAGCCGTCGGCGCATGTATACTTGAGGTAGAGGGTCGCCGGGAATCGGCTTG
This sequence comes from Planctomycetia bacterium, assembly GCA_015200345.1. Lineage (NCBI taxonomy): Bacteria > Pseudomonadati > Planctomycetota > Planctomycetia > Planctomycetia bacterium. Next base: position 3,172,392 of record CP054187.1, on the reverse strand, counting down.
CAGTCGCCGACCGTACCGACCGGGGCAACGCCCGACCAGGCCGTGGCCCAGTGCAGGCGATAGGGCCAGGCGCGCGAGCGGAACGGCCGGCCTTGAATCACGCGCCCGCAGGCCGGGGTCGGCGGAACGATGATGCCGGCCAGCACGGCGCCGGCGAGTAGTAGCAGCGCAACCAACACGATCATCGTCCGGCCCTCCGCTGCTGCCAGACCTCGCGGGTGATGTACCAGCCGCCTTGGGCATCGCGCTTGTAACCCGTGCGGGTCATGAAGTCAGCGCCGCCCTCGGCGGTGCCGCTATCGCTGCGAATCAGTTCGACGCCGAGGTTGGCGAAGATTGCGTCGTTGATCATCGAGCGGATGCCGCAGCGCCGGTAGGATGGATGCACGAACGAGCCGTGCACGATGAACGTCCGGCACCGGTTACGTCGATCAGTCGCCTCGACGCCATAGACGACGCCCAGCGCGGCTCGATGCGCCGTTGACCAGAGCGCGATGAAGCGCAGACCGATGTCGGTCACGCCGGTCGTGATGACGCAGTCTGCCAGGTTGAGCATCATTCGATCAGGCATGGATCGGGGTCCGGAGTCGGCTGCGGCGGCGGCACGTTGGCGTGCACCGTGTTGGTGTGGACCGGCTCGTCGAGGGTCATCTCGTCGACCGGGAAGTTCCAGATCACGAAGTAGGCCGGCGTGGTGCTGCCCTCGATGAAGCCGGGGATGGCCCGGCACTCGACCAGGGCGACCAGGTCGCCGGCGACCTGGGCAGCGCCCGGGCCGGCCAGCGCCCGGATGTCGGGGCTGTCGGGGTCGAACTGGTTGGGCAGGCCGATGCACTCCTTACATATAAGGAAGGTGCACCCGGTCGTCGGGTCCTTGTGGCGATAAGTCACCACGGCCAGCAAGGCGATGCGGGCCGGGGCGCCGATCCGAGCTACGGCCCAGGCCATCTCTGGCGGGTCGCGCTGGGCGGCAGGTTGCACCCACAACAACTGCGCTTCGCCGGCGTGGCCGCTGATCAGCGCGTCGGTGCGATCCGCGTCCACGTCGGCGTAGGCGTGGACTTCATCGGTGATCTCGACGCGGACGAGGCAGGCGCCGGCGATGACCGCCTGGCCGATCTCGTTCTCGTTGATCGGTTCGAGCAGGATGGCGAAACGCCCGCCGCGCGTAACCGTCGGCGCGATGCCTTTGACCGCCACGCGCGACTGGAAGTCTATCGGGTTGTTGTCCGGCCCGATGATCGGCCCGTCGACCTGGAGCACTCCGAAGCGGCCGACCGGCGCGCCGCTGGTGTTCTGCACCAACACGATGCCGCTCTGGCGGAACTCCCGCCGGGTCTCGCGGAGCACGGCGAGTTGGCGGCCCTTGAAATCGCGCGCTGCGTCGATGAACGTGTTAAACGTCGTCGCCGCGATCTCCAGTTCATCACCCGGCAGCACTTTGCGCATCGCGCCCGTTCCCCTCTTATGTTCCGATGCCCAGCAAGGCGAAGTTGGTCGTGGGATAGACCTTCTCGACATAGACACCGACCGGGCGCTTCACCAGGGCGTTGGGCGGCGGGCCAGGCGTGACCACGTCCTTGTACCGCACCCACAGGTACTCCCAGCCTTTCTTCACGATGTCGGTGATGTCGCCGACCACCAGGCCCGTTCGGTTCCGCGACGTGGCGAAGCGATACTCGATCTCCCAGTGGCCCCACCGCCCGCTCTTGCGACCGGCTGCGCCGAGGAACAGCACTTCGTCGGCGGCCCGGCCCTTGAACGTCGCGTTGTTGACCGTGCCGGTGAGTTCCTCGAGCGTCATCACGTAGCTGTTGGTGACGTCGCTGCTGGGGCGGCGGTAGACTTCGGTATAGATCGGCTTGGGCACGATGATATCGACGCCCTCGACCCCGTCGTCGGTGACGCCGATGGCACCGCCCAGGTCGGGCGCGAGGATCGAGTCCGGCGGGTAGCGGCGCGTGCCCAGGCTCTGGGTGATGTGCTCGGTCCCGCCGCTGGAGGTCTCGAAGGAAAACTCGGCGTCGATCAGCGGGGTCAAGGTCCGCGTGGCATAGCGGACGCTGCAATCCCAGGTGTCCTCGCCGATCGGCTCGACGTCGATGTGAACCCGCGGAATCCAGAACTCGCCATCCAGCCCGATGTTGTAATGGTCGGCGGTCTCGTCGTTGAGCGCCTGGCGGACCGCGGCCTCGTTAGGCGTGCCGCGGACGATGTAGCGCCGCTCGACGCCAGCGCCATCGCCGGTGAAGACGCGAGGACCTGATATGTGCTCGATCACGTCGATCGGCATGGCGACCTCTATGCGAACTGGGCGCGGCCGGCATCGGCGATGCGCCGGGTATTGCGGGCGGTCTGCTCGGTGGCCACGACGATCCGCATCGTGGCGTTGCCGACTCCCAGGCCGCCGACCGCGTGGCCGCTGAAGGTGCCGGCGAGGGTGAGCTTCTCCTGGATGACCTCGCCGATGCGCGACAGGCGGTCTTCAAGCTCGTCGACGGGGAAGCCCGGCCGACTGCGAGGCGGACCGCCTGATCGTGTCGCCGCTGTACGGTCGGCCTTGGCCTTGGCCAGAGCGGCCTCGAGTTCCTTGCGGGCCGATTCGAGCTCCGCGACGGCCTTGGCCACTTCGTCGCTGTTGGTGGCCTTCGTGATGGCGTCGGCCAGCTTGCTCTCGAGTTCCTCCATCGCCTCGGCATGGCGCTGGTCGGCCTCGGCCTGGTCTTTGGCGCGCTGCTGCTCGATCTGATGACGTTTGGCCTCGAGGCCCGCGCCGGCATCCTTGCCGCGCTGCTCGGCAGATTGCTTGATCAGTTCCTTGGTGGCCCGTCGCAGCTCGGCCTTCTGCTCGTCGGTCAGTTGGTCATCGGGGACGCCGAAGATCTCTGAAGCCTTGAAGTTGTCGACCATCGCGCCCGCCAGCCAGTCGATCAATCGGTGGAAGACGCCTTGCGCCCAGGACTGCATCTGCGTCCCGGCCTGCTGGGCGGCGGCCTTGCCGATGATCAGCGCATCTTCCAGCGTTTTGCGAATTCGTTCGCCGATGATCTGCATCGAGGCCAGCAGGCCCTCCCAGCCGACGTGCCAGATCGCCGTCACCGCAGCCACACCCTTTTGCCATTCCACCTGGATGGCCAGCCAAAGCACCTTGGCCGCCAGCGCCAGATCACCGGCAACCAGTGCATCGCGCAGGCCGTCGAGCACTTCTGCGAATCGCCAGCGCAGCGAACCGAACTGATCGCCGAGCCACTGGAGAACCTGTCCCATGAAGGCCGATCGCCTGGCCAGCACGATGCCCAGTGTCGTGACGCCGGCGATGATCAGGCCGATCGGCGACAACACGGCACCGAGCAGCCCGGTCACCGTCACCGCGGTGCCCTTGACGACGGCCAGCGCCTTGGCGATGCCGCCGATGGCAATCGCCGCGAGCGATGCCGCAGCACCGAAGCCGACCAGCGCAGCGCCGGCGGCGATGGTGGCCGCAGCGATCTTCGCGGCGCGCAGCACCAGCTCGCGGTTCTGCTTGATCCACCGGGCGATGTTGACTGCGACGCGCGTAACGGCATTCGCCAGGTCGATGACTTCCGGCGCCAGGGCTGCGCCGACCGCGACCGAGACCTGCTTGATCACCCGCCAGGTGGTGTGCAGCGTGTCGTTGAGCAGGGCTGCCTGCCGGGCGGTCTGCGTCGACATCGTCAGGCCCAGCGCCCGGGCCTCGCGCTGCATGCGATTGATCCCCGCCGCGCCATCTTCCAAGAGCGGCAACAGCCGCGTGCCCGAGCGGCCGAAGATCTCCATCGCCAGGGCGGCCCGCCGCGTCGGGTCGGCGATGCCGCTCAATCGATCGGCGATCAGCTTGAACTGCGCCTTGGGCGACATCGCCGCGACGGCGTGGGCGCTAAGCCCGAGGTCGGCCAGGGCATCGGCCGCGGCCGCCGACCCGCCGGCGGCCTCGGTGATCGTCTTCTGCATCTTGCGAATGCCGTTCTCCAGCGTCTCGATGTCCGCGCCCGACAGGTCGGCGGCGAACCCCAGTTCGGAGAGGGCCTCGACGCTGACACCAGTCCGGATCGACATCTTGTCGAGTTGGTCACCAAAATCTGAAAACGTCTTGATGCTGGCTACGAACGGCGCGATGGCCGCCGCGCCGATGGCGACCATGCGCAGGCCGATAGCTCGCAGCCCGGCCCCAAAGGCCGCCAACTGCTGCTGGGCGCGCTTCAATCCGGCCGAGAACTTGTCCTGCATTCCCAGTTCGATGAACGCTCGCCCGGCTCGAATGCCTGTTGCTGCTGACACTGCCATCCCCTATCTTGTCCCCGCGTCGAGGCAGGGACAGGTATGTGCACACCCCGATTCAAGCTCGACCAAATTCCCGAATTGGCGTCGCGATACGCTGACGACGATCATGCCGTCGAGCAAATCGGGCGACGCGCCAAAGTGGCTCGCCGGTATTGCCGCGAAGATTTTCTTGCCGTATGCAATTGGAAATCGGCGCGTAGCCAGTCTCGGTGCCAACGCAATTCTTCGCAGGACGTTTCCGATATCACGCATGTCGCATTGACGACTCCGAATGAGAAGCTTCGCATAGGGGCGTTGATGTGCCTGGTGGGGGTCGCATGGCCGACAGCATCCGTACTGCTTCACTTCGCCCATTCGGCTCCGTATCCCAAATTGGACGTGCGAGCGCTGTGGTTGTTGGAAGTTGAAAAGCCGTCCAACTACACGTTCGAGTTCTGGTGGAAGTATGTCGAGACGTGCCGGTCGCTCGCGCACATTGCAAATGTGGACATGAGGACACTGGACCGAGCGCTTTGGCAGTATTCCCGTGAAAATCAAGCAAAGATCTCCTGATTCTTAGGATTTCACGCTGCCGCGCCACAGGGCCGGCAGCTTGTGATTTTCCTTGTCCAGCGCCGGAGCCATGTACGGCTTGGCTTTCACCTGCACGACCACGCGCTGGTTGCCCTTGATCCGCCGTCGCCGACGGGCGCGCCGGCCCAGCACGTACTGCCCGCCGAACTCCAGCACGCGCATCAACATCCGCTCTTCGCCAGCGCCGGCGCCGCCGGCGCGAACCGGGCCGGCCAGCGATGTCTGGCTCGAGCGGTCCCAGGCGGACCGCACGCTGCGCTTCAGCCAGGCCGACTCCATCCGCGGCGGCTGACCCGGCGGGGCAAGGCCCTCGCGGTCCGGCATGCTCTGCTGCGCTGAATCGCGGATCAGGTCGGCCGAGCGACCGAGCACCTGCCGCTTAGCGCGATCGACAGCGCGGTGAACCCTTTGCGCTTCGAGCCGCAGTCCTTTGATACGCAGGGTGAACATGGTCTGTACCTTGCCCCACCGGCGGCACGTCGGGTTTGGGGGTCCGCGGCGGCGGCTTCATGTCGTAAGGGGAGGCCCGCACGGTGCCGCAAATGTGACAGTGGCCGTTCTGCTTGATCCGCGCCATCTCGCGGCGATGGCTAAGCACGAGCATCATGGCCATGAGCACGACCTGACCGATCGGCACGGCATCGGTGCGCGAGTACTCGATGCCGGTCCAGCCGTGTGCGTCGACCTGATTGGTCAGGTTGCCCTGGCCGGATTGCTGCGCGGCTTGCGCCGTCGCGTGCGACTCATCTGCCGCCGGCGCTGAAGTAGTCGGCGACGACGGCGCCGAATGCTGCATCGACTGCTGCGCGGTCGAGCCGAGGCAGCCGGCGATGAGCGCAAGGCAGCACGCCACCATGAGTGTGCCGAACCGGTTCATGGCGACTCCTGGCGGTGGTCGGCGTCGAACGGCTCCTCGCGGTAGTTTGCATCCGCCGGCTGCGGCGATGCTTCCGGCGTGGCACTCTGCGTCGCGCTCTGCGCGGAAGGGCTGCCCTGCGTCCGGTCACCGCCCGCGCTGGACACCTGCAACTGGCCGGCGATGCCATCGACGCCGACGCTGGCCCGGCCCTTCAGGCCTGTCACCCACATACCCTCGAACTCAACCACGTATCGCGGGTTGATCCCCTGGGCCCCGGCCTGCACCGTCAGTTGCTCAACCCCCTGTGACAGGCCCTGCCGGACCGCCGGAATGATCGCTTGATCGGCCAGCTTCTCGGCGAACTGCTCGACCGGCGGCTTGGCGTTGAGCGCTGCGCATCCGGCAACGCAGTTGACCACCAGGCACAACAGACTCGCCAGCATCATCATCCGTGACTTCATGTGTGTATCCTCCTTTGGGGAAGGCCGTAGGCTGTAGGCGGTAGGCTGTAGGAAAGACATTCGCATCACAGCGCCGCGCCTACTGCCTGTCGCCTCTTTTCCTACCGCCTACGGCCTATCGCCTACCGCCTATTCTCCTATCGCCTATTGCCTTTCAAAAAGACGTCTTTCAATACACCGATGCCAACCTTCACCGGCCTGCTGCGCCGGGCGAACGGGTCAAAATCCCGCGGCTTGAAGCTGCATCGCTTCTTTGGGTCGCGGTGGGCGTTGGCGATCAGGGCCATCAGCGATGACATCCTGACCCACTCATCGCGCGCCCGGCCCTCGGCCATGCGGCTCAACTCGGCGAGGGTGAAGCCGCCGGGCTGGACGCCGACGATTCCCGCGCATTGCCAGACAAGCTCCCAGCACTGGCCAGCGCTTGGGCCACCACCTGATCCACGTCCAGGCTCTCGAGCCGTGCATGAATCGCGTCCCGCGCCTTGTTCATGGCCTCGTTCGTCGCCGTCAGCACCTGCCGAAGGTTCGCCCGATCGATCGGGCTGGGGAAAAAATCCACCAGGTCCTCCAACAGCGCTGCCGATGCCTGCTCGATGGCGTTGCCGGCCATCGCCCGGCCGAACTCCTCGTCGTTGACGCTGCGACCATCGGCCTCCGGTTTGCAGATGGCATAGACCACGTCGCACAGCAGGATCGGGTCGAGGCTCAAGCGCTCGATCAGCTTGCCCTCGATGACCTGCATCAGGTCGATGCCCAAGAGCGCCCGCACGCGCTTGATCGCGTCGACCGTCACCGCCAGGGTCCAGACGCGGTTCTGATTGTCAGTAAACGTCTTCATTCGAATGTGGCCTCCCTGCTTGCGATGCGCACGCCTACTTGCGGCCCGTCACTTGAAGGCGAATCAACTCCCGCCGCCGCCACCACCGCCGCCTTCCGGCTCGATCCAGCTCGGCGGCGTGGCCGAATAGGTTGGCTTGGCCGTCACCGAGACGGTGATGACTTCCTCCAGCGGCTCGTTGCGCGTGAAGCTCATCACCTGGAAGTCGGCCTGAAGTCCCTCGCCGTCGTTGGCGTCGAGGACCTGAAGCCCGACCATCTCACGGTTGAGGAACGAGTCGCGCATGGCGGCGAAGCCTGCGTCGGCCGTGTCCCACACCATCTCGAACTCGACGGCGGCGTCCTGTATCGCGAGCAACACCGCCCGCCAACCACCGCTGCCGCGTCGCGTCGCGTCGGCTTCGCTGCCTTCCAGATTCAGCGTCACGTCCCGCACGTTGGGCATCTCGGTCCAACTGCCGCCGCCCGCCTGGCCGCCGGCCTTGAACTTGATGACCGCATCCAATCCCAGCTTCACGCCCATGTGTCACCTCGCTGCTATGGCGCACTCGTGCCCGCGATCAAAACCTTGTCGCCGCCGGCGCCCTTGAACTCCAACTGGGCCAGGTCGATCTCTTCGAGCGTCACGCCGACGCCCGCCGGCCAGTCGGCCACGTGCTCGTCATCGCCGCCGACCCGGACCTGCATGTCCTGCTGGTTGGCGGGGAAAGCGGTGATGGTGCAGTCGGAGATCAACCGGCTCGGCGCTGCGGCGGCGAATGTCTCGTCCAGTTCTATACTGATCAGGATGATGTTGCGCATCGCCGGTTACTTACCTCCCTCTTCGTACTGCACGGTCAGCGGAAATCCCGCGAACGGATCGACCGGCGCGCCGTCCAGCGAGAACAGCACCGGCCCGCTGGAGTAGTAGGTGACCGACGGAGGCTGCTCGGTCGTCGGCGTGCTGGAGACGTGGTTACTAATGATGGCTATGTCGTTGGTGATCGCGCCGCTGTGAAAACCGATCCGGTAGGTCGGTCCACTGTAGGCGAACACGGCGAACTCGTGGCCCGGCAAGTTCTCACCAGGGACGCCGCGCAGGGGCTGGTCGAAGGTAATCTCCAGTTCGGCATCGCCGGGCCGATAGTGGGCAGCGATCGGCTGCGGCTTGTTGGTCGTCGAGAAGCCGGCACTGAATGCCGCGACCGATACACCCTCGCCGGACCGAATATAACTGATATCGTCAGGTGTATAGATCACGCCATCGGGCGCACCCGGCGCTGCGGCAGTGTCGTACATCATCACCAGGAACATTGTGCTCAGTGGGGACGAGTAGACCGAATCGACGCCGTAGAGCCGGCCATCGTGGAAAACCTGAACGTCTACATCGCCGACCGCCTCGACCGCTTCGCTGAAGTTCAGAACAAGCCAGAGCGAGTGCGGCTGCCAATAGGCGCTGACCAGAGTCGGCCCGGCCGGCGCTGCTTCATGTGGCGCCACCACGGCGCACGCATTGCCGCTGGTGACCAGCAGCCGGTCGCCCGTCGCGCCGCGCACCTCGATCCGCGACAGGTCGACATCCGTAAGCGGCGCAGAGATGCCGGCCGCCCAGGGGTGCGAACCGGCCGCGCCCTCGACGCGAACCTCGGCTGGCGCGGTGTTGCCCCGCGGCGCCGCCAACGTCGCGGTTATCACCTGCCGCGTGGCGCTCAAGCGCTGCCAATCGCCGGTCAGCTCACAGGTGCGCATGTGGATCGGCCGCATCGTTTATCTCCGCACCCGATAGGTGACCGTCAAAATGCTGGTGAACGCCCGGTGCTGGTCGAGGTGCTCCAGGGCGACGACTGGCTCGTTGGCGATGGAGACGAACGCCGCTTCGGGCGCTGTCACCAGGCGCTTCTGCCGCAGGTGGTCGGCGATCCGCTCGACAAGACTCACCAGCCCATCGATGTCAGCGTTGCCATCGAGCTTCTTCTGCACGCCGATGTCGATGGCGCAGTCGAAGTAACCCGTGGCTCGCGTGGCGTTGGTCATCTCCAGTGACCGCGGCACGACGCTGACCTGGAGCGTTGCCAGGTCGGCCAGCTCGAAGGTCGGCTGGTAGCGCCGAACCGCGCCCAGCGGCGGGTCGAACGCCCCGGCGTTCAGACTGGCGACGACGGCGTCGGCGATGGCGAGGATGGTGCTCACGGCTTTCGCTCCAACAGGCGGTCCAGCTTGGACTCAATCCGCACCAGCATCTGTTCGACGACGCCGATCCGCGTCTCGTGCACCGCGATCTGCGATTCGTGGCGCAGGAGCATGCCCCCGGACGCCAGCGTCAGGATCAAGAGCACGGTGCACAGGACTCCCAGCAGCCAGGCCAGCTTCTGGCGGGCATTGCCGTTGACCGGTGGTTTTTCGACTTGCATCGTTCACTCCGTCGCCACGTGCTTCGTGTGAATCCGCAGCGTCCGTCGATACGGGTCGCTGTACCGAAACGGCGGCTCACCGCCCGGGGCCATGACCTCGTAGACGAAGGTCTTTTCACCGTCGCCCTCGCGGATGCGGTCGCCGGCGACGGGCAGCGCCGGCTCGCCGCCGAGGACCAGGTCGGCCGCCCGCACCAGAAAATCCCGCGACTGCGTCCGGTGGATCACGCCGAAGTGGTCGGCCTGCTCGAACTCGGTCCGCCCGATCGTCGCCGCCAGCTCGACCGATTGATTGCCGCGCTGGTAGGTCACCATGCGCGACAGATGTCGGTGTCGTTGCGCATCCAGCCAGGCAAGCCCGCGTTCGATGAGATCCACGGCATCACGCAGATCACTGATTCATCCGAACCCGAACCGTCGCATCGCCGTCGGCCGCGGCCTTGACGCACTTGCCGATCAACTTGTTGCCCGAGGCGGTGGTGGTGGCCACGTTGTTGGTGTCATCCCAATAGACATTGGCCCCAGCGCTGATCGCCGTGCCGCCGCCAGTGACCTTGGCGAAATCGAAGATGCCTTCGACCGCCAGGGCCCCCAGCGCGTTGGCCGCGATCGGCGTCTTGGCCACGCCAACCAGCTCGCCGATTACGACGACCTCGCCGGCGGCGATGTTGCCGCCCGGGGTGTAATCAATCGCCGCGCCGTCGTGGACAAACGTAGCTTGTGCCATGTGAACCTCCGGTTCGAGTTGCGAATGTCGAATGGCAAATAGCGAATGGGCTGCAACAGTCCGACGTTTTTCGCTATTCGCACTTCGCTACGGGTCCTTCTCCCTACGCCTCTCCCTTGGCCTTCACGCCCGCCCGCGGCTCCTGAAGCGCCACGCCGAAGTCGTGATAGCCGCGCATCTGGATGCCCAGCACGTTGAAGTCCGCCTCGGCCGACTCGATGGTCGGCGCCTCCTGGCCGTTGAGGAACGCGACCTCGATCACCGCAAGGTCGCCCGGATCGGCCAGCAGATACCACGCTTTGTCGGAGAAACCGGTGTACTGCGCGTTGGACAGGTACCGGCTGACCTCGGCGCGGAACTTCGCGGCGTGCGGGTTGGCCACCGGGTACTTCACGCTGGCGGTGTTGTCCCGAATCTCCAGGCTCTTGAAGAGCATCGTGCCCATCGCCGACAGCGACGGCGGCACCAGCAGGATCGCCGGCATGATGCCCACCGGCTTGCCCTCGGCATCGACCTGATTCATGAAGGCCACTTCGGCCAGGGTCAGGCCGGTGATGCCCAGAGCCGTGTCAGCGCCGGTCAAATAGTTGTTGCGGCCGGCGGTGAAGAAGGCAGCGTTGTTCAGGAACATCGCCCAAAAGACGTCGTTGATCTTCAGGCCGCTGCCACGCCCCAGCTTGCGCGGTACGGTGGTAATGGCGCCGAGGTCATCGTTGATGATGTCCCTCCGGTCGATGGTGAGGATCAGGCCGTAGGTGTCGGCCTTGTTGGTGTAGGTCTCCTCGCCGAGGGTGCCGTGCTTCAGCTCGCCGCCGGGTGCGACTTTTTCGTACTGGTCGCGGCCGACGAGGCGATAGCTGGTGACGGTCTTGAAGTCGCTGACATTGCGGATGGCGCAGATGTTCCGCCAGGTCCGCTCGACGGAGAAGAAGCCCTCCAGCAGGAACTTGTTGGTGACATTCGACAAAATGCCGCCGATGTCGATGGTCGAAAAGCCCGCCTGAAGGGCATGCCCATGGCGCAACGTGTCGAGGCTGTGGCCGAAGGCGTGGCGCAGGACGGCCTGGCTGTCGCGGAAGTTGCGGCCGCTGTAGCCGTTGGCCCAGGCGGCTTCGAGCAGAAGCTCCTGCAAACCGATGCCGCCGCGGAATCGCCGGGTCGCGGCATCGAGCGCCCTTTCGTCGGCATGCTCCTCGATGTGCTCAATCTTGGCGGTCAACAGGCAGGCGGCTTCGAGGACGCTTCCGTTCATGGTGTTGTCGACGGCGTGGACGGCCGGCGCCCGGGGGCGCGAGGCCCGCAGGACCTCCAGCTCGCAGCGATCTTGCGTCCAGCCTTCGGCGATAGCCCGCTCCTCAAGGTCGGGATGGCGGCCGGCGCAGATGCGACGAATGGCGGCGAGGCGCTTGGTCTCGGCTAGGGCCTGAGCCCGCAGCTCGGCGACGGGCGCATGTTGGCCATTGAGCGGGGCCGTAGTCGAATTGGCACCCGTCTCCTGTGCATCGGACGGCGCCGCGCGCGACGGCCCGTCCGTCGGCTCGTCCTGGGTCGGTGTGACCGGGGTATCGTTCGGTTCATCCATGACATCTGTCTCCTTGCCAGTGCCGTTGCCGGCGGCCTGCGGTTGATTGGCCTGCGATGCCGCGATGGTCGCGGCGGTATTCGTGTCGGCGCCGAGGTCGACGAAGCTGATCTCGCCCAGCACCGTCCGCCGGGCGACATAGACCGGCCCTTCGAAGGTGTGGCCGTTGACCGTCACCGACTTGCCGGCCCTCACGAATTCGGCCCGGGCGACCTGGGCGCCGATGGACGCCTGCCACGGAAAGCCGCGCTTGCCGCTGGCGACGACCTCGCGGGCTGCCGGCGTGTCGCGCGAGACGATGCCTTCGGCGATCAGTCGCCCGGCCTCGACGCTGATCCGCTCGGTGTGCCCCACGCCCTGGTACATGCTGTGTCCGAATCGCACCGGGCGGCGCTGCGACGGGATTGAAAGACCTTCGAGGTCCACGACCACTGGGAACCGCCAGCCCTCGATCCGCATGGCGTCTCCGGTGTAGGCGATCATCGTGAAATGCGGCGGCGCCTGGCTGTCGCCCTCGGCCGCAAGCGCCACCAGCGAGATGTCGCCCGGTGTGCAGCGCAGCTCGAGCCGATCGGGAAACGATTCGGTCGCCTCACTCGCCGGGAGCGAGTGCGTCTTCCGTGACATCGCTTGTTTCCTCCGTGTCGTCTTCGTCTTCTGCTACAGACTGCGGACTGCGGCCTACAGACTGGTCCAGCGTCAATCCCAATTCGCGCATCAGCGAAATCTCGCGCGCCCGCTGCCGCAGCTCGGTCTCCCAATCCAGTCCGGACCGGGCGAACTCGGCAGCCAGCGTCGTCGTGTTGCTGTTCAGCCGCGTCGCCTGGGCGTTGGCCTCCTTGGCCGGATCGACGTGCTCGAATCCATCCCAGAACCACTGGTGGGGGAACTCGGCATCGAGCGTGCGCACCGATTGCGGCAGGTAGCCCTCGATCAGCACGGCCTCGTTCAGCCACGCCTTGAGAATGCGGTCGAGCACGATGTCGGCGAGATGCCGCTGGTCGATGCGAATGGACTTGAAGAACGCCTGGTGATCCAGCCGGCCCGAGGCGTAGTTGTAGCCCGACGAATTGCCAGCCGCGATGTTGAACGGCATGTTCAGGCAGCGGGCGATCTCATTGATCACCTCGTGTTTGAAGTCGCTGTAGACCGTCGTCGGCTGCTCGGCCTTGATCTGGCCGATCTTCCAGCCGAAGGGCATGGTCATCCACGTGCCGCGGTCCATCTCGACGGCGTCCATCGGTTCTACGGACGAGGCCTCGGCGTCAGCGGCCGCGTCGGTGTAGATCACGCCCGAAGGCAGCGCCGCCATCTCGGCGGCGCCGAGCACCGCCAGCGTGTAGCGCCGAAGCGTGGCGAACAGCGGCAGGGCCGGAGTGATCTCCGGGATGCCGCGCGATTGGCCAGGCCGCTCGGCGCGGAACAGGTGAATCACCGACTCGGCCGGCTGGATGTCGAACTCGACGCCGGCGGCCTTCCACGCCGTGTTGTCGCCGGGGTGCTGCCGCAGAATGCAGTAGGCAACGGCGTTGCCGAACTCGTCGAAGGTGATGCCGTCGAGGGTGGTACCGGCGTCTCGCCGGTGACTGGCGGTTGGCGCCGACCAGGGCGCGCAGACCTGATCGGCTTCGATCGGCCGCACGTCGAGTTGCACGGGCGCATCGACAAGTGTATTCGTCGCCAGCAGGGCGAAGACCTCGCCGCTTTCGCATTGGGCGATTCGCATGGTTCGCAGCTTGTGGGCCAGGCCGATCGCCTTGGCCCAGCGGGCGAACTCCTTCTCGATGACGCGGTTTGCCTCGGGGTCACCGGTCAACATCTGCAATCGAGGACCGGTGCCGACGACGTAGTTCGCAAGGGTCAGTACAATGCCCTTGGCATAGCTGTTGTTGGCGACTTCGTACCGCGCCCGGCAGCGCAAGGTGCGGCGCACCTCGGCGCTGGCCGCCGCGTTGGCAGAAAGGTGATCGGCGTTGGCCCAGTGCCGGCGGTTCTCGTGCGTCGACTGCGCGGCGTCATACTTGCCGCGGATGAAGCGAACGCCGCCGTCTCTGGGCGGCATGGAGGCGCGCCCAAGAAGCAAATTGACAGCGGCAAGCAGCGAATGTCTCCATCCGCCGCGTCGAGCCAGGTTGTGAGCTTCGTTCTTCATTCGCTATTCACTATTCGCACTTCCCTTTACACCGCTCCCGGCGGCGAGACCCGCGTCATCCGCACGCCCAACCCCTTCTTCGCCGCCTCGTTCGACGCCAAGTAGCGATCCGCCTCGATCTGATCCTTCAGATCGTGCTGCTCCACGCTGCCCGCATCGCCTTGGGCGCGCTTGGGGCCCGCGGCGTTCTCGCGGATGGCGTCGGTGATCGTCGGATCGTCCGGCATCGAAAATCTCCACTTGCGGGAGCAGGACTCGAACCTGCAACATCCGGGCTATGAACCCGACGCGCTGCCATTGCGCCATCCCGCCATACCGGCCGGGTCTTCCGCAAGGCGAGGCCAAACAAAAACGCCACGCAGGGATGCAGCCCTGCATGGCGTGGCAATGTCTGAATCGCGAATCAGCGGGGATCAGCCGCCGACCGCTCGCCTCCGGGAAGCCCCGGCCTGGTTGTCTATGAGATACTTACGTCGCCGGCGGACAAGGTGCAACACGAAAATCGAATGGGCATTACTTCATTACACATATAGACCATACTCGCTCGGTTGCAGTGATAAGACTTCTACCGCTCCGCCGCCGCGCGGCGCCACATACTGGCGCCTTCGATTGCAGGAATGGGGGCGGATTGCATCCGGCTGCAACCATTGCAGCAGCGGCGTGCGATGCGGCGACGCGCTTCCAGCCGCGACTCCGCGCGAAGACCTGCTACCGTCCGCACAACCATCGCGGGGCACTCTATAGCCGCATACTCAAAACATCGGCCGGCCTCACATGGGCCAGGTCAGTCCCAACTCTGCCAGCTTCTGCCGGGCGGCGTGGTATTGCTCGAGGCCGGTCGCTTCGCAATTAGGCCCCCAGCACTGCTCCATCGCCCACTCGAAGTACAGGTCCCAGCACTCGGCCTCGGTCAGTTCCGCGCAGGGCGACTGGCTGTCGGACGATTCGCTTTCGCTTGATGACTCCGACGAATCACCACCACCCTCGCCGCCCATTATTGACTCGCCGCCACCCTCGCCGCCGCCCATCAGCGACTCGCCCTCGTCGCAGCAGTCGTCCTCGTCGAGGTCGTCGCAGGTCTCCAGCGCGATCTCGCATTCGTCCGGCACGCCGTTCTCGTTGGCGTCGCAGCTCGTCTCATCGGCGATGTCGCACTCGTCTGGCACGTCATTGTCGTTACAGTCGTAGCTGCCGAACGGCGGCGGCAGGGCCAGGTCGCACTCATCGGGCAGGCCGTTGGCGTTGCAGTCAGCGCTGACGTGCTCGTCGCCGTCCGGGTCAAGCGGATCAAGATCGCAATCATCCGGCACGCCGTTTTCATTGCAGTCGATTTCGCATTCATCGGGGATGCCGTTTTCGTTGCAATCGGGGCTGACCCATTCATCGCCGTCGGGGTCTTCGGCGTTGACATCACAATCATCGGGCACGCCGTTGGCGTTGCAATCGCGTTCGCACTCGTCGGGGATGCCGTTCGCGTTGCAGTCGGTGCTCTCTTCCTCCGAGATGTCCCATGCATCGGGAATCTGGTTCAGGTTGCAATCCGGCTCGCAGTCATCGGGAATGTCGTTGCTGTTGACATCCGTGCTGGCTTCCGCCGCGATGTCGCACTCGTCGGGCATCTGATTATGGTTGCAATCCTGGCTGCGGCCAAAGGCGATGTCATTCGAATCCGGAATGCCGTTGGCATTGCAGTCGGCCAGTTCGCGCGGCGCAGGTTCGCACTCCGCGCTGCCAAACACCAGCGCCATGAAGTCCTTGATATCGAGCCCGTTGACGTAGCCGTCGGAGTTGCAGTCGGCCCGGCAAAACCACGTCGGCAGGTCCACGCAGGCGGTTGGATTGACGCCGCCCGCCAGCAGCGCATCGACGAACAGCGGCACGTCATCAAGCGTCACCGTCTCGCTGCCGTCCATGTCGCCCTTGCAGCAGTCGCCCAGCGCGACTTGATAGTCCCCGAAGCCGGGCGGGAGAATTGTGAAATAAACTTTCTCCCCGGCATTCTCCGGATCGGGGTTATCCGTCACGATCCGGGACCAGACGCCGACCACTTCATCATCCGCCGTGTAGGCGACCGTGTGTTGACGACTGGCTGCGAGGCGGCGAATGCCGTTGCCGGAATCGAATGTCGAGGCCTGCTGATTGAAGCGGAACTTCCTTCCGAGCGGCCGATCGTGTTCGAAGAATTGCGCGTAAATGTCTTGCAGGCCGGTCAGGCTTCCGGTGACGTTCCATGCTACGATGTATCGGCCGTTGCCCGCGCGGCTTAGCGCGACGGTGGGACTGGCCTCCATGCCGAAGTTCGGCTGCAAATCGTAGTCGTGGTCGACGAGGATTTGTTCGCCGACTTTTTCAGGTTCCGAGGCACCGCCGTCCCAGAACAGGCGCCGGGCAAAGATGCGCGTCGGCGGCGTCTCGTCGCAAATGGTTGAAGTCGGGCCGAGCCAGACGACCACGATGTTGCCGCTGGAGTCGAACGAGACGGCGGGTGTCGTCTGGGAGGTATTTTCTGGGTCCGCATCTGTATCATTCACGATGACGACATCACCAACGAGATCACCGGTGGGATCGAACAACTGGAGAGCGATATTAAACGGCGGGTCCGCCTCTTCTTCGACTTCCGCCTTCGACCAGCATATCGCAAAATACCCATCATCTCGCATGGCCATGCATGGCGTCCATTGCAGGACGCGCGCCCAGCAGAAATCGCTGCACGCCTCAACGTGGTTGAGCGCATTGATCGGCGCGACCGTAAACACCAATCCATTGTTCGCGGAGCTGGTTTGATTCTGTTGAGACCAGCTTACGCCGGCGGTTTCGGTGACACCGTCGGAGACGCCCGCGCTGGGACCGTAGCGATTCTGATTGGCGTTCGGCGCGGTGATCCGCGGCCACGTCGAGGGCGAATCATCAAACAGCAACGCGGCGGCGTGCAGCGTGCCTGGCGCGTTCAATGCTGTAGTAAAGGCTGAACAGCCAACCTGCGATAGCCATGTCACGAGGACGAAACCATCTCGGGACATCGCGAGAGAAGGCGCGAAGTGCCATGTCGAGCATTGTGCCGTCGGCCCGGTATAGATTTCGGAGACATATTGCGGGCCGAAGTCTTCCTCGTCCTCGATGCAGGTCCCGTCGATCTGGAACCGCGACAGATAGATGCGATTGCCTGCATAGGTTCCGCTGAGAGTCGTAATGTTGTTGCGCCAGCCGACGAGGAATCTCGCCGGGCCTTCTTCGGGCTGATCGACCGCCACCGTGGCGTCCATGCCGGTCGCCAAGCCGCCGCTGCCGCCGAAGGCCGGACCTTCCAGCACCGTGAGCTCGCCGTGTACATGTTCATCCGGCGCGCCGGGGCAGGTCGGTTGCGCGTTTGCCGCTGCTGCACACGCGAGAAAGACCGATATCGAAATCATCAATTCGCGCAGGATCCCCGTGGATGATTGCATGGTTTTTCTCTCCGGTTGCTCACGACCGCGTCAACGGCGCGTCTTGAGCCTCGTGAGCGTCAAGGCCAACGCGCCCAATACCAACAGGACTGATGATGGTTCGGGAACCGTCCAGAGTTCAAAAGCTACGTTTGCACCCGTGCTAGTTCGTCTCCAGTCATTCACATTAGGGTTCAAGAAGGCGTATGGCGTTTGGTTGCCGAGCGAGTATTCCCAACGATAATGGCTGTTAATATCTGCAAGCTGTACAATTTCCATCCAATATTGCACGCCTGCCAACATGTCGAACGGCGTCATCAGATCAACTTCAAACCGCTGTTCGATCGGGGCCAACGGAAGTGGTATAACGGCGCCTGTCGGAATCCGAAGCGGATCGACAATGCTCTCTTCAAACAGGATTACACCGGGCAGCCCATCGCCCGGCCGTGAATCGTAAAACCGAATCCGCATCGTCTGCGTCGTCGGGGGCTGTGTTGATCCGGTAAAGGTACCGCCATAAAAACCAAACCACTTAATTCGACCGATCGTCGCGTCCTGGCCAAGAATGATGTCGTCGGCAACTTGTTGCCAGATCGAGTTTCCGCCGTCGTCGATGAAACTCGTATCTGCGCCTGGCCCGCCCACCGGGTGTCTGGGTTGGTTAAAGACCATCACCTGCCCCATAGCCGCGGCCGGCCCTGGTAGCTGTTGCCACGACCCCGGCACGGCCGCCGGGCCAAACAGCGCGCACAGCGCCGCCGCACCGATCGCCACGCTCGATATTCGCCGGTAACCCGTCATGGCCCGCGGCCCTCGCGCCCCCAACTTCGCATGTTGTCCCCCGCGCCTGGCCCGACTCGCCGATATACATCCTACTTCAACCCCCCAGCCCCAGTCAACCACATTCTGCCTCGTGTCCGTCGCTGTCACCGGCCGAGCTATTGCGCCCTTCCAATCGCCGTTGGACGCCATTACCGCCGCCTGGGTCCATGTTCCACGGGGCATATCGGTCGGGGCCGTGCTGCTCCTGCGATTGCGCTCGGGCAACTTCAATCGCCGCTATCAAGACGCGCATGTTAATGCGCCCGCTCCGTCGTCGTAATCCGATGCCCGCAATTTCGACACTCGCGACGGCGGCGCAAGGCGCCACCCCATGTCTTGCGCGTGTAGATCACGCGGAGATGGGCGCAGCCGCACTTGGCGCAGACGAGGCCGCGCTGCTCCTCGGGCTTCTCATTGGGTTTGGGCGGGTTCGCGTTCATCGCCTAGCCCCTTGCAATTCAGACAGCTTGATTCGTGCGCGCGGCGCAGGCCGGGCGTCGGTGCCGAAGAGGACTGCGCCCTGAATCGACGCGGCGACGGCGCAGCCGACGAGGCAGTCGAGCCAGTGGTTGTCCGCGCCATCGATGCGGAGCTTCCATTCATCGACCGTGCGGCCGCGGCCCTGGGTCTTCACGCGATACTCGCTGGTCAGGTGATCGGCGAGCAGGCGATGCTGATCGCCGGGCGAGACGCCCGCACTACCCGCGCGCCCAAACAGCGACAGGCAGCCGGGGTCGCCCATCGGCACGGAGAGCCGGGCGTGGACGAAGCTTTTCCAGAAATTCGTATCGAACACGACATGCCGCGTGGCCCGCTTGCCAGTGATGACTGGGATGCGCCAGTTCAACCCGACGCGGTCCCCGCGCTTGCGCTTGTACTCGCTGAACGGAATCGACGATGCCCCGACGTAACGCCCATGCGACGGCATGACAACGCTGGCGAACTTCGACTGCCGGCAGAATTGATACACCACATCCGACGTGCTGCCCCAGTTGGCGTCGATCAGGCAGCGGTCGATCCGCACCATCGCGCCATCATCCCGCCGCCACTCGCGGCCCAGCAGCGCATCGGTGGCGCGCTCCAGCCCGGCGTAGATCGCCCCCTCCAGGCCTCCGCGCGGCGAGGCGCTGGTCAGCGTGCGGCGGATGTCGCGCAGCGTAAAGTACGCCTCGTGCTGCTGCGGCTCGGTGCCGTAGTCGATGACGTAGCCGGTGAAGTCGTCCTCCCATGCGGCCACAAGCCAAAACAGGGCCTTGCCCTGCACGTCGATGAACATGGTGACGTGGCTGCACCCGATGGGCACCTCGCCGCGGCGCAGGCCGTTGTCCTTCGCGGCGATCTGGTCGGCGGTCAGCAGGTCGTCGTCAGCCTTCTCCTCCGGCAGCGGCTCGTTCTGATACTCGGCCCAGAACGCCGCCTCGCCCCGATCGAGCTTCAGGTTCATCGCGTGCTGAATGGCCGACAGCTCGTCGGGATGGTGCCGCTGCGGCCAGGCGACATCCGCGCCCTCGTCCATCGCCGCGCGATGGGTGTGATAGAAATCCGTCGCATCGGCGATGCCGCGATCAGCGCGCATGCCCTCTCGCCACAGCTCGGCGTACTTTGCCCACAGCGCTTCGTTCGTCGGGAACGAATAGACCATTTTCGTCCGCTCGCCCTGCCATTGCGGATGCTTGTCGCGGTCGAGGATGCGGTCGGCGAGATCGTCGGGGCGGACGACCGTCAGCGTCATCAACCCGGCGATTTTGCGTCCGGGTCCGGCCAGGCCGAGGATCGCGCCGGCCAGGATGCGCTCGCGCGTGGCGCACTGACTCGGCGACCGCGCCGACTCATCCGTCTGCGGATCGTCGATCAGGACCAGCGACGGCCGGATGCTGCTGCCGTCGACCCGTTTGTGCTTCATGCCGCGGATGCGGCCGGTGATGCCGGCGACGCGGATGATGCCGCCCGCGGCCTTCGAGCTGGGGATCGTCGGCAGTACGATCTCGCGAGCTGTCCAGCCGATGTGCGTCTGCTTGCCGAGGCAGAGCTGCCCGCCAGCGCGCTGGTGAATGCCCTCCAGCGCCCGGATCGGGAAGACCACCTCCGGGAAATCCTCCAGCATCAGGTCGTTGTTCTCCAGCTCGGCCTTGATCGACTCGAGCATGTTGGCGGCGTGCTCCTCGTCGCTGCCGATCAGGGCGACGAATTCGCGGTGGCCATAGACCAGCGCCCACAGGCAGGCCATCTCGCAGAGCGACGTCTTGCCGCTGCCGCGCGGCATGGCCATTGCGAACAGCCCGCCCTCCAGCACCGCCAGCTCGATCTTGGCGATGACCTTCAGGTGGTCGGGCGACCAGGACAGGTGGAACGTCTGCGGGAAGTACTGCTCGCAGAAGAATCGAAAGTCGCGCGCCGCGCGGGCCTTTCGCTCGGCATTCACCACCGCCGGCAGCTCGCCGATGTCCCGGCCGAGCAGGGCCATCTCGCGGTTGCGCTGGGCGGCCCGATCGCGGTGGGCCTCGTAGCCAGCGAGGCCCTGCGGCTCGGGCTTGGGCCGGTGCCGCTCGATGACCAGCCACGCTGCGTAGCGCAGCAGGTCGATGCAGCGGGCATCGCCGGCCGACGTGATCCGCAGACCCGCGCGGGTGCGATGCCGATGCAACTGCCGCTCGGCGATGACTTCGCCCAGTGGCGTGCTGTTCAGCAGCCGGCACAGCTCGCCCGGTCGGAGTTTGCGGGGGTCAATCATGCGAGCCTCCGGCTCGAAGGCGTTAGGCGATAGGCGATAGGCCGTAGGCCATGCGGCGTGTTGCTTGCGCTCGGTTTCATTCCCGGCTTCTCCTACGGCCTACGGCCTATGGTCTACCGCCTGCTCTTTCACCAGCCACGCGGCGTAGTGAATCAAATTGATCGTGCCATCGGCGTTGGCCGGCGCGCCGGCGTCGACGTCTGACTGGATCATCTCGGCGGTCACCAACTGCCCTCCGGCGGCGGTGAGCAAACGAGCGGCGTCGGCGATGGACAGGGCCGAGGGGTTGAGCCTGTTAGGCTGGGCAAGGTCGGCCGTGGCCATCACGCCGCCCTCCGCCGGGCAGGCAGGCCTGTTGCCTGTGTCATACCTATGACATGCCGCCCCCGGCGCGCCTGGGCCGCCATTACAGGCAAGGGGTGTGCCTGACCGGGCCAATCTTGCCGCCCGGGCCGTTGAAAGATTCTGCACATTCCGGCCGGAATTGTGGCCCCACCGGCTTGATGTCTGCGCGCCGTTTTGCCCTCATGTGGTTGTACGCATGGGGCGTACCACAGCGAGGACGAACGATGAAGACCCAGCGCGACAACGTACAAACGAAGTTGGATGGCAAGAAGGTACTGTTGATTCGAGGCCGCCATCGCTACCAGGCGGGCCGCGTCCTGAAGCGCCAGGCCTTCACCGCCCGCGGGCGGCTGACGCTGACGATCCGAAGCACCAGCCGCTGGGCACGGCAGCGCTACCTGTTCGTCACGCCAAACCAGGTCGAGTGCATCGACTAGGAAACCCGCATGCCGCCGCGGCGCGGCAGGAAGGACCAGCGAACCATGATGACCCACAAATTCAAAGGAACCAGAATCTACCGCGACGCCGCCGAGATGCTCGAGTCGCTCCAATTCACCAAGATCGAACGCCGCAGCCTCTCGACCGGGGGCGCGTGGGTGACCGGCACCATCGCCGACTACCGCTTCGAGGCGCTGGTCTTCGAGGAGCACGCCACGAGCGCCGGCTTCGAGTTGGGCGAAAGCCGCATCTCGAAGCTGTGGATCGAACAGGTCAGCGACCGCCGGATGGTCGCCTGCTTCGACCGCGGCTGGGACATGCTTCCGGCACACCCGCGCGTCGGCCAGGTGGTCAACCTGCTGTCGGCGGGCCTGGCGGAGACCATTTTTGGCAAGTGAACAACGACTACACCGCCGCGTCGCGTGGATGCGGCCGGATGTAGTCTTTGCAAACAGGAGATTCCAGCCATGCAGCAGAATGATGAGCGTATCTCGATGGAGCGCGCCAATGAGATCGGTGCCGGGCGCGTGCGCGTGGTGCCCGACGACGTCGAGCCCCGTCTGTGGCGCATCGAGGCAGACGGGCTGCCGGATGAGCCGGGCGGGGTCCTCGTCATGGAACCCATGACCGAGGCCCAGTTCCGAACGCTTCTGGAGGAGTTCGAGGGGCCCGTCGCACAAGACGAAGGGGCCGCTCCAACGTTGCTCGATGCCGCCGAGGCGCTGCTCGAGGCGCGCGAACACCAGATGGTGACGCGCGTGGAGTGGGATGCGCTGCGCAGTGCGGTTCAGCGGGCGCGCACAGCGAGGACGGCGTGAGGGCCGCGCGACGCGGCCAATACGAACACCGAGACTGACGCCGCGTTGGCGTCGGCAAACGAAGAGCGACTTGAACAGGAGAACGACATGAGCAGCAAAGCGAAGAAGGCCGGCGAGGCCACGAAGAAGGGTGTCACCAAGTCCAAGGCGCAGGTCGCCAGCGCCAAGGCGGGACCAGCGAAGGCCAGCAGCTCGGCGAAGCCGGGCGTGTCGAAGTCGACCACATCGAAGCCCAAGGCGGCGAAGGCCGGCAGCGCTGCCAAGCCGAAGCGCGTCAGCGCGTTGGATGCCGCCGCGCAGGTGTTGAAGGCGGCTGGTAAACCCATGCGGTCGGGCGAGTTGATCCAGATGATGTCGGACAAGGGCCTGTGGACGTCGCCGGGCGGCAAGACGCCCGAGGCCACGCTCTACGCCGCCATGATGCGCGAGGCCCGCGACAAAAAGGCCGAATCGCGCTTCAAGAAGATTGATCGCGGCCAGTTCGCCTTCAACGGCTGACGCGACACCCATCATTGTCCCACCCTCAACGCCTCGCTGCCGCGCGAGGCGTTGCTCCGGGCTGAAAGACGAACTGGCCCTCGTGCCGTTGACAAACGGTTGTTTCCTAGCCAGACTCTCTGCGAAACGCTCGCTTCCTAGCGACCGGCCCTTGGAAAGGACCGCTTCCCAGCCATGCCGCGCCAGACCGGCCAATATCAAGTCACCACCCTTCGCAACGAGCAGGTCCGCGCATTCATACCGCGCCCACTGCCGCCGGCTCGGCCTCCGATGACGGTCGACGGCGAAATCGCCGAATCGCACGCCACAGCGCAGACCGCACTGGCCCGGCTGGGCGTCGCCGCCGCGATGGTTCCCAGCATGGACTGGTTCCTTTACGGCTTCGTCCGCAAGGAGGCTGTGCTCACCTCCCAGATCGAGGGCACGCAGGCAACGCTGCGCGATGTGTTGACCTTCGAGGCGACTCGGCAGGCCAGCCGGCCCGACGATGTCGAGGAGGTCTGCAATTACGTCGAGGCGCTCACCTACGCTCGCAAGCAACTGGCCAGCCCGAAGGGGCTGCCGTTGAGTACGCGGCTGTTGTGCAGCGCTCATCGCATTCTCATGCGCGGCGCACGCGGGGCGACCAAGCAGCCAGGCGAAATCCGCCGCTCGCAGAACTGGATCGGCGGATCGCGACCGGGCAACGCCCGCTTCGTGCCGCCGCCACCGGAGGCAGTTCCCGGCACGCTGGCGGCGCTGGAGCGATGGCTTCACGGCAAGGATCGTCTGCCGCCGCTGGTGCGCGCCGGCCTGGCCCATGTGCAGTTCGAGACGATCCACCCGTTCCTGGATGGCAACGGGCGCATCGGCCGCCTGCTGATCGCGCTGCTGCTTGAGCACTGGGGCCTGCTCGACCAGCCACTGTTGTATGTCAGTGTGGCGTTTCGCCGGCGACAACGCGAATACTACGCTCGTCTCGCGAGTGTTCGGACCGAGGGCGACTGGGAAGGGTGGACGACGTTTTTCCTCGACTGTGTGCGCGAGGCTGCCGACGACGGCGTGCGCGTTGCCCAGGCGCTGCACGCGTTGCTCGGGCGCGACCGCGAACGGCTTGTCGGTCACAAACGAGCGACGGTCGCGGCCGTTCAGTTGCTTGATCAACTTCCGACGCATCCGCTGTTGACTGTGCCGCGCGCCGCCGAGGTGCTGCGGTTGACGGCACCGCCGGTTCGCAAGGCGATGGAGCTGCTTCAGCGCCTCGGCATCCTGCGCGAGACGTCGGGCAAGCAACGCGATCGGGTGTATGCGTACCATGAATACCTCCGCATCCTGACGGGCGACGATGCCTGATCAGGCCGTTGCCGCCGGGTCCAGTGAACGCCGCTTTGCCTTCCCTGCCTGCCGGCTGGCATGGCGCCCCGTGAACTTCTCCCACCGCTGCACGATCACATCGCAATACAGCGGGTCGAGTTCCATCAGGAATGCCCGACGCCCGGTCTGCTCGGCGGCGATCAGAGTCGAGCCACTGCCGCCGAACAGGTCGAGTACGTTCTCGCCGGGACGCGACGAATACTGATTCGCCCGGACGGCCAGCTCGACCGGCTTCTCGGTCAGGTGGATCATCGACTGCGGGTTGACCTTCTTGATGCTCCAGACATCCGGCACGTTGTTCGGGCCGAGGTACACGTGCGCAGCGCCCTCGCGCCAGCCGTAAAAGCACCACTCGTGGTTCCCCATGAAGTCCTTGCGCGTGAGCACCGGATGCTCCTTGACCCAGATGATCGCCTGCGAGAAGTACAGTTCGCACGCCTTGAGCACCGGTGGGTAGTTGGCGCAGTTCGCGTAGCCGCCCCAGATGTAGAAGCCCCGCCCGGGCGCGAGCACGCGGGTGATGTTGCCGAACCACGCATTTAGCAATCTATCGAACTCATCGTCGCTGACGAAGTCATTGGCCAGCGGCCGGTCCTTGGCCCGCAACTTCTTCGTCGTCGCCTTCTTCGGCCCCTGTCGGGCGACATCGAACCCTTGATGGTGGGTGAGCTTCTTGTCGCGTCGGGCAGCATCGGTCGAAGGGAACGAAGACATGCCGGCGGCGATGGCGTTGTTCGAACGCGGCTCGACCTTCACGTTGTACGGCGGGTCGGTGTTGACCAAGTGAATCGCCGCGCCGTCGAGCAACCGATCGACGTCGGCCGTCGACGCACTGTCGCCACAGAGCAAGCGATGCTCGCCGAGCACCCACAGATCGCCGGGCTGGGTGATGGCGTTGTCCGGCGGCTCGGGCACGTCGTCGGGATCAGTCAGGCCCGACTTGATTTCGCTGCCCAGCAGCTTGGCCAGCTCGTCGGCGTCGAAGCCCAGCAGCGACCAGTCGATTCCGGCATCTTTGAGTTCGCCCAGCTCGATGTTCAGCAGTTCGAGGTTCCACTCGGCCAGTTCGGCGGTCTTGTTGTCGGCGATGCGGTAGGCCCGAATCTGCTCGGGCGTCATGTCGCGGGCGACATGGACCGGCACCTTGTCCAGGCCGAGCTTCTGCGCAGCGCGCCACCGCGTGTGCCCGCAGACAATGACGCCCTCGCCGTCCACCACGATCGGCTGGCGGAACCCGAACCGCTGAATCGACTCGGCGACAGCATCGACCGCCGCATCGTTGATCCGCGGATTCTTCTCATACGGTTTGATCCGGCCCAGCGGCCGCTGTTCGATCTTCATGCCTGAACCTCCCTGTCGAGTCGTTGCATCCATCGCATGTCATTCACCGCGTTGTGTTAGTCGAATGTCTTGGATCGCATTGCAGCCCTTGCAGGTCGTGCACCGCGTTGCTTTCGTTGCATGGCGTTTGCCGCCTTGCGATTGGCCGTTCCAGGCGACCCGTCGCGTTGTGGCGCGATGGAGCCAGATTGCCGACACTCGGTCCAACCGCCGGCGCCGCGTCGCCCCTGGGCCAACGGGGGCCGCCCCGTGGCCGCCCGGCGCGACGTGGCCGACGCCGATGCCCACCGGCCCCATGCGTTGCGGCGCGACGTCGCCCAACGGCCTGACCGGCCGCTTCGCCGAGTCGGACAAGCGCAACAAACTGTGTCCTGGTTCGGACTTGACCACGCGGCCCAAGAACTGCCAATCTGGCAGGTAGGACCCAAACCTCGTGCGCAAACCTGAAGCGCGCGCGCTTCGGGTTCGCGGGTCGCCGCGAAGTTGCGGCGCACCCGCAGGGGGGGTATGGGGGGGTGCGCGCGCTTCGGGTTTACCGCTAACATTTTTCGAAGCGCGCGCGAACTTTGAGCGCTTCGACTTCGCTCGCGCTTCGGGTTCTGCCTCATAGCGACACCTCCTTGTCACGCTTCGCAAACCCCACTGGCCCGCCTTGGCCGGGGAGCTTGATGCGCTGGATCAGCCCGCGATGCTCGGCGATGTCGAGGAAGTCGCTGACCCGCCGCCAGGAAAGCCCGGGCTTGCCGGTCGCCCGCTCGCGAATCTCCGACCTGGTTGCAGGCTGCTCCGACAGGAATTCCTCGACGAATCGCTCGACGCTCCATGCCGGCGGCTCGGGCATCACTTCCTCGGCCGGTTTGGCTCGCTTGGCCTTCTCGCTGCGCAGCATCGCCGGGTCGAGGTCCGGCGCTGACTTCCACAGCGGGAACAACCAGCGCAGGGCCATCGGTTCGACCGGCGGCCACGACCGAACCGCCGCTTCGAGCACCACCGCGCCGGGCTGCTCGTGCGGCCGAAGGACCAGATGCGTGTCGGTCGCGCGGCTCTGGCTGCCAGCGCCCGCGCCAACGTCGGTGACCGACTTGGCCGACTGATTGCCCTTGGTCGCGTGATGGATCAGCACGAACGAGCAGCCCACCCGGTCGGCCAGGGCATCGACGTGGTTGTAGATGCCGGCCATCGTGCCGTTGTCGTTCTCGTCCATGTCGCGCGGCATGAAGCGATAGAAGGCATCGAGCACGACGAGCGCGTAGGTGCCCGGCTCGACGGACTCGAAGTACTTCCCCAGCGAGAAGATGTCGCGGAGCTGGCCGCGCAGGCTCTGCACGCTGATCGTCTCGGCGATCTCGTTCATGCCGATATGGAGGCACTCGGCGACCTGCGGGATGCGGTGGGCCAGTGTCTCGGGGTGCAGTTCGTTGTCGATGATCAGCACGCGCCCGGGCACGGTCTCGAACGCGTCGAGCCAATGGCGGCCGGTGGCAACGGCCATCGCCAGGGCCAGCACGAGCCATGATTTGCCGGTCTTCGGCGACGCGATCACGTTCATCGTCTCGCCGCGTCGCAGCAGGCCGTGGATGACCGGCGCCCGCAGCATTCGATGCGTGGCCATCAACTCGCGCACGCTCAACGGCGCGGGTTGGGCCGGTGGGCCGTGATCCTGCGCCCAATGGTCCTCGGTCAGCGCCACCGAGACGGCGTCGGGTTCATAGCGGGCGATGCTCGACGCGATGCGCTCGACTTCGGGCAGGGCCAGCGGCGGCGCGCAGCGGTCAGCGTTGACCTGCTGGAGCGCAGCGAGTATCTCGGCCTGCGACATGCCCACGCGGCGCATGGCGCCGCCCAACCGAGCCATCGTGCCGTTGCGCTGACCCTTTGGAATCGCGTTGCCCGGCGTGGCCTGCGCGACAGCGCTGTTCGATCCCGCCAGCGCGTCGAGCATGTCGATCAACCACGCGGGCGGCTCCGGCAGGCGGTGCGGCGCGACGGCCAGCCCGCGCTCGTTAGCCCAGCGGTAGGCCCGGCCTTCGACGACCGATGGAGCTATCAGCACGTAGCCGCCGTTGGCTCGCGTGTCGACGCGCGGTGCGAGCCGGCTGGTCGAATTGCGCCACGCACGTCCCTCGGGCTGACGGAAGATGTAGTGCCGCCCGCCGCGCGGCGTGAGTGACAGCGGCGCGACGTCGAGTTCAGCAAGCTTCGCGGGCTCGTCGGTGAGCCAGGTATTGCCCTCGCCGTCAACGTCGATGATGACCAGGCCGTCGGTTCGGATGGCGATGTTCGAGCGGGGATGCTGCATCCACCAGGCCGCGATCTGCTCGGCGTCGGTCGTGGCATCGAGCAGGCCATGTTCGGTCAGCGGCGTTTTGCGCCCGGGCGCGCAGGGAAAGACCGCGTAGCCGAGTTCGGCGTACCACCGTGCAGCCTGGAGCATCGCGTTGTCGGATTCCACGGCCTGCATGCTCCTCAAAACGGAATCGAGTCATCATCGATAGCCGGCGCGAACTGCGGCAGACCTTCCTCGGAATCCAGCCGTGGGGGCTTGTCGCCCAGACGGTACTTGACGACACGGTCGAACCGCTCGCCGGCCTTGCGCTCGACGGTGATCGACCGCGTCAGCGCCAGCGCACCGGCGTTGGCCAGATCGACGGCTTCGTCGCTCGATTGCGGCACCGGCTCGCTGGAGCGGGCGCGCCACCAGCGCCGAGCCTTTTCCAATGCGAAGCCGGAGTGCTCGAAGCAGACCCACTCGCTGACGTACTCGTTGAACCCGACGCGGTAGTCGACCCGCATCGTGCGCGGCGCATCGGGCGGCGCATCGCGCTTAACGTGCAGGGTGTAATACACGTCGGTGACGTCGTACTCGGCGCGCATCACCTGGTCGGACAGAATCCCTTCGCTGCTGGCCGTCGGCTCGTGGTGGCGGCGCTCCGGCGGTGGGAAGATGTGGCCGCACTCGGGACAGGTCGCGTAGCCCGTGGCGATGACGGCGTGGCACTTCGGGCACTCCTTGGCCGGCGGATCACCATCGCCGTTCGAGCCGGCAGCGCAGACGCGGAGCTGGTCGACCGGCCCGTGCCGCAGGACGTTGCCGCCGAAGTCCAGCACGAGGCAGTCGGTCTTGCCCGGATGCAGCCGGAAGCCGCGTCCGACCATCTGGTAATACAGGCCCGGCGAGAGCGTCGGGCGCACCATCGCCACGCAGTCGATGTTCGGCGCATCGAACCCCGTGGTCAGGACGTTGACGTTGCAGAGGTATTTCAGCGCGCCCTCGCGGAACCGCTTCAGCAGACTGTCGCGCTCGAACGGCAGCGTCTCACCGCAGATGAAGCCGCACTCGACCTGGTGCCGCTCGGCCATCACGCGGCAGACGTGCTGGCCGTGCCGGACGCCCGACGCGAAGATCAGCACGCTCTTTCGGGCCTGGGTGTGCTCGACGATCTCGGCGCAGGCGGACGCGACGAGGTTGTCCTCGTCCATGAGGTCCTCAACCTCGCCGGCGATGTATTCGCCGCCGCGGACGTGCAGCTTGCCGGTGTCGGGCTTGAGCCTGCCAGCCTTGGTCCGCAGCGGGCACAGGTAGCCCTGCACGATCAGCTCGCGGACGCCGATCTCGAAGCACACCGCGTTGAGGATGTTGTCCGGCGCGCAGATCGTGCCCGACTTCATGCGGAACGGCGTGGCCGTCATGCCGATGACGCGGACTGCGGGGTTGATCTTCTTCATGTCCGCCAGGAACGTGCGGTACATGCCCTCGCCGTCTTCGGGGATGAGATGACATTCGTCGACGATCACCAGGTCCACAGCCGCGACGTCGCACGCCTTCTCATAGATGGACTGGATGCCGGCGATGGTGATGGCGTAGCCCAGGTCGCGGCGCTTCAAGCCCGCCGAGTAGATGCCCACCGGCAGGTCCGGCGCGACCAGATGCAGCTTCTCGGCCGCCTGCTCGAGCAGTTCGCGGACGTGCGCGAGGATCAGCACGCGGCCGGCCCAGCGCTGCACCGCGTCGCGGCAGATCGTGGAAAGACAGGGCGTTTTTCCGCCGGCTGTTGGGATCACCACGCACGGGTTGTCATCCCGCGTGCGCAGGTGCTCGTACACCGCCTCGACGGCCTCGCGCTGGTAGGGTCGCAGCTCCATCTACACTTGCTCCGCGATCTCCACGATGACGCAGCCGCCAGGCACGACCGCCATCCGCCGGGTGTGCCGCTCGTCGATCTGGCTGTCATCCTCGAACAGCCCCGCGTCCTGCATCGCGTCAAGGAGGGCTTTCTGTGGATTGTCGATATCGCGACGGCGCCGGTCGGGCGGATGCAGCCAAAGAGACACGCTCAACCGGCCCACCATCGGCCGCGCGCGTGCCGCCGCGAGGCGGGCCATCACCTCCCTGCGATAGCGCCGGCCCTCGCGGCTAAGCAGCGTCCGTCCACCCACGCTGCGCCACAGGCGATTGACCGATGGCGGCCAGGGCAGCTCGACCCTCCTCACGTCCGGCGTCGCAGCCATCGGCCTCACCGCTGCCACGGGGCCTTGCCGTTGCCGGCGGTGGCGGCAGCGGCCGGGCGCGGGGCGGCAGCGCTCGCCGCGCCCTTGCGCTCGTAGCCCTTGATCACGTTGGTCAGCTCGCCGTTGTCGTCGCGTTTCTTGTGGCCGACGGTGATGACCAGCGGGACGTTGTGCAGCTCGACCGAGTCCTTGGGCGCCAGCACGCCGACGGACCGGCAGATGGCCGACAGCTCGGCCCGGGCGATCTTGACCGCCGTCGCGTTGGCGTTTTCCAGATTCAGCCGCGACCAGAGCATCCGCTCGCGGTGATCACCCTCGATGATCTGAAAGGTCAGCTCGAGGTAGCGGCCATCGCGGTTCTTGGTCTCCTTCATCTCGCTGTCGGTAATGACCGCCAGGTACTTGCCCTGCGGCACCGGCTCGAAGGAGAAGTTCGGGTCCACGTCGGTTGCGTTGAAGTTTCCAAGGTTTGCCATGTGCGTTACTCCTGTTGATTGTGAATGGGTCAGTCATCAAGCGGAGGCCCGGTTCAACCCGCGGCCGGCTCCGCAGTCTCGGAAGGCCGGCGCCCGCGGCGCGGCTTGGCGCCCGGTGCGCTGCCCTGGTGTTCAGGTGCCTCATCCTGCGGCGGCGAATCGGCCGGCGGCTGGGTCGCCATCGGGTTCTCGCCGCGCACGGTCGCGGCATAGATGCGATAGTCGAGCGGGAGTTCCTCGGGCAGGTTCAGCCGGTTCTTGGCCACGTGGGCCGGCCGCTCGGTGGTGCGAAGAATCCGCTCGCCGGTACCGATGCCCTGGACGCGCTTGCGGTCGAAGCCCTCGTTGATCGTCTTGGTGTGAACCTTGTAGGTGGCGAAGAGAATCTCGTCGCACCATTCCTGGATCAAGGCCGAGGCCTGCTTCTGAAGCCGCGGGCTGTAACGGTCGTAGGTGTCGGTCTCGGGGTTGGCGAACTTCTCGATCTGGGCGTGGGCGATCAGGATGATCTGCATGCCGCGCTCGTTGCGCAGGGCATCGAGGCCGCCGAGCACTTCGCGCCACTGGGTCAGGGCGAAGGTGTAGCCCTTGGCATAGCCGATGTCTTCGATGTTCTCGACGCCGCGCTTCTCGCAGACCTCCCGCCAGATCAGCCGCTCCAGCCAGTCGAGGCTGTCGAGCACCAGGCTGCGGTACTCGTGCGGCTCGGTGTAGAGGGCTGCCAGGGCGGCGATGACCTCGCCGTAGCGCGTCGCCAGCGGGAAGCGCTCGCAGTCGATCATCCCCAGGCCATCTTCGGTCTGAATGAAGATCGGCCGCTCGGCCATTGAGCCGAATGTCGATTTGCCAACCCCGTGAGTTCCATACAGCAGCACCCGCCGCGGGGCCGGCTGCACGCCGCGCTGAATCTGTTCGAGCAACTTCATGGTGACCTCCTGACGATGCGTGGGTTGTCCTGTGCCTGCAGCAGACCCGGCCCTCACAGCCGATCGACCAGCCGCAGCGATTCGAATCTCGTGAACCAGTTGCCGGTCTCGCGGCAGCGCCGCAGATCGGCCATCGCCTCCTCGTTGTCGCGCTGCGCCTGGTCGAGCACCGCCGGCGCGATCTGCCACACGCCGCAGCGAAACGGTTCGCGCTTCTCGACGGCGACAATGTGGACGGGTAGGACGCGGCCCGAGGCGATGGCGACGACCGCGCGATAGAACGCGACCTGGTGCAGGTAGCCGAAGGCCCGCATGGCCGGCTCGAACGAGTCCAGTTCGTCGGCGGTCTTGAGATCGACGAGGCCGCGGCCTTCGATGGGATTGATCCAGTCGATTCGCGCCTGGCAGCGTTGTCCGGCGTACTCGCAGCGCACCACGCCCTCGGCCACACCGCAGCGGAACAGTTCGCGGGCGAACAGGTGCTCGCCCACCACCGACGCCATCTGCTCGACCATCGCCGCCTGCGCGTCGCCAAGCACCGGCCGGCTCTGCCGCTCGGCCCACTCGGCGAAGGCCTTAGTCTGCGGGCCGAACGGCTGGCCGGTGCGAGGGTTGATCGGCCCGCCGACCGCGTACTCGCGCTCGTAACGCTGCCGCCCTTCGAGAATGAGCGTGTGCGCCGCCCGGCCGACGAGAAACGCTTGGCTGTCGCGCTGCGGCACCAGGCCCAGTTCCTTCCTGCGATACAGCACCGGGCAGCGCCGAAAGTCGCTGAGCGCATGGGCCGTCACGTGGTCTTTGCTGCGGGCGTGATACACCTCCGCCGGCTCGCGGATCAGGAATCGCAGGTCGAAGTCGTGGTCATTCATCGTTGCACCTTCCGCTCGCTGGGTTGAGCCTTCACGGGACCGCCGTCACGTTTGCCGGCCGCGCGGGACCTGTGGCGCCCGTTGCGGCTGCGAGTTCCCCTATTGAACAAGTCCTGCTGATCGCCCCTCGACCGCACGGCCACGCCATCCGTCAGCGCCCGCGTCGTCTCGATCCGAAATCGCTCGTCCCATTCGCCGACGTGCAACTGGTAATCGCTCATGATGCCCGTGTGCATAATTTGCAGACGGATGTCTCGTAGTTCGGTGTCGTCCGAGTAGCGCATCACAGCCCCTCCGCAGCCAGCTCGCGGTCGAGCGCATCCAAGTCGCGCCGTCGTTGATCCTGAGCATGTGGTAGGGCAGCGCGCCGCCGGCGACGGGCGACCGAGGCATCCGAAGCCCGCGCGGCCTGTGTGGCGGCTTCACAAAGATCGAAATACTTCTCGTCGGCCTCGGCGAGCTTTCGGCCGAACTCCCCCAGCCAGGCGGCCGTCGTGTAGATCATGCCGCCGACGCGGGCGTGCTGGAGTCGGACGCGCTCGCCGCCGCGGGCGAGAACACCCCGCCGGCACCACCGCCAGACGCAGTTGGTTGACGGCCGCCCCGGAGCAATCTTGGCCGCCTCGGTCAGCGTGATGTATTCACTTGTCGCGGCTGCGTGTTCCTGCATGTGAACCTCCCGGCCATTGCCGGTGCTTCGTTCCATGCAGGTGATTTACAACACGAATCCGGGCGGTAACTCGGTAACTCGAGTTACCAGGCGGCGGGCGTGGGCCGACAGCGCACAAACGCCGGGCTTGATGGAAGTTGCTGCATCGAAAGAAATTCAAAGAAAAAACCGAGTTACCGGCTTCGGTAACTCGGATATGCCAGTTGCACTGCCGCCCTAGCCGCGTGAGCTATGGCAGACTCGCGGCACCTTTCGGAGTAGCGGCTGCCTGAATTGCGCCTTCCTGCGTCCCAAAGAGACCCTGATTCTCCTGAGCATGTACCACCGCGAAGAGGAGACGACCTATGATGTCAGCAGAGATTCGAACCTTGGTGTCTACCTTCACGGCCACAGCCCCATTTGGCGTTGGTGGAAGCAGCTCGACATCGGGCAGATCTGCTTCATGGCTAAGGGCGCAACGAAATGCGTGGTAGAGCACGCCTTGCATGAGCACCAAACGAGGCTTCCCTTTATCGCGGTTGAAATCATCACCAACCTGTGGAAGATTGTGCACTCCGTTTGCGTCGAGTGGGAATGCGGATCGATCCTCCGGCATGTCGACGGCAACCCAGAAGTTCTGCGCTCCAAAGAGCTGCGGCATGTGCGCTTGAACGAAATCCTTAAATCGGCGACCCACCGAGCACTCATTCGGGAAGCGCTTCTTAGCCGTGGCGTCGGTCGCGCAAAGGGCAAGCAGGAATGATGCATGGTACGCTCCAAAGTGAAAGCACCCCAGCGAGGCGTCGACGAGTTCCTTGAGCACCACGAGCCAACTCCGTAGCACGTAAACGCTCGGAAGGCTATCCGATCTTCCGCATGATATCCACGACCTTGGCGTGGTCGCGTTCCGCATACACCGCGTCGGTGATCTGGGCGCTGGCGTGGCCCAGGGCGAGCTGGGCGGCCTCCAGGCCGAACTCGCGGCGCAGGTTCGTGGCGGCGTTGTGGCGGAGCTGGTGCGGGTGCCAACTGTGCGCGCGTCGCCACTGTCGCAGCTCGTCTTGCATCTGCTCGCGTTTGATTCGTTGCCGCCAGTCGGCCCGTGTTTCGCCCGGCTGTTGACCAAGCGGCGGAGGCGGTGGGAAGGCAGCTTCGCAGGCACGGTGAACCGCCCGGCAGTATGCCGCCGTCGAATACCGGCCGCCCGGTGTTCGAGATGGAGCGTCTTTGCGGTTTGAACCGGGGCGGTTTCCACAAGACAAGGGCGTCTTCCGCGCTGCGTGCCGCTGGTAGAGTCTGGCCGCCTCGGACTTGCGCGGATCAAAGACGTACTCATCTTGGGCGCAACTCTCAAGCAGCGGCGCGAGCAGGCCTTGCGCCTTTGGTCCGATGTAAATGGCGCGATTCATGCCCCGGTACGAAGTCTTGTGGGAGCAGGGACGGAATACCCAGATGCATAATTTGGCATCTTCAACAAGGTCCATCGGGCGGAGCATGAGCAACTCGCCGGCTCGGGCGCCGGTTCGCAATTGCAGTTCGACCAGTACTTGTAGCGTCGGGCTAAGAAACTTCGTCGTGGCGTCGAGCAACTGTTGCGAGACAGGGCCGACCTTGTCGGTCTCTCGCGCGGCGGACCGCCCGCGCCGCAGGGGCTCGAGCGTGCTCAATGACTGATAGACCGTCACGGGTGCCAGCTCATGCGCGGCCGCCCACTTGAAGACGCGGCGGAGGCGTTGGACCTGGGCGTTGATGTACTTGCGCGACCAGGAACGTCGCGGCGGATCGCTGATCGCGTCGCCGCGAATCATCTCATCTCGAATGAGCCGCATCATCTTTGGCCCGAATTGGCTGGCGGGCATGCGGCCTGCATATCGGCGAAGCAGGGCCAGCACGATCACATAGGAACGCAGCTCGCCAGTGTCGACCGATACTCTGGCCCATTTCAGGAAGTCGCGGATAACCTCGATGATGACGGGGCCATCCTGGGCGCGCTCGGTGCCTTCATCGCGCGGGTGCCGCGGCAGGCGGCGGTCGTTTGCCTCCCATGCCGCGATGACGCGATGGTACAGTTCGCGGCTTTCGCGCGTGCCGGCCTCGCCGAGCCAGTAATCACGACGCCGGCGCGTCACGGCATCCGTCAACGTGACAAGGGCTTGGTCGTAGCCGGGGCGGTGACGGTACGAGGGGGTCTTAGCTGTTGATAAGCGAGATTTCGGCATGATGCGTGGCTCCTTAACGCTTGCGCGGTGTAACACCGCGCGAATTTGCGTCTTGAGCCGCGCTGCCGACCGTCGGCAGGTCCCCACAACTCTTGGGGTCGGCGAGGTTTAGTTTAAACGCGCCCGAGAGGATTCGAACCTCCGACCTGCGGTTTAGGAAACCGCTGCTCTATCCTGCTGAGCTACGGGCGCACGATTGTCTGTCCGCCGCACATTTTATCCGGTGCAGGTCGATTCCAGCCAGCGACCGTCCGGAAACCCAGTCCCATGCGGTTTTCGCCACGGCCCTGCGTTAATTCAGACACGCCCTGATTCGTTCCTGAATTGTACGCTTTGTCCGCGAACGCAAAATCAACCAGCCAATACGGACTTTGCCGCGCGGTCGACGCCCCGCGCAAGGCAACCATGCCACGACAGGAGCCATCCCGATGAACCAACCCGTTGCCGTGCCTTCGTCCACGGCCCACCCGATCAACACGACATACGTCTTTGAGCGTGAGATTCGCCGCTTCCTGGAGAACACGCGGCCGGGCAAGCCGGTGCTCTACCGCGAGCGACGCCAAGCCGTGCGTTTCCACCGCTCGGTGCCGATCTTTGTCGCGAACCTCGACGCGCAAAGCGTCGACGACCATCGCGTCACGCTCGACAACGTTTCCGCAACGGGCATCGGCTTCCTCGCCGAGACGGCCTTTCCGGTCGGCTCGCTGCTGGCGGTCAAGCTCTTCTGGGCCGATCCGCACGCGGCGCGCGTGCCGGCGATCGTCCGCCATACCGAGATTCGGGCACAGGGATTCTATGTCGGCGCGGAATTCCTGCTGGACGATCCCAGTTTATGCGATCGCGTCGCGTCGGCCGTCGAATCGTGGTATGGATAACGCCCGTGGGGGCCGGCCGGGCAAGCGTGCAATCCGGCGCAGTCAAGGGGTGGACGTCGCTGGCCCGGCGGGGGCCGCGTCGCGGTTCGGTCGCACGACCACCGGCCCTTCATATCGACCTTTGTAAACAACTGCGCCGTTCCATTTCACCAGCACGTCCTGCCCGACCCTGATCGGCTCGGATTTGGACAGAATCGCGAAACTGGCAACGCCTTCGCTCTCGACGATCACCTCGCCGTCGTTGCTGATCGTCGCTCGAATGTGCGCCGGCGCCTTGCGATTCGGTTCGCTCTCCATCGCCAGCCACCAGACCTGGATGGCGCCGCCCGGGAAAGTGTAGTCAATTGTCTTTGGATGCGCCACGCGGCGCTGCGCGAGGAGCCATTTGTACAGCGCCGGCGTGTGATAGGCCGTGTCCCACGAATTGTGCCCGATCTGCGGGAACTCGGTGTAAAGGGGCGATCCGCCCAGCGATTTGAGCCGCGCCACCGCGTCGCGGGACCCTTCCACCTTCACATTGGCATCCTTCGCCCCGTGAAACACCCACACCGGCAGGTTCACCAGATTGCCCACGTAGTCCATCGGCGCCGCGCCGCAGATCGGCACCAGCGCCGCGAACAGGTCCGGCCGGCGGATGCCCAGCTCCCACGTCCCGAACCCGCCCATCGAGAAGCCCGTCAGATAGATGCGGTCACGGTCGACGCGGTATTCTTTACAAACGTCTTCAATAATCTGATAAACGGCGATTTCTTCCACCCCCCGGTACCACATCGCATGCGCCTGCGGAAAGACCGCGATGAACGGGAACCGCTTGGGCCGGCCCGCGATGTACGGCCCCATCCCCACCTGCGTCGGCGCAACGCCATCGGTGCCGATCTCTCCGCTGCCGTGCAGCACGACGAGCAGCGGCCATTTGTGATCCGCTTCGGTGAAGTATTGCGGGGGAACGTAGACGGCGTATTTGCGCGAGCCGTCTTCCGGAAGCTCGAGCGTATGCTGGAAAAATCCTCGCGGCAGTGCCGTCGGTACGGTCGCCGCCGGGCTGCTTCGACCGTCCTGGACCAGCGATTGCCACGCGCAGGTGCGCGGCGCCAGCGTCACCAGACACATCCAGGCCAGCAGCGCAACCGTCAGCCGTCGTTCCGTCCGCATTCAGGGCAATCCTTGCCAAGCGTATCGTGCCGCATTGGATGCATTTCGCATAACCAGCATCAATGAGTGTATCGGCGTTTGAAGGCATCGTCACGCCGCACCGGTCGGCGGCGCCCGCGGAAGCCCAACCCCTCCGAAGCCGGAATTCCGCGGGATTTCCGCGCCGGCAACTCCCGGGTGGGTCCGTTCGCACGCCACAGCGGAAAACCACCGTACGACCCAGTCGAACACAATGGGGAATTCGGGCGAAGTTTGCCATTTCCATTCACCGGCGCTTCGCTTTGACAGGCACAGGCGTTCAGCCCGTGCCGCACCAAGCCATGACCGTTACCGTTTTTCCGGGCATTTGAACTATCCGACCATCCCCATATACAATCCAGTGTACAGGAGCGACCCAGCTTCGCTCCGCAGCGCAAGCCGCCGTTGTCGGTCCCTTCCGGGTCCGGCCCACGCCCATGCCCGCGAAACTGGAGTGCATCGCATGCTTTCGTTCGCACACAAATGGTTCGGTTTCTCCCGCTTCGCCGCGCTGGTCGCCCTCGGTTGCGCGCTTGTGGTCAGCGCTGACGCCTTCGGGCAGCCCGGCGCCGGTCGTCGTGGCGGGGGCGGCGGTGCACGAGGCGCCAGGCCGACCGGTCCGCGCGCGCCGCAGCCCAACACACCGCCGGCCAGTGCCGAGCTGGAAGGCTCGCTTCCCGGATTCATCCTTGGTTTCACACCCGCCAAGTCGGGCAACGAGGAACTGGTGGGCTACCTGAAAATCAAGCCGATCGAAAAAAATGGGCGCACGCTGAAGCTCGCCGTCCACCGCGTGGAGGATGTGAAACTCTCGCTGGCCAATCGCGAGTTGAGCGTCGAGGAGGCCCAGGATTTGTTCCGCAAGGGGTTGTACTGCTCCGTCGAATGGGGCGTCAACCGCGACGGCAAGGATAAATCAGCCAAACGCGAATTGAGAACGCTCAAGTTCGACGCCATCGACGTCGAGGGCAGCATTGAATCCATCGCCGATGACCTCATCGTCCTCAAGGCCAAACCCAAATCCGGCGACTGGCCCGGCACGGACAACTCCGCCTCCCAAAACGACAAACCCCCGGCGATGCGCAAGCTCAAGTTGCGCACCATCCCGGAGGTCACGTCGTTTACCAACCCGAACGACGAAGCATTGGATATCGCCGATTTCGAACCCGAGCAGTCCGTCGACGCCACGATCATTTTCAACCGTTCCGCCGAGGGCATGATCGTGAACCTGCGCCGACCCGGACCGCGCACGGCTCCGCAAGCCGCGCAGACGCGGACCGCCCCGCCGCCCACTCAACAGGGCGGCCGTGGAAAGCCCCGAGCCGGCGGATGACCTGCGTCGGTCTTCTCTCTACAATTCGTCCGTTTGAAAGCCAGCCATCCTGATACGAAGGTCCGCTGAATGGCCGCACCCGCCACACTCGACGTCCTTTTCACCGCGCCCCATCCCGATGATCTCGAAATCGGCTGCGGCGGCACCATCGCCAAGCTCGTCAAACAGGGCCACCGCGTTGGCATGGTCCATCTCACCAACGGAGAACCCACGCCGCACGGCTCACCCGAAACGCGCATGAAAGAGATGAAAGCCGCCGCCGATACGCTCGGCGTGCAGGTGCTTGAAATGCTCGGTCTGCCCAATCGCGTGCTGATGGACGGACCGGAGCCGCGCTACGCGCTGGCGACCGTCATTCGCAAATACAAGCCGCGCATCGTCGTCGGAATCGCCGGCCGCACCGTCGCCGCCTCGCCCGATCACTATCAATCGCAGCTCATCATCGAAGCCGCGCGGTTTTATTCGCAGCTCACCAAGTGGGACGACCGCTTCGGCGGCACGGCGCCGCACGCGGTCGATCACCTGCTCTATCGACCGATCCCGCGCTCGGCCGAGGGGCATCACTATCCGTCGCAACTGGTCGTGGACATCACCGACACGATCGATCAGAAGATCGCGTCCGTGTCTTGCTACGCATCACAGTTCCCGCCCGGCCGGCTGGAGAATCTAATTCACTACATCCGCTCGGTCGGCGGCTACGAAGGCGGAGGTTGCGGGTACCGGTATGGGGAACTCTTTGCCGTCCCGCGCCCCATCGGCGTGAGCGACCTGGCGGCGCAATTCGGGAAATGGCCCGTGCCGTCGATTATCGACACGCCGCGATTTTGAGATGACGAAGCCAGTTCATGTTTGAAATTTCAAGCCAGGATCAACAGAGATTCAGAGCTTGGATTTCAAACTTCAGTTTCGAAGCCGGGTCGAATCAATACTTGGCGCGGATGTTGACCTTGCGCCCGATCCTTCGCTTGCGGGCGATGACTTTGCGGCCGCCGGGGGTGCGCATGCGGGCGCGGAAGCCGTGCTTGCGGGCGCGTTTCCGATAGCTCTTGCGATGGGGATAATGCATGTCAAACCTCCGAAAACCGTCTCCAGCCTTCAGCAATCATACTTCGCGAACCACACCAACCCGCATTGTGCCGAGGAAGTGCATCGCGTCAAAGGACTCAAGCCACAACCTCAAGTCAGTCAGGGCCGAGCCAAGCAGTGTAACCCGGCTCACGGGTTAGTCGCAAGGGCGCGGCATTAATGGGGCCAATAGCGTATGGACAGCGCCGCGAACGTCCAGCAGGTCAAAGATCGGCCTTTTGGCGGGCTGATTCACATTCCCTGACGGCAAATAACCCGCCTATCCTTTGGTCGAGACAATCGCGGCTGGAACGGTACGTAAAACGCTATTTGGACCCTTCCTAAGCGACGATTCGCGGGTTCGACCAGTTGAGCCTGACAAATATGACACACTATGTCGCAAACCGCGATGGGCGCTTTGAAATCCGCTCTGGAGGGCGATAGACTGCGGCGACCCGTTCCAAGTAGGCCAAAAAGAGCGGACACGACTCACCGAGCCAAAGCGACTCGGATGTGACAACACACAAAGGCCCCCGCGCGGCGGGGCCGGGCAACGACTGGGAGACTTGAACCATGCAAGAGTACGAGCAATTGAAGCAGCTTGTGGAATCGTGCGCGGACGACGTGGCCAAAGCCGAAGGCGGCAACAAGGCGGCCGGCACGCGCGTCCGCAAGGCCATGCAGGACATCAAGAACGCCGCGCAGACAGTGCGGAAGAAGATTCTCGAAGTCCGCTCATCCGACACGCCCAGCTAGCCGGCTGATGCACGTTTTTGAGCCGCGCGCTCGGTCCCGCTCGGGCCGAGTAGCGCGGTCGGCTCATTTTTACGCGCCCGGCAGGCTGGGGGATGAATCACCCCGCCGGTCGCATGGCCCGCACCAGAAAGCCCCTCTTCATGCCTCCGCCACCGATCCTTGATCTCGCCACGCTGGATTGCGGCAGTGTTCTTCACAGCCGTGAGGAGATTTATTCCTTCCTCCCGCAACGCCACGAAATGTCGCAACTCGACGGGATTATCCATGTCGATCGCGCCAACATGATCATGGCGGGCTATCGCGACGTTCGCCCCGACGAATGGTGGTGTCGCGGCCACATGCCTGGCAGCCCGATTTTTCCCGGTGTGCTCATGATGGAGACGGCGGCGCAATTGGCCGCCTTCGCCCAGCACATTTTCGTGCCCCTTCCCGGCGCAATCATGGGCTTCGGCGGCATCGACGGCGCGAAGTTTCGCGGCGCGGTGATCCCCCCGGCACGAATCATACTGGTCAACAAGGCGGTCGATCCTCGTCCGCGCAAATTCATCTGCGCAACCCAGGCCTACGTGGATGGTGCGATGGTGTTCGAAGGAGTCATTGCAGGAATTCAGTTGAAGTTATAGCGCCACGCGAGGCATCCGGGAGCGCAGAAAAAAAGAAGCCGACGGATCGTAGACCGCCGGCTTTTTTATGAAGCAATGCAATGCCCAGTGCTGCCCGACGCCGGGAGGTTACTTCATCCACCTCGCCGCGGCTTTCTTCAGCGCCGGGGCGATGTCCGTCTTCTCCCAGCTGAAGCCCGCGCGGCCGAAATGGCCGTGCGCCGCCGTCTTGCGATAGATCGGGCGCTTCAGCTTCAGATGGCTGATGATTCCGCCCGGGGTCAGCGGGAAGTGATCGCGCACCAGCTTCTCAATGATGTGCTCCGGCACGCGCGCCGTGCCCTCGGTGTCGACCAGCACGCTGACCGGATCGGCCACGCCGATCGCGTACGCCAACTGCACCTCGCAGATGTCGGCCAGTCCGGCCGCGACGATGTTCTTCGCGACGTAGCGTGCCATGTAGGTCGCCGAGCGGTCGACCTTCGACGGGTCCTTTCCGCTGAAGGCGCCGCCGCCGTGCGCCCCGCGTCCGCCATAGCTGTCCACGATGATCTTGCGACCGGTCAGGCCCGTGTCGCCGTGCGGACCGCCGATGACGAACCGCCCCGTGGGGTTGACGTGGAACGTGATCCGGTTGTTCCAGAGCTTCGGGCATTCGGCGAGGCAGACCGGCTTGACCACTTTGTCAATGATTGTCTTTTTGAATTTGTCGTTCACGTTGCCGCTGCGGTCGAGCAGCTCTGGCCGATCCTGATGCTGCGTGGAGATGACAATCGTCCGCAGGCGGACCGGGGTGTTGCCCTGATACTCGATCGTGACCTGGCTTTTCGAGTCGGGCCGCAGCCACGGAATCTCGCCCGATTCGCGCACGTTCGCCAGCCGTTCGACCAGCCGATGCGACAGGTGAATCGGCAGCGGCATGAGCGCGCGGGTCTCGCGGCAGGCGAAGCCGAACATCAGTCCCTGGTCGCCGGCGCCCTGGGCCTTGCCCTTCCTCGCCGTGACGCCCTGGCTGATGTCCGCGGACTGGCTGTGGATCGTGCGAATGACGGCGCAGCTCTTGTGGTCGAACTGGCAAGCCGGATCGGTGTAGCCGATGTCGCGGATCGTGTTACGAATGTCGTTCTCAATGTTGTTGAGCGCCAGCTCGGCGGCCTTGTTGTGGACGGTGATCTCGCCGGCGACGACGACGAGACCGGTGGTCACGAGCGTTTCACATGCCACGCGCGCGTCGGGGTCTTTGGCGAGCAGGGCGTCCAGCACCGTGTCGGAGATCTGATCGGCCACTTTGTCGGGATGGCCCATGCTGACGGATTCGGAGGTGAAAACATGTTGGCCGTTGGCCGCTTTTCCATTCTTGCCCACGTACGCGCTCCTCTGGTATTAACGGGTTGCCGCTCCGCCGATTGTGAAACGGGAAGGATCGGTTCGGTCAATCGAGCCGGGCATTCTAATCGTGGGGGCGCAGCGGAGCAAGCCAATCGCACGCGTCGTTCCGCGCGCATCGTAACCCGGGAAATGCGAAAAACCGCGGCCCGGGCTGCTCGGGGTCGTGCAACCGAGCCGGCCAGAACCGCGGTTTTGCTCCGCCGTCGAAGCGCCCTTTGCAGGACGCCGCGACAGGGAAGGGTGGAGTGGAGCAGGTTAAGCCCCGCCGCTCCGTCGCCTTACTTCTGCGACTGAAGCGACTGGTATTTTTCGTACAACTCCGGCCGCGCCGCCTTCAGCGCGTCGGCGTTTTCATACACGTCGACCAGTTCATCCTCGCCGGAGCGCAGGGTGACGCGCAGCTTGCCGTCGGGCAGGGTCTCGAAGCTGGTCTTGGCGCGTTGGAGAATCACGCCGGCGTGCGCGCCCGGGGCGAATCCGAAAACGCCGCCCTGGTTCTCGTGCAGCTTCTTCATGGTCTCCTCGACGCGCTTCATGGCTTCCTCGTGATTCTTCATGAAGTCGCCATCGAATCGCCATTCAAACTTGTTGCCGTCCAGCGGCTTGCCGAAGAAATGCACCGATGGACCGTTCTGAAGCAGCTTGTGCGCCTCGGGATCGCCCGCCTTCAACTCCTCCTCGGTGGCGTACGTCTTGGTCGTGCTGTTCGTGTTACCGTTGACGGTTTCGGTGGTCGTCACGGTGAACGGGCCGTCGTTCTGCTTTTCGACGCGAATCGACTTGCCCTGGCTCTTGCCGACGTAGACCTGATGCGAACCGGGGCCGGGCACGGCCAGGTTAAACTTGAAATCCAAGTCGGACACGTCGGGAATCATCTTCATCACATCCGGCACGTCCGGAAGGTTGAACCCCTTGAACGTCCAGTTGCCCGTCGCATCCTTCTGCAACATACCGCCGCGGCCGAACACGTTTCCGCCGACCATTTCCTCTCCGTCCGGCTCGTACTTGGCCTTGGGCATCTGGTCCATCGCCGGGCGCGTGCCGATCGTGATGTTCGCCGTGATCGGCTGGCCGCCGCGCACCACCGAGAACGCGTGGGCCTCGCCGGGCTGGAAGACCTTCACCTTTTCAAGAAACTCGCCAATGTTGTTCGTCACTTTCTGCCCGTCCACGGCGGTAATCACGTCGTACTGCTGAAGACCGGCCGCGTCGGCGGGCGAACCTTCATACACGTTGCTGATCATCAGGCCGATGCCGCTCTCGATCTTCAACTGCGCCGCCAGCGGTTTGGGCAGCGGCGAAAACTGCACCCCCAGCCACGGACCACCGGCCTTCAGACCTGAATCATCGTTCCCAACAAACGCCAGCACCTTCGGCTGACTGGTGGGATCGTCGGGATCGCCGGCGATGCGGAGCTTTTGCACTAGCTTCTGACCGCCGTTGGCATCGGTCGGGTCGCCCGCCCCGACAAACGCCAGCGTGAGATGGTCGCCGTCCTCGGTCACCCAGGTGCCGTCGCCGTCACCAAAGGCTTCGAGCACGACGGGATCGCAGTTTTCGTCCCCCGCCACGATTCGCACGCTGGCGACCGCCTGGCACTCGACCTTCGCCGGCTGTGCGGCCGGCTCTTCGATCGCGGCCAGCGCCGAGCTTGACGCGATGGCCGCACAACACAACACCGCCAACCAACGAATGGATCGCATAGGGATCACTCC
This sequence comes from Planctomycetia bacterium, assembly GCA_015200345.1. NCBI lineage: Bacteria > Pseudomonadati > Planctomycetota > Planctomycetia > Planctomycetia bacterium. Next base: position 3,128,185 of record CP054187.1, on the reverse strand, counting down.
TTTTTCCTTCTTCTTAGCGTTCGCGAGCGCCTCTTGCGCTGCGCGATGGGTATTCGGCTCGCTCTTTCGTGTACTCAATTCCCAAGACGGGCGACGCACCCGGCTGCCTGTCAAAAATCCGCCACGATCGGCTCGACCCGCGTCGCGCGCGTATTCCGCTCGAAAATGTAGATCACGTTCGGGTCGTCGCCGCGAATGCCGATCACGTCGCGCATCACGTCGCGCTGGCGCCGCTTCGGCAGAAAATCATCATTGCGGTATTCCACGTACGCCGGCGCTGCACCCTGCATCGGCGGAGGCGCCAACCGGGCCGCGCGCGGCTGCGCCGGGCGCGCCGCTGTGCGCGAATCCGGCTCACCGCCGCGCCACAAATCCGGCAGGAACGAGAATACGACGACGGCAGCCGCGGTCGCCAACATGCTGACGGTGGCGAGCCGAAAACCGCTGACATGCCGCGGCGCGGCCGCCGTCCTCGTACCGGCAAAGTCGGCACGGAGCGTGCGCTTCGCCAGAACGTCCAACCTGCGATACTCGTTCAGCAATTCGCGGGCGGCGGCATCCGACTGCAAGACCGCGTCCAGTTCGCGCTGCTCCGCCGGGCTGATCTCCCCGTCAAGATGGCGCACGATCAGCCGCTCCACGCGCGCATCGACCGCCAGGCCGATCGGCGAGTCCGCCTCCGACTCGTCTGTCCAGTCTCGCTTGTCCGTCATTTGCCTGTCCATCCGACACCCACCTCGCCGCGTCCATTTCCGCTGCGGCGGCTACGGATTCGCCGATCCATTCAGGGCCGACCGCAACAGCCGCCGTGCCCGAACGAGCCGCGTCTCCACCGTATCAACCGGCAGCCCCAGGGCCTCGCCGATCTGCGCGTACGACCAATCTTCCAGATGCTTCAATACAAACGGCTCGCGATAAATCGCGGGTAACCCATTGATCGCCGCGAGCATTCGACGGTGTTCTTCATCCCGGACGAGCCGCAGCGCCGGCGAACCGTCGCGATCGGGCAGCGTCTGCTCGTCCACCGGGGCACGCCGCCGGCGTTCGCGCGACGACTTCTGGCTCGCGTCGATCGCGGCGTTCCGCGCCGTGCGATACAACCACGCCCGCCACGCCGACGGATCAACCAGCGTCCCGATCTGCTGCCAGACCGTCGTCCAGACCTGCTGGGCGACGTCTTCGACCGCCGAAGCGTTGCCCAGCGCGCGGTACACAACGTGGCGAACCCAGCGATCATGACGGCGAATCAGCGCGTCCAGCGCCGTGCGCGAACCCTGCTGCGCCGCGACGATCAACGCCTGGTCGTCGTCGTTGATACCCACCGTCATGATTGCGTCCACTCAACCTGATTCAGACGAAGACCGTACGGTCTTCCTGTCATAAATATGAACGGAAGCGCTGCCCGGTTCTCTTTCCAACCGCTTCGCGCCGGGGGCAATTGATTGTAACCGAGGCGATGACAGGCACTTAGCCGCCGGATGATTGGCCGCCGGTCGTGGGTTGCGTCGCCGGGGGCATTCCCGGATAGCGCAAGCGGGGAAGGTGTTTTTCGACGGCCGGGCCTAAGACGATCAACCCCAGCGTCATGACCGTCCACAGGATGGCGGTAACGAGAAAGGGCCGGTCCTTGATCAGCACGTCGGTCGGCCCGGTGCGTTGGCCCTGTTCGATGACCGATGCGTAGCGAAAGATGGCGTAGAAGACCAGCGGGGTGGTGAAGACGAGCGATTTAGGGGAAGGTGTATTCGGATCGAGCGTATACAGGAGGAACGTGATGACGGCGATGCCGCCCGTGACCGACAACAGGTGCGCGAGCAGCTCGGGTGTGTAACCGACCAGCGATTTGCGATGAGCGTGTGCATCGCCCGTGTTCATGACGGCCAGTTCACACCGTCGCTTGCCGAAGCCGAGAAACAGGCAAAGCGTAAACGTGCAGACGACGAGCCAAGCCGACACTTCGACATCGATGGCCTGCGCGCCGGCCAGCGCGCGCAGCACGAAACCGATGGCGATCAGGATCACGTCCATCAGCACAACGTGCTTGGCCCAGAGGGAATAGAACAGATTGAGCGCGACGTAGAGGCAGGCCGTGAGCGCGAAGCCGCGCGGCAGTTGCAGCGCCGCCGCGACGCCCCCGGCCGCGAGCAGAATCGCAAACAAGCCCCCTTCCACCGGTGACAGCGCGCCGCTGGCAATCGGGCGATTGCGTTTGGTCGGGTGCACCGCATCCTCGCGCCGATCCAGAAGATCATTCAGGGCGTAAACGGATGCCGCAAGCAGACAAAAAATGCCGAAGGCCGCGCAGGCCAGCAAAATCGCCTGCGGATCGTTCCGGCGCGGACCAAACACCAGCGCGCCGAAGACGAACACGTTCTTGATCCATTGCGCAGGCCGCATCAACCGGACGGCCGCACTGAACTTTCTAATCAAGTCCTGGGTCTCCCGCGCCAGACACCGCGGCCCACACGGTACGCAGGGTCCGGGCGGTCGTCAATCGCCCGACGATGGTTTGAGCTTGCGTGCCCGGATTCCCGGCGCGACTTCACGGCCCGGTCCGTGACGTGCGGGACGTGCTTCATCAAATTGCAGCGGTCGGTCGAATTGCAGCCCCAGCTCGAAATATCCGTCGTCGCGCGGCCGGCACTGTCGCACCGTCACGCCGCGATGAACCGGTCGGCCGCTGATGCTGCGGTAGGCGATCGAGGCCGAGGTGCCCACGCAGACATCGTGATCGAAGACAATGGCGACGCCGGTCTTGGAGATGTTCAGCACGGGGCACTCGGCGTTATCGACGCGGCCGCTGCCGGTTTCATGTGAGAAGCAAAGCATCGCGCTTCCCTGGCTGCGTCGTACATCGCGTCGACGGCAGCGCACCGATGTGGCGCGCTTCGATTCGGGCACGATGATCGCGGAATGCTCGGGCGCATCTTCGAGCGGGATGGGTGCGTTCGGATCGTCCGAGTCATCCAGCGGAATGGGTTCGTCAAACAACATGGCACATCCCCCCTGCTTGCGCGCGGCGGCGCGCGCCCACCGCGCGAAGCGGTTGAGCCTCCCCTTATCCGCGCGAGACGTCCGCGCGGAACCTGCTCCAGCCGAATCGAATATCGGATTGAAATCACACAGTTGCTATTTCTTTTTGCCCAACACCGCCGGCACGGGTCGGAGCGAATTGATTCACGGACGCCCGCGCGGCGCGACATTATTGCCACCTCCTTCCGGCGTACTTACAATCTCGCTGAAGCGCCATTCGAATCGGCCGCAGGAAGGGTTGCACAACAAGAAGGGAGCCATCGCCATGTCCAACCACGACATCATCGAGAAGCTGCAACTGGCCTACACCAAGGAGATGGAGACCGTTCTGAACTACGTCGCCAACAGCATCCACCTTGACGGCGTCCGCGCCGAGAAGATCAAAGAGGCGTTGAAGGCTGATATCACCGAGGAGCTGAACCACGGCACCCTGCTGGGCAACCGGATCAAGACGATCGGCGGCAAGGTTCCCGGCTCGCTCGAGTTGAAGTTCAAGCAATCGTACATGCAGCCCCCGGCCGATACGACGGACGTCGTCAGCGTGATCAAGGGCGTGATCCAGGCGGAGAACGACGCCTGCAATCTGTACCTGGAGATCATCAAGCTCTGCGAAGAGCGCGACTACGTGACGCAAGACCTCGCGATCACGATCATGGGAGACGAAGAGGAACACCGCCGGGCGTTTGAGGGCTTCCTGCGGGAGTACACGAAATAACCCGCGCGGTTCCGGTCCCGAGCCAGCGAGAAAAACATGAGTGACGCCAAAGCCGCTTCGCGCGTGAAACTCGAAACCGTCGAGCCGATGGGCAAGCGGGTGCTCATCCGCAAGGACGCCGACAAAAAGACCACCAAGGGCGGCATCCAGTTGCCCGACAACATCGAGATACCGACGATCACCGGGCGGATCGTCGCGATCTCGGCACAAGTCGCCGCCGACAACGATTATCCCATCAAGCAATACGACAAGGTGCTGTTCAACCCGAAACACGCGATTCCGGTCGATTTCGAGGGGGACAATCAGCTCTACGTCGTGCCGGTCGAGGACGTGGTCGCCGTTTTTCGCAAGGCGGGAAGCTAAGTGGAGCCGCAGAATGATTCATCGGTGTGGCACCCGCCGCGGCGGGCGAATCACAGGTGAGACGCCGGTGCCACAGGTGAATGCTCATGGCGGCTTCACTTAGTCGGCGCGGTCGCTGACCCGATTGATTCCTGCGGCATCCTCGTGATACACTGCCGCGCGTGCCACGTCGAAGCCCTGTTATCACGCGCAATGCACTCGTGATCCTGCTCGGATCGCTCGGCCTGTTCCCGCTCGTCGCGCACGCCGAGGAGGGCACGTGTTACGGATCCAAAGACAGCAAGGTTTTCCACACCGACGCGGCCTGCCCCTCCGGGAAAAAGATCATCGCCGAAAACCGCATTCCCTTTAAGTCCGCCGCCGACGCCGAGGAGCAGGGTCGCCGCCTGTGCAGAACGTGCGAGCGACGCATGGCCGCCGGCAAAGCGCGCGAGGAGAAGGATGCCACGGCCCCCCTACCGCCGTCGCCGAAGGACGAACCTGCGCACGAGAAGAAATCGGGCCGCGGGAAGAACGCCGCCAGTCAGCCGGCCGACCGGTCGCGGAATGGCAAATCAACAAGCGACGGGGCGCGCTCGTTGATCGACCCGGTGCGGCAGATGACGGTGCGCCAGGTTCTGCCCGGCGGAGCGATGGTGCTGGACGACGGCGAGAAGGTCCACCTGCTGGGCGTCTGCTGCCCGGAGGATCGGCAACCGCTGGCGGCCGAAGCCGTCGCGCATATTGAGAAACTTGTCAAATCCCGCAAGTGCGAGCAATCGTGGGACGGCCCCGCCAGCCGGCCCGAGCTTCGCAACGAGAACGGACAGTTGCTGCTCTACGTCGCGGCCGGGCCGAATCGCATCGACCTCGGAGGCGAGCTGATTGAAAAGGGGCTGGCGTGGGTCGACCGGGACCGACCCTGCACCAAGACAGATGACTATCTCGCGCGCGAGCACCTCGCCTGGAGCGAAGGCCGCGGCATCTGGCGGCGTCTGGACGGTCTGGCCGGGCAGGCGCGCGTGCTGACTGGTCAATACGCCCGGCACTATCATCCGACCGATTGTCCGCACGAAGTGCATCTGAACGAGCCGAGCGAAATCACCGTGAACGAGGCCAAGGCCCGGCGACTCGCCCCGTGCTGCTTTTATCGCGCAGGCCCGCCCGTCACCGCCACCGCACGCAAAACCGAGACCGCCGCCAAAGGCACCCAATCCCGCGAACCCGCAAATCGACATGCCAAATCAAAAGACTGACTCCCCCACCGCCGCACTGCGCAAGCTGCGATTGATCGGCATGGTTCACCTGCCCCCGCTGCCGGGATCGGCCGGTTACGGGGTGACGCCGCGCAGCGCGGCGCGACCGCTCGACGCGATGATCAGACATGCCATCGCCGAGGCGACGCGCCTGGCCCGCGCCGGGTTTGACGCCCTCATCGTCGAGAACTTCGGCGATGCGCCTTTCGCCGCCTCGCGGGTTCCGCCCGAGACGATCGCGGCGATGGCCGCCGTGGTCGATCACGTCGTCCGCGCCGTGAAGGTCCCCGTTGGTGTGAACGTCCTGCGAAACGACGGGCTGGGCGCGCTGGCCGTCGCCGCCGTCACCGGCGCCGCTTTCATTCGCGTCAATGTGTTGAGCGGGGCTTACGCGACCGATCAGGGCATCATCACCGGCAACGCGAACGAATTGCTCGCGCGCCGCGCGGCCGTCGCGCCGCATGTCGCCATCGCCGCCGATGTGCATGTCAAGCACGCGACGCCGATCAGCCAGCCCGATCTCGCGCTGGCCGTCGAGGAGACCGCAACCCGCGCCGGGGCCGATGCGATCATCTTGAGCGGCTCGGGCACGGGCAAGCCGACCGACCTCGCCGCCCTTCGTCGCGTTCGCGAAGCCGCCCACGGCCTGCCGATCTGGATCGGCTCCGGCGTCACGGCCGCCACCGTGCGCGAATCGCTCCGCGCCGCCGACGCGGTGATCGTCGGCACGGCGCTGAAAAAGGGCGGTCGCACAACCGCGCCGCTGGACCGGGCGCGCGTCGCGGCGTTCATCAAAGCCGCCGGGCGAACGTAAGTGCCCCGTAGATTGAACGCGGCGTCATGCCTGGGGGGATGCGGCTGAAGCAGGATCCTCTGCAATCTCCATTCGCCAGATATCCCAGAAGAACCCGCGATTGGAAAGGAAGTAGATGTGCTTTCCATCAGGACTGAACTCCGGCGCGAGATCGGCCGACCCGTTCGTGGTCAATTGCGTGATGCTCGACCCGTCCGCGTTCATGATCCAGATGTCGTAATTCTTCCAGCCATTAGAGTCTTTGCCGGCGTTGGAGGCGAAGACGATCTTCGAGCCGTCCGGGGACCAGGCAGGATCGCGTTCGTCTGCCTTGGGGTCGGCGATGAATTCAGTTTGATTCGTACCATCCACACCCATAACCCATATCTTCGACAATTCCGATTTTAGGTCTTTTGCACAATAAAGGACTTTGCTGCCGTCTGGCGAGAGACGTGGACGCCACCCTTCGCGAAGCTGCGTCGGGAGGTTTCCGACGATGGTTGCCCGCCAAATTTGCATATCCATTGCATTCATCGGGCGCGAGCTGTAATAAATCTCCTTCCCGTCAGGGGTCACGTCTGGCCAGCGATCGTCGGAATCCGACTGCGTGATTCGTGTAATTCCGCCCGCCCCCGTCAACGCGACCCGGCAAACTTTTAAGAGCGGCGAACTGCGGTTGCTGGCAAAGAAAACGAATTGTCCGGTAGGATCAAATGTTGGCTGGAGGTCATAATAGCGCCCGTTCGTGACGTTGGTGACACCAGCACTACCGCTTGTTGAAATCCGATACAGATTCCAATAGTACGGACGAGACTTCAACTCCATAGCGGCGTACACAAGCGATTGGCCGTCGGGCGAGATCGAGAACTCGTTTGGCTCACGGTCACCCTTTAAGTCGGTCATGCGCGTAACCGACTTAACGTTGGGTGATCGTTCGATGACTTCCTGATAGGCTGTAAAACCTTTACCAACGACACGTACGACCCTGCCGTCTTCTGTCATGACGATCTGGACATCGTGGATGTCCACCGTTCGGTATTCCGAGCACCCAACCACCAGCATTCCCAGCGTCAACAAGGATGCCCACTGAACCAAACCGCGTGCCATGCGCAACTCCTTTGAAAGTGTTTGAGAAGGCCCGACTGAATCTCCGATTCAATGCTGATACAATGTTCGCTGATACAATGTCCGGCCCGGTGCCGAACAAACGGCGCGCGACCAACCTTCCGCCCGAGATTCCACGACCCGATGTGTAGCATAACGACGCAATTCTTCATGATCAAGCGAAACCTGCCTCAACTATTCGTGGCGTTCCTGTCCTGCCTTGCTCTGGCCGCCTGCGCCCCCGCGCCGCCGGCGGTGCTGCCGCCGATGCCCGCCAGCCTGCGCGTGCCCGACATCGCCTACGGCGTCTCCACGGCCGCCTACCAGAACGAAGACCCCGCCTGCGAGCCGCTCGCCGCCGACTGCTTTCGCACCGACTGGGATCTCGCCTTCGAGGCCGGCAGGATTCCGCACGCCAAGGGCGACGCGGCCTATGCTTTCAGTGAGACACAGCGCGACATCGACGCGTTGACCTGGCTGGGCGCGACGCACTACCGCTTCGGCATCGAGTGGGCGCGCGTCGAGCCGCGGCCCGGCGCGTTCAACCAGGCCGCCATCGACCACTACGCCGACTTCGCCCGCCGGCTGCGCGAGGCCGGCATCGAGCCGGTGCCTTGCTTGTGGCACTGGACGTTCCCCGACTGGCTCACCGACCTGGACCGTCCCGAGCGGCACGGCTGGCTGCACCCCGATGCCGCGACGCACTGGGTGGAGTACGTTTCGCGTCTGGCCGCCGCGCTCGCGCCGCACTGCAATCTCTTCGCGCCGATGAACGAGCCGAATATTCAGTCACTCGCGGGGTTCGTCGTGGGCGATTTCCCCCCCTTCGCCGAATGGCGGTTTGATCTGAACGACGCCAACCGCGCCGCCACCATCGACGCCTTTCTCGTCGCCGTGCGGATCATCCGTGCCATTCACGCGACACACGCCGCCCCTGCCGCCCCGGCCGCACGGATCATCAGCATCGACATCCGCACAGCCTGGCATCAAAGCCCGCTCGACCCGCTGGGCCTGTTCGTGAACTTCCTCCGCGAAGGAAGCTACGCCCATCTCGACGGCGTCGTGGACGAAGTCGATATCGTCGGCTTCACCTACTACGGCCGCCAGCAGGCCACCGTCGAAGGCGCGGCCAATCGCGAGCCGGGCGCGTCCTCCGGTTACAGCGACCTGGGCATCGAGATTTATCCGCAAGGTCTCACCGAGGCGCTCGCCGAGATGTTCGCTCGCTACGGCAAGCCAATGGCCATCATGGAGAACGGCATCGCCGATGACCGCGATGACCGCCGGCCCGTTTATCTCGTGACGCATCTCGCAGCCGTGCAGGAGGCGATCGACCGGGGCTACCCCGTGTTCGGCTATTTCTTCTGGAGCCTGTGCGACAACTATGAATGGATGGACGGCTATCGGCCGAAGTTCGGCCTGTTCGGATTCGAGCCGGCCTCGCGCGGTCTGACGCCGAAGGCATCGGCCGACTTGTATCGCCGGCTGATCGAAGCCCGCGGCGAGGATTTTGTGCCGTGAGTTTGGGAATCGGGTCTGCTGACCCGACCTACGCCGCTGGTAGCGTTTGAACCGAGTCGCGCGCGTAAGCAAGCGGGTTCCATACTTTTGGCCGTCCCAAACCCGCTCCCTCACGGTTGCGGCTCGGATAGGAACGCATTCGCTACCAGTACCTGGTTTCCAACCGGTGCGGCCACGGGTTAGACTGCTCTCGTACCCGCCCGGAGCCGCCCATGCCCGACAAAACGACAACCGTCGCTGAACTGCGAGACGCCCTTCGCCGCTTTGTCGACGAGCGCGACTGGCAGCAGTTTCACACGCCCAAGAACCTCGCCATGTCCATCGCCATCGAGACGGCCGAGCTGATGGAGCATTTTCAGTGGCTCTCGCCCGCCGCCGCGCGCGACCTGTCCGAGGCCGACCTGCAGAACGTCCGCGAGGAACTGGCGGATATATTCTGTTACGCCCTCTCGTTCGCGAACGCGATGGGCATCGACGTGTCCGACGCCGTGCGCGAGAAGATGATCAAGAACGCCGTGAAGTATCCCGCCGACCGCGTGCGCGGAAAGCTGGGAGTCTGAATCGTAGAGTGCGTCCTCGACGCACCCTGAAACACCAACCAACCCGTAAAAAAGGAGCCACCCGCCATGCCGTACGTCGATGGATTTGTCCTGCCGGTGCCGAAGAAGAACGTGAAGGCGTATGAGAAGATCGCCAAGCTGGCCTGCAAGGTGTGGAAGGATCACGGCGCGCTGGATTACTGCGAGTGCGTCGGCGAAGACCTGAACGTGAAGTGGGGCATTCCGTTTCCGAAGGTGATCAAGCCCAAGGCCGGCGAGACGATCTTCTTTTCGTGGATTGTCTACAAGTCGCGCAAGCATCGCGACCAGGTCAACGCGAAGGTGATGAAAGACCCGCGCCTGGCCAAGATGATGGACCCGAAGAAGATGCCGTTCGACTGCAAGCGCATGTCCTGCGGCGGATTCGAGGTGCTGGTCCAGGCGTAAGAGGCGACGCGGCAATCGCCAAAGCCCCCGGTAGCCCGCCGGGGGCTTTTTTTGTTGACCGCGGTGTCCGTTCGACACGCCTTTCGTGGTACAATTCAGACAGATCGCCTCGCGGGTGGAGTGGACCTTCCGCGACCATCGCACGACCCCCAGGACCCCACCGATGATGAATCGACCGGCCGATTCGCGCCTTGCCGTCCTTCTCGCCCTCATCCCGGCCGTGCTCACCGGCTGCGCCGCGCTGCGCGCGCCCTCGGCCGATCCAAGCGGACCGGCGGCGGTCGACGCCCGACTCGCCACGGCTGATTCGGTCGCCCCGGCGAACCCAACCGGGCACGCATTGCCGCTGCGCATTCCGCGCGTGAAGAAGGTCGTCGGCGAGCGGCCCGATCACCCGGGCGAGGCGATGGAATTCCGCTATCGCGAGCGATTGAGCGAGAACGGAAAGATTCCGCCCAACGCCCTGCTCCGTGCGGTGGAAGACAAACGTCGCTCACTCGCCGGCGCGCCGCGTAACGCCGGCATCGACAGCATGAGCTGGACGGAACTTGGCCCCGGCAACATCGGCGGACGCATCCGCTCCATACTCATTCATCCGACCACGCCGGAGATCATGTGGGTCGGCGGCGTGGCGGGCGGCGTGTGGAAGACCACCAATGCCGGCGCGCATTGGGATTTCATGGATGACTTCCTCCCGTCGTTGCCGATCGGCTGCATGGCGCTGGACCCGACCGACCCGGATGTGCTCTACGCCGGCACGGGCGAGGGCTTCGGCAACATCGACTCGCTGCCCGGTGCAGGCATTCTCAAATCCGTCGACGGCGGCGTCACGTGGGCGCAGATTCCCAGCACCATCCCCACCAACCCCGACCCGACGCAGGACCCGTGGGGCTACGTCAATCGCATCGCCATCAGCCCGGCGAGCAATCAGATCATGCTCGTCGCCACGAAACAGAAAATCTTCCGCACCACCAACGGCGGCACAAGCTGGACCGAGGTCTTCCCCGATCGCACCAACGACGTGCGCTTTCACCCGACCGACGGCAACCGCGCCGTCGCCGGCACGAACGCCGGAACAGCGATCTACTCCACCGACGGCGGCGTGACCTGGCAAACAGCCCAGGGAATTACGTCCGGCGGCGGCCGCGTCGAAGTCGCCTACGCGCGCGGTTCGCCGAACACCGTCTACGCCAGCGTCAACCGCAACGGCGGCGAAGTCTGGCGATCCACCAACGGCGGACAGAGTTACACCCTGCGCAACACCGGGACGAATTATCTCGGCAATCAGGGCTGGTACGACAACGCCATCTGGGTCGATCCGACCAATTCGAACACCATCGTCCTCGGCGGCGGGCCCGATGCCTGGCGCAGCACGAACGGCGGCAGCAGCCTCACGCGCATCAGCCAGTGGGCCAGCGCGCCGCTCTCGGCGCACGCCGACCATCATGTCATCGTCGAGCATCCGGGCTTCAACGGCACGTCCAATCGCACCGTCTATTTCGGAAACGACGGCGGCATCTATCGCACCGACAACGTCTACACCGTCGCCGGCACGACCGGCTGGATCGCCCTCAACAACAATCTCGCCATCACCCAGTTCTACGGCGGCGCGGTCAACAACAGCACCGGCGTCCTGGTCGGCGGCACGCAGGACAACGGCACGCTCCGCACGGCAGGTTCCTTCAATTGGACCGCCATGTTCGGCGGCGACGGCGGGTTTTGCGCGGCGGATCAGAACGACCCGAATTACTTCTACGGCGAGTACGTGTATCTACGCATCCACCGCAGCACCAATGCCGGTCTTTCGTCCAGTTCCATTTATGCCGGCGGACCCAATCCGCTCACCGACGCCAGCAGCGGCGCGGCCAACTTCATCGCGCCGTTCATCCTCGACCCGAACAACTCGGATCGGCTGCTGGGCGGCGCGGCCAATCTCTGGCGATCAAACAACGTCAAGAACTCCCCGCCGGATTGGTTCATCATCAAGCCGTCCATCGGCAGCAACGTCTCGGCCATTGCCGTCGCCGTGGGCAACTCCGACCTGATCTGGGTCGGGCACAACAACGGGAACGTGTACAAGACCACCAACGGAACCGACGCCAGCCCCACTTGGACGCGCGTCGATACCAACACACCCGAACTCCCCAACCGCACCTGCAAGCGCATTGCCATCGACCCGTCGAATCACGACCGCGTCTATGTCGGCTTCTCCGGCTACGAGGCCGACAACCTGTGGAAGACCACCGACGGCGGCACGAATTGGACGAAGATCACCGGCCCCGGCCAGCCGGGCGACCCGCAGACGCTGCCGCGCGCGCCGGTTGATACAATTGTATTACACCCCGCCCTGCTCGGCTGGCTCTACGTCGGCACCGATATCGGCGTCTTCGCTTCCACCGATTACGGCGAGACGTGGTCCAGCTCCAACGACGGACCGGCCAACGTCGCCGTCGACGAGCTGGTCTTCAAGGGCAGCAACACGCTCATTGCCATCACCCATGGCCGCGGCATGTTTTCCGCCACGATCGATCCCTCCGGCGTCGACTGCAACGGCAACATGGTCGAGGACATCACGGAGTTGGAAGGAAACGACTGCAACGGCAATCAGTTGCTCGACGTGTGCGAACTGGCCGCCAACCCCGCGCTCGACTGCAACGGCAACAACACGCTGGACGCCTGCGAACTGGAAGGCAACGACTGCAACCATAACACCGTAATCGACGCGTGTGAGCTGATCGACCACCCCGAGCGAGACTGCAACAACAACAACATCGTGGACACCTGCGAACCGGGCGGAACCGACTGCGACGTCAACGGCGTAGTCGATCTCTGCGAAATCGCCGGTCAGGACTGCGACGCCAACAACGTCATCGACTCGTGCGACCTGGCCGCCGGCGTCATCGCCGCCGACGACTGCCCACAAGCCATGCGCGTCCTGCCCGGTGTGACCTACACCGGCTCAACCATCGGCGCTGCCAGCAACGGCGAGGACACCTGCAATCAGACCGGCGCGACCCCGCCTGATCTCTGGTTCCGCTACGACCCCGCATCCAATGGCGCGGCCACGATCTCGCTTTGCGGCAGCACCTACGACAGCATCCTGTCCGTTCACGACGGCTGCCCCGGAACGACGGTGAACGAACTTGTGTGCGACGACGACTTTTGCGGCGGCGGCTCCGGTTCTCAAGTCACGCTCAACGTAACGGCCGGCTCCGCCTATTGGATTCGCGTCACCGGATGGAGCACGTCCGCCGGTGAGTTCCAGCTTCGCATCACCGGTCCGACTGCCTACGGCGATCACGATTGCAACGCCAACGGTGTTCTTGACGCCTGCGAGCCGGCCTCAACCGGTCCCGCGATCACGCAGCAGCCGCAGAGCAGCGCGGCCTGCGAGGGCGATTCCGTGCAATTCAATGTCACGGCGATCGGCATGGCTCCGTTGTCCTACAAATGGCGCAAGGGCGGCGTCAACATTCCCGGCGAACATGGGCCGGCGCTCGTCCTGAATCCCGTGACCGCCGCCGATGCCGGCGACTACGACGTGGAGATTACAAACCCCTGCGGAAGCCTCATCAGCGCGTCCGCGACCCTCGACTTGTTGACGCCCGTGACCGTCGATGTTGCACCAGAACAGTCGCTTGCATGCGCCGGTGCAAGCGTCCAACTCGTCGCCAGCACGACCGGCGATGGGCCGCTGACGTTCCAATGGATGCGCAACGGCGAGCCGATTCAGAACGGCGGAAACATCGCCGGCGCCGACACCGACACCTTGACCATCAATCCCGCCACGGCCGGTGATACAGCCGCCGACTACGAATGCGTTGTCACTGGCGCGTGCGGTGCCGAGATGAGCGCCGTCGTTCAAGTCACCGTCTTCGCAACCGGCAGCGGTGATATTGACGGCGATGATTCGGTAACCGGATTGGACATCGCTGCGTTCGTGCAATTGCTCATGGGAGACGGACAACCTGGAGTGGCCTATTGCGCCGGCGATCTGACGGGCGACGGGCTGGTCACCGAAGCGGATATCCCGCCATTCGTGGACCTTCTGCTGCCCTAAGTGGAGCCGCAGAATGATTCACAGGGTGTGGCACCCGCCGCGGCGGGTGAATCACAGGCGAGACGCCTGTTCCGCAGGTAAATGCTCATCTCGGCTTCACTTAGCCAGATCCATGGGCTGTCGCATCGATCGCGCCAGGCCCGATATTCGGCACAAACTGCGCGGCTCAAATCCTGCCGTATCATGTGAACAGGACGAGTAAATCAGTCTAATGTTCATTATACACATACAGGGACATACCATGGTTTCTGTGTGTCAACACCCAGCCACCTCCGGCAGTGACGCGAATCCGGCCGGACGGCCCAGATAACTTGCCTTGTGTGACTTGACAGCCGTATCCGAAATGAATTAGGATAATTCGCGTAAGGTTGGAGTGGAAAGACTTACAGCGGTGCCGGTCAGACACAAGGTCGCCGGTTGACCGCACGGAACAGGTTTCGATTAGAGGGGAAACTGATAATGCGTGTTCGCAATTGGGCTGCATCTTTTGTTCTGGTTCTGGCGATTGCAATTGAGGCGAATGCCTCGTTGCTCGGTCTGACGTTCCTTCCGCCGCCGGATATCACCGTCGGCTTCATCGACGTGGATTACAACGCGGGCACCCAAACGTTCTCGGCGCAGGGTTTCGCGCAGCAGATGGACGACGGCATCGTTCCGAACAATCCCATCCTGGCCCCGGGTTACAACTTCTTCTTGAGCGCGTTGGTCGACAACACCGGCGTGCTCACGCCGGGCGGCTCGTTCTCCGTCACCGGCAGCGTCACGCTCAACAGCATTACGTACGGCCTGGTCAATCCGTTGCTCACGGGGACCGTCGCGGCCTTTGGCTTTGGCGATACGCCCGCGAACTACGATATCCTCGAATTCGTGATTGAACTGACCGGCGGCGATCTGGCCATTCCGGCTTACTACGGCGTACCGGGTACGCTGATCGGCCTGGACTTCGATGCCAACTACGGCGGCGCGTTCACCGGGTCGTTCGCCGCGAGCTTCGACAACACCGGCGGCTTCGGCCCCGGATTTGGCAACGGCCAATCTGACATTAAGCCGATTCCCGAGCCGACGGCGCTCGCCCTCTTCGGGCTGGCAGCGCTGGCTCTGGTTCGACGACGATCTCCCGCGAACTGAACAACGGTGCCTTGGAGTTGAGTCCGCCGCGGACCATGCACGCCGTGGTGGATATCCGGCCGGAGAAAAACGGGCCTGAAAACCTGACTTGATTTGTGTTGAATCAAAGGCACGAGTCCGCGCCCGCGCGCGGCCGGTCTGACTCCGCACGCTCTGCGCACAAAAAAAAGGAAAAACACATGCGTATTCGAAAAAGCACAACGGTCGGCTCGGCGCTGCTCGGCGCCTTTTACACAAGTGCCTGTTTGGCGGCCTTGCTCGGCATCTCGCTGATCGGGTCATTTCCCTCGCTGAACTACGTTTCGACCGCGCCGTCGTCCACATCGTATTTCGCCGCCAGTCAGAATTTCCGCGTCGTCTCGACGCCGATCGCCATTCGCTTCTCGCCGTCCACCCCGCCGCGGCTGGTCAACCCGACCGGTTCGCCGCCGAACGAGGTCCTCTCGATCTCGATTCAGGTCGACAACTTCGGCAACCTCGCCAGCGGCATCCCCGGTGACGATCTCGTCGTCCAGGGCGAGGTCGATGCCGATGGAAACGGTTCGGTCGATTACGCCGGCATCCTTCTGACCGGCGAAGTCCTCGGCTTCGGCCACCAGGACACCGGCACGGCATCCGACGAGTTCGACTTCCGATTCCAGGTCACCGGCGGCGTGCTCGCACCGCTCTTCTTTGTCAACAAGGACATCGGTGTGACCCTGACCTCCGAGCAATCCAACTTTGTCGGCTCCTTCGAGCAGGACTTCAACGGCCAGGCCAAGGGCCTTCTCGCACCGATCCCGCGCCTCAACCAACCGCCCTTCTGCTCCGCCAACGGCCCCTACGAGGCCGAGTGTGCAGGCGGCGTCACAACCATTCTGCTCGATGCCTCGCAGTCGGACGATCCCGATGCCGATCAGTTGACCTACTCCTGGTCCACCGACTGCCCCAACGCGGTCATCAGCGATCCAACGGCCGTCAACCCGACCCTCACGATCACCACGCAAGGCACCTGCAACATCTCGTGCAGCGTTTTCCTGTCGGTCAGCGACGGCGTCTCTCCGCCCGCCACTTGCGAGGCCCTCGTCACGATCACCGATTCGAATGCTCCGACGCTGTCGATCCCGGACAATATCAATCTCTCGTGTGATGAGCCGACCCTGCCGGCCCACACCGGCGAGGCCAGCGCACATGACGATTGCGACCCCGCTCCGACCGTCACCTACGTTGATAACGAAATCCCCGGTGAGTGCGCAGGCGATCGCGTCATCGAGCGAACCTGGACGGCCGCCGACGGCTGCGGCAACAGCGTTTCGAACACGCAGATCATCACGATTACCGATGAAGTAGCCCCGACGTTCCTGACTTGTCCGGGTGAGACCGTGGTCAACTGCGGCCAGAGTACGGATCCAAGCGTCACCGGCACGCCGACCATCGCCGACAACTGCGATGCCGCGCCGGAACTGACCTACGAAGACGAGCCGTCCCAGGGCACCTGCCCCGCGCTGGCCATGATCACCCGAACGTGGACCGCGACCGACGAGTGCGGCAACTCCTCGCAGTGCGAGCAGTTGATCGTCATCCTCAACGCCACGGCGCCGACGCTGACTTGTCCGCCGGACGTCACGCTCCAGTGCGGCCAGTCCACGTCGCCCAGCAACACCGGCACGGCCACGGCCTACGACGCCTGTGACCCCAACCCGGCCGTGACTTACTGCGATTTTGTCTCGGGCAACTGCCCGAAGATCATCAATCGCGTCTGGCGTGCGACCGACAGTTGCGGCATGTCCACCACGTGCACGCAGCGCATCACGATCGTGGACAACACACCGCCGACGATCACCTGCCCGCCGGATATCACCGTGACCTGCGGCCAGAGCACGAACCCGTGCGTCACGGGCTACGCCACGACCAGCGACAACTGCGACCCGTGCCCGACGCTGTCGTACTGCGACTCGTCGAACAGTTGCGGCTGCCCGCGGGTCATCACGCGCACCTGGAAGAGCCGCGACCGCTGCGGCAACCAGGTCACGTGCACCCAGCGCATCACCGTCGTCTCGGCCGGTCCGTGCCCCAAGACACCGGGCTACTGGAAGAACCATCCGAATGCCTGGCCAGTGAATTCGTTGCAGGTCGGTTGCGTCACCTACAACAAGACGCAACTCATGAATATCCTGTCGAACAAGACCCCCAACGGGACACAGGCCGCGAACAACGCTTCGACCAACCTGGCGAAGTTCGTCATTGCGACCCAGTTCAACCTGCTCAAAGGTTCGCAACCCGGGAACATCGCTTCCGTGGTCACCACGGCGAACCAGAAGCTGTGCCAGTACCCGCCGGGCAGCAACACGACGGGTTCGACCAAGAACCAACTGCTGGCCCTCAAGGATCAACTGGATGCTTATTGCAACAGCGACCCGCCGGGCTGCTACGAGTAAGCGTTTCCCGCCGCCGAGCAACCGGCGGAATGGATTGATTCAAAACGGGGCGACCGCCTAACCAGCGCGTCGCCCCGTTTCTTTTTCAGCAGGTGCGTCATCGCGCCGCCAGTCAGCGGTCGCGCGACGAATCAGTCCGGTTCACCGCCCCGGCAGCGACGGCGCCGGCAGCCCATCCAGTGTCGCTTCGAGTTCCTCCCGCAGGCTCCAGCCGGTCTTCAAGCCCAGCACGAACCAGCCCAGCGCCATGACCCCCACTGCGAACACGGTATCACCAATCACGCGCAGCCAGCGAAACGTTTCCATCGTATCCGTCTGAAGGAATTCGGCCGAACGCGCGTACCACATCCCCTTGTCGACGCTCGCCCAGGTCTGGAGCAGACCGACCGGCAACAGGCTCAACAGCACCATCAACGCCAAGCCGATGTTGATCGACCAGAACGCGAACGACAGCACACCGGTCCTCCAGACCTTCCGCGTCGCCAGCCCTTTTAGACAGAACAGCATCAGCCCGATGCCCAGCATGCCGTACACGCCGAACAGCGCCGTGTGCCCGTGCACCGGCGTCGTGTTCAGCCCCTGCATGTAATACAACGCGATCGGCGGATTGATGAGAAACCCGAACAACCCTGCGCCGACCAGGTTCCAGAACGCCACCGCGACAAAGAAGTAAATCGGCCAGCGATAGGCCGACACCCAAGGTCGCGCGCGGCTCAACGTCAGGTTTTCATAGGCCTCGAAGCCGATGAGCACCAACGGCACGACTTCCAGTGCGCTGAAAGTGGCGCCCAACGCGAGAATGGCCGTCGGCGTTCCGGTGAAGTACAGGTGGTGGAACGTTCCGATGATTCCCCCGCTCAAGAAAATCGTGCTGGAGAACAGGACGGCCGCCGAGGCCGTAGCAGCGCGAAGCAGACCCATGCGCGTGAACAAAAAGGCGATGGCAACGGTGGCAAAGACTTCAAAGAAGCCCTCGACCCACAGGTGAACGACCCACCATCGCCAGTACTCCACGATCGCCAGATTGGTCTGCCGGCCCCACATCAACCCCGCACCGTAGAACAACGCGATCGCCGTCGACGACAGGAAGAACATGCCCAGCAAGCTGCGGTTTGCACCGGGCCGCTTGAGTGCCGGTAACATGGCACGGCCCATCAGAAACAGCCAGATAAACAATCCCGCGAACAGGAACAACTGCCAGAATCGACCCAGATCCACGTACTCCAGCCCCTGGTGCCCGAACCAGAAATTAGCCGTGTACCCCAGCCGCTGCCGCACGCCCAGCCATTGCCCCGCCAGCGATCCGACGACGATCACCAGCAGGCAGACAAACAAGACGTTCACGCCGAGTTTTTGAAAACGCGGCTCATGCCCCGACACGGCCGGCGCGATGAACAATCCCGTCGCCAGCCAAGCCGTCGCGATCCAGAAAATCCCAAGTTGAGTGTGCCACGTTCGCGTTACCGCGTAGGGTAGGTACTCGGCCAGCGGGAATCCGTAAAACCCCGACCCTTCCACACCGTAGTGCGCCGTCACCGCTCCCAGCCCCACCTGTGCCACGATCAATGCCGCCACCGTCCAGAAGTACTTCAGCGTCGCACGCATCGACGGCGTCGGATCGAGCGCCAGCAGCGGATCCCGCGCCGGCACCGCATGGTCGTCGTGGTCGTTCTGACGCTGCGACGCGAAATACCACGCCAGCGCCGCGATGCCCGCCAGCAACAACACGAAACTCACCACCGACCAGATCACGATCGACCCCGTCGGCCGATTGCCGATCAGGCTCTCCGCCGGCCAGTTATTTGTGTACGTAATATCCGTTCCGGGCCGATTCGTACCGCACGCCCACGCGGCCCAAAAAAAGAATGCGTTCAACTTCTCCATGCGCTCCGGAGATTTGATCGCATTGGCGGGAATCGCATAGGCCTCGCGCAATTCGCCCAATTCCGGGGCACCGCCAAATAGCGATGCGTAATGCGCGCTCAAGGCCGCGATCGCCTGCGCACGAATCGGCGAGACGACGAGCTCATCGCGCGCCTGGTCGTATGTGTTCGTGCGCAGCTCCGTTGCCAAACGCTGCTTGAGCGCCGCCTGAACTTCGACCGCCAACGCATCGAACGTCGTCGAATAATCCCGGCTCGCCCAATGCTCCAGCAACCACACGCACTCGCGATGCAACCAATCGGCCGACCAGTCGGGCGCAACGTACGCCCCGTGACCCCAGATGCTTCCAACTTCCTGGCCACCCATCGACTGCCATACGTTCTGACCATCGCGAATGTCGGCCCCGGTAAACAGCACCTCGCCGCTCGTGGTCACCACGCGCGAAGGGATCGGCGGCGCCGCGCGATACAACTCCACTCCGAAGTACCCGAGTACCATGAACGACCCGACCACGACGCTCCCGAAGGCCAGCCACAGGCGTTTGTTGTGCATGGAAGTCCACTCCCGCTAAAACATAGTATTTGGGTCCAAATACATTCTTTACGTCCCCACTATAGTCCCGCTAAACTGGATGTCAAGGTCCAATTAACCAAAAAGGATCCCCCGTGATTTCCCCTACTGCTGAATATGCCTTGCGAGCCGTTGTCGCGATCGCCATGGCGAAGGGACAAGCGGTGGTCACCCCGAACCTTGCACGCACGACCAAAGTTCCCCCCGGCTACCTCCCAAAGGTCCTCCAGACGCTTCGCAAGGCCGGACTTGTCGTCTCCAAACGTGGCCTCGGTGGCGGGTTTGTTCTATCGCGGCCGGCCGATCAGATCACCGTGCTGCAAGTCATCGACGCCGTTGATCCGATCCGGCGCATCGATTGTTGCCCACTCGGGATCGAATCGCACGGCACGAACCTTTGCCCCATGCACAAGCGACTGGACGAAGCGATTGAAAGGGTCCAGTACACCTTCGCCGCCACCACGATCGCCGAGCTGCTCTCGGCCCCCGGGCGTAGCACGCCCCTTTGCGCCGAGGAAAAGCCCCTCAAGCTGGGCCTACCCCGTGCGCATCGGGAGTAGTCGCACGAAGATCGGCTTGCTGGTTCCCTGGTCGGCGTTCATCGACGGCTGGCGTCCGGCACAGGCCGCAGCGCGGTTTTATACTTTTGTGTTAATTGTCGCGAGGACGCGATGAGGAAGTCGGCCCGGCGTAGGCAATTCGAACTGGAACCGTTCCTGCATGGGCGAAATCGATGGGGAGGACGGTTCCTCATAGCGGGCGACCGGGCTCGAACCGGCAACGTCCAGCTTGGAAGGCTGGTGCTCTACCATTGAGCTACACCCGCGAATGAACGCGCCCATCGTAGCTGTTTTTTTTGACCGGCTCAACGCAATCCGCCGTCGCCACCCACCAGCCGCCTCCAAACTCCTTGTCGCAGCCGTACTTAGCAATCACCGGGCGGCGGCCGGCAAGTGCAATAGTTCTCGATGGATTCGAAGGAAAAGGTTGAATTCCGGCCTTTGTTCACGGTAACATGGTGGGTGGTGAAGCGCCTCGCGGAGCGGTCGCTCCGTCTCGCGGTTTGCATCCCAGCCGGCCCGGTGATCGGGAAGGCGATCCAGGAACTGAACGTCGTTCAATGCGGCCGAATGAGAAGCACGCGGAGGGTTATCATGAGGAAGCAACTGTTGATCGCGGGCATCCTTGTCTCGCTGGTGGCTGCCAGCGCGATGGCATTCCCGCCGACGGGCATTTACTCGAACCTGGCCGGGCATCCGACGAATCTCGTTCCAGGACTGGGGATATCGTTCAACCCCGGCTTGACCAGCCAGTTCGACCGTCCCTACCGAAGCGCGGATGGAAACTACTGGATTCTTACCGCGCTCGCCCAAACGGGTAACACCGCAACAGACGAAGTCATCATCGTCGGCTCGGGCACGACCGGCATGACGGTCTTCCAGGAAGGTGTCACGACGCTGGACGGCGGCCGGACGTGTGAATCGGCTTCCATCGATCAGCGCGTTTCGATCAACGACGCCGGCAACTTCGCGTTTACCTGTAACTTGAGTGGCGCGACAACGGATGACGAAGTCATCGTCAAGAGCATTGGCGGTACCCTGTCCATCGCGGCACGCGAGGGCACGGCAGTCGGCCCGTTGATCGCCGGCGCCAGCTTAGGCGCCACGCTCGACACTCCCGGCATCGACAACAACAACAAGGTCTCGTTCCGCTCGACGCTCACCGGACCACCAACCGGCCAGACGACGGCCGTCTTCCTTCAGGACATGGACAGCGTCGCCATGCAGTATGGCGTCACCGCCGTGAACCCGCCGACGCCCGGAGGCAACCTCTGGCAGACGCTGGCCGCTGGCGATGCGTTTTACCATGCGACGACCTCCGACTGGTTTGCCCAGGGTGACACGAACGGCACCACCACGACCGACGCCATCGTCGCCAAGAACAACCAGGTCCTGCTGAACGAGGGATCCTCACCCGGCGGGGGCCTCGGCAACGTCCTGTCGTTCGTCGAGTCGTTCATGTTCCCCGGCGGTGACTGGATGTCGCGCGGAACGATTAATGGTTCGCCCGATGACGACTGGGTTGTCTACAACGGCAACGTCGTCTCCAAGGGTTTCGACCTCGTTCCCGGCGGGTTGCCCGGCGAGCGGTTTGACGATGCCAGCTTCGCGGCGCTCTATTTCGCCATGGCTGCCAACGATGTCGGCCACTACGTCTACGGTGGCGTCACCGATAACTCCGACCTGGATCGCAACGCCGTTCTCGTCTGGAGCGATGGCGTCACATCCAACGTTGTCCTTCGCGAGGGCGACCCGGTCGATCTCGACGGCAACGGTCTGCTGGACGACAACGTCTTCCTGTCGGTCTTCAACAACGACGATATGTTCCTGACCAACGACGGCTGGCTGTACTTCTTCGCTGACCTGCGCAATACGCCGGCCTCGCCGTTCACCAACGTCGGTCAGGCGTTCATGCGGATTCAGGTACCCGAGCCGAGCACGCTCGCCCTGCTGGGTCTGGGCATGCTCACGCTCGTCCGCCGGCGCCGGGCAAACTGACTCGACCGACGCCCGACGCAAGCTGACCCTCCAAAGGCCGCGCGGTTCAACCCCGTGCGGCCTTTTCATTTGCTCCCGGTTGGGCAGGGACGCCGACCGCTACATGACGTCGTAAACCACGATAGAATGCCCCGGCGACGATTGAGCCGACCAAGCGCTCAACCGTGCGGGAGCATGGAATGAAAGTCCTCGTCGTCGGAAGCGGCGGGCGTGAGCACGCCCTCGTCTGGAAACTGTCTCAATCAGCCCATCGGCCCAAACTCTTCTGCGCTCCGGGCAACGCCGGGACCGCTTCGCTCGCGACGAACGTCCCCATCCCCGCTGAAGACCTCGACGCCCTGCTGCGCTTCGCGCGCGACGAGAAAATCGACCTCACCGTCGTTGGTCCGGAGGATCCGCTCTGCGCCGGCATCGCCGATCGCTTCGCCGCCGCGGGGCTGCTCCTCTTCGGCCCGTGCGCATCCGCCGCCCGCCTCGAAGGCGACAAGACCTACGCCAAGCAGCTCATGCGCGAAGCCGGCGTGCCGACGGCCGAAGCGCGCATCTTCGGCCCGACCGATCAGGAGCTGGCCCAGGCGCGCCAGGCCGGCCGCGCCGACCGACCGAGCAAGGACGAACAGATCCCCGCGTGGTTTCAGCGTGGCTACGACATGGCGCGGCAGTACGTTTCCGCGCGCGACGAGGGCGTCGTGGTGAAGGCGGCGGGCCTCGCGAAGGGCAAGGGCGTGTTTGTGCATCACGATCCGGCCGACGCCCTGCTGACGCTCGAAAGGCTGATGCTGAATCGCGAACTGGGGCCGGCGGGCGAGCGCGTGGTGATCGAGGACCTGCTGCTGGGCCGCGAGGTCAGCATCATGGCACTGATCGACGGCCGCACGATCTACCTCCTCGAAATGGCGCAGGACTACAAGCGCGCGGGCGATGGCGATACCGGACCGAACACCGGCGGCATGGGTGCGTTCTCCCCCGCGCCGCCGATCCCCGAGGCCGATCTGCGCATCATCGAGCGCGATGTGTTCGTGCCCGTGCTGGACACGCTCGCGGGGCAGGAGATTCCCTATCGTGGCGTGCTGTATGCAGGGATCATGCTGACGGCCGGGGGGCCGAAAGTGCTGGAGTTCAACTGCCGATTCGGCGATCCGGAGACGCAGCCGCTGATGATGCGATTGAAAAGCGACCTGCTTGAAGCGATGCTGGCGACGGTGGAGGGCCGGCTGGATCAGGTCACGTTGGAATGGGACGCGCGGCCGGCGGTGTGCGTGGTGATGGCGGCGGGCGGGTATCCTGGCGAGTATCGGCGCGGGCAGGTGATCGAGGGGTTGGATGCCGCGGGGAGCGAGACCGACGTGCAGGTCTTTCACGCAGGCACGGCGTTGCGAGGCGGGCAACTCGTCACAAATGGCGGGCGCGTGCTGGGCGTGACGGCGCTGGGGGATGATCTCGCGGCGGCGCGCGAACGTGCCTACGCGGCCGCACGGCGGATTTCATTCGAGGGCGCGATGATGCGGAGCGACATCGCCTCGCGCGGCAAGCATCCGGGATGATCGAGCGTTTTCAGGGATTGCGGGTCGTCGTCATGGGGCTGGGCCGCTTTGGCGGCGGCATCGGCGTGACGCGCTGGCTGGCGCGGCAGGGCGCGCGGGTATGTGTCACTGACATGGCATCCGAGGCGGACCTTCAGTCCGGCATCGCCGCGCTGGCCGATGTCGACGTGCGGTTCCGTCTCGGCGGGCACGATGAGCGCGACTTGGACGGCTGCGATCTGCTGGTCGTCAGTCCGGCCGTCGATAAGCGCAAGGCGGGGTTTTACCAGGCGGCGGTCCGGCGGGGAATCCCCTGGACCAGCGAGATGAATCTGTTTCTGGAGCGCTGTCCCGCGCGGCTGGTCGGCATCACCGGCTCGGTCGGCAAGAGCACGACGACGGCGATGCTTGGGGAGATTCTCCAGCGCGCCGAGCGCGAGCCGGGCTGGCGGCACGGGCGCGTCTGGGTTGGCGGCAACATCGGCAAGTCGCTGCTGGACGAACTGCCCGCGATGACGCCGGCCGATCTCGTTGTGCTGGAGCTTTCGAGCTTTCAGCTCGAAGACGCGCAATGCATTCGCAGAAGCCCGCACATCGCTGCCTTGACAAACCTGCGCGAGAACCACCTCGATCGACACGGCACGATGGCCAACTACGCAGCCGCGAAGGCCGGAATCTACGCGCACCAGCGTGAGGGCGATTGGTTGATCCTCCCGGTCGACGACGCCGAGCTCCGCCACCTGCCCAACGGCTGGCGTGATCACCGCGGGCTGATTCGCGCCGGCACGTCGCCACCGGATCGCGTCCGGGTTCAAATGCGTCGCAGCGCGGTCGACGCACCGATTGAATTCCCGGTACGATTGCAGGTTCCGGGGGCGCACAATCTCCAGAACGCGGCGATGGCGTCGGCTGTTGCGCAGTTGTTGCAGGTGTCGCCGGACGTGATTTCGCGCGCGCTTGCGGAATTCCGCGGACTCGCGCATCGCCTCGAATTCGTTCGCGCGTTTCGCGGGGTGCGGTATTTCAATGATTCAAAGGCCACCACGCCGCAGGCGGCGGCAACGTCGCTTCGGGCATTCGACTGCCCGGTGGTTCTCTTGGCCGGCGGTTCGGACAAGGGCATTCCGTTTTCGGACATGTGCGTCGAGGCGGTCCGTCGCGCCCGAGCCGTTATCTGCATGGGGGAGACCCAGGAAGCGATTCGCTCGCAACTGCTTGAGGCCAAACAAGTTGCCGACTCACCCGCGCTGCACGTCGCGACGGACTTCGCCGGCGGCATTCATCTTGCAAGAGATCTGGCGCGGCCCGGCGATGTCGTGCTCCTCTCGCCCGGTTGCGCCAGCTACGACTGGTTCAAGAACTACGAGGAGCGCGGCGAGACGTTCAAACGAATCGTCCTAAGCTGGACCTGACGCCATGACCGCTCTTTGTGACACGAGGTCGTCCACTGTGACCGAACAACCCGACTGGCAAACCCGATATGCCGAGAAAGTCGCCACCGCGGCGCAAGCCGTCCGCGTGGTGAAGGACGGCCATCGCGTCTTCATCGGCTCGGGCTGCGCCGTGCCGCTGGATCTGGTCGGCGCGTTGTGCCAACGCGATGACATCACCGACGTCGAGCTGGTCCACCTGATGACGCTGGGCAAGGCACCTTATGCCGAAGCCCCGCTGGCCGGGCGATTTCGGCACAACGCCCTCTTCATGGGGCCGAACATCCGCGACGCCGTCAACGAGGGTCTCGCCGATTACACGCCGATCTTTCTCTCCGAGGTGCCGTCGCTGTTTCGCACCGGTCGGATGATGATCCACGTTGCGCTCATCAGCGTCAGCCCGCCCGACGAACACGGCTATTGCAGCTACGGCGTCGCCACCGACGTGATCAAGGCCGCGGCCGAGACGGCGCAGATCGTCGTGGCGCAGGTCAACTCCAACATGCCGCGCGCGCTGGGCGATTGTTTCATCCACGTGCGTGACATCGACGTGCTCGTGCCGACCAGCCATGACCTGCCGGAGATTCGCTTTGGCCAGCCCGACGAACTTTCCCGGCGGATCGCCCGGCACATCGCCAATCTGATCGAAGACGGGGCGACGCTGCAACTGGGAATCGGCGCGATCCCCGATGCCGTGCTGCACTTTCTCACCGAGTTCCGCGATCTGGGCATCCACACTGAAATGTTCAGCGACGGCATCATCCCGCTCGTGGAGAAGGGCGTCATCACCAACGCGGAGAAGACCCTGCATCGCGGCAAGATCATCGCCAGCTTCGTCCTCGGCACACGGAAGCTGTTCGATTTCATCGACAACAACCCGCTCGTCGAGTTCCACCCCACCGAATACGTCAACGACCCGTTCATTGTCGCCAAGAACGACAAGATGATCACCATCAACGGCGCCATCGAGGTCGATCTCACCGGCCAGGTCGTCGCCGACTCGATCGGCACGACCTTTTACAGCGGCATCGGCGGGCAGGTTGATTTCACGCGCGGCGCGGCCCGCTCCAAGGGCGGCAAGCCGATCATCGCCCTTCCCTCGACGGCGGCGGGCGGTGGCGTCTCGCGCATCGTGCCGTTCCTCAAGCCCGGCGCGGGCGTGGTCACCAGCCGCGGCGACGTGCACTACGTCGTCACCGAGCACGGCATCGCCTTCCTGCACGGCAAGAGCGTGCGCGAACGTGCGCTGGCGCTCATCAACATCGCCGATCCGCGATTCCGGCCGTGGCTGCTGGCCGAGGCGAAAGCGCGGCATTTGATCTATGCCGACCAGATCGAGATGCCGTTCAAGATGCCGGTCTATCCCGAGGAGCTGGAGCGGTGGATCGACCTGCGCGGCGGTCAGCGCGTGTTCATGCGTCCGCTGAAGCTGACCGACGAGCCGAAGCTGCGGGAGATGTTCTACAAGCTCTCGCCCGAGTCGATTCACTATCGGTTCTTCCGCATGATCAAAGCCATGCCTCATGAAAAGTTGCAGGAGTTCCTGCGGGTGGACTACGACGCCGACATGGCGCTGGTCGTGCTCGATTCGCAGCAGGAAGACGCCGAGATGATCGCGATCGCGCACTATGCGAAAGACCCGCGCACGAACTTCGCCGACGCGGCGTTTCTGATTCGAGACGACTACCAGGGTCGCGGCATCGGCACGGCGCTGCTCAACACGCTGGTCGAAGTGGCGCGTTCCCGGCGGATCGCCGGCCTGACCGCCGACGTGCTGATCGGCAATCAGGGCATGCTGCGCGTCTTTCACAAGTGCGGGTTCAAAGTCGAAAGCGAGCTGTTGAACGGAGTGTACCACCTGACGATTCCGTTCGACACGAAGAAGCCGAAGATCGACCGCAAGGAAGGCGAAGCCTCGCTGCCGGCCCAGGCGTAGGGCGCGTCCTCGATTCGCTGCTGCTACTTCACGCTATGGCTCCATTGCGCCGATTGTTCGGCGCGCGCCGCGCTCATCGGGCCGGCCGGCGGCAATCACCGGGCTTCCGGGGGGCGGGGCAAAACGGGCTCGAATCCGGATGTAAGCCGTCGCAGCGCCGATCTGCTCACCGGCGAGCGACTTCTCAAGCTCGCCCAGGTGCTGCAACAGGCCCGATCTGTTCGCGAAAGCTCCAGGAGCAATCTGCACGTCCCGGATCCCCGGCGTCGCACCATCGGGCAGACGCACTTTTCGATAGGCCCGCTCCGCCGTCGCGTCGCGGGCATTGAAGTCCAGAACCCGGATCTTGGCTGCGCCGAGTGTTTCATCCACCACGGCGGGAAACGTGGACGAAAAGACGTTGTCATACACTTCGCAGACCGCCGCCTCCGAAAGAACGACACCCCGCGAACCCATCGGTCCTCCGTCAAACGTATTGTTGCGGATGATCGTCACGCCGGCGTCGCCGGGCCGGTCCGTTCGATCGTCGCCGTACGGAGCGACGGCAGGTTGGCCGATGCGAAGCATCGTATCGGCCTCGCCCATCAGCAGGTTGTATTCAAACGTCGCGCCGGCCGGCAGGTGGTCCACGAGCGACCGGGCGGGCACGCGGCGGCCCTGCTCGGTCGTCATCTCCATCGCCGCGATCATGACATTGTTCGACATGAACCGGCTTCCCCGCGCGACCACGACGGACCCGCCTCGAAAAACGTTGTTGAGAATGTTCGCCGAGGGATCGCGGCAGTCGAGACAGGATCCGCCATCCGAAACTTGCTGCGACGTTCGATGAACGTAGTTGTTTTGCAGCACCGCGCGGCCGCCGGAATCACCCTCCAGCAAGACGCCGGCGCTGGCGCCGATCAGCACGTTGTCCCGAATTTCGATCGGCACGCCGACGCAGCGGATCACGCCCGCGATATGATTCTCATGGATCGTCAACGAGGATTCGTCAGATTGGGCCAGCATGGGCCTTTGGGTCGCCGCCGCAATGTATCGCGTGGTACGATCGAACTCCAGCGCGACGGCTCCCGCCGGCCGGGTCATTCGATTGTGGGAAAAATCCACCAGGGCAGGGCCGATCGTCACGACGCGAAACCGCCCACATTGATCGAATGTACAGTCATAGACCTCAACACTCTTGTCGGGGTCGTTCAGAATCAATTCGACCGCCGGGCGGTCTGCGTTGCCCAAGCATTCGAACGCGAAATGTGCGATTTCCAAACCGAACGAATTCTCATCGGTTCCCGCCGCACGGCGACGCTGATCGAGCGATCGCGCGTGGATCACCATCGCCCCGTTCGGTCGGCCCTCACGCGTGCGAATCACAATCGGCCGATCGTGCGTCGAGGTGATGGTGAGCCAGCCGGGCAGGCCGGTCTGCGACCCGATGGTCAGCGTGGGACCGCGCGCGCGGTTGGGTGCAGCGGCGAACTCGATGAACGTCCCGGCAGCAATGGTCAGGGTCGCGCCCAGAACACTCGTGTCATCGGTGATCAGAACATGCCCACTCCACAGGGTGTCGCGATCGAGAATGCCGCGCACGCGCAGCGCGTCGGGCGGCGGCGCGTCCGCACCCCGAGCCAACGTTCCCATGCAGATGAGAACGCCGGCGCAAGTAAGCGTTGCGCGCCATGATGCGGTTCGGCTGTTGGATCGTCCCTGATCCATGGACCTTGCTCCGAAGATTTCTTCCCCGCGCTGACAAGACGCCCGCACAGCACAGCTGCCAGCCATCAGGCGCGAAGCGTCAATCCGCTCGCAGACAGATGCGCCTTGAAGTCGCTGGTGAACGATTGAATTTCGTCATCCGTCAACGTGCGCTCGGCGTGGCCGATCTGGGCGCGAAGCGTCAGGCTTCGCTTGCCCGCGGGGATGGCCCCGCCCTCGTACGATTCCACGTACGACACGCGCCGCAACAAGACATGCCGAAACGCGCCGAGTTTTGTACGCACCGACTCCCAGCGGGATTTCGCATCGGCCAGCACGCTGAAATCCAGCTCTACCTGCGGGAAACGCGGCACCGGCGGCAGCTTCGCGGGTCGCTCCAGCTTCGCCGCCGCCGCCGAGAGGTTCAGCTCCGCCGTCGCGAAGGCCCACGCTTTCAACCGCTCGTCCATCTTCAGCCGGCATGCCAGCGGCGCGACCGACACGCGGCCGATGACTTCGCCGCGGATGCAGATCGCCGCCGTGCGATCGGTGTCTTCCCAGGGCGCGGTGCCTGACACGGCTTGAAACTCCACCGAGGTGTCCAACACCTGGCGTGCCCAGCCGTCCAGCGCCGTGCGGAGGCGATCCCACACGATGCCATCGGCTTTGCGGCCTGCCTCGGCCGCCATCAGACCGAGATTTCGCTGCTGGCTGGTTTCGACTTCCTGGCGCCCCGGGAAGAAGACAGTGCCGATTTCGCAGAGGCTGAACCGCGCGAAGTGGTGGCGATTGCGATCCGCCATCGCCAGCAGACCGGGAAGGAGCGTCTTACGCAGCCGCGCGCACCCTTCCGCCGCCGGATTCCGGAGCGTGATACACTCTCCCGCGTCGAAGCCGATCCGCCGACACCAGTGGTCTTCGTACCAGATGTAATTGAACACTTCGCTGAACTCGCCGCCGACGCAGAGATAATCGAGCGTGCGATGTTCCAGGGCCAGATCGGGAGACGGCTCGAAGTAGCGCGCCGTCATCGTGGGCAGTTTCGGTTCGATGTTGTTGTAGCCGACGAATCGTGCGACCTCTTCGATCACGTCCGCTTCGATGGAGATGTCCTTGGTCGCGCGCCAGCTCGGCGGGGTGACGTGAACCTTGGAGCCATCCTGGCCGCAGTTGAACGCCAGCTTCGTGAGAATCTCCGTGACGCGCTGCGGCGTCACCGTCTGGCCGATCAGCTTCGATGCGTAGTCGCAGTCCAGCGTGATGACGGGGATCTTGCGCGGGCGCGGGTAGCAGTCACTCAACGAACTGGCCAGCGTCAGCCCGGGCAGTTGCGCTTCCGCCAGCTTGTGAAACCGCGCGATGCC
This sequence comes from Planctomycetia bacterium, assembly GCA_015200345.1. Classification (NCBI taxonomy): domain Bacteria; kingdom Pseudomonadati; phylum Planctomycetota; class Planctomycetia; species Planctomycetia bacterium. The sequence continues at coordinate 3,097,879 of CP054187.1, read as the reverse complement.
CAGCACCGTGTTGGCCGGGTCCAGCGATTTCTCGAACCGCGCGCTGGCCTCGGTGCGATGGCCCATCGCCGTCGCCGCGCGACGGATCGTCGCCGCGTCGAAGTTCGCGCTTTCCAGCAGCACGGTCTGCGTCGTCGCGCTCACCTCCGACTCGGCCCCCCCCATCACCCCCGCGATGGCGACGTTCCTGCGGCCGCACTGAATCATCAGCGTGCCGTCGGGCAATTTGCGCGTCACGCCGTCGAGTGTCTTGAATGTGTCCCCTGCTCGGGCCGTCGCGACCTGAATGTTCGTCACCTTCTCCCCGTCGAAGGCGTGCATCGGCTGGCCCAGCTCCAACATCACGTAATTCGTCAGGTCCACGATCAGATCGATCGGCCGCATGCCGCAGTGCGCCAGCCGCACCTGCATCCACAGCGGCGACGGCTGTGCTCGAAGCCCCTTCATCAAAAGACCCGTGTACCGCGGGCACTTCTCCGCGTCGTCGATCTCGATCGCGATCGCCGGAAGCCCGCACGCCAGTTGCATCCCCGGCGTCACGTCATACGGTCGCAGCGGCAGCGACAACATCGCCGCCACCTCGCGCGCGATGCCGTAATGGCCCCAGCAGTCGGGCCGGTGCGTGATGGATTTGTTGTCGATTTCGATGATCCAGTCGTCAAACGGCGCGGGATCAATCGGCGAACCCGGTGCGGTCCCCGGCGGGCAGAAGAGCGCGTTGGCGCCAATCTGCATCAACCCCACCGCCTGCCCCGCGACAATCATCCCCTCGGCCGCGCGGCCTTGCGGGTCTTTCGTACCGATGACGTGACCGCCGACGGTTGCCCCCGGCGGCGCGAACGCCACCACGTCGCCAACTTTCAAGCCCGGCGCGGTCGTCAACGTCTCATGCGCGCGATCGGTCAGGACCGTGACGTTTTGCAACTTCGCTTCGCCGGGCATCGGCGCGAGCGATTCAATCCGCCCCGCGACAAGCCCCTGCCAGTTCGGCGTCAAATGCTCGATGCCCTCGACCTCGGCCGTCGTGATCGTGAATTGAAGGGCCAGCTCCTTCGGATCGACCGAATGCGGCACATCCACAAAATCGCGCAACCAGTTGAGCGAAATCAACATAGGCCGCGAAGTCTACCGCAAACTCGATGGAAATTCACGCGGTCCTGCGCCCGTCGGTTTGGCCTGAACTTCCTTCGTCCGCCGATTGCGATTCGCTTTTCACGGATTACCACGCTATGTTCCCTGACCGTGCAACGCCACGGAGGGCGACCCCGCATTGACTACGCCCCCCTTGATTTCAAAGGAGCTTTCGAATGCCCGTACGGTTGTGTTGTCTCTTCACCCTTGCTGCTCTGTCACTTGTCACCGCCATCGGCTGCCATCAGCCGCCGTCCAAGTTGAGCGACGCCGGTCTCGACGAGCCGGCCAAGGTGAAATCGGCAGCCGCGTCCTACTGGGAGCCGCAGCCGAATCAGCCGCCGGTGCGCGGGTTCCGCAAGGTGGCGCTGGTGGAGTTCGCCGTCGAATACGTGACCGAGAAGCTGGAATCGCTGGCGGACAATCAGCCGGGCGTGGTCATTCACGAGTTCATCCCGATCGGCCTGGCGACCTCGCTGGCCGGCGCGGGGCGCATCCGCGTTCAACTCGACGAGGCGATGCGCAAGGAATTTCCCGATGAGCTTCACAAGCATTTCCTGGAGCAGATGCAGGCCGAAGGATTCCAGATGGTACCGATGGAATCGATTCGCGCGACGGAGGCGTTCAAGAAGCTCCAGCTCGGCAAGCCGGGGCATGTTGACTTGGGCCATGCGTTCAACGTCGCGGGGACAGACGTCGGTGTGCCGCGCCTGCTGGTGGTCGAGCCGGCCACGGGGTACGACGTGATCCTCGGAACGACGGATCTGCGCACGATCGAACAAGTGGAGCAGGACCTCGTGAAGGAACTGGACGTCGACGCCGCGGTGCGCGTCCGCGTGCGCGTGAGCGTGTATCGGCAGTTCGCGTCGCTGGAGAAATGGTCGATCCTGCGGGTGACCAAGGCCGACGCGTTCGGGTATTACTTCGCGGAGCGGTCGCTGCTATCGGATGAAAAGGTCGTCAGCAAGGAAGACTTCCTCCCGGTCGCGGGAATCATCAAAACAATTGACAGCGATCAATATCGCGCCGCGGTGAAGACGCTTTACAAACCCTTCTTAAGCATGGCCGTGCATACGCTGGCCGTGTATTCCGCGCCGTCGACCGAGGCCGCCGCCGTCGAGTAACGCCGTCAAGCCCACCACACAAAAGAGCACGGGCCGGGCAAGATGCCCGACCCGCGCAGCAAGGGAGTGATGGTTTGTTCTTCCCGACGCACCCGTCGGCAAGCCGATCCCCTCCGATCGACCCGCCGCGGGCGCGATGGGGTGGTGATCACGGACAGGGCGTGCCCGTCAGCGGCGCACACGGACTGGTGAAGCCCTGATTCAACATGCAGATCGACTCGTCGGCGGCGTTGATCAAGCCGTCGCCGTTGAAGTCGCCCGCCGCCCAGCCTCCGACGTTGCCCAGGTTGCCCTGCACAATCGCGAGGTCGGCAGCGTCCACGTCGCCGTCGAGGTCGGCGTCGCCGGCCTTTGTACAAAGAATCGTCTCAACCAGCTCCGTGACATCCGCGGCATCGACATCCAGATCGCCGTCCATGTCGCAGCTCAAGTCCTTGCGGCGGTTGAGCACGGTATTGATCGATTGCGACAGATCGGCCCAGTTGGTCGTAAAGTTCGACCAGAGGTAGTCGATGTCGTCCGCATCGATGCAACCGTCGTGACCGACCGGGTTGGCACCCGCCACCGGAGCGTTGCCGGCCACATCGCCGCGGCTGTCGCCCGGTGCGTAGGGCTTGGCGGTCTTCAGCGTCGTGCCGAAGTAGTTGAGATTGCCGGCGCCGCAGGACGTCGCGGCCCAGCCCTGATCGACGAGCGTGAAGCCGAGCTTGCGATCGAGCTTGCCGGTCATCGGATCGATGGCCAGACCATCGGCGAAGTATCGCGCGTCGGCGGCGTTGAAATTCCCGTCTCCGGTGAAGTCGCCGATGATCTCGGGAATCACGTGGTCGATCGCCAGTGCGCCGGTCGGCCCGCCGTGATTGATGCCCAATTCAAACGCGCGCGGATCGCAGAGGGCCACCATCATCTCGTCGATGTCGTTGCTGTTGCGAACCTTTTTCTGGCCGACGGACACGTCAAAGTCGCCCATGACTTCGTTGCGGTCGTTCAGGTTCACGTTGCCGCCGATCTTCAGCGCCGCGGCGAACGTCGCGCCGTTGTAGGCGTACTGGCCGTTCATGCTGCCGTCGCTGTAGGCGGGTCCACCGGGATAACCGGGGTACGCGCCGCCGGGGTTCTGATTCACGCGCTGCGGCGTCTTGTTGGCGACGCTAACGCCGTAAGCCGGCGTGACCTGCGTCGTCGTGCAGCGGATAGCATCCTGCACGGGCTGGATCAATCCCGTGTTCGGCGCGAACTTCGTCGGAATGTCCAGGTCCTGAACGTAGTCCAAACCGACCGGCAGCGTGAACGTCGATGCGAGGAACGAACCCGGCATCTGCTGGTTCGTCGGGAAGGTTGGATTCAGCACATAAGCCGCGATGCTGTCCTTGATGTTGCGCAGATAATCCCGCGCTCGCAGATTGGCCATCGCAGGATTCGTGTTGCCATTTCGGCCGCTCTCCGGATCGCCCCGGCTTACAAACGTCGCGAATCCGCCGATGGTGTAGGCGCACGCGGCCTGACTGTTGTCGATAATCGTGTTCACGCTTGGCCGCACGAAACCGTCGTTGGAAGGCCGCCACGAGGCCGGCGGACTGAACGGCGGAATGCCGCCGTTGCATCCCGGCGGATCACTGGCCACGGCGTCGCAAACCTGCGGTGTGCAGTTACTGTCGATGAATCCATCGCCATCGCCGTCGATGTCCTTGCAGACATCGAGAATCTCATAGTTGCCGGCGACCGCATCGGTGATGGCCCGTCCGTTGCCGAACAGGCCGGTGTATCCGATCGCAAGGCGGCGGTTCTGGGTGCAGCGCTCGCTGATGCTGGAGCTACCGCAGTTGTTGGAGTAGTGGAAGACGTTGTTCGTCCCGCCGATCACGTAACCGAGGTGGCCGCCGGGGCCTCGGGCGTCGGGATTCTCGTTGAAGATCTCGCTGCCCTCGTTGTCGCCCATGCCCCAAGCCGGGTCGATGCCGAGCGGATTGCACCAGGCGTTTCGTGTGCCGGAGCCGACGTCGCGTGTCGTGCCAACGAGGTTTTCGCCGTTTGGCATGCGCCCGGTTACCAGCAAGTGTTGCAATTCGGTGAATCGGACCTTTTGAACGCCGGTGCCCTGCGTGCTGATGGGCACGACCGCCACAAATGCCACCGGTGTGTCATACAGTGTGTTGCCGTTGGGATTGACCGTATTGAAGTTGAGCGACACGGGGGCGCTGTTTGGGTCCACCTGCCGCGTCAGGGACGCGAGCTGGCTGATGAACCCGGTGGAAGACGGCACAGGGTTCTGGCCGTATCCCGGCTGGTTCGGTCGCTTGTTAAACGCGCCGGTGCCCGCCGGGCCGACGGTGCCCCACTTGCCCGGTACGTCCAGACAGGCGAGGTCGATGCTGTTCGGGCAGACCGGCGTGCCCGTCTGGCCGCTGGCCGAACTGTTCTGGTAGCAGCCGCCCAGCGTCAACATGCACGAGACAAATCCCGGAATATCCTCAATGGTCACCGCCAGGTCACCGTTGAAGTCGGCCCGCTCCGGCGGCGCGCACGGCGGCTGAATGCCGCTCAACAGCCGCTCCAGGAATCCATCGACATCCTGCCCATTGAACTTCCCATCGCAATTCATATCGCCCGATCCGGTCGGCACGAGGCAGTACGACTCGCAGCCGGCGCACGGTCCGGTTTTCGCGCCGCCGCTGGCCCACTGGCAGCGATTGATGATGCCGATCTCCGTCGGGACGGTCGTCGGCAGGCGATTCAGCAATTGATAGTCGATGAACTCCGTGTACCCGTTCACCGATCCGACGCTGCGATACTGCACGAGCCAGTAACCCCACCAAGTCTGGCCGCACTGGTACGCGCGAGAGAGTTGATCCGAGCGGTCCCCGCCGATGAAATCAACGCTGCCGTTGCAGTTGGTGTCCTTGAACTGGCTCCAGCCGTCGCCGCTGCACGGTATCGTGTCATTGTCGGGATTGATCCAGTCGTTGGTCGTCGCGGCGTTCTGGAAGAAGGGCGCGAAAAGCGTCGCGCCGCTGATGTTGATCTGGCCGCCACCCTGCTCAAAGTTCACGCTGGGCAGCGTTCCGCAATCGGTCCCCGCACCAGCCCAAAAGCTCTGGTTGGCGTTGTCGAGGTTTGCGCCGTTCAGACACAGACAGTCCAACTCCGTGGCCAGGCTGCAACCGCCGAACGGGTTGATGCATGCCCCGACGTTCACGGCATCCACCACCGGGCAGAACCGTCCCACGCAACTCGACCCCGAACCCTGCCAGCAGCCACCGGCCGTATTGCACGCCGTCTGATCGACAACCGTCTGACAGGTTCCGTTCGGCATGCAACACGCATCCGCCAGCACCCGCGCTGCACCCAGCGCGGTCGTCAGTGCCGCGGCCAGCAGCGTTGCCGCCACCTGCCGATTCCAGTTCCATCCGCTTCGCTTCATGATCGTCCTCCCGTGTTCGGGTTCCCTGGTTTCGTCCATCCCACTTTGTTGAGCGCGGGGACTGTGCGCGTGCGCGGTCCATGGCGCTTCCGCTCGCACGTTGCCTGTGCGTTTAGCTTTTTCGTCCGCGCCCACCCCGCGCGATTGGCCCCCCACCGTTTGCTTCGTTCTCGCGCGTCAATTCGCGACGCGGTTGTCTCCCGTGATCGCGTGATACTTGTTGCCCCACTCCGCGCCCTTCAACGTCGAGAGAACCGTGCGCCGTTCGGCATGGCCATCGGCGTACAGAAAATTCGCCGTTCCGCCCCACTTGTCACCGCCGGGGTGGTGCCGACCGACCGCGTTGACCTCGCTCACGCCCGGCTGGTCGATCCAGCCCACGGCCGCGTCGCTCTGTTTGCGCAGGCCGTAGTTCGCATCAGGCCGATAGGTAAACGCCGAGAACTGCGGATCGGTCGCATATTCATCCGAGCCACTCGTCGCGCTCCAGAAGGGGTTGATCGAGCGGTGGCTCTTCGAGAGAACACCGCCGCCCTCCTCCACGCCGAGCACCTTCCAGTTGTCGTTGAACTCGGCGACGAGAATCGTCCGCCCCGTGTTGATCTCCTTCTCATTCACGAAGCGATTGATGCGCGGCCCGTTTGACATCGTGGTGGTGAACTTGTTGCGCGGGAAGATACCCGCGTTGCCGCCGTACGCGATCCGCGGCGACTGCTTGTCTTCCAGCGGGTTCGGACCGCCGGATCCGTTCTGATCCACCTGGCCGATCTCCCAATCGGACGATCCCGGATTGGTGCGCGGCGATCCGCCGTTCTTCATCGAAGGGCACATGAACGCCTCTTTCGGCGCCTGCCCGTTGCTGTAGAGGAAATGCGACCAGTGAACGTAACCGTTCGGGTGATCGTTGACGGTTTCCTGCGACATCAGGTCGTAATTGCCGGCCGAATCGTAGGGATACACATAGGCAACAGGATAAACCCCACCGCTATCGGTGAGATAACCCGCCATGGCCTGACCGACGTGGTGAAGGTTCGCCATGCACTTGACGGCCTGGCCGCTCTTGCGTGCCGAGCCGAGCGCCGGAGCGAGGATCGAGATGAGCAGCGCGATGATCGCGATGGAGACCAATAGCTCAATCAAGGTGAACCCGCGCGACCGCATCGCCTCCTTCATTGCTACAAGCCGCGTGTCTTTTTGTTTCGTCTTGTTCATGTTTCTCTTGGCGTTCATGATGTGCATCACTCTCTGTGCTGCGCAAACTTGCTGTTGCGCCCCCATCACTCGCAGCGCAGACTACCCCCCGGCCGTTAATGGCGCATTTCGCGGGTGTTAAGTTCTGGTGATGTGTTCTTTAAGGAATCAGAAAAGACGCGGCGAAAAGGGCCGTCCGGGCCGGTTGCCCGATCCGCCCGTGGAAACCGGGGAAAGAAAGGGTAGGCGGCGCCCACCCCGTGTCATCGCCCGCGCCGGCCGCCGCCGAGCGTGTCACGGATGTTCTTTTTTTCTTCGTCGGTCAGATTGCTATTGGATAGCTTTTCGTCGAGTTGCTGCTGCGAATCGCCGGTGTTGCCCGTGTTCTTCGTCGCGTTTCCACCGCGACGTTCCTGACGCGACGGACGCAGATCGCCCACTTGGCCGTCGGACCCCGGTCGGGCGCCGCGCGCCGGACGATCTCCCCCGCGAGAATCCGCCCGCGGCTCCTTTGTCTTGCTTTCACCGCTCGACGAACCAAACCCGGTGGCGCTCGATCCACCGGCCAGCCCGCCGGCGCCCGTGCCAAACAGGTCCGCGCCGTCCGTCGCGCCGGTCTCGTCGGTCGGCATCCCCAACCCCGGCCCGGCGAAGCTCAACGGGTTGTCCGTCAATTCCGCCAGATCCGGCAGCGCCAGCTTTTCGCGCTGAACGTACAAAGTGGGATCCGCCAACTCCTCGGCCGACAGCGCCGTGCGAACGGTTATCATGCCCGTGCGTCCGTCGACGATGATCCATCGCTGATCCGCGCCGTCGGGAACCTCCTCGCCGGGCATGACCTGTGACACCGTGATCATCGCCCAATCGGTCGAACCATCCGGCTCGAAGATGATCGACGGGCGATTGATGTCAACCTCTTCCTCTTCAACCGCTGTGCGAAGCGAGAGCGTCTCGCCTGTTTCCTGCACGTTCGCCACATCGGCCTGCGTCGCACCGTCGGTGGCGGTGTCACTCGCATCGCTCCGCGGGTCCACGTCGTCCGAAACGGGCTTGAGGAACTCCGGCCGGCCCAGCGCGACGGAATGCACCTGCACATCGCCCAGCAAAATCGGCTCCTGGGTCCAGGCGGCCGTGATCTGCTCATAGAGACCGGGCTGGAAGATCGGATCGCGTTCGATCTCGACAATCGGCTGCTGCTGATTCGGGAGAAACCGCACGCGCACGCGCCGGGCCTCGCTCACCGCGCCGCTGCGCGCCATGGCCAGGAGCGACCGCACGCGACCGGCCGACTCGGGCAGGTTCGAACCGATCATGATGTTCTCAATCGCCGGCATCGCCAGCAGCGAGAGCGCGACGATCAGCGTCAGCACGACGACCAGTTCGATCAGCGTGAACGCGCGGCGGCCCCGCCCGCGGCGATTGCTGCTCGCCGCGCCGCAGACGTGTCCTGCGTTTTCGCTCTTCGCGCTTCGCAATTCGCTGTTCCAGCTTACTTGTCGGTTTCCCAGTTCACGATGTCATCGTCGCTGCCGTCGTTGCCGTCAGGGCCGACGCTCCACAGATCGACGCCGTTTTCGTTGTGCTGGCCTTCCCGATTGTACTTGTATTCGCGGTCCCACGGATCCTTCAGACCGGACTTGTCGAGGATGTACGGCCCGGTCCACTTCTTGGCGATGTCGTCATCGCTGGGCTTTTCGATCAAATCCTTCAGGCTCTCGGGGAACTGGCCCGTATCAAACTTGAACTGCGTGATGGCGCGCATCAGCGTACCGTTCGGCCCGATGACGCCGAGCACCATCTTCTGCTTGGCCTTCTCGCCCGCGCCGATGAAGTTCGGAATCGCAATCGCCGCAAGCAGGGCCAGCAGGCCGACCACCAGCAGGATTTCCAGCAGCGTAAAACCGCGCCGCCGATTGTTCTTCTTCAATGTCTTACACATGTCACCATCTCCTCACGGTTTGTCCGGCCCGCAGCACGGACCCTTTTTCACTTCCTCGCGCCGACCGGGCCTTAACCCGCCGCCGAGCTCATATTCAGAATCGGCAGCAACAGCGCCGCCGCGATCAAGCCAACCACCACCGCCATGATAATCAACATCACCGGTTCGAGCAGCCGCACGGCGAGATCAATCTCCCGGCCGGTCCGCGCTTCGTACGAATCCGCCACCGTAATCAGCACGTTGTCGAGGTTGTTGCTCTCCTCCCCAACGGCAATGATGTCCACGATGTCCAGCGGGAAAAAACCGCTCTTACCCAGCGGCGCCGCCAGCGACGCCCCCTTGCGCACCGCTTCGATCGCGTCGTCGATCGTCGCCATCAACAGGCGGTTGCCGGCCGAATCCCGTGCGATCTTCAACGATTGCAGAATCGGTACGCCGTTCGTCAGCAGCGTGCCCAGAATGCGGCAGAACCGGCACACGGCCACCAGCACGAGCAACTTGCCGAGCTTGGGCACTTTCAACTGCGCGCGATCGAGAAACGCGCGACCGCTCTCGCTGCGGAACAGCCCGACCAGGCCGACGAGCGTGACCGCTCCGGCGATGCCAATCCACAGGCCGTAATCGCGCAGGAGATCGCACATTTCGAAGACCAGTTGCGTCAACAGCGGCAAATCACCCCGCAGAAAACTGCGAATCTTCGGCACGACCACCAACAACAGAAACACGACCACGCCCGTACCGACCGTCATCAGAATCACCGGGTACGCCATCGAACCGATGACCTTGTTGCGCAGCTCGTTCTGCCGCTCGACAAAAATCGCGATGCGGCCGAGCACTTCTTCAAGAAACCCGCCCTTCTCGCCCGCGCGGATCATCGACACATGCAGCGGATTAAAGGCGTTGGGGTGCTTCTCCATCGCGTCGGCGAGGGTCTGCCCGCTCGACAGATCCTCGCGCACCTCCTTCAGCACTTCCTTCAGCACCGGGTTCGATTGCAGGCGGTACAGCACATCCAGCGACCGCAACGCCGGCACGCCCGCGCGGAGCAGGTCGGCGAACTGCGAATACACCACCGCCGTCCGGCTCGGTGATACTTTCTTCTTCGATCCACCGGCACGCGTTGCCTTGCCCCCCTCTCGCACCTCCACCGGAAACAGCGCCTGCTCATCCAGCGTGCGCAGCACATGCTGCTGGCTGTCGGCCGTGACGATGCCGGTCACGGTCTTGCCTTCCACGGTGCGGGCGGTGTAGGTGAAGCTTGGCATAAGCGAAAAACGGGGCTGCCAGTTGGCCCTATCGGCATCTAAGCCTAGCAGTCAACAAGAATTACGGCAAAACAACGCAAAAACAGGCGGTTCCCGCTGCACTCTCAACTAGTTACCGCACTTCCGGCAACAGGACCATAGACGTATACCCATGCTAACCAAGTCGGATTGCAGGCGAAACAGGTCCGGGAAGTCCATTCGGCTTGCCATCACCGATTCTTCAGCCGCCCGGGGTTCTGCGAAGGAAGTTGGCCAGCAGTTGGGTGCCGCAGGGGGTCAGGAAGCTCTCGGGATGGAACTGCACGCCTTCCAGCGGGTGAACCTTGTGCCGCACCCCCATGCACTCGTTCTGCTCCGTCCAAGCCGAGACCTCGAAATCATCCGGAAGCGTACTGTGCACGATGGCCAGCGAGTGGTAGCGCGTCGCGGTGAAAGGGTTGGGCAGGCCCGCGTACAGCGTCCGGCCATCGTGAAAGACGTCGCTGGTTTTGCCGTGCATAATGCGTTCGGCGCGGGTCACGGTCGCGCCGAAGACATGCCCGATGCACTGATGGCCGAGGCAGACGCCGAGAATCGGCACACGCGTGTGAAAGTGCCGGATGACGTCATTGCTGATGCCGCTCTCGTTCGGCGTACACGGCCCCGGCGAGATAACGATGTGCGTCGGCCGCAGGGCTTCGATCTGATCGACCGTGATCGCGTCATTCCGATGGACGACGATCTCGTGGCGCAGCGCGGGATGCTCCAGCCCGATCTCGCCGAAGCGATGCACAAGGTTGTACGTAAACGAGTCGTAGTTATCAATGATGACGATCACGCCGAACCGCCTGTTTCGCCAATGCAATCCGAGCCGATCAAGCCGCTTTCGAACGGCCGCGCCGCGCATTATCAGCGAAAGCGCTCGCGGTTAGAATAGACGCCGGACAGGAGCCTGCCCACGTGACAACCAGCCGCGAGCCGGGTTTTGAAACCATCTGCGTGCATTTCGCCGAAGAACGGCAGATCAACCACGGCGCGGCCGCGCCGCCGCTTTACCAGTGTTCGACGTTCACTTACCCGGATGCCGAGAGTTTCGTGGCACGGCGCGAGGATTCCGCGCGCTTCGACTACTCGCGCGTTTCGAATCCGACGACAACGCTGCTTGAGAAAAAAGTCGCCCAGCTTGAGCGCGGCGAGGCCTGTCGCGCATTCGGCTCGGGCATGGCGGCGGTGTCGGCGGCGATTCTGTCCTGCGTCAAGCGCGGCGATCACGTCGTCACGATTGAATCCGTGTACGGGCCGACGCGGCAGTTTCTGTCGCAGTACCTGCCTCGGCTGGGGATCGAGACGACGTTTGTGCGCGGCACGGAGGTGGAGCACTTCGAGACCGCGCTTCGTCCGAACACGCGATTGATCTACCTGGAGTCGCCATCGAGCCTCGTCTTCGCGTTGCAGGACCTGGCGACCGTGGCGACGCTGGCGCGATCGCGCAACATTGCGACAATTTGCGATAATTCAACGGCCACGCCATACTTCCAGAACCCGCTCGCGCTCGGGGTGGACATCGTGCTGCACTCGGCGACGAAGTACATCGGCGGGCACAGCGACGTGGTCGCGGGGCTGGTCGTCGGATCGCGGGCGTATATCGACAACCTGGCGAAACAGGAGGGAGAGCTGCTGGGGGGCATGTGCGATCCGTTCGCGAGCTGGCTGCTGCTGCGCGGGCTGCGCACGCTGGCGCTTCGCATGGAGCGGCATCAGCGCAGCGCCCGCGAAATCGCCCGGTTGCTGGAGACCGACGGACGGGTGGCGGCGGTGAATTACAGCGGTCTGGAAGCGCACCCGCAGGTCGCCCTGGCGAAGAGGCAGATGCGCGGCCACAGCGGCATGATGAGCTTCCGCCTGCGTGAAGCGACCCGCGAGCGGACGTTTGAAGTGATTAATCGCCTTCGCCTGTTCTGCATCGGCGTCAGTTGGGGCGGCTACGAGAGCCTCGCGATCCCGATCGAAGTGCCCGATCCGCAAAGCGGCCGACCGACGTGGCTGATCCGTTTGAGCATCGGCCTGGAATCGGTGGAAGATTTGAAGGCAGACCTTTATCAGGCGCTGGGCTAAGATTCCTTCTCGTGAGCGAGATACGCCTGCTGGTACTGGATGTGGACGGCGTCCTGACGCCCGGTGACCTGATGTACGGCCCGGGCGGCGAGGAGATCAAGCGCTTTTACGTTTTGGACGGGAGCGCGATCCGTCGCTGGCGCGAGGCCGGTTACCACGCCGCCATCATCAGCGGTCGCAGCTCGACCGCGGTCTCGCGGCGCGCGGCGGATCTGGGCGTGTCATTTGTACGTCAGGGCGTGGCCGACAAGGTGGAGCCGTTTCTGGAAGCGTGCAAGGTGTTGGGCGCATCGCCGGACGCAACGGCCGTTGTCGGAGACGATTTACTGGATATTCCGATGATGCGGCGCTGCGCCGTGCCGATCGCCGTGGCGAACGCGGTGCCGGCGGTGAAGCGGCTTGCGCGATTTGTGACGCGGCGCGCCGGCGGAGACGGCGCCGTGCTTGAAGCAGTGGAACGGCTGATGCGATTGAATCGGAACGGACTCCGGGCGAGCGGCGACCGGTAGGCACGGTCGCGACCGCCGGTCGAACCAGCTAAATGGACTGACGATGCCATTGGACTCCACGAAACGGAAAAAGATCATCCTCGCGGCGGCGACGTTCCTGCTGGGACTGGCTTCGTATTTTGTGTTCTCAATGGGCGATCGGCGCGTGACGCAGACGCGCTCGCAGAACACCGACGAAGTCGTCCGCAAGTTCGTCTCCCAGCCGGTCACGACCCAGGCGACCGAGCAATTCAGCGAAAACCAGCTCGCCTTCAGCCCCGGCGATCAGACGGTCGTGCGCGTGTACGACGACGTGACGGGCCGGTTGAAGTACCAGTTCGAAGCCGTGAAATGGGAACCGACGGCCGACCAGGTCTTCCACGTCGAGAAACTGCTCGTGCAGATCTTCACCAGCAAGGGCGAGATCACCTACATCAGCAGCGACGAGGCGGAGGTCACCCTCGCGCGCAAAAGCAAGGACCGCATCGAACCGAAGCGCGGCTGGCTGCGCGGCAACGTGAAGGTCGTCGTGGATCGGACAACGGCCGCCTGGCGTGAGGCCAATCCGGACAAAGCCGAGCGCGACGCGCACCCGGACGAGTTGATTCACGTCAGCCTGGGCGAGGCGCGCTTCGATCTGGACGATGCCGAGCTGGTGTCCGAAGGCGACATCGTGGTGGACAGCGCCGACGCGCGCATCGAGAAGGTTCGCGGACTGAAGGTGCAGTGGGATCAGCTGGACAATCGGATCGACGTCTTGCGTTTCGCGCACGGCGGCTCGATGACGCTGCGCAAGGGCGGGCGAATCGTGGACTTCGGGCTGCCGGGCACCGAGCGCGATCCCGGCAAGGAAAAGAAAAAGGACCGCAGCGCTGAAAGTCGACGCCGGGAGGAAGCCGCCCTGCGCGACGCCAATCGGGGAATTCCACGCGCGTATGCAATGAAGCCGATGTCGGTGGAGGTCGTCAGCGCCGAGGAAGCGGCCACGGCGATTCGCACCGAGGGGCTTGTCGCGAAGGCCAATCAGCCGATGTCGATTGGCGATACGAATCACTCACCCGCGAACGCCGCGCCATCAAAGCCGGCAACGAAGAACACCCCGCCGACGCGGTCATCCGGCGAGTTCGCCGACGCCGTAACGTTGCTCCAGGCCGAAGCGCGCGGCGGCACGTCGGGCGAACTTCGCGCGCCGGATGCGGCCCAGGCGCTGCTGGTCGACGGGAAGCGCCCGCGGATTCACACCTATCGCGCCGTGTTCAACAACCACGTCGTCGTCGAGCAGCAGGACGGATTGAAGACGGTCGGCAAAATCGAAGCCGATCGCCTGGAGATCAACTTCGATTTTGGAAAAGCCGCGCGGGAAGACATGACCTTTCGCGGGAATCCCGCCGAGACCGCTGCGCAATCCGTCGGCTCGCCGCCCACGGCGGAAGCATCTCGCTCGGGCATGGCCTCCGCGCTGCCGGGTGAGTCAGCGGATGGAAACACGGGTGAAGAAGACCGCACGCGCCTGCTGCTGACCTGGGACGGCCCGCTGGAGCTGCGCCCGCTCACGATGAACCCGGCGGAGCAAACGGGGCGACGGTTCGATTGCGTGGCGATCGGCAACCCGGTGCGAATCCAGAGCGATCAGGGCAAGGGGCACTGCAAGCAACTGGTCTATCGTCACGAACGGCGGCAGGTCTGGTTGTCGGGCGATGACGCGATGCCGGTGGAACTGGCCTTGTCGGCGGCGCGGCGGCTGACGGGCCGCGAGGTGTTTTTCGATCAGAAGCGCGGCGTGGCGCACGTCGACGGCGCCGGCAGCATGTTTGACGACGGCAGCGAGGACGCTCGTGAATCCACATCGGAAGTCACGGCGGACTCCGGCGATGGCACGAAGCACAAACCGCGCGACTCGGTCAAGATTCGCTGGACCCGCGGCGTCGATATCGAACTGGGCCAGCGAAACGTGGAACGCATCAACCCGGCCACCGGTCAACCGGAAACCAGGAACAAGGAATTCCTCCGCCGCGCGTGGTTTCACGGCAACGTCCTATTGAATCAGGGCGAGGACTCGCTCGCCGCCGACGAAGTCGCGGTGACCTTCGGCGTGCCTCGCTCCGGAGATCAAATCGCCGACAACATTCAGCACGTGGACATGTCGGGCGCGGTTCGCCTCCACCAGAAGGGCGACATGATCTTCGCGGAGAAGCTCTCCGCCACCATGATGCTCTGCGCCGACGGGCAGAGTCGGCCGCACGTCGTCGATGCCGAGGGCAACGTCTCGGCGCGGCAGAATCGCGCCGAGTTTCGCGCGCAGAAAATGCACGCGGTCATGGCCATGACCCCGCCGCCGCCGCCGCGTACCCTGCCCGACGGCCGCACGGTGCAGGACAAGCCGCGCCTGGGCATCGAGGAACTGGACGCCCAGGGCGACGTGTACGTGTCCGACCCGGAGCAAGGCCTCCAGATCACCAACGCAAGTATACTCAAAGCGACGATCCGCAACGGCGAGCAATTGGTCAAAGCGCTGATCGAAAGCGCCTCGCCGAAGAAATGGGCCGGCGCCGCCTACACCGACATCGCCGTCTACGGCCACAAGATCGACATCGATCTGGACAACGAGTCGATCGACGTGCCGGGGCCGGGCCGCGCGTGGCTCTTGAGCCGGCAGGACTTCGGCGGTCGCAAGTTGAGCAAACCGACAAAAGTCCACATCGGCTGGAAGGAGCAAGTCCAGTTTCGCCTGGCGAAGAACTACGGCGTCTTTCTCGGAAAGGTCCGCACCAAGTCCGAGGGCTTCACCGTCGATTGCGACAAGCTCACCGTGCGATTCGGCAAGGCGCCGCCCGAACCGGAGACCGTCGCGAAGGCGACCGGCTGGCTGGATCAGTTCTGGCTGGCACGCGCCGCGACCGGTCGTGCCCGCCCCGATGCACCCAAGTCCCGCCGTGGCGTCACGGGGCTTCCAGGCAAGCGACCGCGACCGGTCTTCATCGTCGCCGAGGGCCACGCCGAAGCCGTCGGCAGCAGCTACCTGTTGCAGCCGACCGATTACGGATTGAAGCAGGTCTCCGTTTTCGCCGCCATCGTCGGAACACCATCGGTGTTGCGCGCGGTTCCGGGCGATGCGTGCATCGCCTTCACCGCGGCCCTGGCCCGCTACGCCGGCTCCATCGACATGCCCTTTACGCCCGACCCCGCGCGCGGCCGACTGCTTAGCCGCATCAGCATTTTCGGCGATCAGATCACCACCGATCTGCTTCGCGAGCAGATGTCCGTCCCCGGCGCGGGCATGCTCGGCGTGGAGGATTATCAATTTGCCACGGCCAGCGCGCGGCGGCGCGAAGCGGCATCGGGCGCGAGCAGCGGACCGCTCATGAGTTCCATGCGCAGCGACGGACCGAGTCAGACCATCGTCAAGTGGCGCAACGGCATGGACTACATCGTCGATCGGGGCCTCGTCGCCTTCGACCGCGACGTCGAGATGCAGCATCGCAGCGGCCGGCAAATGGTCAACAAGGACCAGCTCGCTTCCGCATTCAACATTTCCGAGCGCGCGATGCGCAGCCTCGGCGACGGACGGCGCGGCAGTCTCACATGCGGCAATTTGCTGCTGGAGTTCAGCACGCGGCGCGGCGCGGCGGCCGGCGGCGACACGATGGCGCGCGCCACGGACCTCGAACGTCTCATCGCGCGGCACGCCGTGCTTCTTCGAGAGAACACGCGCACGGTCATGGGCGAACATGTGCAATTCCTGAAAAGCACGAACGAAGTGCGCGTCGAAGGCAGCGCATCAGCCGACGCCAGCATCACCGATCAGGACGAACGCACGCAGAAATTGAGCATGTGGCGCGGGCCGCTCTTGATTTGGAATCGCAATACCAATCGCATCGAAGCGCCGCAGGCCACGATCCGCGCCAGCCGGCGTTGAGGCAGCCCGCGCTCCTCATTTTCCCACCGACCCAGGCGGGGCCTCCCGCACCGTGATTCTGCGAATGAATGCCCAGTTTCGCACACATCTGCGCGTGCCTATGCACGCACGCCGCATTCCACGGCCAACGATGCAAAAATTGGGCGAAAAAAACCGAACTGCGGACTTGTCTTTACAAGACGAAAGGGAAGAATAGCACAGAAGGCGTGAGACGCCGGTCGATTCTCGCGGCGGAGCCAGTCCCGAGACCGCGAGCGACCGATTCAAACGCCGACGCCTTCGGTGAGAATCCGAGCCCGGCTTTCGTTTCCGGGTGACGAGCAAGAAGACAAACGTTGATCCGCCGGCAAGCCTCCTCGCACGTCCGCTCGCCGGCCGCCCGACACCATGGCCGCGCCAGTTCATCGCCGCCGATTCGGGCGAACGGCATGCACCGACAGGCCGCGCAAGGATTGATCCTGGGCAGGGGAACTCGTCCTCCCGGTTGGCTCGCTCCGCGCTCGTCGCGTGTTGAGCGAGCCGACACTGCCCATGACAGGCTGCCGGCGGAGCGACACGATGGAAGGCGAAGTCAACAGGACCATGCGGCCCGCTCGAACAATCGCGTCGCCCGGCGCGCTACGCTGGATGGGTTTTTGCGAGATCGGTTGTCTTTGGAAATCCGGAAACGGGGAAGCAGAGCCGATGCGACGCGAGCGACCGGGACCCGCCACGCCGAACATGCCGCTTCCTGCGGCGGTTGCAGGGTGGAGTGGAATCTACCTGCGCGAGCCGGCAAGGCGTCGCGGTCC
The DNA here is from genome assembly GCA_015200345.1 of Planctomycetia bacterium. Classification (NCBI taxonomy): domain Bacteria; kingdom Pseudomonadati; phylum Planctomycetota; class Planctomycetia; species Planctomycetia bacterium. The sequence continues at coordinate 3,080,519 of CP054187.1, read as the reverse complement.
CGGTGTGCTCGTGCATCGCATTGAATGGTCCTCGCAGAACGCGGCTGCCCGCCCCGGCGGGTGCATCGTTCACTAAGCGCAGTTTGAATCGCGAGGTGCTTTTCGGTTTCGGGGATGGAACACATTGCGTGCATGGGGCCTTCGACCACGAGGGGAGAGGGTCGAGGCTCCAGATAACAGGCCGTGGCGGCAAGCGGGAGTCCGTCACGGCCGTTTTTTTTGCGCGTCGCGCGCTCAATGCGCCCAGGTTTGACGCCGCGGCGCGTCTCACGGACAATCACCGCGTCGGAACAGGGTAGTTTTCTGACCGATCCTTACGGAGGATGACCATGAATCCGGTACGTGTTCGCGCGTTGATCGTCGCCCTGCTGGGCCTCGGCGCTTTCCTGGCGGCAACCCAACTCGGCTATTCGGAAGACCCGAAACCGGCCGCCGCCCGCGCCTACAAACCCGTTCAGCCGATCCACGAAATGATGGAGGGCCAGAAGAAATTGTTCGGTGAGATCAAGGACGGCCTGCTCGACAAGCAATGGAACAAGGCATCGCAATCGGCGTGGATTCTCGCCGAAGTGGCCAACGCCAACAGCTACCAGAACGAGGCCGCCGATTACCAGGCCTGGGCCGCAAAGATGGCACAGGACTGCGTTACCCTCGCGCAGAACCTGAAGAAGAAGGACGAGGCCGGCGCGAAGGAACTGATCACCAAAGTGGGCCAGACCTGCCAGGCCTGCCACGATAAGTATCAAAAATAGTCAAATATCAGAATTATGCCCCCCCATCGCGCTCGATCCGAGCCGCGACCGCGCGGTCTCTCGATGCGTCAATTCGCCACTCCGCCGCGGCGAGGACACACCCTGCGCCGGCCGCGACGGCCGCCGCCGACCACTGACTATTACAAGCTCTTTCAAAACCCCCTCTCCCTTTCATAACAAGCTGTTTAAAAACCCTCTCCCTTTCAGGGAGAGGCTCGGGTGAGGGTGAATCCTTTCGTTTGAGCTACTTTTCCCCCTCACCCAACCTCTCCCCCAAGGGGGAGAGGAGTTTTAAAACCAGTTCTAGCAGTTAAACAACGGCACATACACGAGCCTGACCCCCAAGGGGGAGAGGAGTTTTGAAACCAGTTCTAGCCATTGTCCACTGGCCGCTGCCCTGCGGCCCTTTGCTCACGGCTGACGGTTCACGGCTCCTATCCGGCACACGGCTGAAGGCTTTCCGGCGTGGAGCAGTCCGAGATTGCATCTAACTACTGCGTTATCGGTCACTTACGGCAGGTCCGAAGATTCAATCACAAGCCCGTTTTTCTGAAGAACGAGGCACTTACCGCTTTGGTGGACAGTGCCCGGGGAGATAGAATAAAGCGGTAGTGGGCAAGCCGAACGTGGTCGTGGTTTGCGCAAGACAACCCGGAAGCACCGACCAATCCGAGCGGCCATCGCGCCCCCGCCACCGCAAGCGATGGCAAGGCGAGCCAACCAGCCGTGAGAGCCAAGTGGGGACAGCTCGTCCGTCGACGATGAGTGTGGGAGACCGAATGATGCGGCGCAGGCTTCGCATAACGAAGACGTTTGTTTATTTGTCAATCGTGGGCATGGTAGCGGCCTTCCCTGCGTCGGTGCGTCAGGCATCGGCCGAGGAGCGGCGCTTCGTGGTCATGCTGGCTGTGCCGCGCAAGAGCGTCGGCGGGAACCCGCTGGTGCTGGCGAATAGGAATCAGATCTGGGACCAGTACTTCGACAAGGTCAAGCCTAACGTCGCGTCGTTCGCCGAGTACTGGCACGAGATTTCCTATCGCACGGTGACCGTGAGCGGCGACGTGTACGGCTGGGTGGAAGTGCCGTGGCCGGCGCTGCCGATCGGCGACGTGGTGAGCGGTCCGGGCGGCGCGACAAACGTAGCCGGCGCGACGTCGCTGAACGGTTTTCGAATTCAATTTAGCAACCTAGACGGCGACGGAACGTTTACGCAAGGAGCCAGCGAGCGTTTGCTTGAAGCCGAGCAGATGATCCTGATCGACTACAACGGCAATATGCCGGGCACGGGCACGCCCCTCGATATCATGGCACCGGTGACCGTTCGCACGCCGGGCCTGGTCGACGGCTGGTGGACGCCGGGTGAGCGGTTTCTCGATCTGAACAACAACGGCCGTTACGACCGGCTGCTGGAACCGACGCGGAGTGGCTGGGGCACCCCCGGCTGCAATGCCAACGGCCTTAACACGATCATCGAGCAGACTGAAATCTGCACGGACATCGACCGCGACGGGCAGTGGGATTTCCCCGAGCCGTACGAGGATTTCCTTGTCAAATACGATCCGACCGTCAGCAATCCGCCGGAACGCTGGGTGAGGCTCGACCCCAGCGCCAAGAACCCCGATCCGATCAGTCGCCAGTTCGCGATCGACTACATCAGTCACAATTACCCGGGCGACGTGCAAGCCCTGATCGCGCGGTGCGGCAACAACCAGTACGACGGCCCTGATCGCTGGCTGGAATCCACCGGTCCCGGCAGCAAGATGATTCAGCGATCTGACCTCAATCAATTTCTGACAGACGTGGCGACCGTGCCGCCGGCATTGAGTGTTTATCCGTGGGACTACGAAGGCTGGTGGGCCGATTACTGGCAGGAAGTGCATGTGAACGCCGGCGTGGCCGTTCCACCGACGCCGCGTGCTCCGGATTTTCCGGTCGCGATCCCGAACATGGTTCCGTTCGACCCGCAGCAGCCCACGGACAATCTGGCGGATCCGACCATCGCGTTTAATCCAAACACCGGCGGCTCGCGCGCTCGTGTCGCGCAACCCATGGTGCCTTGTGTGCCCGTTGACCTCAACGGCGTACCGATTCCTCCCGGAGCCGACTGCCAAAGTGGCACTCCGCCGGTTCTGCTCGATCCGTTTCCGGTGGATCCGGTCGATCCGCAGGGCGACGGCGAATACGGCGACGGTTCAGTCGATCCGGGTCAGCCATCCGGCGGCGGCGAGCGAATCTACCCCGACAGCCTCGATACGAACGGCGACAGCTTCATTGATTTCTACGATGGACCGCCGGAATACACCGATCTGCCCTCGTCGCGTTATCACTTGCAGGCCCACTCCACGCTCGGCACGTTCGGCGGAACGCAGTATGGCGGGGATGGTCGTCTTGGCGAAGTGACTTCCCCAACGAGCACGAATTATTACGGAGAAGACATCGGCACCGGCACGCCGTCGGGCGCGGGCGGTCCGGACGGGACGATTCCGCCGGCAGGTCCCTGGGCCTACAACGTCCACGGCGCCAACGGCTTTGATGCCGGCAACCAGATGTCGATCGAATTGCTGACGAACATTCCGAGCAGTTTCGAGGGCGGACGCGGATTGGCGTATGTGATCAGCGAGATGAAGACCTACACCACCAATCCGTCGGCCCGGCAACTGCTGCGCTTTGACTTCCCGACCATGACGTCCACGACGCCGATTCCCGTGGAGATCATTGGTTCGCTCACAGGCATACCCAATGATGAAGACATTCTCGGGTTGACGTACAACTCGAACTCCGACGTGATGTATTGTCTGACCACGCAGCTCTTCGGGCTTTTCGGGCGCGTCTATACCGTCGACCGCACGACTGGACAGTGCACATTCGCTTTTAACGTGGACTTTTTCGCGCCGACCAGCGTCGAAGTGGATTCAAGCTCGGGCATGATGTTCGCCGTCAGCGCCCTGAATGACAACCTCTACATCATCGACCCCGGCACGGGCGTCAGCAACATCGTCGGCGTGATGGATGAACCGGTCTATCAACTGGCGTTTCGCGCCGAGTTCGGCGGCATCCTCTATGGAATCACGCGCTCCATGAACCAACTGGCCATCGTCGACATTTTCACCGCCGACGTGACGCCGGGGAACATGGCGGCCACGCTACCGCCCGTTCAGGATCTGGCGCCCAACGTCGATCAGCCGGCCGAGCAGATTTACGCCATTGACAGCTTCAACAACGTGTTTGTCATCAACACCCAGCCGCCCAGCGCGCCACCGACCATCTTCGGCAAGGTAGACATCAACATCGTCCGGGGAAACAGTCCGATCAAGCGCGACTTCAACCTTGACGGCCTGCTGGATCTCGGCGAGTCTCGCGCCTTGAACACGGAAAACTACGCGCTCGACGAGTTCCCGACGACGCCCAACGATGGCGGACCTGGCAGCCGGTATCCCTTCAACCGCCGCCGCATGACCGAAGACACCATCGCGGCACTGGACGAAGCCTTCGATTTCGACGACGTGACCATGGACGTCGGCGGCACCCTGTTCTGCTCCGGCACGATCCTGCTGCCGCCCAATCTCTACGCCGACGGGCTGGCGGCCGGCGGACGCGGTCTCTTCCAGTTGCCCGCGCCGGCGATGGATCTGCCGATGCTCGTGAACGACAACCTGCCGCCGGGATCGCCCTTGAGCAAGCCGGCGACCGTGCCCACGCAATTCTCCGACTTTGTCACCGCCATCGACAGCGTCGGCGAATCGGGCCAGGTCGTGAACGACTTCGGCATCGGCCTCATGGCTCATGAATTCCTGCACGTCTGGGAAGGCTACCCCGACCTGTACGACTACGACGTGTACATCAACGGCATCGAGAACTTCCCGGTCGGCATCTGGGACATCATGTCGGGCGCGCTGGTACACCCCGCGCCCTTCCTGAAGGAACAGGGCACCGGCGCGACGGCCGTCCCGCCGCACGAGCCGTGGATACAGACGAATGACATCCGCACCGAGGTCTCGCCGGGCGTGCTGACGACCCTTGTGCTGACCGACTACGCCTTCGACCCGCTCCGTGCGGTGTATTACTACACGAATCTCAATCGCCCCGGCGAGCGGTTCTACTTCTGGCGGCTGACACGGCAGATTCCGATCAGCCCGGATCAGGTCAATTTCTCTCGCATCCTCCCCGGCGACGGCATGATGATCATGCATACCGACTTCGGGGCCAACTTCGAAGGTCTACCGCTCCAACAGCGCATCGGCGGCCACTTCGCCTACTCGATCCTCCAGGCCGACGGCCTGCACCAACTGGAGAACGGCGAGAACGCGGGCGACGCCGGCGATCCGTTCACCACCGGCGATCTGTGGAACGCCACGACCGATCCGAACTCCAACTGGTACGGCGTCAATCCGCAAAGCGGCATTCAGATCACCAACATCATCACCCAGCCGACGCACTCGCTGGTGACGTTCCTGTGGAATTCGCGTGAGGTCCCCGAGTTGCGCTTCATCCGCCCGCCGGGCGGCACCGCGCCAAACGGATCCTACCCGTTGCAGTTCGAAGCCTTTGACTTCGCCGGCGGGACGAACATCGAAATCTACGCCGACAACGACTCGTCGGGTTACAACGGCACCCTGCTCAACCAGGGCCCAAAAAGCGGTCCCGGCGTCGTCAACGACACGCGGCAGATTCCGCTTAACAGTTTGAGCGACGGAACGTATCGCTTCTATGCGCGACTCGTCCCCGGCCCCGGCCAGGACGGCGTGGTCGATCCGAAGAACTCCACGCCTCGGCCCGATGTCACCAACAAGGGCCGCGGCACGCTTGGCGCCATCGCGGTTGACATCGCGGCGTCGAAGCTCGAGGGATGGTCGGTCACCTGCATCGACGACTCGACCGCCGGCGCCGAAGTCTGGCGCGTCGAAGGAACCCTCTCCGGCCAGCAGGCCAATGCCGTCACCGGCGTGCCGTACAACGCCGCCTCGGCCGGCCTTGCGTTCACGATCGTTTCAAATGCCCTGATCGGCGGCGGCGCGTCCACCACGGTCAGCACGATCGGCGGCCAGTTCATCCTTGAGGATCCCAACGCGAACTTCATCGCCACACAATTCCGCGCCGGCGATCAGGTGCGCATCACCGGCGGCACGGGTGTTACGCCCGGCTTCTATACAATTCTGTCCGTACCAACTAACAAACGCCTGCGCCTGGCCACCAATCCGGGCACCGGCACGGCCGTGACTTATCGCGTCTGGAGCTTCACCGACGGCAATCCGAATGGCGTCCCCGATCGCATTACGATGGTCACGACCGGCAAGACGGCCTACAGCGCGCCGATCCAGGTGATCAACGGGAACGTCGTGCCGCAACTGTTCCCGGCGATTGCCGTGACGTTTCCGGACGATCTTACCAACCCGAATCGCACGGCGCCGCTGCGCGTGACGTTCGACGGCACAGCCTCGCGCGATGAGCAGGGCCTGCTCAACCCGAACCTGACTTACCTGTGGGACTTCGGCGATAGCACGACATCGACGTTGCCCGTCGTGACGAAGACCTACAACAATCCGTCGCCTCCGGGTGGGTACACGGTCACGCTCACCATCACGAACCCGCTGTCGGGTCCGCCGCCGTTGTCCGGACAGACGACCACGCAAGTTGTGGTCAACGAAGCTTTCATTGACACCGATGGCGACGGGATCCAGGACGTCAACGACAACTGCCCGGATGACGCCAACCCGACGCAGACCGATACCGACTCCGACGGCGTCGGAGATGTCTGCGACAATTGTCCGTTCATCGCCAACCCGTCCCAGACCGACGGCGACAACGATGGCATGGGCGATCCGTGCGACAACGACTCCGACGGCGACGGCGTGCCGAACAACCTTGACAACTGTCCGTTCGTCTTCAACCCCAGCCAGATCGACAGCGACGGCGACGGGTTCGCCGACGCCTGCGACAACTGTCCGACGGTCGCCAACTCCGATCAGGCCAACGCCGACAACGACGCAGCGGGCAATGTCTGCGACGGATGCCCGGCTGATCCGGCGAAGATCGCTCCGGGGGTATGCGGCTGCGGCGTGCCGGACATCGACCTCGATGGCGACGGATTCGTCGACTGCATCAGCGGCGACGGCGGCGGACCGGTTGCGCCGACCGACACGGACAACGACGGCGTGCCGGACAATCTTGACAATTGTCCAAACATCGCCAACCCGCTCCAGCGCGACAGCGACAACGACGGCATCGGTGACCTGTGCGACACGGCCCCCGGCGGTCCCGGCACAACGCCGACGCCCATCCCGACGCCCGCGGCCTGCGGCGTCGGCGCGGGCAATTGCGGCGCCGGCGGCCTCCTGCCGCTCATGGCGGTGGGCTACGGCATCCGCAGACGGATTCGAACGAACCGTCGGATGCGATGATCGTTTCGAGACGATGCGGCCATGAGCTGCGTTGAAGTGCTCAAATCAAAAAGCCCCGGGCAATCCTGCCTGGGGCTTTTGCTTTGGGACCGCTTACGCGAATTCATGCGGACGCATGAACCCATTCCGCCTGCTTGACGCGTCGAATCACGGCGACTTCTTATAAACAAACTCCAGCTTTGCGCCGGCGGCGGTCGTCAGATCCACTTCCTGCGACATCGTGCCGAACAACTCATGCCACGCCTCGACGGTGTACTTGCCCGGCGGCAGACGCGGAATGCGAAACGCGCCGTCCTCGGCTGTCACCGCGAAGAACGGATGTGTCAGCACACCGGCATAGGCCTCCATCCAGTTGTGCACGTCGCACTTGATCTTGAGCATGACTTCGGACCGGTTGAAGACCTTGGTCGCCTGGGCGCCCTGGTTGGCCTGGGCGATGTTAAAGGCCTCGTTCTTCTTGGCCAGCGCGTGAACGTTGTGCGCCGTCGGATCGCCGTTGCGGATCGAAAGGGTCTGGCCGCACAGGATGCCGAAGACATGCGGGACGTAAATGCACGAGCGCTGATCGAGCACGACCGGCTCGGACGGCGGCGTGTACTTGCCGTCGATGCCTCGCTTGATATAGACAAACACATGAGGAAGCAGGCCCTCGGCTCCCACGTCACGCCCCTGTGGAAAGACCGGCTTGCCGCCATGCAGACGGGCACAGACCGGATCGGCGGTGAGCTGAAGCGGCCGCGCCGGCGGCAGGGCCGAGCCGAGTTTCACGATGCCCTCGACCACGCGGTCGCCATAATGATCCGGCGGGGACGGCTGCGCGGGCTGGCCGGTCGAACCCGACAAGGTCGCGGCGGATGGAGCGGCCTCACCGGGCGCGGACGGCTTGGGCTCGCTGGGAGAGGCGGGCTTCCCCGAATCGCACCCGATCTGCCACAGCAAACCAAGCGTGCAACACACAAGGATACCGGTAAGCCCAAAGGGCACATCGCTACGAAGCATGGGAACTCCCTTTCACCGAGTGCCAAAGGCGGGGTCATCCCGCAATCGCTGGAGGAAACCGTTCAGTCGCCGAATGCGATCGCGCGGCAGCGGGCGCGCGCCGAACTGCGCCTCGTAGAACCAGTGTACGAAAGTCGGCATCTCGCTCAAGTCGCGGTGAGACCGCGCGAGGCGCTGGGCGAATTCGAGCGGAGTCAGGCAGACGGGCTTGGCGTGGCCTTTGTTCTCCAGCAGGGCCAGCAGGCGATCGTAAAAACGCGCATCCGCCCGTCGCGGGTGGCGACTAGCCGGTCCACTCGGACCGGGAAGATAAGCACGGACGATCAGCGTCGTCAGCCAAAGTACACGGACGAGGATCACCAGCAAGGCCGCGATCAACAACATCAGCAGCCAATACATCACGCGTTCGATCGGCCGGATCATCTCCGGCCCCATGAGAAGCGCCTTGATCGTTCCGATCGCCGAGCCGTCCTGCCCGGCGGCGCCCAGCGTCCTGAACCAGTCGCCGAAGCGCGCCAACAGTCCACCGCGGCGGTTCGCGTCAAACAACACCACGGACGAGGACCACTGCGCGCGCAACAGATCAACCCAGTGAACTATCCGTGCCAACAATCCACCCCCGCGGTTGATCTCCCGCGCGCCGACAGCGGGCGTCGGATCGAAGGGCAACCAGCCCTTTTCAGGAATGAACACCTCCACCCATGCGTGGGCATCTTTCTGCCGAAACTGAAACGTGCCCGACGCCGGATCGAACTCGCCACCGGCGAAACCGGTGACCAGGCGGGCAGGAATGCCGGCTGCCTGACAGACGACGGCCATCGCCGAAGCGAAGTACTCGCAGTGTCCTTTTCGTGAGGTGTACAGAAAATCCTCGACGGGATCAACGCCGTGCGGCGGCCGCCCGCGCGAGAGGGTGTAGGTGTAGGGCCCCTGGGCGAAATGGCGCTCGATCTGCGCCACGATCGTTTCGCGCTGAAGGGGGTCCAGTGCGTTGCCGAAGTCGCGGCATAGCTCCACGGCGAAATCGATGACCCGCGGCGCGATGACGGAGATTTCGTCCCGGCGGTAATACGTCCGCGGCGAGAACTCGATCCGCCGATTGAAAACGGGGCGATCCGGGCGAAGAGAATAGACATAATAGCGCACGTCGCGCCGCGGCACCTGCGGCGTGTGCAGGCACAGATCGACCGGATCCTGCTGGAGGAACGAGAAATCGTTCGAGCCGAAGTAGACCGGGGGGTACGCCGCGAACAGGTTCCCGCGCGTCGGCTGAAACAGCGTGATGTCCTGCTCCATCAGATCGGTGGGCACGTAGCGCGTCGAAACGTTGAAGAGCGGCTCAACGCTGATCCCGCGCTGCGCGTGCCGCCGCGCGGGTGCGTAGCTGTGCGTCCGCTCCCATCGCCCGCGCACATAGCGATCCATCGTGCTGCCGCGCATCAACGGGCGAATGTCCTCATCGGTCAGAACGCGCCCGGCCTGCGTGAATCGGACCCGCATGACCGGCGTCGGATCCTCAAAGATCGCCGCGTCGCGCAGCGTGATTTCATCCGTAAACCCGCTGACGGCGGTGGGCACCATCCGATGCATCCGCCCGAACAATCCCGTGCTCCAGCCGCGCGGAATGGCAATGAAGATCACCAGGGCGACAACCGCGAGGCCGAGCGAGCTTCCCAATGCCCCGGTGAGTCGGGTTCGCAGGGTGAACGGTGTTTCGATGTCATCCTCTTGCGACGGACGAGCGATCGAACGGATTTGTGCGGCCGATGCGGCGACACGCTGAACCTCACATCGGGTGTGAAACTCCAGCAGCCATGCGACGCCGAATGTAAGATCAATAAGGATCACCACGGCAAACAACAGGCTGGCGCTGACAAACGCGCCAATGATAAGCAGCAGAAAGGCCATGAGCACGATGATGCCAGCGTCGCGCGCCGTGCGCAATTCGAAGAACTTGCAGCAGCATAGCAGGATGATGAAGTGCGCGAGGTTCAGGATGTACACCGGCGCTTCGTCCGTGCGCAGGAACATTTCATACACGGTATAAATAACCGCACACAGCACGCCCGCGGTGATCATGGACGGGCGCACCGAATCAGTCCATTTCGATCCCGACAGCGCGAAACTGACCATCGCCGCGCCGGACGCCAGCGCGAGATACCACCACGCGTCCTCGGCCTCCAGCGCCGGCAGCATGTTGACCAGCGACAGCACCAGCAGACCGACGTGCATCAGCGAGCGGGGTGCGATCATCCGCGACCTCCCCGAATGATCGCGTCACTGCGCGAAGCAGGTCTGGATCCGCGGCGCCGCGGAACAGAAGAGTCCGGCCTGTCCTCAAAACAAAAATGCGTCTCAAACGCCGGCGTCCCCGGCGCCAGCAGCACCGTCGGCCCCGCACGCCGCCCCAGCCAGTCCGCCGCCGCTCGAAGATCGTCATCCACCCGCGCCGCGAACAACAAGCACGGACCACGCCACCGCGCCGGCCACGCCAATCGGCGCAACGGCTCGGCCAACTCGGCGTTCGGACTGCCCGCGCGCAGCGCCAGCTCGCGCAGCAGGCGCGGCCGATAGGCGCGGCTTGCCCCCGGCGGCATGACGCAGAACGGCTGGCCGTCGCAGATCAGCCCGACGCGCGCTCCCTGCTCCAGCGCATCGCACAAGACCGTTGCCGCGGCGCTAATCGCCCGCTCCAGGTTCTCCGATTGATTCACATCGCCCCGGTCCACGCGCGTGTGGACGATGCACCAGATGCGGTGATCCTGAAAGCGCGACATCTCTCGGATCATGAGTTGTCCGGTGCGAGCGCTCTGCCGCCAGTGAATCCGCCGCGGGTTGTCGCCCGATCGGTATTCACGAATCCCGTAATACTCATCGTCGCCTCGCGTGCGGGACGTCAGCAACCCGCTTGAAGCCGAATCGGCCGATTGACTGATCTGACGAATCGGCAATGCGATCCGGCACAACCGTGGAAAGGCGATGATCTCCTGCGGCCGCGGGAGGATCAGGCTCTTTGTGAAAATCGAAAACGGAAAGCGCGTGCTCAAACGCAAGTGCGAGAGTTTGACTCGGCCGCGCATCGTCGCGACGGCGGGGACCGTCAGCGTGATCTGCTCGGCCGGCCGGAGCGCCGGCACCAATGCCTGCGCCACGGTCAGCCGATGGCGCGATGCGCTGATGTCCTGAAGCTGAATCCCCCTTGCGCAACCCCAGACCCGCCGATTGACCAGCGTATAACGGATCTCAAACGGTTGACCCTGCACGACCGTCTCGGGCGCCACACGCTCAACCTGCAAACCGCGCAAGCCCCGCCAGCCGGCGAAAAAACTCAAGACGATCCCGCCGCAGCAGAGACCGAACAGAATCAAGAGCAGATTGGCGTCGGCATCCAGGCCGGCGGCTCCGACCATCGCGGTGCCGACGATGAAAAAGAATCCCCCGCGACCCAGCCCCAGCCGATGCACGGGCAGAAGTCGCACCCCGGCAAGCCAGCGTGATACATGATGAAACATGGGCACCATCCGGCATCGCCGCCGCGGCGCCGGCCCTCTCGGTCGCCGCGCGTCACACCGGTACGCGCACCTGTTCGATCAAGTCGCGCAGAATCTGATCGCTCGACGCAGCATGCCCGTCGCGCAAATACGACTTGTTGACGACCCGGTGCGCGAACACCGGCGCGGCCAGCGTCTTGAAATCATCCGGCACGGTGTAGTTCCGTCCGGCCAGCAGCGCCGACGCCCGCGCCGCACGCAGCAGCGCCAGCGCTCCGCGCGGCGAAACGCCGATCTCAAACGCATCGTGCCGGCGCGTCGCATCCACCAGGTCCTGAAGGTAATCCATCAGGGCATCGTCCACGCGCACCTGATCCGCCAGTTCCTGCAATCGCATTACATCCGCCGCCTGCATCACCGGCGTCAGGCTCTCCAGCGGGGCACGCTCCGGCTGCTGGCGGAGAATCAACCGCTCATCTTCCCGCGCGGGGTAGCCAATCCGTATACGCAGAATGAACCGATCGAGCTGATTCTCGGGCAGGAAGTACGTTCCCTCGAACTCGAACGGATTCTGCGTCGCGATGACCATGAACGGCTGATCCAGGCGCATCGTCTGGCCGTCGATGCTGACCTGCGTTTCGTTCATGACTTCGAGCAGGGCCGACTGCGTGCGTGGCGTCGTGCGGTTGATCTCGTCCGCGAGCAGAATGTTGGTGAAGACCGGACCGCGCTTAAACTCGAACATCCCCGTCTTGTCGTTGTAAATGCTCACGCCGAGGATGTCGGACGGCAGCAGATCCGGTGTCAACTGAATCCGCGAAAACCGGCAGTCAATGCTCCGCGCGACGGCTCGCGCGAGCACCGTCTTCCCCACGCCGGGCACGTCGTCGATCAGAACGTGGCCACGCGCGATCAGACCGATCAGCAATTGCGTGACCGCCTCGCTCTTGCCGATGAACACCGACTCGATATTCGCGCGAAGCGACTGGAGTTTTTCCAGCAACTCGTCGGGATGGGTGTGCGACGCAGCCGTCATCGGCATCTCCCGCACCGCTGCGGCATGACCTGGCGGTGCGTAACTCATTATAAGCTGATTCCGGCCCGCAAAACGACCCGACTCCCACGGCTGATTCTGCCCACCTTACGCGCTTGGCTCGCGGCTCGCCGGCCGCGCCAAATCAATCAGAATCGCGAGGATTTGCACGCCAAACGCCAGCCCGAAAACGCCGCCCATGACGGCGATCAGCCAAGCCCCGCCGCTCCAGACCCGCGCCAGATACCAGCCCGAAAAATCGAGCAGCGTCGCCAGCATCGGCAACGGCACGAGGACCGCCCGAAACCTCGCAGGCCACCGCGTCAAAGCAAACAACCCCCCGAGGAGAATCGTGAAAATCGGAATCGCAAGCATGTGTTGATGGCTGATCAGCAGCAGGCGCGGCACGTCGTACTGCGGCGGCGCGAAGGTGCCCGTCTTGTTAGACGACTCGCCAGCCTCAACGCCTGTGCTCCCGTCGCTCTTGCCGCCAGACCCGGTGAACCGCGCGAGCATCGCCGCATCGGCGTCGAATTCATCCTGTCCGAACGGCGCCTTCCGCGCGATCTCCGAGCCCGTGCTGACGGCATGACACCGCAGACAGCTGCGAATCAATACGCGACGTGGCGTCTGCCGGCCCTCACCCGCATCCAGCCCGGCGGGATCGGCGCCGGCGACCAACCACTTCTCCAGAATCGCGTAGTCCTCGTCGGAGTCGAAGTATTGCCGCATCGCACCGCGAACCATCGTCAGCATGCGCGATGTTGCCGCGCCGCCGGCCTTCGCATCTCCCGCGCGAAGCCCGCCATACACCGCCCGGATGTCGCCCAGACCCAACCCCTCGGCCCCGTCCGCCAGCCGATGGCTGTAATAGACGTTGGCAACCGCCGCCAGATACCCCAGCCCGATGATTACGACAAACGTGCCGATCATCAGGCGAAGCCCCGCCGGAAGCCGACCCAGCCCGCCGCCAAGCTGCGACCAACTCACCGGCCGGTTCATGCGCTCTCTCCCGCTGTCGCCGTCGCTTCCAGCGCTCGGCAAACCGCATTGGTCACCTGCTCGATGACCTCCTCAAAAGGACCCTCCATGCGCACGCCCGCCGCCCGTTCGTGCCCCCCGCCGCCGAACCGCGCCGCGATCGTCGCCACATTTACGTCACGCTTGCTGCGAAGGCTCACGCGCACCGGCTCACCCGGCGCCGGCTCCACCGCCAGCACACACGCCACGACGCTGCCGACGCGCTGCGGCTCGTTGATCAGGTCCTCCGTCATCGCACGCGTCGCGCCGCTCCGCTGCAACATCGCCTGCGTCACGCGAATCACCGCCAGCCGCCCTCCCGCCAGCAGCTCAAAACTCGATAACACCTCACCCAGCAGCCGCGCCCGCGCCATCGGCTCGTTCAAATACAATCGCTCGTACAACTCGCTCGGCCGCGCCCCGCGCGCCACCAGCCGCGCCGCCGTCTCAAACACTCGCGCATCCGCATTGGAAAAGCGATACCAGCCCGTGTCCGTCGCCAGCCCGCTGAACAGCAGCGTCGCCACGTCCGGAGGCATCGCCCACCCGGCCGCGTCGCACAATTCCGCGATCATCTGCGCGCAAGCCGCCGCACGCTCATCGATCCACGCTTCGTTGGCGACCGGGTCGCGCGTCACGTGATGATCCATCGCAACCGTCGCTACCCGCGCCTCGGCCAGCGCCGCCGGCAGCATCCCCAGTTGCATCGTCGCGCACGTGTCCACGATCACGAGCAGATCGCACGCCTTCAATCGTGCCGCGATGCCCGATTCTTCCCACACCTCGCACGGCTGGGTCGCCGTCAGGAACGCATACCGCTCCAGAGCCGGCTCGTGCAACATCACCGCAACCGACGCCCCGCGCGCTGCCAGCAACCTTGCCAAACCAGCGGCACTCCCGATTGCGTCGCCGTCGGCGCGCGTGTGCGTTGTAATGATCACGCGCGGCGCGGCTTCCAGCCGTGCGACGACTTGCGACACGTCGATCAGGATTGGTCGGTTCATTCAGGCGATCGGCTCCCGCGCGGTCAGCGCTCGCACCTGTTCAATGTCCTGCGTGATCTGCCTCGTCAGCTCCTCGCGCGACGCGAACTTCCGCTGATCGCGAAGCCGCCTGACGAACTCCAGCCGCGCTGACGACGCGTACCAATCGCCGGATTCCTCCAGCACAAACGCCTCCACCACCAGCGCACCGCCGCCCAGCGTCGGCCGCGTGCCGATGCTGATCGCCGCCGGACGATGCATGCCTGCGACCTCGGCCCAGCCGGCATAAACCCCTTCCGCCGGGATCAACTGCCCGGGCACTTCCAGATTGATCGTCGGATATCCCATCTTGCGCCCTTCGCCCGCGCCGTGAACAACCTGCCCCACCAGCGCGTACGACCGACCCATGCACTTGGCCGCATCTTCGACGCGGCCGGCGGCCACCAATCGACGAATCAACGTGCTGGAGACCGCGACCAGTCCATCGCCGGGCAGTTCAAGACGGTACGGCTCCACGTCGCGTACCTGATAGCCGCCGCGCGAGGCCAGCGTGCGCAGCGTATCCACGTTCCCGGTTCGCCCGCGGCCGAATCCAAAATTCGGGCCTTCCACGATGTACGACGGGTGGATCCGTTTTACCAGAATCTCGCGCACGAAATCCTCCGCCGAGAGCGACAGCAGCGGCCAATCGGCATCGAGTCGAACGACCGCGTCGGCGCCGGCCCGCTGAAGCTGTGCCAGCTTTTCGTCCCACGGAGTCAATCGCGGCGGCGCCGCATCGGGCCGCAGGATCGCCAGCGGCAGCGGCTCGAACGTCATCGCCACCACCGCCGACGACGACACGTGCGCCAGCGCCCGCGCCGTGCGCAGAATGCGCTGATGCCCGAGATGCACGCCATCGAAGTTGCCGACGGTCAGCACCGCGCCGCGCAGCGCGTCATCAATCCCGGCGACGCCTCGATAGACCCTCATGCCGATTCTTCCGATCGGATTCCAGCCGCCGCTTCGGCACGTCGCCAGCCCACCGCACGCGGCAGGCGCAGGGCATTCAAGACGACCGTGAGCGAACTGGCCGCCATCGCCGCAGCCGCCGCCGCCGGGGGCAATCGCCCCGTCGCCGCGAATGGAATCATCAGCGCATTGTAAACGAATGCCCAGAACAGGTTCTGCCGGATCACGCGCCGCGCCACGCGCGCCAGATCCACCGCGTCCGCCACGAGATGCGGCGTTGATCCGATCAGGTGTATCCCGGCCGACTCGCCCGTCACGTCGGCCCCGCCCGCGAACGCCACGCCCACCGTCGCGCTGGCCAGCGCCGCCGCGTCGTTCACGCCATCCCCCACCATCGCCACGCGCCGGCCGGAGCGCACCAGTTCTTCCACGCGCGCCTGCTTGCCCGCCGGGCTTATTGCGCTGCTGACCCGCTCGATGCCAACGGCATCCGCCACGGACCGAGCCGTGCTTGCCTCATCGCCCGTGAGCATCTCCTGCGCAATGCCCCGCGACCGCAACCGCGCCACCGCCGACGCCGACGACGGACGAACCGTGTCACGAAATGACACCAATCCGGCTGGCTTTCCGTCCAGCGCGATGAACACCCGAGGCCCAACTGCCTTCGGAGCTTCGGCGCTCGATGGCTCTGGCGAACTCCCGCTTACGCCGCACTCGGCCAGGAACGCCGCGGATCCGACGCACACCTCGCGGCCTTCCACTGACGCCCGGACGCCCTGACCAGGCCGACTCTCAAACGTGCTCGGCGAAGCCAACGACACGCCTCCGCGCCGAGCATGCCGAACCAGCGCCTGCGCCAAGGGATGCGTCGAGAGCTGCTCGACCGACGCGGCCAGACGCAACACCTCCGATGCCGGAAATCCTCCGATCGCTTCGAATGCCTCCACCTCCGGCGCGCCCTGGGTCAGCGTGCCGGTCTTGTCCCAGACGACTGTATCAATCCCACCCATGGCCTCGAGCATCGACGCATCGCGCACCAGAATCCCCCGCAGCGCCGCCGTACCCGACGCCACCATCACCACCACCGGCGTCGCCAGCCCCAGCGCACACGGGCAAGCCACCACCATCACCGCGATCGCTGATCGCGCCGCCATCGACGCCGATCCGCCCCAGGCCCACCAGCCGATGAACGTCAGCGCTGCCGCCGCCAGCACCAGCGGCGTGAACACCGCCGCGATCCGATCCGCCGCGCGCTGCATCGGCGTTTTACCGGATTGCGCCTTCGTGACCAGTTCCAGAATGCGCCCGATGGCCGACGCCCGGCCCACGCTCGTCGCGCGGTAGAGAATCATCCCTTCCGTCACCAGCGTGCCGCCCAGCACCGTCGACCCCGGCCGTTTGGACACCGGCATCGGCTCTCCGGTCATCAGGCTCTCATCGACCGCCGCCTCGCCCTCGATGACTTCGCCGTCGGTGGGGATCGCCGTGTGCGCCGGCACGCTCACCGCGTCGCCCACGGTGATTTCTTCCACGGACACGCTGACCAGCGCCGCCCCGCGCCGCACCAGCGCCGTCCGCGGCGCACGCTGCGCCAGCGACGCGATGGCCGCCGCCGCCCGATCCCGCGCCCGCTGCTCCAGGTATCGCCCCGTGCAGACCAGTGCCAGAATCATGGCCGCTGCGTGAAAATGAATGTACGCCGCGTCGTTCACCAGCGACCCGTACACACTCCCCGTCGCAGCCGCCAGCACGCCGAGCGTGATCAGCAGATCCATGCTGCCTGTGTGCTGCCACGCCGCGCGCAACCCGCTCGCCAGGATTGGCGCGCCCGCCGGGCTGACCATCAGCATGACCATCAGCACGCCCTCGGTGAACCGAAAGAGCATCTGGCTGATGCGCGTATCAGGCCACATCGCATGGTGAAAGTGTTCGAGGAACAGAATGGGCAGCGTCAGACCGATCGCCTGCACAAGCGCCTGACGATGCCGTCGAAGCCGTTCGCGCGCCGCGGAATCATTCACCAGCGCCTGCGTCGCGGCCGATGGCGAGGTCAGCAGCTGCGCCTCGTAGCCCGCCGCACGCACCGCCGCGACAAGCTGCGACGATCGTTCGGGCGGCAGATCGCCGCGCACGTCGGCCGATTCGGTGAGAAGCTGCACCGAGACCTCGCGCACGCCGGGCACGGCGCGCAGCGCCTGCTCCACGCTGGAGACGCAACCTGCACAATGCATGCCGGAGATGCGAAGGGTGACGCTCATGCGGACTCAACCGAGCGGTCGTTCACACGACAAACGCCTCGTGGCAGAGCGATTCTAGCACGTTCTCGAGGAAATCGACGGCGTTGACCGCCGTCAGCAGATCGACGCGCTGGGAGGGATCGCCGCCCAAGACCGGCTTGCAACGCCCCGCGTCCGTCCCGCTTGTGGCAACTTCCAGTCGAGCTCGCGTTTTGAGATACAACGCGGGCCAGATCAGGCTGCCAAGCGTCACGAGATCGGGCAATACCGTGCGCCCCGGGCCGCCGGCGGGATCGTGCTCGACCGGGAACGGCAGCATGCGCGCGAGCACCTCGCCGGTGCGATAGCCGCTCGCCGCCATCCGCGCAACGTTCGACTCATCGAAGCAAACAAGGCACGTCACGTCGAGCGGCGAGACCGTGATCGGCAGGCCCGACGCGAGCATCAATTCGGCCGCCGCCGGATCGCGATGGAAGTTGAACTCAACGCCCTTCTCCGCCCCGCCGCGCGCCCACACCGCGCCGCCGGTGACATAAATCTGCCTCGCCGCCCGGAGCAGCTCGGGCGACTCGCGCCAAAGCGCCGCCAAGTTCGTGAGCGGCCCGAGGCACGCGAGTACGATCTCCCCTTCGGCCGACTCGATCGCTTCGTGATAGACCACGCGAAAGTCTCGCGCGGCCGGCGCGGCTCCCGGCAGATCGCACTCGCCCAGGCCGTCCTCCCCGAAGATGTCGCGCCGGTCGGCCAATGCGTGCCCCAGCGCCGGCGGCGGGTCCAGGCCACGACCGATCATCGGCATCGTCGGCGGCGCGAGGGCGGTGAGAAGGCGGCCGATGTTCGTCATGACCTGCGACAGCGGCACATTGCCCCCCACGCCGCACAGGGCGCGCAGCTCAACGGCGTCGCTCGCCAGGGCGAGCGCGATCGCCGCCGCGTCGTCAATTCCGACATCTGTATCAATCAGGAGCGGCACCGGCATGGGTCACCTCCGCCTGATGTGCCCGCGGCCCGGCGGGCGTGACCGATTCACTGCATTATCCGCCCGCGCCCGATCGGGGTCAAACCATCCGGCGCAATGCCGCCGTCCCACGGCTGGACGACGTCTGCCTGCGCTGCGAAGCGAGTACAATCCCCGGTATGGCAACGGAGATCGACAACGCCACGCGCCGCGTCGCAGACGGCGAGACGCTCTCGACAGAGCGGACCGATTCCCTCTTCTCGGCGCTCATGGCCGGGCAGTTCGCGCCCGACGCGGTCGAGCGATTTCTTCGCGCGCTGGCGGCGCGCGGGGAGACCGTTGACGAAATCGTCGGCGCGGCCCGCGTCCTGCGCCGTCATGTCGCGTCCGTGTCCTGCGACGACCCCAATGCCATCGACACCTGCGGCACCGGCGGAGACGGCATCAGCACGTTCAACGTCTCGACCGCCGCGGCGCTCGTCGCCGCCGGTGCCGGCGCAACCGTCGCCAAGCACGGCAATCGAACGCATTCCCGGCGCAGCGGATCGGCCGACGTGCTCGAAGCCCTGGGCGTGCCCACGGACTTGCCGCCGCCGCGCCTGGGCGCGTGCCTGCGCGAAATCGGCATCGCCTTTCTCCACGCCGCACGGCTGCATCCCGCGATGGCGATTGTTGCGCCGGTACGCCGAGCCATCGGCACGCCCACGATCTTCAACTACCTCGGCCCGCTCACGAACCCCGCCGCCGTCACGCGGCAGATCGTCGGCGTCCCGCGTGACGAGCTGCTCCCGCGCATCGCCGAGGCCCTGCGCCGACTCGGCGCGGTCCAAGCCTGGGTCGTCCACGGCGACGACGGCCTCTGCGACCTGACCACGACGACGACAAGCCGCTACATTGAAGTGCGCGACGGACGCTTGACGGAGCACGCGATCACACCGGAGGAAGCGGGACTGCCGCGGACCCATCCAGCCGACCTGATGGTCGACAGCCCGGACGCGAGCGCGGACGTCATTCGTGCTGTTCTATCGGGCCGGTCCGGACCCGCACGCCATCACACGCTGCTGAACGCCGGCGCGGCGCTGGTTGTCGCCGGGCGCGCGAACTCCCTGCGTGAAGGGATCCAACTCGCCGCGGAGTCCATCGACTCCGGCCGAGCCGCCGCCAAACTCGAAGCACTGATTCGGTTTCGCTGAACCACTCTCCCTGGAAGGAAGAGGGCGTATTGAAACAGCTTCTAGGATACGCGAGCGCCCGGTGCGATCTCGGATGACGGCGAAATCACGATGACCTGCGATTTGTCCTCGTTCGAGGCGGCCAGCAGCATGCCCTGGCTCTCCTCGCCGCGCATCGCCCGCGGCGCAAGATTCTTCACGACGACGATCAACTTGCCGACGAGGCTTTCCGGATCGTAGAACTGCCGAATGCCCGCGACGATCTGCCGCTGTTCGCTCCCGACGTCCACCTTCAGCACCAGCAACCGATCTGCGTTCGGATGCGGCCGCGCCTCCAGCACCTTCGCCACGCGCAAGTCGATCTTCGCGAAATCGTCAAATGAAATGGTCGCCGGGGTGTCGCTCATGGAATGACTCCGTGTCGTACGCCGCCATTATGGCCGAAGGGGACGGCCTGCACCACCATGCGGCCGGTCGCACTCGTCGGATCGCGCAGCGTTGAATGGACAAAGAAGATTTGTCAGGCACGCCGCCCGACGGGCAAGCAACATCAGTACGCCGCGGAACCCGGTCCCGGTTCGAGCACCTGCACCGTCGCGTTGCCGCGATACTCCACGTCATCGCGCGTGACGACAATGACCGAGATGTTGTGATGCCCCGGCGCGGTGAGAATCTTGCGCCCGCTCGGCTCGTCGTTGAGCCAGACGCCGTTATCCTGCCAGAGGATGTCCGCGCCTTCCAGCTTCTCCCTCGGAAGCTCAACACTATATTGAATGAAATGCGGGCTGGTGCCGACGGCCTGGCCGTTTAATTGTACGTTGACGCGATTGACTCGCGTCTGATTTGAAAACGCGCGCGACGCGCTGGCCGGTTGGCTCGGGCGCGCGGCGGCGGTTCCCGGCATGCGTCCTGATGACGGCGTGACGCCGTATTGCTTGGTCGAACGAGCGACCGCTTCGCGTTGATTCGCCTGCCGTGCTGCGGCGTTCCGCGATGCCTCCGCGGCGGCGGCGTTCTTCGCAGCTTCGTTTCGGCTCACCGGACGCGCTGCGTACATCGGCGGTTCGGAAGCCTTCCACGGCGGCTTCGGCGTTTCCACTGGAGGCGACTTCGCCGAAACTTCCTTCTGCGCGACGGGCTTCACGGCGGCCGCAGCGGAGGGCGGAGGATTGTGTCGGGGTGCAGGCGTCAGCGTCGGTTTGGACTCGCGCGCGATCGACGCCAATTGGGTCGGCTGTTGCGGTTCGCTGCGCGGCTTTTGAGACGGGACCGGCGCTGCCTGCGGAGCCGAAGGCTTCGCGGTCGGCTGGGGAGCGGGTCGCTCCGGGCGCGCCGACGGCGATGCGGGTGGGTCGGTTCGATTTCGCGCGGCCACGATCTCGTAAGTCGGCATGCGGCCGGTCGGGTAATCACGGCCCGCGCTCGATCCGGTGAATGCCGACTGGGCCGCCGCTGAATCGGAGCGACCGGGCGCGGCGGGTGGCGTCGTCTTCGGTGGCGCCGGTGGCGTCGTCGGTGAGTTGCGGCGCGAGGCCGGCTCATTGTAAGCGAGAGCAGTCGGCGGCCGACCGAGCGTCGACGGCGGCGCGAATTGCGCGAGCAGCGCCGGCGGCGGGTAGTAGTCCGTCATCTGTACTTGCGCGACCGTTCGCGCGGCATCTTCGGGATGCAACGGTTCCAGACCGATCTGCTCGGCGAAGAACGCGGCGGCCGTCTGCGGAATGCGCGAGTGGCCCATGTTGTCGATCATTTTTCCGCGGACGGTCTTGAACTTGCGCGCCTCGTACCATGCGACGGCGTCCTGCGACTCGGTCTTGCAGGCGGGGAAATCACCATCGCCGATGAAGATGGCCACCGGCACGCGGTCCTTGTACAACGGCACCGTCGCCTCGGTCATCAGGGCCGCCGAGAAATTAGACAAACGCACTGCTATGCACGCGAACCGATCGGGAAAGCGATTTGGAAAATAGTGTGCGAGGTAGCCGCCGCAGGACCAGCTCGTCGCCAGAACTTTCTTGCGATCCGTGTTCGTCGTCTGGAACACGTGCTCCATGATGGCGATCACGTTCTCCTTGTCGCGCAGCACATAGCTGTGCTCGCGCGTCAGCGGATACTCCATGAACGAATCGCTTGTGTTCAGTTCCGGCGCGCACACCACGTACCCGTAGATGTCCGCTTCCTTCTCCCACTCCCGCTCCTGCGGCAGCGCGTTGTCGTACGGCTTCATCCCGTGGAACGTCATCACCAGCGGCCAGCCCTTCATCCGCGGGTTCGGATGCCGACCGTTGTTGCGGACGTAGTCCATCGGCAGGTAAAGGTGATACCCCGCCTTGGTCGTCGGTTCGGTCACATACTGATAAATGCCCTGTCCGCGCGGCTGCGGCACGGCACAGCCCGACGTCCAGATCAGGACCATGCCCAGCAGCCCAAGCGTCAGGAATCTTCGTCCCAAGACCATGTACACCCTGTCCAGCCTATTCAGCAACGACCTTGCCACCAGCCTTGACGAGGTCTTGTCGCCAATTCTCTTTCGGCCGCCGAACGGCCTGTTTGTTTATTATCGTGTCCCGTCGGCATCCGTTCCCAACGGTTTCAGGGATTGATACAACCACACTGCCCAGCCAGTTCCCGGGATTGATTTTTTCGGACTCCCCCCACAACCGCGCCCAAACCGTTACGACTTTGAAGCCGCAACGGTTCCAATCCTCGTGCAT
The DNA here is from genome assembly GCA_015200345.1 of Planctomycetia bacterium. Lineage (NCBI taxonomy): Bacteria > Pseudomonadati > Planctomycetota > Planctomycetia > Planctomycetia bacterium. The sequence goes on along the minus strand of CP054187.1, from coordinate 3,057,811 downwards.
ACCGTTTTTCTATTATAAGCTGCGAAGCAAGCCAAGCCAAACGCGGTTCGTCAGACCCCGGAGAGCAGGGATTTGGAGCGCGGAAGGGCACGGGACGAGGCACCATGACACCGGATAATCACGACAATTCACAGCGCGAATTGCCCGCCGCAGGACGCAGTTCCCCGGAAGAACTGGCTGGTCGCTTCGTCGTGGAGTGCGACGGGGTTCGACACATTGGATTGACGGCGCATGAGGCGATGGAACTCCTTTCCGCTTCGCCCGCCGGCACGACCAGTGCGCTGCTGCTCATTCACCACGTCGGCGATCGCGGGACGATGGCGCTGATCGGCGTGGAGCCGGCGGCGCTGTCACGGTCCAGTGCCGCGGTCTTCTGGTTCGAAGATGTGCGCGTGGGTCGTGCCGCATATGAATCACTAATCAATCGCGAGAACGGCGTAGGCGTGCGTGCGGATCGTCGCGCGTCACCACCGTGCAGGCTGGAGGTGCGATTCGCGCGCGTCCCCGATCACATCCCGCCCGTCGCCCTGGTGGTGCGGTTCCCCGAACCGTGTTTCGACGCGGCGATGCGGTGGATGCGCCATGCGATGATCGAAGCGGTCGTGCCGCAGGAAGCCGGATGGACGGCGCTGCGCGACTTCGACGCGAGCGCCCCGCAAATCATGGAATCGGCGACCATCGAGCCGTTGTAGAACCGGTTTCAAAACTCCTCTCCCCCTTGGGGGGAGAGGTTGGGTGAGGGGGAAAAGTGGTTCAAACGAATTGATTCACCCTCACCCCAACCCTCTCCCTGGAAGGGAGAGGGAGTTTTGAAACAGCTTGTAGTCATTTCTTTGCAGACTGGAAGATCAACGTCACCGCGGTGCCAAGCGGCGGAATCGCTTCCGTGTTGGCCTTTAGCCACAAATCCGTGTCGCTGGACGAATGCGACGTGGCCAGCGAAAGCAGCGAACTTGGGAAATCCACCACCGTCACCAGCGTGCCCTCCTCGTCCGCCGCCAGGCGATTCGCCTGATCGCGCTCCGAACCGGAGAACACCCACGCCCGCGGCACCATCTGCCTCCCCGCCGCCACGTCAATCATCCAGTCGCACGCCGACTGTTCAACCATGCGGCCATTCAGCTCGTAACGGACACGCACTTCGACCGGGTCGCCGCTGGCAGCGCGCTCGGTGCGGGTCTCTGGGAAGTACCGCGCCGTATGGCCCGGTCGCAGGCCGATCAGTCCGAGTGCCTGGTAAATCGTGCTGCACGGCGCGGTCGTCTTGAGAATGCTTTCGTGTTCCTTCGGCACGGGGGCCTTGCTGTAGGCGAACAATTCCAGCGGGCCTTCACGCAGGATCACTTCACACGCGATCTCCACCTTCGGCACGCGAAAGTCGATCCGCACGCCCGGCGCGTAGTCGACCGCCCTGGCCGCGCCGCGCTGCGCCGAATCAACCGTTGCGCGCTCGCCCGGCTGCGAATCCGGCGAGCACGCGCCGACGAAGGCCAGCGCGAGCAGCGCGCCCAACGCCCAGTCCGGACTCGGTTTTCGATGTTGTGGCATTGCGGTGCTTCTCGACGTCACGTGCGGGGTACTTCCTACGAAGCGTTTCTCGGCGCACCTCGCCACGGTGAGTTCCGGACCAGATGGTCACGGCTTGGATCGTCGCGCGAAGGGCCGGTCGCTGTCAATTCCCCACGCCGGAGTAAAGCATCAGCGTCCGCCGCAGATCATCCCGCATCGTCGCCGCACCGCGGTGATCGGGCACGTACTTCAACACCGTTTCGGCCGCATCGACCGCGCGCGTCATGCGCCGACGCATTTCCTCCCAGTCATTGCGCCGCGCGGCCGCCTTGGCGAGATTGCCTTCGGCGACTGCCTTGTGGTACCACACCTCATGGTAATCCGGCGCGAGCCGAAGCGCTTCGTCCGCCAGGGCCAGACCCGCCGACCACCAGCCGATCGTCATCGGCACGTTGAGCATCGTCCCCAGGGTCAGCGCGCGATGATACGGGCCGCCCCGCGCCCGGGCGATCCAATTTGCCGGATCGAGCAACTCCTCCCGCTGTGGATTGTCCCGAATCAGGGCCTCGTGTTCGGGGATGCGACGCAGGTAAATGACCGCGTACGGGTCAAAATAGACGGGAGACCAGTTATCCACGTCCAGCGCCAGCCGGCGGATCAGCGGCTGCGTGTCCGGCCCGGCATGGAGCAGCACGACGTTGATGCCGTGCTCGTCCAGGAACGTTTTGTGATCGAGCTTGCCGACGCCGACATCGAACGCGGCACGGAGGACCGGCTCGGGATACGCGAACGTGTTGGTATCGACAAAGAGCTTGAAGCGCACCGGCAGCCACAGCAGTGTGTTGCTTGATGAAAAATAATCGACAAAAAGCTTGGGCCGGATCGCCTCGTGCCGGCTTAACCACGTGACGGCGTCTCGCAGGAACGTCACGTCGCTGTAGCCGCCGCCGAATTCGCGCGTGATCCGCCGCTCGGTGTAGTAAAAGCGGCCGCTGACAATGCCGAAACACCACCAGCCCGCGAGCAGCAGCGCCGTCACAGCCGAGAGAATCTGACCGGTCTGGCGGATCAGAGCCAGACGCCGGGCAATGATCCCGTGGATCGCGGCAACAACCAGCGGCGCGGCGATCAGCGCAAAGGGCGCGATGTTTCGTCGCATTTGAAAGGACATCGCAGCGAGCAGGAGCAGAACATACGCCTCCCCCAGCCGGCCGCGCAGGGCGAGCAGCGCTGTCCCGACCGCGGCGAGCGCCACCAGCAGCAAGTACGTGTTAATCGTTCTCGAATTGATCGGCTGCCCGATGTACTTGAAAGGCGAATGAAACTCGGAGATCTCCGACCAGGCGCTGCCGCGAGCATCCTTCGGACCGGAGGCCATCACGTCGTGCTGACTCAAATAGCGCAGCGTGGAGACCGGGAAGAACGCTCCGCGAACGTGCCACGGATTCACGACACACGCCACGAGCTGCACCACAAACAAGGTCGCGAGGAACTTCGTGCGCGACGGTTCTGCCGGCCGCCGCCAGCGGCGCAAAGCCGCCCCGGCGAGCATCGCGCCGGTCACCAGCGGGCCGATCAGAAAATAACTGTGCAGATTGACCCAGAGAACCTGCAACGCGCCGAGTCCCACGAGCTGCCGGCGCGACGATCCGCCGCGAACGAGTACCGCCACGAGGATGACCAGCAGCGCGTGGCTGAACAGCTCCGGGCGCATGCTGAACCGCTCGTAGGCCCCCAGCGCCGCCAGCAAGGCTGCCCAGGCGACGGCGTGCCACGATCTTGTCAGCGCCCGCACGATCACCGCTGCGCCCGCGAACATGACCGCGAGCAGCACGGTGCGCAGGGCGATGAGGCCGTTCGGCCCGGCCGCGCGCTCCAGCCAGGCCATGACGACCTGCGCGCCCCAGTTGGCGTTGATAAAGTCCTGCACGTTGGCGGGATCAATGAAGGGGTCGCGCGTGACAATCGTGCCGGTGTCGAGAACGTGCCGCCCGTAGGCGAGGTGGTAACCGCTGTCGAGATCGCCGAGCTTGAACCAGCCAAGCAGGGCAACGAAGAGGGCGACCGCCACGACGACTGCGATCTGGGAGAGAACACCGAATCGCTCTGATGGCTGATTCGACGGTGTTGTTGAAGGCAGAGATGATGGCGGCGGTGAATTCATTGCGCTGGGAGGGGCGAGCAGGCTCGCCGGCTGAATGTTCGTCTTGCGCGTCGCGCGCCGAGGGCGGTCGTCGTGCAACGCGAAAAGCTTTCGTCGTGCAACCGGGAATTCATCGGCAAATAATAAGGCCGGTCGATGGGGACGCCATCGACCGGCCGTTGATCGACACGATCAGAGTTTTTTCAGGGCTACAAGCCGGTGGCGGAGGTCAGCGTGGGGAAGGCTTCGGCCTCGGCCTCTTCCTGGATGATGATGGTCGGCTTGATGAGGATCAGCAACACCTGATCGTCCTTGACGTTGGACGTGTTCGAGAAGGCGCGTTTCAGTACGGGGATGCGCGAGAGAATCGGTACGCCGGCGTCGATGTCGCGCTCGGCGGAGAGCTTCAGGCCGCCGATGAGAAGCGTGCCGCCGTCAGGCACCGAGACGGTCGTCCGCACCTGCTGCGTGGTCTGCGTGGCCAGTTCGATGAAGCCCGAGCCGACGGTCTGCGAACCGCCGAAGAAGACGGTTCGGAAGTCGCCGGTGACGCGGGTAAACGTGCGCACCGTCATGGTGACGTAGCGGCGGTCGGCGGTGACGGTGGCCTGCACGTCGAGCGAACGTCCGGTCAGAGCCGTCGCGATGTTGGGCAGAAAGGCACCGGCGTTGTCGCCGATGACCGGCGTCAGCGCGGCGATGTAGTCCTGCTCGATGAAGGCCTCGAACGCGGCGCGCTGGCCGTTGAAGAGGACCAGCCGCGGGGCATCGAGGTCGCTGGAACGGCGGTCGATCTGCGTCGCGCGGAGCAGGAAGTCAACCTGGATGTTATCCAGGAAGCTCCCAAAGATCTGAAACGCCGGGGTGCTGTTGGCGAGACTGCCGAGCGTGCCGTTGATGTTCGTGTTGCTCGGAGCGGCCAGATCCAGCGTGTTGTTGACGATCGGAATGGGCGTCATGGTGCCGATGGCCGGTCCGACGTTGCCGTTCGCGGGAACGAGACCCGGCTGGCCAAAAGGCTGGCCGAACGGCTGGGTGGGCAGTGCGATGCCGACGCCGCCCGGCGCACCGGGAGTGAACCCGTTGCGAACAAACTGCCGAGGCACGAGCACGGGATTGTTCGTGGCCGGATCGAGAATCGTGGTGCGATCAAACCCGGCGTTGCCGTTGTTGAGCACCACGTCGAGATCGACGCCGATCTGCTCGAGCCAGTTGCGTGTGATGGTGATGTAACGAGCCTCGACGGCGATCTGTAACGCACGAGACTGGCGAAGCTGCCGAAGCAGGTCGCGAAGCTGCGTGTGCGCACTCGATGTCTGCGTGACGACCAGTTGCTGATTCAGCGCCTGGATCGAGCCGGTGTTGCCGCCGGCCTCGCGCCAGCTTTCGGGATCAATCGTCTGCTGGATCAGCTCGATAATCGGCCGGATCGGATCCTCTGCGGTATTCTGCAAATCATCATCCTGCTGGCCGCCTCCGGCACCGCCAAAGAGATTGCCTCCCCCTGCTCCGCCGCCGCCACCGCCGCCGCCGCCAGCGCCGATGAACCGCCCGCCGCCCAGACCGCCCTGCTGATTGCTGTTCTGGCCGATTTGGTCAAGGTTGATCTGCCGTCCGCGGAACGTCGGCACCGAGATGATCAGGTCCTGCACAGGATAGACACGTGTCAACGTCTTGCGGGCGAGGTCTTCCTTCGTCGAAATGGCGACGACGCCATCGTCCACTTCATACGCCAGTTGCACGTCACCCGCCCCGACGGCATCCAGAATCAACTGCAATGCCTTGGAGAACTTGACGCTGCTCAACCGCAGGCTGACTTCCGTCTCGGGGTCGATGCCGGCCGAATCCAGCGCCGTCCAGTTCGGGACGATGTTCAGCCCCGTCCGATCGCGCAATTGTTCGATCACCTTGCGGAACGGAACGGCGTCGTACTTGATCTCGGGCGCCACCGATTCCAGCTTTCGGCGGACGACGCGATTGCTCTCCGGCTCGGCCGCTTCCTCGGCGCCGGTGCGCTTGGCGGAAATCTCCCGCCAGTTCTTGGGATACATGATGTCGCGGTGCCACGGAATGGCTGACTCTTCATTCGTGACGAGCAGATCCTGGGCCTCGTTCTGCTTGTCAATCGTCGCGCCGACGTTGCGCCGGTTGATGGCGAGGTCCTCCAGCGTCTCCTTCATCCACGCGGCCTGCTCGTTGTTCGGATCGATCGCCAGCACCTGCTTGAGCACCTGGATGGCGTCGTCCAGCCGTTGCTCTTTGCGCAGCTCGGCGGCTTGATCCATCAACTGCTCGACCTGGCGTGTCTTCTGGATGCGAACCTGCTCGACGCGCTCCTGCTCCCGCGCGGCGACTTCCTCGCGCTTCATGCGGATCAATCGCTCGTCGTAATCGCGCTGCTCGTCCTCCAAAAAACGCTCCAGCTCATTCGCCTGATTGCGATAATCTTCATACAACGAGGCGGGCGAGGCGTAACGCCGGTTCAATTCGATCGTCTGCCTGGCGAAATCCAGCAGCCGCCGGGCCTCGGCGAAATCCTCCGCCAGCACGGCCTTGCGCAATTTCGACTCCGACTCTTTGTACGTCTTGACCGCCTGCTGCCAGAGCAGCGCGTGCTCCTCGGCCAGTTCATCCACGAGACCGCCGCCGGACTTCGGCGCGGCGGAGCGCGGCGCATCGGTCATGGCGCTGTTCGATTTCGCCGGGGCCGCCGCCTCGCTCTTCGATTTTTGCGATTTGTCGAGTTCGGCCAACTGGGCGCGGGCCTTGGAAACCACGTCCGATTCGGCCACCTTGCACGCCACGACGGCTTCAAACGCCTTTCGCGCGTCGTCGGCCTTGCCGGCCTTCATCGCCTTTTCGCCGGCGGCGAGGTCTTCACGCGCCTTGGCACGATCCGCCAGCGCCCGCTCGGCCTGACCAAGGTAACGCTGAAGATTGATCTGCTCGTCGTCGTTCAGTTCGTCCTCGGAGATCTCAAGCAACGCATCCTTGCCCGCTGCGTAGTCACCCGCCTCGACCAGTTTGATCGCCGCCGCCAGGCGTTCCGAAGCGCTCGGCTCATCGTCGGCCCGCGCGACGCCGACCGCCGCCAACAGGACCATGCCGAGAACCATACTCCGTGTGCGAAGCTTGAACATGACCATCTCCTCAACCGTCGCGACCGATTGCCTCGGTCGTCACCGTCTACCGGGTCATTCTACCACCGGCGTCTTAAACCGGTGCTCTCATCCACGCGTGCCGTCCCCATCCACCAGCGCTTTGGCAGGCTCTCAAGCCATGGAGTCTTTTCGACCGGACGCGGGCATCGCTCGCTTCAGGTAGGGCACCCCTGCTGGGGCGCATCGGGTGGGAAGCCGCGGCGGGTCACTCCGTGCCTTGATTCCAATAGAATTTACGCACGCCGCCCCTTTATTGCAAGCCCCATCTCACCACGGACTGGCCGGCCCGTCCGATACCGCGCAGACCCCAAATCCGCGTTTCCAGCACTGGCTGGCCTCACACGGGTTATACCGGTTCGCCCGACCCGCGTTATCAGCCTGTTCCCCGAAAATTCAACCGGACCCGGGTCCTGAAACAGATCCGCAGCCGAGCTTGGTTTGAATGCCGTTGGACCGTCCCACTGAAAAAATGGAAACGGCACGGATCATTTCTAACGCTCGATACGGTATCGATCTGAAACCGCAGACGGCTTTGTAAGTTGTGCAAGAGTGCCTTGGCTCACAGTTCAACTGGAATCTCGGAACGGTATTTTGCGAGAGACTTCGCGGCCAACCGGTCAGATTGAGCGCATAAAAAAAGGACGGGCTCGCCTCGCACTCGAGCCCGCCCCTAACACAACCGACCCATTTCTGGGTCTGGCACGTTTGAATCGGTGCGCCGCAAGGGCAGTCGCGTTCGCACCGAGGTTTTTCGTTCCAGGCCTCGTCGCGCCGTTGTCGGCACGTCGGGACGAAAGTAAGAAAGGGCAAGGGCCGTGCCACCGCGCTTTGCCAGAGTGATCCCATCGCGCGAGGAATGATATAACTGGTTTTTCTGTAATGGGTTATCTAAAAAAGGTCGGGATAAGCTACCGCCGTACTCGCCCATCTTGACCTGAAACCGGCCTCGAAATGGGCAAAAGTTACCAAAATGGGAAGCGGTTCCTGGTTAATCGTACCCACGCCACGCGATGGGCAACGGTGGAGTGAAATTCCGCCGCATCCCAGCAAAAATCAAGAAGGTTAGTGTCCTGAATATGTCCCCGAAGCCTTGCGAGCCGGCTTGACTTTCCAGAAGGGGGGTTGGGTACAATACCGCCAGTCCCATTTCTGTAATAGTCGAGCATAGAAATGTAAGGGAGGTGCCGCCATGAAGCCGAGGTACGTTGGGCTGACCGCACTCGTGCTGACTGGTTCATGGATCTCGGAACCGCCTGGTCGCAATCTTTCGCTGGTTCGAGAAGCAGGCGCCGCGCCCCAGTGCGGGGTGGTGACACCCTGCGTGGTTCCCGGCACAAAATGCGCTCCTGCGCCGTCGTCCATCACAGTCTTGGCGGTTGATACAAGCCAGACAGGAAGCCTCGAGACGACCGGCGGCCGCTGCGGGTTTCGATATGCTTTCGGTCTTTTCCCGATCTCGTGCGGCCCGCCGCCGATGTCCGGCCTGTGCAGGGCGGGTCCGCCCGTTTGACGGTATGCGTCGCTATCGCCTGCGCCGTGTGTTCGCGGAACGCCGTCCATGGCCGGGCGATTGAATCGCTGATCGTGCGGAGGATTCTGATGCCTAACGCCCCCCGTCGTGCCAAAGAATCCGCGAGCCGGCGTACCTGGTTGTATGGAATCCTGTTCGGACTGGCTGCGTTGGTGCATGTCCCATTTGGCCTTCGCGCCGACTTGCCTGTTGAGAGCGAAGGGCTGCGATCGCTCTTTAGCCAGTTTCAAGCGGATCGCGGTTTGTATTTCAAGTCATTGGTAGAGATTCTCGTCATCCGGGCCGACGCGACCTACCCCGCCGAATATCAAAGCGTGGTTGGGACTCCGGTCGGCGCCGAGGTGGAGTATTGGGCGGATGGTGAGCGGTATCACTACCGTTCGCACGTTGAGGGCAACAGCCTGACGTGCTACAACGGCGCCGTCGCCTTCGACGGGGATCACTTTCAGATTCTATTTGATGACGCGAAGGTGCTGTCGGTCTCCTCGACGGACAAGGCCGGTGTTTTGGGCGTCCTGCCGAATCCCATCCTCCAACTGGTTCAGTTTCGATATCCGGTGGATGACCGGAATGATCCCGTGTTTGTGCGTCTGAAGGATATTCGAGCGGACCAGGTCGGGGAGTCTTTCTGGAACGTGACTTGGACCGACTTCATCCCTCCGCCAAACGCTCCGAACCGCGCCCTTAAGCGAGCCCAGTTCCCGGGAGGCGTCTTTGAGGGGGAGGATTACGTCCAGTACGTTTATGTCCCAGCCGGCTCGAGCCATCAATTGGCTCGAATTGAATGGGTGACGACGACGGGCCGGATGTTCGCCTCGGTCGAGTTTGGCGATTATTTGACATCGGGAACGGGCGTCGATCAGACTTGCTGGCCGCACTCGGTTGTCATGACCGGTTATGAATCGGACGGAACGCCTGCCCTTGAAATGAGGTACACTCTTACTGATCTGTTCGTGAATACGGAGATCCCGGTTGAAATGTTCCGGATTGTTCCCCCAGAGGGAGCAAAGGTTTGGGATGACGACGCACAGGCCTTCGTGGCTTCACAATGCCCGTAGCCATCAGGTTGTTCGGTCAGGTCGTATCATTGGTTAAGGGATCCCATGCCACGTACCATCCCACATGCTTGTGCAGCCATCCTGGCAGTCACCGCCTTGTGCCTGTCGAGCCAATCCGGTTGCGATAAGCAGGGCGACCCGCGTCCTGCTTCGGCATCGTCCAGTCTCAATTCGGCGCCGGCGGACGGCGGTTCCACCGCGCACGACCGGCAAAACATCCGTGAGATTCTCACCGTTTGGGCCGACGGCCGAACGGATGCAGCCATTGCGTCGTTGCTGAAGCTCGCTGAATCCGACGCTCCGGATGAGGATTTTCGTCCGAGTCTGATGTCCGAAACGGCGTTTGTGAAAGAGTACACCCAGCAGGTCTCTCGCACGTCGGCAGAAGAGGCTGGGCAGTGGGCCAAACAGCAACTGGCTGGGTACCAAAGTCTCGGCGATTTCTCGCAAGAGCTTGTACGCCGGGCGCAGCGTGCGATGGACGCGGGGGACCACGCCGCGGCCAAACGGCTGTATTCCTGTCTTCGGCGGGTCGGAAGCGCGAATGTGGGCAACGATGACGTTGTCTGCAAAATGGCGAACCTGGCCGGCCAATCGCTCATCAAGATGGCGGACGAAGGGCTTGCGCAGATTCCGTCGAGTCAGTCCACCGGCGCATCCCAAGGCAGTTGAGTCGATCACGCTCGAACGCGAATTGAATTCGGGCAGCAGTCAGCCATGAATGGTTAAGATTAAGCGTTCGATGTCTCCGTCTGCATACCGTAAACTCGCCTTGGCGCTTCCTGAAACGATCGAGCACGAACACATGGGTCATCCCGATTTTCGCGTCGGCGGCAGGATCTTCGCCACGCTTCGACCCGACGCAGGTCTTGGAATGGTCAGGCTGTTCCCGGCGCAGCAGGCCGAATTCGTCACACAAGCGCCGAAGGTCTTCTCCCCCGTCCCCGGCGGCTGGGGCCAGCGCGGCGCGACGTACATCCTGCTTAAGCCGGCGAGGGCAGCCTCGGTGAAGGCCGCCTTGTTGACCGCGTGGCTCAACACCGCTCCGGCGAAGCTGATCAAAAAGTTCCAATCCGGCCAATGAAATCGGGCCGTTTCGCGCCGCCTTGAAAAATCCCGTGGGCGTCCGAGAATACCGCTTTCTACGCGGAAGGCTGATCGGCCGTCCGGTCGGAAGAAGCAGCGCCCGACACGCTGTAGAACCCGGTGTCGGCTTGCACCGTATGTCATCGTTCGGAAGCCTGGATCGTACCCAACGGGAAAGCAGCGAAGCGATCCGCGCGCCGAGATTTCCGTCGCCCTTGATTCGATTGCTCGCTCAATCGTCTTGTTGGGTTGGACCGCTGTCGCGGTCGGCTCGTCGGGACTTGATAGGACGTATCGACGATTAGACGTTTTGACGATTCCAGAGGAACCCCACGTATGACACCTGCCCGCCGTCGTTTTGACGCCATTGCCGCGATCAGCGCCCAGCGCATGCCCGCCGCCACGATTCACCCCGAGGCCGAGCCGGTGCGCGAGATCTACGGGAAAAACGTGTTCAACCTCTCCACGATGCAGTCCAAGCTGCCGAAGGACGCTTACCGCGCGCTGATCCGGACCATGCGTGAGGGTGTACCGCTCGACGCGGCGGTGGCCGATGTCGTCGCCAACGCGATGAAGGACTGGGCCATTGAGCGCGGGGCGACGCACTACTGCCATTGGTTCCTGCCGCTGACCGGCCTGACCGCCGAGAAGCATGACACGTTTCTGACACCCACGGCCGAGGGTCAGGCCATCGTCGAGTTCTCCGGCAAGAACCTCATCATGGGCGAGCCGGACGCCAGCAGTTTCCCCTCGGGTGGCACCCGCAGCACGTTTGAAGCCCGCGGCTACACCGCCTGGGACCCGACCAGCCCCGCGTTTCTCATGGACAGCGTCAACGGCAAGACGCTCTGCATCCCCACGGCGTTTTACAGTTACGACGGCACGGCACTGGACCGAAAGACGCCGCTCCTGCGATCCATCACCGCGCTGTCGAAGCAGGCCGTGCGAATGCTCCGGCTTTTCGGCAACCAGGACGTGAAGTCCGTCTCCTGCACGGCCGGACCGGAGCAGGAGTACTTTCTCATCGATCGGCGCTTTTATTTCCTGCGGCCCGATCTGATCAACGCCGGCCGCACGCTGTTCGGCGCGCGCCCGCCCAAGGGGCAGGAGATGGAGGACCATTACTTCGGCTCGATCAAGGAGCGCGTGCTGGCGTTCATGATGGACGCGGAGCGCACGCTGTACGAGCTGGGGATCCCGATCAAGACGCGGCACAACGAAGTCGCGCCGGGTCAGTTTGAAATTGCACCGGTCTATGAGACGACGAATGTCGCCGTCGATCACAACATGCTGCTGATGGAGGTGCTCAAGAACGCGGCCCTGAAGCACGGCTTCAAGTGCCTGCTGCACGAAAAGCCGTTTGTCGGCGTCAACGGATCCGGCAAGCACAACAACTGGTCCATCGCCGACGACCGGGGCAACAATCTGCTCGACCCCGGCCACACGCCGCATGAGAACGCGCAATTTCTTGTCTTTCTCACGGCGGTCATCAGTGCCATTCACAAGAACGCGCTGTTGCTGCGCTCATCGATCGCCACGCCTGGCAACGATCATCGCCTCGGCGCGAACGAAGCCCCGCCCGCGATCATCAGCGTTTATCTCGGCGACAAATTGACCGAAGTGGTCAACGGCATCATCAGCGGCAAGCCCGAGGGCGTTCGCTCCGCCGGGTTCATCCAGCTTGGCGTTTCCAGCCTGCCGCCGCTGCCGCGCGACGATTCCGACCGCAATCGCACGAGTCCGTTCGCGTTCACCGGCAACAAGTTCGAGTTCCGCGCGGTCGGTTCCAGCCAGTCCATCGCGTTTCCGAACACGGTGCTGAACGTCATCGTCGCCGACGCGCTGGACACGCTCGCCAACGAGATCGAGGCCGAGACGGCCCGCGGGGCGAAGTTCGAGGCGGCCGTGCAGAAGGTCGTGCAGGACAACCTCAAGAAGCACCAGGCGATTCTCTTCAATGGCGACAATTACAGCAGCGCGTGGGAGGCCGAGGCCGAGAAGCGCGGCTTGCCCAACGTGAAGTCGAGCGTGGACGCGCTGACGGTGCTGGTCGATCCGGTCGTGAAGGACATGTTCAATCGCCACGCCGTGCTGACGCCGACGGAGATGGACGCGAATTACAAGATCGCGCTGGAAGCCTACATCAAGACGATCAACATCGAAGCGCAGCTGACCAGCGACATGGCCCGGACGCAGATTCTCCCGGCGGTGATGAAATATCAGACCGATGTCGCGGCCTGCCTTGTCGGCACGAAGCAGGCCGGCGGCGACGTGACCGCGCCGGAGAAGACGCTGCGCAGCGTGTCCACCCTGCTGGCCAGGTTGCACACCGCCGTCGACACGCTCGACCGCATCCGCAGTGAGGCCGACCATGGCGGGGGGGACCATTTCAAGCACGCCCTGTATTACCGCGACCAGGTCAAGCCCGCGATGAACGACGTGCGCACGGCGGCCGATGCGCTGGAACTGGTGGTGGACGACAACTACTGGCCGCTGCCGAAGTATCGTGAGATGTTGTTCATGTATTGAGGCGGGAACCGTGAGCCAACCGTAGGTTGCGTCCTCGGCGCACCGCCCATGGCGTGCACATCGCGGAGGCGCCCTACAACGGTATCCCCCGGCGAGTCGGGGACGCACCCTCTGCACATTCGCTAATCGCGCCTGGTTGCTACGACGGTCAACGGCAAGCTCCCATCGGCCCGCGGCAGCGGGTCGGGCGGTTTGATCGTCACGCCGCCGCCGGAGAGCTTTGCCTCGCCGCGTTCGACGCGCGCCGCGAACGCCACGCACTCCTCGTACAGCGCTTCGAGCATCTCGGCCTCGGTGACTGTTCGCTTCTGTTCGCCCTGCACGTAGATGATGCCCTTGCCCTTGCCGGCGAAGATCGCCACGTCGGCGCCCTCGGCCTCCCCGGGGCCGTTCACGACGCAGCCCATCACCGCGACTTTGACGGGCGTCTTGATCTCCGCCAGCCGCCGGCGAACGTCCTGCACCATCGTGATGAGATCAATCTCGATTCGGCCGCAGGTCGGGCAGGCGATCAGCTCCGGCTCGACGCGCGCCCGCAGGCCGAGACAGCTTAGCAACTCCTTGGCGTCTTCCACTTCAAACACCGGATCGCTCGCGTAGCTGATCCGCACCGTGTCGCCGATTCCCTCGGCCAGCAGCGCCCCCAGCGCCGCCACGCTGCGGATGCAGCCCGTCTCCTTCGGCCCGGCGTGCGTCACGCCCAGGTGCAACGGGTAGTCGTAGCGCCGGCTGATCTCGCGGTATGCCGCGATCACGATCCGCGGATCAATCGATTTCGCCGAAATCACCACGTCGTGAAAATCGTTCTCGTCGAAGATGCGCAGATACTCCGCGAGCTTCTCGAGCATGATGCCGACGAGGTGGCCCTCGTAGTCGGTCTCCAGCCGCGCCTTCTCGGCCGCGCGTTTGTCCTTGTCGCGCCGCTCGACGATGCCGCCCTCGTTCACACCGACGCGGATCGGCACCCTGCGTTCGCGACAAAGCCGGATCACGCGATCCACCTGCTTGCGATCCTGCAAGTTTCCGGGATTGAGGCGGATTTTGTGAACGCCCGCCTCGACGGCCTCGATCGCCCGCTGAAAGTGAAAATGCACATCGGCCACGATCGGCACCGGCACCTGCGGCAGGATGTGCTTCAGCGCCTCGGTGTCCTTCGCCTCTGGCACGGCCACGCGCACGATGTCGGCCCCGGCCCGGGACAGCGCCTGAATCTGCGCAACGGTCTTGTCGATCTCCCACGTGTAGGTGCTGGTCATGGACTGGATCGACACCGGCGCATCGCCGCCGATGGCCACCGGCCCAACCCGCACCTGTCGCGTCCGCCGCCTTGCATTCATGCCGCTCGTCTCCGAAACTGCCCGCAGTTTCGTGGATTCTAGCTGGGAGCCTGATTTGAGCACAGCCACCCGCCGTTTCACATCCCGTTGCGTTCTGCTCGCTCCGTTCCTGTTGTCGGCAGGGTGCCTCAAGCCGAACGAGCCGTCGCCGCCACGTGACGGAATCTGGCAAAGCACGATCCTCGGTCGCTCGATCGAGAACCGACCGATTGAATTGCTCACCGCGGGCAACGGGCCGGATGTCGTGTTCATCATGGCGACGATTCACGGCAACGAATGGGCTGGTACCCCGATCGTCAACCGCCTCGCGGAGTACATCGCCGCAAACCCCGCGATGCTCGAAGGTCGCCGCGTGCTGCTGATGCCCGTGGCCAACCCCGACGGTTACGCGAAAAAGATTCGTCACAACGTGCGCGGCGTCGATTTGAATCGAAACTTCCCGGCCGACAACTACCAGACGTCGGACCGGCACGGCAACTCGGCGCTTTCCGAACCGGAAAGTCGCGTATTGCACGAATTGCTCCTCAAGCATCGCCCGGCGCGGATCGTGAGCATCCATCAGCCGCTGGTGTGCATCGACTACGACGGCCCGGCCGAGGCCCTGGCCCGGGCGATGGGTCGGTACAGCGAACTGCCGGTGAAGAAGCTGGGGGGCCGGCCCGGATCGCTGGGGTCGTTTGCCGGGGAGTCGCTGGGGATCCCCATCATCACGCTGGAGCTACCTCCAAACGAGGAACGGCTCTCCCCGGATGCTCTCTGGACCCGCCACGGTCGGATGATGGTCGCGGCAATCACGTTTCCGCAATCGCCGCCCGGTGAGTAGGCAACCAGCCGCGGGCTTCAGCTCTCCAAAGGTGAGTCGCCCGACCCGCACGGCCGATCGGATGCGATCTCCCGCCGCGGGAATCCAGTTGACAGGCCCGTCGGCCGTATTACAATGTAATGCGAGTGGGTTCATCGATTGCCCGTTGCGGCGGTCTGCGACTCGACTCGCACCATCGGCTCGTTGAATATGAAACAGCGCGTTTTGACCTGGTTGCTGGTGCTGACGTTCGCCGCGTTCGCGACGGGCGCTGCGGCCGCGCTGCATGATCACGACGCCGGGTTCAAGGCCGGCTGCGAGACCTGTTACCTGCTCGTCACGGTTGCCGCGGCGCTAATAGTCGCGGCGGCGTTCTACATGTTCCTGCCGCAATCGGTCCGTCGCGCAAAAGCGGTCGCGTTGGCGGCACCGATCAGCCGAATCCATCGCACGCCTGCTTCGCCCCGCGCGCCGCCTCTGGACTAACGCGAACTTCTCACTCACGGCCATCGTGCATTCCCGCGCCCCGCGCGCTCGCTCTGCATGGCGTCCGTGCCTTCACGCGCTACCGCGCGGTGTTTTTCGCGTTCAATCTGTTCAATCGTCCGCTTGGTTGCAGTCGCTGGGTCGATCTCTCCGGTGATTGCTAGCGAAGGTTCAAAATCTCCTCTCCTCCTCTGGGGGAGAGGTCGGGTGAGGGGGAAACGTTGAGGACTCTCAACAAACGACCCTCACCCCAGCCCTCTCCCTGTAAGGGAGAGGGTGATTTGAATCGGCTATGAGAGCCTGCCATGAAGCAACGTGCCTTCACGTTGATCGAGCTGCTGGTTTCGATCTCGATCATCGCGCTGTTGATCAGCATCCTCCTGCCCGCGATGAACAAGTCGCGGCAGATCAGTCGTTCGACCGCCTGTCTGGCAAATCTGCACAGCCTCGGTCAGGCCGTGCAGATGTACGCCGACAACAACGACGGGCGGTTGCCGGCCGTCGGGTTTGCCCACGGCGGCAGCGTCGACGAGGCCAATGCGTGGATCAACACGGTGTCGCAGGAGATCGGTTCGGAGAAGGTCTGCCGCTGCCCTGCGGATGAAAGCCCGTACTGGATCAAACACCTTCCGGGGACGACCCAGTTGCGGCGATTGAGTTACGCGACCAATTACTACACCGTCGGAACGCTGGAGGGGCGTGAGGAGTTCAACAACGCCACGCGCATCACCCGGCCGTCGACCACGATCTTCTGGGCTGAACTGGCGGAGACGGGCGATTTCGCCGTCGCCGATCACGTTCACCCGGAGACGTGGTTCGCCAATCCGCTGCCGCTGGCGTCGCGCGAGGTGCAGATCAAGCGGCACCAGACGCGCGCCAACTACGGATTTGTGGACGGCCATGCCGAGCCGGAGCGGTTCGAGGAGACGTACGCCATCGACCTGCTCCACAGCTCATTTCCAAACCTCTCGTGGATTCATAACAAGTACGACCCGAAAATCGCCTGGTAGGCCCGCGCGGCCGAAACGGTGGCCGGGTCACTGTTTCTTGTGAAGGGAAAGTGTTCTCATGACAAAGAGTTTTCATCGCGCCTTGCGCGCGCCGTTTCGTCTGTTCGTCACGCTGGGCCTGGTGGCTGCCATGGCGCAGGCCGCCCACGCGGGGATGATCAAAGAGGATGATGTCAACATCGGGCTTGACGTGGACCAGAACAAGCTGGCCGTGATCTGGTCGGGCGAGCAAGTCGCGCTGGGAGAATTGGCGGGTCCTCTGTTCGGCTATGGTCTGGATGAGCCGGGGCTGATCTCGCTGGAGGTTCCATTCGACGGGCTCGTACCCCTGCCGGACGACGTCGAGATCGTGCTGGAAGTCATCAGCTTCGATCCCGCGCTGAAGGGCTGGACGCCGGGATTCTCATCCACGTTCAGCAATCCGGGTGACACGTGGAGCCTCGGGCTTACGCCGGTGCATGGTCACCCGTTCTGGCATGTCGATTCCACGGATGCCGGATTCAACCCGATGCAGACCGAATGGCATGCGACGTTTCGGTTTGTGGACGCCAATCCGAACGGGTACGCGGCGAGCGATCCCGTGACAGTTGTCTTTACGCCGGAACCGGCCACCTTGACGCTCATGGCGATGGGGGCGACCTGCCTTGCGTGGAGGCGGCGTCGCGTCGTGCGGTAGGTTGAAGCAATTGATGTGCGATGGAGTCTTTCTGCCGGGGGCTTCAGGTTGCGCGCGGCAAACCCGCCGCGCCGGCCTGTTCCCTCGTGCGGCCACCGTTTTCTGCATGGATTTAGCCTGATTGGGAGGTTGTCATGACGTACCGCACTTTGCATGGATGGACCGCGACCGTTCTGGTTGCCGTGTTTGGTAATGCAGTGTTCGCACAGCCGCACGCCGGCGATGTCATCGTCGGGCGGTCGGGTGCGAACGTCCTTCGCATCGATCCCGGTGGGTTCGTTCCCGATGATGAAATCGTCCTCTTGCCTCCCAGCAGCGGTCTGTTCAACGGCTGGGCCGATAACAATCCGGGGTTTGATCACCTGGTCGTCGATGAGCCGGAGAATGATTTATTTACGCTCGCGAGCGGCTGCCAGATCCGGCTGGAATTGGTCGCGGCCGATCCGGCGTTTCGCGCGATCACCAACACGTTCGCCATCATCGACGATCCCGGCGAACGAGCGCTGCTCGGCGGGGCGGCGCTGCACGCGCACCTGACGTGGCACGTTAATTCGGATCATGCGAGTTTCGATCCGCTGAAGGTGCTCTGGCGGGCGACGTTCAAGCTCGTGGACACCGGCACGACCGGCTACGCGACGTCGAGCGAGTTCACCTTCCACTTCGCGACGGTCGATTGCGTGCGCGGCGACTGCAACGGGGATACGGCGATCGACGGGCGCGACATCGCCGACTTTGTCGCGACCGTGCTCGACCCCGCCGGCCACACCGATGAGGACCGCTGCCGGGCCGACACCAACCGCGACGGGTATGCGTCGGTGGAGGATATCGGGTCGTTCGTGGGGATGCTGCTGACTGGTACGTGACACTTCTGGCGAGCATGGCCGTCAAAGGCCGCGGCCCTGCCGCGCCCGTCCTCGGTTCGAGCCGTCGCCGTCCTGCGGCGGAACAGCAATGGCCCGCGGCGTGATTCAATTTGATGCGAATTTGGCGAGAACGAAGAATCCGCTCCCTGACATTCGCGGCGCTGATCAGGCTACGACCCATTCGGCAATCGAAAATCCGGCTGCCAGATCGTGCCGCCCAGGCCGTAAACGAGACGTGTGTCGTAAAATCCGTGCATGGCGTGGCCGTCGGCGAAGCCGGCCGACCAGTGGGAAAACTTTCGATGCCAGCCCCATTTAAGGGGGCTGGCCTGGTTGGGCAGTTGCGGGGTGGCGCGATAGCAGGAGGTATAGAAGCCCTGCTCGCCCCACATGATGAATCGCGCTGCGTGGCCACCCGTGAGGTAGGGGGCGATCCGCAGGGTGAACGGTTGGATGTCGTTGATGCTGAAGTTCCCCGTTCCGCCGCCGTAGCCTTCCATGAAGCTGGTGTTGAGCGAGTAGCTCGTGCCGTTGGCCTCCCAGGAGGAGACGACTTCCTCTTCGATGTTCTCCTGGTTGGTGCCGATGATGGGGGCGTAATTGGAGCGGTCGCCGGGGCAGACGAAGGAGCGGATCAACTGCGTGCCGCGGGCGTAGGGGTCGATGTACTTGTTCAGCGGGCGAATCTCGGCCGGATAGAGACTGCTGTCAGCATTCGGGTATTGCCCGGGCCGAGTCGCTTTGGACCCGCCGAAGACCCACGGCGAGATTGGATTCGGGTTGTAGCCCGCATGGACCGGCCATTGGTACCACGGCACGAGTTTCTGATCGTCGTTGGCGTCCCAGTAGTACTGCGTGGCCATCATCAGCTCGCGCAGGTTCGCCAGGCACTTGACGATCATCCCCTCGTTGCGTGCTTTGTTCAGCGCCGGCAGCAGGATTGAAACGAGCAGGGCGATCAGCGAGATGACGACGAGCACCTCGATGAGCGTGAAGGCGCGGTCGATCGCACGGGGCAAGCGATGGCAGCGGCGTGGCTGGATCATGGCGTGATCCGAAGCAACATGAGACGAGCACGAGACAGGGGCGCCGAACACACGACGCCGTTGCAATCAATATAGCGATTCAACCGGCCATGCGACAAGCGTCGAGCCGGAGGGATGGCCGTTTTCGGATTCGCGGCGGCCGGTTACGCTGCCGTGGACGCACGATATCGCGTATGCGTCCACAGGAGGAAGCGAACATGGCGGGAGCGAATCGCACGCGCCGGCGACAGGTGGCGCTGATCGGCCCGAGCGAGCCGGACGAGACGACGCTGGCCCTGGCCGAGCAGGTCGGGACGTTGATCGCGCGGCTGGGGCTGGTGCTGGTGACGGGCGGGCGGGACGGCATCATGGAGGCGGCCTCGCGCGGGTGCGCCGCGTCGGGCGGCACGGTCGTGGCCGTCGTGCCGGGCACGAGCATGGACGAGGCGAACAATTTCGCGCACATCGTGATCCCGACGGGGCTGGGCTGGGCGCGAAACGTCATCACCGGTATCGCGGGCGACGTGATTGTGTGCATGGGCGGCGCGGCCGGCACCTTGAGCGAAATCGCGTTCGCGTGGATGTATGGCCGGCCGGTGCTGGCGCTGTCGTCAACCGGCGGCTGGGCCGGTGAACTGGCGGGCCGGGCGATCGATCACCGGAGGAAAGATACGATTGTCGATTGCCCGACGCTGGCGGAGCTGGAGCGGAAATTGAGGGAACTCGTCCGATAGCGCCGGCGCGCTCGGACGTGCCGGGCAGGTTCGTACAGAGCATGCGGCACGCGGCGTCGCTTACGGTCGTGGCTCGGAACCGTATTCCACGTTCATCCCTGCGGCGCGCCAGTCTTTGATGCCGCCTTCGTAAACCGAGACGTTCGTATAACCCCACGACCGCGCCTTGTTCGCGGCCATGCGGCCGACTGGGCACATGCCGCCGGCGCAGTAGAACACCATCGGCTTGTTCTTTTCGGCGGGGAGCATTTCCGGCGTCATTTTTTCATAGTCGATGTTGATCGCGCCGGGGACGTGGCCCTTCGCGTAATGCTCGGCGTCCAGAGCGTGAATGACCATCACGCCGGCGGCCATTTGCTCCTGCAAGGCTGCGGCCGATTTCACTTCCGTGATGGGCGGGCCGTCCTGCGCCGCACAGCCCGTCAACCCGATGGTTGCGACCAGGCACAATCCGACAATGCGAGTCACCTTCTGCATGCGCTTCACTCCCGGTTCAAATGCATAAAACCATGGATGCGGAACGTCCCGCGTTACTTCTTTCCGCGCGACGTGGCGCGCCTTGCCTTACCGACGGCTCGCTTCTTTCCGAAGCGCTTCGTCGCGCTGCGAACCTTCGCGCTGCTCACTGCCCGCGCGCCGATCTCGCGCAGCTTCTTCGGGCAGGTCGTCAGATTCGTGTGGCCCTTTTCGGTGATGACGATCATGTCCTCGATGCGCACGCCGCCCCAATCTTCGTAATACAGCCCCGGCTCAACCGTCACGACCATGCCCGGCTGGAGAATGGTTTCGACGGTGCGCTTCAGCGTCGGCGGCTCGTGGATCGCCAGTCCCACGCCGTGGCCGGTGCCGTGTTTGAAGGCCTCGTCGCAGCCCATCGTGCGGAAGAAATCGCGGCACAGCGCGTCGGCATCGTGGCACTTCATCCCCGCGCGGATGCCATCGAGGCATTTCTGCTGCGCTGCCAGTACGAGATCGTACACCTCGTGGTGCCGCTTGTTTGCTTTGCCCATGACGAGCATGCGCGTCAGATCGCCGCAATAGCCGTTGTGAATCGCGCCGAAATCCAGCAGCACCATCTGGCCGCTCTTGAGCTTTCGCGTGGGCGAGGGCGTGTAATGCGGGTGGCAGCCGGTTTCGCCGAACGCGACGATGGGGTTGAACGAACTGCCTTCGCTGTGTTTGCGGAGGTAGCTGTCGATCTCAAACGCCACGTCGCGCTCGCTCATGCCGACGCGGATCCAGCCGCAGATGTGCTCGAAGCAATCCGAGGTGATCTTCTGTGCCTTGCGAAGCAGCGCGATTTCATCCGCGCCCTTGCAGTGCCGCAGGCTCGTCACGACTTTCTCGGCCGGCTCCCACGCCAGTTCCGGCGTCAGGGCCATGAGGTCGCGCGCGTCGGCGTAGGTCAGGGCGTCGCTCTCGTACCCGATGCGCTTTGCCGCACCGCCCAGCGACTCGCGCAGCCGCGTGGCGATTTCCTGTGCGCTGACCGGCGCGTTCAGCAGCCGCGCCGACACGCCGTCGTGCGCGTCCACCTCGGCAAAGTACCGCCCGTCGCAGAGCACCTCGCACCGGCCGTTGCGGATCACCGCGAAGCCCTCCGGATCCCCGAAGGGCTGCACGTTGCCGGCCATCATGGCGCGGATGCCCGTAAGGTATTGGATGTTTTTCTGGTTGGAGACGAAGACCGCATCGAGATTCGCGTTCTTCATCGCCACGGCAAGGCGTTTCATTCGCTCCGCGTACATCGTGTCCCTCCTGATTGGCCGAGGAGGCGGTAGCGGGGTCCGCCTGCCGGGCCGTTCAATCTACGTCGCGCGCCGCGGACTCGCAAGCGCGACTAACCGCCCGATTGGCCGGTGGTCATCATCGTGCGCGTGGCGGCCAGTGCCTGGCGGCTTGGAGCGTGGTTCGGATCGACTTTCAGTGCCGCGTCAAAAGCCGCGATGGCTTCGACGTAGCGATGCTGCGTCGCGTAGATCGTGCCGAGGTTGTAATGCGACAGCACATGGCGCGGGTCGATGGCGATCGCCGCTTGAAGCATCGCGATGGCGTCGTCGATTCGGCCGGCGTCTTTCAGCAGCACGCCCAAGTTGCACCGCGCGTCCGCGTGCTTCGCATCCAGCGCAACAACGCGGCGATAGTCTTCCATCGCAGCGTCGCGGCGGCCGCCGCGCGCGCGCGCGACCGCGCGGCTGTACAGGATGGCGGCGTCGTCGGGCGACTGACGGAGCAGCTCAGCGAACTGCGCCTCGCTCTCGTCGAGTTTGCCGATCGCGCCCAGCGCCGAGGCGAGATTCGCGCGCGCGTCGCGATGGTCCGGATCGATGGCGAGGCAGGCGCGATACGGCTCGATGGACTCGGCCGCGCGGCCCAGCACCTGCAAGGTGCGCGCGAGATTGAAATGAGGCAGCGGCTCGGAACCGTTCGCGGCGATGGCCCTCTTAAACGCGTCGAGGGCTTCGTCGTGGCGGCCGACGCGGACCAGCGCCTCGCCGAGGTTGGTCAGCACCTGGTAATCGCCGGGCTTGTCGCGCAGCGCCCGTCGATAGGTCTCAATGGCTTCGGGGACGCGGCCCATCTCGACGAGGCTGCGTGCCAGGTGTTTGTAGGCATCGTGATAATGCGGGGCAACTTCAAACGCGCGTTCGCAGGCCGCCAGCGCCGCCGCCGGATCGCCACGTTGGAGATGCACCTCACTCAAGTTGGCCCATGCGCGCGGATTGCGCGGGCGATAGGCCAACACCTTCTCCCACATCACTTTCGCATCGTGATAATCACGGTTGCGCGCGACCGTCCGCGCCGTGAGCGCGAGGATCGCGACTACGGCGAACGAGAGGCCGACCGTTTTCGCTTGCGCCGCCGGCAATCGCCGCAGCCAACCGGCGCACACCGCGACCGCTGCCATCACCAGCCCCGCGAGCGGCACATACATGCGATGCTCGAAAATCGGATCGGCGATGGGGATGAAGGTGGAAGTCGGCGCAAGCACGGCAAAGACCCAGAAGCACCAGTAGCCGATTCGCGGCCGACGGGCCAGCAACCAGAAAGTCCCCGCGAGCAGGAGCGCGATGACCGCGCCCTGGGCGAGGGCCTCGCCGCGTGAGTCGATGGGCGGCGCCCAGTAGTCGAGGCAGAGCGTTGCGGGCCAGAAGGACAGTCGCAGGTAGAGGAGCACGGCGTTGAACTGCATCAGCATGTAGGTGACGGGCGTCATTTCCGTCAGACCGAATCCGGCGGAGTCGGAACGCGGCGCGCCGGCGACGATGACGCCGAGAATGACCCAGGTGCCGAAGAGCGCGGCATAGAAGCCCTTGCGCCGGGCGAAGACTTCACGCCACGTTAAAGACACAAAAACGCGATCGTAGAGCGCGACGAGGATCGGCGCGGTCGCCATGACCTCCTTGCTGGCCATGCCCAATGCGCACGCGAGAACCGCCGCAAGCTGCCAGCCGATCGGACGGGGAGAGGTCATGGCGCGGATGGCGAAGTAAAGCGTGGCGAGATAAAACAGCCCCATGATCGCCTCGGCCCGCTGGATGATGTAAGTGATGCTCTCGGTCTGGAGCGGATGAACAAGCCAGATCATCGACACAACGCCGGCCAGAATCGCGGCCCGCGCGTCGCCGTTCGACGAGCGCGGCGTATCAGCCATCGCGTGTTTGGGCAGTCGTTTTGACTGTTCGAGGGTTTGACTGTTCGACGCTTTCCCGTCGTGCCTCACGAACAGCGGGCTGCTTTCGCCGCGCCGGAATGTCTCAAGCGCCACGCCATACAGCGCCAGCCCCGCCAGCAGATGCACGATCAGATTGAACAGGTGATAGCCCCACGGATTCAGCCCGCCCAGCGCGTAGTTCACCGCGAGGCTTAGCGCCACGATCGGCCTGCCCGACACGCTCGATTGCGCGGGAGCGGACATGGCGTCGGTCAGCGGCCAAAGCGATTTGATGTACCGGTTTCGCACGATGGCGTGGTCATCGTCGAAGAGGAACACGCCGGCGAAGCTGTTCCAATAGGCGGCGATGCCGACGGCGAGAACCAGCAGCGGCATCCATCGCGCGGCGCGCGAGGCCCTGCGCGGTGTTTCGGCGATGGGAGCGGGTGGAGGTGGTCCGGGTGAGCGCGGTGGCATGCGCGAGCATTCTATCGCAAGTCAGAAGCAGGGTGGGCTGTGCCCAGTCTGCAACGGAATCCAGTGCCGGGGCCATCGGATACAATCCGAACCATGCGTGAACAGGAGCTACCATGACATTCGATTCAGCGAATCAAATCACCAGCGATCCATCCCCCGTTCGCATCGCGGCTGCATTCTTTCTTATCGCGTTCGCCGCGACGGCGCCCGGTTTCGCCGAATCGCCGCGCGAACGAACTCCGCGCTACGACCTCTCGAAAGACCGCGTGCTCTACTGCATCGGCTACGCGCACCTTGACACACAATGGCGCTGGGATTTCTGCCAGACGATTGACCATTACATCCGCGACACCCTGGAGGGGAACTTCAAACTCATCGAGAAATACCCGGAGTACGTCTTCAATTTTACCGGCAGCGTCCGCTACGAAATGATGAAGGAATACTACCCGGAGCATTACGAAAAACTGAAAAAGTACATCGCCGCCGGGCGCTGGTTCGTCAGCGGGTCGTCGGTCGACGAGGGCGACGTGAACGCGCCGTCGGCCGAGGCGATCATCCGGCAGGTGCTTTACGGCAATCTGTATTTCCGGCGCGAGTTCGGCAAGGAGAGCGTTGATTTCATGCTGCCGGACTGCTTCGGTTTCCCCGCGTCGCTGCCGTCGATCTGGGCGCACTGCGGGCTGATCGGCTTCTCCACGCAGAAGCTGACCTGGGGGTCGGCGGTCGGGATTCCGTTCAAAATCGGCGTGTGGGAGGGGCCGGACGGGCGCGGGGTGATCGCGGCGCTGGACCCGGGACCGTATGTCGGGGCGATCGTGGGGCCGGTGCACGCCAGCGCGGAATGGGCCGAGCGTATCACGACAAACGGCGAAAAATACGGCGTCTGGGCGGATTACCACTATTACGGCATCGGCGACATGGGCGGCGCCCCGCGCGAGGAGGACGTGAAGAACTACACGGCCGCAGCGAAGGCAGACGGGCCGTTCCGCGTGGCGCTGGTCTCGTCAGACCGGATGTATCAGGACATCCCGCCGGCAATGGCGGCGAAGCTGCCGCGCTACAAGGGCGACCTGCTGCTGACGGAGCATTCGGCCGGCACGCTGACGAGCCAGGCTTGCATGAAGCGCTGGAATCGCAAGGGCGAGCTGCTCGCCGACGCGGCCGAGCGGGCGAGCGTCGCGGCGGACTGGCTGGGCGGCGCGCCGTATCCGAAGGAAAAAATCGAGCGGTCGTGGGTGCGGCTGCTGGCGAATCAGATGCACGACATCCTGCCGGGCACGAGCCTGCCGAAGGCGTACACCTATTCGTGGAACGATGAGATCGTGGCGATGAACGGCTTCGCGGCGGCATTGGCGGACGGCGTCGGTGCAGTGTGTCGCACACTTGACACGCGCGGCGAGGGGCAGGCGGTGGTGGTGTTCAATCCGCTGGCGCAGGCGCGGGAGGACGTGGTCGAGGCGAGGCTGACGTACGCGGGCGGCGCGCCGCGCGCCGTGCGCGTGCTTGGTCCCGATGGGCGCGAGGCGCTTTCGCAGGTGCTGTCGCGCGAGGGCGATTCGATCACCGTGGCATTCGTCGCGGCGGTCAAACCGGTATCGTGGACGGTGTTTCATGTGCGCCCGGGCGGGTCGCCCGAAACGTCGCAAACAACAATTGGCACGGACGCCGACGGCGCGCTGAAAATCTCGGAGGATACACTGGAGAATCAGTGGTATCGCGTATCGCTGAACGCCGACGGCGACGTGTCGAGCATCGTGGACAAGGCGCAGGGCGGGCGCGAGTTGCTGGCCGCGCCGGCGAAGCTGGTCTTCACGCATGAGAAGCCGAAGAACTGGCCCGCGTGGAACATGGACTGGCGCGACCGCCAGAAGCCGCCGATCGACGCGGTGAAAGGGCCGGCCAAGGTGCGCATCGTCGAGCGCGGCCCGGCGCGCGTGGCGCTGGAGATGGTGCGTGAAGCGCGCGGATCGATCTTCACGCAGCAGATTCGCCTGTCCGCCGGTGAAGCGGGCCGCCGCGTGGAGTTCAAGACGCACATCGACTGGCAGTCGGCGCAGGTCGCGCTGCGGGCGTCGTTTCCGCTGACGGCGTCGAACCCGAAGGCGACGTACAACTGGGGCATGGGCACAATCGACCGCGCCAACAACGAGCCGACGAAGTACGAAGTGCCGTCGCATGAGTGGTTTGATCTGACGGACAAGTCCGGCAATTTCGGCGTCAGCGTGCTGGAGGATTGCAAGTTCGGCTCCGACAAACCGAGCGACAGCGAAGTGCGGCTGACATTGCTCTACACGCCCGGCGTGCGCAGCGGCTATCTCGATCAGCACAGCCAGGACTGGGGTGTTCACGACATGATGTACGCGCTCTATTCGCACGCCGGCGACTGGCGCGAGGGCCGCAGCGAGTGGCAGGGGCGGCGGCTGAATCAACCGCTCGTTGCGTTCACCGCGCCGCGGCACGCGGGGGCGCTGGGCAAGTCGTTTTCGCTGCTGAACGTCAACACGGAGCAGGTCGATGTCCGTGCGGTGAAGCGATCCGAAGAGGGCGAATGGGTCATCGTGCGCTTGCAGGAGTTGTGGGGCCGCGCGGCGAAGGGCGTGACGGTGAGGTTCGCCGGGCCGATTGTCTCGGCGCACGAGGTGGACGGGCAGGAGCGGCGCATCGGCGAGGCGAAGCTCGTCGCCGGCGCACTGTTGCTCGATATGACGCCATACAGCCCGCGCAGTTTCGCGGTGCGGCTCGGCCCGGCGCCGATGCAGTTGATGCCGCCGCGAAGCACGCCGATCCGATTGGAGTATGACGCCGACGTGATGAGCAGTGATTCCAATCGTGCCGATGGCGCGATGGACGCCGAGGGGCGGACGTATCCGGCGGAGCAAGTGCCCGCGAAGCTCGTGGTCGACGGCATCGCGTTCCAGCTTGGCTCCGGTCGCGCCGGTGAGAAGAACGCAATGGCTTGCAACGGTCAGGAGATTCGACTCTCCGGCGGGGGAGCGAATCGGTTGTACCTGCTTGCCGCGGCGAGTGAAGAGTGTGTCGGCGAATTCGCTGTGGACGGCCGCAACACGAAGATTCCCATTCAAAGCTGGACGGGCTTCGTCGGGCAGTTTGATGATCGCACCTGGGATCGGCCGTTCAACGCGGTGGACTTCGTTTGCGAGGGCCGCGTCACCGGTCTGACACCGGGCTACATCCGGCGCGATGCCATCGCGTGGTTCGCCACGCATCGGCATCATCCGACGAAAGGCAACGAAGCTTATCAATTCAGCTACATGTACCAATATCGGCTCGATGTGCCTGAATCGGCGAAGCGGCTCAAGCTGCCGAAGGATGAGCGGATCAAGGTCTTTGCCATCACGGCGGCGACCAATGAGAACGATGCGGCGCAGCCCGCCGGCCCGCTGTATGACGATTTCACCGGCCGCGGGCCGATGGATTTTCGTTACCAGTATCCGCCGCCGGTGGACGAAGGGCAGGAGCCGATCGCGCGGGTGCGCAGCGAACGGGCCGAATCGTTCGCGGCGCTCAAGCTGCCACAGCCGACAAATGACGACTATGCAGACGCCTCGCGCGGAAAAGTGACTTTTCGCTATTTTGGCGGCGAGGGCGAGTTCGTGCCGCATCGCCAGTCCGGCGCGGAGGGCGACAGGCTCCCGCGGCTGAACGACGGCGAGTTGCCTCGGAACCATGACGATACGCAGCGTAACGTCTGGTACGACAGCGAGGGACGGTTCCATGCCGATCTCGGCGCGAGCGTGAAGCTCCGCGCGGTGCGAAGTTACTCGTGGCATCGCGACCGCCGCGCGCCGCAGGTCTACACGCTGTGGGGTTCGAACGAACCGACGATGCCCGACGCCGGTTTCACGTCGGCCCGTGATACGAAATGGAAGCTCCTCGCCCGGGTGGACACAACGAAGCTCGGCGACGGCGGCGTGCATGCCGTCGAGGTTGTCGCGGAGAACGATGGATCGAGCGGCGGAGACGACGCGAACGCGGCGCGCCGGGAAACCCGCGAGATCGGCGTGTACCGTTACCTGCTGTTCATCACGCCGAGTCAGGGGACATTCTTCTCCGAGGTGGACGTGGATGTCGCCGAGTAAGCGGGCCATTTCAATTCCGCTCGCGGCGTTGGCCGCGGCGATCGTCGGCGCAAACGCATGGACTGCTGGCGTGGTCGCGCATCCGATCGCGGTGGCGCGTGGCGTGGCGGTCATCGGCGGCTCGCGAGTGCGCATCACGCTTCAGGAAGCGGGCGAATCGTTGATCCATGAAATGCCCGCAGCCCATGCGAGCAGCGATTGGTCGGCTTCGGAGATTCAGCGCGCCTTCGCGCGGCGTGCGGGCAACATGGTCCGCCGACTGGAGGTGAGGGATGAAACCGGGCGGCTGCTGATCGGTCGACTGACGCAGGCAAGACTCGAACCAGCCCTCGCGGACGCGGCCGATCCGACCTCATCGCGATCCGAAGAGCGCGTTCAGCGCGATCAGCGCGTTGCCGCATTCAGCCCGCCCGCGTCCGATCGCGGCTTGGCGTACGCCTGGGGCGGCGTGCGCGCCCTGTATGAGCTGGAGTACGTGGCGGAGCGGCCGCTGGAACACGTGACGTTTCGCCAGGCGCCGCCGGAGGATGCCATCATTCCGACACAACTGGCCCTGCGCATCCGGGAGCAGTCGAGCGAGGCCGAGCGTTTCGTGCGGCTGACCAGCGCGGGCAACGCCGAGACGCTGGACCTTTGGCCGCGGTCGCAAGCCGCGTCACAGGGTGCGGCGGACAACGTCGCTCGACCGATGGCCGGCGATTGTTTGGCGTCAATGATGCGGCATCGGTTTCAGAGCGTTCAGGCGGTGGTCCGTCGCGAGCCGGATCGCGTGCTCGTGGAGGCCTATCTCCCGCTCGCGCTGCTGGAGACCTGGCGGCCCATTGACCGGAAGCAGGCTGATTTTGTGACGCCGGTTGAACAGCGCTCCGCGTGCGAAGCGGCGGTCCGCTTGTTGCGAGAGAACATTTCACTCACTGGTACGTCGCCCGAGGCAGAAGCGATCCATCCGGCCGTGCTGTCATCAATCGTGCTGGGGCCGGATCAGGCGTATTTGAATGATGGGGCAACTCGACCGGGGGACCGGGCGCTGGGGGCATGGTCCGCGCGGGTGGCGGTGCGGTTGGAATTCGTCGTGCCGCCGCCGACTGAATCGACGTTCAAGCTCGACTGGCGGCTGTTCAATCCAGCCGTGCTGACGGCGGATTTGTTAATCATCAACGGGCCGATCGCCTCTGACGGGTCTGAAGCGAGGGAGCACCAGGTGACGACGTACAATCCGACAATCGTGTTGAATATGCCCGTTGCGCGCTCACGCCCATAACCGAACGCGCGAGCGGTCGAGCATGATCTACTGGGAATTGAGCCGAGGGCGCAAGTCATCACGCGGCGCTTGCGCGTCTCTCGCAAATGCCGTGAACAACCCCAGCCAGAGCAGCGCGTTCGCAACAAGCATGGCCGGCACGGTCCACCGGGGGCCGAGCGATGCCGGATGCATGGATGCGAGGCGCTCGCGCGCGAGATCGCCCCACGGCGCGCCGGTGTAGCGCGGGACCATCTCGCCGAGGATGCCCCACGTTTCGGCGGAACCGTGCAGCACGATCAGCCCGCCGCCGAGGATCATGAGCACCGCGCGGCGGTTTCGCGCGGCCGCGCCCTGGTAATACAGGCACAGCAGCCACGGGAACGACACCGCCGCATACCATACATTTGTGGTGATGCTGCCCCACGCCTGTCGCGAACTCACCATGTGCCACGCAAGCCCCATCGCAAACAACGCCCCCAGCAGCGCCGACGCCCGGCCTGCGCCGTCGCGCGAGAAGCAGGTTGGCTGCCCGCTTCGTCGCCAGCGAATGGCCGCCGCCACGGCCAGCCCCGCCCCGATCAACAGGAACACTTGATACACCCACGTGATCGCGCCGGAGGTTTTCACGTAACTCCAGCCGCCGGTGAACAGCGACTGCCGCAGGTACTTCCTCGCCAGTTCGCCGAGCCAGTCCAGCGCGAGTGCTTGTCGGAGGAGCGCGCTCGTGCCGACGCCGTGCCGCGCGTTTTCGACTGATTCCTGCATGGGTGTGAGCAGGCCGTGCCGGCGAAGGTTTTCCATAAAATAGTCACTAGTCAATAATATTGCGACCGACAGGATCAGCAGCAACGACGCGGCGGTTTGCGCCCCGCGCCATCGTCCCCGCCGCCACCGATCCAGCCACACGAGTACTACAAACGGCGCCAGCAGCAGGTTGTATACCTTCGCCAGAATCGACAGCCCCAGCGCCAGCCCGAGGATCAACCCGTGCCGCCGCCAGCGCTCGATGCGAAACTCCAGAACCATCACGACCACCAACGTGCCCAGCAGTACCGCCAGCGGATCGCTCGCCACGCGCGCGCAGTTGAAAAGCAACAGTGGCTGCGTCGCGACGGCCAGCAGGATCAGGCATCGTGCCGGCCCGGCGGCAACCAGACTCGGTAACGACAAGCCGAACAGCAGCAGCGCCGCCGCGCCGCACGCCACGCCGAGCCATCGCGCTCGCGCGATCGCGTGACCGATGCGGTCGGGATCGAGCTGCCCGCGAAACAGCGGCGCGATGAGCTGGTAATACAGCGGCGGATGCTGGGCCTGATATAGCGGAATGTCCGGCGCGGTCGCGCGAACCTCGATCGAGCCGCCGGCCGCGAGCCGCTCCCAGTATGCGTGATACTCCATTGCGCCGATCGCGCCGATCTGATCGACGGCCAGTTTCGGCTGCGGGAATCGCACCAGCGCCGGATAGAGCGCGCGCGGGACCGGCGATTCGCCGAGTACCGGCGGCGCGCCGTGCTCGATCCAGTGCGCCACGTACGCGATGTGCTGGTATTCGTCCCACCCTTCATACGGCGGCATCACGGAGAGGAGGAACACTGCCCGCGTCAGAAACAACGCGATCATGAGCGCGCAGAACCGGTTCCAGTTGCCCAGCCATGTCAGAAGTCGCGTCACGCGCCTGTTCATCCGGTCAGCGGAGTCTGCGAACCGGAGGCCGGGGCGTCAAGCCGCGTTTGACGCCGATGGGCGATGCGATGAATAATCCGGGGCGAATCGCAATACCTTCTTGGGATTGCCGCCCCTCGGGAGCCGCCATGTCCATCGTCACCCTGCCACGGACCGTTCGAACTTTCGCACGGCTTCGCGTTATTGCGCAGGTGC
This sequence comes from Planctomycetia bacterium, assembly GCA_015200345.1. Taxonomy (NCBI): domain Bacteria; kingdom Pseudomonadati; phylum Planctomycetota; class Planctomycetia; species Planctomycetia bacterium. Next base: position 3,026,508 of record CP054187.1, on the reverse strand, counting down.
TCTCCCGGCACGGCTTCGGGCATTTTGTCGACCGCCTGCAACTGGGCCAGTACGTTCCGTCGTTCCTTCGATTCAAGCGCGGCGGCGACGCGGAAGAGAGCGAGGCCGACCCGATCGCCACGATCGGCGAGCGGCTCGTGAAGGTGTGCGAGGAACTTGGCCCGACATTTGTCAAACTCGGGCAGATCGGCTCCACGCGGCCCGACCTGCTGCCGGGGCAGATCGTCGCGGCCCTGGAGCGCTTGCAGGACGACGTGCAGCCTTTCCCGGTCGATGAAGCGCGGAAGATTTTCGAGGCCAACACCGGACTCTCCCTCCAGAAGGCATTTCGATCCTTCGAAGAGCGGCCGTTCGCCAGCGGCTCGATCGGCCAGGTGCACCGCGCGACGACGCAGGACGGTCAGGAAGTGGTGGTCAAGATTCGCCGGCCGGGCATCGAACAGGTCGTGCAGTTGGACATTTATGTGCTTCGATGGATGGCCGAACGGGCCGAGGCGCTCTTTCCCGAGCTGCGGCCGTATCACCCGCGCATGCTGGTGGACGAGTTCGCGCAGACGATCCAGAAGGAGCTGGATTTTGTCAACGAGGCGTCGGCCACGTCGCGGTTCTACGAGGCCTTCAAGGACGACGAACACATCCGCACGCCGCTGGTGCGCTGGGACCTGACGGGCACCGAAGTGCTGACGATGGAATTCATGGAAGGGCTTCACCTGCGCGATGCCCTGGGCACGCACCGCGCGCAGTGCGATCCGAAGACACTGGCCCATCGGCTGGCCGAAAGCTTCATGAAGCAGTTCTTCGAGATGGGGCTGTTTCACGCCGACCCGCACCCGGGGAATCTGCTGGTCTGCCCGCCGGACAAGTTGATCTTGTTTGATTTCGGCATGGTCGGTGTCATCGACGACGAGCTGATGGGCCGGCTGGTCATCGGGATCGTCGCGATGGTCAAGCGCGAGATCGACGTGCTGATCGAGGTGCTGGCCGATCTGGGCGCGCTGGGCCGCTCGACGGATCGCGAGATGCTTGCGCGCGATCTGCGCGACATGCTCGACAAGTACTACGGCCTGCCGCTGCGGCGGCTGGAAGTGCCCACGATTTTCCGCGAGCTGCTGGAGACGATGCGCCGATCCGACGTGACGCTTCCGCGCAACTTCGTCGCGATGTTCAAATCGCTGGCGACCGTCTCGGCCGTCGTGATGCAGCTTGATCCCGATTTGAACCTGCTCGAACTGCTCCAGCCGCGGATCAACACGCTGCTGCGCGAACGCTTTCACCCTCGTCGGCTCTCGCGCCTCTTCGGCATTTCGGCCTGGCATCTTGCCAGCGTGTTACGGGACGCACCCCGCCTGCTGCGCGACACCCTGCGCGGTATCGGACGCGGCCAGTTTCAAATCAACATCCGCCACGAGAATCTCGATCACCTTGCCAGCGAGCTGGATCGTTCCAGCAACCGGCTGGCCTTCTCGGTGCTCGTGGCCTCGACGATCATCGGCAGCACCATGCTGCTCTCGATGAACGCCGACGTGCTGCTGTTCGGCAGCCTGCCGATTCGATACCTGGGATTCGTCGGCTACGCGCTGACGTTTGTCATGTCGGCGTGGCTGCTGATCGCGATCCTGCGCAGCGGCCGACTGTCGTGAGGCAGTGGTTAGCAGTCGGCAGCAGGCGGGCAGCGGTCGGTTCTTCAGCCGGCGGGATTGCCCGCCGCACAACGGCAAATCGCAATGCAATGCGCTTCGGGGGAAGCGTTCATGCCGCCATCAACCCAAACGAGCCATCCGCCGCACCGCTCCGACGTGCCAATCGGCGATGATGCGATCGTGACAATCGAAACCTATCGTGAACCGCGCGAAAGGCATCCCTTCCGGCCGGCTTCCTCGGGTCGCGTCGGCTCTTTGCGAAGTGCCGCGGCGTCACCGTTTCGGCGTTTTAAGCTCTCCCGGATGGACTCCCTCGCGGCAGCCGTGCTGTGTGTCGCCGCCCTGGCGATTCGCTCGCCGCTCATCCTTCGCGGTGAGACGCTGCTGCACTCCGATGAAGCCATCGTCGGGCTGATGGCGCAGGACATCGCCGAGGGGACGCGCTTCCCGCTTTATTTCTACGGCCAGCGCTACATGGGCGCCCTGGAGGCCTACGTCGTCGCGGCGTTGCTGCCGTTCTTTGCCAAACCGATTCACGCGCTGCGGGCAGCACCGGCGATTTTTTTCGCGGCGATGGTCGGTGTGCAGTACCTGATGCTCACGCGCTGGCTGGGCCGTCGCGCGGGATTCGTCGGCGCGGCGGTGTTGCTGTGCGGTCCGCCGATGTTCGCGCAGTGGACGATCTCCGCGCGCGGGGCGTACGTGGAGAACCTGCTCTGGGGGACGTTGATACTCTGGGCGTATGCGGAGTGGTTCGCCTGTCCATCTTCGAGGAGCAATCATGCATCTCCGCGGATCCGCGCTGCCGTGACAAAGGCGTCGCTTGTTCGGATGACCCGTCGGCAATTCGTCTTCGGCGCGCTGGTCGGCTCGGGACTGTGGCTCAACCCATCGGTTGTTTTTTTCCTCGCTCCAGTTCTCGTGCATTACCTGCTCGGTTCGCCGCTGCGGATGCTTCGCGACGCCACGCCGCGCGCGGCCGCCTGGACCGTGATCGACCGCCTCGGTGTCACGGCCTTGACCGTTGTTGTCGTGGCGTTGTTGTTGTTGGTCACCACCGCATGGTCCGTACAAGTCGATGAGTCCGGCGTGAAGTCGGCACTGTTGCTCGGGCTGATTCCCCGACCGGCCGCGGCAGTCGTACTGGGCGTTGTCGGCGTGGTTGCAGCATGGCGAGGGCGGCTTGTAGCGTCTGCGCGAGCGATGATACCGCGATGCGGCCCGCTGCTGCTGGGTGCGGTGGTCGGTTCGGCGCCGGCCATCGCGTACGTCGTCCTGGCGATGCTGCGCGGCCGGGGTCTGGAACCGACGCTGCCACTGGGCTTGCGACCTCCGTGGGCGATCGGCGATACACTCGTATATTTACTATGCGGCGCGCCGGTCTTCTTCGGGGCCGATCCGCAGCCGTTCCTGCGGCTCGTGACCGTCGGGCAGGATGCCTCGCTTGCGCCGCTGGACATCGCCTGGGGCGGGCTGGTCGGCGGCGCGAACTGCATCGTGGCCGGCGCGGCGATGACGGCCGGCGCAGTGCTGCTGCTGACGTCGGGGCCGCGCCTCGGGCGATTGCTTCGCATGACGCCCGGTGTGCACCATCCGGTGGCGCTGCTGGCGCTCGGCGCGATGGGTTGCATCGGACTGTACCTGTTCGGCGGATGCAGTTTCAACTTCACGACGATCCGCTACTGGCTGCCGATCTGGGTGTTTCTGCCCGGCTTATCGGCGTGCGTCTTTATCAATCGCAGATTGCCCGCCGCCGGTCGCGCGGCGGTAGTCGCACTCTGCGTGGCCTGGATGGTTGGACAGGCAGCCCTCGTTCAGCAGGTCGGCGCGCCGCACCCGATGCAACGCGTGGCCGATGCACTGGTCGAACACGACGTGAAGCAGGTCTGGGCCGAACCGCTGGATGCCCATGTGCTGACGTATCTCACGGGTCAGCACTGCCGGGTCGCCGAGTACCGTGCGTTCTGGTCGAGGCTCGATCACCTGATCGGGTCGCAATCGGATCCGCAAGGCATGACGCAGTACCTCGTACGGCCCGACGAGCCGGACCGCGAGTGGGACTGGATTCACGGCGGCTTCCCCGGCTGGTCACCGCCGGAGACCAAGCGCAGACTCTGGCCCGACCTCCGCCGCAGAGCGACCCTCGAACCGTCGGAAGTCATTGCCTCGCAATCGCTTCCTGACGGCTACACGCTGTGTACCCTGGCGCGACCGCTCCTGAACCGCTGACGACTCGGGTGCGAAATTCCTTGGTACTTTCCATCATCCCTTGCTTAGAATACTCAATAGGACCGACGTCTCGGAGTGCCCGACAGGCTGGATTTCGCGCGCCGAGGACGAACAGGTCAAAACTTCTTGCGGCTGGAGGCGTGGTGCGATGTTGCACAAGTACCGAGTGACGTTCTGGACGGTCGGGTTGTCGTTGATCGTGGGCTTGGCGGCGTGGTCGTCCGCCGGCCGCGTGCAGGCCGGTCCGACGTGCGAACAGTTTGTCCAGACCGGGCCCGACGAGGGTGGGAAGAAATCGACTTCGAAGAAGAAGGCCAAGCCGAAGAAGTCGGACGACGAGATGCCGCGCGTGCGCTGGGGCCAGAAGCGCAACGAGACCGATGCCGAGTACGACAAGCGCTACGAACGTCTGCTCAAGCGCATCAAGCAGGACAAGCGTGGCGACTCCAGCGACGGCACCTTCATGAAGGGCCAGGAAGAAGTCCGCCTCTGGACGTACATGGGCCACCCCTTCATTGTCCGCACCGACATCAGCAAGGAGTTCACGGCGGATACCGCGATGTACATGGAGATGCTCCATCGCGAGTATGGCCGGGCCTATTCGAAGCTGCTGGGCGGTGTTCCGGCGGACGTGCGCGAGAAGATCGAAGTCATCGTCTTCGCCGATCGCGAGACTTACATGCAGAACGGGGGCACGCCGGGCAGCGGCGGTTTCTTCATGTCGTTCGGGCATCTGGTGGGCGATCGGGGGCCGCACTGGCCGGCCCGGCGCTATCGCTTGCAGCAATTCACCGACGGGGTGACCGATTTTCGCAAGTGGGAAAAAGGCACGCTGAAGCACGAAGCGGCCCACATGGAATTGCAGCTTCGCCTGGGGAATACGCTCTATCCCGGTGCGAACATCGGCGTGCCGGTGGATTGCCCGCGCTGGTGGAACGAAGGCCACGCGGCGGTGTTCGAGTACTGGGATTTTGACAAGACGGTGGAGGAGAACTTCGCGGAGATTCCCAATCGCGGGCGCTACGCGCCGGTCATTCGCCGCATCGTCGGCACGCCCAAGTGGAAGGATTTCAACTACGTCTGGACGATCGACCCCGAGAGCTGGCACAAAGACATGACCAGCGAGCAGGGCTTCCTGAACTATGCGCAGGCGTGGTCGTTGGCCGCCTACATGATGGGCGGCGGGCGCCAGGGCTGGAAGGATTTCCGCGCGGTGTTTGACCTGTCCAAGCGCGTCGGCTCCGACCGCCAGACGACATACATGGGCGACCGCACGCGCGCGTGGGAGGAAAAGTTCCCCGCCGAGGCCAAGGAGACGCTGGAAAAAAACTGGACGAAATGGGTGCAGGAGAACATCTCGCGCGACAAGTCGGTGCCGGATGAAGAGTATTATTTGAAACGCGGCGGCTACAACCCCGACGTGAAAGACAAGCTTCAGCGCTACTCCAGTACGGAAATTGAAAACCTGCGCAAGTGGATTCGGGAAGAAGAAGAGCGCCGCAAGAAATCCAAGCAAATCGAGCGGTAGTCGCCGATGAAATGTTTCACTCAAAGTGAGACCGTTCGCCTTTGAGAATTAAGGATGGTTTGGGCTGCCGGTCAGGGCAGCAGGCGTTGGCGGAGGTTCAGGTTCTCCTGCTTTCGCAGTTGTCTGGCCGTGGTCAGTTTCCGGCGGCGCTCGGCCAGCAGCGCCTCCGGGTTTCCTCGATAATAATCCACACCGGCCGCAGGAAGTTCAAACTGCTGTGCAGCCGATCATGGTTGTAGTGGTCGATCACGCCGGCGATGCCGCCTGTGGCGACGGCGAAGTCTCTCACAAAATACCGTCCCGAGATTCCAGTTGAACTGTGAGCCAAGGCAACTGCTGCTCAAAGAGGTTTTGGGATAGGTTCCAGAATGTCCCCTTTAAGCCTCCCAAATTACTGCGATTTACGCGCCGAGGTATCTCCTCAACACACGTCCGCGATGCTAACAGAGTTGATCTCTGAAAGTCAATACTCTTTTTTCAGAAAATGAAATAAATCTGCGCGGAGTGACACATTCTGTCACAATCCCGATCATCGGCATCCGGAAGGATGCAGCCTACGTCGATTTATCGCTTGGCTGCCCGGCCCGATCTCTAGTTCGGGCCGGCGCGGAAGATGCGCGCGCTGGTGCCATTCGCGGCGACCTTCAACACCGCGCGGCGGTGGCAGTTCGGGCACTTGGCCACGTAGCGCGTTTCATTCGGCCGACGATATACACGAATGTAGTGACCGCAGCATGCGAAATGGATGCCGATCCATGGACGCGAAGCCGCCGCGGCCGATTCCTGCGCAGGAACCACGCCGGCAACCAAGCCGGACGGCGGCGCGGGGACGAATCGCTCGGGGGCGTATTCGCCGTCGGGGGCCGAGATGATATCGAGGTAATCACCCGTTGGGTCAGGCATAGGGTAGGTATCGGCCGATTCCGGGCGCGAGTTGTCCGATGTGGCGGGCACTGGGGAGCGTTCCCTAAGTCGCGCAAAGTTTGCGGGGACCTGGCAGCGACCAAACTTCCAACTGGTTGTGTCGTGCCGAGCGATACTTAGAACCGATTTCTAAACTCCTCTCCCCCTTGGGAGCTGCAGAGGCTCTCACCTCCAGGCCCGGACTTAGAACCGATTTCTAAACTCCTCTCCCCCTTGGGGGGAGAGGTCGGGTGAGGGGGAACTGTGGTTCAAACGAAATGATTCGCCCTCACCTCAACCCTCTCCCTGAAAGGGAAAGGGTGTTTTGAAACAGCTTGCAGTCGTGATTGCGTCTCGATCCGAGCTGCGAAGGATGACCCGCAGCCGCGGGTCTGGGAGCGGCTTCTTGACGTCGGCGCAGTCGAACCCGCCCCCCACGGTGGATATTCAACTTGCTGACGCGCGCGAGTTGACCCAAACGATTCCATTACCCCGGATGGAAACCGATGCCACCGGGCCGTACCATTTCCGGCATGAGCACGAATTCAAACGGCGGCGGGGTGCAGTTGGCGGGGTCGATCCTGTCGGGCGATCTGCTGGATCTGGGCGGGGCGATTCGGCTGTGCGAGCAGGCCGGTGCGGACCTGATCCAACTCGACGTGTGCGACGGACATTTCGTGCCGACGATCAGCTTTGGCGAGGCCATGGTGAAACGGACGTGCGAGGCGACGAAGCTGCCGGTGGAGGTTCACCTGATGGTGAGCCGGCCGGACGACTGGTTGAGCCGCATGGCGGGGCTGGGCCAGTTTCGGATGATCTTTCACCTGGAGGCGAGCACGCGGGCGATGGGGGTGATCCAGGGGATCGAGCGCGGCGGGTGGGAGCCGGGTGTGGCGATCAACCCGGAGACGCCGGCGAGCGCGCTGGAGCCGGTGCTGCCGTACCTCGACAACGTGTGCGTGATGGGGATCGCGCCGGGGTTCGCGGGTCAGGCGATGCTTGAATATACGTTTGTCAAGATATCCGACATCCGGCGGTTGATTGAAAAGACGGGGTCGAAGGCGACGATCACGGTCGATGGCGGCGTGAAGGCGACCAACGCCCGGCGGCTGGTGGAGGCGGGTGCGGATATCCTGGTGGTGTCGTCGGGGATGTTCCAGCATCCGCGTCCGCCGGAGAGCTTGAAGGAGATCCGGTCGGCGGTGCGAGGGTGAATGGCGAAGTAATGGAGAATGTAGAATTGAGATTGTTGAATGGGCCGTCGCTGGTAAGCACCTGATTACGCGGCGGACCGTTGCCGAAGTGGATCGGCTGACGGCTCAAGTAAACGTAGGGTGCGTCCTCGACGCACCGGATTAGCTAAGGGCTTGGAGCTACCAACTGATGGCTATATCAGACTGGCTCGCGGCTCAAGGCTGTTTGGGACTGGCTCACAGCCAATGGCTAGAAGCTAATCGCTGAAGCATGGAGAGGTGGCCGAGTGGCTGAAGGCGGCGGTCTTGAAAACCGCAGTACGGGAAACCGTACCGGGGGTTCGAATCCCTCCCTCTCCGTTATAGCAACAAGGTTGCGAACCGCAAACTATAACTCGTTATTGGGAATGAATTTACGTAAAATGCTCATCATGGGCAATTCACGAGAGCCTGACACTCACCGCAACTCGAAGCGAAGGTCGCGCAATCTCCTGAAGCCACGTGACTTGTGGGACTTTTTCAATTCTTGACCGTCGGTCTGCCCTCAAACTGCCCTCAATACGGCGATTCGCGGACTATCCCAAAGGCACAACACACTATTGTTCTGCTAATCGGGATGAAATCGCGATGTTATGTCATTCCATTAATTGAGGAGACCCAGTCTCAGCGGACGGCTGATCATCATGGATTCCAAGGGTGCGACCTTCGAGGCATTCGTAGCACCGCATTATGAGCGGCTCGCCACTCTCGCGCGCCAATATGTCCGAACGCCTTCGGATTCCAACGACCTAATGCAGGAAACCCTCCTGCGGGCTTGGAGAAGCTTCTCTTCAACTCAGACGTGCGTGTATCAACGTGCATGGCTTGTTGTGATCATGCGGAATGTTGCTGCGGAATGGCATCGATCATCGCAACGACGAATAAGACTCGCCCCGCTCTTCAACACGGACCTGACCGATGTTGCTGGCCCCGCTTCGTCCGAGCCATTCGCGCCCCTTCCAACGATGGACGAAAGCCAGTTCCGTGAGTTTCTCGACGACAGAGTGGCCGCCGCACTTGACACGCTTGAGCCGCCTTATCGCGAGGTCGTCGTACTTTCCGTGGCGGGTGGCCTCAATTACCGGGAGATCGGCGACGTTCTCGAATGTCCCATTGGTACTGTCATGTCGCGTATGGCACGCGCTCGCAGAGCACTTCGGGAGCAACTGGCCGATTATGCGGCGACTCAGAGCCAAGAAAGGGGAGGGCACTAATGAACTGTGGCGAAGTGCGTGAATTGCTTTTTACGTTTCTCGACAACGAGTTGGACGCCGCACTCAGCATTGATGTTCAACGCCATTTGGAGCACTGCCCCAATTGCGCGCGTGAAGCGGAGACAGAACGGCTGGTCCAAAGGCGACTCGCTTCCGCGATGGAGCATGATTCCGGGAAATCGCCATCGTTGGATGAGTTGTTACGCACGGTCATGACCATCCCGGCGAACATTCCAGCTCGACGACGCATGTGGGCTTGGATGTCTTTGGGGATCGGTATCGCTGCCGTTATTCTCCTGAGCGTGTTTGCCAATAACTTGTCCGATCCGTCGGATGCCACGTTTCATCAGAGTGCTCTGGTTGATTTACTCGTTACCGACTTTAATCACTTCCTCAGCGAGGGGAGGCTGGTCCAGATTGCATCGGCAGATCGCGGAGAGGTGTCGCAGTGGTTGCGTGGCAAGACCGGCTTAGAAGTATCACTGCCCGCCACGACTGGAGTCCACTGCAAGCTGATCGGTGCTCGCAAGTGCAAACTGAACGGCCAATCTGCTGCATTTGCATCGTACGAAATGGACGCAAATCCCGCGTGTCTCGTCGTATTGGCTGGAGATACAAGCAGTCTCGGCAAAATGGAGCGCGTATCGCATGACGGCCGCACATACTGGGTTGACCGGTGCAAGGGCCATTCCGTCGTAGCCTGCCTGCGCAACAACCTGATCTATGCCGCGGTGTCCCGTACCGAAAAAGACGAGTTGATTCATTTCATGTCCGAGCTGGAGTGACGCGACTTACGTTTGCAGAGACGACAATGGCTGACTCAGAGTATTTTCTCGAAACCTTGATACGCATCAATGGTCCCAAAGAATGGAGATTTCCATGAGCACTCTTTCAATCCCGTTTCACTCTCGCCGCCTCGCGTGCTACTACCGCCCGCTGATTCTGGTCTCCGCTGCCGTCGTCCTGCTTTGCGTGTTCTGGTTCGCGTCGCGTTATCCGCAATTGATAAGCAAATCAAAGCATGTCGGGCAGGCTGTGCCGAGCATGGCCTACAGCCACGAGGTATTGCAAGTCGCCGTGACCGCACCGGCGTGGAAGCGAATTCTCTTCGGTACGGTAAACTGGCTGGACGCCATGAAGATCGGCATGACCTTCGGCGTGTTGTTCGGTGCGCTGCTGCACACGGTGCTGCGATACTACCCGCTGAAAATCGGAAAGAACCTTTATCTAAACTCCCTGAAAGGCGCGCTGGTTGGCGTGCCAGCCGGGGTGTGTGCAAATTGCTCGGTGCCCGTCGCGTGCGGCGTCACTCGCGGGCATGGCCGCGTCGAGGTGGCCCTCGGCTTCCTCTTCAGTTCTCCGAATTTCAACCCGGTCGTGTTGATGATGACGTTCATGGCCTTTCCGCTCGCGATGAGCGTCACGAAATACGCCATCCTGTTGCTGGTCATCGTCGTGTTCGTTCCCGCCGTAATCGCCCGCCTTGAAAGAGACAAGCCGATGAACGCCTTTACTCCCGACGTTGAAGGGGCGGCCTGTGGGCTCGTGCCTCCACCAACGGCGGATTGCACGGAACCAATCTGGCTCGTGTTCAAGGAGCTGGCGGCAGACTATGGCAAGCATGTGTGGATGCTGGTCAAGCCGACGATCACGCTGATGCTACTTGCGAGCATCGTGTCCTCGGTGGTCTTGACTCTCGTTCCCTGGACCACGCTGCTGTCCGAGGTGACCCCGCTCCGCGCTGCACTGGTCAGCCTAATCTCTGTGTTCATGCCAGTTCCGATTGCACTGGATGTCATGTTTGCGGCCCAGCTTCAACATCAGGGCGTACCGTCCGGCTACGTCATGCTCTTCGCTATGACACTTGGGACGTACAGCATTATTCCGAGCATCTATTTGTGGCGCGAGGTCTCGCGAAAGCTGGCGGTGATCCTGTTTGGGTTCTTCCTGGTGGTCGGCCTCGCCGCGGCGCTCATCTTCTAAGTTATATCTTCAATGACAGTCGGACGCGCGCCACAATGATTACATGTGCGCAACTGCCCTCAAACGCATTGCGAGACGGTGGGACAGCGCGAGCTGAATAATTCGTTGTAATACAAAAAACAGGCATTCTCGGGAGGCAGATCAATGAGTTGGATTCGAACCATCGCAGACGAAGACGCAACGGGGCTGCTCGCGAGCATCTACGACGAGAGCAAAGCCAAGTTCGGACGCGTTATCAATCTTGTACGGATACAAAGCCTGCGGCCAGAAACGATGACACTAGGGAGAAAGTTCTATCGACATCTAATGGAAAGCCCAGGCAAGCTTTCACGGCTCCAGCGAGTCTTGATAGCGACGGTCGTCTCGCGCACCAACGGCTGCCATTACTGAATTGAAAGCCATGAAGGCGATCTCCGGTCGGAGATCAAGGACGAAACGAAAGTTCAGGCAATTCAGGCCGACCATAATCGGGTCGATCTCGAACCTGCGACAAGGGCGTTACTCGACTTCGCGGTTAAGATGACAACGCAGCCAATGTGCTTGCGACGCGGCGATGTCGAGAGGTACGGGCCGCTGGTTTCGACGATGAGACCATTCTCGACGCCGTACAGACGATTGGGTATTTCAACTACAGCAACCGCGTCATGGATGCTCTTGGCGTCCAACCTGAACCTGAGATGCGATATCGGCCACAAGAGTAAACCAATGGTGCCGCAGTTTTCGAAGCCGGAGGCTGGCCGCTGGCCCGCCAAGAACTGTTGTCCTTCTGGTGATACGTCCACGTAGGCCGGCGACTCTGCCCTGCAGCCAATGCCGCGGGTGACCCAAGAGCGGGGCTAGCCGTTAGTGGGAGTTGGAAAGTCAGAAATAGCGATGTGAGCGACTTGACAAAGCTCGTCTATATGGTATAATTGCCATAGAGCCATGATTACCAAGCCCCGACATTCTCGTCAGCGGTATGAAGCCCGTGCCCGGATCGCCAAGGCGCTCGCCCATCCGAGCCGACTCATGATCCTTGAAGCACTGGAGGGCCGCGAGATTTGCGTATGCGACCTCACGGAACTTGTCGGGGCGGATCAATCGACGGTTTCCAAGCACCTTGCCATTCTCAAGCAGGCGGGCCTGGTGGAAGACCGCAAGGAAGGCGTCATGGCGTATTACCGTGTCAAGGTCTGTTGCCTGAGCGGCTTCTGGAAGTGCCTGGAAACGGTGTTGAGCGAGAATTTGAAGGCTCAGCAGGCGGTGCTGCGATGATCGAACAAGAGTCCTCTTTTTTTTCCATATTCATGGCGAAATTGCCATTATGGCATGAATGTTGCGGGTGGGTTCCTTATGAAGGATGAGAGACCGCAATGTCCAAACAACTGAAGATTCTTGCCGCGTTCGTGACCGTCTTTCTGGTCGCCTATTTCCTGCCGCTGGCCAATCCCAAGATCAGCGCCGCCATCCTGGAGGCGTTCAAGCTGCTGCAGTGGTACGCGCGAAACCACGTCTTGGCCTGTGTCCTACCGGCACTGTTCATCGCCGGCGGGATCATGACGTTCTTATCGCAGGCGTCCGTGATGCGTTATCTCGGTCCAAAATCCAATAAGCTTGCGGCCTACGCGGTGGCCTCGGTGGCCGGCACGGTGCTGGCCGTCTGCTCGTGCAGCGTGTTGCCGATGTTCGCCGGCATCTACAAGCTCGGCGCGGGGCTCGGTCCGGCCTCCGCGTTTCTCTACTCAGGTCCGGCGATCAACATTCTGGCGATCTTCCTTACGGCCCGCGTGCTCGGTTTCGACATCGGTCTGTGGCGAGCCCTGGGTGCGATTGGATTTGCCTTTTTGGTCGGCCTCGGAATGGCCGGGATCTTCGGCCGTGAGGAGCGAGTGAAGGCGGAAGCGGCGATGCTGATGCCCGATCCGCCCGCACCGCGCCGCAGGCTGTGGCAAAACGCAATGTTGCTGGGAGGCATGATCGCCTTCCTCGTCTTCTCTGACTGGTTCAACCCCGGCGATGCGATCATCAAGCGGACCAACGGCACAGCGATCCGCGGCGTCGTGCTTCAGGAGATGCACGATGAGGTCATGATTCAAGTCCAGGAGTCGGTTGGCGGCGTTCGCGCCGGCGAGCGGCTGACACTACCCAAGAGCGAAATTGTCGCCATCCAAGAAGCCCGGAGCTGGGTGATGGATGTGTATCACCTCCGCTGGTACATCGCGGGCTTGATGGGTCTGGCAGTCGTCGTGATGAGTTGGCGCTGGGTGGACCGCGAGGAATTCGGCACGTGGATGCACAACACGTGGGATTTCACCAAGCTGCTCATTCCCTTGCTGTTCGGCGGCGTCTTTGTGGTCGGCTTCATTTCCGCGCTCCTGCCCGACAAGCAAATCGGTCAACTGGTCGGTGACAGCAGCCTGCGAGCCAATTTCGTGGCGTCGCTGGTTGGAGCGCTCTTCTATTTCGCGACGCTGACGGAAGTGCCCATCACGCAAGCGCTGATGGAACACGGCATGGCCCGCGGCCCGGCGCTGGCACTGTTGCTCGCAGGGCCGGCGCTGTCGCTGCCGAACATGCTGGTGCTCATCAAGGTCATGGGCGTGAAGAAAACCGCCGCATTCAGTCTGCTGATTGTCGTCATGGCGACGATCACGGGATTGCTCTTCGGCCATTTCAGATAGGAGCGCATCATGAAAATCGAAATTCTGGGAACGGGTTGTGCCAAGTGCAACATGCTCGAAGCGGCTACCAAATCGGCCGCCGACAAGCTCGGGCTCGACTACGAAATCGAGCACATCAAGGACATCAACGAGTTCATGAAACGCGGTGTGATGTTTACGCCGGCCCTGGCCATCGATGGCAAGGTGGTCGCGGCGGGTAGGGTCCCCCCCGAGGCAGAGATCACGCGGCTGCTCACTAGCGTCATGGCGCAGCGCTGACCGGGAGGAGCACCGATGAATCGTAATCTGCTGACGAGTTTGCTGGTGACGGGCGGTGTGGTCGCCTTGGTCATTGTCGTGGCCACGGTGCGCGAATCTCGCGAATCGCCGGAGCCGCAGAAAACACGCGGAGCGGCGTTGGAGTCTCCACGAGTGTCATCGGCGCGCGCATTACCGCGCATGGTCGATCTCGGCGCGGACAAGTGCATTCCTTGCAAGAAGATGGCGCCGATTCTCGCGGAATTGAAAACCGAATACGCAGGCAAGGCCACCGTCGAGTTCATCGACGTCTGGAAGAACCCGAAGGCCGGCGAGCCCTACGACATCCGCATCATCCAGACGCAGATTTTCTTTGACCGAGAAGGCAAGGAGGTCTGGCGACATGAGGGGTTCCTGCCCAAGGATGAGATCATCACCAAGTTGAAGGAGCTGGGAGCCGTGTAATGCTCGAACAGCTTTCCGAAAACCTGGCGAATATCGTGCAGAACAACCCCTGGTTGGCGCCCGCGGCCGCGTTTGCCGGCGGACTCTTAACCGCTGCGAATCCCTGTGTTCTTGCGATGGTGCCGCTGATGATCGGATACGTTGCGGGACAGGAGAATCACAACATCGGCCGATCGTTCCTGCTCTCACTGACGTTCAGCATTGGTCTGACCATGATGTTCGCGGTCCTGTTCCTGGCGACGTGGGCCGCCAGCTCGGTGTTGAAGGCAAGTTGGTGGACGTACGTCGCCGCCGGCGTGTGTCTGCTCATGGGTTTGCATCTGGTGGGCTTGCTGCGATTCCACATCCCGGCGCCGGCTGGAATGCAACCGAAACAGAAGGGCTTCATTGGCGCGCTGCTGTTGGGGCTGCTCTTCGGCCTCGTGTCGATGCCGTGCGCCGGCCCGGTCTTGCTCGCGTTGCTCTCGATCATGCCGCTCAAGGGTGCGGCCTTTGGTGCAATCCTGCTGGTTGCATACAGTCTGGGCCATTGTGGACTTGTGCTGGCTGGCGGAACCTCGATTGGATTGGTTCAACGACTGGCAGACTCTCGCGGTTGGAATCGTGGCGCGGACGTGCTCCGCAGGTTCGCAGGCTTGCTGATTCTGATTGTGGGTGTCTATCTTCTGTTTGCATGAGGTGAATAGATCATGGCTGAAATCAGTGTACGACGACGTCCGTGGTCAATTCGACGCTACCTGCGGGTCTGCGCGTGGCCGCCGAGTTCGTTCAGCCTGCCGCGACGGGCCTTCCAGCCTGCGGCGGATAAACAGCATCGCCGCCAGGGCCGTGAAGCCGAAGATGCCCAGCCGGGTGGGACTCACCAGAAAAATCGCAATCAGGAAATCCATCGTGTCCGTTCAGACCGGCCCTGTTTATGCCGTCACCGGCTCGCAGGTCCACGCGGCCCCGGCGGCGATGAGTGACTCGGGCCGCGGGCGGCGCGTCACCGGTCCGTGGGCATCGTCGTCGGCGTACCACTGATCTAGCATGGCGTGCCAGCCGTCGGCGTTCGCGACGGCGAGGAAGGCACGTTTTACTTCGGCATGGCACGGGTGCAGTTCGCTGTACCGCACGCCGAACTTCCGCAGGAGCGGCGCGGCCAGTTTCACACCGTAGTGTTCTACCATCAGGGCGTAATGGCGTTGCAGGGCGGCGCGTTGTTGCAAGATCGTCGGCGGCGGCGGCAGGTCGCGCCCGGCTACCAGCGCTCGCACTTCGTTGAATATGAACGGGTTACCGATCGCGCCGCGGGCAATGGAGCAGCCGTCGACGCCTGTCTCCTCCAACATGCGAACGCAATCGGCGGCGCTGAACAAATCACCGCTGCCCAGAATCGTCCGATCGCCGACGTGCCGCTTGACGCGCGAGAGAAACGCCCAGTTGCTCGGCCCGACGTAGCGCTGCCGGACCGTCCGGCCGTGAACCGTGACCGCGGCGAGGCCGATCTCAAACGCCGCGTCCAGCACGGCGAAGAAGTTCCGCTCGCTCTCCGCCGAGTCGTCCATGCCGCGGCGCATCTTCACCGTGACGGGCACGCGACCGCCGACGGCGTCGTAAACGCGACGCAGGATGTCGATGGCCGTATCCGGCACCGACAGCAGAAACCCGCCGCGACAACGGCCCAGCACCTTTTTCACCGGGCAGCCGAAGTTAAGGTCAATCACGTCGTAACCGATCTCGACAAGGACGTGGGCGGCCTGTGCGAACTGCTCCGGCTCGCTGCCCATGAGTTGCCCGGCGACGGGGTGATCGGACAGCGGGATGGCCAGCATTCGGCGCATCTTCTTGCCGCCGGTGTTCACGAGCTTGTCGAGCACGACTTCGTTGAGCGTGTAGGGGCAGCCGTACTCGCGCGCGAGGCGGCGCATGGGCGCGTCGCTGTAGCCGGACAGCGCGGCCTGCACAAAGGGAGCGTCAAGCGTGATAGGGCCGATTCGCAGCATGGCAGCCGGCAAAGTTTATTTTTTCGTTGCCTTGGTAACAAACTCGATGATGGCATCCATGATTTCGCCACTGCGGCGGTAGTCGGGCGCAAACAGGTTCGTGCCGTGGCGCTCGCGCCCGCCTGGGAACATGCCGCCCACGGCCTTGTCGCCGGATGCCTGAATGAGTTTCGTGACGGCGGCGTACTCGCCCTCGGGCGCAATCAGCAGTGCATCGCGCGGCATGAGCTTCTTGATGTGCGCGACGGAATCGACGCCGAAGTAGTTCGTGCCGGGCGACAGGCACACCACCGCTTTCACATCTTTGTCCTTCGCGCCATACTGAATCGAAATGCTGCATCCGATGCTCGCGCCGATGCAGACCAGGCGCGTCGTGTCGCATTCCGGCCGTGCGGTCAGCCACTTCTTGGCGGCCTCGCAATCCTTCCAGGCATCGGCGAAGAGGGATTCGTCGCGGTCGGCGTACTGGCGGGCGAGCTTGCTGTCGGCCCCGCCGCTGCTGCCGCCCTTGCCGCGAATGTCGTAGGCCAATACGGCGAACCCGGCATCGTGCAGCTTCGGCACGAGCGGCGCCCAGCTTGTGCGGTCGGCGGGGTACATGTGAATGAGGATGGCGACGGGGTGCTTTGCCACGTTCCTGGCATCGGCGGACGCGACAGGCTTCTCGCCGGTCTTGTCGTCCGCTTTCGCATCGCCGGACTTAAGCTCCGCCGAATTGTCGGCCGGCTTGGGCGCGTAGTAGTCCGCCTCAATCGTGATCCCGTCGGAGGTCTTGAACGAGACGGTTTGCGGTTTCGGTGTGTCGCCGGTCAGCAACAGGCAGATCGTGAATGCGAGCGTGGCGAGGGGCATGGCAATCTCCCGTCAAAGAATGAACTTGCTAAGGTCTTCGTCCTTGACGATTTCGGCGAGGCGTTTGCGGACGAAGGCGCCGTCGATGGTGACCGACTTCCCGCCCATTTCCGGCGCATCGAACGACAGGTCCTCGACGACTTTCTCCATGATTGTCTGCAACCGCCGTGCCCCGATGTTCTCGGTGCGCTGGTTCACAGTGCTGGCGACCGCGGCGATCTCCTCAACCGCGTCATCCGTGAACTTCAGCGTCAGGTTTTCGGTGCCCAACAGCGCGATTTGTTGCTTGGTGAGCGCGTTCTGCGGCTCGCGCAGAATGCGCACAAAATCCGCCTGCGTCAGCTCGTCCAGCTCGACGCGGATCGGCAGCCGGCCCTGCAATTCGGGCATCAGATCGCTGGGCTTGGCCGTGTGAAACGCGCCGGCGGCGACGAAGAGAATGTGATCGGTCTTGACCGGTCCGTGCCGCGTGTTGACCGTCGAGCCTTCGACGATCGGCAGCAGGTCGCGCTGAACGCCCTGCCGGCTGACATCGGGACCGTGGCCGTTGCGACCGCCGCACAGTTTGTCCAGCTCGTCGATGAAGACGATGCCGGAGTTCTCGGTGCGCTGCACGGCCATTTCGATGACCTTGTCCCGGTCGATGAGCTTCTCGCATTCCTGCTGAAAGAGAATCGCCCGCGCCTCGCGGATCGACACGCGGCGGTCCTTCTGTTGCGACGGCATCAGCCGTTCGAGCATGTCCTGAAACTCGGGGCCGATCTGGTCGGGCCCGAGCGTCGTGGCGAACATGCCCATGGGCGGGGTTTTCTTCTCCACGCGCAGCTCGATGGATTTCTCCTCCAGCTCGCCGTTGCGCAATTGCGCGCGGAACTTGTCACGCGTGCGCTGACGGCGTGCCTCGGCCTCCTCGTCCGTCGCGGTCGACTCGCCCGATGCGTCCGGCAGCAATTCATCCAGCAGACGCTCCTCGACCTGGGCCTGCGCCTGTTCGCGCACGACTTCCGACTGCTCCTTCTGCACCATGGCGATGGCCAGCTCGAGCAGATCGCGGATCATGCTCTCGACGTCGCGACCGACGTAGCCCACCTCGGTGAACTTGGTCGCTTCGACCTTGATGAAGGGCGCGTTGACCAGGGCCGCCATGCGCCGGGCGATCTCGGTCTTGCCGACGCCGGTCGGGCCGATCATGAGAATATTCATCGGCGCAATTTCCTGGCGCATCGCATCGGGCAACTGCAAGCGCCGCCAGCGGTTGCGCACGGCAACGGCGATGGCGCGTTTCGCGGCGGACTGGCCGATGATGAATTGATCCAGCGCGGCCACGATGGCGCGGGGGGTCAGATCGTGCATGGGTACGGTCTTCCTGATGCGGCGACGGCACAGCCGTCATGCGTGATCGAGTCGCAGCAATTCGTGGGACATTGTAGCGGAAACCGGCGCGAATCGCACCGGAAGTCACGTTGCGCCGTCGGAGCGGCATTCGGTGCGTTCGATGTCGCTGATCTTGCTGATTCGTGCTTCGTGGCGGCCGCCCTCGAACGGAGTTTTCAAATAGACCTCGACGATGCGCCGCATGAGCGCGTCGCCCACGAGATCGGCGGGCAGGCAGAGGACGTTGGCGTTGTTGTGTCGGCGGGCCATTTCGGCCGTCAGCTCGTCGTGACAGAGGGCGGCGCGGATGCCGTGAATCTTGTTGGCGGTGACGGACATGCCGATGCCGGTGCCGCAGAAGAGGATGCCGAAATCGCACTGGCCCGACTTGACCGCGCGGGCGGCGGCGGCGGCGGGGTCGGGATAGTCCATCGATTTGGTTGAATCCGTCCCGAAATCGACAACAGTATGCCCCAGCTCCTCGAGGACGGGCTTGATGTGGCTCTTGGCGGTAAAGCCGCGATGGTCGGCTCCGAGGGCGATCTTCATAGTGGTACCTCTTCCAGGCGATGGCGCAGCGCCGCCGTGATTCTATCCGCGACGCGCTCGTATTCGTCAAGTGAGCCGCCGGCCGGATCGCTGATGTCCGATTCGTCATCCAGCGGAAGCGCGCGCCCTCCATCGATCGGGCTGATCGAACGCAGCACGTCAATGTGATGGCGGCCCATCGTGAAAATGTAGTCGGCCGAGTGGATCAGTTCCGGATCGACCGTTCGCGCGGCGTGGTGCGTCAGGTCGAATCCGCGCCGCCGACCGACTTCCACGGCCTCGCGCGAAGCGCCACCGCCGCCGAAGGCCATGGTGCCGGCCGAGCGGATGTGAATTCCCCGTCGCGGCAGATCGCCGACGGCGCAGCCGAGCTTTTCGGCGATCATCTTCTTGAACAATCCCTCGGCCATGGGCGAGCGGCAGGTGTTGCCGGTGCAGACGAACAGGATGTTCACGTTCGCCAGCCGCTTGATGGATCGCTCGTCGAGGACGCCG
Source organism: Planctomycetia bacterium (assembly GCA_015200345.1). Taxonomy (NCBI): domain Bacteria; kingdom Pseudomonadati; phylum Planctomycetota; class Planctomycetia; species Planctomycetia bacterium. Next base: position 3,007,162 of record CP054187.1, on the reverse strand, counting down.
GAGCGAATCAGCCGATAGCCGTCGCCGTTGATCGCGACAATGGAGGACGGTTTCTTGTAGCGGGTCGGTCCGGCGTCGAGAACGAGGTCGATGTTCGCGCCGGCCTGGCGATGGACGACCGCGGCATCGGTCGGTGCGGGCTGGCCCGGCGGGTTGGCGCCGGTCGCGACGATCGGCACGGATGCCGCCTCGAGCAATTCGGTGGCAATGGAATGGTCCGGGCATCGCAGACCGACGTTTCCTCCGCCGAAGATGGCGGCGCGCCCGGCCGGTCCAAGACTGGGGTATATTTTAGCCCGGGTGGGATCGGGCACTTCCACGACGAGCGTCAGCGGACCGGGCCAGGCCTTCTTCATGAACCGGCGACCCAGGGAAGCCATGCGTGGAACAAAGGCGTCACAATCCTCGCCGCGTGCCACGTGCACCGTATACGGCTGGTCCGTCGCGTCGTGCCGCGCGGCGCGCAGTCGGCGGATCGCGTCTTCGTTCGCGGCGTTGGCCGCCAGGCCGTAAACCGTCTCGGTCGGGAAGGCAACGAGCGCGCCGTCGGCCAGGGCTTTGGCGGCGCGGCGGACCGCGGCACGCGGGTCCCCCTCGGACGAAAGCGAGATCAACTCGGCGGCCATGTACGCGTGAATCTCCCGTCGGATTATGCGAACGCGCCGCGGCGCTGTCAAGAATCCGCGGCGACGCCCCCCCGCGCGGCGTCGACTATAATGCGCCACGCTCGAGAAGTTTCGCGGCACCGACATGATCTACCTGGACAACAATTCGACGACGCGTGTCGACGCGGCCGTGCAGGCGGCGATGGAGCCTTTCTGGCGCGAGCAGTACGGCAACGCCTCCAGCCTGCACACGATGGGCCAGGCGGCGCGACATGCGATCGAAACCGCGCGCGAGCACGTCGCCGCGCTGATCGGCGCGAAACCGCGCGAGATCGTCTTCACCAGCGGCGGCACCGAGGCCGACAACCTCGCCATCCTCGGTGCGCTTGGAGCGACCGCCAAGCGGCACATCGTGACCACCGCCGTGGAGCACGTCGCCGTGCACAGCCTCTGCGAGCGACTGGCGACGCAGGGCCATCGCGTGACGTTTCTGCCGGTGGATTCGTGCGGCCGACTGGACCTGGCGGCGCTGGAGGCCGCGATCGGCGACGAGACGGCCCTGGTCAGCGTGATGCACGCGAACAATGAGACGGGAGTCATTTTTCCGGTTGAGGAGGTGGCCCGGCGGTGCGCGGCGCGGGGCGTGCCGCTGCACGTCGACGCCGTGCAGACGGCCGGGAAGCTGCCGATTGACGTGTCGGCGCTGGGGGCGAACCTGTTGAGCCTGTCGGCGCACAAGTTTCACGGGCCCAAGGGCGCTGGCGCGTTGTACGTCGGTCGCGGCGTGCGACTGCGCAACTGCCAGGTCGGCGGGCACCAGGAGCGCGATCTGCGCCCGGGGACGGAGAACGTCGCCGCGATCGTCGGAATGGGCGAAGCAGCGCGGCTGGCCCGCGAGCGACTCGCCGCCGGCGCGATGCGAAGCGTGGCCGAGCTTCGCGATCGGCTGGAAGCCGGCGTCCTTGCGTCGGTGAACTTCGCACGCGTGATCGGCGATCGCGCAAACCGCACGTGCAACACGACCACGATTGGCTTTACCGCGCTGGAGGCCGAAGCCGTGCTGATTGCCTTAAGTGAGCAAGGCGTGTGTGCGTCGAGCGGCGCGGCGTGCAGCAGCGGATCGCTCGAGCCGTCGCACGTGCTCAAGGCCATGGGCATTGACGAGCGCATCGCTCACGGAGCAGTGCGGTTCAGCCTGTCGCACGAGACCACGCGCGAGGAAATCGACCGCGCGATCGAGATCGTCGCCGGCGTGACCAGGCAACTGGCGGCGCTGGGCGTTGGGTCGTAGGCGGGCCGCGTCGCGATTGCCAAGCTTCCCGCGGCGCGGATAATCCACGGCATGAGCAGCACACGCACCGCAACGCTTCGCCGCCTGATCAACACGAAGACCGTGCAAATGCCCGGCGCGTTCAACGCGCTGTGCGCCCGCGCGATCGAAAAGGCCGGCTTCGAAGCCGTGTACGTCTCCGGCGCAGGATTGTCGAACGCCGTCTATGGTCTGCCTGACGTGGGTCTCATTACGATGACCGAGGCGGTCCGCCATGCGAGGACGATCTGCGCCGCCGTGTCGCTGCCGGTCGTGGTCGATGGCGACACGGGCTTCGGTGAGGCGATGAACGCCGCGCGAACCGTGACGGAGATGGAGGCGGCAGGCGTCGCGGGGATTCATTTCGAAGATCAGGTCTTGCCCAAGAAGTGCGGCCACCTGGACGGCAAGGAATTGATCCCGGCGCCGGCGATGGCCGAGAAGCTGCGCGCGGCCTGCGCAGCGCGAAGCGAAAAGGACTTTCTCATCATCGCGCGGACCGACGCCCGCGGGGTCACCTCGTTTGAAGACGCCGTCGATCGCGCGAAGCGATACCTCGACGCCGGGGCCGATGCGATCTTCCCGGAAGCCATGACCAGTGCCGAGGAACTGGCGAAGTTCGCGGCCGCCGTGAAAGCTCCCCTGCTGGCGAACATGACCGAGTACGGCAAGACGCCGCTGCTGCCGCTGGCCGAGCTGGAACGGCTGGGCTATCGGATGGTGATCTATCCGCAAACGGCGCTGCGCGTGGCGTTCGGCGCGATCACGGCCATGCTGGGTGACCTGAAACGTGCGGGTGATCAGGCCGGCTGGCTGGATCGCATGCAAACGCGGCGGGAGCTTTACGATCTGCTTGACTACGACGGGCTGGAAGCGATTGACCGCGCGGCGACGCGCGACGCGTCCGGCTCCTGAACCGCCCGCTCGCGCCGCCCACAGCAGGATCGCGTCGCAACATGCGCAGCACCGAGGCAGGCCATGCCGGAACTCCAGCGCCAATCGCTTTCCACGCTCGACTGGACTTCGATCCTCCTCTATTTTGCGATCGTCCTCGCCATCGGCGCCTATTTTTCGCGGCGATCGCGCGATGCTGCGGGTTACTTCCTCGCCGGACGGCACGCCGGATGGATCGCCGTCGGCGGAGCCCTCTTCGCCGCCAACATCTCCTCCGAGCATTTCGTCGGCCTCGCCGGTGACGGCTACACGAGCGGTTTCGCCGTGGCGCAGTTTGAGCTGTTCGCCGCCGTCGCCTGCATGGTGCTGGGCTGGGTCTTCGTGCCGTTCTACATCCGCGCGGGCGTCTTCACCATGCCCGAATTCCTCGAACGCCGCTACAACAAGCCCTGCCGAACCTACCTCACCGTCATCAGCCTCGTCTCCTACGTCCTCACCAAGATCTCCGTCACCCTCTACGCCGGCTCCCTCTTTCTCAATATGCTGTTCGGCTGGGACCTTTACACCTCCAGCCTCGTGCTCGTGATTGTTACCGGTGTCTATACCGTCGCCGGCGGGCTTGCGGCCGTCATTTATACCGAGTTGATTCAGGCGTTTGTACTGATTGGCGGTGCGATCGTCCTCACGCTGGCCGGGCTGAACCGCGCCGGCGGCCTGTCCGAGGTCATCGCCGCCGTCCCGGCCGGGCACTGGTCCATGCTCAAGCCGCTGGGGCACGCCTACCCGTGGCCCGGCATGATCTTCGGCCTGCCGATCCTCGGCATCTGGTATTGGTGCACCGATCAATACATTGTGCAGCGGGCCTTGGGGGCCAGGGACGTGAACCACGCCCGCGGCGGCGCGCTGCTCGCCGGGTTCCTCAAAATCCTGCCGATGTTTCTGCTCGTCTTTCCCGGCATGATCGCGTTGAAGCTCTTTCCCGGCGTCGCGCCCGACAAGTCGAACCTGATCTACCCCATGCTGACCACGCTCCTGCCGGCCGGCGTCAAGGGACTGGTGATCGCCGGCCTCTTTGCCGCGATGATGTCGTCCCTCGCGGCGTGTTTCAACTCCTGCGGCACGCTCTTCACCATGGATCTGTATCACCCGCGCCGGCCCAATGCTTCGCAGCGCGAACTGGTCAACGTCGGCCGCGCCGTCACCGTCGTCATGGTCGGCATCGCCATCGCCTACGTCCCGATGATGGCACTCCTGGGCGGCAGCCAGATTTACCAGTACTTGCAGAAGATTCAGGCGTACATCAGTCCGCCGATCGCGGCCGTGTTTCTGCTGGGGCTGTTCGTCAAGCGGCTGAATGGAGCGGGCGCGCTGGCGTCGCTGTTGACGGGGTTTGTGCTCGGCTCCGCGCGGCTGGTACTCGAGCTGGGGCAGGCCGCGTGGGAATGGGACTTGGGAACGGGCATGATTCACCGGCTCGTGGCGATGAACTTCCTGCATTTTGCGATTCTGATGTTTGTCGTGTGCGCAGCCGTGCTGGTACTGGTCAGTCTCGCCGCCGCGCCGATGAGCAACGAGCGCCTGCGCGGGTTGACGTTCGCGACGACCCCGCGCGACGCCCACGCGGTCGCCATCGCCGAAGGCACGCACCGAGGCCGCCGCCTGACCATCGCCGCGACGGTGGCGCTGTGCGCGATCTTAGTCGCGCTGTGGGCGACGTTTTACGTGGTCGTTCCGATTCGCGCCGGGAGATGACGACGCGCGACGCCGCAACCGTTTAAGGCCCGATTCGCTCCATGCCACCCATGTACGGCCGAAGGACTTTCGGCACGGTCACGCTGCCGTCGGCGTTCTGGTACTGCTCAAGGATGGGAATGAGAATTCGCGGGCTGGCGATGACCGTGTTGTTCAGCGTGTGGCAGAAATAGGTCTTTTTGTCTCCTCCGCGATAGCGAAGATTCAGCCGCCGGGCCTGGAACTCGCCGAAGCGGCTGGCCGAGTGCGTCTCGCCGTAGCCGTTGCGCGAGGGCATCCACGTCTCGATATCGTACATCTCCACCTTGCCCTGGCCCATGTCACCGGTGCAGACCATCATCACGCGATACGGCAGCTCCAGCGCGGTCAACACGGCCTCGGCGTTGGCGATGATCTCGTGATGATGTTTCTCACTCTCGGCGTCATCGGCGCGGCACAAGACCACCTGCTCCACCTTGTCGAAAAAGTGAATGCGATAGATGCCGTAGGTGTCTTTGCCGGCCGCACCGGCCTCGCGCCGAAAGCACGTGCTGACCGCCGCCAGCTTCACCGGCAGCATCGCCTCGTCGAGAATTTCATCGCCGTACATCGCCGTCAACGAGACCTCGGCCGTGCCAACGAGCGATTTGCCGTCGCGCTCGCAGCGATAGGCCTGCTCCTCCCCGCCGGGGTAGTAGCCGGTGCCGTACATCTGGGCGTCGTTGACGAGAATGGGCACGGTCAGTGGCTCGAAGCCGCGCGAGACAATTGTATCCATCGCCAGCCGCAGGACGGCATGGTGCAACAGGCAGCCCGCGCCGCGCAGCAGGTAATTCCGCGTGCCGGCCAGCTTCACGCCGCGCTCGATGTCGAGGATGCCCAGCGCCTCGCCAAGTTTCACATGATCCTTCGGCTCGAACTCAAACGTTCGCGGCGTGCCGACACGCCGCACCTCCACGTTCTCCTCCGCGTCCCGGCCGATCGGCGTCCTGGCTGACGGCACCTGCGGCACGGTCAGCATCAATGCGCGGAACTCCTCTCCGACCGTTCGCGCCTCCTCCTCCAGCTCCTTGATACGCTGCTTGATCACGGCCGACTGCGCCTGAATCTTCTCCCCCTCTGCCTGCAACTGCTCGGCCGTCGCGCCCTTCGCCAGCGCCTCCTGGAACCACTTGCTCTTGGGGTTTTTGTACAGCCCGACCTGGCTGGACAGCTCGTTGCTCTGGTTTCGCAGGTTGTCCGCCTCGGTCTGGAGCGCTCGGCGGCGGTCATCGACGGCGATGAGCCGGTCCAGATCGCACTGGATGTTCTTGTTCCGGGCGGCCTGGCGGACCGCGTCGAGGTTATCACGAATGAACTTGATATCGAGCATGAAGGAGGCGCTCCGATTCACTGGGTGCCGGAAAAAAACGTCGTCACCATGATACGCAAAAAGGGAGCGGAGCAAAGCAGCCGACGTCGGCAAAGCGGGTATACTGCTGCAACGGCGCGGCCGGCGGCAGAGCCTTCGCGCCAAGGACAATCACAAGGCGGTATCCATGCGGCGCATCAATCAGGCGGTGGGAGCAAGCAATCAAAGGCAGCGATCGTTTATCGGATACGTGATTCTCGCGCTGACCGGCACGGCGTCGTGCCTGGGCACGTCCTGTTTCAGCCTGCCGGGCGGCGGCTCGGGGTTTCCAAAGACGACGGCCTGGACGCCGCGAACCGTGAACACCGGCGCCGCGACGCGGCCCAGCGCCATCGGCGTGTTCGACTTTGATAACGACAGTCGCCTTGATGTTGCCGTCGGCTATCAAGGAACGGCTGCGGCCGAAGCGGCTGTGTTCATCTTCTTTCAGGACGACGTGGAGAGTTTCACCGCGGTGCGCATTGGCAATGGTGCCGATCTCGCCGTGATCCGCGCGCTGGCCATCGCCGATCTCGACGGCGACGGGCGGCGTGATGTGGTGGCGGCCTGCAACGGGCGGCTCGTCTACCTCCATAGCGGGGCCGACGCGCGGAGCGAAGCCGGCTGGTCGCAAAGCGTCATCGCGCAATCCGACGACGCCGCGTTCGGACAGTGGAACGACGTCGCCATCGGCGAGATCGACGACGCCGCCGGTCCGGACATCGTCGCCTGCAACGAAACACCCGGCCGCGTGAGCTGGTTCCGCAGCCCGGCCGCCAACATCGCCGACGGCACAGGCTGGACACGTGTCGATATCGCCGCGACCGGCCGCACCACCGCGACGGGTATCGCGCTGGATAACTTCAACAACGACAGCCGCCTCGATGTCATTTCCACCGCACCGGGCGAATCGGCAGCGCGCATCGCCTGGTTTGCCAATCCCACCGACCCCGTCGCCGGAACCTGGACCAAGCACACCGTCGGCAATCTCCCCGCCAGCACGCGGGTTATCACGGCCGATCTGAACGTCGACGGCCGAAGCGACGTCGTCGTCATCAATCCGACCGGCCGGATCGTCGGCTGGTATCAGCGACCCACGGACGCAACCACCAACTGGAGCGGCTTTCAGGTAACGATGTACACATCCAACACGCCGACGGACCTGCAGACGGCGAACGTCGACAACAACGCGCAGCCGGACATCCTCGTCAGCACGCAGATCGCCGGCACGCTGCGATGGTTCGTGCCGACGCCGGGCCAGGCGCAATCGGTCGGCTGGGTGGAGAACAATCTGCGCGACCTGACGGTCAACGCGATTCGCATCGCAGTCGGGGATTTCGATGGCGACGGCCGGCCCGATGTCGTCGCGGCGCTTCAGGGTGCGACGCCTGCTGCGGACGCGGTTATCTGGTACGAGAATCCGGAACCGTAACGTCGGGTGTCCGATCACATCCCGCCTGTAACATCCATGTATCGCCCGGCAGGAATCAGCCGAGGCGATTCCATCCATAAGTACAGTGCATGGCGAAGCCTCCGCGCCGATCGCGCACCGGCGACAAAACCGTCATCTCGTCGTGCCAACCATTTAGTTTGAACACAGACCATCCGGTCGAGCGTTAAAGGAATCTGATGAACACGGCGCCGGGTTCGGTGTGTTGCCGGACCAGATCGGCACCGTAGCTGGTTTCAAGGAGAATGTCTATGACTCGTAGCACGAACATTCGGGCAGCCACGACAATCGTCGGTGTGTTGTTCTCATCGGCGGTGCTGGTAGCCGGGGAGACCGAACCGCAGAAGGTCGGCAAAGCGCTGGAAAGCCACAAGCTGACATTGGCCAACGCCATTCAGACGGCTCAAGCCGCGTCGAAGGGCAAAGCCGTCGAAGCCCGTGCCTGGCTGAAGGGCAACGAGTTGATGGTGACGGTACGGTGCAGCGCCAATGAAAAGTGCATGGAGGTTCCGATCGACGTGAAGACCGGCAAGGCCGGCAAGGCGGTCGCCGCGGTGGATGCCAAGGCGCACGGCGCGACCCACGAACTGGTCAAGCTGATGGACACCAATAAGATCGAATTGGTCAAGGCAATTGAAACCGCACAGGCCAGCACCAAAGGCATTGCGGTGATGGCTCGAACTCGAGCCGAAAAGCAAGGCGCATTGGCATTCGATGTGCAATGCGTTGCGGCGGACAAGGCCTATGACGTGATCGTGGACGGCAAGACCGGCAAAGTGACCAAAACGCGCGAGCTGGTCGGCAACGCAGGAGAACACCATGCCGCGCCCACTCATCACGACGGCACGAAAAAAGATGCCCCCAAGAAGCCCTAACGGGGAATTCAAGCCTTCGCACGGTTGGATCGGCCGGAACCGATTTCAAAACTCCTCTTCCCCTTGGGGGAGAGGTCGGGTGAGGGGGAAATGTGGTTCAGACGAAATTGATTCACCCTCACCCCAATCCTCTCCCTGGAAGGGAGAGGGGGTTTTGAAACAGCTTGTAGAGCCGATCCTTGGTTGCCCCGGTGTGTTGCCGCCGCCGGGGCGTTTTCGTTTTCAGCGCCCCTCAACGTGCGCAAGAGTGGACTTGTTGAGACTCGCGCTGATCACCTTCGCCGCGATTTCGTGGCCGATCGGCGACCAGTGCTGATCGTAGGTGTAATAGCACGGTCGCCCCCCCATGCACGCCTCGCGAAGCGCCGAAGTGAGTGAGACGAATGGAATCGACTCCTGTCGGCACCATTGCGAGATGACGGACTCACGCCGGCCTAACCCGGCGGCGATCGCGCGACAAATCTGATCCGCCGGCGGCAGCGCCTTGTTGTACCGCAAACGACAAAATGCGAGGACGTCGTTTCCCGGCAGACGATCGGCGGCAGGCGGAAACACTACATGTGCCTTGGACGGAGCGTATGCCACCACCAGCGTCGCGCCGGCTTCTCGGCACGCGCGATCCAGTTCCTTCAGCAGTCCCTTGGATGCGAACCACGCGCCGCTGCCCCGGAACTCCTCTCCTTCCGCGTACAGCTCGAGCAACTGCTTTGGCGCAAAGGCGTAATAGCGCGCCGCCGGCCCCTCCGGCAGCGCCATCGGCTGCCAGGCAAGCATCGGCAGTCGCTGCGCGGCCGATTGCGAGCCGATCGGACCCAGCCCGCGAAGGAGGGCGTCATTCAGCCGCATCAGCAGGGGGGACGCCTTCAGAACCTGCAACCAGGTCACGCCCCGCTGGGCCTGCGTCGTCGTCGAACGAAAGTCGTTCCCCTCGTACAACATGCACACGACGATGCGTGGCTTGAGCGTCAACCCATAAGCCTTCACCGCAGCGACGTACTCCGGCAGCCCGTAACCGGACAACCCCAGGTTATAGACGCTCTGATTCGTCAAGACAGCCAAGCGCGCCGGCCACTCGTCGCCATCGGTGACGCGGCTGCCCTCGGTAAAGGAATCGCCGACCGTCACGATGTCGCATTGATCCGGAACGGCGCGATTGCGGTAACCGTTGGCGTCGAACGTGAGCGTGCATTCGACGCGCCCGAAGCCCGGCCGAATAACCGGATAGGCCTGTCCCGGTTCGGGCCGGTCTTCGTAGACAGAGTGATAGCGCGCGTTCGGCGGACGGTGATAGACGTGATCCCCCGCGACGTAAGGGTAATCGGTGACGAAATACAGGCCGACGTTGATCGCCAGCAGGGCCAGCGTGGCGGCGATGGCCGCGCTGAAAACGGCGAAGACGCGGCGCCGGAGCATCGCGGGCGACGTGGCGAACGCCGGAAACAGGATCATCGGTGTGAGGATCGCCATGCCGATCAACCAGGCGACATGCGTGCGCGAGTAGCGGCCCAGCAACACCGGCTGCTCGCGCGCGAATTGCTCGGCCACGTTGCTGGGGAGAACCCACACCATCGCATTCACAATCAGCAGCAGTGCGAAGACGGCTTGGCGATAGCGCCGCGTGAAGACGATGCTGTCGGGAGAGAACGAAATCATGCCGCCAAGCATCGTACGGCGAGGCGGTGGTTCATCAAGACCCCGATGAGCCAGCGACTCGAGCCGTCGACCCGAGCCGCCGGTGCGATGCTGCGTGACACATCGGATCCTCCCGCGCCATCGTGTCCGATCGCTTGCGCAGTCGACTCGTTGGCCACATCAGCCGGCCGGTCGGACGAAGTCCCGCACGACGCCGCCGAGTTCGAACCCCCATCCGCGCAGGAATCCAATTCGCTCGGGACAGTCGGCGGGCGCCGTCGCGACAAGGATCTTGGGAAGCAGGCGTTTGGCGAGGTGCAGGACATGCGACACCAGCGCGCCGCCGACGCCGCGCCCGCGAAACGCGCGCAGCACGGTGAGGTCGTCCAGCCGCGCGATATCGCCTGCCTGCAAGTAACTGATCCGCCCGGCGGCAACTCCATCGAGCATCGCAACGAATGCGTCGTGATTGGAATCATTCAGCCGGTCGATGGCCGCTTCGGCCTGGGCGTCGGCCGCCGCGCCGGCAAAGGCCGGATCCGCGTTGGCCGCGGCGCCTTCCGCCGCGAACGTCTGCCGAAACGCCTTCGGCATGGCCCGCGCCGGCAATACGCGAATCGCAGGAGGCATCGCATCGGTCAGCGCGTCCATCGTTGTCAGATACATGGCAGCCCGGTCCATGCAGCGCCAACCGTGCGAAAGCAGCAGCCGCTCCACCGGCTCCGGCGCCTGGCCCGATGCCGGCGTCCACAAGCGGCACGTCAGCGCGCGCTCGGCGTAATACGCCTCGGCGCGTTCGTATGCCGACTCGGCCGTAACCTCCGCCAGCCACACCTCGCGCAACTGGTTCGCGCTCGCCAGCGCCGGATGCCGGCTCGACGTGTGCGCCACGCCGAACTCCAGCGACTCCCAATCGCTCAATTGCTCCACCAGCGCCCGATCGGAGCGCCGCACGGCAGAAATAACTTCGCCTGATTCGTTCATCGCGCGTCACATTTCAGATTCCACCGCCATCGCTTCACGCCCGGCGCGCTTGCGATCAGTCGGGTCGAGCAGCTTCTTCCGCATCCGGCAGGCGCCGGGCGTCACCTCCACCCATTCATCCTCTTCGATGTACTCCAGCATCGCCTCCAGCGCCATCTGTCGCGGCGGTTTCAGCACGACCGTCTTGTCAGCCCCCGCGGCGCGCATGTTGGTCAGCTTCTTCAGCCGGGCCACGTTGACCTCGATGTCCTCGTCTTTGCAGTGCTCGCCGACCACCTGCCCCTTGTACACCTCGTCGCCGGGCGATACGAACATCGTCCCGCGGTCGGCCAGCGCCTCCAGCGCGTAGGCCGTCACGCGGCCGGTCTCCGTCGCCACCATCACGCCGACGTGCCGCACAGGAATCGCCCCGCGCAAGTGCTCGTACTCGTAGAACGAATGATGCATGATCGCTTCGCCGCGCGTCGCGTTCAGCATGCGCGTGCGCAGGCCGATCAGCCCGCGCGCGGGGATCGTGAACTCCAGGTGCGCCTGGGCATCCTTTGTCTCCATTTTCATCATCTCACCGCGGCGGCCGCCGACCAGCTCGATCACCGCGCCGGCTGCATTGGCGGGAACATCGACCACGAGGTACTCGATCGGCTCGCATTTCTTCCCGGCGATTTCTCGGTAGATCACCTTCGGTTTGCCCACCATCAACTCAAATCCCTCGCGCCGCATCGATTCGATCAACACGCCCAGGTGCAGCAAGCCGCGCCCGGAGACGCGGAAACTGTCCTTCTGCGGCATGTCTTCCACGCGAAGCGCGACGTTGTGCTGCAATTCCTTCATCAGCCGATCGCGGATGTGCCGCGTCGTGAGGAACTTCCCCTCGCGCCCGGCGAACGGCGACGTGTTGATCGAGAACACCATGGTCAGCGTCGGTTCGTCGACCGGAATCGTCGGCAGCGGCTGCGGATTGTCCGGATCGGCCACCGTGTCGCCGATTCCGATTTCGGCCAGACCCGTCAGCGCGACGATCTCGCCGGCCGCCGCGCAATCGACTTTCTTTCGACCCAGGCCGTCGAAGATGAACACCGTGTCCACCGTCTCGCCGCAATGGTGGCCGTCGCGGCTGATCCGCACGATGCGCTGACCGGTTTTGATCGAACCACTGAAGATGCGGCCGATGGCGATGCGCCCGACGTAGTCGCTGTAGTCCAGCGAGGCGACGAGCATCTGCAACGGCTCTTCTACCGAGACCTGCGGCGCGGGCACGGATTTGACCATCTCATCCAACAAGGGTCGGATGTCGGTGTTGGTATCGGTCGGCGATGTCCGCGCAAAGCCGAGCTTGGCGCTGGTATAAAGAATCGGCCATTCGAGGCACTCCTCGTTCGCGCCCAGCTCAATGAACAGGTCATGCACTTCGTCAACAACCTCTTTGATGCGCGCATCGGGCCGGTCGATTTTGTTAATCACCACGATCGGCTTGAGGTGGTACTCAAACGCCTTCTTCAGCACGAAGCGCGTCTGCGGCATCGGGCCTTCGAACGCATCGACGAGCAGCAGCACGCCGTCGGCCATCTTCAACACGCGCTCGACTTCACCGCCAAAATCGGCGTGGCCCGGCGTGTCGATCAGGTTGATCTTGAAATCCTTGTAGCGGATCGCACAGTTCTTTGCGAAAATGGTGATGCCGCGCTCGCGTTCCTGCGGGTTGGAGTCCAGGATGAGGTCCTGCGTGGCCGTGCCCTCGCGAAAGATGCCGGTCTGCCGCAGGAGGCAGTCCACCAGGGACGTTTTGCCGTGGTCGACGTGAGCAATGATGGCGACGTTTCGTAGCAGCATGGCGGGGTGTCGTTTCCGGGTGTGGTATCGTGTTGTGGTTTCGGGTCTACCGACGATCGGCGTCGTTGTTTCGTGAGTATTGTAGGGGCCGGCGATGATTCATGCGAATCAGCGGCGTACGAACGCAATCGAGCGAGAAACGAGTAAGGAGGAACGTCAGATGGCAACCAACCGAAGCACACGTCGCCGATTCTTGAGCAACACCGGCAAGCTGGCGATCGTGACCGGCGCCGCGGCGGCCGGCGCATCGGGCATCGTCACACAAACGGCACTCGCCGATGACCCGCAAACCAAGGATGGGAAAGTGAATCGCCCCGACCGCCGCGCCGTGCCCGGCAGCCCGAGCAAGGCCTATTCGCGCGCGATGCAGTCGGGTCGATTCGTGTTCGTGGCCGGCTGCGTCGGGACGTATCAGAAAGACGGCAAGTCGGCGTTGGATGCGGACTTCGAATCGCAGGCGCGGCGAACCCTGGAGAATCTGAAGGCGTCGGTCGAAGCAGCCGGTTCGAGCCTGGACAAAGTCCTCAAGTGCACCTGCTTCCTGAAGAAGTATGAAGACTTCGCGAAGTTCAACGAAGTGTATATGACGATCTTCCCCGAACCGCGCCCGGCGCGAAGCACCGTGGTTGTGCTGGATTTCGTCGTCCCCGGCGCGCTGCTGGAAGTCGATTGCGTCTGCGTGGTTTGACGGCGCGATATAAAGAGCCGATTGCGCAAGCAATCGACGAACGCGCGCAGGGCTTCGATTGCCGGCGCAATCGGACCTTTGATGTTTGCCTATTTGAAGGACTCACGCAGTTTTCGTATCGCCCCGCCAATCGCCTTCTGCGCCGTGTCATCGGCAGCATTGGTCGCCGCGAGAATGGCGAGATCACGCTGCGGGGCGATCAGGACGACCGCGTACCAGCGGCCGTTCGATCCGTCGTGCGCCAGCATCTTCCCGCCGGCCCACTCCTCATCGCGAATCACCCAGCCAAACGCATAGCCCTGTTCATAGGGATCGGTGTGCAGGATCTCAACCGTCGCCGGCTTGAGCAGCGGAACAGCCTCGGGTTTCCGCGCGCCGAGCAGATGCATCCGCGCATACTTCGCCCAGTCGCCGACCGAGCAATGCACCGTGCCGGCCGGGCCGATCACCGCCGGATTATCGCTCCCCGGCCCCGGCGGCACGGCGCTGTACATCCCGAACAGCGTGTCGTGCCCACGCGGCTGATCGATCTTCTCTGGCGAACCCGGCGCGCCGAAACCAGCCGTCGTCATCCCCAGCGGCTCGAACATCATTCGCTTCATCAGTGCTTCGTAGGCTTCGCCGGTCACGGCCTCGCACATCGCCCCCGCAATCGCGAAGCCGTAATTCGAGTACGCAAATTTTGAATCCGCTTCGTGCGCCGGCTCGCGCGACAGCACGATCTCAACAAGCGAACGCCGCTGCTTGAGCATATCCCCAGAAAGCAGCAACACCTTCGGCCACGTCGCCAAATCCGGCCGCCGATCCTCCGCCAGCCCCGCGCGATGACACAACAATTGCTTCAACGTGACGGTGCGATACGCCGGGTTCAACTTCTCCGCCTGCTCGCCAAAAGCCTCGGCGACCGTCGTCTCCCATTTCAACTTACCTTGCTCCACGAGCATTGCGCAAAGCGTCGCCGTCATCGACTTCGTGCATGAGCCGAGATGAAACCGATCCTCCGCAGCGATCTTCTGTTTGCCTCGCGCCGCGCGCCTGCCTGCAACGCCGACCACGATCGGCCCCTCGCAGCGAACCACCGCCGCCGCCATCCCCGGCACGCGGTCTTTTTTTAGGACATCCTTCAGAATGGCGGTCACGTCGTCGGCCGCCGGCTGCGTTGTCAGCGGATCAGCAGCAACGCTTGGCACAAAGCTCAAAGCGGCCATGGTCGCAACCAATGGCGAAATTGAAATGAGACGCATATCGGTACCCCGTCTGGATGGGACCGTTCTTAACGATGATACTCAAAACGGAGGGCGGGTCCGTCATTCACGGCCATTTCGCGCCGGACAAAAAGCCGATTGCGCAAGCAAGCGACGAACGCGCGCAGTGCTCCGATTGCTCGCGCATTCGACTCATTGAGTACGATCGCTGGCGCAGACGGCCAATTCTTGATATAATGCACCTTCGCGCCTGACGCGCGCGGATCGGAGCGCCCGACATGCAACCCGACCTCTCCATCACCTTCTGCGGCGTGAAATCGCCCAACCCCTTCTGGCTCGCATCGGCCCCGCCGACCAACAGCGGCTACCAGGTCCGTCGCGCCTTCGAGGCCGGCTGGGGCGGCGCGGTCTGGAAGACCCTCACCCACGAACCGATCGTCAACGTCTCCAGTCGCTACGGCGCGGTCGATTACGACGGCCGCAAGGTCATGGGCCTGAACAACATCGAGCTGATCACCGACCGCCCGCTGGACGTGAATCTCGCCGAGATCCGCGACGTGAAGCGCGACTTCCCGGATCATGCCCTGTTCGTGTCACTCATGGTCGAGTCGAAACGCGAAACCTGGCACGACATCGTCAAGCGCACCCAGGACACCGGCTGCGACGGGTTCGAACTGAACTTCGGCTGCCCCCACGGCATGAGCGAACGCGGCATGGGCGCCGCCGTCGGCCAGGTGCCGCAATACGCCGAGATGATCACGTCGTGGGTGAAGGAGGCGTCGCGCATCCCGGTGATCGTCAAGCTGACGCCGAACGTCACCGATGTGCGCGCCATCGCTCGCGCCGCGAAGAACGGCGGGGCCGACGCCGTCTCGCTCATCAACACCATCAACTCCATCATGGGCGTCGATCTCAATTCGTTCGCCCCCAGGCCCAACGTCGCCGGTCGCGGCTCGCACGGCGGCTACTGCGGCCCGGCGGTCAAACCGATCGCCCTCAACATGGTCTCGAGCATCGCCGCCGACCCCGGCGTCGGCATCCCCATCAGCGGCATCGGCGGCATCCAGGCCTGGCAGGACGCCGTCGAGTTCATGCTCCTCGGCGCGACCAGTGTCCAAGTCTGCACCGCCGTCATGCATTACGGCTTCCGAATCGTCGAACACATGATCAGCGGCATGAAAAACTGGATGCGCGAGCGCGGCTTCAAGAAGACGTCTGACTTCATCGGAAGAAGCGTGCCCAACATCGTCGACTGGGGCGATCTCGATCTGTCATACAAAGTCGTCGCCGAGATAAACCAGGCCAAGTGCATCCACTGCGGGCTGTGCTACATCGCCTGCGAGGACGGATGCCACCAGTCGATCAAGTGGGAGAAGGTGCCGCTGGATGAGTTCACCAAGCGCTACGGCGCTGCCCCCTCTCCCTCCCAGGGAGAGGGCCGGGGTGAGGGTGCAGCAGCAGGGTCCGCTGTGCGGGCCCATCCCGCGAACACCAACGGCAACGGCCACCGCCTCATCAACCCCGACATGCACTTTCACAAAAGCGGCGATGTCGAAGTGCTGCCCGGCGCGGGCGACGGCTACGTCGGTGTCTTCTCCATCAAGCAGGACACCTGCGTCGGCTGCAACATGTGCTCGCTCGTCTGCCCGGTGGAAGGCTGCATCACGATGAAACAGGTCGACAGCGGCCTGCCGAAGATGAACTGGAAGGAATACCAGGCCAAGCTCGCCTCCGGCGAGATGCAGAAAATCGAGCCGCCCAGCCATGTGTAACGATTCTCGCAAGTCAGAGCCGGAGCCTGTCGCCCCGGTGAAAAAGTGCTGCACCCGATTGCTCGCGCAGTCACCTCGATTGGTACTTGCGGCGATTGCATTCGGATCGAACGGAATCGCTCACGCCCAGACCGGCACCTTCCTCGACCGCCAGTGGCCCAGTGATTTGCGCATCGCGGACTACAACGTCAACTGGGATTCCATCTTCCCCGACAACGACCCGAACAATCACTCCTTCCGCTGCTGCAACAAAGTCGCCGAGTTTCGCCGGCTCATCGCCGCCATCAACCCCGACATCATGACGCTTCAGGAAATCAACGGCAGCCGGCCCGTCAGCGACGTCACCGCCATCTTCAACGACGTGCTGCCCCTGCCCGGCGGCGCGAGCTGGCACGGCGCCATCGGCTACAACAACGTCACAGTCAGCCGCTGGCCGCTCTCGATGATTGCCACCCAGACGACCCCCGCGGGGGACTTGCCGCGCGTCATGGTACTCGTCGATCTGCCGAATGATCGCTTCGCGCGGGACCTTTACATCATCAACGAGCATTTTAAATGCTGCAGCGGCGCGACCAACGACAACCGCCGCCAGAAGCAGGCCGATTCGATCATCGCCTGGCTTCGAGACGCCCGAACCGCCGGCGGGTCCATCACGCTGCCGACCGGCACGCCGATGCTCGTCCTCGGCGATCTCAACATCGTCGGCTCGCTTGCCCCGCTCAACACGGTCCTCTGCGGCGACATCAGCAACAACACAACGTACGGACCCGACTCCCCGCCCGACTGGGACGCCTCGTGCAGCACCGACGTGCACCCGCTTCACAACCTCGTCGGCCCGGCCGATTACACGTGGCGCGAGGACGGCAGCGGCTTTGATCCCGGTCGGCTGGATTACGCGATTTACACCGATACCGCCATCAACGCCGCGAAGAAGCTCGTGCTGAACACCGTCACCATGACCACCTCCGAACTCGCCGCGAACGGCTTGCAGCAATATGACGTTGTTCTGTCACCTCCGGGCGGCTACGACCACCTGCCTCTGGTCATCGACTTCCGACTGACGGTGCCCGTCCCCGCCAATGGCGACGTCAACCTCGACGCAGCCGTCAACGGCGGCGACATCGACTGGTTCGTGCGATTGATAACGACCGGGCCGGCCAACGACCCGCTGCGCATCGCCAAGGGCGATTTTTCCGGCAACGGCCTGGTGGACGCCGCGGACATAAGCGGGTTTGTCAGCGCGTTGATCGGCATGTAGGCGCTGGATGCTACGCGGCGCACATCGGCGGTACGCGCGTGTGATAATCCGTCACCTGCTGGTAGGCATGGGCGACTTGCAGCAGCCGGGCTTCGGCGAAAGCGGGGGCCATCAATTGCAAGCCGATCGGCAGGCCGTCCGACGTGAACCCGCAGGGGATCGACGCCGCGGGAATGCCGGCGAGGTTCGCAGCGGTCGTATAGATATCTGCCAGGTACATCTGCAACGGGTCGCCGCACTTTTCGCCGAGGCGAAAGGCCGCCGTCGGCGTCGTGGGCGACACGATCACGTCGCATTTCTCAAACGCCGCGCGGAAATCCCGCGCAATCAGCGTCCGCACCTTCAGCGCCTTGAGATAGTACGCATCGTAGTATCCGCTCGACAGGGCATAGGTGCCCAGCATGATCCGCCGCGCCACCTCCGGCCCGAAGCCCTCGGCCCGGCTCGCCGCGACCATCTCGATGAAATCGCTGCCGGTCGCCGTGCGATGCCCGAAATGCACGCCGTCGTATCGCGCCAGATTGCTCGACGCCTCGGCCGTGCAGATCAGGTAATAACAGGCGATTGTATATTTCGTGTGCGGCAGCGAGATGTCCGCGACGGCCGCTCCCAGCTTTCGATACTGCTCGATCGCCGCTTCCACCGCCGCCCGCACTTCGCCATCCAGCCCCTCGCCGAAGTATTCCCGCGGCACGCCCAGCCGAAGCGATCCCAGCGGCTTGCCCAGCTCCGCCGCATAATCCGGCACCGGCTGATCCACGCTGGTTGAATCGCGCGCGTCCTTTCCCGCGATGCAGCCCAGCACGCGGGCCAGACCCTCGGCACTCGTCGCGCACGGCGCGACGTG
This sequence comes from Planctomycetia bacterium, assembly GCA_015200345.1. Taxonomy (NCBI): domain Bacteria; kingdom Pseudomonadati; phylum Planctomycetota; class Planctomycetia; species Planctomycetia bacterium. The sequence continues at coordinate 2,988,692 of CP054187.1, read as the reverse complement.
ATCCAGACTGCTCGCGAACGCCACCAGCCCGTAGCGCGACACGCGGCCGTACGTCGGCTTCAACCCGCACACGCCGCAGAACGACGCCGGCTGCCGGATCGATCCGCCCGTGTCCGAACCCAGCGCGTACGGCACGATCCGCGCCGCCACGGCCGCCACCGACCCGCCCGACGATCCGCCCGGCACGCGATCGGGGTCCCACGGGTTTCGCGTTGGAAAATAGGCCGAGTTCTCGGTGGACGAGCCCATGGCGAACTCGTCGGTGTTGGTCTTGGCGACGATGACCGCACCGGCGTCCAGCAACCGCTCAACGCAGTGCGCGTTGTAAGGCGACTTGAAGCCCGCCAGCATCTTCGACCCGCAGGTCGTCGTGCCCTCGTCGGTGCAGAACACGTCCTTCACCGCCACGGGCACACCGTGCAGTGCCCCGCGCGACTCACCGCGCGAAGCCGCGGCATCGAGATCAGCCGCCCTTTTCCGCGCAGGCGCTTCCAACAAACTGATCGCGCATTGAAGCTTCGAGTCGAGCCGCGCGAAGCGCTCGAGCGACGCGGCGACCTGCTGAACCGCCGATTCGCTCATGCCGACCCCTGATCGAGCAGCTTGGGAACTTTGAAGTACGGCGTGTCGCGCTGCGGCGCGTTGGCCAGCGCGCGATCAGCGCCGAGCGACTCGCCCGGCACGTCCTCACGCCAGACGTTCGCCATCGGCATCGGGTGCGCCGTTGGCTCCACCCCATCCGTGTTGACTTCGTTCAACAGCGCGACATACGTCAGGATGTCGCCGAGTTGGCCGGCATAGACCGCCAGCCGATCCGGCGGCAGCTTCAGCCGCGCCAGGTGCGCGATGTGTTCGACGAGCTTGGGATCAATGGCGGGCATGGACGATTCAAACCTCGTGCGCAGAAGCTTGCACGGGTCTGGCGGAGATGTCCAGCCAGGAACCTCGGATCGGCGAAGGCCGCGTCAGGCCGATGCGGCCTCGGGCTTCCAGTTGCGCCGCACCGGCTTCACCACCAGCCCCATGCGAATCGCCTTGGTGGAGACAAGAATCCGCGTGATCTTGCCGTCGACGAGGGCACGGACCTTTTGAAGGTTGGGCTTGAACTTCCGCTTGGTGCGACCCGTGACCTTGGTACCGACGCCGCCCAGGTACTTGGCCTTGCCGCGATGGGTGTACTGGCGGCCGGTGGTCGTCTTCTTCCCTGTGAACTTACAAACGCGTGGCATGCTGCACCTCGACGGTGTCCAAATCCCAACAGTTCCGTAGAATCCGGCAAGTGTAAGTCGGTTCGCGCTTTTTTCAAGTGCTTGCTGGAGCTTATTCGCCATGGGCCGTCAAGCTGGTTCCGATAACCAATGTCGGATTCACCCGGGCTGCTCTCGAATACCGGCAATGAACCACGCCGGGCCGCGTTAGGCCTCCTGTGAGGTCGGAGATGGATGACGCCTCGTTGCGGCAGGCGATTGAGCTGGCCAAGCGCGGCGATGCTCCGGCCATGCACCGGCTGGTCGATCTCTTCGCGGGCCGAATCTTTGGTTTTTTTTACCGCTCGACCGGCTCGCGGGCCGACGCCGAAGACTTGACGCAGGAGGTCTTCGTTCGCGTCGTACGGATGCTGGCGTATTACGAGGACGACGGCCGATTCGAGTCCTGGCTGTTTCGAATCGCCGCGAACCTGGTGCGCGACCGGGTTCGGCAGCAGCGTCGCCGACCGCGTCAACTGTCGGGTCACGGCACTGATTCCACCGGGTGCGGCAGCGAATCGCCCGTACTGGACGAGTTAGCCGGTGAAGAGCCGGCGGCCGATGCCCGCATGGCGCTGGGCGAAGAAGTAGACGCCCTGAATGCGGCGCTGGCGCAGCTTCCGGACGGCGAACGGGAAGTCATCATGCTACGACATTTTTCACAGATGTCGTTCAAGGAGATCGCCGAGGCGACGGGCACGCCGCTGGGGACGGCCCTCGCGCGCGGGCATCGCGGCCTGCGTCGCCTGCGTGAGTTGATGGAATCGCGGGAATCGAACCGTTTCGCCCGGCAATCCGGCGGCAAGTTGAGCGTTTAGCAGGCAGGAGTCGAGTCATGCGGTCGTTTGATCCGGACAATCTGGAACGCGAGATCGCCGAAGGCGAGCGGTGGTTGCGGCAGTTCGAGACGCCGTCGCCGTCGCCGAAGGCCATCGCGCGTATGAAAGAAGTTTTGACCGCGGAGTTGGGTAGTGACCGCGTGGGGGAGCGGGCCGCTCCCATGCGGCGAATCTCCGGCTGGCACGGCTCGCTGGCGGCTGCGGCGGCGTTGCTGTTGGCAATCGGGGTCGGTTGGTACTCCCTCCCCGGACCGGGTCGTTCGTCGTTGACGGCGGCGGAAACGGGCGAGCCGATTCCGCTGTCGATCGATACCACCGAGCAGCTTAGCCGCTACAGCGACTGGGAACGCGAGTTGTCCGCCCTGGAGTCCGAATCGCTGGACGATGTGCTGTCGGGCGTGCGCGAAGCGGCCCTGGAGATCGGCGCGTAAACGTGGGGACGATTGGATCGTAAGCAGAATGCAGACATGAGCGGGCAAGGGTGTGGGTGGCGCGTTCCGGCAATCGCCGGCGCGGGCAGACAAGAAAACAAAGGGCAAGAACATGAACGGGCGAATCAGGTGTGCAGTGGCGGGCATGATGGGGTTGGCGCTGAGTGTCAGCTTTTTGGCAGTTTCGTCGGCGCGGGCGACCGTGCCGCCGGACGACCGGCCGGGTGCGGCCGACCAGGATCGACCGCCGCGCCGGGGTCCGATGGGCGGTCCGCGGATGCACGGCGGTCCGCCGCCGGGGCACCACGAAGACGGCATGGACGACGGACCGGGCCGGCCGATGCGCGAGCGTCGCGGCGAAGGTCCGGACGGCGGCCGCCGCTGGCGCGAAGGTCCGCCCGAACTGACCGATGAAATGCTCGACCAGGTCATGGCCATGGTCGCGGACAAGTTCCCGATCATGCATCAGCGGCTCACGCGGCTGCGTGAGGAGAACCCCGACCGGTTCCGCCGTGCGATCGGGCGCATGGTCGGCGTCTATCACGAGTATCAGATGCTCAAGGAGCGCCATCCCGAAATGGCCGAGACGCTGATCGACGAGATTCGCGGCGAGCAACAACTGGCCGATCTGATCGAGCAGTATCGCGCCGCCACGGGCGATGCGGCGAAGCAGACGCAAATCGAGACGACGATGCGCGAAGTGGTTCGCTCGCAGGTGAACCTGATGCTCACGCGGCGCGAGGCGCGGCTGGCGGACTTCGCCGCGCGGATCGCCCAGCAGCAGGAGCGCCTCGCCGAGGAGCAGTCCAAGCTCGCGGATGAAAAGACACGCGTCGATGAACTCGTGAACCAGCGGCTGGAGGACATCAAGGCCGGGAAGTTGCCGCCGAAGCGCGGCCCGCTTGAAGGGCGAGGCTTCGGTCCGGGGCGACCGGGCACGCCGGGCGGACCCGAGGGTCCGGGTCTGGGCGGACCGGATGAGCGCCGCCTGCGGATGCGTGACGGCAAAGGCCCGCGTCATCCGCGGCCGCGGCCCGACGAAGACATGCCGCCGGAAGACGGCGAAATGCCGCCGCCGCCGGGTGAGTGATGCGCGAGCGTCGACGCATTGGAGAAGATTTCACAGCCGCGTTTCGAGTCGCAGTCCGCGACTCGACAGGTCGGCGTGTGAGGGCTAACTTGAATGCGCTGGCGAAGTGAATCGCCGGCGGAAAACATGAGCGTGGCATCCGCGTGAGATACGTGGGTGGAGTGGGCCTGCGGTCGCTTGTCGACCGCGGGCCTTAATTTTGTATGGATGGGGGAATAGGCATGTCGCATTGTTGCGTCGTGGACGCACCCTACGCTATGCTGACCACTGATCCCCGACAACAGACAACTGCCTTTTTCGTCCTCAATCAAACGATTTCACGAACGCGATGCCCGTGCCGCCCTGCGTGCTCGCATACGGCGCGATCTTCCAGCCGAAGAACTCCGGATCGCGGCCCGACGCGACGCTGTGCCCAACCACCGTCCCGAGCACCGCGCCCATGACCACATCGGAGAAATAATGCTCGCCATCCTCAATGCGTTCGTACCCGGCGAGCGCAGCCAGCGCGTACAGCGGAATGCCCACCGCATGACCATATGCCTCGTGCATGACACTGGCCACGACGAAGCTGCTCGACGTATGGCCCGACGGCATCGTGCCGCGCTCACCGTTCGGTGCCCGGTCGTACGAGGCCGCCTGACCCAGCATCACCGTCACGCCGTTGATGGCCAGCGCCGAGAAAAGCGTCTTGCCTACTTCGTAGGTCTTGTCATCCAGCCGCTGCTGACCGATGAGGTACCATGCCCCGGCCAGGGCAAAGTGCGTGCCGGGATTGCCGATCGCCCCCAGCGCGTCGCGCCAGTCTTCCTTGAAATGATGGTGCGCCGGCCGCCAGTCGCCCTCTTTGTTGAAGTGCCGCTCGATCGAATGATCGACGCGCGATTCCTTGATCGCGATCGCCCCGCCAAACGTGCCGCCGAGGATGACGAGATTGACCGGGTTGGCATAGACGCGCTTCGTGTCACGCCAGAGATCGGCCGGCGCGTTCTTCACGTCGCGCTTGACCGTCTCCCAGAACAAAGGCAGCGGCGGGCGACGAAGATACTTGTCTTCTTTCTCCGACCAGTTGATCTCCACCCCGTCCGCGGCATGGGCCTCCTCGCCTGCATCCCCGAGCAGCAGAATCGTTTCGTCAAAATCGAGCTGCGCCGCCTGCGCCAGCGTGATACCGCCCTCGCGCGACGCTCCACGGGCCGGATCACCGGTTGATTCGGACTCGATCGCGACGGGCTGGTTCATTCGAACCGTCGCGGAGCGCGATGACCCGGAACTTCGCCATGCCCGATTCCTGTCCGTATGCGGCGAATCACCGGCGCTCGCCAATCGCTCCCGCTCGATCTGATCCAGCCGACCCGCCAGCCCTTGCGGTGCCACGCTCGCCGTCCGCGCGCCGCAACCGGCGAGTGAAACAACGAATGCAATCGCAGGAAGAATGAACCGTGACATGACAAAGCCTCCCATCAGGTTCGAGGCCGCCTCGCGCCATCCATGGCGCACCGGCAGGATAGTACCCGCAGGCTTAGCCTTGCTCAACCATTCGGCAGAATCACGGCCTTGCCCGTGCGCCAGTGCGCCACTTCCTCCAGCGCTTCGTTGACCTGATCCAGCCGGAACCGGTGCGTGATCAGTTCATGAAACGGGAAGCGATCCTTCCGCGCTCGCAAAAAGGTCAGCGCCCGCGCCCAATGCACCGGTTCCGAACCGTACGATCCGTGAATCTCCAGCTCGCGCTTCGTGATGTGATGCGGGTTCAGCATCACCGGCCCCGCGTCGCAATACTGACCCAGCACCATGTACCGCCCGCCATCGCGCGCGAGCGGCCAGCCCTCGGCCACCGCGGCCGGATGACCCACGCACTCCACCACGCAATCGGCGCCCAGCCCCCCGGTGTGCTCCAGCACGATGCCACGCCGCTTGTCGGCGTCGCGCACCTCGTCGATATCAATACAAATGTCGGCTCCGAACCGCCGGCAACGCTCCAGCCGCTCGCGCGGCCCGCCGATCGCGATGATCGGCCGGCACCCCGCGTCCGCCGCGATCGCCAGCGCCGCCAGCCCGACCGGCCCGGCGCCCTGAATCACCACGCTCTCGCCCCAGCGATACGGCATCTTCTCGCACGCGTGCACGGCCGTCACCAGCGCGCAGCCCGCGCCGATCAGCGACTCGCTCGGCAGATCGTCCGGCAATTTGAAGATCGCCGTCCCGGCGCGCAGATGGTGATACTGCCCGTACCCGCCCAGGAAATGCGGCGGCGCGTTGCACGGCGTGTTCACACCGTAAGCCTTGCGATTCAAACACCGCGCCGGAAGTTTATACAATCGACAATATCGACACTGACCGCACGTCATCCCCACCGTCCACGAAACCCGATCCCCCGTCCGCAGCGGCTGGCCCAGCCAGTCGGTCGCCTCGCCGCCCACGCCATGAACCCGCCCCACCGTCTCATGCCCCATGATCAGCGGCAGCGGAACCGGCAACTGACCCTCGTGCAAGTGGACATCCGTCCCGCAGACCCCCGCCATCTCGACCTTCACCAGAACCTCGCCGGGGGCCAGTTCCGTCGGCAGCGGGAACTCCTCCACGCGAATCGGCTGCTTGAACGCGTGCATCACGGCGGCTTGTGCGGTTCTGGTCATGATGCCCGTGATTCTGTCGGCCCACGTTGGAATCGTCAAAGCACCGCTGCGTTGCCCGCCGTGCTTGAGTTTCCAAAGTCCGCACGGCACAATACGTTGTATCCTGTACCGACTCGGCGAGCCTCAACCCTCCAGGAGCATCCGAACATGGCCTTCGCGTATTACGACGCACTGCGTTCAATCTCCATCCTGCGCGCGTCGCGCGCGGCCGTCTGCTGCCTGACCGCCGCAGCCGCCCTCTGCTGCACCGTCCATGCCCGCGCCGAGAGCGGCTGGACCCGCTGGGGCGGACCGAATCAGGACTGGAAGATCAAGTGCGGCAAGCTCGCCGGCGAATGGCCCGAAAGCGGCCCCAAGAAAATCTGGACGCGCGAGCTGGGCGAGGGCTACTCGTCCATCAGCGAGGAAGACGGCAAGTTGTACACCATGTATCGCGAGGAAGGCGAAGACGGCAAGGAAGTTGCCATCTGTCTTGATGCCGGCACCGGCCGGACGATCTGGGAGTACAAGTACAAGGCCAAGCCGTCGGATGAACACGTCATGGAGTTCGGGGCCGGTCCCCGCGCCACGCCGCTCATCTGCGACGACCGCGTCTACACCATCGGCGTCTCGGGCATCATGCACTGCCTGAACAAGGCCGACGGCAAGGTCGTCTGGAAGCACGATCTCTGGAAGGAGTTCAAGGGCACCGTGCTGAACCACGGCTACTCCTCCAGCGCCCTGGACTACGGCGACACGGTCATCGCCATGGTCGGCGGCAAGGGCCACAGCCTCATGGCCTTTCGCAAGGACAACGGCAAGGTCGTCTGGAAGAAGCAGGATTTCAAGAACAGCTACTCGACGCCGATGGTCATCAACGTCGACGGGCAGGATCAGTTGCTCTGCTTCATGGCCGAGGAACTGGCGGCGCTGAACCCCGAGAACGGCGAGCTGCTCTGGCGCGTGGAGCACAAAAACCAGTGGGGCCAGAACGTCTGCCTGCCGGTCTGGGACGCGAAGGACCACCTGCTGTTCATCACGTCGGTGGCCCAGGGCGGAAGCAAGTGCCTGAAGCTGTCACGCGAGGGGGACGAGACGATGGTGGAAGAGGTCTGGGCCAACCCCAAACTTCAGATTCACCACTCCAACGCGATCCGCCTCGGTGACACGATTTACACCTCATCGGGCGGGCGCGGCCCCGGAATCTTCTACGCCGTCGACGTCAAGACCGGCGACATCCGCTGGAAGGAACGCGGCTTCGCCAAGGCGACATTCGTCTATGGCGACGGCAAATTCTTCGTCGTCGATGAAGACGGCAACGTCGGCCTCGTCGAGCCGGACCCCGAGTCGTTCAAGATCAAGGCCAACGTGCCCCTGCTCACCAAGGCCGCCTGGACCCATCCGACCCTCGTCGGCAAGCGGCTCTACCTGCGCGATCGCAAGGTCATCATGGCCCTGGATGTCGGTGCGAAGTCCTAAGGCCTCGCAGCAAAATCTGATGCCCACAACCGGGCGTTGCTGATTCCATGCTGTTTCAAAACCCCCTCTCCCTTTCAGGGAGAGGCTCGGGTGAGGGTGAATCCTTTCGGTTGAACTACTGTTCCCCCTCACCCAACCTCTCCCCCAAGGGGGAGAGGAGTTTTGAAGCCGTTCTAGGAGCAAGTCGCCTCCCGCGTCTCGAATCCATCCCATTGGGGAGAGGAGTGTTGAAACCAGTTCTAGAACCCTGCAAGAAAAAAGCCCCTCGTTCACCTCGCGGCGGCGAAGGGGCTTTCATTTTCTTATGATCGCAACCGGAGATTATCCGGGCGCGGGTGATTAGATACGCGGAGCCGGGTAGAGGATCCACTGCATGAGGACAAAGAAGTACCAGATCGCCGAGAAGATCGCTGCAATACCCACGGGATGGCCTCCTGTACGGGTTCGCGCTCGCGCCCGCCATAGAAGCGGACTTCATGCAAGAGCGAAGCCGAGTGTAGCCAAACGAAAACCGGCGTCAACAAGGTCTTGATGCGGTCTACTGCGCCCCGAACTCCAGATTCTTGCGAAACGCCCGGGCGAACAGGCCGTGCAGCCGGGCCAGGACGTACATCCCGTAGAAATAGAATGCCATGACCGCGCCCCACGCGACGAGGGCAAGGCCGACCTGAAGCAGGTTGCCCTCCTTCGAGCCGGCCGACATCTGGCTGATCTTCGGGATGAACCAGTCGTGAACGATGGCCCAGAACGCGCCGCCGAACAGGATGCCATAGACCACGAGAATGACGACGAGAAACAGGTAATGCACGTGGGTGCGGGCGATGCCCTTGGCCACGTTCACCGGGTTGATGCCCTGCGACACCGATCCGAGCGCGATGCCGACGAGGTTCATCGGGACGCCCAGCGAGATGATGAGCAAGCCGACAAAGAACCCCGCGCCGCCTTTTTCCAGCAGGTCGGTCGCGTTCGTCTCCATGACGAACTCCACCGGTGTCTTGCCCATCGTCAGAAACACGACGATGCTCAACATCACCGCGAAATAGACATTTAACACAAGATACGCCACGACGCTCTTGCCCCACTGGGCCGGGCTCCACGACAAATTCGGCGGCGCCTCCTGCCCGACCGTCGTTGCACGAACCACGTCAAGAAACGTGTGGATCGCCACGGCCGAGAAGAAAAACACCTCGAGCGCGAAGATGCCCATCAGCATCAGCGATGCGGTGCTCAAATCACCGGTCTGCTCGGCGGCTTCCGTCCCCGCCGCGCTTTGCTGCATGAGATAAGTCAGCGACGTGAAGATCGCCACGGGTACCAGCCCCGCGCCGACCGCGATGCCCGCCGCGTTCATCAGCGACGCGATCGCGGGGATCGGATAGGCCATCGCGCTGCCGATGCCGCTGTAAAACAGCGCGACGGAGGACGGACCGCTCTGCCGACGGGGCGATGGCCCGCCGGCCTTGACCAGCGCGGGGATCGGGTTCCAGCAATTGGAGCAAAGCACTTCGGTGTACGGATCTTTCGCCTGGGTCGGTTTCTGACAGCTGGGGCAGATCCGAACGTTGGGGTCGCCCTTGGAGGCTGCCTTCTGCGCGGCGGCGATGGCGGCCTCCTGCGCCGCCTTCAGCTCCTCGCCTTCCATTTCACCGGCCTGTTTCTCCAGCGCGGCGAGACGCTCCAGATCGAGATCGTCGCCGGCCCCTCCGCTCCGCAGGGCGGTTTGCAGCTTGGGCACGGTGAAGGCACGATTGCATGCGGGGCAGCGAATCGCTCGACCGGCATACTTGTCGGCGATCTGCAGGGCCTTCTGGCACCGCGGACATCGCAGCTTCATGTCGGCACGTCCTCCGTCCGCCCGGCCCGGGGGCGAATTCTACGCGGCATCCACGTTATGAGTAAGGCTACCCCCGAAGCGGCTCGACGCACTTCCTCGCCGCGCTACTGCTGCGTTCCGGTACCCGCAGGCATCAGCGCTTTGCGCACGGCCTCGACCAGTTGATCGACCATGAACGGTTTGAACAGCACGGCGCTCAATCCCTCGGGCCGCGCGCGGACAATCGAGTGATTCGGGTCGTAGCCGAAGCCGGTCATGAGAATCACGGGGCAATCGGCCCGCTTGTCGCGCGCCGCGGAAAAAACCTCGTACCCGTTCTTATGCGGCATGCGGATGTCGGACAGCACCAGATCATAGCCGTTTTGCTTGATGCGCGCGATGGCGTCGCTGCCGTCGGTGGCCATGTCAATCCTGCCGCCGCGGCGGGCAAGCAGCTCGGCGATGGTCTCGCGGATCGTCTGATCGTCGTCGGCGACCAGGATGCGCTTGCCGTTGATCAGCGGATCGACCGGCGTGGCGTCGTTGTGACGGCCGAGGATGCCGGCGCGGGTCGTGCCAGCGGCCTTGATGCGCTTGCTGATTTCCTTGGCGTTTTCGCAGATCGCGGCGATCCGCCGGCGGAGCGAATCGTTGCCGATGTACTCGTCCATGATCCCCTGCGATTCGGCAATGATGTCGTTCACCGGCCCGGCCACTTCGCTGCACACGTCGTCGACCAGTTGCCCGCCGAACTCGTACCGCTCGATGATCAGCAGGTCCAGCGTGTTCAGGGCGATCGCCACGTAGCGGGCCAGAATCTCCGCGAACTGCTTGTCGTCCTCGTTGAAGGCGTTGACTTGGTCCGACTCGATGTCCAGCACGCCGATCACCGCGTCGCGCAGCCGCAGCGGCACGGTCAGCGAACTGCCCGTCGTGTCCAGCCCCTGGAGGTACAGGGGATCCAACGAAGTATCCTTACAAATGTAGCTTTGTCCGGTCGCCGCCACGTAGCCGCTCGTGCCGTTGCCCGTCGGCTCCGCATAGATCACGTAATCGCGGCTCTTCTGCGACAGCCCGTGGTGAAACACGAAGTCCAGCTTGTTCGTCTTCTTGTCGATCAGCAACACGGCGAACTTGTCGAAGTTCAACAGCTCCTTCAGGTAGCCGTGCATCTTCTCTTCCAGCAGCGCGATGCGCTGCTCGACGTTCATCCCCGCATACGTTTCCGCGTCGATCCGCGCCAACTCCCGGCCCGCCAGGTCGATCGCGTCGATCTTCTTCTGCAAACGGCGACTGTGCGTCACGTCCCACACCACCGCCGCCACCTGCGACACCTCGCCGCGCGGATTCATGACCGGGGTCACCGTCAGATCGAAGTACTGATCCTGGCCGCCCGTCAGACTGAAGCGCCGCGCGCGGTGATACGAGGGTTGCGCGGGATCCGCCTCCACGGCACCGCCGAACGTCTTGGCGCAAACCTCGCAGACTTTCTCCTGCAAATCCGCCGGGTAGCTCTGCATCTTGGGATTCGACCAGACGTGCCGACCATCCAGCCCCACGATGCAAACGCCCTGCCCGATCGTCTCTAGAAGCAGCGTCGCCTGGTGATTGATCGAGGCACGCTCCAACGCCAGAAAATCGCGCTGGTCGCTGATGACCAGGTCGTATTGCCCGTCGCGCAGCGCCGCCACCGCTTCATCAAACGAGGCGACGGTTCGAACTTCGGCTTCGGGAAAAATCTGCGAAACGCGGTCGGAAGAGGGAGAACCGGGGCGGCTCAAGACGAGGATTCGTGAATGAGTCGCCGTGCCGTTCATCGCGTACAAACCCGCTGTTTAAATTCCCTACGACCGCGCAGGGGATGAGCCCATCGACGAGTTGAACAGACCGGAATCCCCCGGTATGCAGCCATGCGAAAACCTTTCACCAAGGCCCTTGTGCTGGATTCTATCACGCCTGCACCTTCCAAACCAACCCCCTCCCCCCTTACGTCGGAAATTGCGCGTTTTTACGCGCCCCATTCCATCTATTATCGACCGGATGCTATCGTCGGCCCTATCAACAGGGGGCTTTGCCCATTAAACACAGGCTGTACCAAGATCAAGCTCTCACCCCTTGGAGCCGCTGGAAGTGATCGCTTTCTTACTGCCGAGTACAAGGCGTTTCGCTGGAATCAGCGAGGGGGAGACCAAGCTGGCACGGGTTAATTCATGCATGGATCTAGCTAAGCTGTACGCTTGCCAGACCGCTGGGTACGTCGTCGCAGAAATCGAAGATCTTATCGAGGCCGGTGACGAGGAAGACCCCCCAAACGCCGGTCTTGATGCCACAAAGACGCAGCTTCCCCGGGGCCGAACTGCTCATCATCTTTCGCAACTTGAGCAGCTTGGCGATGTTGGAGGAATTCAAGTAGTTCACGGCTGTGAAATCGAGGACGACGTGACAGCCGCCTCGCCGCTCAACCATCTCGTGGAGCGAGTTCAAATCGTCAGAAAACAGGGGGTCATCCTGCAATTCCGCCAGAATAATGTTGTCGGACCAGTCTTTAAGAGACATTGCATCTGACCCAAAACAGGCTCGGAATCTCCCGCCAATGGCCGCAACGGTATCGGTGCATGGAAATGCTGTCAACACAAACCGGTCCGGTCTTCACGAAGGTTGCTCCCTTACTCTGCGAACGCTAAGGTAGGGACCGATTCGCTGGAGCGTGCGACTGCCGATTCCCTTTACCGCGATCAGATCCCGCACCAGCAACGGACGTCCCGCCAAAGTACGGTACTCGACAATCCGGCGAGCTAGACCCTCTCCAACGCCCGGCAGTTGTCCCAGCTCGAACCACATTGCACGATTCAGGTCCAGTTTTCCCGGAATCTCACTGCATCGACCGCCTTCCTGACCAGTTTCCGGACAGGAAACGGGTATCGCCAGAAAGTGGACGAATAACAGGGCCGCAAGCACCACACTCGAAACGACCGCAATTGAGCGGTTCCAATCGGCCCGTCGCTGGGATAGTTCCGAATCGACTGCAACTTCGGCGGTCCATTTGTCGTACATATCTTTCGTTCTGTCAGAAGATTATGGCCATCGCCCCGCGCGAGCTTCTGCGAGTCCGCAACGGCTCTAGTCCATGCGATGCCACGTATGCCCGTGTTTTAGGACCTTCCGATCACACGGCCGGATTGTCAGGAGATCATGATAAACAGGCAAGTGGTTTGTGACTAACGTCCTTGCGTTGGTGCTGTCTAGTTTGAAGAATTGGATGCCCCGCCTGAAACGGGTCGAGCCATCGTGGGAGTGATCGGCGCGTCGCAATCGCTCGCGAGGGTTCGCATTCCAGAAAAGCCAGATCGCCACCAAACGTCCTTCTGGATGGGGTTCATCAGTTCAGGATCATCCATGTATCGCGCTCAATTCGTCGATGGAGCACAGCGGCTCGCACCGCGCGGCCGCCGCACCCACTCGTTCCGCAAACCAACCGTCCGCGCCCGCGACCGACAACGGACCGATCGCCCATCCGTCGAGGACGTGGCGCGGTTCATGCCGGAGCAGCCGCAGTCGATGGTTCGTTATGAGGCATGGATCAAGGCGGGCATCCTGGTGTTGTGCGTCGTCGTCGCCGCGATGGTTATCGCAAGCGGTCGATTCACCCTTCGCCACTCGTTGTTCACGGGCAGCGCACTGGGCGATACGTTCTGGTACTCGGCAATTTTCTACGGCGGTCTCATGTACGCCGTGCTGGTCTGGCGCGTCGTGATGTGGCGGCGCTACAAGCCGATGGACGCCGTGCCGGAAAAGCATCTCCCCTCCTTGACGGTCATCATCCCCGCCTTCAACGAAGGCGCGCTCGTTCGCCAGTCGATCCTGTCGGTCGCGGCCAACCGCTACCCGCGCCACAAGCTGGAGATCTTCGCGATCGACGACGGCAGCAGCGACGACACATGGCTGCACATTCGCGCCGCGGCGGCGGAAGTCGATCCGCGCATCCGCATCACCACCCACAAGCAACCGAAGAACATGGGCAAGCGCCACGCTCTGTATCACGGCTTCATGCACGGCCGCGGCGACGTATTCGTCACCATCGACTCCGACAGCGTGCTGCACCCCGAAGCGTTGCGGAACGCCGTCTCGCCCGTCGTGCGCAATCCTCGCATCGGCGCGGTGGCCGGCTGCGTCGAGGTGATGAACCCCCGGCAGAGCATCATCACGCGATTCCTCAAGACCACGTTCAGCCTGTCGTTCAAGTTCGTGCGGGCCTACCAGAATCAGTATTACGGCGTCTTCTGCACGCCGGGGGCATTGAGCGTCTATCGCGCCGACGTCGTGCGGAAAGTCGCCGACGAATGGCTGAATCAGCACTTTCTCGGCCTGCCCTGCACCACCGGCGAAGACCGCGCCATGACGAACCTCATCCTGCGCGAGGGCTGGCTGACGGCGTACCAGCAGAATGCGGTGGTCTACAGCCAGATGCCGCACACGTACCCGGGCATGGTGAGGATGCTGCTCCGCTGGGGCCGCAGCAACATTCGCGAGACGATTGTTCTGTTCCGCTTCCTGTTCACGCGTTTCCGACGCGAGTACCTCCGCACGTTCCAGTTTCAAATGGTGCTGGTCGCGCTGACGCTCGTCCTCCCGCCGTTCATGATCTTCAACAGCACCTTGCTGCTCTTCACCAGCTACGGCTACGTGATGCACCAGCTTGGCATGTTGCTGATCTACGGCGCGACGATGGCGACGATTTATTACGTCAACGAGCGCGACAGCGACTGGATCTGGCTGTTCCTCTACGAATTCAGTTGGGTGCCGGGTTTCTCGTGGATCATTCCCTACTCGGCCTTCACGCTTCGCAACACCGGCTGGCTGACCCGCGGCAATGCAGCGACATCCGACTCGGCGAGCGAACTTGAGCCGGAGGCGGTCCCCGCCACCGCGACGCTGCATCTGCCAGCCGCCGCGAGAACCGCCCCCGCTGCCGCTCAACATGCACCCGCGCTCAATCCGGTCGTGGCCATGGCGCAGTAATCATCCCAGCCACAGGCGCGAGGCGCAGATCCGTCCTGTGGCGGATGAGACGGGACTCCGGTGCGTTCGCAATCGCGCCGCCGTTCATCTACCATTCCGGCGTGATGACCGACAAAGCGTCCAGGAATCCCGCCCACGGATCGATGTCCGCCGATGTTGACGACGAGATCGTCGCGCCCGTCGCCCCCGCCGCGCCGATTGAAGATCCGTCCGTCATTGCCGCAGACGACGCCGCGACGATTCAAACGATTGACGCAGCCGAAGACGAATCCCGCCCGCGCGTGCAGATCATCGTCCGCCGACGTCTCCCCGGCGCGAGATTGGACAAGTATCTGACCAGCCGCTTCCCCAAGGTTTCGCGCACCACGATTCAACGCCTCATCAAGCAGGGCGACGTCTTAGTCAACGGCCGGCCGACGAAGAACAGCTACGAGATGGAAGGCGACGACGTGATTGATATCATCTTCCCGCCGCCGCCGGTGTATGACGTTTCACCTGAAGACATTCCGCTGAATATCATTTACGAAGACGACTTTGTCCTCGCTATCAACAAGCCCGCGGGCATCATCTGTCACCCGGCGAGTCGCACGCAGGGCGGCACGATCGCCAACGCGCTGGCGTTCTACTGCAAGAGCCTGTCGCGCGGGGGGGATGTCTTCCGCCCCGGCATCGTCCATCGGCTGGATAAGAACACCACAGGCGTGATGATCATCGCCAAGACCGATGAGGCCCACTGGCGGCTGGCGGCGCAGTTCGAGAATCGAACGACGACGAAAGTGTATCTCGCCGTCGTCCACGGCAACCCCGAGTTCGACGAAGACGTGATCGACGTGCCCATCGGGCAGCATCCGACCGTGCACGATCGCTACGTCGCCAGCGGGCTGGCCGAGCGCATGGGCGGCAAGTTCGAGAAAAAGCTGGGCAAGAGCGCCGTCACGCGCTACAAGGTGCTCAAGCGGTATCAGGGTTTTTCGCTGGTAGAGCTGCACCCCCGCACCGGCCGCACGCACCAGTTGCGTATACATATGTCGCATATCCGCCACCCGATTGTCGGCGATCCGTTCTATGGCGGGCGGAATATCTCGCTGCGCGACGTGACCGGCCGGCCGAGCGACAGCGCCGAGCCGCGATTCTGCCGGCAGATGCTGCACGCGCACCGACTGGTGGTGCAGCATCCGATCCACCAGACGCCGCTGGAACTGATCGCCCCGGTCGCGCCGGATATGCAGGAGTTGATTGACCTGCTGGAACAGCGGCCGTTGGTCCATCCGACGGGACCGAAGCGGGGGCGGTGAAGGAACGAGACCTTATTGCTCGCTTCTATTTTGAAGCGACTTGCATTCGTATGGATTCGAAATGGGCTTTCACATATTTCACGTCTTCGCTACGAATTCGTTCATCCAACACGTAAATCAGTTCAGGCAATGGAAGGCAATCATATTTCCATTGGTCGAGCGTGAGTAGCAAATGGAGCCGAATGCGCCAATCAGGTTCGTGATGCTTGAGAACGGATAGCAACCATTTTTGCATGCGGCAACGGTCGCTCTTGGTCACTGTGCGGCTGTATGGGATTGTGCTGAGTTGATCGAGAATAAAATAACGAACCAGCAAATCTAATTCCGACATTCCCGAATGAATTGAATAATCAGACATCAGCTTTGACAACAGTATTTCCATGTCGGCCGTTGTCATCCGGGCTTCCATGTCGCGAACATAGTCATCAAATGCCTTGTACTCCCCGGCTGCACCGAACCATCGGGTGGTCCATTTTAGTGATTCGTCTGTATATTTTCTGTAGGCGATTTCCCATTCTGACGGCGGTCGAATAACTCGTGGCCTGGTCTTGTCCAGTTGCGACAAGGATTCGATTAAAGCGTATTGAACCAAGGGATGAGCTTCCGAACGCTCGGCCTGTGACAATACGTTGATCGCTCGCGCATTCCCGGGACGCAGAGCCTTGCCGACTTTTCGCGCTCGTTCGGCTCGAACTTCCCAGTCCGGTTCGGTCCAGTCAAACGTATCCAGTAATTCGTCGCCTAGCAACGAAATACCCGCATTAAGGTTGCGTGCTTTCATGGGTGTCAACAGATCAAATAACGCTCCCATAAGAAAGAGACGACATGCCGAATCGCCCTGCCAGCCACCGACCGGAAGATTTGCCTGGTAGAAACTCATAATACGCTTGATGTCCCTCTCAATCTCATCCGCTTGACCTGCTTCAATTCGAGTAATGAAGTGATCGATCTCAATATTCAAGGCGGCTTGATCGTAGCCCTTGGCAGACGCAGGCCTGTTTGAGACAAATCCGCTCATCGCTCCAAGTCGAACCGGATTATCTACACTCATTAATGGCATTTGGCTCAATATTGTTTCGAGACGCCGAGTCGATGTTTCTCCTACTTCTCTCAACAGCTCATTTCCACTGCCATCAATAAGAATTACTGTTGGCAAGGCATTGACGCCAACTAATTTTTGGTTTGTACAGACGACATACTCCATTTGATAACGCCTGATGTAAGCGTGAGCCTTTTCAGCGGATTCCTCGGTGACGCCGATGACGACAAGCCCGCGGTCAGCGTATTTCCGTTGCAGGGCGTTGAGCTTTGGAACTTGCTTGAGGCAGACGGAACACCATGTCGCCCAAACTTCCAGCAGGACCGGCCTGCCGCGAAGCGTTTGCCATGAAACGGGCCTCTCGGTATTAAACCACTCAACAGAATCAAGTGGACAGAGTACCTGTGCAGGCTTTGAACCGGCGGAGCCAGGGCCGGCATCCACTAGACAATATGCTGCAACAGCTATTGCAAGCATTGCCGCCACTGCAAATGCTGCGATCCCGATCCACGGACGAGTCTTCATCGACTGCCTCGATATCTCTGGCGATTTACAAATGCGATCTACTCTCTCATTGTGCTTCCGGAGGAGCTGGAACAGGCTCCGGCACCTCTCTGATCAAGTCTGGCCCGTGCATTCCCCATAGCCCATAAAGTAAGTTGTTCATATAGAAAGTATAATGGGCGCTACCTTCTACTTCATTGGCCGCCATTATCTCAATCACGGCCGCGTCAAGTATTGCCATTTGAGCGTCAAAATCTGCTTGGGTGCGTCCAAACACCCAATTCTCCGAATTCTGAATGTCCATGAGCAGTTCGGATCGCTCCGACGGGGAAAGATAACAAATGAAATTTGCAATCGTCACGGTTCGCCAGAATTCCGGAATAGCCATGAGAATCGGTTGAGTAATCGATGTGTCGCATGGCACGATGCGTTCACAAGAGCATGCGCTCAAGCTATTATCCACGGATTCAGTTTCTACGATTACTTCAGTTGCTTCCACATCTCTGACCTCTTCAACCGGGTTCGCTATGATTGCGAATCCGCCATAGGCTGTATTGCAGGCGTCGAAGCATTGTTGACGAGCCAGCGGTGTTTGTGGTTTGGCGTTACAGCACGAGTTGCAGGAGCGACGCGGATTCGCGGCTGCCGCACATGCAGTAATACAGTTTGTAGTTCCAGCGGGCTTCAAACAAGGGTTGACAGGGCATCCCGTCAACACAACCAACATCATACATGAAACAATCAGCGAGTTAATCCGTGACATAGTTCAAGCCTCCATTGGTGCAAAAAGCAAAAGAGCCATTTCGTGTAGCATACCCCCCCCCTATGGCGATGTCAAGCGGAAAATATGCGACCACGGGTGCCGGTGGCATGCGCGATCTGCACCCGTGGTTATATTCCATAGCCCCTTCGGGGCATCCCGGACGCAGCATCCACCCTCGGCTACAATGCTTCCAAGCAGAGTGGGCCAGGCGGTCGCCCGGGGCGCGAGAGCGCTTCGGGAGGAAAGTCCGAACTGGTCCGGGCGCGGTGATGGCTAACGGCCACCGGCGGCGACGCCAGGGACAGTGCCACAGAGATGAGACCGCCGATGGGTGCCGGCTCTCGAGACGGCATCACAGGCAAGGGTGAAACGGTGCGGTAAGAGCGCACCGCGCGGCCGGCGACGGTCGCGGCACGGCAAACCCCACCGCCAGCAAGCCCATGTAAGCGGCGAGTCCGCAGCGACGAAAGCCTGCGATTGTCGATTTCGATCGACGAGTGCGGGCGCGATCGGCGAAAGCTGATCGGCGTCGCGGCGGCGCGAGGCGGCCCGTCTCGCACCACGCCGCGGGTAGGGCGCTTGAGCCGGCGAGCAATCGTCGGCCCAGAGAAATGATCGCCACCGCGGGAGCGATCCTGCGGGACAGAATTCGGCTTACCGGCCCACTCTGCTTTTTTCAAGCTCTCCCTCAAACGCCTTGGCTTGCACATCGTGAAGCGCATTTTTGATTAGAAACCGATAGAGATTCGCCGAGGGCTTGGGGACCAGTTTTGACGGGCCGGCGATTGCTCCGGGCGCGGCGGGCATGGTCGGTTCCAACGCAAAGAGGCCGAACTTCTGGCTGTAGCCGTGCGTCCATTCGTAGTTGTCCATGAGCGACCAGTGAAAGTAGCCGCGCAGGTCGTAGCCCGCTTCGCGCACGCGGCGCACGGCCTGGATGTGCTGCAATAGATACAACTGGCGTTTTTCATCTCCCGCGTCGGCGATGCCATTTTCCATGATCACCATCGGTTTCTGGTAGCG
The DNA here is from genome assembly GCA_015200345.1 of Planctomycetia bacterium. Taxonomy (NCBI): domain Bacteria; kingdom Pseudomonadati; phylum Planctomycetota; class Planctomycetia; species Planctomycetia bacterium. The sequence continues at coordinate 2,969,535 of CP054187.1, read as the reverse complement.
CCGGGCCAGCTCGACGATCTCCTCTTCCAGCCCGCGCGGGTCGATGATCCAGCCGAGATCGGAAACGTGCTCGCCCTTTCGCAGCGACTGCGCCCACAGCGCCAGCGGGCTGGCGACTTCGCGCTGATAATAGTTGAAGCCGATGTAATCAACGGCCGACGCGACGCGATCCAGATGGGCGTAATTGTGCCACCGGGCGATGTCGTACCAGATGCCGAAGAGGTCAAACGCGTCGCGTTCCCAATGGATGATGTTCTGCACGCTGATGATCTTCGCGCCCGGGCGCTCGGCGCGGATGATCTCGGCTGCGCGAAGGAACAACTGGACCTCGCGCTCCGTCAACTTTTCGTAATAGGGCTTGCCCAGGCTTTTACCCGGCGGAAAGATTCCGATCGAGACCGCCAGCGCGTAAATGTTCGGCTCGTTCTGCGGCGCGAACAGTTCCACGTCCGGCGCGAGGGCTTTCGCCATGCGCGAGACGTACCGCTCCCAGGCGGCCGGCGCGTCCGGATGAAACCAGCCGTGCGCGTCGGGGTCTTCAACCATATTGCAAAGCCAGTGGGGCAGGGAGAAGTGCCAAAAACAGACAATTGGCGTTATATTTTCTTCGCGCAGGCGGCGAGCCATGCTGACGTAGCGCTCGATCGCCGCTTCGTCGAATGCGCCGGGCGTCGGCTCGACGCGCGCCCATTCGATGCCAAAGCGATAGTGCGTCACGCCGAGGTACTTCAGCGCCGCCAGATCCCGCTCGAAGCATTCAAAACTGTCGATCCGCCGATCGCGCGCGGCGTCGAGTTTGCCCATCTCGTGCAGCAGATCCCAGTCCGTCTTGAACGAGATGGTCGTGCCGCCGTCGGCACGGGGCGGACCCTCGATCTGATACGGCGAGGTTGATACCCCCCACCAGAACGGCTGCGGTTCGGAGGCTCGCTGCGAAGCAGTCGATTTCGGCGCGGGGGGAATGTCGTATTTCCGCGAGGTCGGATGAATGCAAGCGACCGGCGCCGGCAGGAGAAGGGCGAGGCAGGCGGCAATGATCGCGCGCGTGCATCGCCTCGAGACAGGTCGGTTCGCCGGGATCGTCATGTCGGCATTATGCGCGGAAGCAGGCCGACGCGTGAGACGCGCAATTCGTTAGAAGGCGAGCGTACCACGCAACCCTATAATCGCTCATGTGGATACCGCCTCGCGCCCCCACCGATCGATTCTATTCGCGTCTTCAATGGACGCTGATCGCCCTCGTGGCGGCGCTGCTGCTGTACGGCTTCGTGATCGCGCGGTTCGTGCCGACGCCGCGCGGGCTGGGCTTTCGACTGGTCATCCTCTCCATGCTCGTGTTCAACGCCCTCTGGTGGTCGATCGCCGATCGTCGATTCGCGCGCTGCATCGAGTCAACGCGATTCTCGAATGCCGCGCGCGCCATCGCCGGCGCTTTCACCGCCGGCCTTGTCGCGCCGATGGTGTACATGTTCATCACCGGCCGCATGCCGCAGTTCATGAAGGGGCCGGTCTGGTACGCCTCGGCCGTCACGCTCTGGAACATCGGGCTGGTTTGTTGTTTGCCGCTTGTCGCCGGGCTTCGGCTTGCGGCACTGGCCTTCTCTTGGTCATGGCAACGGTGGTGCGGGCGAGGACGAGTCGAACACGATCCCGCGCCGCTTCCGCCGCGCGCACCGCCTTCCAGCGCGGAGCAAACGACGCCGAACGCGCTCGTATCGCGTCGTGCGTTGTTAAAGACAGCCGTCGCGACAGCACCGATGGCGCTGCTCGGCGGGTCGGTCCTGGCGTGGCGCGATCAGGCGGCGTTCGTCGTTCGCAGACATGATGTGCCCGCGCCGTGGCTGCCTGATCGATTGCGCGGACTGACCATTTCGCACGTGAGCGACCTGCACGTCGGGCGGCTGTTCCGGCCCGACATGCTTCCGCGCGTCGTGGACGCGGTGAACGCGCTGAACAGCGACTTGCTCCTGATCACTGGCGACGTCGTCGACAACTCCAACGCCCTGCTGCCGCCTGCGCTGGACGCGATCGGGCGCATGCAGCACCGCTACGGCTGCTTCCTCTGCATCGGCAATCACGACGAGATTGATGATCGCGCCGAGTTCATCCGCATGGTGCGCGAGCGGTTCGATCTGCTCATCAACCGGCGGCGCTCGCTGGAGATCGGCGGCGAGCGACTCTGCATCGCCGGAATCGACTACGCGGGAAGCGACGAGCCGCGTGGCAGTCGGCCGGGGCATCGCCGCGATGTCCGTTCGGCGCTGATGAATTATGACAAGAACGTCGAAGGGCCGATGATCGCGCTGGCGCATCATCCGCACACGTGGGATGCACTGCGGGACAGCGGCGTGCCGTTGACGCTGTCGGGGCACACGCACGGCGGGCAACTGATGTTCGCGCCGCCGGGGTCGGGCTTTGACCGCGGCGCGGGCGAGCTGCTCTTCCGATACATCCGCGGGTTCTTCGGGGATGACCGGTCGCGGCTGTTCGTGAATTCCGGCGTGGGAAACTGGTTCCCGGTGCGGATCAATGCCCCGGCCGAGATTGTGCAGTTGCGGCTGGTCTGACGCGGTTAGGTCGGGTCGGGGGTCATCCGGCGCACTCGCGGCGGGCAAGCCCGCCGGCTAATTGGTTCGAACTCCGAAGAATACAAGCCCGTCGGCAGAAAACCTTAGATTACCACACCAGAATTTCCGATTCCCGCCGGATTCGCCGGTCTACTGATTCGCTGGAATAATCCGTCCCTGGGGCGGGTTAGAGTAGGCTGAAGCATGGCGATGCCGACCACACCGGGAACCCGTACCGACGAGCCGACGGAAGACCGCTCCTTTGAGGCGCTGGTCCTGCCGCACTTCGACATCGTCTACCGGCTGGCCTACAAGCTCACGGGGGATGCCCACGAAGCCGAAGACTTGGTGCAGGAAGTTTTCCTGAAGGCTCGGCGGAGTTTCGGCGGCTTCGAACTGCGCGATTACGGCGCCAAGCCCTGGTTGCTGAAGATCATGCACAACGCGTACCTGACGCGGCGGGGCGTCGCGGGTCGGGGGCCGACGCTGCTGGATGATTTGAGTCTCAACGATTTCGCCGCCGACTTCGAGCCGCAGACGCTGGATAGCCTGGCGCCGGGGCGCCTGAACTGGGACTTGTTCGATGAGGAGTTGAAGCACGCGGTGGAAAAGCTCGCCCCCGAGTATCGAATGGTGCTGCTGCTGTGGGCGCTGGGCGACATGTCGTATAAGGAAATCGCGCAGGTGCTGGGGATCGCCATCGGAACGGTGATGAGCCGTCTTTTTCGGGCGAGACGTCAACTCGCCTTGGCGCTGACCGAGTACGCCGCCAAGCGGGGCATTCGACCGGTGGAACGCTAGAATAAGACGGCAGGAGCAAGTGGCCGGGTGGAGGCCGACGAAGACCGATGAACTGCGACAGCGTTCGAAAATACATTTACGCATTTGCCGACGGCCAGCTGGACGTGAAGGGCAATTGCGACATTCTGGACCATCTCAAGATGTGCCGGGTGTGCGGAGCGCTGGTGGACGAGCACCAGGCGCTTCGCGCGAAGCTGGCGAAGGACCTGGAGCGCGTGCCGGTGCCTTCGCGATTAAAGCAACAGATCTTCGCGGCGACGGGAAGCGACGCCGCCTTGGCGAGCGGGCCGCGACCGGCGATGGCCCCGCGCAAGTTAAGCGTGCTGCGGCCGCTGGTGGTGGCGGCGTGTCTGCTGCTGGCGGTCGGCGCGGTGTGGTATCTGCCGGGTGTGGTGGAGTCGTCCAGCGCGACGATCACGGTTCCGCGCAGCGCCTCGGCGGCGACGATGATCGCCCAGACGCATAACACCTGCTGCGCTCACGGGCCGGACCACCAGAGCGACGCCTTGCCACGCGAGCTGAAGGCCCTGGGGCCGGTCCTCAAAGACAAGTACCACGAGACGATCGCCTCGTTGACGCCCGACTTGAGCCGTTTCGGTTTCTCCTTTGAATCGGTTAATCTGTGCGGTGTGCGCAACAAACCCGGCTGCGAGGGGGCGCACCTGATTTACGCCTCGGCCGGCGGCGCGCAGCGGTTGAGCGTCTTCAGCATTCCGCGCTGGGACTGCCTCGACAAATGCGGCAAGGGCGGCATTCGCACCGGCGATGGCTACCGCCGCTACGAAGTCGACGATGAGTCCGGCCAGACGTTGCACATCGTCGCGTGGCACCAGAACGCCACGACCTACATCTGCTGCGGGCCGGTGCCCTTCGAGCGGATCATCGAGATGGTCGGTTCGTCGCGCGAGGCTTTGGCGAAGCTGGATGTCGCGGTGCGGCTGGCGCTAATCCATTACCGTGATTAGATTCGTCCTCCGACGGGATCGCGGTTCGGCGCGTTTCAGGTAGTCGGCGTACTCCTTCAGATTGCGCTCGTAGTAACTAAGACTCGACGCGAGTCCGCCGGGGCGATTGCGCGCCAGCCACAGCCGTCGATGCTCGGCCATGATCCGGCGCAGGTCGAAATGCAAATGCCGCGCGGCTGCGGCGCGCAAGCGCGGGTTCAGCGCCGCCCGCGCGCGCAAGACGGCATGGCGCAGCACGAGAAAGGTGAGGATCAACTCCCGCCGAACGAGGGCGGGGTCAGGTTCCTTGAGTTTGAGACTTAATGCGGACCGGTACAGAGGCTTCAGTCGCGCGAGCATGGCGTTGATGCTTCGAAGCGTCAGCCCGTTAACGCTGGCCGGGTCGAGCCAGTCGCCGTGCATGGCCACGAATAGCGGCGTCTTGTTCTTCAGGTTCAATCGCGTCGGCTCATGGATTCGGCCTGCCTCGCACCAGAGTTCGCCCGCACGGGATGAACCGTCAAAGACCAGCCGACTCAATTCGGTGCCGAGGTCGATGCGCTCGTTGGATTCGGCGCACCATGCGATGCCCGCGCCAAACAGCCATCCGGGGTAACTGACGGGCAACTGCTGACGATGGCCGTAGTCACCCCAATCGGTGACGAGATAGCCGATCGCGCCGTGCCGGCGACCTGCTCGAGCCGCGTTGCGCAGGTTCGCGAGCATGTTGGCGGTGCGCCCGCCAAAGCTGCACCAGCTCGACGTCCCGGGGCAGACGTAGAAGTCCAGCCCGGCGCGGCGCAGCGCGCGGCACTGGGCGTCGAACGGGTGATCGGATTCGTATCCCCAGATCAGCGCGATCGCGTCTTTCGGCAGGCGCGGGAGGATGCGCGGGTGCTGGTGGACGACGTCGCTCCAGAACATCATGCGCCGGCCGCGGCGCGCGAGCGCGCGGTGGATTTTCAGCAAATAGTCGAGATAGACTTCGCCAACGCCGCGGCGCTTGCACTCGGCGGCGCTGCGACCTTGCCCCAGCTCGAACGTCTCATCGCAGCCGACGTTGAACAGCCGACTGGTGAAGTTCGGCAGCAATTGATCGTACAGTCCGATGACGAGCTTCAACGAGCGCGGATCGAGCGGGTTCAGCGTCGCCGCCTGCGTGCGGATCGTGCCGAAAGGCGATTTCCACGGGCCGGTCGTCTCGGCCAGCGCGCGGTACGGCTCGTGTTTCAGCCAGCGTTCCATGTGGCCGAACGAGTTTTGATTCGGCACGAGTTCGATGCCGCGCTCGGCGCAGTAGCGATCCAGCTTGCGAATCTGCGCCGGCGTCATCGGCGAGGCGCCGCGCCAGACGCGCGCGTGCCCGCGATAGGCAAACGTATGCTCGGTGTAAAGCTGGAGGTGATTGATCCGCCAGTCGGCGAGGCGGTCGATGAGACGCATCAAAGTGCGCATCGTCGGGACTTTGTCGCGGCTGATGTCGAGCATGACGCCGCGCACGGGGAAGTCAGGCCAGTCGGTGATGGTCAGGGCAGGAATCGGTCCACGGGCAGACCGAATCAACTGTGCCAGAGTTGTGACGGCGAATCGTGCCCCGGCGAGATCGGCCGCGATGGCCGTGACGCCGCCGTCGCGGATGTCAATGGCATAACCCTGGGAGGTTAAATTGCCCGCGCCGATCGTGCCGAGCAGGTTGATGCGTGGTCGCTTGGCCGCCGGGAGTTTGTTCAAGATGCGCCGGAGTGCGCGGTGAACGTGAGCGATCGTTTCCGGGCACAACAACGTGATCGGTGTCGTAAGGCCTAATCGCACAGGCGAACCGGCGACGCGCGCAATGCGCCGCGGCCGTGGGAAGATGCACTCCGCAACTTGGGCGATAGAAAGCACGGGTCGCGGCCCGGAGCGGCGAGAAATCCAATCGCGCGGCCGTCGGTCGGGCGCCATCACGGCTCGATGGGCGGCTCGTCGTCGGGGTGGCCGGCGAGCGTCTCGGGCGCGAGCGTGCCCAAACCGGCCGGGCGGAAACAGGCAACGCGCGCGAGGCACTCCTCGCCCGATGGCAGCCAGCGCGTTTCGAGCAGGATGAACTCGCCGTTGGTTTCGTCGAAGAGCCGCGCCAGCGTGTCGGGGTTGCGCGGTTCGTGTTGCAGCACACCGCGCTTGACATCAAAGCGCGTCTCCTCGCCGCGATGCGTGAGCGCTACTTCGATCTCGCAGCCGTCGCCCAGCGACCGATGGATGACGGTCAGCCTTGGGCCGAGCCGCGCGGTGAAATCCGCCGTCGGCTGGCGGCGCAGACGCCGCGCTTCGATCAGCGCCTTGGCGAATGCCTCGATGACAGCCGCCTGGCGCGCGGCCTCGGCGTGATTCGCATCGGCCCGGGCCACGCCGGCCATCTCAAACGCCAGTGTACGAGGAAGATGCTCGCTCGACTTGGCTGTGTCGGCTGTTGAATCGTCGGCGCGCACGGCGCGGCGCGTCGCATCGGCTTCACCGCCGTCGATGTAGACGCTCAACGCATCCTGAACGGGCGGTGGCTCCGCCGACGGCGCACGATTGCAGGCCGATCCCTGCATGAGGCCCAGAACGGCTGCGGTGATCCAACAAGTCAGCGTGTGTGACGTGCGGCAAACATCAATCCGTCGGATGGTCATGCGCGATGCTCCCGGCGCGCGGGCTCCGCCGGACGCAACCGGCGCGACCCTGGTGTGGAAACGCACCGAGCACATGGTGCGCGGCGAGCGGAACCATGTCAACGCAAAAAGCAATCCGGCAGGTCAATGCTCACCGGTTTAACGCCGACGCCGGAGGGGAATGGATTGACCGCGCGCGGCGGAGTTACTCGCGCGTTCTGACCGGCGCGAAGGCCCGCGCGCTGTACGAGTGAGACGGCCTGGGCGGCTGCCCGGACAAGGCCGCATCGGCCGCCGAGGTGTCCGACTGGTTCGCCGCACGTGCCGTGACGAATTGCCCATGGAGGGTGAGCATGGCGACGTACAGGTAGCCGATCATGAACAGGCAGATGAAGAAAGTGCCGATCCAGAACTTATGCATCAGACAGTACGCAACGCAGGTCGCCAGGTACAGCCCGATGAACAGTTCGCACCATGCCTGGACGCGCTTCGGATCGAGCCGATGGCGCGCGGCCTTACGGGCCAGTTCCTTGTCCTCGCGGCCGGCCACGCCGAACTTGGGTGTGCGCACGAACTCGCCGGCCTTGCCGAAGAAGCCTTCCAACGCCGCGCGGGCGTTGTTAAGCGATACGCCGACCCCCAGACTCATCAGGAACGGCAGGTACTTGAGGCTGTCGGCCCAGCTTCGGAACAACTCGCGTTGACAGGCGACATAAAACGTGCTGGCCGAGCAGGTGGCGATCAACACGAGTGAAATGTCAAAGATCGCCCGCAGCGCCGCGTTGTTGGAGAAAATGTGCAACTTCAGATGCAGCACGGGCAGCAGCAGCACCACAAGGATGACAATCAAAAAGTAACTGACGCAACTGGTCAGGTGGAAAAACGCCTCCAGCTTGATCCGCCACGGCAGGCGCGAACGGAGAATGGCCGGCAGCAACTTGCGGCAGGTCTGCGCGCCGCCCTTGGCCCAGCGATGCTGCTGACTCTTGAAGGCGTTCATCTCGGGCGGCAGCTCGGCCGGGCTGACGACGTCGGGCAGATAGATGAACTTCCAGCCGCGCATCTGGGCGCGATAGGACAGGTCGAGATCCTCGGTCAGGGTGTCGTGCTGCCAGCCGCCGGCGTCGTCGATGCAGCTTCGCCGCCACGCGCCGGCCGTGCCGTTGAAGCTCATGAATCGGCCGGAGCGATGCCGCGCCGTGTGCTCGATGACAAAGTGCCCGTCGAGCAGGATCGCCTGCGTCTTGGTCAGGAGGGATTGCTCGCGGTTGATGTGCTCCCACCGCGCCTGAACCATGCCAACCTTGTCGTCGACAAAGTGATCGATCAGATGGTCAAGAATGTCTTCCGGCGGAATGAAGTCCGCGTCGAAGATGACGATGAAATCACCACGCGCCGATTTCAGCCCGTTGGCCAGCGCGCCGGCCTTGAACCCCTCGCGGTTGTCGCGGTGGATGAAGGTCACCGGGCAACCCTGCGCGACCATTCGTTCGCACGTCGAGCGGGCGATCTCCACCGTCTCGTCGGTCGAGTCGTCCAGCACCTGAATCTCCAGGCGATCGCGCGGCCACTTGATGTGACAAGCCGCCTCGATGACCCGCTGGGCGACGTACTGCTCGTTAAACATCGGGAGTTGGATGGTGACGAACGGTTTCTCCCGGAAGCAGGCCTTCGCACGGGGCGAATTGCGCCGGTACTTGTAGTAGAGGTACACCAGCGAATAGCGATGAATGCCGTAGGCCGCCAGCGCCAGACATACGAACAGGTGCGTAAAGAGAAGCAGGTAATGCCAGTACGAATACGATTCCATGGTAAGGCGGTCGCCCTTTCAATCGTTGCAGATCGCAGGTGATTTCGGCTGGATCGCGGCGATGATCCCGTGAAGCTAATTGCCGGTGGATTCTAGCTTTATTTTCAATTGTCTGTCAAATCCGCGTCTCGGCGGGTGGAGAAACGCTGTGAAAAGCGGCCATCCCACGTTGCTGACGCAGTCGACTCGAATTTGCGGCTGAACGGCGGTATCGTCAGGGTAGAAGCAGGCCTTTGGCTCCGACACGCCACGGCGACCCGACGTTCACCGCAGGAACGGATACGGACCCTCGCATGACCATTGTTCTGGATGCCCAACGCCTGCGCGTCGACTACGGCCGCTTCACGGCGCTCTCGGATTTTTCACTCCAACTTTCGGCCGGGCACCTGCTCGGATTGATCGGGCCGAACGGCGCGGGCAAAACGACCTGTCTCAAGGCGATGTGCGGCATCGTGCCGGTGACGGCCGGGCGCGTCACGATTCTCGGCGACGAGCTGACGCTGACCGACCCGCTGGTTCGCTCGCGTTGCGGTTTCGCGCCGGACACGCCGCCGGTCTACGACGAATTGACGGTCGCGCAGTTCCTGGAGTTCATCGGTCGCGCGCATCGCATCCGGCTCGATCTCATCAACGAGCGGATCGACTTCTGGCTGGAACAGCTCTGGCTGCACGATCGCCGCAATTCGAAAATCAAGAGCCTCTCGCGCGGCATGAAGCAGCGTCTGACCGTCGCGCGGACCCTGCTGCCCGATCCGCCGCTCGTGTTGCTCGATGAGCCGGCCGCGGGGCTGGACCCGGCCGGGCGCGTCGCATTTCGTAAGATGCTCGCCAGCCTGCGCGATCAGGGCAAGGCGCTGATCGTCAGCTCGCACATCCTCGCCGACCTGCACGAGTACTGCACGCACATCGGCATCATGCAGGGCGGTCGGATGATACAGTTCGGGACGGTCGCGCAGGTGGTTGGCGCGAAGGAAGACAACCGCTGCCGATGGGAAGTGACGCTGGCGAGGCAGATCCCCGATGTCGCCGGGGCAATCGGCGCGATTCCGGGCCTGACGGCGCTGGAAGTGCACGGACGACAGGTGTCGTTTGAGTACGAGCACGATGACCAGGCGGCGGCCGATCTGCTGGCGAAGTTTCTGGAGTCCGGGCTGCCGGTCGCACGGTTCGCGCCGGTGGAGCATGATCTGGAGCAGGCGTACCTGCGGACCGGCATCCGCCAGGTGGATTGACCAAAGAGCCGATTGCGCGAGCAATCGAGAACAAGGTGCCGACCGCGCGAACGGTCGAGCGGGACCTTTCAAAGATGGCCGCAACGGTTGACGAACTGATTCACGATCCGATCGGCTGGGCGCAGGTGCGGCTGGCGGGCGGATGGAAGCGGTTGATGATGGCCACCGGCGGCTACGCGCTCGTGTCGCTCGTCGTGCATGTCCTGATCTACCGGCTGATTCGCGAAGAAGTGACGCTGCCGCGGTTCGCGGACGCGGCGCTGAACGTCAACCTGATGATCGCCGCCGCGTTCATTTTTTTCGTCGGTACCGGCGCGATCAAGAAGGCCATCCAGCGCGACTTCACCTCGGAGATGATTTCATCACATCGGCGCACCAGCATGTCCGGCGCGACCGCCTGCATGGGCTATCTCACCGGGCCTCTGGCGCAGGCGATGATGGTCACGTTCGTGAACTGGCTGATCTGCACCCTTCTCGCACGCATGGGCACCACGCCGTTGGGGCAATCGCCGGTCGGCATGATCGGCCTGTTCGCGGTCATGCTCGTGATGGGGTTGAGCTGGTGGACGTTCGCATTGCTCACCGGCCTCTGCACGCGCGGCAAAGTGTCCGTCGCGCCGCTGATCGTATGCGTGTTCATCGCCACGAACGCGAAATTCATCTACATCGTGCCGGGGCTGGCCATGCTGTTCGGCTCGTCCATCGCCACCGATCTGATCGATCAATCGTCCCTGGCCACCATCGCCTGGTGGCTCATGTTCTCGGTGTTCGCACAACTGGGCTTCGCGCTGATCTTCTTCGTCGCCTCGGCGCGAAAGTATCACCACGATGACCTCGCCGCCTTCGACCCGCTGCTGGCAATGGCTCTGGCGGCGTTGAGCGGGCTGGTCGGCGGCGTCGGCCTGCGCTTCTGGCAGCCGCGCACCACCTTTTTCCTGCCGAACGAAATCTTCAACGAACCGTCGAACTGGATGTTCCTCACGACGCTGCTGCTTACGTTCGTGCTGATGGTGCCCGTCGCCAGCGCGGCGTTTCATCACGCCGTCTGGAGCCGTCGCCAGGCACTGGACCCGCTCTTTCGCGAGAAGCGCCCGCTGAACTACTGGGCCGGCGCGCTGCTGGCGTGCATCCTGGGTTTTGGCGTGCTGACGGCCGTGGCCGGGCGCGACTGGAGCCGGCTGTTGGAGACTGAGAACTGGCAAATCGTGGAAGCGCGATTGTGCGCCGCGCTGGCGGCATCGTTTCTCACGCTGCTGACGCTGGGCGGCGTCTTGCGATTCGTGTATGCCGCGTCGCCCAAGGCCCTCTGGGCGATTGTTCTCTTTGTCATCGCGACCTGGGCCATTCCGCCGTTCGCGGACGCTTCGCTCGATGCGATGCGCGAACTGGACCTCGACGGGCCGCGGTCGATCCTGTTCACGGCGTCGCCCGTCGGCACCTGGTTGTGGGCGTTTAAGAATTTCGATGCACCGGTGTGGAGCGGTTTGATCGTGCAAGGCGTGCTGGCGCTGGGCGCGATGGTCCTGGCGAGCCGGGCGAAGTACGCGGGGCGGGTGATGAAAAATAGCGAATAGCGAATGGCGAAAATCGAGATTCAATGCAGGGAAAAATCACGATCTGCAATCTCCGCAAGGCGATGAAGCAAACAACAAGTTTGAAATTCACACCCCCCTTCCGCCGCCGGCGGAAAACCGTAGACTAGAAACTGGTTTCAAAACTCCTCTCCCCCTTGGGGGAGAGGTTGGGTGAGGGGGAAAAGTAGTTCAACCGAAAGGATTCACCCTCACCCCGAGCCTCTTCCTGAAAGGGAGATGGGGTTTTGAAACAGCTTTGTAAGAATCGCCGTGTAAATCGGAAGGGAGTCCGCATGTCCACGCACGCCGATGTGGTGTACCTCGATCTTGTGAAGCGCGTCATGGACGAAGGCGTGTTCAAGCCTTCGCGCACCGGCGTCGACACGATCAGCCTCTTCTCGGCGCACTATCAGCTCGATCTCGCCGCCGGCTTTCCCCTGTTGACGACCAAGAAGATGAACTGGAACGCCGTCCTGCGTGAGTTGCTTTGGTATCTCTCCGGCGAGAATCACATTCGCAATCTCCGGCAGCACACGAAAATCTGGGACGACTGGGCCGACGCCGACGGGAACCTCGATACGGCCTACGGCTACTACTGGCGGCACTTCCCCAGCGCCGAGAAGGACGCAGACGGTCAGTGGCGCGTGCGCGAGGTCGATCAGATCCGCTACGTGATCGACGCGCTGAAGCAAAACCCCGAAAGCCGACGGCTCGTGGTCTCGGCGTGGGAACCGGGCAACGCGATCCGCAGCAAGCTGCCGCCCTGTCATTACACCTTCGCCTTTCACGCGGCCAACGGGCGATTGAATTGTCACCTCTGCCAGCGGTCAGGCGACCTGGCCCTCGGCATCCCCTTCAACATGGCGGCCTACGCCGCACTCACGCAGATGATCGCGCAGGAAGTCGGCATGCAGGCCGGCCGCTTTGCGCATACGATTGTCGACGCGCACATTTACGTGGCCAAACCCGGCGCGGCGACGCAGGACCACGACCACCTGGAGGGATTGAAACAGCAACTGACGCGCGAGCCGTATCCGCTGCCCAAGCTGCTGATCGCGCCGAAGCCGTTTGATGAGCTGCGCTTTGAGGATTTCGAACTGGTCGGCTATCGATGCCACGATCCGATTCGATTCAAGGTGGCGGTGTGAAGGAATGAATTATCCGAACGGTCGCAGGCGAGCCGGTCGCGATGCGGAAATGGAAGCGAGTGCTTGGCCAATGGCAGCAGGCCCCGGAACTCTTTCATGAAACTCGCCATCATCGTCGCCATGACGCCGCAGGGCCTGATCGGTCGCGGCGGCGCCCTGCCCTGGCACGATCCGGCCGACCTGGCGCATTTCAAGCGCACCACCACCGGTCATGCCGTCATCATGGGCCGTAAGACGTTTGAATCGATCGGCAAACCGCTCCCGAATCGCCGAAACCTCGTGCTGACGCGCGACGCGGCGTGGGCAACTCGTATTCGCCAACAATTCCACGCGCCTTCCACCTTGCCGCACGACAACGAGCGCGCCGGCATCGTCGACGCAACACTTGAGACGGCGGATTCGCTTGATGCGGCCGTTGAGGTATGCCACCGGCGCGGCGAAAAAACCGCGTTCGTCATCGGCGGCGCGCAGACCTACGCCGCTGCCCTGCCGCGCGCGGACGAACTGATCGTCACGTGGATGCATCGCCCGGATGCCGTGGGCGACACGTTTTTTCCCGAGTGGAACAAGACCGATTGGATCGCGACACCCGTCGCGAACGACGCGGGGCTGGACCTTGTCCGCTACGCGCGCCGCGGCGGGTGAATCACAGGTGAAACGCCGGCGCCACCAGTGAATGCTTGTTGCGGCACAGCTCGGACCGTCGCGATCCTGCGATCACCATTGCGTGGAATCCCGAGGGTACCGATCCAGTCCATCAATCACCCCGTCGCCGTCGAAGTCGGGATCGTTGTCATCGGGGTCGAGACCGGCCGCCAGACCGTCGCTGTCGGCGTCGACGTCTTCATCCACGCCGGTGAGGTCGCCGTAGGGGTCGCCGTTATCGTAGTCGGGATCGCTGCCATCGAGGATTCCGTTTCCGTTCGCGTCGGGGTTTAACGGATACGCGTCTTCGGCATCCAGGATGCCATCGCCATCGGAGTCAGTCTCATAGCCGTCGGGGATGCCGTTGCCGTTCACATCGGGATTGGACGGATCGGGGTCGACGCCGTCGGGAATGCCGTCCCCGTCGATGTCGGGATTGCCGGGGTTGGGATCGACCGAGTCGAACAGCCCATCGCCGTCGGAGTCGGTCTCCTGGCCATCCGGCACGCCGTTGTTGTTGGCATCGGGATCGAGCGGGTACGGATCGAGCAAGTCGGGGATACCGTCGCCGTCGGCGTCGTTGCCGGTATTGTCGGGATCGATGTTGTTGGGAATCCCATCGTTGTCCCAGTCGTTGTCCAGACCGTCGATGATTCCGTCGTTGTCGGCGTCAGGATTAAAGGGAAACGGGTCAAAAGCATCTGGAATCCCGTCGCCGTCCGAGTCGACCATCTGCTGCAACTGTTCGAGCGTCATCGGCGGCAGCGTCTGCCCGCCCAGCGCGCTTAACAGACCGGACACGCTCTGATTGCCGCAACCGACCGCGAGGATCATCGCGATCATCAGGGCGAACGAAAAACCCATCGGGCGCAAGCAACTGGCAACGGGGGCGCGGTGCTGCGAGCGCGAAGAGACAAAATCCCAATTCATCGCGGTACTCACAATCCGGTGCAGAGTCCGATCTCCGGGCGCGCCTCCGAATTGGGCATCGCCGCACACCAAGTATCAAATACAAATCGTCCCGGCGCGACGCGAAACTCGGATTCCGGCCGCATCCATCGACTCTCGTTCGGCAAGCAGCGACTTTTCAGGACGCGGCGAGCAAATCGGACGCGCCGGCCGACAAACTTGGTCGTGTGGCCCCAAGGTGTTATAATCCTGTCGAAGCACCTGCGGAGTCATTCGATGCCCGTCGCCCCCAAATCCCAGGCCGCGCCGTCCGATGCCGCATCCGATGCAACCACGCTGCACGACCAGGTCGCCGACATCATTCGGCAGCTTCGTCCGGCCGTTCAAAGCGACGGCGGCGACATCGAGCTGGTTGACATCACGCAGGAGGGCGTGGTGCGCGTGCGATTGCACGGCGCCTGCATCGGCTGCCCCTCTGCGGCGATGACACTCAAGATGGGCGTCGAAGCGTCGCTGAAGAAACACCTGCCACAGGTGCGGGAAGTCGTCTGCGTCTAGGAAACGTCGAACCGCATACCAGTCATCGTTCGCCTGGTTTCTCTTGCTACTCGCCCTTCGCACGTTCCGCTTGACACGTCAAGCGCCGCCCTCTACCATGCCCTTGTCGAATTGAGGTACGTCCCATGCTGACGCGGTACTCCATCATCCTTGCGACGGCCAATCAGCCGACGCTGATTGCGCCGGACATTGTTATGAAGGGAGCTTCCTAGGCTGGGACGATCCGCGAGCTCGCGCGAACCAAGTTCACCGGCCCTGGAAGACCAACGCTTCCAGGGCTTTTTTGTTGGAATATCACGTTATGAGTGGTCCATCCATGCCGCTGCCCGTCGCCGAGCAACCCGACCCAACGGGTCTCCGCGCCGACATGCGCGCGCTCATCATCCTCGCCCTGCCGATCATTGGCACCAAGGTCTCTCACTTCGCGCTGGGTTTGACCGACTTCATCGTCGTCTCACGCTTGGGAACCGAGGCCACTGCGGCGATCAGCCCCAGCACCTTCTTTCTGTTCATCATCCTCTGCCTGGGCATGGGGCTTTCCAACGCGGTGCAGACCTTCGCCGCCCAGTCGCTGGGCCGCGGAAAGCCCGCCGAGGGCGCCGCCTACGCCTGGCAGACGTTCTACATCGGCGCGGCGTTCACCGCGCTCGTGCCGCTGATCAATTCGGCCTTGCCCACGTTCTGGGGCGCCGTCGGACACGCGCCGGCCGTGCAGGAAATGGAAATCGCCTATTGCCGCATTGTGATGTGGTCGATCGGCCCGGCCATTCTCTGCACCGGGCTGGAGTCGTTCTTCAACGGCGTGCACCATCCGAAGGTGGCCATGCACTCGGTGCTCGTCGCCGTCGTACTGAACATCTTTGCTGACATCGGCCTGGTGTTCGGCAAATTCGGGCTGCCGCGACTGGGGATCGAGGGCGCGGCCTGGGCCACGCTGATCTCGTGGCTGGTGCGCGCGGCGATGCTCACGGGAATCTTCCTGTCACGCGAGTACCATCGGCAGTTCGCCTCGCGCTCGGGTTGGCGGTTCGACTGGTCGTGCCAGCGCGGCATCCTCAACCTCGGCGCGCCGGCCAGCATCCAGTGGACGCTCGACGTCGCCTCGTGGTTTGTCTTCCTCGCCTGGCTCATGGCCGGGTTCGACACCGCCACCCTCGCCGCAACCAACATCGCCATGCAATACATGCACGTGTCATTCATGCCGGCCATCGGCGTGGGCATCGCCGTCAGCACGCTCGTCGGCAACGCGATCGGTGAGAAGCGGTTGGACCTGGCGATGCGGCGGGTGCGCGCGTGCATGTGGATCACCGGCGCATACATGGGGGTCGTCGGCATCGGCTTCTGGGTATTCAACGAGTCACTGATGCGGATTCTCTCGTCCGACGCGGCGGTGATCGCCGTCGGCGCGGGGATCCTCATCTGGGCCGCCGTGTTTCAGGTGTTTGACGCGGCGTGCATCACCTACACCTGCGCGCTGCGCGGCGCGGGCGACGCCAAGTGGCCCGCCGTCGTGGTCATTCTCAATTGCTGGATCCTGTTCATCGGCGGCGGCTGGCTCGCGACGAAGCTGCTGCCCGGCTGGCTGCATCACGGCCCGTGGATGACCTGCACGCTTTACATTATCTTCCTCGGCGTGCTGATGTACGGTCGCTGGCAGGGCGGAAAATGGCGAAAGATCGACATCTTCGCCCACCAGCGCGAAAGCGATGCAAAGGCTATCGAGCCTCGCTCGTCCGAAATCGAGCCACGAGCTTCTGGCAACGAGCCGTGCGTTTCTGGCAACGAGCCGCGAGCTTCAGGCAACGAGCCGTGCGTTTCTGGCAACGAGCCGCGAGCTTCAGGCGACGAGCCGTGCGTTTCTGGCAACGAGCCGCGAGCTTCAGCTCGCGCGGCCGATCAAACGGGATTGAACGATGCTCTCGCGAATCCAGCGCCGCGCGGGCTGAAGCCCGCGGCTCCATGAGAACAAGCGGCCAATTTGAGATAACCACATGTTCAACGAAGTCCCCAGTCAACTCGATTTTCCCGCGATGGAGAAGCGCATCCTCGCCTTCTGGCAGGCCAACAACATCTATCAGCAATCGCTCGATGCACGAAAGGGATGCAAGCCGTTTGTTTTTTTTGAAGGCCCGCCGACGGCCAACGGCCTGCCGCACCCCGGCCACTGCCTCACCCGCGCCATCAAGGACCTGTTCCCGCGATACAAGACCATGACCGGCCACTGGTGCCTGCGCAAGGGCGGTTGGGACACCCACGGCCTGCCGGTCGAAGTCGAGGTTTGCAAAGATCTTGGCATTCATACAAAAGAAGAAATCGAGGCATACGGCGTCGAGGCGTTCAACCGCAAGTGCCTCGAAAGCGTATTTCGGTATACGAAGGAGTGGGAGGAGCTGACGCGGAGGCTGGGCTTCTGGGTCAATCTCGACGAGGCGTACGTCACCTATCACCAGAGCTACATTGAGAGCGTCTGGTGGTCGTTGAAGCAGCTGTTTGACGCGGGGCTGCTCTACCAGGGGCACAAGATCGTCTGGTGGTGGGCGCAGGGCGGCACGGCGCTTTCGAGCGGCGAAGTGGGTCAGGGCTATCGCGAGGTGGACGACCCCAGCGTGTTCGTGCGATTTCCATTGGTCGAGGATGAGCGGTTTCGGCAGAAGCTCGATACGTGGGCGGCAGCGCCGCGAGCTTCCCACAACGAGCCGCGAGCTTCCCACAACGAGCCGCGAGCTTCCCACAATGAGCCGCGAGCTTCAGCTCGCGCGGCCGATCGCATGGGAGAGAGCGATTCACTCATCGATTCAGCGCCGCACAGGCAGAAGTCCGCGGCTCGTTATTCGCTCCTCGTCTGGACGACCACACCGTGGACGTTGCCGAGCAACATGTTTGCGGCGGTGCACAAAGACTTTGACTACGCCATCGTGCACGACCGCGAAACCGGCGAGCGGCTGATCTTCGCCGCGGCACTGGTCGAATCGATCGCCAAGAAGGTGAAAAAGACCGACGTCTGGCAAGTCGAGCGGACGGTCAAGGGCGCGGAGCTGGTGGGGTTGAGCTATCGCCCGCCGTTCGATCTGTACCGCAAAAGCGCCGCGAAGCCGCACGTCGCTCACGCAAGCCCGGCGGACCTCCTCGGCGATTACAAACCGGAACTCGCCGCCGGTGGCGCGGACTACGCCTGCTGGCGTGTGCTGCACGCCGATTTTGTGACCCTCGAATCGGGTACGGGCCTTGTTCACGAAGCGCCGGCATTCGGCGAAGTCGACTTTGACCTGATGAATCAGGAGCGCAAGCGGTTCAAGAACCCGGCGAGCATTCCGCTGCTTTGCGCCGTCGCCCCGAACGGCACCTTCACCGACGAAGGCCCCGAGTACTGCCGCGGCCGCTGGGTGAAGGAATGCGACAAGGACATCTGTCGCGATTTGAAGGAGCGCGGCTTGCTATTGCATCAGGAGCAGTATCGCCACGACTATCCGTTCTGCTGGCGGGCCGATGAGGATCCGCTCATTCAATATCCTCGCAGGAGCTGGTTCATCCGCACGACGCAATTCCGCGATGCGATGCTGGAAAACAACGCGCAGATCCATTGGCTGCCCGAACACATCAAGGAAGGCCGCTTCGGGAACTTCCTGCGCGACAACGTCGATTGGTCGCTCTCGCGCGAGCGCTACTGGGGAACGCCGCTGCCGATCTGGGTGTGCGAAACGTGCGGCCACATGGAGGCCGTCGATTCGTACGCCGCGCTGACAGCCAAACCGGGCGTGGCGGGATTGGACGTGTGGGAGAAGGCGAAAGCCGCCGAGCCGTCGCTGTCGGATCATTTGAAGATCCACAAGCCGTACATCGACGCGGTGACGTTTCCGTGTGCGAAGTGCGCGCACGATCGACAGGCCGCGCGGGCTGAAGCCCGCGGCTCGTTTGAGAATGATGCTTCGTCGCGGATGCGGCGCGTTCCCGAGGTGATCGACTGCTGGTACGACAGCGGCGCGATGCCGTTCGCGCAATGGGGCTGGCCGCACCGGAATCATGACATGTTTGCGTCGCAGTTTCCGGCGGATTTCATCAGCGAGGCCCTGGATCAGACGCGCGGGTGGTTCTATTCACTCGTGGCGATCAGCACGATGCTGTTCGGGAAGGACGGCGTGGCGACGTTGAATGCAACCGCTGATACGGCTTCCGCGCGGGCTGAAGCCCGCGGCTCATTGGACGGCTCATTGGACGGCTCATTGGGCGTTGGCTCTCATGCTACGGCCATCCAGCCACAGGAATACCCGCTCCCGTTTCGAACCTGCATCGTTCTCGGGCTGCTCATGGGCGAAGACGGGCTGAAGATGTCCAAGAGCAAGAAGAATTACAAGGAGCCGACGTACATCTTCGATCACGAAGGCGCCGATGCCATGCGCTGGCTGTTCTTCAGCGGCCAGACGCCTTGGACGAGTATCCGCTTTCAGGAGAGCGCCATCGCCGAGGGCCAGCGTGAATTCCTCATTCGCCTCTACAACTGCTACAGCTTCTTCGTGATCTACGCGAACATCGACCAATGGACGCCATCGGCCAACGAGCCGCGGGCTTCAGCCCGCGCGGCGCCGTCGTCGGGAGCGCCGTCCGGCGAAACCCGATCCGAACTCGACCGCTGGATTCTCTCCGAACTGGCGCAGTGCAGCGTGCGCGTCTTTGATGCGATGGAAGCGTACGACAACTTCACCGCCGCGCGGACGTTGAGCGCGTTCGTGGATGCGCTGTCGAACTGGTACATCCGCCGCAGTCGAGACCGCTACTGGAAATCGGCAATGGACGCCGACAAGCACAGCGCTTACGCGACGCTGTACGAGTGTCTCGTGACGGTCGCGAAGCTGATCGCGCCGTTCACGCCGTTCATCGCCGAGGAGATGTATCAGAATCTGGTGGTGGCTGGCGCGAAAATTCCTGGTGCCGCGCGGGCTGAAGCCAGCGGCTCGTTGCCGCCGTCAAGCGTGCATCTCTGCGACTACCCGGTGACTGCCGACACGCGCGAGGCGGTGCGCGCGCGAATCGACGTCGCGCTCAACGAAGAAATCGAACTGGTGCGGCAGCTCGTGTCGTGCGGGCGCGCGGCCCGGGCGGCGTCGAAGCTGCGCGTGCGGCAGCCCCTCGCGACGATGGAACTGTTCCACCGGCGCGCCGAGGTGGTGCGCAAGTACGAAGCCGTCATTTGCGATGAACTGAACGTCAAACGAATCGAGTACAAGGACTCGGCCGCGATCGCGGAGTATGTGACGTACGAATTGAAGCCCGACTTCCGCAAGATCGGCCCCAAGCACGGGCCGCTCGCGCCGAAGATCAAGGCGGCCCTGGCGGCGCACCAAGATGTGGACGCGCTCGTGCGGCAGCTCGAGCAAGGCGGCGTTTGCAAGATCAACGTCGCCGGGCAGGACGTGGAACTGACCTCCGAGGAGATGCTCGTCGAGTTGCACGCGAAGGAGGGCTTCGCCGCCGAGCGCGTGCCGGGCTGCGGCATTCTCGTGCTCGATACGCATCTGACGCCGGCGTTGATCGACGAGGGCATGGCGCGCGACCTGGTGAATCAGATTCAGCAGGTGCGGAAGAATCTCAACCTGCGCTACGAGCAGCACATCGACCTCGCCGTGCTCGGCGACGCGGACATCCAGCGCGTGCTCGCGGCGCATGGCGATACGATCCGCGGCGAGACGCTGGCGGATTCGCTGCGCGATGCACCACTGCACGACGTGGAACCGGCCCGCGTGGAGATCGAGGGGCACGCCGTGGAGATTTACGTGCATCATCTGTGAGGCGTTCCGCGCTGCACACCGCCAAGCGGCGGGCTGACCCCGTGGCGCACGCGTGTTAAGGCTTTTCAACTCGCCACGCAGCCCTTAACTTTCCCGTCCCCGTTTCAGGAGCGACGGAAATCGTTGAAACGAAGCATGGCGCGAAGCAGCATGGGGATCGCAGCCAATAGAGGATCGAAGCACGCATGGCAAAGTTCACCGCACGCACGGCTGACAAGTTCGTGCTCTACCAGGAATCGGTTCAATCGCCCGAAGCGGAGATTGATTTCATCGACCGCGTCTATCGGAAAGAATACGGGCGTCTTCCAACGCGCTTCCGCGAGGATTTCTGCGGCACGGCGCTGATCTCCTGCGAATGGGTACGGCGGCGGCGGGACAACGTCGCCTGGGGCGTGGACCTCTGCGCCGACACGCTCGCATGGGGCCGCCGGAACAATCTCTCGAAACTGTCCGCCGAACAGCAAAGGCGTATTCACCTGCTGCGGCGCAACGTGCTGCACGTCACGAAACCGAAGGTCCAAGTCGTCGGCGCGTTCAATTTCAGCTTCTTCGTTTTCAAAACACCCGAGCTGTTGACGGCGTATTTCACGCAGGTGCGCCGTTCGCTCGCGCGCGACGGGCTGTTCGTGCTCGACTCCTACGGCGGCTGGGAATCGCAGAAAGTCATGCAGGAGCGCACACGTTACAAGGGGTTCACCTACGTCTGGGATCAGGCCGCCTACAACCCGACCACCGACGACGCCATCTGCCACATTCACTTTGAGTTTCCCGATGGCACGAAGCTGAAGCGCGCCTTCACCTACGACTGGCGGCTGTGGACGATTGGCGGCATCCGCGACTGCCTTCGCGCCGCAGGTTTCAAATCGTCACACGTCTACTGGGAAGGCACCGGCCGCGACGGCGAGGGCAACGGCGTCTTTCGCCGGGCCGAGCGCGCCGAGAACTGCCCGGGCTGGCACGCCTACATGATGGCGCTGCCGTAAGCCAAAATGAAAAAGCCAATTGCAAAATTGCAATAGACGTTAGGAGACGACGCGTCACTTCGCCCGCCGGAGGGAGCGTCTTGACGCTCCAAGAGGCGATGAACGCGCCCTACGCCAAGAATCCCTCCAGCTGCGCCGCGATTTCCTCCGACCCCAGCGCCTCCCCCGCGTTGAGCCGCGTCAGAATTTCCGCCACGCGCGCCTTGCCGGTCTCTTTCTTCAAGTCGAGCAGAAACCCGTCGAAGACGTGCTCGCCCGCCATCGCCCGGTTGATCTCCTGCTCCTTGTTCTTCTCCTCCAGCTCGGTGAAGTACACCACGCGATACGCACGGCCGTACCCCGCCTCGCGATAAATCTCAAACATCGTCCGATCACTTGCTGCCATCCTGGGTACGTTAACCAGCGCGGCACGATCCGACAACCGCCGATGACTAAGTGAAGCCGCGATCAGCATTCACCTGTGGCACTGGCGTCTCGCCTGTGATTCACCCGCCGCGGCGGGTGCCACACCCGATGAATCATTCTGCGGCTCCACTTAGAATCCTCGTCGACGGCCCGATCGAGGCCTTCTGTTCGGCCGCCAGTCAAGCCGCCGCCGATATAGAGTGGAAGGAGATCACCCCACATGGTTCCATGCTTTCATCGTCGCGTCGTGCTCTGCGTGCCTGGCGTACTCATGCTGTGCATCGTCGGCTGCGCGCCGACCGGCAGCTTCAAGGTCACGGCGCTTCCGGCCGACCTGTCGCTCAAGGAGCGCCTGGTCATCACCGAGTCGATCTGGGAATCCAACCGCATCGCGCTGATCGAAGTCTCCGGCATTCTGATGAACAGCCACCAGATGGGTCTGTTCTCCGAAGGCGAGCATCCCGTTTCATTTCTCGTCGAAAAACTCCAGGCCGCGGCGAAGGATGACCGCGTCAAGGCCATCGTGCTGCGCATCAATTCGCCGGGCGGCAGCGTGACGGCGAGCGACACGATGTACGAGGAACTCCTCGCGTTTCGGAAGAAGACCGGCAAGCCGGTGATCGCCTACTTTCAGGATGTTTCGGCGAGCGGTGCGTACTACCTTTCGTGCGCCGCGGATGAGATCATCGCGCAGCGCACAAGCGTGACCGGTTCGATCGGCGTCATCATGCAGATGATGGATGTATCGGGCACGCTGGGCAAGATCGGTGTCGTGACGGACGCAATCACGTCGGGCGCCTTCAAGGACGCCGGCTCGCCGCTGCGAAAAATGAAGCCCGAAGAGCGCAAGGTGTTTCAGGACCTGGTCGACGGCTTCTATAATCAATTTGTCGATATTGTCGCCGCCGGGCGGCCGAAGCTGACGCGCGAGCAGATCGTGAAACTGGCCGACGGCCGGGTCTACAACGCCCAGCAGGCCCTGGAGGCGGGCCTGATTGATCGAATCGGGACCTTGGACGACGCCCTGACCGCCGCGAAGACCCGCGCCAACATAAAGCGTGCCAACGTCGTGGTTTACCATCGCCCGTTGGATTGGACACCGAATATCTACGCCCGCGGCGGGCCGGAAAGCCCGGCCAATGTTAACGTTTTCAACTTTCAACTGCCTTCGCTCTTTACAGGAGGCCCCCGTTTCATGTATATTTGGCGTGTGGAAGGGTAGGGTCGTGGCAGAATCGTCGTGCGGTAAGGCCTTTGCAATTCACGTGTTGCGGATAGCCGTCGTCTGACCTCTCCCGCAACTGGCTAGAATCCCGCGGCGAAAAAGGCGTCAGTCTGCCAAGCCCAGGTGGGAATGCCTTTCGTCAGGAGCGGTATCTCTATGCCGCTGCGGATGAAGTGTACATCCTGTGGCAAGGATCTTTCGCTTGATCCGGTCTTCGCCGGAGCGAGCTGCAAATGTCCGCGCTGTCGAAATGTGTTACACGTTCCGCGCGCCGGTGTTGAAGCCGCTGCAAGACCTTCGCAGCGCCCCGCCATGCCGCCTCTCGCGGCCGCCACGCCGAACCGAATCAAATCCCGCGCCGGCGCCCCCGCTCGTTCCTCGGGCAGCCAGGCTGCGAAGCCGACACGATGGGCGTCAGCGAGTTATCTCCCTCGCACGCTGACGGCCAAACTTCTCACGGGTGGAGCGGCGGCGTGCCTGTTCATCGGCGTCGGCCTGACGGTGTGGCTGTGGACCGGCGAAGGTCGGAGCGAGCCGCCGACAATTGTCGCCATGACGCCACCGGTCAGCGCGACGCCGGTTGAGCCCTCGCCGCCCGCCCCGTGGGATCCGAAAACGGCCATCCTCGAATCCAATCCCAAAACCACTTATTTCGGATTGCCGCTCGAGGGCAAGACCATCGGCCTCGTCGTTGACAACGATCGCACGATGGCTCCGTACATTGACCGACTCGCCGCCGTGACGAACTCGCTGACCCGCTCGGAACATCTCCAGGGTCGGCGGTTCGGCATCGTCCGCCCTGCCAATCGAGACCGCAGCAACATCGTCGAAGTGGCCGAGCCGTCGGGCGATCTTGAGGGTGCCCGCAGCGTCCTGGTCTCCCGTGTGCCCACCGGCGACACCGATCTGCCCCGCGCGCTCCTGACCACGCGCGGCTGGTATGCCGATCAACTTTTCCTCTTGTTGAGCAAGCCCGTCGATAACGAGCAAATGGCCCTGCTGACGCAGGCGGCCGAGCAGTCCGGCGCGATCACGCACGTCGTCGCGCTGGGGCAGGCGGCCGAGCAGGACCTCTCGCCCATCGCCAACGCCACCGGCGGTCGGTTCATCCCCGTGACCGACGATCTGCTCGACGACCTCGTACGGCGTAGCGAATAACCCCGACTCGCTCGATCCGAGCGATCACCCTTTGTGAACGAGATTGACTACCGCAGCGGTGCCAGTCCGCGCATCCGCCGGATCATCGCGATCTGCCCCCCGTGAAACGTCTCATGCGCGCCGGCCATCGCCGCGGCCCCGGCGCAGTCGCTGAACATCGGGTGCGGGTCGCCGGCTGTCGGGCGTGACAGCATGGCGTCATCCATCGAGCGGATGAGTTGCAGGGTGCTGTCCTGCGTCTTGTGGAAAAACGTCTTGATCTCGCCGAGCGAGGGATAACCCGCCGGGCCGTTGGTGGGCCTCGACGCGCGCCCGAACAGCTTCAGATACGGCTCCGGCGCGAAGTCGGTGAATGACTTGCCGAAGCAGCGCACGTGGACCAGCCCGATCTGCGACACGGCGAGGTGCGCCACCTGCCACGCGACATGGCCGAAATCCGGGATCGGGCAGTCATACCACGACGATTCCGGAAGGTCGCCGAGCAGGCTAAGCGTCCACTGGCGGGCGAGGTGCAGTCGATTGGCCAACAACTCGGCGACGTTCATGCGTGAGCTCCTTGAGAACAACGTTGCGTTGCGACGATGCGTCGCGGCATTTTATCCGGTTGCGGGGAGGTTCGCCAAAGCCAGGTGGGTTCGTGGCGGGGTCTTTCGCGCGTGCGTAGAATCTCCTCATGCAAACGGTGGTCGCCCTCGTAATCGTCGCGTGCGCTGCGGTCGCCCTGATCGTCCGAATCGTGCAGGCGCTGCGCCGTCCGTCAGCCTGCGGTACATCCTGCGGGTGCGCCGCTTCGAGTCGTTCAGCTGCGCCGTCAGCCGAAACGGACCGACTCGGCACGCGACGCGAATTGATCGAAATCAGCGTGACCAGTCGGCGAGCGGATGCGGAGAATGGCCGTGTCACTTGAATTGACCCAACCATCGCTGGCGGGGCGCACGGTCCTGGTCACCGGCGCCGGGCGCGGCATCGGCCGGGCCATCGCGCGGCGGCTTGCGGCAGCCGGGGCGAGCGTGGCATGTGTCTCGCGCAGCGCCGATCAAATTCAGCAGACGCGCGACTTGGTGACGCAACAGGGCGGCCGAGCGCTGGCGCTGGTGGGCGACGTGTCGAACGACGCCGACGTGCAGCGGATCGCGGAGGAAGCGCGTGCGACGTTTGGGCCGATCGACGTGCTCATCAACAACGCGGGGTTCGCGTACTTAAGTACGCTGGCGGACTTGCAACCGGAGGCGTTTGAACACCTGCTGTCGGCCAACGTTCGCTCGGTTTATCTGTGTACGCGGGCGGCCTGGCCTGATCTCGTGCGGCGGCGCGGCGCGGTGGTGAGCATTTCGTCGATGGCGTCGTTCGATCCGTTCCCGGGGCTGGCGGCGTACGGCGCAACGAAGTCTTTTGTCAACTTATACACCCGTGGCCTGGCGGTCGAGGGCGCGCCGCACGGTGTGCGGGCCTACGCCGTCGCGCCCGGGGCCGTCGAAACCGAGATGTTGCGCGGCGCGTTTCCGGAATACCCCGCCGAACAAACCCTCGCTCCCGACGACGTGGCGGCACTGGTGGAGACGCTGCTCTCACCGGCCTGCCGATACATCAGCGGGCAGACGATTCCGATCAATAAACCGTGATCAGCCCCGGCGCGCCGGCCTACCGGCCCGTGCAGCCGATTATGCGTAATGCGCCTTGAGCTTCTTTTTCCACCGGCTCGGATGGCGATCATCATCGGATGCGTCCACCGGTTTTTGCGCCGGCTCGCGCATGGGAGGATCAACCGGTGCGGCCCGCCCACCGGGACATGATCCGCAGCCGCTGTCCGGCTGGGGAGGGGGCGTAGATGGCGTGTTGCGATACACCGGCGAGCCGGGTCGTGCGGGAACCAGGTCCGGCAAGGGCGCGTTGAGATTGCGGGGCGCGTTCGCGCGGTTCGGCGCCGCACGATAGGTTCCCGGTGAAGCACTCTTGCTCGGTGATCGATAGCCCATCGATCCACTGCTTGTGCCGTTGTTATTTCGATAACCGGATGACGTCGAGCCGCCCGATGAGGACCGATTGCCCGGCGAGGGGTAGTTTCGGTAGCCCGTCATCGGCTTGGATTGCGGTGACATGGCCATGTCGGCATCACGGGCGGGGTAACATCCGACCGTGAGGCTCGCCAAGACGATGATTGCTACTCGAAGGAGCGCCGTTGAGCCCGTTGTGCCCAAAGTGAATTGAAGACGCGTCGCGCGATTCGCCTGAACGGCGATCTGGTTGCGAAGAAGTTCGTGCCCCATCGCCCCGTCCCCCCACCTGCGCCGGTCGAAGCGATGATTCGCCGGCTTGTGTGAATCCGCTCCGGGCGTCCGATTCGCGACGGCCTGATACCCTCGTCGCATGGCGGCATTGTTCGCCCGGCCGGCCAGGCCCCATTTTCAGTATTGAAAATGCAGACCAGACCGCCAACGGAGCCTTCATCGAATGGCAGCTCTGCCGGGTTGACTTCTACCGGGCGACGTGCGCGGGAGGCATCGTGACAGGGTCTGTAACGCCATTCCTATCGGCGCATCGGCCTCGGAGTACCGTTAACTCGTTCCGGTTGGGCGCGGTTACGAACAGCGCCTATGAAATGCCTCGTTGACGTGATGTCCCGACCGCTCGCAGACTGCCCACGAGGAGCATGTTTGCCCGATAAGAAGGTAACGAAGGAGTCGGCCGCATTTCGCGCGACGCCTGCACGATCCGACATCCGCTTGAAAAGTTCATGCACATGGTGATTGCCCGGTTTGTCATTCTCGCGATTTTCATCCGGTCGCTAGGTGGAACGCTCGCAAACGCAACCCCCCTTCCCAATCGCCCGGAAACCTTCGAGTCGCCCGAAGCTCCGCTGGTCGAGCAAACCGATGGTGACGGCGAGAAGGCAACGTCGGAGACCAAGCCCAACGCCGCACCCACGCCGCCGATCGTCAAATCACGAACCGTTCGCGTCGGCTTTCAGACAATGGATGGTCAAGAGGCCCCCACCTCCGCCGAGTTGTGGTTCACCACGGATCACGGTCGCACCTGGACCAAGGCCCACGATGCGACGCTCGATACCGGTGCGGTTCGCTGCGCGCTCCCCGGCGACGGTGAATACGGATTGTTCCTCGTATTGCACAACGAAGCGGGTCCGTCCTCGGACGCCCCCCGGCCGGGCATCGCGCCGCAAACCTTTATTCGCGTCGATGCCACGTCGCCGGAGGTGCAACTCTTGAGCCTCACGGCCGACCCGGATTTCTCGGTGAATCGAGAAGTGCATCTTCGCTGGCGCGCAGCCGACGCGGCGATGGCCGACCGCCCCGTCGCCATCGACTGGCGGACCGAGACCTCAAAGACCTACCGCCGAATTGCCGAGGGGCTGCCCGATATCAGCGCGTACCGCTGGACCGTGCCCGGCGACGTGAGCGGCCGAGTGGAGATTCGCCTGACCGCGCGCGACCGCGCGGGGAATGTCGGTCAGTACATCTCCGACCGGCTTCTGATTACGGCCGATGGCGCGCGGGTCCGCGGCGCGGACGATGCAGCGGCCGATTCGGATATGGTGGATTCGCTCTCTGCCGATGGAACCGAACGCGGCGCGAGCGAGTCGCAGCGCATGAAAGCCGGTCCTCGCAGATCGGAGCCTCTCACTCCTGCCGGCGAGCCGGATGCCGGCGCGACGCGGGTCGATGTGAAGACCAGCCGCGACGCGAAAAAGCGATTCGATCTGGGAACGTACCATCGGCTTCGCGGGGAATACGATCTCGCGGTCGTGCGGCTGCGCGAAGCGCTGAAACTCGACCCGAACCTGCTCGACGCCTGGCACGATCTGGGCGGGATTCTCATTCTCCAAGGTCGGCTGGAGGACGCCGAGCGCGCCTTCAAGACTGCGCTGGCCAAGTCGCCGCAACACGTGCCGTCGCTCCGCGGGCTGGCCCTTGTTCAAGCGCGGCGAGGCGATTACAACTCTGCTCGTCGGACGCTTGACGCGGTACTCGCAGCCGCCCCCGACGACGTGGAGGGGCTGCTTGCCGCTGGCGACGTCGCCCTGTTTAGCGGCGACCGCGACGCGGCTCGCGAAGCGTGGACCCGCGCGGCGACCCATGCCGCGTCCGACCCCGACGCACGCCGGCGAGCCGAAAAGCGGCTGGAGTTGTATCCGCCGCGCCCGGCCGTTGCCGCACCCTGACGAAAGCCCAACCGTGGCCACGCGAAAATCCACTCCCCCACCCATCGCCACCGAGGCGACGAAAGGCCCGCTGCCGGTATACGTCATCTTTGGGTCGGATTCGTTCCTGCGGCTTGAAGCCTTGCAGCGCATCCTGCGCGACCTGCTCGGCGACCAGCCTGACTCGATGGCGCTGGCGGAGTATGAAGGCCCCACGACGACCATCACCACGGTGCTGGATGAACTTCGCACGCCGTCGCTGCTCGCGCCGCAACGCGTCGTCCTCGTGCGCGACGCGGACGATCTGCTCAAGAGCGACCCCGAAGCGGAGATCACCAACCGCGAATTGCTGGAAAAGTACCTCGGCGCGCCGACCCCCACCGGTGTGCTGATTCTCGTCTGCCGAACCTGGCAGCGAACCACTCGTCTCTACAAGCTGGTCGAGAAAATCGGCCGCAACATTCCCTGCGACCCGCCCAAGCCGCAGGATGTCCCCGCGTGGATTGTCGCACGGGCCAAATCCACTTACGGCGTCTCGCTCGACTACGCCGCCTCACGCCGGCTCGCCGAGCTGGTCGGTGCGCGCCTGGGCATTCTCGACATGGAGCTGGCCAAGTTGGCGTCATTTGTCGCGCCGCGCACGGCGATCACCCAAGCGGACGTTGAGCAAATGGTCGGCGCGACCCGAGAAGAAGTCATCTTCCGAATCACCGACGCGATCACGCGCGGCGACGCCCCGGCGGCCCTCGCCATCTGGGATCAGGTGCTCGCCACCGACCGCAGCGCGCCCTACCGGGCGGTCGGCGGGCTGGCCTATGCCTTTCGTCGCCTGGCCGAAGCCAAGCACCTCGTGGAACAGGGCGTCACCGCGAGGGAAGCGGCTCGGCGGCTGCGAATCTGGAGCGATTACGGCCTCGAACAGCAGTTGGCCCGATTTCCCCTCGCCCAATGGTACGATCATCTGTTAAAGTTGCTGAAAATCGACCTCGACGCCAAGACCGGTCTTGGCGACGTGAGAACGAACGTAGAGAAACTGGTCATCGGTTTGAGCCGGCCTGCCCGGCCCGCCGCGCGAGTCTGACGAACTGCTTGAGGACGCTGGTTATGTCGCGAATGTTGAATACGCGCTTGGGATTGCTGGTTGTTGCCGGATGCATCGGCGTGATCGCAGGGTGCTCGGACGGAGCGATGTCGGACTGGGACTGGTTCGGCATGAAGAAGAAAGAAGAGAAGCCCAGGACGCGCGCGACCGCCGGCACCGATCGGCCTTCGTCCGGCGAAGCCGCCGCGGCCGCGCCGGCCAAGACCGGCGCCGACGACGCCAAAGCGCGCGAAGTGGATCAGAAAGTCGAGCAGTACGTCAGCTCGATGAATCCGCGCTACCAGCCGGGCTACGAAAGCAACGATTTCAATTCCAAGATCCGTCGGCAGGAAGACCCCAATCGCCACGCGCGCATTCAACAGACCGCCACGCGCCATCGCAACGGCGATACCGGCCCGGATCGCACGCTGACGGATGACAGCAAAATGTCGCCGCCTGCTTCGTCGGATGGGTCGCCGGTATACGGCGCGCGCACGGCGGAACCCGGCTCGACGCCGACGAAGAATGAATCGCCGACGAGCGACGCCGACAATGGCCGACCTCGACTGGCGGATCCGAGCGACGCGAACGATCCGCTCGTGAAGCCGCAACCCGCGATGCAGCGCGACGACGGCGCGAAGAAGCCGACGGCACCGGGCGCGGACCGAGCCAATCCGGCGAACAAGCCGACGGATGCAACGCCGGGCGCGACAAACAAGCCCGTGACGGAGGATGAGCCGTTCGACGATGAGGTGGACGCGAGCGAAGCCGAATCGTCCGCCGCCTCATTATTGACGGATGCGAAAACTGATCCCGCGCCGGCTGCGACGAAGCGCCCGCCGGTCATCACGAACTTGAGCGTCGAAGCGTCGAATGAGCCGATGGCCAAAACGCCGGACGCACGGGCCGAAGGCCCATCGACTCCCGCGAGCCTGTCGCCGCAAAAGGAGACCGTGATCGTCGATACGCTCAAGCAACGCATCGAGGAACAGGAGGCGAAGGTCGCGGCCGATCCCAACAACATCGAGGAGCAGTTCCGCCTGCGGATTCTGTACCTCGCGAGCGGGCAGGATGAGAAAGCCCTTGCCGCCATCGACGGCATCAACGCCGACGTGCTGGAGATCATGCGGGCGCAGCTGTCGGCGCTGATGACGGCGCGATCCAGCGCCCAGCGCGACCCGGCGACGTGGGCCAATCGCCAGATGGAGGCAATTGAGAAACTGCGACACCTCGTAGCCGAGCGGGCCGATTTGCGGGTCAGCAAGGTCGTCATCTGCCGGTCGATCTCGCAGTTCGGTCAGTACGAGCCGATCGACCCGCCGACGTTCAAGGTCGGCGCCGAATCGCGGTTCCTGCTCTACGTGCCGATTGAGAACTTCAAGTGCGAGCGGACCGAGTCGGGCCAGTTCCGCACGCTGCTGTCGCTGCGGTTCAGCCTGATCGACCCGGAGGGGCGCGAGCGCTGGACCGACAAGATCGAGAACGTCGAGGACATCTCGCGCGACCGCCGATCGGACTTTTTCTTCGGCTACCCGGAGAACGGCTTGAAAATCCCCAGGCAACTGGGCGAGGGCGAGTACACGATCAAGGTCGAAGTCGAGGACGTCCTCGCGCAGAAGATCAACAGCAACACCGTCAGGTTCAAGCTCGTGCCGTAGGGCGTCGCGCGACCCCGTGCCAATGGATTCCGTCGGCTCCACCTCCTGGCATAATCGACACTTGTCAGTATTTCACACGCTGGATGAACTGCTCCGCGCCGACGGCGTGAAACACCCCGCGATCGTGCTCATCGGCCCCGGCGCGGTCACGCGCCTGGCCGCGCCCTTCTTGAGCGACGGCTCGCGACGAGCCGGGCCGCTGCGACAGCTCATCGCCGACGTGGCACGCTACGCCGACCAGGTCGTGCGACGCGTGCCGTTTGCATCGCTACGCTCGCTGGAGCCGGTCGAACTCCAAGCGACGCTGTCGATGCCGTTTGAATTGACCGTCGTGGATCGCTCGGCCCGCGTTCTGGAAGCCGTCGCACGCGACCTGCCCGGCGTCCGGCGCCTGCAAATGGACATCGCCACGCAACCGATCACGCCTGCGGCGATCGATGCATCCGCCGCGCCGTTGCTCGCCGAGGTTGTGATTGCTTTCAACGTGATCTGTCGATCAAGCGACCCGCCGCGTGCGATGCAACACGTGATCGATGTGATCCGCCCGGGCGGCTACCTCCTGGTCGATGATCGCTCCGCGGCGGCGTGCCTGCTGGAGCATCCGTTCGAGCACGTCGCGCCGAAGATTCACCGCCGCCGCGGTTGATGATCACTTCGTCGACGTGCACGAGTGCCAGTGGCCGATCAAGACAATCACAAACCACAATCCGCCGACGCCGTAAGCTGCCGCGCCGTACCAGTAGTGCTCGGGCCATTGCTCGGCCAGCCCCTGCACGGCCGCCCCCGCGCCGATCGCGTAAAACAGAAAGAACACCAGCAGAAAGCTGCCGAAGAAATAGCGATCCGTATCGCGCAGCCTGCGGTTGCTCTCCAGCCATTCCTCCCACGTGACGATGCCCTCGATGTGAGGCTCGACGTGCAGCTTGAGGTAGCGCCCCGCGCGGATGATGCTGTTCTGTTCCATCAGGAACGCGATCATCATGATGATGATCACGAACGGCATCGACGCCGAGGCGTACATCCCGACCGATTCGCGGGCGAAGTACCCCACCGCCGGGATCAGCAGCGTGCCGATCACCAGCAGCGCGAATATCCGCGCCTTGCTCGTGCGAATCTCATCCCGAAGCGTCAGGTACTGCTGCTTCATGAACTCTTCCGTCGACATGGCTTGCTCCTGCGACATGATAGGCTCCTGGTGTAGCCGATTGGCAACCGCGGCGAGGATCATCAAATGGAACCCGCCGGGAACATCATACCACAAGTGAATTAAGGGGAATTGACGCACGCTTCACGGCGGGTCGACCGGGCGCGGCGGCCCTTTCGCGTGTGCGCTGGCTCGATGCGTCGAGTACGCACCCTGCGTTGGGACTCGTCAGGAATTGCAAAGCGTTAGACCTTGCGGATCACCGCCAAGGCGTCGCCGGGGTTGAAGCGCTTCAGGCGCACCCAGAGCGCCCGCGATTTCTTGTCGTACCGCCACGTGTCGGCCGCGCGCTCGAACCGTCGCGTGTCCTTGCATTCCGGCAGCTCCCGGCCGGTCAGTTCCACCGCCGCGGGCGGTTTCAGCATGCCGTTGAACTTCACCAGAACCGTCTTCGGCGCGAACGCGTCGCGGCCGGTGCGCCGGACAAGCTTCAGAACCATCGCGTCCTGTTCGCTGAAGGTCTCGTATTCATCCAGCAGGTAGCGGCCTTTCTGATAGTCATAGGTACGACCGTCGTCGTTGTAAAAGCAGCCACGCCCGCGACCGGGAAAGACCGAAAGAATCAACTCGGCCAGGGGTTTGTCATCGACGAACTGCACCGGGCGGCGCATGGGAATGATCGCGCCGGCGCGAGCGAACATCGGAATCGTTTCGAGATCGACGGCGATCTTGTGCTCGGCGTCGCCGGTGCGCCGCGCGCCGTCGTCAAAGCCGTACCACTCGCCCGGCGGCAGGCGGAACTTCCGCTCTTTCGCCCCCTCGTGCACAACCGGCGCGACGTACAACTGCCGCCCGAAGAGAAACTCGTGTTCGATCTTGTGCACGTCCACCATCTCGGGATAGTCGAGAAACACCGGCCGCAGCAGCGGCGCGCCGGACTTGGTCGTGTATTGCATTTCGGAATACAGGTACGGCAGCAAGGCGTAGCGCAACTCGATGGCGGA
Organism: Planctomycetia bacterium; assembly: GCA_015200345.1. NCBI lineage: Bacteria > Pseudomonadati > Planctomycetota > Planctomycetia > Planctomycetia bacterium. The sequence goes on along the minus strand of CP054187.1, from coordinate 2,936,117 downwards.
GCGATTGATTCGCTCGTGCCGCCTGCCAAAGGACCACGGGTCCTGCTCGGCGCCGCCGGCCGTGTGCGTGCGGCAAAGCGGATAAAAAATACCCAGTTGCAGCCAGCGGGTGTACAGCTCTGGCGAGGGATACGCCCGGAATCCGCCGACATCGGCTCCGCAGAACGTCACGCCCGAGACACTCATCGACAGCAGCATCGGGATGCTCATCCGAAGGTGATCCCAGGTCGAAGCGTTGTCGCCGGTCCACACGGCCGCGTAGCGCTGCACGCCGGCGTAGCCCGCGCGCGTCAGCACGAAAGGCCTTTCGCCGCGTCGCAGGCGCTGCATGCCCTCAAAGGTAGCGCGGGCCATCTGCATGCCGTAGACGTTGTGCGCCTCGCGATGGTCGGTCGGCTCGCCTTCGTTGTCGAAGCGAACCGTGAGCGGGATCGTGCCGTCGCCATGGGTGAAGTCGGCCGGCTCGTTCATGTCGTTCCAGAAGCCGGTGACGCCGTCGGCGATTAGACTTTTGTATAAATCTCCCCACCACCGGCGCGTCGCCTCGCGCGTGTAATCGGGAAAGACGCTCTCGCCAGGCCACACTTTGCCGACGTAGACGTGCCCGTCGGCGTCGCGGCAGAAATGATCGCCCGCCGCGCCGCTCTCGAAGACGGAATAGCCGCGCTCGGCCTTGATGCCCGGATCTATAATTACAACCGTCTTGTACCCATGTCGCGCCAGACCGGCCAGCAACGCCGACGGATTGGCGAAACGCTTCGGATCCCACGTGAAGCAGCGGTAGCCGTCCATGTAATCGATGTCGAGGTAGATCGTATCGCACGGAATCTTCCGCAGGCGGAACTCCTTCGCGATGCGCTGCACGCGCTTGGCCGATTCGTAGCTCCAGCGGCATTGCTGATACCCCAGCGCCCACATCGGCGGCAGCGGCGCCGTGCCGACCAGCCGACCGTAACGCCGAACGACTTCGCACGGCGTCGGCCCGGGAATGAAGTAATAATCCAGCTCCCCGCCGTCCGCGCCGAACGACCACGCCGTGCGCGACGTCTTGCCGAGATCAAAAAACGTGCGGTACGTGTTGTCGAAAAACAGCCCGTGCGCCTGCCCGCGCGACAGCACGATCACAAACGGATGCGTCTGATACAGCGGATCGGTGTACGGCTCGTGCTCGGCGGCGTCGTGGTTCCAGTTGACGATCGCGCCGTTGCGCTTGTCGAGCGGCGGGCCTTTCTCGCCGAGGCCGAAGAAATGATCGTCGCCATGCAACGCCTTCCAGCAGCGAATCTCCGGCCCGTCCCACGCCATGCCCTTGCTGGCGTCGTCGGCCGCGATGAGGTCGCCTTCGTTCGTATGGAACGAAATGCGACAGGGCCGCCGCGCGATGCGCACGCGAAGCTGATCCGTCACCATCTCGAGGTGTTCGTCGTGCTCCTCGAGGCCGAAGGGCACCCGCGTCACCGCATCGGGCTGCACGGCCCAGGAGAAATCCCGCCGAAATCGCCCGCGCGGCGCGAGCCGCACGCGGATCATGTCCTCACGCTCCACACTCAAGCACACGCGCGCTTCGCCGCACTCGATGATCAGCGCGTCGTCCTCGGTGCGGTACGACGTGATGTTGCCCAGCGATTGCCAGCCGCTGCGCTCGCGCACCGTGATCGCCGCCGGTAGGCCGCCGTAACGCGTTGTGGTCATTCCCACTTTCCCCGCAAACACAACGCGGCGGACCCTTCGGCCCACCGCGCGAACCGGTCTCTCACGAATGGAAACAGCCGTGCAATGTACCGGCGCGTTTCCCGCCGGTCAAACCACGCGCGGCGCGCGACCGCGTCAATGCACGCGAACCCTGCAAGATCAGCTTCGCGCGTCACTCCTTCACCCCGCCCAGGATCAGCCCGGCCACGAACTGCCGCTGCGCCACAAAGAACAACACGATGCACGGGACCATCGTCACGATGCTCGCCGCCATCAGGTAATGCGCCTCGCGAAAATCCCCGTACTGGTTCTGAAACGAGTTCAGCGCGACGGCCAGCGTCATGCGATCCTCGCTTTGCAGATAAATCAGCGGGCCGAGGAAATCGTTCCACACGCCGATGAAGGTGAAGATCGCCGTGATCGCCATCACCGGCTTGCACAACGGCAGCATGATCTGCCACCAGACGCGCAGGTGCCCGCAGCCGTCGATCCGCGCCGCCTCCAGCAGCGCCTCGGGAATCTGCGCGAAGAACTGGCGGAACATGAAGATGAAATACGCCGTGCCGAAGAACGTCGGAACCACCAGCGGCAGGATCGTGTCCACCCAGCCGAACCAGCGGAACAGGATGAACAGCGGGATCATCGTCACCTGCGCCGGCAACATCATCGTGGCGATCATCACGAGGAACATCGCGCCGCGCCCGCGAAAGCGCACCCGCGCCAGCGCATAGCCCACAAGGCTGCACGAAAGCACCTGCCCGACGACGCTCAACGACGTGACCACGACCGTGTTGCTCAACGCGTCAAGAAACCCGTACCACGGCTTGCTGCCCATGCGCGCCAGCGCGTCGGGGTAGTTGCTCCATTGCGGATCGCTGGGCCACCAGCGAAACCCGCTGACCGACGCCGACGCGCCGGCCTCCTCCGCGCGCGACAGGCTCGTCACCAGCATCCACCAGAACGGGAAAAGCATCACGACGCTGCCGATCAGCAGCACGACCAGGGCGGTGGATTGTCGCAACGGTTTGAACATCGCCTTACGCCTTCAATCCTTCGTAGTGGACGAATCGCTTCGTGCCCCACATCAGGGCGAACGTCAACGCCAGCACGATGAGCAGCAGCAGCCACGCCATCGCCGAGGCATAGCCCATTTCGTGAAAATCAAACGCCTGGTTGTACAAATAGACGACGTAGAATCGCGTCGCATCGCCGGGGCCGCCGCCGGTCATGACGTGCGCCTGCGTGAACACCTGAAACGACGCGATGATCGCCATGATCCCGTTGAAAAATATCACCGGGCTGAGCATCGGCAGCGTCACATGTCGAAACCGCCGCCAGCCCAACGCGCCGTCGATCGACGCGGCCTCGTACAAATCCTTCGGAATGCCCTTCAACCCGGCGAGGTAAATCATCATCGTACCGCCGATGCCCCACAGGTTGATCAGCGCGAAGACCGGCACGCCCCACGCCTCGGCGTCCTTCTCAAAAAATGCGGGCGTCGTCATTCCACCCGGCAGCACCGGGTCCAGCAACGCCTTGAGCAATCCGTGCTCGTGGTGGAACACCCACTTCCACATCACCGCCATCCCTACGCCCGCCAGCACGCCAGGCAGATACCAGATCGACCGAAAAATGCCGACCGACCAATGTTCGCGATTCAGGAGCATCGCCGCCGCCAACGCCACGAGCTGGCTGCTCGGCACGGCCAGCAGCGCATACCACGCCGTCTTGCGCAACGCGATGCCGAACGTCGCGTCGTCCCGCCACAGATTGACAAAATTCTCCCAGCCGATGAACTCCGCCCGGTCCAGCGTCGTCAGCGAACTCCATCGCGTGAACGCCAGCGCCGCCGACAACACGATCGGAAACGCCGTGAACGCGATGAACCCGATGATCCACGGCGAACTCATCATCAACCCAGCGCGCTCCTCGCGCAGCTCGCCGCCGCGAGGCCGACCGCGCCACCAGAGCATCGCGCCGGCCACGAGCATCGCGCCAACCGGCCACATCCAGATGGACAGCAGGCGGCCCCACGGCATCGGACGACCGCCCACGCCGACTTCGTACTGCTTGTCCAGCGCCTGCCATTCCGAATCGAGCCGCGCCAGCGTCGGCTTCACCGGCCGGCCGATCTTGAAAATCTCCTCCAGCCGCACCCGCAGCAACTGCTGAAACTGTGGAATCGCCGGAAAGTCCGTCGGCAGCGCGTCGTCGGCCGCGTCAAGAAACAGCCGCGCGTTGCGAGGACGCGTCGGCCCTTCGCTCTTCAGCGATTCCTCGGCGACCTCACGCAGCACCGAAACCGCCAGACCCGCCTGCGTCATCAACTGTTGCCCGCGGCGGCTCATCAGGTACTTCACGAATCGCCACGACTCTTCCTTGTGCTTCGTCGCGCTCGAGATGCCCCATGCGACCGTGAACACGCCGTTCCGCTTCGGCTTGCCCTCCACATGCGGCAGCGGCGCGAGATCCCAGTCGAACCCGCGAATCTGGCGATACGCCGGAACCTTCCAGCGACCGAACGGCCCAGCCATGCCGACGTTCCCCGAGAGGAACGGATCCTGAAGCGTCTCCATCTGCGTCTTGGCCGACAGCAGCGTGCGGCCGTCGTTGAACCAATCCTGCAACTGCTGAATGGCCGCTTGAAGTTCGGGATGCTTGAACGAATACGGCGCGGTCCAGCCGGGCGACGTGAAATCATGCCCGTGCGTCCAGAGGTAGATGCGCACCATCTGCTCCCACGAGACGAAATCCGCGCCGTAGCAATCGGGCAGCTCGCCGATCTTCTTCGCCGCGGCGTGGAACTGCTCCCACGTCCAGCCGGTCGCCGGCGGCTCGGCCACGCCCGCGCGGCGAAACAGATCGCGGTTGTAATAAAAGCCGACGGTGGTGAAATCCTTGGGCAGGCCGACCAGCTTGCCGTCACCGACGGCCCCCGTTTCCTCGTTCACGCGAAAGCACCGCACGACCGACGGGAAAAACGCGTCGAGGTTCACCGTCTCGCGCCCGGCAGCGCGATCGGCCTCGATCAATTCCTCCATGTCCACCAGCGCGTGCTTCATGGCGAGGTCGGAGACGTTCTCCAGTCCGAGGTAGAACACATCGGGCGGCTCACCCGCGGCGAACATGGTCTGCAACTTGGTCCGAACCGCCGCCGCCTGCCCGAGGTTGATGCGCACGATGCGGATACCGGCGTTCTCGGGCTGCGCTTCGAAATCCGCCACCAGCCGGCGGACGATATCGTCTTCTGTCTTTTCACCCCAGTGCAGAACTTTGATCGCGATGCGATCGTCCTGCGATCGCGCAGCGCTGACGCGCCGCCAGCCCATCCAGCCGAACGAGCCGATCAGCACGGCAACCGCCGCCGCCGCAGTGATCCTCCGCGCCCATCGTGCGATTGGTTCCATCACCGCGCCACGTTTCTCACTCGCCGGCCGCCCTCCGCGCCGTAAACACCGCGCCGGTATACGGCTCCAGCACGAGACCCCGCAGATGGCCGCCTTCCACGCGCGGCATCCCCGCATGATGCGTGCCCGGCTTGCCCTCGATCCTGCGCTCCACGATGCGCGGACGCGCCGCGGGCTGTTCAAGCCCGGGTTCGATGCGCTCGCAGGCCTTGCGATCGTCGAGACGAACCACGTGCGTGCCATCGGCCCAGGGCACGGCGATATCCAATCGATGCCGATGGTCGCTGTTGTTAAGAACCACGACGACGCACTCGCTCCCCAGCGTGCGCGAAAAGGCATACAGGCCCTTCTCGTCATCCATGCACAACGTCTCCATCGTGCCCAGTTGCAGCGCGGGGCACGTGTGCCGAATCGCGATCATCCACTGGTAATGCTCCAGCACGTCCGGCTCGATTCGCTCGTCCGGGTCGTCATTCGGCGGCAGATCGTCCCACAGCATCGGCTTGCGGCAGCTCGGGTCGTCCGCGCCGTACATGCCGACCTCGTCGCCGTAATAGACCATCGGCGCCCCCAGGGCCGTCATCTGAAAGGTCACCATCAGTTTCAGTCGTTTGTAGCAATCCGCCGTCGGCTTGGACGGGTTGTAATTCGGCCCGTTGTCCTGCAATCGGTTCGCCTGATCGTACTCCAGATCCGGGTTCATGAACATCGACGCGACGCGATCCGTATCGTGGCTGCCGAACAGATTTTGAAGCACGTAGTTCACCTGCGGCGCGTACCAGCCCTGCATCTCCTTCAACTGCCGGTCGAACTCGCTCGCCGTGATGCGCTTCGCACGGTTCACGAAAAACCGCTGGCAGCTCCGCGCGAACGGATAATTCATCACCGCGTCGAAACTGCGGCCGTCCAGCCACTCTCGCGATTCCTGCCACAGCTCCGCCACGATGTACGCATCGGGATTGATCGACTTCACCAGCGTGCGCCAGTCCTTCCAGAAATTCACGTTGATATCGCTGGCCACGTCCAGCCGCCAGCCGTCGATGCCGTCCGACGGATCGCCGTCGCCGTTGGGGTCCATCCAGCGCCGCGTCACGGCAAAGAGATGCTCGCGCACCTCCTTCGCCAGCCCCAGCGCGTCGTCGTGCTTCAGCCGCGGCAGCGAGCCGTCATCGCCGTCCCACGCCTGGTAATGAAACGGCTTGAAACTCTTGATGTCGAACCAGCCGGCGTAGCGCGAATCCTTGCCGTGTTTGAGCACATCCCGAAACGCCCAGAACTCCCGCCCGACGTGATTGAACACGCCGTCGAGAATCACCTTGAAGCCCATGCGGTGCGCCTCGGCGAGAAACTCGAGGAAAACTAAATCCGTCTTAGACCACTGCCACGTCGCCGGATCCAGGGTCTCGCCACGCACGTCCTTCAGACTGCCCTTGACGCCGAAGAAATCGTCGATGTGCCGGTAATCACTCGCGTCGTACTTGTGCAGCGACGGCGCCTGAAACACCGGATTGAAGTAGATCGCCGTGATGCCCAGCGAGCGGAGATAGCCCAGCTTCTCACGCACCCCCTGCATATCGCCGCCGTACCGCCGGTCGTAAATGAAATCCTCCAGCGTGCCGTGCTCGGTATAACCCTTGCCGCCGCGCGGCCGGTACGGTTTGAACCACGCATGGTTCCACGGAACGGTCGACGGCGGATCGTTCGACGGGTCGCCGTTGCGAAACCGCTCCGGGAAAATCTGGTACCACACGACCCGCTTCGCCCAGTCCGGCGTCTTGAAACTCATGGAGAGATCCGGCTCGAAGTAACGCTTCACCGTCGGCGATTCGTGTATCCCCGTTGCATCCAGCGTGCGCGTCGCGCTGCCGTCCCGCAGGCGGAAGGCGTATTTAAGCCTGCTGTGCCGCGCGGTCAATTGACAGGACCACGTCTCGAATCCGTGCTGACCGGGACCACGCTGCATCGGGATGGCCCCGAGCGGCTCGACCGCCTTGCCGTTCGGGGAGTTCCCGGGCATCAGCACATCGATCGCCTGCACGTCGTCGGCCAGCGTGCGCACGCCGAGGCGAATCACGTCGTCGCTGATCGGCGAAAGGTACTTCGCTCGGTGAAGGTCGTGTTGCACGGCGGCGGCGGCGATCGCGTCGGGCCGGGCCGGGCCGAGCTGCGCGGCGTCGGGCCCGACAAGCAGGCCGCTGTTGAACCCGCCGGCGCGGTCGGGCGCGCGATAGCGCGAGTCGGCCGACGGATCCTCGACGAAATCCACGCCGTTAACAAGAAACTTGTATTGATACAACCCGTCTTCCAGCATCACGCGCGCCGTGTACGGGCCCGCCGGCGTCGCCGCGTGCATCGGCGTCGACCCGGGCCGCCAGCCGTTGAAATCGCCCACGACCTCGACCCGCTCGATCGGCAGCGATTTTCTCGCCCACGAACCGCTCGGCGACCAGCGGAACTCCGTCGCCGGAAGCCGTGCGTCCAATTCCTCCGGCCGGACCTCCCACGTCCGCACGGTCGATGCTCCATCGACGCCCTTGCCCTCGCCGACCGCCAGCCGTATCCGGTAGCCGCCGGGCGTCGGAACGGTCACGCGCGCCAGCATCCGGTCCGCGTCGGTCACCGCCAGCTCGCCGCCCGCTGATTTCTCCACCTTCCATGCGAAGGTTCTCTTCATCGTGGGGGGAACCTCGCAAAGACTACCGTCGAGAACATACTCGCCCGGCTTCTCGCCGCGCAGCACGCGGATGACGGCGAACGGAGCAGCCGGCTCGGCGCGCTCGTGCCCCCATCGCCTCGCCGCCGGATCCAGCCAGATGCGCTGCGCGCCGGATGCGTGCACGACCAGCGCGATGTTCCCGCCCGGTTGCTCAACGCGGCCGTTGCCGGCGTCGCCGAAGTGGCGATCCCACGAGCCGTTGAAGACGAATTTAAATTCGTACCGCCCGGCGGGAAGTCCGCGAACCAGTTCGTAACGCCCGTCAACAAGCGTCATGCGGTACGCCGAATCGCCGGTCGTCCAATTGTTGAACGTGCCGGCGACGTTGATGCGCTCGGCGTTCGACGCCTTGCCAGCCGGCTCGCCGCGCACGGGCAGCAGCAGGGCCAGCACGACGGACGGCGCGAGGACGGCCCCGCAGCGAATGCTGTTCATGTTTTCACTCCAGCGATTGAATGCCTTCAAGAGCGCCGTGCGCGGGGCGATCAGGCACGCGGCGCGGCGACGGACTTGCGAACCGTCAGCGATACCGGGTGAACTTCCTGAACGGCTTCCGCGCGGTTGAACACCAGGTCGAGCAGCCGCTCGCAGGCACGCCGGCCCAGCTCGTAGATCGGCGTGCGCACCGTCGTCAGCGGCGGATCGCAGAACGCGGCCGAGTGCATGTCGTCGCAGCCGACCACGCTGATTTCTTCGGGCACGCGCAGGCCGATGCTTTTCAGCCCGGCAATGGCGCCGATGGCCATCTTGTCATTCCCGGCAAAGAGCGCCGTCAGGTTCGGATGGCGTCGCACGAGGCGAATCGCCGCCTCGGCGCCGCCTTCTTCCGTGTAGAGGCCGTCCTCAAGCAGCTCGGCGGCGAGCGGAGCGTTCAACCCGATCGCATCTTCAAATCCGCGACGCAGATCGTGCGTCGTCTGTACCTCCTGCGCGCCGTGTATCAATCCGACGTGCCGGTGACCTTTCTCACGCAAATAATGCCCCGCGAGGCGGCCGGCTTCGACGTAATCGCAGCGCACGGAATTCAACACCAGCCCGGGGAGATAGTTGTTCACGAGCAGGACGGGGCGATCGCCTTTCTCAAAGTCTTTAAGATAAACGTCTCGATTCGTGACGCCCATGCACAGCATGCCGTCGATGACGTGCCGATCAAAGATCTCGACGTGTTGCGAAGCGGCGAGGTAGGTCTCGTCCGCCACCTCGAGGATGACCTTGTAGCCCGATTCGCGCGCCTGATCGTGAATCGCGCTGATCAACTCGCCGAAATATGCGTCCGCGAACGCATGGCGAAGCTGCGGCACGAGAATTGCCAAGAATCCTGACCGCTGGGCCTGGAGGCCCTGCGCCATCCGACTGGGGCGGTACCCGAGTCGCTGAACGGCCTCCAGCACGCGTTCGCGCGTGGCCGGGCTGATGCGCCAATCGCGTTTGTTGAGAACGAGTGAGACGGTTGTCAGCGAGGCCTGGCTCTCGCGGGCGACGTCCTTGATGCTGACCGATTTTCGTTTTGCCATGGGTCGAGTGCGTGCTTCAATGCGTGGCGATGACCGATTCCAAGGATGGTCGGCCGATTGTAACCATTGCTCCGACAACCACGTACCGGCTTGGCATCAACCGCGGCGGTCCGGATCCCGGAATTTGCTTGAATCGCGTTGGCGTCACGTTATACTTCCATTAAGTAAAAGGTTTTACCGATACAATCTTAACCCATGCAGCGGTGAGATTCAAATGCGAACGGGAGCGTGCCCACTGAAACGGCTGTCGGCTTTCTCCCGCCCCACCTGTCTACTTCGAAATAACACCCAACGCCAAGTAGTTTCTCGCTACGCCGCGCGTCCGGCCTTTACCCTCATCGAGCTGCTCGTCGTCATGGCGATCATCTCGCTCCTGATCTCCATTCTCGTCCCCGCACTGGGACGCGCGCGCGAAGTCGGGCGGCGAACCGTCTGCGGTTCGAATCTGCGGCAGTTCGGCCAGGCGTTCCTGCAATACAGCCAGGACAACGAGAGCTGGTTCCCAGCCAAACCGGTCGCCAACAACGATAACCCCTCGCTTCAGCAAAGGCGCGATGCGCAGCGTGCCGCATCCGCCGATTGGGGGCCGAACTTTTCCGGCATGATCCGGGACATCGTCGAGCGAAAGGTGACGCGCGACCCGGCGCTGGAAGAAGCATCGCCCACGCCGGCCTATCTGCCGGAGCCGAAGCAGTTGTTGTGTCCCAGCGATCGCATCAACAATCGACCCTTCAACGATACGCCCCAGTGGCCCACCGTCCCGGTCAGCCATTATCGCGATCTTCCGCGAACCATCATCCAGGAACAATCAGCCGGCCGAACATATATTAGCTATGTGTATATTTCACTCCTTCGCAACGACGACAAGCCCGAGTTTTTCCTGATGACCGATCAGACAAACCTGAATGACACCAGCACGGCGTTCCTGCGCGAATTCAACCCGGACGACAATCACGGTACGCGCGGAATCAACGTGTTGTATCTTGATTCCCACGTCGAGTGGGCACAGCTCAAGAGCGGCTCCAACGCCGATTCGCAGGCGCTGGCCGTCAAGCTATTCGGACCTTTCAACGCCGCGCGACCGCGCTTTTCGAGTGAGCCGAATCGTGCGTCCGAGATTCAAACGATTGAGTGATCGATGCAGGCCAGACGGGCCGCATCGTACAACGAGGTCAACGAAGTGAGGGAAATCGGGGGGAAGGAAGCCGTCGCAGTCGCCAGGCACGATGTGTTAGAATGAACGAATCGACGGCACGAGTCGATTCGCCGACCGCATCGTTCGGCCCACGTGGAGTGGACCCCTGCCGGCCGACCATCCTCCCGCCGCCCCGTTTGGGGTGATCGTTTAGTTCGGAATCGTTTTGCCGCGGCGTTGGGGCAATTGACTGCCCCCGAGCGGCGCTCGATGTGCGCCATCAAAACGCACGGGGACCGTATCGCGGCGGACGAAAACAGACAGAAACGCGTTTTCAGGAGATTTCCGGAAGGCGGAAAGTGGAGCAAAACATGACTCAATACGTGATTTCAACATCCGGGATGGTTCGATGGTTTATTGCACTCGGCACAGTGGCCGCGATGCTGGCCGCACTGCTGGCCGCGCCGGGTGAATCGCTCGCAGGCGACCCCTGCGCCGGGGTGCCGACGGTTGACGGGCGCAATCTGCCTACCAAATACCAGGGAAGCCCCAGCGCCACGCAGGACAATCCGACCGGCTTCGGCGACGCGACGCCGCCTTCCGAGGAGCCGACCGAAGGCAACGAGATTGACCGGCTCTACGTCCGCAACGACGCGACGCACTTGTACATCGGCATCACCGGGAACACCGAACGCGAAGACGCCCTCGAAAACACTATCCTTGTCTTTATCGACAACGGCGCCAACGGCGGCACGGCCGTGTTGAACACCTCCGGCTTCACGGGCGGATCCAACGCCCTGAAGAACCTAAGCGGCGTCACGCTCGATTTCGCCCCAGAATACGCCCTCGCCGTCTGGATGAACGGCACGACGCCGACCGCGTTCCTCCACGATCTGACCAATCCGACCGACGCCGGCGTCGCCCTGACACTCGGCACGCATTTCGCGGTCGACAACAACAATCTGGCCGGCGTGAACGGCGAGCCGGCCAACGATCCGCTCCAACAGCAAGTCAACGCGGCGACCGCCACGCTGGGCTTCGAGTTCAAGATCGAGCTGCTCCAGCTCAATCTGACCGGCACCAGCACGATCGGCATCCAGGCCCTGCTCGCCAACGGCGGCGGGTTCATCAGCAATCAGAGTCTGCCGCCGCTGCGGCCCACGCAGGGTTCGATCGGCGGCGGCGTTGGTTGCGTCGGCGTGCACGATCCCATGGCCGACCCGCCGAGCATCATCGATTTCGCAACGTTCACCGGCGATCAGTTTGCCACGGTGCAGTTGAGCGTCGGCTCAACGCCCCCGGCGATTGACGGCGTGAACATCCCGGCGGACTACGGCGCGGGCGCGCTCATCGCCACGCAGAACAATTACACCTGTTTCGGCGACGCCGCACCCTTCAGCCCGCTTCCGACGCAGGGCAGCGAGCTGGACCGCCTCTTTGTCCGAAACGATTTCTCCAAGCTCTACATCGGCGTCACCGGCAACATCCCCGTCTTTGAAGATTTCAACAACACGCTGATTATTTTCATCGACCGGCCTGACGACGGCGACCCCGGCTCCCAGCTTCTCTTCACCAGCTCGCTGCTCGGCGGATCGGGCGCGCTGCAAGGCATGGACGGCGTCACGCTCGATAACGGTTTCGCCCCCGAATATGCCATTCAATACTGGCGCGGCGGCAATCAGCACAACGCCTTCATTGAAGACCTGCGCTTCGATTCCGACATCCCGCTCGAGTTCTCCGTCGACACCGCGCGGCATACGAATCTCGCCGTTAACGCCTTCTCCGCGGACCTTAGCAACATCCTCGGCGTCAACGACATCTCCGGCGACGATCCGATTCGACAGGAAATCAAGGCGGTCACGGCCATCAGCGGCGTGCAGTTTTCCGTGCGCCTCGCGTCGCTGGGCATCCAGCCAACCGATGAAATCAAGATCGCCGCGGCCATCGTCAGCGGCAGCGGTTTCATCAGCAACCAGTGGCTGCCTCCACTCAATCCGACTCAAACCCCGCCCGCGACGGGCAGCGCCGCCTTCTCCGATGCACCGCTTCCTCTGGCGATTCCGGACAACAACCCGGCCGGCGCGACCGACAACCGCAGCCCGACGTTCGCAGGCATCAACCGCATCACGGACCTGAACGTGTCGGTCAACATCACGCACCCGCAGGTCAACAACCTGACCGTGACCTTGACGCATGTTGACAGCGGTCGCTCGGTCGTCCTGTGGAATCCCTCCAGCGGCGCCGGCGCGAATCTCAACGTCACCTTCGACAGCGAAGGCGGCGGCGGGACCGTCCTGCCGGCCGAAACCCTCCTGACCATGAACGGCGTGGATCCGAACGGGCCGTGGAGCCTGAAAGTCGTCGATTCCGTCGCCGGCGACGTCGGTTCGCTGGTGTCATGGACGCTGCACGTCGAGGAATACGAAGGCGGCAACGTCGGCTGCCTCGGAATTCACGACGCGTTTGAGAATCCGATCGACTTGAGCACCAATCCGCTCACGCCGGGCAACCAGTTCGCGACGATCACCCTTAGCCCGACGGGCATCCCGGCCAGCACGCCGACCAACACCCTCTTCACCGGCCAGAACATCCCGAAGGTCTACGACGGCACGACGCCGCAGCAGGGCGGCGGCACGCTGCCGGCGATTCCGGCCGCGGCGGTTCAGAACAATTACACCTGCTTTGGCGACGCCGTCGAAGCCCCGCCCCAGAACCTGCCCGGTTCGGAACTGGATCGAATCTTCGTGTCCAACACCGCGGATCGCATCCGCGTCGCGTTGACCGGCAATCTCGAAGGCAACGGCAATGCCTTCGTCGTCCTGCTCGACACGCTCGCCGGCGGCGCCGGCACGATCACCGGCCAGACCGCCCCGCCGAGCGCCATCACCGGATTCAACAACGTCATCCTCGACGCCGGCTTCACTCCCGACTACGCCTGCGTCGTCCAGCGCAACAACGAACCGAACACTAACGAGTACAGCGTCTTCCTGAAGAACCTCGCCACCAACACGACGCGCTCGATCGGCCGCCTGACGCGCAACAGCGGTTCGGGCGTTCTGGCTGATCCGATCCCCAACGCGAACGGCAGCGAGATGAATCAGTTGTTCATCCAGGATGACGCCAGCCATGTGTATCTCGGTGTGACCGGCAATCTCGAAGCCAACGGCAACGCCTACGTTCTATTCCTGAAGACCGGCGCCGGCGGGCCGTCCAACATACTCGACACGAACTACGTCGGCTTCCCGCAGGTGCTCCGCAACCTGAACGGCGACACGCTCGACGCCGGGTTCAACCCCAATTATGCAATTGTCATGACTCGTTCGGGCGGCAACTACACCGCGCAGCTCGTGGACCTAACCGACACGACGCCGCCGCTCACCGTCACCGCCCTGACGTTTACCCAAACCGTCGGGCCCAACACCTTCTTCGGTGATAACTCCAACTCCTCGGGCGTCACAAGCTCCAACTGCCCGACGACGACACCCGAAGAGCAGGAACTCAACGCCGCGACGTCTTTCCGAGGCGTTCAATTCGCGATCGATCGGGCCTCCATCGGCAGCCCCGCCGGCGCGATCGAAGTCGGCGCCGCCCTCGTCGGCGGCAGCGGCTTCTGGAGCAACCAGACCCTTCCCCCGCTGGGCGGCTGCCAGGCCAACCTCGGCGATAACGCCAACCTGAACGGCGGCACGGCCCCGGGCAATCAGTTCCTGGCTTACACCCTCGGTACCAACCCGGCTTCGCCGACGCAGTTCACGCCGTCAAACATTCCATCCGTCATGGGAACCGCCCTGGCGACTCAGAACAACCACACGGGTTTCGGCGATGCCGTGGCCCCCAACCCCGGCAACGCCAACTGCCTGCAAGTCGCCTTCGACGACACCAACATCCTGGGTGTCACCGGAGGTTCACTGAATAGCCAAACATGTCTAAGTCAGGGCGGATCCGCCGCCGGCGCGACGCTGGCCGAGAAGGGCATGGAGTTCGACATCCCCATGGTCGACGTCGGCCTCACGCCGCCCTCCCTGGGCACGCAGATCAAGGTCCTGGCGGTGCTCACGGGCAGCACCGGCTACTTCTCCAACCAGCTCCTGCCCCCGCTCAATCGCGGCAACGCCTGGAACCTCGGCTTCATCGGCACGCAACCGCCGTGCGATCGCTGGTCGGGCAACCTGTCCGACAACGCCGTCGCGCCCGGCCAGCAATGGCTCGGCCATACGATCGTGCCCGCGTGCAGCAACATCCCCGGCGACATCAACGGCGACAGCGTGAAGAATCAGGCCGACATCGATGCCTTCGTCGGCGTACTCCTCGGCACGAACACCAACCCCTGCGACGTGAGCAAGTCGGACCTCAACGCCGACCTGACTCGAAACGGCCTGGATATCCGACCGTTCATCACGGCGTTCCTCGCGCCATAAAGGAGACGGTGAGCAGATGATGGAACGCTTCGCATCGAATCGCTTGTACGTCGCCCTCGCGCTGCTGCTCGGCGCGATGGCCCGGCTCGGCCCCCGCGCACAGGCCGAGCCGCCGCCCGTGATGATTCAGTACTTCGAAGCGAAGTGGGACGTGATCCGGGCACGCATGCCCGACGTCTTCATGGCCGGCTACGATTCGACCTGGCTCCCGCCGCCCCAGCGCGGGCAGGGCGGCACCGCCAGCATCGGCTATGACTTGTTCGACCGGTTCGATTTGGGCAGCAGTTCGTCGCAGACGCGCTACGGCACCGAAAACACCTTCCGCCTCATGGTGGAGGAGTTCCACCGCGCCGGCTGCCGCGTCTTCGTCGACTGGATCATGAATCACAACGGAAGTTGGGACAACAACACGCCCAATTTCATCACCCAGGGCGGCTATCCCGGTTTCGTGCTGACCACCGGCGGCGACCCCGCGGGCGATTTCAACAGCTATTCCGACGGCTGCCCGCAATCCACCAGCCCCTGTTGCAGCTTTTCGCTCAACGATCCCCAGTGCGGCGGCTGCTGCTACCACCTCTACAACGGTCGTCTTCTGGGGCTGATCGACATCGATCCGGCCAAGAACCACCTCTTCATCCGGCATCCCGTCGCCGCGGGCAACCCCGCGAACATCCCGGCCGGAACGATCTACAACCTCCCCAACGCGGCCAATGCCCGGCTCTATCCGGATCAGGCCCTGGGCGCGCAGAACGTCACGCTCAACGGCACCAGCCGAAACCCCGGCACGTTCAACTACACGTTTTATCCCTACAACCTGAACGATCCAATGCAGGGCGACCCGGTCTCCGAGAGCGCGACACGCCTGCTCATGCGATCGACCCAGTACTACCTCGAAGTGCTGAAGGTCGACGGCTTCCGGCTTGACGCCGCCAAGCACCTGCCGACCTGGTTCTGGGACAACCTCTGGGATGCAATCGTCTACAATCGCTACGTCGCCTTTGACGGCACCGTCCAGACGCCCTACTCCTTCTCCGAGGCCGTTGAGAGCAACAGCAACATGGCTCAATGGGTCCGCAAGCCCGGCGAACCCGGCACCGGCTACCCCGCCGTCGGCTGGCAGCAGGGCAATCGCGACGCCCTCGACCTGAACGAAGCCGGCGCGCTCCGCGATCTTGTCGAAAACGACGGCGCCGGCTCCTGGGACACCATCATCAGCTCCTCCGTCGACAACGTCGACGGCTTCAACAACGGCACCATCGGCGTCCACCACGTCAACAGCCACGACAACGCCATCAGCACCGGCGAGAACGACTCCATCGCGCAGGCCTACGTCCTCATGCGAACCGGACCGGCCATCGTCTATCACATGGCCAACCAGTTCGGACCGCCGCCCAACAACTTCCCCCGGCGAAACGGCCGCGACGATGCCCTCGGCCTGAACAGCTCGCAGATCACCGATCTTGTCCGTCTGCGCAATCAATTCGCTCGCGGCTGGTTCGTGCCGATCACGTCGAGCGGCGCCCAGGGCGACGTGCTGGTCTTCACGCGCCGCACGCCCAACAGCGTCGACAACGTCGTCGTCGGCCTGAATGATCGCGAGGACAACGGCTTCGACTCGCGAACCGTCACGACGACCTTCCCGCAGGGCACGCGCTTGCACGAGATGACCGGCAACGCCGCCAGCGCCACGGTCGATCCCAACAACGATCTTCAGGAAATTCTCACCGTCGGCGCCGGCGGGTCACTCACCATCCGCGTCCCGCGCAATCGAAACGCCAACGGCGTCTTCCACGGCCGCGGGTATGTCATCTACGCTCCGGCCGTTCCGACGGGCACGATTTCCATCACCAACGCCACCACCCAGGTGATTCCGCCCGATTCAGCCGGCGTGGCCGATCACCTCCAGCGGATCAGCCCGATCACGATCGTGACCTCGCCGACGTTTGACATTCAGTTGCAGACGACGGTGGCCGACGCGCTCGATCCGAACACCGACGATCTCGCCGTGTATCGCATCGATCAGGGCTTCACCGACACGAACGGCAACGGCTCGATGCACGGCGGCAATCCGTCATCGGACTTCAACGC
Source organism: Planctomycetia bacterium (assembly GCA_015200345.1). Taxonomy (NCBI): domain Bacteria; kingdom Pseudomonadati; phylum Planctomycetota; class Planctomycetia; species Planctomycetia bacterium. Next base: position 2,919,147 of record CP054187.1, on the reverse strand, counting down.
GGGCAACACGTCCAGCGACAGCCCCAGTTACGGCTTCGAGAACTTCCTCACGCAGAACTCGCCCCGTTTCACCGGCGGCAGCGGCACCTATCGCCAGACCATCGACGCCGCCGCGCTGGGCGAGGGCTATCACTACATCACCGTGCGCGCGTATCGCCATCGCACGACGGGCGATCCGCTCTTCTCCGAGTTCCGAATCGTCGTCTACGTGGACGTTGAGGATCCCGACTTCACGCTGCTCGCGCCAACCACGACCTGCTCGAACGACGTCACGTCGCTGCCGGTCGACTGGATCGTCAAGACCGACGACCTCACGACCAACGCCGTGTACGTCTTTGTCGATCTGCCCGAGGGAACGGACTTCATCGCCCTGGCATCGGGGCCGTCCAACCGCGCCACCCAATACCTCGACACCTTCACCTTCCGGCAAAGCTCCTTGAGCAGCGGCAATCACCGAGCCGACCTCGTCGCCATCGAGACGCTCCCCGGAGGCGTGAACAAATACCGACACAAGACATTTGTAGGAATTCAAGCCACGACCGGCAGCGGACTCGGCGCGGGCGACGTCAACAACGACGGCGCTCGAAACGGACGCGATATCCAGCCGTTCATTTACCACGTGACCGGGTTCAACCCGAACTTCGGTCCGGCGGCCGACATGAACTGCGACGGCCTGAACGATCTCGACGACGTGCCCCTGTTCGTGACCAGCCTGCTGAATTAGATCCCGTCTGAATTTTCCGCTCCCCGCTGGGGAGAGCTTCGTCGATAAAGCCCTCTCTCCGCTGGAGAGTGCTTCGTCGATAAAGCCCTCTCCCCACTGGGGAGTGCTTCGTCGATAAAGCCCTCTCCCCGCTGGGGAGCGCTTCGTCGATAAAGCCCGCTCCCCGCTGGGGAGCGCTTCGTCGATAAAGCCCTCTCCCCACTGGGGAGAGGGTTGGGTGAGGGGTTAGACATCGTGCCTTCGAATGAAGATTCCCCGCCCACGCCCTGACCCCTGCGGAATCCTCCGCAGCCCGGCTCGGGCTTGCGTGGGTTCAAGGCCGGGATTCTCGGAATCGGTCACATAGACCTACCACGAGTGAGTCAAAGGCCGCTGTATCCAATTTCTCGCAAACCCTACCGCCAACCCCCGCCAAACCATTGACAAGCCTCCTCGGCTTCAGGTAAAGTGTTTTACTAGAGGCAAGAAGTGCGATCCGGGGGTCGGGCCGAGCGGCCTGAAGCGGGTCGCATGGGTTAGATAGATGTCGTTTTTTCAGCGCGAGATGCGCCCATGAGGCAAGGAGAGAAGTCATGAAGAAACTGATTGCGGCAATGGTTCTTGCGATCGCGGCGATGCCGGCTTCGGCGTCGATGATTTACCAGGATTCATTCGATGACGTCTTCACCGGTGCCGGCGGCGGCATCCTGGACATCCTTAGCTTGGAAGTGAACAACGACGCCACGAACATCTCGTTCAAGTTCACGCTGGCGGGCGATGTCGATCTCACCGACTGGGGCAAATACATGGTCATCCTCGACACCGTTCCCGGTGGCGACCCGGTCGGCAACGGCTGGGTGCGACCGATCAGCATGACCAGCGGCGCCGATTACTGGATCGGCTCGTGGGTTGACAGCGGCAACGGCGCCGAGCTGTACAACTACAGCGGTTCCTGGTCGCTGACCGAAGCGACGTACAACTCCCCGCCGAACAATGACATCTCAATCAGCAAGTCCGGCAACACCGTCACCATCACGACGCTGCTGTCGAACATGGGTCTGTCAGCCGGCGACATCGTCTTCCTTGATGCCTTCACCAGCGGCGGCGGCAGCGGCGACGGCGCGATTGATTCGCTCGGGAATCCCAACCAGCAGGTCGGCGACTGGGGGCAGCCGTCGAACGCCCACCCGGTGACGTACCAAGTCAAGGTTCCGGAACCAAGCACCATGGCCCTGATCGGCTTGGGCGCGCTGGCTCTGATTCGACGCCGACGCTGATCGTCGGCTCGGACTGGGAAATCAAGTTCACTCACCACGGCCCGTGTCCTGCGACGCGGGCCGTTTTTTTGCGCGCTCGCCTCCCCGCGCGACGCCACGATAGAATCCCCGTGAACCATGTCTCCACGCGAATCCAACGCCGCGACCATCGAATCGACGCCGCGCATCACGCGCCGAAAGCGCCGACTCTTCATCTTCCTCGCCCTGGGACTGGTCGCCGCGCTGTTCGGCGCGGTCGAAGGCGTCACGCGGCTCTGCGGCTACGGCGGCTATCCCGCGTTGATGAAGACGATCGGGCCGGTCAGCGGCGGCACGCTCGTTGTGACCGATCCAGCCGGAGCGGCCTCGTACTTCTTCGCCAACAAGGGCCGCGCAGGCTCGATGTTTGAAAACGCCCTGCTCATGCCGAAGCCGGCCGGCACGGTGCGCATCTTCCTGTGCGGCGAGTCAGCGATGAAAGGGTTCCCGCAGCCCATGGCGCTTAGCGCCGGGGCCTTCCTGCAAGCCATGCTGGGCGACTGCTTGCCGGGCCGAACGGTCGAGGTCGTCAATCTCGCGACGACCGCGGTGGCGAGCTTCCCCGTGATGGCGATGCTGGAAGACGCAATCGACTACCAGCCCGATCTGGTGATCGTCTATTGCGGGAACAACGAGTTTTATGGCGCGTACGGCGTGGCGTCGCTGCATTCGGCGGGTCGATCCACCGCAGCCATGCGCGTGCAGCGCGCGTTTCGCGCAACAGGCGTGGCACAGGTCATCGAAGCCTGGACCGCGCCGTCGCAAGAATCCAACCAGACGCTGATGGAACACGTCATGGCGCGCTCCGTCATCCCCGTTGAGGATCCCGTCCGGCAGGACGCGGCGCGAAATCTTCGCGCGCACCTCGGCGGCATGATCCGACTCTGCAAGGCACGCGGCGTGCCGATTCTCGTCTGCACGCTCGCATCCAACGAGCGCGATCTCGCGCCGCTCGGCGAGGACGACGCGACCAGCCTGTCACCCGAGGCCGCCGAAAAACTGGCGGCGAAACTGGTCGCCATGCGATCGACGGGAACCGCACCCGAGGCAGTCGCCGCCGCAATGCGCGACGTGTTGAACACCCATCCGACCAGCGCGCTGGCGCATTACCTGCTCGGTCGCGCGCTGCACAGCATGAAACAGTACGACCAGGCCGCAGCGGAGTTCAGGCGAGCGCTGGATCTCGATACGATGCCGTGGCGTCCGCCCCGCGCCGTGCAACAGTCGATTCTCGACGCCGCGAAGGAGGGAGGCGCAGCGCTTTGCGACGTGCGCGCCGCGTTCGCCGCGGCCAGCCCCGGCGGCGCCATCGGCGACGAACTGATGGATGACCACGTCCACCCGTCGCTGGCGGGGCAGGTGCTGATGGCGCGGACGTGGCTGGCGTCCATCAGCGATCTGGGCGGATCGATCGCGCCGCCGCGTGAGCGCATGGCGGCGCTGCCGAATGACGAGGCGTATCGCCGTCGCCTCGGCGAGAACGTGTACGAACGATACGGCGCGGCCCATACCGTGCGCGTGTTGTGCGATATTCCGTTTTATCGCGAATCGAATCCGCAGGCCTACCAGCGGTTTGACGGTATTTGTCGAGCGCTGGAGGGTACGATGTCGCCCGAGGTGCTCGACGTCGCCCGGCAGTGGCAGACCCCCGCGCCGCACCGCGGCGGCATTCAGCGGCCGATCAGCGGCATGGTCGGTCGCGTCATGCTGAAGGAGCGGAACTACCAGGAGGCCGATCGCCTGATGAACGTGGCGGCGCGGAGCGTGCCGCCGTACTCGTCGCTGAATGTGGAATATGTCTATTTCATGCTGGCCGCGCGGGAGCGATTGAAAGCGCAACTGGACGACGCCGATCGGGCGACCGCGCTGGCGGCCATCGAGCGGGGGCAGGCGCTGGCCCGTTTCGCGCCGCTGGCCGACTTGCAGATTCATCGCTGGATCGGCCGGTTGTATCAGCTTCGCGCCGAGCAGGCAAAGGCGATTCCGCATCTTGAGGCGGCGATGCCGGCGTTGAGCGGGACCGATCTTCTGGCGCTGGATCAGGCACTGGTCTTTGCGTACCTCCAGACCGGCCAATCGCAGAAGGCGAGCGAGCTGGTCAAGCAGCGGCTCGCGGGCGGCGGGCCGTTCGGGGAAGCGTATCGGCGCATGCTGCAACCGAGCGCAACCGCGCCGTGATTCCTCGACGCGACGAATTTTTGCAAGCGACTGTTGACGACCTAACCTGCGACCCGGTCGGGGCTACCGTGCGCGGGACGATTCGCACGAACACCACTGACTTGATTCCCGCGACGGTGACCCTATCGTTGATCGGCGATGGGCGCCCGCCGATCGGCGCCGGGGGAGGCAGGGTCTGATGGCAACGAGAAAAAAATCGGCGCGAAAAAGCAGGACAGCGGATCGCGGCAGGCGCATCGCGGAGGCTCGATGCGCGCACTGCGGAGGCCGCCATGGCGAAGGTGAAGCCCCCACTCGACGGCGCGGCGTTTCGCCCGCGCGGTACGACGCAGACGAGGCGCGGGCGGCGCCGTGGGGCCGGCGGCCCGACGGCACGCCGCACACGCAGGAGGAATTCGTTGCGTTTCTGCGTGAGACGGTTCGCGCGTTGTACGGCGTATCGCTGACGACCGAGACCGATGTACCCGCGCCAGCGATCGCATCGGGGATCGGAGTGTCATACTGATGGCATCCTCGGCGGAGAATTCCGGCGGGCGATGGCGCGACTGGCTGGGCCTGAACGCATCGACGCTGGCGCTGCTCGGCGCGATCCTGCTGGTGACGGCGAGCACGGAGCTGTGGTCGCCGCTGGTTCCGCAGTACCTCAAATCGCTCCAGCGGGCGGCGCTGGGCGGCGATCCATGGCTGATCGTGCTGATCGGGCTGTACGGGTTTTACCGTGACGGGCTGGAGGCATTGAATTACTACGCGGGCGGCGCGATCGCGGCGCGGTTCAACACGCGACGAGCCTTGCTGGCGTTCAACCTGTTGCCGCTGGTCGGCCTGGCGATCTTGTTCATCTGGCAGTCTCGGACGGCGGTGTTCCTGGCGATTCCGTTTGTGTTCGTGTGGGACTCGCTGGCGGGACCGGCGATCGTGACGGTCGTGGGAGACGCGCTGCCATCGGACCGGCGGACAATGGCGTTCACGCTCCAGTCGATTTTTCGACGCGTGTCGCGCATGGTGGCCTACGGGGTGGGTGGGCTGTTTCTCTGGCAATTAGGGAGCGTGACCGGCGGCGTTCGGGCGAACGTGGCGGCGGCTGCGGCGCTGGTGCTTGCGGCGCTGGTGATTCAGTTCCGCTCGATGGGGGTTGCGTCGCGCGATGAGCAGTTGGCGCTGGCCCGGCCGCGCGAGGTGTTGCGGCAGTTCAATCCGGACCTGCGGCGGCTGCTGATCTCGGACATCTTCGCACGATGGGCCGAGGGGATGGCCAAGCCGTTCATCATTTTGTTCTGTGTGCCGATCCTCGCAGCGGAGGCGGCGCGCGGGGCGGCGGTGTACCAGTCGGTCCTGCTGAACATCGAGGCGGCGATGAACGTGCTGCTGTACCTGCTGATCGCGCCGCGGGCGAGCCGGGCGGGCCTGGCGAAAAAGCCGTTCATAGGATTGACGTTTGTATTCTTCTCGGCGTTTCCGATCGCGCTGGGAGTGCTGGGGGCGACGCTGGGGGCCGCGGGATTGTACGTCGCGTTCGCAGTGGCCGGCTGCCGGGAGCTGGGCGAGCCGGCGCGAAAAGCGATGATCGCCGATCTGGTGCCCGCCACGATGAAGACGCAGTCGGTCGGGGCGTACTGGTCGGCGCGGGGGGTGGCGGTGATGCCGGCGGCGCTGGTGGGCGCAGGGCTTTGGCTCGTTGGTGAGCGGGTCACGCCGGGATGGGGCGCCTTGTGGACGTTCACCACGGCGGGGCTGTTGGGGGCGATCGGTGCGGTGGTTTTCTATTCTCGATTCGGGCGTTCCGCCTGAAGCCTCGCCGCGTGATACACCCGATTTCCGGCCAGGTGCCGATCGTAATAGCGGAGATCTGTCAGACACACGTCACGTTCCTCGCCGACCGACGCCAGCATGCGGCCGTCGGGCGAGAAAGCCACCGAATAGACCGCCTGTTTGTGGACTTCCAGGGTTGTCAGAAAGCGGCCGTCGGCGAGGCTCCACAGGCGAATGGAGCCGTCGCGCGCGCCGGTGGCCAGGATGCGTTCGTCGGAGCTGGCTGCGAGCGTGAGAATTGCGTGCTCGTGTCCGGCGAACTCCCGCACGCAGGCAGCCATCGGCGGTGCCCCACCGCGCAGCGCGGCGAGATCCCACAGCTTCGCGCGGCCGTCGTCGCCGCAGGTGACGAGTCGCCGCCCGCCGTCGAGAAATCTGGCCCATCGGACGGTTCCGTCGTGGGCGACGAATGTCGTCAGAATGCGCCCGGTTGCCGGTTCGATCAGCCGCACGGTGCGATCGGTGCTGCACGCCGCGAGCAGACGGCCGTCCTCGCTGAACGTCACACAGGGTGTGCGGTCCGACGATCCGAAAACGGAATGAGCAGGCTCGAGCGTCCGCGGAGATATCGGATCGTGATCGGCGTACGATTCGTCCTCGACGATGTTCTTCGCGTGCCAGATGGTGACGCGATTTTCGTATCCGCCGGCGGCGACCCACTCGCCATCCGGACTGGCTGCGATGCACGAGGGCACCTTGATACCGGTGTTGAACGTTCGGCGCAGGGCCAGCCGCGGCTCGGCATCGCCGCTGGGTGTGACGTCCCAGACGCGCATTTCGCCGTCGTACCCGATTGATAGCAACACCCCGTCCTGATCAAGCATCGTGATTCCGCCGACGGCCTCGTGGTGCGGTTGCTGACCGGTGGCGCGGGCAAGAGTGTGGCGGTTCCAGACGCGCACGCGATTGTCCGGCCCTGCGCTGGCGGACGCGATGAGGCCGCCGTTCTGACTGAATTGAACGCAAAACGATGCGGCCTCATGCCCCGTGAGGCGGGCGATGCCCGGTTCGACGTGGGGGTCCCATTCTTTGAGCAGGCCATCGAGACCGACTGACAGGATGCTGTCACTTCCGTCGCTGAAGCAGGCATGAAGGACCGCGGCGCGGTGCCCTTGGCAGACAAACAACCTGCGGCAGGCGGGGAGTTCCCAGGCGATGAGCGATTTGTCGTGTCCGCCGGAAAGCAAACGTCGACCGTCAGGCGAGAATTCCAGGGTGGTGATGCCATAGGTGTGATCGCGCATGCTGCACCGTCGCACGCCGGCGGACACATCCCAGACTTCCACGGCGCCCTCGCCCCAGCCGACGGCCAGTTGCGTCGCGTCTGCGTTGAAGCTCATGGCGGAGATAAAGCGGAACGGGTTGGGCGGGCTGGTCCGGAGGCGCTGCACCTCGGTGCCGCGCGACAGATCATGGATGTGAATCGAGTGATCGACCCCGCCGATCGCCAGCCGCTGGCCGTCGTGACTCAAGGCGACGGTCGTGACCTGCCCGTTCGCGGAGTAAGAAACAGTGGCGATCAATTCAGCGGTTGCTGTCGCATGCACGCGAGCGAACCCGTCGGCGCCGAGCAGCGCGAGGCGCCGGCCGTCGCGCGAGAACCGGATCAGCAGCGGACCCGGCCGCAACTCCGAAAGCGCCGCCAGGGTGCGCGCCGATGATTCAAACTCGCCGGTCCGTGCATCCACGATGCGTAACTGCACCTGTTCATCGCGAACCGTGACCAGCGCGAGGCGGTTCGTCTCAAAATACGATGCCGCATAGATTGGATCGAGCGTCAGCCGAAGCAGTTCGCGCTGCGGGCCCAGCGGAAGCGACCACACCTGTACTACGCCATTCTGCCCCGCCGCGGCGACGTGTCGACCGTCGGGTGAGACGGCCAGCGCGATTCGCTCGCCGCCCTCCGCCGCGATGGTCGCGAGGCAGTGGCTGGCGACGCAGGCCTCGCGGAGCGCCCAGTAGGCGTCATTCAGGGGCAACGGCTCGGCATCGCTGCGAGCCGTTGCGTCGAGCGCCTCCATCGGTTGTGACGCGTCGACGGGAGCGAGGTACTCGCGCCAGAGGACCTCCTCCGCCGACGCCACGTTTCCGGCGCGCACCATGAGCCGCGCCCGCTCGATGTTGCTCTGCGAAAGGGCCGCAGCCAGTTGGCGCGCGGATGTCCGGGCGGCATCTTCCGCGCGCAGGGCCTTGTCGCGCTGGAAGGCGGTGCGGCGCAGGTTGACGGCCGTGACGATGGCAAACGCAACGATGAGGAACAGGAAAGCGGCGCCGATCGTCGCGGAGACGCGATGGCGCAGCATGAACTTTCGCAGGACGTACCAGGTGCTGTCGCGCCGGGCGTCGATGGGTTCGTTGCGCAGGAAGCGCTCCAGGTCTTTTCGAAGCGATTCAGCGGATTGGTAGCGGCGAGCGCGATCTTTTTCGAGCGCCTTGAGCAAGATGGTGTCCAACTCGTCGCCCAGCGCGGGATTGCGTCGCGAAGGCGGTTGCGGCGGCTCGTGGGTGATGGCACGGATGGCATCGGAGAGAGGCCGATCGACGTCGCAGGGCAGCGCGCCGGTGAGGGCTTCGTACAGCATGACGCCGAGTGCGTAGACGTCGGTGCGTGTATCAATCACGTTGATGCGGCCTTCGACCTGTTCCGGTGCGGCGTAGGCGAAAGTACCCATGAACTCGCCGGCGCGCGTGGACTGAAGTCCCTCGCACCATTCCTCGCCGAGTGCCTTGGCGACGCCGAAATCGAGGATGTGCGGCGCGCCGGTCTCGTCCACAAGGATGTTCGCGGGTTTGAGGTCGCGATGGATGACACCGCGCTGATGCGCGTATTGCACGGCGTCGCAGATTTGAATGAAGAGAGCCAGCACGTGCCGGATCGTGGCGACATCGCGAGGCGATTCGCGCCGCGCCGCCATTTTCTGGCCATGCCAGGCTTCATTCAGGGGCCGCCCGCGGATCAGCTCCATGGCGAAGTAGCGCCGGCCGTCGGCGGTGTCGCCGCTTTCGTAGAGCGTGACGATGTGGGGGTGGCGCATCGCGGCGACCAGTTCGATTTCGCGTTCGAATCGCCGGCGCTGCTTGTCGGTGGCGAGCGCGCCGGGTCGCAGCATCTTGACGGCCACGCGGCGCTTGGTGGACTTCTGAACAGCTTCGTACACGATGCCCTGGCCGCCGCGATGAAGCTCCGGCCCCAGCGTGTAGCCGAGAATCAGATCGGCCGGTTCGACGGACGACCAGACGGTCGTTGCAGGAGGCGGTTCGCTCGCGCCGGGCCGGGCGAAGCGGGCGATGAGTTGATTGTTGGCGCGGACTTCGCTGACACAATCGCGGCATCGACAGCAGGTTTGGACGTGACGACCCAGCGCGGAATCGGACTCGCCACCGAGCACCCACTCCTCCAGCGCGGCGAGGTCGGGGCAGGGAGTCGTAGCATCGGCTCGCGTTTCGCCCATTGGTTCACCGATCGTCGAAGAGGGCTTCGAGACGCTCGAGGGTTTCGCGCAGCCGGGCCGCCACGCGATTCTTCGCCACGTACACGTCCTGCACCGAGATGCCCAGCTCGGCCGCGACGGCCGCCGCCGGTTTCTGCTCCACGGCGAACATCTCGAACGCGCGCATCGTCCGCTCGGTCAGGCGTGACGCGCCGCGCAGCTCGCTGATCGCCTGGCGCAGCAGCTGGTGGCAGCGCTCCGCCTCCCAGAGTGCCTCAAGCTGGTCATCGTCCGGCAGATCGACGACGGCCGATTCGCCGCGCAGCTCGCGCCGGGCGAACTTCGCGCGCTTCAGGTCGGCCACGCGATATTTGACGATGCCGATCAGCCACGAGCGAAGCCGGCCGCGCTCGCGGTCATACTTTCCGGCGCGGTACTCCTCCAGAAAGCGCATCAGGGATTCCTGGGCGACATCAGCCGCTTCGTGTTCGGTCAGGCCGAGCTTCAGGCAATATCCCGTGACGATCGGCCGATAGCGTGCGTCGAACTCGGCCCAGACGGCGTCGTTTTCGGCTTCGGCGAGACCGACCAGAAGGGATGTCGATGTGTGCGTGGACAGGGCCATGTTCGTTCCAAGGCGTCGGCAACCCCCGTAAGAAGACGTGAGAAGTGCCAATCCATGATACCCCACGGTGGGGGCCTTTTTTTAACGAAGCTCGTTTCGGCCTGCTAAAGACATAACCCATTGATATCCATATAGTTACAGCACGGTCGCGGATTGTTCGTTCGGCAACGATGTCAAGGATTAGCGGCTATTTCAAATCTCAACTCTCAAGCACATTGAGATTTCGAATCTCCAAGTGAGAGATTCGAGGGTGTTTCGACGGAATGGAGATGAGGGATTGTGAGGATGGACTGCGGTGCGCCGCGGCGTCCCGAAGCTGTCCAGACAGCGGCAATCCCGAGTTTGAAATGCAACTCCCCAAGTCAACATGAGGATATTGCCATGACGATTGATCGGAACGATGACCGGGCACCAACGTCGCAACGTGTTTGCCGACTGGTGGGAGCGTTGAGCGTGTTCCTGTTGATGGTCTCGCCGGTGCAGGCGGGCGATCAGTGCACGTCGCCGACGTCGATTTCGGGCACGGGGGTGTTTAACTTCGACCTGACGACGGCGACGACCAGCGCCGAGGGGCAGGATGCGTGGTGCGGGCAGCCTGGCCAGCTCGCGTTCGAGCACGACGTGTGGTTCTGCTGGACGGCGCCGTGCACGGGGTTGATCCAGATTCACACGTGCGGTCAGACGACGGCCGACACGAAGATTGCATTTTATACAAATGGCTGTACTTGCCCGGGGCTGCCGCCCAGCGCGCCGCCGCTTTGCTGCGTCGATGATTCGATTGCGCCGCCGCCGTTTCCGCCGAACGCGCCGCCGTGCGGCGTGCAGACGTATCTGGATTGCGAGGTCGTATGCGGGCAGCAGTATCTGATTCGGATCGGGACGAAGCCGGGCACGGCGCCCGCGGCGGGGACGTTCACGATTCAATGCGCGGGATCCGCCTGCCCGCCGCCGGCGTGCGACGATTGCTGCGGGAAGAAGCCGAACTTCCTTCCAGCGGCGACGTTTCCCGGTTCCGTGGCGCTCGCGACGCACGAGGGATATGACTACTTCACGAATACCGTGCTGCCGGTCGTCAACATCATGAACATCTCCGGTCAATCCGGCGCGACGCTCGCCGACAACTGGTACACGAATTTCTATTCACCGTCGGCGGCGCAGAAGTGGCTCAAATCGGACCTGGGCACGGTTTTCGGCGTGACGCTGGATGACTTGGGCAACCTGTATCTCGCGCACACGGCGATTTATTCGACGATCGGCCCGGGGACCGATGCGATTGGGACGGTTCCCGGCGGCGCAGCGGGCGCGATCTATAAAATCGACACGAACACGGGCGTGGCGGCGCACTGGATCACGCTGCCGAACGCGATGTATACGGGCTGCACCGGTACCGAATGCTGGCCCGGATTGGGCAATCTGACCTACGATTGCGGGCTGCAATCGTTCTACGTGTCCAATTTTGAAGACGGACGTATTTATCAGATCAGCCCCGCGGCGACGGTGCTGTCGACCTGGAACCACGCGACGGGCATCGTGCTGCCCGGTTCGCCGCCGCCCGATCCGAACGGCGCGGTGCCGATCGGCCCGCACCCGGTGACGCAGCGCGGCCAGCGGGTCTGGGCCGTTCAGACGCACGCGGACCCGGCCGGCGGCGGCCCGAACTATACGCGACGATTGTATTATTCTGTCTGGCGCGAAGACATTGGAAGTCCCAGTGCAACGTATGACAATGAAATCTGGTCGGTGGGGCTGGCGGCCTCGGGACCGAACATCGGCCGGCCGATCGCGGGCACCGAACAGTTGGAGCTGATCCTGCCCGTTTACCAGACCCAGCCTGATCCGTGGAGCAGCCCGGTGAGCGACATCAGCTTCACGGCGCCGAATGCACCCTCGGCATCCTGTTGCATGCTCGCAGCGGAGCGTTCCATGCAAAGCTGGGCCGGCGACTTTTACACCGGAGCGCATCATAGCCGCCTGCTGCAATTCTGCTACACGCCGCCCAATCCGGCCGGAGGCGGCGGATGGTCGCCGTCGGGCAATACGTTCATCACCGGCTCGGTCATCAATAGTCTTCAGGACAGTTCGGCAGGCGGAACGGACTATGACTACGACACGCCGAACACCGTAAACAACCGAGTACAGGTCTGGTGTACGGCAGACGCGATCAAGCTGCCGCCCGATCCGGGGGTGGACTTGTACGTCTACGGCATCCTCGGCGAGAAGGCCAACGGTGGCAGCCCGCTCACCAACCAGTCGATCATGATCGATCTCGATCAGGACACCACCACGGGTGATAAGCTCCAGCTCGGCGACGTGGAGATTCCCTGCCCGGTTGCGGTGAACCCGCCGGTATGCCAGCCCGATCCAGCGGGCATGACGTGCGTCAATGGGTGCCCGGACAGCGGCACGCTGTGTCAGCCGAAGGAGATCACACTCGGGGCCGATGGCGTGTATCGCATCACGCGGTGCGAATGCGGGCCGGAGTTCTGCCACGTCGAGATGGGACCGGCCGGTCCGATGTGCGTGTTCGCGTGCCCGGTCGCGGGGCAGACTTGCGAGATTCAGACGTCGCAGAATTCCGATGGCTCGGTGCGGTACTGGTGTGATTGCCAGACGCCGCCGCCAGCCTGCAATTTGACCTCTTACTGCAATCCGGATCAACCGGGGACGTGCATCCCGACCTGCGCGGGCCATTGCCCCAACGGCGAAGTCTGCACGCCCATCGAGATCACCGAGTATCCGGCGGGATCAGGTCATTTTCAGGTGTCGGATTGCGATTGCTATCCGCCGGTCGATCCGCCCTGCCATCCGGTACTGGTGAACGGCGCGGTGCGGTGCTCGGGCGGTTGCAGCAACAGCGGCTTGTGCAATCTCGTGCGGTATTACGATCCACCGATTCCGCCTGCCGAATACGGCAAGGTGCGGTATCGCTGCTCATGCGACTGCAAGCATCCGCCGGCGAACATGGCGGACTGGTGGCCGATGGATGACAACCCGGTGCTGCCGCCGATTGATGACATCGCGGGCATCATGAACCACGGAACGCCGTCGGGCGGGGTCACGCCGGCCGGGTCGGCGAGTTGTTCGAGCAGCGGAGCGCTGGCGTTCAACGGCATCAACGGCGTGGTGACGGTGCCGAATGTGCCGGGGACGGCGGACATCAACTTCGGGCTTGGCAACTTCACGATCGAAGGCTGGATTCGCACGACGGGCGCGGGTCTGGAGCCGTTTGTCGATAAGCGCACGACGGATGGCGGCGGCAACGTCTATGGCTACGCGCTGTTCAGTTTCAACGGTCGACTGGCGTTTCAGCTGGCCTCGGGCGTGTTCGGGAACTTCATCGCGACGGGTCTGCCGTTGATCAACGACGGACAGTGCCACCACGTGGCAGCGGTGGTGTATCGCAACGGGTCCGGCGGCACGGGCAGCGCGAACGTGATTCGGTTGTTTGTGGATGGCGTCGCGCAAAGCTTCAACGACAACGCGATCATCGGCAGCGTGAACAACACGTCGGCGCTGGTGTTCGGCCAGCGGCTGCCGATCCTGGCGGGCAATCTTTTCCTCAACGGCGTGCTGGACGAGTTTGAGTTCTTCCGGCGGTCGCTCGGCAACAACGAGATCGTGGACCTGTTCACGGCCGGGCAACTCGGCAAGTGCCGCGAAGTCTGCTACACCAACTCGGTGCTGTATTGCCGGGGCGATGTCAGCAAGCAGGTGTGCTTCCAGATCTGCAACTACACCGGCTCGCCGCAGAGCTACACGTGGAATCTCTCCGGGCCGATCGGCGGCGCAGGGTGCAGCAACATCGGAGCGATGAACTTCTCGCCGCCAGCCGGTGTGACGGCCATGATTCCGGCGGGGCAGTGCGTGAATGTGTGCGTGAACCTGCCGCGGCCGACGGGGTTGCCGAATCCGCCGCCGTACCTGACGGGGTGCTATCAGCTCTCGGTCACGAACAACGCGACGGGGGCGACGTTCGGCTGCACGAACACGGTGAGCGCGACATCACGATGGTGCGGTGACTGGTGGCAGAATCCGACGACGGCAACCCAGCGCGTGGGGACGGAACGGGAGTACACACTCAATCTGCTGAATGAGACCGATCCAAGCGGCCTGCTGGAGTTCACGATTCGAGCGGTCATCCCGGATGGGTCCGGCGGGGAGGTGGCGGACCTGGAAGCGGTGAGCCTCGATGGATTGCCGCCGGGCGAGCCGATTCATCGGGTGATCGCGCTGCCGATCGGCGTGCCGATCAAGTTGCCGGTGAATGTCACGATCCTGGCCCACGAAACGTTCGCGCCCATCGAGCTGGCGCTGGAGTTCGACAGCGACGGCGACGGGGTGTACGACGCGGCGGGCCGCCAGCGGATTCGCACCGTGGTACCGTGTGAGAACGAGCAGCGCGGCGATGTGAACGGCGACGGTTTCGCGGACATGGAAGACATCGAGCCGTTTGTGGCGGCCCTGCTGGGAATGCCACACGAGCCGTATCACGCGCTGACGGCGGACGTGAACTGCGACGGGTCCGCGAACGGGCTGGATGTGAAGGGAATGGTGGAGGGGATCGTGACGGGTCCGTAAGAGGAGGGAACAGAACAAGGAGTTCGGATACGATGATCCGCTCGGCGCGTGTGAATCGCGCGTCGGGCGGGTCTTTTTATGCGCCGATGGAACGCAACCAGCCTGAAGGTCTTTCTCCCGCACATCGGGCTTGTATTCGTCGTGCCCGGTATCGCCTGCCAGCCGTTGCAATCGGTGCGGCACGCCGAGGGAACGGTCCATGCGAACGCCGGCGGCGAATCCATGGCTTCAGCCGTCGAATCCGTTGAACGCGCAGAGCGGCTCGCGGAAAAAGGCTCCGATCTGCCAAGCGCCCTTGCCGATGGCTGGATCAGCGAAGTGCAGGCCGAGGCCGCGGTGGCGCAGCTTCGCCGGCTGGGCGACGTGTTGGCCGCCACGGGAACGATCTCGCCGGACGCCGAGGGAGAGTTTTTCGACCGATGTCTGCTTCCGCCGTTGCGGCCCGAGCCACGGATCACGACGGCTCTGCGGGGCGTTCGCGTGGAACGGTTTCGCGGTCGGCCGGAGTCGATCGGCCGCACGCCGCCGGGCGCGGCGTTCGAGGCGTTTCTTGCCCCGCATCAGGCGGGCGACGGAAACGTTCGTGAGGTCAATCAGAACGAAGCCACCACCCGCGCGAAGGCACAAAGGCAAGGTCACGATGCGCGGGATTCAGACGGGAACCCCTTCCTGCGATTTGATTTTCGAGTGGCCGGCATCATTTCCAATTCGCCGACGGACTTCGCGACGGACGTAATCGTGCGCGTGGGGAGCGGCGCTGGATCATCGCGCGTGCAGCAGAACGCTCGCTGGGCCGTGTCGTGGGTGTGGGAGGCGGAAGCAGAAAACAGGGAGCGGGAAACGGGGAACGGGAAACAGGTTACAGAAGCGGGTGACCGGTTGCCGCGCACGGCTGCGCCGCGGATCGTCTCAATCCTGGTCATGGAGTACGACGAGCTTCGTGCCGATCGCGCGATGCTGACTTTCTCGCCGCAGTTCGAATCGAGCAAAGATCCGGTTGGAGCGTCCGGCGCGCAGCCCAGGTCTCGCAGTCCGCGGCTGCGGGGTCACGGGATCGCCATCGGCGATGTGAACGGCGACGGGCTTGAGGATGTCTTCGTGGCGACGGGAGCGGGGCAGGCGAATCGACTGCTGCTGCAACAGGCCGATGGGAGCGTGCGCGATTCGGCGCGCGAGTCGGGCGTGGACTGGACCGACGACGCGGGCGGGGTGCTGCTGATCGACTGGGACAACGACGGCGATGCGGACCTCGTCGCCGCGACAGGAGCGACAATTGTATTTTATGAGAACGACGGGCGTGGACGGTTCACGCTTCGCCACGCACACCTGGGGGCCGGCCCGGGGCGGTTCGGTTCGCTGGCGGCGGCGGATTTCGATCTTGACGGCGATCTGGATGTGTACGCGTGTCGCAGTATCGACTGGTTGGGCGAAGGCCCGGCGCCCCAACCGTTGTTCGACGCTTCCAACGGTCCGGCAGACGTGTTGCTTCGCAACGATGGTCCGCGCGGCTTCTCCGATGTCACCGCGGCGGTCGGTCTCGACGCGGGCAGACATCGCTTTTCAACGGCCGCGGCGTGGGCGGACTACGATGGCGACGGCGACGCGGACCTTTTTGTCGCGTCGGAATTCGCAAGTGGGCGGTTGTTTCGCAACGACGGCGGGCGCTTCGTCGACGTGACCGCGAAGAGTGGATTGGACTTCGCCGCCATCGGCCGCGCCGCCTGCTGGGCGGACTTCGACGGCGACGGCGATCTGGATTTGTTCGAGGGCAACGTGTTCAGTCCGGAGGGCAGCCGAATCGTTTTTCAGCCTCGTTTCATGGAAGGTTGCGATCCCGCTTCGCGCGTCGCCATGCAGCGGCTTCCGCAGGGCAATGCGTTGTACCTCAATCAGGGAAACGGCACGTTCCTGAATCGCGCGGACGAATCGGGCGTGCGCATTGGCGGCTGGACAAGCGGGGCGACGCCGATCGACGTAAACGGAGACGGCCTGGAAGACCTGATCGTGACGAACGGACTTGTTTCCGGCACGCGCGACGAGGATGTGTCAAATTCCTTCTGGCGACGCGTTGCTCCTGTGTTGGGCGATCCTGCACGAACCGCGGAAGGCCCACGCGCCTGGGTGGACTTGAAACGCTGGTTGCATGGGGGCATCGGCTGGGCCGGCAGGGAGCAGCCGACGGTGTTCCTGAATCTCGGAAGCGGTCAGTTCTGCGACGCGTCCATGCTGGTGGAAGGAAACTGCCCGCCGGGCGGTGCGGTGGCGGCCGTCGACTGGGACCGAGACTATGATTTAGACATTTGGGTAAACAACGGGAGCGAGACGGGCGCGAGACTCGTGAGGAACGAGCGAAGCGGCGCGTGCAGGTTTGTTTCACTTCGATTGATCGGCGAGCGGTGCAATCGTGATGCCATCGGCGCGCGGGTCTCGGCCGTGGTGGGTGGGCGCCAGCTCGTGCGAACGGTTGAGGCGGGGAGCGGTCGGCTATCGCAGTCCAGTCTTTGGGTGCACATCGGACTGGGCGAAACGGAGCAGATTGATGAATTGACGATTTCGTGGCCCGACGCGCGCCCCCCCGGCACGACCGGTTCCAAGAGCCGCTACGAGAACTTGAAATCAGGTCGCTACATGATTCGGCAAGGCGAAACACCCTTGCCGGCGCGCTAGCGCCGCCTCGAGTCCTTGCGAGGACCGGTCAAGTCCCCGTGCATTCATTGACCGCAATTCAGAAAACCGACGGCACCGGCTCACGAGCCGGAGAGTTCAATCAACGTCTAGCACGACTTTTTGTGCAATTGCATAATATGCAATTGGCCTGCATGTGTGCGTAATAGCAACTTCATACGTGACAATTGGTTGTGGATGAACGAAATTCGGACGTTGGACATCATTGGAACAGCTCGCTACTGCGGCTCCTAAGCCATTAACTGATTGAGTCTTATATCGCGTTCGGTTATGCTAGGGAGACTGGAGTGAGCCGTCCTGCCGCAACGGCGGGCAGAGTGGACTTCTACCTTCACAGCGAGGGCATAGCCTTGAATCCCCGAAACCTGTCGTATTGCCTGATGGTCGGACTTTTCTGTGCCGGGGGGTCGGCACATGGGCAATGGGTGACGTTCCAGAACCAATCCGGGGTCCGTATCAACGCGGCGCCGGCGGTCAGTACGGCCGATCCGGAAGAGAAGGACTACGCCTGGGGCGACGTGGACCAGGACGGCGATGTGGATCTGGTTTGCGTTCGCAAGAATCCGTTTTCAACCCCGGGCGGCAAGACGAATGTCCTGTTCATGAACGTCAACGGCGTGTTGACGGATCAGACCGCCACCTACGCCACGGCATCGGACGTTCCGGGCGATCAGGGATTCCTGACGGAGACGAATGATCGCGACGTGCTGCTGGTCGATCTGGACCTCGATGGCTGGCTGGACATCGTCACGGCGACGACCGTGAGCGACGGGTTGTCGAAGGTGATCGGCCACCCGCGGATCTACCGCAACCTCGGCGAGATCGGCGGCGTCTGGCAGGGTTTCCGCCATGAGGATTTCCGCATTCCGCAGATGTTGAGCGTCAACAACGTCGTGGCGAATCCGCGATTCTGCTCGGTGGCGGTCGGTGATGTAACGGGCGACGGTTACCCGGATATTTACTTTGGCGATTACGACAGCGGCCAGACCGGTCCGAGCGAAAACCCCAACAACGACTTTGACAACAAACTGCTGGTCAATCTCGGAGCGGGCAATCCCGGTGTGTTTGTTGACCAGAGCACCATGCGCATGGGCAGCTCGTTCAACTACCCCGGCGTGGGCGTTCGCAACTATCTGTACTCGACGTTCGGCGCGGCCAGCATCATCTGCGATATCAACGGCGACGGCATCAACGACGTGGTCAAGCAGACAGCCCTGACGCCGCCGCAGCACGTGGCCGTCGTGATGAACGATCCGAGCAACGTCGGCTTCTTCAACAATTACAAGATCGTCAATTCGCAGGCGCCGTATTTCGTCAGCGCCGGCGATCTGAACAACGACAACCGGCTCGATCTCGTCACGACCGACGACAACGCCGACCGGTACCTGTTGAACACGGGCAACGACGCGAACGGCGCGCCGAACTTCAACACGTTTTCGTTCTCGTTCCAGGCGGGCGGGGACGACGGCTTCGGCAGCCAGTCGATCATCGTCGACCTGAACAATGACGGCTGGAAGGATGTGTTCATCTCCGACGTGGACGTGGACGGCTTCGGCTGCATACGGCGGGCGCACATTTACCGCAATCTTGGCAATGCGCCGAACGTGACGCTTCGCGAGGATAGCCCGTCGGTCATCCCGACCGGCAATCTCGTCGGCACGTATCACTCGGCGATCTTCGACATCAACGGCGACGGCTACAACGACATCGTCCTGGGCCGCTGCAATACGATGGAAGTCTGGATCAACATTCCGCCGGTCTCGATCAATTACACGTTCATCGGCGGCGCGCCCCAGGCGGTGGAGCCGGCGACGGCCCGCCTGCTGGAAGTCGACGTGGTCCCGGTCAACGGCGCGTTGCAGCCCGGCAGCGTCACTCTTTTCTACAGCATCAACGGCGGAGCGTTCAGCTCGACTCCGATGACGCACGTCAGCGGCGATCGCTACACGGCCTCCCTGCCGGCGGCCGAGTGCGGTGATTTCATCCGCTATTACATCCGCGGCCAGTTGGTTGGCGGGGGAACCTTCTACAGCCCGTCCACTGCGCCCGCGGCAACCTATCGCGCGACCGTCGCGACGGGTGAGGCGGTTTCACTCGAAAGCTTCGAAGTGAGCGATGCCGGCTGGACCGTGCAGAATGATCCATCCCTGACGGGTGGCGCGTGGGTGCGCGTTGATCCAGTTGGAACCATCAGCGGCGTCAACCAGGCACAGCCCGAAGACGACTACGAGGGTCCGCCCAACGTGATGTGCTGGGTCACCGGTCAAGGTGTCCCCGGCGGCGCGGTGGGCGCGGCGGACGTCGACGGAGGGCCGACGCACCTGATCTCGCCTCCGATCGACCTGTCGGGTTCCGACGCGGTCATTCGCTATGCCCGGTGGTTTTTCGGCAGCACCGGCGACAGCATGGTAGTCGCCGTCAGCAATGACAACGGCGTCAATTGGACGACCGTCGAGACGATCACGACCAGCGCATCGGCCTGGACGCTTGCCTCGTTCCGCGTGAGTGATTACTTCCAGAACCAGGCGCTCTCCGCCAATGTTCGCGTGCGGTTCTCCGTCGCGGACACCGGCACGAACACGACCTGCGAAGGTGCGATCGACGCGTTTGAAGTCACCAGTACGGTGTGTGAAGCGGGTTGCAATTGCCCCGGCAACACCAACGGCGACGGCCAGCGCAACGGTTTGGACATCGCCGGTTTCGTGAATTGCCTCCTCGGCAACCCGGGCGTCTGCTCGTGCGCGGACATCAACAACAACGGGCTGGATATGAACGATATCCCGCTCTTTGTTAACGAGATCCTCAACGGTCAGGACTGCGCCAGTTAGGCGCTCCGCCGGACGAGTGGTGATCGGGTTGGCTAATTAGTCGGGGGATCGCCGTAAATGGCTGCGCGTTCCAAGTGGCCGGTCGCAGGGAAGGCTTGCGCGTTGGTGCGAGCCGCCCTTGGGTCTGCCCTGCCATCGGCGGCCAACATTTAGGAGTGCATTGTGATGAACGGAAAGAAGCGATTGGTTGGTCGATCTTTGGGCCTGTGGGTGCTGATCACGGTGATTTTGCCCGATCCGGGAGTGGACCGTGCCGAGGCCGTCGACCTCCAGCCCAAGATGGGCGCGCCGTTAAGCGGCCTGACCCCGGCCCAGCTCAATCGTTTCCTTGCGGGTCGCACCAAGTTCAATACGGCCTTGACGATCGGCCAGGGGCTTGGCCCGGTGTTTAATGAGACCAGTTGCGGCGCCTGCCACAGCACGCCGATCGGCGGCAGCGGCGCGATGGTCGTGACGCGGTTCGGTTTCTTCGACGACAAGAACGAAATCTTCGATCCGCTCGTTGAGAAGGGCGGCTCGTTGCTTCAGGCCCAGGGGATCAACGGCACCTGCCTTGAACAGGTGCCGCCCGAGGCCAACGTCACTACGCATCGTCTTACCAACTCGACGCTCGGTTTCGGCTTGGTCGAAGCCATTCCCGATGCCGACATCCTGGCAAACGAATCGGTCGGCCCCGGGATCAGCGGCAAGGCGCACATGGTGGAAGCATTTGAAGACCCGCCGATGAGTCCGCTGCGCGTCGGTCGCTTCGGGTGGAAGTGCCAGGTGGCGACCGTGCTGACGTTTTCCGCCGATGCGGCGTTGAACGAGATGGGGCTGACTAATCGCTTCATCGTCACGGAGAACGACCCGAACGGCGACGATCCGCCGACGCTCGGCGAGTGCGACACCGTGGCCGATCCCGAGGACGGACCGGATATCGACGGGTTGCACTTCATCGACCACGTGACGAACTTCCAGCGGTTCCTCGCCCCCCCGCCGCAGACGCCCAGGTCGGGCATGACCGGCGAGTCGATCTTCAACGCGATCGGCTGCGCCGATTGCCACATCCCGCAGTTCATGACATCGAACGACCCCGGTCTGGAAGACGCGATCCGCAACAAACCGGTTCGTGCGTATTCAGACTTTTTGCTGCATGACATGGGCACCCTCGGCGACGGCATCGAGCAGGGCATGGCCGGCGTGCGCGAGCTGCGCACGACGCCGCTCTGGGGCCTGCGCATGCGCGATCCGCTGATTCACGACGCCCGCGTCACCGGCGGCACGTTCGCCAGCCGCGTCACCGCCGCCATCGGCTGGCACAACGTGCCGTTCAGCGAGGCCCAGCCCGCCGGCGCGGCCTTCGCGGCGTTGAGCCAGGCCGACAAGGACAAGGTCATTGCCTTCCTTGATTCGCTGGGACGGGCCGAGTTCGACGCCGACGGCAACAACCTCATCGACGAGGCCGACTTCGCCGATTTCGTCGCGTGTTTCACCGGCCCGACGCCGACCTACACGCCCGACGACCCGTGCAGCGTGCACGACATCGACCAGGACGGCGACGTTGACAACGACGACTACGCCTTCTTCCTCCAGGCCTACGAGCCGGTACAGGGCGACTGCAACAACAACACCGTCAACGATCTGACCGACATCCTGAACGCCACGAGTCTGGACTGCAACACGAACGCCGTCCCCGATGAGTGCGACGCGCAATATACGGATGTCGCGCTGTTCGTCGCCGTCCTGCTCGGCACGAACCAGGATCCGGCCCTGCAATGCATGTACGATCGCAATGCCGACAACGACGTCAACGGTCTGGACGTCCAGCCGTTTATTGACTTCATTCTCCCGTAGCGACTGGCGATTGAAACGATTGCCTGCACCAAAGGGCTGGTGGAACCCCGTTCCCCCAGCCCTTTTCATTTGTTCTGTTCTCGTTGCGTGAGCGCGCGGCGGGAGTTGCGTTCTCCTGACTCATGACGAGAGCCATTGAGGCCTGATGAGAATCGCCGATGCCTTCGGGGTGGAGTCCCTGCGGTATCGCCGGTATTCTCCGAGCACGCTTCGACGCATCGGAAGACGTCCGAGTCAATGCGGCCGGTCGAACCCCGTCTCACAAGCCGGAGACACGCATGTCAGCTTCCCGCACCGACGCCGTGGCCATCAACGGCGTCACCAAGACCTTCGGCGCGTTCACGGCGGTGAACGATCTCACGCTGCACGTGCCCGCCGGGTCGGTCTACGGCTTCATCGGGCCGAACGGCTCGGGCAAGACGACGACCCTGCGCATGATCATGCGCATCTTCCACCCCGATCGCGGCACGATTCGGGTTCTGGGCGAAGACGCGACGGCCGGCGCGGCGGCCTGCGATCGGATCGGGTACCTGCCCGAGGAGCGCGGGCTGTATCGCAAGATGAAGGTGATCGACGTGCTGGAGTTTTACGCGGCGTTGAAGGGCGCGCGGGGCATGCGCGGGGAGATCGCAACCTGGCTCAAACGGCTGGAGCTTCCCGGCGTCGAGAACAAGAAAGTCGAGGCGCTCTCCAAAGGCATGGCGCAGAAGGTGCAGTTCATCGCGACGGTGCTGCACAAACCGGAGCTGGTCATTCTTGACGAACCGTTCAGCGGGCTGGACCCGGTGAACATGGACGTGCTGAAGGATGCGGTGCTGGACCTGAAGCGGGCCGGTGCGACGGTGCTGTTCTCGACGCACGACATGGACGTGGCCGAGCGGATGTGCGATTTCGTGTTCATGATCTTCAAAGGTCAGAAAGTGCTGGACGGCACGCTGGAGCAGATCAAGAGCCAGTACGGTGCCGACACGCTGCGGGTGCGATTGGGCGGGAACGGCGTGGCGTTCGATCGGTTGCCGGGCGTGGAGCGCGTCAACGATTTCGGGCAATTCCAGGAGTTGCGCGTGCGCAGTGGCGCCGATCCGCAGGCGGTGTTGCGGGCGCTGGTCGATCACGGGCGCGTCGAGCATTTCGAGATCGCCCGGCCGAGTTTGCACGATATCTTCGTTCGGATCGCGCGGCCGTCGCCGGAGGAGGTCGCCCCATGAGCGGCAAGGTGTGGGTCGTGGCCGGCCGGGAGTACCGCGTCAGCGTGCGCAGCAAATCGTTCGTCGTGGCGATCTTGCTGATGCCGGTGTTCATGTTCGGCGGCATCGGCGTGCAGCTTCTGATGGAGGATCGCGTCGATACCGACACGAAGCAGGTCGCGGTGGTGGATCGATCGGGCAAGCTGTTTGAAACGCTGGCGACTGCGGCGGAGCAGTACAACGCGCAGGAGGTGTACCGCTCGCGCATGGATCGTAACACCTCGGCCGGACAGGAGACGTCCGGCAGCGCAGCGCCACGCAAGCAGGTTCGCTCGAAAATTGCGTTGCAGCAGGTGGCGCCGGCGAAGGATCGGGAGGCGCAACGGCTGGAGCTGTCGGATCGCGTACGCAACAAGGAGCTGTTCGCGATCATTGAGATCGGCGCGGACATCCTGAATCCCGAGGGCGGCGCGGACCCGGGCATCATGTATTATTCGAATTCGCCGACCTATGAAGACATTCAGCGCTGGCTGCGGCGGGTCGTGAGCGATCGGGTGCGCGAGGTGCGCCTGGCGCAGGCGGGGATCGATCAGAAGCTCGTCGAGCGCGCCATGACGCCGCCGTCGATCGAAAGCCTCGGCCTCGTGACGCGCGGCGAGGGCGGAAAGGTCGAGTCCGCCAAGCAGGTAAACCAACTGCAAACGTTCATGGTGCCGTTCGGCCTCGTCATGCTGATGTGGGTGGCCGTGATGATGGCGACGCAGCCGCTGCTGCATGGCGCGATCGAGGAGAAGATGCAGCGCATCTCCGAGGTGCTGCTCGGCAGCGTGCGGCCGTTCGATCTGATGCTCGGGAAGCTGATCGGGTTCGTCGGCATGGCGTTGACGCTGATCGGCGTCTATTCGATCGGCATCTATTTTGTCGCTCGGCACTTTGACGCGCTGGATCTCGTACCGATTGCGATGCTCGGCTGGTTCGTTGTGTACCTGTCGCTGGCGATCCTCATGTTCGGATCGCTGTTCCTGGCGGTCGGGGCCTGTTGCAACGACCTGCGCGAGGCGCAGAACCTCGTCATGCCGATCATGCTGGTGATGGTGCTGCCTCTGATGGCGCTGGGGACGGTCCTGCGTTTTCCCAGCAGCCAGTTCTCGACGGTCCTGTCCCTGATCCCATTCGCCACCCCGATGGTCATGATGGTGCGTCAGGCGGTGCCGCCCGGCGTGCCGATCTGGCAACCGATGGTCGGCGTCATCGGCACGCTGCTTACGACCTTGCTTTGCGTGTGGGCGGCGGGGCGCATCTTCCGCGTCGGACTGCTCATGCAGGGCAAACCGCCGAAGCTGACGGACCTCGCAAAATGGGCGATTCGCGGTTAGGTCACACCGCTCGGTCGTTCGGGCCTGTCAACAAATCACAGGCCGGTCGATACCCCGTGCGCTTCGGAAACATCGAACCTTAGCCCTTCCGAAAGCTGCTCAATTCATCCGGGTGCCCCGTTGCCGACGGACGGGCGGTTCGGCATAATACGCCGCGACGGCACGGATGCGGGGCGGACCGTGCACGGGCCGTTGTGGCGACATGCTGGCGACGTGCGACGCGGATTCGCTGTTTCGTCGTAGCCTGACTATCAGGGAGGATTCACCGTGAACAAGTATCAACGACTCACCATGCTCGCCGTGTTCGGCGGTCTCGCGCTCACGTCGGTCGGATGTGTCTCGCGCGACGAGTTCCTGCGGACGGAGTTCGCGCGGCGCAAGGCGGCCGAGCGTGCCGATGCGGCCGAGCGTGATCTGGCCGACGAGCGCAACCGCGTGCTTTCACTGGAGGCCGAGCGCGATGCCCTGCGACGCGAGCTTGACACCAAGTCGGCGATGAACGAGACGCTGCTGGCCGAGAACAAGCGGCTGGACGAGTTCGCCCGCAAGCTTCAGGCGCAGATGGACGACGTGCTGAAGAAAGGCGTCGGCGGGATCGAAGTGGTGGAAGTGAAACTGCCGCCGGAACTGGACAAGGCGTTGAAAGACCTCGCGGCGCAGTATCCCGATGCCATCGAGTATGACGCGCAGCGCGGCGCCGTTCGCTGGAAGAGCGATCTGACGTTCGACAAGGGCAGCGATCATGTCAAGGATTCGGTCAAGCAGGCGATGCAGGCCTTCGCCAACATCGTGAATTCGTCGGCGGCCAGCCAGTTTGAGGTCATCGTCGTCGGCCACACCGACAACCTGCCGATCGGTCCGATCACGGCAAAGAGCCATCCGACGAACTGGCACCTCTCGAGCCATCGCGCGATCGCGGTGATGTTTGCCCTGAAGAGCTTCGGCGTCGACTACCATCGCATGGGGGTCATGGGCTACGGCGAGCACCGCCCGCGCGTTCCGAACCCGCCACGCGGCGGCGCGGAGGAAAATCGACGCGTGGAGATTTTCCTCGTGAGCAGCAAGGAGATGGTCCCCGGCATGCAGGCCAACGCCGGCACGACTTCGTCGCGCCGAACGGCGACGGACGCCGCCTCGCTGGAAACGCCGAAGACGCTTGCCGGCGATATCAATGCCGAGGAATTCGAAAATCCGTAAGCTGTCGTCAGCGGCCGGTGACCGGTGATCGCAGGCCGAACACACGAATGATTGCAACGAAGCCCTCGGCACCGTTTGCCGGGGGCTTTTTCTTTTGGTTCCGCGTTGTCCGCTGATCGCCGGTCATTGGCTCTCCGTCGGCGCGTCCCTCGGCCGGCCCAGCGCGAATCCCAGCCCGAAGGTGATGATCGTGCCCAGTGGGTACGTCCACGGAAAGGCCACACCCGACGACATCAGCTGCGGGAATCGATTTCCATCCACCCAGTGCAACGCTCCGGCGGCGGTGATGGCCAGAACGATCAGCAGTCGGTGTTGCCATCCAAATCCGGTGCGCAACAGCGCAAGCCCGGCAACAACCGCCACGACAGCGTGCACCACGTGCACCCCCCATTGTTCACGAACCGACACGGCGAAAACCGCGAGAACGGCCACCGCCACGGCCCAGGGCAGCCCGCGGTCGTCGCGCGGATGCTTCAAAAACGCCAGCAGGAAGATCCCCAGCAGCGGACCGGCCGTATAGCCCGCAAAGGCCAGCACGAGGTCGATGGCGTTCTGATAGTTCCGCGCGATGCCGATGCAGGCGGTCGCCATGCCGCAGAGTACGACGCCCCATGCGAAGACAAGCGCCTTGGAAAGGCCCAATTCGCCCTGAAAGCGCGGTCCGGGATCGGCCGAGCCGCGCCATTTCGACACGCGTCGCATCAGCGGCCCGGCGGTCGTCTGCGACAGCGCGGCCAGGGCCGATTCGAGCGTGGAAACCGCCGCCGCGAGCACAGCCGCGACTATCAAGCCGCGCACACCGACGGGCAGAGCGCGAACGATGAAGATCGGGAGCAGATACTCCTGATGCGCGGCGTACCGGGCTGCTTCCTCGGGCGTAAACGGCGCATGCTGGAAATAGGCGTACAACGCGATGCCCAGCAGCATCATGAGCAGGGCGACCCCGATGCTGACGCTGCTCCAGACGATCGAGCGGCGGGCGTCGCGCGCATCCCGACAGCAGAACATCCGCTGCGCCATGACCTGATCGGTGCCAAACGCCGCGAGGTTCGAGAACGTCGTCGCCAGCAAGCCGCACCAGAACGTGTAGCGCACGGACAGATCGGTGCTGAAATCGAAAAACTGAAACTTGCCGGCCTCACGGCCGAGTCGAATCGCCTCGCCCGGGCCGCCGGGCACGACATGAAGCGCGAACCCCAGCGCGACGACTGCGCCGAGCAGAAGAATGGTGAACTGGATCACATCGGTCCAGATGACCATGGTGATGCCGCCAAGCATCGCCCAGAGGACGCTGAACGCGCCCATCAGCCAGATGGCGGAAACCAGATCGATATCGGCGACGATGCTGACCATGAAGGCCGCGGTGAAGAGCCGCCCGCCCTGTCCAAGCACGGCGCCGATTAAGAACAGCACCGTCGTGACGGTCTTGACGCGCGGTCCGAGGCGGCGGCCGATGTAGTCATACGGGCTGTAGATTTCCTGCTCGTAAAATCGCGGCACGAAGTACCAGCCGACGACGAATCGCGCAAGGATGCTGCCGATGGCGAGCTGAAGGTAGGTGAGGTTGCCACCGGCGGCGAAGGCGATGGCGGGGACAACGACAAACGTCGCAGTTGAAATCTCCGTGGCGACGGTCGAGCCGCAGACGGCCCACCACGGAAGCTTTCGCCCGCCGAGGAAAAAATCTCGAATCGTCGCCTGCTTGCCGGCGAGTTTCGCGCCAAGCACCGTGGTGAACACGAGGTAGACCGCGACGACGCCCCAGTCGAGCAGGTGAAACCGCGCCTGCGCCAGGCAGAGCGCGAGCGTCATCGTCGGAGCAGGGTTGGGGACGATCATCAATTGATTTATCGTCGATTCGCCGCCGCGTGACGCAGGATAACGACAAGTCGGTGTGGCCGAGAATGAACGAAGCCGACGGATGGCAGTCCGCCGGC
This sequence comes from Planctomycetia bacterium, assembly GCA_015200345.1. Lineage (NCBI taxonomy): Bacteria > Pseudomonadati > Planctomycetota > Planctomycetia > Planctomycetia bacterium. The sequence continues at coordinate 2,891,482 of CP054187.1, read as the reverse complement.
TTCCGGAGAATACGGGAATTCGATGCGCTGCGAATCCGCGATCAGCCCTCGATCTCGATGCCCATGTTGCGGGCGGTGCCGGCGATGATCTTGCGGGCCGATTCGAGCGTCCAGCAATTGAGGTCGTTCATCTTGGTCTTGCAGATGTCGTCCACCTGCTTCTGGGTGACTTTGCCGACCTTTTCCTTCAGCGGGTTGCCGGCGCCCTTGGCCACTTGCGCCGCCGATTTGAGCAGCACCGATGCCGGCGGACTCTTGAGGATGAAATCAAATGTGCGATCGGCATAAACGCTGACCACCGCCGTCACCGGCATGCCGTTCAGATGCTTGCTGCGCTCGTTGAACTGCTGCACGAACTGGCCGGGGTTGACGCCGTACTGACCGCAGGCCGGACCGATGGGCGGCGCGGGGGTGGCCTGGCCACCGGCACCCTGCACCTTGAACACCGCTGTCGGAATCTTTTTCTTCGCCATGATGCGCGCTACCTCTCGTCGTGATTCGGCTGGGACCGCGTGAATCGCCCGCGGACACTCTTACTTCTCCAGCATTTCCAGTTGCCAGTATTCGAGGTCGATCGGCGTCGCGCGACCGAAGATCGTCACGATCACGCGCACCTGGCCCTTATCGGGGAAGACCTCGTCGATTTCACCTTCAAAGTTCTCAAACGGGCCTTCCTTGACCTTGATCGCGTCGCCCTTCTTCATGCCGGCCATGCCGGCAAGCGTGGGCTGTTCGGCCGACTTCTCGACGACGGCGAGCATTTTCTCCACGTCGTGGGGCTTCATCGGCGTGGGTTTGCCGTCGGACCCGATGAAATCGCCGACGCTCATGGTGTCCTTCACCATGAACCAGACGTCCTCGGGGATGCTGCCGTCTTCCTCCGTCGCCATTTCGACGAAGACGTAACCGGGATAAAGCTTGCGGTCGAATACCTTGGCGACGCGGCCGCGCATCCGCTTTTCGCGCTGCGTCGGCACCAGGATGCGTCCGATGCGATCGTCCAGATGTTCGATTTTGACCTTTCGCGTCAGGGCCTCACAGACCTGGTCCTCGCGGTTGGACGCGACGCGCAGGACGTACCAGTGCATCGAGCGCGGAGCGCTCGGCTTGGCGGGCTTCGGCGCAACGGCGGCGACCGTCTCGGTTGCAGGCGAATCGCTCACCGCGTCCGTCGAGACCGGGTCGGACGGCATCGGATCGGTCGTGTGTTCGTCGCCTTCAGGCATTAGAACAGACCTTTCAAAGCTTCCATGACGCCGCCGCCCTTGAGAACGCCGGCCGCCGAAAAGGCCGCCAGGAACAGCAGGTCCACCACGAACAGCAGAATGGACAGCGCGATCATCACGAAGATCACCACCTTGGTGGAGCCGATGATCTCGCGACGGCTGGTCCAGTGGACCTTCTTCATTTCGCTCTCGGTGGCGATCATGAAATCGCAAATCCTGCGATTCAGCGCCAGCATCCAGTAGCCCAGCAGGCCCAGGCCGACGATGGCCGCGGTGGCGACGCCGAACTGGATGTATCGTGCGGTCGCATGGTTTCCGAGGATGGAAAACTTCTCGAACAGAAAGTAGGCAAACCAGCAGGCCAGCGCGCCGAAGGCGATGCCGCTCCAGACGCGCGTGTAAAATCCCTGGCCGGGTTTGTAGATATCGAAAAAGCCCCGCTCGCCGGCCGACTCGCTCGGCGCGGAATAGACCTGCGACTCGTATCGCTCGTCGTCTCGGTGATCGACTGCCACGTCGGACACGTCATTCTCCTCTTCGTCAACCGCCGCTCCGCCCCGCAGGCCGTCACGCCGCCCGGCGTTCTTTATGCGATCGTGCCGGTCTTGCGCCATGGAGCACCCGTTGATCGATGGGCCGGGCGGTCATCAAACCGACCGCTCGACCGCTGCCTCGGCGAGCACCCAACCAGGAGCGAAGGGACTCGAACCCCCAACCGCCGGTTTTGGAAACCGGTGCTCTACCAATTGAGCTACGCTCCTGTTTCAGTGGTCGGTTGTCAGCGATCGCTGGCAGCCGGCCAACTGGCTACTACTTCCTCTTGAGCTTGTGGAGCGTGTGCTTTCGCAGACGCGGGCAATACTTCTTCAGACCGCCCTTGAGCTTTTCCGGGATGCCCTGCTGCACGTTCACCTGCGTGCGATAGTTCAGATCGCCCGACTCGGTGCATTCCAGCCAGACGTATTCCCGTTTGTTTGCCTTTGCCATCGCTCACCGTCCATCGGCCCGGATCCGTCGCTGCGTTTCATCCTCGCGACGACCGGCCCCGGCATACATTGTAGTATCGGCCGCCGCGACCGTTCCGATCGGCCGCGGCGACCGCGTTATACTGCGAAATCGCCCGTTCCCTAGGCGATGATCTTCGTGACGACACCCGAACCGACCGTGCGGCCACCCTCGCGCACGGCGAACCGCACGCCTTCTTCCAGGGCGATCGGCGAAATCAACTCGACCTCGAGGGTCACGTTGTCGCCGGGCATGCACATTTCCGCGCCGCCCAGCAGTTTCAGGCTGCCGGTCACGTCGGTCGTGCGCACGTAAAGCTGCGGACGGTAATTGTTGAAGAACGGCGTGTGACGACCGCCTTCCTCCTTGGTCAGCACGTACACCTCGGCCTCGAACTTGGTGTGCGGGGTGATCGAGCCGGGTTTGGCCATGACCTGGCCGCGCTCGAGTTCGTTCTTTTCAATGCCGCGAAGGAGCAGACCGACGTTGTCGCCGGGGTGGCCTTCGTCGAGCGTCTTGTTGAACATTTCGACGCCGGTGACAACGCACTTGCGCGTCTCCTTGGCGAGGCCGATGATTTCAACTTCTTCGCCGACCTTGATGACGCCGCGTTCGATGCGACCGGTACCGACCGTACCACGCCCCTTGATGCTGAAGACGTCTTCAACGGGCATCAGGAACGGCTTGTCCGACTCGCGGACCGGCTCGGGGATGAAGGTGTCGAGCGCTTCCATCAGCTTGGTGATGCACTCGGTCGCCTTCGGATCCTTCGGATTGTTCAGAGCCGCGTTGGCCTGACCGCGAATGATCGGCGTCTTGTCGCCCGGGAAGTCGTACTTGTTGAGCAGCTCGCGGATTTCAAGCTCGACGAGATCCAGCAGTTCGGGATCGTCGAGCAGGTCGATTTTGTTGAGGAACACGACGAGCGCCGGCACGTTGACTTGGCGGGCCAGCAGGACGTGCTCGCGCGTCTGGGGCATCGGGCCGTCGGCGGCGCTGACCACCAGAATCGCACCGTCCATCTGGGCGGCGCCGGTGATCATGTTCTTCACGTAATCGGCGTGACCGGGGCAGTCAACGTGCGCGTAGTGACGCTTTTCCGACTCGTATTCGACGTGGCTCGTCGCGATGGTCAGAATCTTCGTCGGATCGCGGCGCCCGTCCTTTTCCGACGCCTTGGCGACTTCGTCGTACGCCTTGAACTTCGCCAGACCCTTCGCGGCCTGCGCGGCGGTGATGGCAGCCGTCAACGTGGTCTTTCCGTGGTCGACGTGGCCGATGGTGCCGACGTTGACGTGGGGTTTTGTTCGTTCAAATTTTTCCTTGGCCATTCCTGCGATTCCTCCGCGTGCCAGCTTTGCCTCTGGTGTTCTACAATGTGAACCTGTCCCAACCTCAAAACAAATTCGAAGATGCCTGCCGATTTCACCCCGGACAACCGGTGGCCGTCGGCCGGCCTCTTACTGCATGCCGAACTTACTCTTCGGAGTCATTGATGCGATGCGCGTTCGCGATGCTTCCACCGCGCTCGGCCTTGCACAACACGCCGCAGACGTCTGCTCAACGGGCTGCCGGACAGCGGGACAGCCCCGCTCCGCAGCCTCTATCAATAAGCTGCTGACGGGACTTGAACCCGTGACCTCGTCCTTACCAAGGACGCGCTCTACCGACTGAGCTACAGCAGCACGTTGTCCATGCCTTGCAGCCGCATGGCACGCGCGTCCTGCCGCGCCGGGGACCGACGCCGCCCGGGCAGACGAACCGACCTTGACCCGCGCCAGCCCATTTGTAAGACCAACCAGTATAAGGAGCAACCGAATTGCGTCAAATGCAATTCCGATCCAGACTTGGACGGCCCGGCTCCCTGGAGTCCGTCGGCCTTGAAGTCATAACTGCTTTCCAGACAATGAATTACAGACGAGAATGGCCCGCGATGCCTCAATCGGTTTTCCCCTTTCTTCGCAGGTCAAACACAACGTATGGGCCAACCTGCCGAACGGGCAATTCTGCCAGAGCGGCCCGGGCCGCGTCGCGATCCGGCGCCGAGGCCAGATCGTCGAGGCTGATGACATAAGTCGTGCAACGATCACGCCACTGAATCGCAAGCGACGGCTGTGTTTCAACCGCCACGCGCCGATCGAGGTAATACATCAATTGCGGCGGGATCATGTACCGCGCGTCGTAGTCGCCATGTCGCTCGCCGCGCCAGGGATCGCGGTAAAGCAGGATCGCATCAGCCGGGCTGGTTTCGCGCTTCAGCGTGCTGCACAGGTCGATCAGATCATTCAGCCGGGCCGTGTCAGCGCGCGGCGGAAGACGACAGAAATAATAATCCTGCCCGACGAAGCAGAAAGCGGCCGTTGCGGCGATCAGCGCGCCGATCAGTCCGATCGCGGCGCGGGGTCGGTGCTGTTGCAGCAGCGAATCAACCGCGGCCAGAGTGAACCCGCCTTCCGCCGCCAGCCACGGGCCGAGGTAGAACATCCAGTACGGATGGATTTCAAACTGCCGCGGAAAAGCGATCACCCACACCAGCCCGGTCAGGGTCAGCACACCCATTGCGCTGCCACCCGACGGCACCCCCGGTACGCGGCGTGTGTTATCCCGCGCGCGGTGACGCAGCGCCCCGCTCATCTCGATCAGGACGCCGACGGCCGCCAGGATCAGCATCGCCCACGTGGCGTTGTCGACCACATGCTTCCAGATCAGCAATTCACCCAGCGGTCGAGGCGGCGCGCCGCGACGTGCCGCGTAAACGGCCCACAAGTCCGACCAGCGACCCTCGAATGCGCCATAGACGATGTATCCAAGCAACCCGCCCAGCGATGCCATGCAGAGGACGCACGCCGCCGCCACCGGGGCGATGCCGATCCGGCCGCGTGCCCGCTGTGCGAGCGCGTAGAGGCAGAACAACGCAGCAAACACGGCGCCAGGCCAGTCGATCCAGATCGCCGCCGCCAGCGCCGTGAGCCAGATCGCGACCGACCCGCGGCGGGGCCGGCTCGCGCCGCTTCCCGTCATCCCGCCCCAGCCCTCCAGCGCGAGCAGCATGAACATCAGGCAGATCGGCTCGTGATTGACCATGCGGCCGAAATAGACACTCATCGGCATGAGCGCATACAGCACTCCCGCGAGCAACGCCGCTCGGTCGCCTCGTCGACGGCGCATCCGGCGCACCAGCAGCACCCACGAGACCAGCGATGCGAGAATCGGAACAAGCCGCGCGACCCACTCCGCTTCGCCGCCCAATCGAAACGCGCCGGCGACGAGCCAGACGATCCCCGGCGGATGGCGCACGTAGAGCGAGCGATCAACCGGTTCGGGAACCGTCGCCCCCGCCGCCACGAGCGGCAGGCCGTGATGGATCGTTGCCGGGTAACGATTGAAGTTTCGCGCCAGTTGGGAGAAGAGCGCGCCGTTCCAATCGTGCAGACCGGTCCAGGGTCGCGTCAGATCGCGCGTCAGCCCTGCGGCATACAGCAACAGGAGCAGCCCGGCCACGACGGCAAAGGGCCAATTATTTGAATCGCGCGAAGGCGCACCGATCGGAAGGATGGCGGGAGGCGATGATGGAGATTCGAGCGAGCTGTTTGACATGCGTATGAGAAGGTAGCCGGTTGCGGCGGCGGCGGTCAACGCCCGCTCCTCCGCGCTTTACGAATCGGCGGAATCGGGTACGATTTACGCAGATTGCCTTTCAGCGTACCTGTGGTTCTCGCCATGCAATCGACGCAACGACAAGGTTTGATCCTCGCCTCCACCAGTCCGCGCCGGCGGCAGTTGCTGGCCGAGGCGGGGTACGCGTTTGAGGTGGTGGCGCCGCGTTTCGAAGAACCGGACGACCCGCTGCCGCACGTCAGCCCGATGATGCACGTCGAATCGCTTGCGTACTTCAAGGCGCGCAGCGTGGCCGGGGAGTACTTTCAGCAAACGATTCTCGCCGCCGATACGCTGGCGTTTTACGACAACACGTTGATCGGCAAGCCGTCCGACGCCGACGACGCTCGCGCCATTCTCACGCGCCTCGCCGGCACGTCGCACCAGGTCATCACCGGCGTGGCCCTGCTTGCGCCGGCGTCGGGTCGACGGCTGCTTCAGCACGAGGTCTCCATCATTCACATGAGGCCGTTGACGTCCCGGCAGATCGACGACTACATCGAGACCGGCGAATGGCGCGGCAAGGCCGGGGCCTACGGGATTCAGGATCACGGTGACGAGTTCGTGGAGCGCTACGAGGGGAGCTTCTCCAACATCGTCGGACTTCCGATGGAACTGGTCGGGCGCATGCTGTCCAACTGGGTCGCGTGACGGTCGGTCTTTCTGGACTAATTGCCGCGTTCGCCTACGATAGCGATCGTCGTGATGCTGCACCGCCGGACGTTCAATCGATCGCATGCGCGATCGGCTCCGTGATGACGCTCGCCGCACGACGCGACGCATGAAACTGATTGTCCAGATTCCGTGTCTGAATGAAGAGGCGACGCTGCCGGCAACGCTGCGCGACATTCCACGCCAGATTCCCGGAATCGACAAAGTCGAAATCCTCGTCATCGACGACGGCTGCACCGATCGGACCGTGGAGATCGCCCGGCAACACGGCGTGGAACACATCATTCGATTTCCCGGCAATCGCGGGCTGGGCCATGCCTTTGCCGCGGGGATCGACTACTGCCTCGCGCACGGGGCCGACATCATCGTCAACACCGATGGGGACAACCAGTATTTCGGCGGCGACATTCCAAAGCTCGTGCAGCCGATCCTCGAAGGCCGCGCGCACCTCGTGATCGGCGACCGCGAGCCGGAGAAGGTGCCGCACTTTTCGTTCGTCAAGAAAAAGATGCAGATGCTCGGCAGCCGCGTGGTCAGCCATCTGGCGGGGATCACCGTTCCCGACGTGCCGAGCGGTTTCAAGGCCTACTCGCGCGAGGCGGCGATGCGACTGGCCTGCTCGACCGACTTCGATCACACGGTGGACCACGTCATTCAGGCGGGGCGAAAGCGACTCATCACGATCAGCGTGCCGATTCGCACGAATGAGAAACTGCGCGAGAGCCGGTTGTTCTCCAACATCGGCGTGTTCATCTCGCGCTCGGTCGGCATCATGGTGCGGGTGTATTCGTCCTACCGGGCGATGAAGATTTTCACCCTCGCCGGCGGCGCGACGTTCGCGCTCGGTTTTCTCATCGGGCTGCGATTCTTGTATTTCTTCTTCTTTACAACCGAGCACGACAAGCACATTCAATCACTCATTCTTAGCGCGATCCTGCTCATTGCCGGGTTCCAAATGGTGCTCACCGGCATCGTCGCCGATCTCATCAACTCCAGCCGCGCCATCCTGGAGGATGTCTCCTATCGGCTGCGTCGTATTGAAGATCACCGCAGACCTGGCGGCGAGTGATTAACCGGACCCCTTCCGATCCGAGCCGCGACCATCCGGGATCGCCGGGCGAACGAACCGAATCACGGCCCCTCCGCCGCCTCGAACGCCCCGTGCTGCCCGTGGAAGCGTTCCTGCGCCGCGGCGTCCACCTCGGCAAAGCGCTGGCTGACGCGCACGATCGATTCGTTGAACGCATCCACTTGCGACTGCATCACGCGATCCGGCGGGATCGGCAGCATCAGCGACCAGCGCGTCGGCGGCACGAGCACCACCGTCGTGCGGACGGCCTTCGCCTTCTCCCGCCCACCGCGGAACTCGCGCCACGTGCGGCCGATCTCCTCGCGCCGCCAGTAATACGCCAGCTTCGTCCGTCGGCCGGTGCAGGCTTCGACGTTCCAATCCTGCGGTCCGTGCAGGACGGCGAGAAAGACATCCTGCGAAACGGCGGCGTGGGCCAGCTCGTGCTGCGTGCGACTCTCCACCAGTTCCTTCTTGAGCGGATCGACCCGTGCGACAATTGTCTGATCGAGATGAAACGCCAGCGGCGTCAGCAAGGTCGCCTCGATGCGGCTGCCCGATACGCCTTTGTAATCGGCCGGAGGCCGGCCGTCCGGGCTGTCGGGCGGCACTTTGTGCAGACTGAACAGGATGCGTGCCTTGTCCTCCGAGACGACCTCGTGAAAATGCACGCCCACGACATCGGCCAGGTCGCGCGCGAACCACTGCTTCCAGAGCACGTCGGGCACTTCGATCACGGCCGCCGACCCGCGCGGCGCGGCCATGCCCGGCCGCAGCACGTCGCCCGGCACGCGGCGGCGCCCCATCTCCAGCGGCGGCAGAGGCTGGCCGGCAACGCCGAGCTGCCAGCGGTCGGCTTTTTCCTCGACGGGTGTCACCATCAGGTCCCACGGCACGCCATCGGCCGGGTTGGCGCGCGCCGCGCGATAGACCCAGTCGCCGATGCGAACCGTCGCGCCCTCGGGCAGAACCGGCTGCGTTGACGGAGGAAAGAGTCGCAGGCGGCGTTGGCGCGCCTCGTCTTTCAGGCCGGCGGAATCGCGCGGATCGGAATGGCGCGTCGATCCGGGCGGGTTCTTGGAGGCTGGTTCGGCCTGGGCGGCGGCCATGCACGACGCCGCGCCAATCATGACGATCGTATAAAAAAACCCGTGAGCCGGCGTCATCCTGCGCTGTGCCATGATTGGATTCCAATCGTGATCCCGTCCTTTGGGATTCTACGCCGCGTGCGGACGGCGAGCCACCGGTTACAATTCACGACATGGCCGAAGACCCGCTGCTGGCCACGCTCCCGTGCCTGATCGACGCGCTGCACTGCGGCGCGCTGGTGGTGGACCGCGCGCGGCGGATCGTTCTGGCCAACGCCCGGCTGGCCGACCTGCTGGGACTGACCGTTCGCGATCTCATCGGGCGTGATCCGCGCACGCTGTGCAAACCACTCGCCGAGGGATCCGATCACGCGGCCGATTTCGACGCCGCCTTTGAAATGGAGCTGGGCCTGATCCGCGCCGACGGCGGCGTCGTGCCCGCGCGCGTGTCGGGCAAGCTGCTGGGCGAGCAACCGCCGCATTCGGATTTTCGCCTCGTGACGGTCATCGACCTGACGGCGCAGAAGGCGGCCGAGGAGCGGGCGCGCGAGGAATACGTGCAGATGTCGCGCATGAGCGACACGGTGATCGAGCAGGCGCTGGAACTGAAGCGCTATTCGGCGAAGCTGGAGGATCGCGTGCGCCAGCGCACCGAGCAGTTGCGCGAGGCGAACATGGAAGCGATCTACATGCTCGCCGTCGCCAGCGAAGCCAAGGATCAGGACACCGGCTCGCACGTTCGCCGCATCGAGGCCTACACCCGCGCGCTGGCGCTGGAACTGGGTCTCACCGAGAGCACGGCCGAGCAGTACGGCTACTCGGCGATTCTGCACGACGTGGGCAAGATGCAGGTGCCGGATCATATTCTGAAGAAGCCCGCGCCGCTGACGCGCGAAGAGCGCGCGTTGATCCAGGAGCACACGATCGCCGGCGAACGCATTCTTTCGCGCAAGCCGTTTTTTGAAATCGCGCGGCAGATCGCGCGAAGCCACCACGAGAACTGGGACGGCAGCGGTTACCCGGACGGTCTTAAAGGCGACGCGACGCCGCAGGCCGCGCGGATCGTTCACCTCGCCGACGTGTACGATGCGCTGGTGAGCGAGCGGGTGTACAAACCGGCGTGGACCACCGAGCAAGCGCTGGAGGCGATCCGCGGCGCATCGGGCAAGCTGTTCGAGCCTCGGACGGTGGATGCCTTCACGCGATTGGTGGAGAAAAATCGCCTGCCCCGCTCCGATGCCTCGGCGAAATCGAACGCGTGACGCATCGCGCTGGGATTTCTACAAGCGTAAAGTTGTCTGCACGTAGAAAAAATCCGAGTCGTCGCCGTTGGGGAGGTTCTGAATGAACTCGCCGGCGGTCAGGTGCGCGTACCCGATCTCGATCGTCCACTGCCGGGTGATTTGATAGATCACGGCCACATCCAGCCCGTGGCCCAGGAAATCGCCGTTGCGCCCGTAGCGCGCGCGGACGTTGCTGGGCGACCAGGTATCCGAATCGCTGGCGAGCCAGTAGGCGCGATAGAAGCTTTCCAGCGTAAGGTTCTTCAACGGTTTCACCGTCCACCGCAAACCGGGCTGGATGAGGTTTTCCCGTGTGAACATGTCGGTGGGGGCGTAGAACATGTGCGACGCCCCGAACAGGCGGTCGAACCGCTCGTTCGTGCGATCAAACGGGTGGCGGTCGCCCGAGGCGTAATCCACGAACGCCGCCAGGCGCGGCTTCCAGTCGTGCGTGATCGTGTACCCCAGTTCGGCGTGCGTGGCGAAGGCGCGATGGTTTCGCCGGCGGCTTTTGCCGAATTGCCAGGCCCCGTCGAGGTCGTAGTCGAAGCCGCTGTCGCCCAGCAGGCCGAAGACGTTGAGGCCGACGGTGTGCAGCTCGCGGTCATACTTGTTGAAGCCCTTGCGGTCCTCGTCGAGGACGAAGTAGTAGGGCTTGAAGAGGATGCCGGGGTCCAAGGCGCGAAAGTAGCCGGTGAGGCCGTAGAACCAGCGCTCATCGTCGGGCTGGTCGAGCCGTCGGGCAAAGCGCTCCACCGGCATCGCGGCGAGGACGTTGATCTCCCACGAGGTGGTATCGTCGCCGGCGCGGAGGCGGAAGCCGTCGAAGGCGTTGGTGGAATTGCGGAAGCCATTGCGCGCGACCAGCCGCCGGTTGACGAGATCGAAGGACTGCCGCCCCGCGCGAAAGCTCAAGGGGTGTTTTTCTCCCAGGGCGTTTTGAAAGTAAAGCTCGCCAAAGGCCTGAAGAAGGTCATTCTCATCTACGTCCTGGGTGATTTCGGGAAAATCGTTTCCGAAGGCCCGCGCGTCCTGAAACTCGAAACCGAATCGAAGCGGATCGACGATTTCGCGAATGCCCAGGTAGGCGCGATTGCGCATCAGGAACCGGTTATCGTTGAGATTGCCCGCCGGATAATAATTCTGCCGATGCTCGTAGCGCGTGTTCTGCTCGATGCCGACGTCGAGCCAGCTCAAGCTCGCGGCGTCCGCCGCGCCGAACCACTCGGCCAGCGCCGACGCGCGGTGAACGTAGACCGGCGGATCGGGCGCGGGCGTGGCGCTGATCGCGCGCGTGACATAATACTTGCGCTCGGAAATCGATGGAGCGGTGGGCTGCGAGGTTGCAGACTCGTCGTGCTGCGTGGACGCCGGTTGGGTGGTCACAGCAGCGGGCTCCTGCGCTGGTGCGCTCGCCGGCGCCAGCGCCAGGACAAGCAGCGCGCCGCATGATGCGGGCGCCGCGCACGGCCACCTGCGCCTGGGCTGTGCGAACATGCGGTGCATGGCGAGGGGATCCTGTCGCGCCGCTTCGGCGCGCGTCGACGGCCAACTACGCCATGCCGCCCGCGAGACTTTGAAAGAACGGCACAATGAACGCGTTGATGAACGCGTTGATAATGCCGTTGAAGAACCCGCTCAAGATGCTCCCGAACAGATTGATCAGAACGGCTCCGAACTGGTCCCCAGGGCTGTCGACGAACTGTGGAAACATTCCCTTGCTCCTGCACGCGCGATAGAGCCGGCCTGCTTGCGCGTCGCTTGCCGACGGCGCAGTATAGCCACCCGCGCGCACCGATCAATCATCCGCAGCGCTGGCATCCTTGATGACGAATCTCGCCTGCAACCGGGCCACCTCGCTGGCCAGGCCGGCCAGCTTCACCGAACGCAGCACTTCCTCAAAGTCCTTGTACGCCGCCGGGGCTTCGTCCTTCGGAAAGGTCCGGCAATTCGAGAGAATGTCGTGCTCATCGAAGCTCGCGTCGATTGCCTTTTGATCCAGTGTTCGAATCGCCTGCTTGCGGCCCAGCATGCGGCCCGCGCCGTGGTTCACGCTGTAACACGAGAGCGACGCCGTCGGCTGCGCGACCATCACGGCCGATCCGCGCTGCGGATCGCCGGGCAGGAGGATCGGATGGCCCGTCGATTCAAAGGGCGTGCCCATGAGCGCGTGATGGTGGGCAGGAAAGGCGCGCGTGGCCCCTTTGCGCATGACCCACATCGGCTGATTGTGGACGATTTCCTTGCGGGCGATATTGTGGCTGATGAAATAGACCAGTTCGCCTTTCACGCCGGGGAAAATCTCCTGAAACGCCTCCAGCACCAGCGCGTTGATGAGCAGATGGTTGACCGTCGCGAAGTTCGCGCCGAGGGCCATGTCGTCGAGGTAATCGTTCGCCTCGGGCGTTCCGAGCGGCGCGTAGCAAAGCTCCTTGTCGCCTCCCGGGAACGGAATGCCCCATTCGGCGAACATGCCCTGCAACGTGCGGAACTGCCCCATCGCAAGGTTGTGCCCCAACCCGCGCGAGCCGCAGTGTGACAGAAATGCGACATGTCCGTCGCGCAGGCCGAAGACCTCGGCGCAGCGTCGCGCGGCGTCGCTCTCGTCCACACGCACGATCTCGCACTCGCCGAAGTGATTGCCGCCGCCGTAGGAGCCGAGCTGGCGCACCTTCTCCTCGAAGTTGCCGATCGCGCGGGCATGCAGCAGCTTGTCCAGCCGCGCGGCCAGCGCGTCGCGCGTGCCGTCGTGGCCGACGTGGTGGCTGTCCTCGCAGCGGTCGGCCCAGTGCGGCGGGATGCCCAGGGCCTGGCACACGACGGGCGACGCACCCTCGACGGCGACGTTCCGACCCAGCGCCTCGGAGACGTGACGCGATTTAGGCACGTGGCGCTGGCCGCGGCCCGCGCCCGTCGGCACGCGCTCGCAGATCGCGTCGATGATCGCGCGGCGCGTCTGCCGCGTCTGGATCGCGTCGGCCGGCAGATCGAGTTGCAACAGGCTCATGCTGCACTTGATGTCCACGCCGACCGGTCCGGGATAGATGTGCGACGGCGACGCCATGACGCAGCCGATCGGCGCGCCGTAGCCGATGTGCGCATCGGGATTCAGCACGACCTCGACGACGCCGGGGGCCTGCCGCGTGTTGATCGCCTGTTGCAGCGTGTCGTCGCTGAACGTCTCGCGGATCGCAGGGGTGCCGATCACGGTGACGGGCTTCGCGCCGTCGACCGGCAGCAGGGCCGTCGCCTCGCCGGTGGGGATCAGTTTGCTCAACAACTCGCCGCTCATGGTTCAACCTGTGTGAAGGTCCGCAACGGCGCGCACGCTTGCGCGGCGCGGGCATTCCCATCTCGCCATGATACAACGATTGCCAAATTCTCGCGCTGAACGGTCCGATCCGCGCGTCAAATCTCGACGGCCATTCTAGAATAACGGTGGGCCGGAGGGGAGGGCGCCATGTTTTCACGGTGTGTCATCCTGTCGGCGCTGGGGGTCTGCGCAGCCGCCGTGTGTGGCTGCTTCGGACGCGTGATCGACATTTTTCCAAGTCAGCAGTGCCCGCCGCGCGACCTGATCGTGGCGCTGACGACCGATCCGGATGCGCCGCCGTCGTTGAAGGACACTTATTACTCAACGGCCGGCTGCACGATCCAATTCGAGGTGATGGAGCATCACGTATTGATCGTCGATCCCAACGATCCACGCTGGACGCCGATCGGCGGATTGAACTATGAGCTTCGCGTTCTGCCGCTGGAACCCGATGGCCGACACGAAACCGGCACGCTGCCTTCGGACGGCCGGATGAACGTGCCGACGGTGACCGGCAATCGGTCGGTCGTGCTCACGGTCTTCGCGGAGGAATACCGCCCCGGCAGCGATGAGCCGATCCCGTTTGACGTCACGGCGCTGGTCTATCTGGACGATCCGGAATGATGCGGGCGCGTTGAGGCCCCTTACATCCCCAGTGCCGCAACAAAGGCCGCGACGTCCTGCACATTCACGAGATTATCCGCGTTCAGGTCGCCGCGCGCTGCGTTGCAGTCCGGATGATTCGCGGCATACGTCACCGGATCGAGAATCGCCTCGACCAGCCCCTGCACGTCCAGACCGTTCACCTCGCCGTCGCAATTCAGGTCGCCGCCGCACAGGTAAGGGATCATCCGCAGGTGCGCGATGCGCGACAGCGCCACGCCGCCGGCCGCGGCGGGATCGGTCACGCGCCATTGCAAATAGACATCACAGGAACTCACGGCCGTGGCGTCGATCGGCCATTGCCACGTGCCCAGACCGTTGCCGGGGCCGGCCCCGTCCAGCGTGATCGGGCCGTGCAGCGTGGGATTAACGAGCTGCCCGCCGACCGGCGGCGACGTGGAAAATGCGACAAACGCCTGCGCACCGCCCAAGGCGCCGTTCACCCCGATCTTGAAATCGATGTTCCCCCGGTTGGGCGGACTGACCGCGATCATGGCGGGTACCAGCCCGCCGCTGCCCGGCGTGCCGGCGCCGATCAGCGACGGATTGGGCTGGGGCGACTCGCTGTGCAGCCGCGGCCGGTCAAACGGGAACGTTTCATTCGCCACGCGCGCATCGGTCAGGCCGTTGGCGAGAAAGTCGATGACGGCGGGGACCACGGGCGGCGGCAGGCCGATCGGCAGCAGCGGAGACTTGTTGTCCGGAAACTGTGCCGCGCCATTGGCATAAAATCCGATCACCTGGTTGAGCGTCGTGAATTGGCCGTTGTGCATGAAGGTCGGCTTCAGGCCGACGTTTCGCAAAGTCGGCACCTTGAACCGCCCGCGATCCGCGGCCAGGCCGGTGACATCCTGCCGCCCGCGGTCTTCTGCGACCGGCCGCAGCCCGATGTTCTGAAACGAGTTGTTCGAATAAAGCGGCGGCGTGTGACACGCGACGCACGGCGACGCCTGCAACGCGTTGAAGCCCTGAACCTGACCCGGCGTCATCGCGTTGGGCACGCCGGCGAGAAAGCGATCAAACGGCGTATCGTTCGGGAGCAGCGTTCGCTCGTAGGTCGCAATCGCATACCCGATGCGCTCCGCCGTGATCATCGGATCTCCGAAGGCCGCCGCGAACAGATCGGGATAGGTCGGATTCGATTGCACCGCTGCCGCCACGTCCGCCGGCAGGTTTGACGCGAGAATCATCGGCTCGGCGACGTTCAACTTGTTGACGACCTCGGTCCACGTCCGCCCGTCGTGAGCCATTTCGATGCTGCTCAAGATCGGCACGACGGCCTGGCTCTCCAGACCGCCGCCGTTGGGGATGCTCACGACGCCGGTCTGCGGATTGATGAACGTCGTGCGCGCTCGGCCGTCCCAGAAAAGATCGGGCGCGTACATGGCGGTGATGGCAGGGTTGGCGGCGCGCGAGGTGATCTGCCGCAGCAGCGCGAAGACCGGATCGCGGAAATACCGATTGGCGGAATCGGATCGTATGACGCCGGGCGAAGCCAGCTTGTCGTCCGGCGTATTCAGAATATTGTCGTTGCCGGGGTGGCGGGCGATGCGCGGATCGGCGCCGCCGCGGCCGGGGATGTGACAGGTGCCGCAGGCAATGGTGTTGTCGCTGGAAAGCTGCTCATCCCAGAAGAGGATCTTCCCCAGGACGCGCTTCGGTTCAGTAATCGGGTTCTCCGGCGGGACGGGCGGCGGCTGAAGCGGCGGCGGCAGCGGTTGAGCCGGCGCGGGCGCGACGGCTGAAACGATGATGCCGCTGATAAAGACGAATCCCCAAACGACCGGCGCGCAACGATGCCTTGACATGGCTGCCCACTCCCTGGAAGAGTAATGCTGTACGTTACTGGGCAGTCGCCCCGGCTGATCGGCTCGCCGCGGCCGGACATGCCCACTCACACCCAATGTCCCCATTCGCCTTCCACGCGGCTCGGCCGCTTGGCCACGGTCCGGTCGTGTGGACGGGGACTTCTACTGTCGGTGCCAAACGCAGCGGCCCTCGCGTTATTGCCGGGATCCGGCGCCGTTGGATACGAAACGGGATGTGGAAGCCCCCCACCGCTGCGGGAATTTGCTTGCAATCCGGCGGTCGACTGCGGCAGAATCCCTACCGCTGTCTGGAGGAAATCGCAATGCCGCCCACGCAAGCACACGGGGCGTTCCCCGGTCAGGGAATGCGGAGATCGTACTGGCATGCCGTCGGACTCGTTGCCGTCGCGGCGATGACCGGTGCGATGCGGTCGAACGAAAAAGATAAGCCGGTCTTATGCGAGGCGGTGTTCAGCCCTGGTGGCGGGTGCGAAAGCCGGATCGTCGCGGCGCTCGCCGAGGCGAACAAGACCATTCGCATTCAAATGTATATTTTCACCTCGAAGCGCATCGGCGAAGCCGTGGCCCAGGCGGCCAAGCGCGGCGTGGCCGTCGAACTGATCCTCGACAAATCGCAGGAGAAGATGACCTACGGCCCCTGGCGCAGGCTGCGGCGCGACGGGGTGAAGGTCTACTTCGACGCCGACCACGACACCGCGAACAACAAGGTTGTCATCATCGACCAGCACACCGTCATCACCGGATCGTACAACTTCACGAAGGCCGCCGAGGAGAAAAACGCCGAGAACATCGTGATTATTCGAAACGACACCGACCTCGTGAACGCCTACCTGGACAACTTCAAAGCGCATCTCCAGCACGCCCGCCGGGCGTCGTAGAGCAAGTCTGCGCGAGGCAGTCCCCTCCCAGGGCGGAGTCGGAATTCACAGCCGGCGCAATTCGGTTTGACGGACCGAAAATGCGCCACCTATACTCGCGCGGACGAATGGACTCGCCCCCTTCCACCAACAGCCAGCACTCGGTTACGTCCTCCCAGGCCGATCCGCCGCCCTCCGGCCGCCCCATCCTCCGGCTCGATCCCGCGCTGGTGAACCAGATCGCCGCGGGCGAGGTCATCGAGCGGCCTGCCAGCGTCGTGAAGGAATTGCTGGAGAACGCCATCGATGCCGGCGCGACGCGCATCGACGTCGCCATCGAGGAAGGCGGCGTTCAGCTCATCCGCGTGACCGACAACGGCTGCGGCATCGGGCGGGACGATCTGGCGCTGGCGGTCGCGCCGCACGCGACGAGCAAGATCCGAAGCACCGAAGACCTGTTCAACATTCGAACCCTTGGCTTTCGCGGCGAGGCGCTGGCCTCCATCGCCTCGATCAGCCGCTTTCGAATTGTCAGTCGGCCGGCAGGCCAGAACGAGGCGTTTGAATACGTCGGTCACGGGGAGCGCGTCGCGAACGAGTCCGATGAGTCGAATAACGCTCCGCACATTCGACCCAGCGCCGGACCGGTGGGGACGACGGTCGAAGTGCGGAATCTGTTTTACAACGTTCCGGCGCGGCGGAAGTTCCTCCGCCAGGCGGCAACGGAGATGGGCCACGTCACCGAGCAGATCGCGCGGCTCGCGCTGGCGCACCCGGCGATTGCCTTCTCGGTGTCGCACAACGGGCGCCCGGCGCGGAGCCTGCCGGCGGTGAGCGACCGCCGCAGTCGCATCGGCGATTTCTATGGTCCGGAGCTGGCGTCGTGCCTGATTCCCGTACAGCGCAGCGAGCGCGATCTGGAGATCGAGGCCCTCTTCGCGCCGCCGGCGCAGTCACGCGCATCGAGCAAATGGCAATATGTCTTTCTCAACGGCCGCTTCATCACCGATCGGCGCATCGCCTACGCCGTGCGCGAGGCCTTTCGCGGATTGATGGAACACGACCGGCACGCGGTGGTGTTTCTGTTTCTCCGCGCCGACCCGCGACAGTTCGACGTGAACGTCCATCCGACCAAGCTCGAGGTGCGCTGGCGCGATGCGGGTCTGGTCCAGTCGCAGGTGCTGGCTGTGCTGCGCGAAGCGCTGCTGGCGCGCGATCTGACGCCGGCCTTCTCGCTGAACCGCGCGATCGGGGATGCCGGCGCGACGCGCGACGCAGGTGCCGACGACCGGCAGCGCAGCGTGCGGCAGGCCGTGGCCGATTATCTGCGCTCCATTGACCCGACGCAGGCTCGGATCGACTTCGCCCCGCCGCCGTCTTATGCCCTTCGCAACGTCCGCCCGTCTCTTGCGCCGACCTTCGCGACGCCGACGCCCCCATCAGACAACCAGTACGCGCCACCCGATCCGGTCGCGCGTCCGACGGACCCGCGCCGTCCTCCCGCTGACGTGCCGCCGCTTGAGCGCGGTGCGACCCATTCCGCGAACGAATCAACCGCTGCGCAGACCGCCCCGAATTCGCTCGATTCCCCGGCCGGCTCGGTCATCCAGGTACACAATGCCTACATCGTGGCACAAACCGACGAAGGCATCGTCATCATCGATCAGCACGCCCTGCACGAGCGCATCCTGTACGAAAAGTTTCGCCAGCGCCTGCTCGCCGGACCGCTCGAATCACAGCGGCTGCTCATCCCACCCACGGTCTGCGTCTCGGCAGCACAGGCCGAGGCCGCCGAGCGCCAAGGCGAACTGCTGCAACGTCTTGGAATCGAACTCGACCGCTTCGGGCCGGCCTCGCTGGCGATTCAGAGCTTCCCGATTCTCCTGTCGAATCTCGATCCCGCCGCGTTCGTGCGCGACCTGCTGGACAAACTCGTCGACTGCGGCGAGGCGACGGCCGAGACCCTCGTCCATGCGGCGCTGGACATGATGGCGTGCAAGGCCGCGATCAAGGCCGGCGACGCGCTGACGCAGGATGAAATGGTCGCCCTGCTTAGCCAGCGCGACCTGACCGAGCGGTCCAGCAACTGTCCCCACGGCCGCCCAACGACGCTCCAGCTCACAACGCGCGACCTCGAGCGGCAATTCAAACGGACCTAATCTGTCGGAAATAAGGCCGGTGCATTCTGGCACACACGGTACGCGTGTCATTGCACGCCTGGCCGCTCGAACGGCGAAAATCCGCCTACCGGCCGGGAACGCTTCCTCCAGAGACTCGCAGAGACTCGGCCTGTAAGGGCTGGTGGCGCGGGCCGCTCGGCGCGACAATCCCGCGCGGCGCTTGTTGTCGCCTCGCCGAAGATCAGGAGTCTCCACATGTCCCGATGTATCGCCATGCAGACCGGTCTCGCACGATCCCGAAAACCCGTCCTTGCCGCCCTGCTGATGCTGGCGCTGCCCTGCGCGGGTTGTGACGCCTTACTGGCACTTCTCGCCGGCCCCACGCCGCAGACCATCGGCCTCCAACTCGTCGCCGAGGGGCTGACTTCGCCCGTCGGGCTGGTCCACGCCGGCGACGGCTCGGGCCGACTCTTCGTCATCGATCAGATCGGCCTCATTCGCGTCATCGACGCCGGCGGCAATCTCCTCGACACGCCGTTTCTCGATCTGCGCGATCGCATGGTCACCGTCGGCATCGACTTCGGCGGCGGCCTCATCTTCGATGAGCGCGGCCTGCTCGGACTGGCGTTTCATCCAAACTTCGCCGCAAATGGAAAGTTCTACGTCTTTTACACCGCCCCGCGCGCGTCGGATGACGTGCCGCTTACCTTCAATTCCGAGACGCACGTCTCCGAGTTTCTCGTCTCGGCGGGCGATGCGAACGTCGCCGATCCCGATTCCGAACGCGTCCTGCTCGTCATCGGCAAGCCGCAATTCAACCACAACGGCGGCCAGCTCGCCTTCGGACCCGACGGCTACCTCTACATCGCCGTCGGAGACGGCGGCGCCGCCAACGACGACGGCGAGGGTCACAATCCCGACACCGGCAACGGCCAGGACCTCTCCACCCTGCTCGGAAAAATCCTCCGCATCGACGTCAACAGCGGCAATCCGTACGGCATCCCGCCGACCAATCCCTTCGTCAGCACGACCGGCGCGAAGCCCGAAATCTTCGCGATGGGCCTGCGCAATCCGTGGCGATTCTCCTTCAACGCCGGCGGCGCGCAGGAGCTTTTCGTCGCCGACGTCGGGCAGAATCTCGTCGAAGAAGTCAACCTCGTCACCGCGGGCGGGAACTACGGCTGGCGCGTTCGCGAAGGCTCGCAATGCTTCAATCTTGATGATCCCGGCTCACCTTCGGCCAGCTGCGCCACGACCGACGCCGACGCCCGGCCGCTCCTGGACCCCATCGTCGAATACCCCCACACCGACCCGGCCGGCGGCCCGCGCGGCATCGCCGTCATCGGCGGCTACGTCTATCGCGGCCAGACCGTGCCGGGGTTGTTCGGGCGCTACGTCTTCGGTGATTTCTCACGCGACTTCGGAACGCCCGACGGCTCCCTCTTCGTCGCACAGCGTCAGGATAATGGCACCTGGCAGATGAGCGAGTTCATGATCGACGGCGGCGACAACGGCCGCCTCGGCCGATACATCTTCGGCATGGGGCAGGACCCCGCCGGCGAGATCTATGTCCTCTCCAGCGCCAACCTCGGCCCCGTCGGCACGACCGGCCAGGTGCATCGGATCGTCCCGGCCGCACCTTAACGGCCGCGCAAGACGCCGCCGGATCGGCGGGGTAAACTATCCGGATTCGCAATCAACCGGAGGTGCCCCCATGTCCGTCGCCGTCTCGGAAAAAATCCAAACCGTTCACAATTTCGTCCGCGGGCGCATGACGCCATCCAATGCGTCGCGCTTCGGTGACGTATTCAATCCGTCGACCGGCGACGTGATCGCCCGCGTGCCGATGTGCAGCGCGGCGGAAACGGCGTCCGTCATTCAGGCGGCGCAGGACGCCTTCCCCGCGTGGCGCGACACGCCGGTGGTCGAGCGCGCCCGCGTGATGTTTCGGCTGGTGCACCTGCTGGAGAAAAACGCCGAGAGCCTGGCGCGGACCGTCTCGCTGGAGCACGGCAAGACGCACGCCGAGGCGGTCGGCTCGGTCCGCCGCGGCATCGAGATGGTCGAGTTCGCCTGCGGCATGCCGACGCTGACGATGGGCGATACGCTGCGAAACATCGCTGCCGACGTGGACTGTGAGACGTACGTGCACCCGCTGGGCGTCTGCGTGGGCATCACGCCGTACAATTTCCCGCTGATGGTGCCGCTGTGGATGTTTCCGATCGCCATCGCCGCGGGAAATACTTTTGTCTTAAAACCAAGCGAGAAAGTACCGCTCTCCGCCATGCGCCTGGCCGAGCTGTGCGCCGAAGCCGGCCTGCCGCCGGGCGTGCTCAACATCGTCCACGGCGACAAGGAATGCGTCGACACGCTCCTCACCCATCCGCACGTGCAGGCGATCAGTTTCGTCGGCAGCACGCCGATCGCGAAATACATCTACGAAACGGGCACGAAGCACGGCAAGCGCGTGCAGGCCAACGGCGGCGCGAAGAATCACATCCTCGTCATGCCCGATGCCGACCTCGACAAAAGCGTCGCCGCCCTGGCGGTCAGCGCCTTCGGCTGCGCGGGCCAGCGCTGCATGGCCGGCAGCCTCGCCGTCGCCATCGGCAAGGTGGCCGACCCGTTGGTGGAACGACTCCGCGCGACGGCCGATTCGATGCGCGTCGGCCGCACGGACATCGAGGGCAGCGCGGGTGGCACGGGCGTCTCGCCCGTGGACATGGGCCCGGTGACGACGCGATCGCACCTGGAGAACCTGATCGCTAATATCGACAGGAGTGTGAAAGACGGGGCGAAGTTGGCGCGGGACGGGCGCGGCGTGAAAGTGCCCGACGCGCCGAAGGGATTTTATTTGGGACCGACGGTGCTGGACCACGTCTCGCCGGAGAGCTTCGCCAGCCGCACGGAGCTGTTCGGCCCGGTCTTGAGCGTTTCGCGCGTGGGCACGCTGGAGGAGGCGATCGAGCTGACCCATCGCAATCCGTACGGCAACGGCGCGGTCATCTACACGCGCGACGGGCACGCGGCCCGCGAATTCAAACATCGCGCCGGGGCGGGGATGATCGGCGTGAACGTCGGCGTGCCCGCGCCGATGGCGATGTTCCCGTTCACCGGGACGAAGGGTTCGTTCTTCGGCGATCTGCACATCCAGGGGAAGGAAGGCATCGCGTTCTACACGCAGTCGAAGATGATCCTCACCCGCTGGCAGCCCGGCGGCACGGCGGGGGAATTTGTGACGACGAGAGGATGAAGCCGAAGAAGCCTGTTGCGATACGCCCTCTCACGGCAGGATCGCGTCGATCATGCCCTCGATGTCGCGACCGTTCACCGCCGCGTCGCAGTTCAGATCGCTGGCGGCCACGTGTGCCGGGTTGGTGTCCGTCCCGAGCAGCACGTTCACGAACAGCGGCACATCGGACAGGTTCACCAGCGTGTCGCCGTTCACGTCGCCGTGCAGCCCGGGCGTGACGGTGATGCCGATGGCGGCGGGGTAAGTCGTGCTCTCCGGGTCGCCGTAACTGATCGTGGCGATGTTGAACGAACCGAGCGATTGCAGGTTCCGCGTGTGGCCGATCTTCACGCCGCCGGGCGTGCTCGCGGCGAACTTCGGCTCGGCCGCCGCCGAAATGCTGACATTTGTCGTACCAGCCGCCACCGCCCGGAAGCTGACGCGGTACATCGCATCGGCCGACGTCAGCCCGCGATTGAACGCCGTCGTGTAGCCGTTGACGAGCTTGACCCCCAGCTCGCCGCTTGTGCCCTGCGGCGACTGAATCGCGGCGCGCGTCGTGTTGAAACCGTTGATCGGCGTCACGCCGACCAGCTCCAGAACGCCGCCGCTGCTCACGGCCACGTCGTGCGCGAACTGCATCACGCCGTTCTCCTGACCGGCCAACAGGTTCGCACCGGCCGTCACCTGCGCGCTCACCGTCACGTCCACGACATCGCCGATGAACAGCGCCGAGATCGGTCGGCCGCAGCCGCTTGCCGCGCTCGCCGTCACCGCGACGGTTACGCCGGTGTTGGGGTTCAGATGCACGCCGGTGGCGGAGGGCGTCGTGCTGTCGTAGCGCTGGCCGACGATGCGGCCGTCGGTGTTGCCCTGGAAATTCAGCGCCCATTGCAGGTCGGTCGGCTCGATGCCGTGATCGCCGGACAGGTCGACGTCCCACGGGCGAATCTGCCCGGCCGGATCGCCGCCATCGCCCTGGGCCGACTCGGAGAAGCTGTTGCTGAAGACCCAGTCGTTATCACCGAAAAAGACGGCGATCTTGGCGATGTCGGCGGCGTTGCAGGCGCCGTCGCGGTCGGCGTCCCCGGGAATGAAGGGGACCGCCAGCGGATTCACGCGACCGGCCATGATCTCGTAGGTGTTCTGCGCGGCGAAGTTGTAATCGACGCCCGATCCGTCGTTGAGCCACAGCGGCACGTTGGTGAGAAAGGGCTGGATGCTGGCCGGATTGGTATTAGTACAATTGTCATAATAGAACGGCGGGGCGGGATTGCCGCCCGGCGGCGGACAGGTCGCGGTCGTGGCCGCGCTCTCGCCGCGAATCCACTGCTCGGTGGCCGTGTCCTGCCAGTTGTTGCCGTTGGTCATCTCGCCGGTCGCGCCCGGGGCCGGCGGCCAGCCGGGTCCTTTGGTGCGGTAATCGACGCGCGAAAGCGCGTCGGGGTTGATGCCCTGTGGATCGTCCAAGGCATGAACGTGTCGATAGGGCAGCCCGCTTGTCGTGCTGCCGAGGTCCACGTGCCGAGCGTCGAAGTCGTATTCCCAGCCCTGGTCGTGTTCGTAGCTGATCTCGTCCACGATTTCCAGATCGTCGGACTCGTCGCCCGGCGTGCTCGCGCCCTTGAGATCGACCGAGTTCGGGCCGCAGGGCGCCGCCAAGCCGTTCGGCTCGCCTTTGTCCACGTTACCGTCGCCGAGCAGATCGGCCTGCCCCGCGCCGCAGCTCCCGCCGCCGACGCAAACGCTACTGTCCTGGCAGGGCGAACCGTTGTTGGAACCGCCGATGCAGATCGTGGTATCGACCGGCGTAGTCAGCTCTGAATCCACGTGGACGCGGTCCTTGCCCCAGCGCACGTCGCCGTTGTCGCCGGTGGCCTGCGTGTCGCCCGGACGATTGCGGATCAGCAGAAGCGTGTTCGAGCCGTCGTTGCTCAACTTGCCGTGCGGATCACCGGGATTGCTCTGCCACAGCGTCGTCCAGCGGCGGAAGTTCGAATCCGCCAGCAGGGTCGGGTACGCGCCGGACGGGCCGATGCCCAGCACGAGGATGCCGTTCGGGCCGATCTGCAATCCATCGAGGCTGAAGAACTCGTCGATCTCGGGCGTGCCCTCCCCAATGGAATTCAACAGCGCGCAGTCCATCGTGCCCAATGGGTAGTGCTTGCGCTGACCGCCGTTGATCATCGCGAAAGCGTAGCCATCGAGCTTCTTGCCGGGCGTGCCGACGATTTCAACAAACTCGCGCGTGTCGTCGTTGCTGCTGCCCGGCGGGTTGATCAGCACTTCGTTAATGAAGACCGTCGCGGGCGCGACGTGCGCAAACGTGAAACTGATCAGACAGACGATGACGGTGATTCTGCTTCGCATGGCTCCCCTTCCGTAAACACCAGAACACAAAAATCGAAAACGTCATAAACCCCACGCAGCACGTCCGATGCGCGACCCGTCCCCCCGGCCGGGACGCCGCCGACCCATCCTCCGCGCGCTTACTCGATTGCATCCGGGTTCTTCGACCTTCGCCCCAGCGTCAGGACGCCGTCAAACACCTGGTGGTCCACATCGCGCTGCGTCACATTCGGAAAATCGTCATCGTTCAGCGCGAACTCCCCATCCCCATCCACATCGCGGAAGTAACCCACGTGGCCGTCGGCGAAGAGGATGTTCGCCCGAACGCGATTGTGATTCTTCGACGCGATCCACTTCGCCCGACCGTGCGCCGGACCGAAGTCCGCGTAGTTCTGAATCCCGTAGTTCCCCAGGTAAGGCCCGTCGGTCATGGATTTCACCGAGCGCTCGCCCAGCACCAGGTTGTCGGGATCGGTGCGGCCGTCGCCGAGCATGGGGACGCGCGCCGTATCCACGCTCTTGAGGCTGCTCAAATTGAGCGCCCAGAGCGTGCCGGTCGTGCTCTTGAGATTGCCGGTTCCGTTGGGGTTGTACTGCGTGCGGCCCATGTACCAGCTTTGGGTGTAGTTGGTGTTGTAGCCAAGGCGAATCAATTCGATGGCCTGCGCCGGGGTGTAGGTTCCGCCTTCGGCGCCGAGCTTTTGGTTGTAGCGGGCGGGATTCGACGGACACAGCATCTGACCGGGCACCGACGCCTGCGAATTCACCTGGTCCGCGACCCAGCCGATCTGATCGACCGGGCCGTCGCGCTTCTTGCCGACGTCGGGATCAAAGGCGCCGCTGCACGTGTAATCGTCGTTCACGTTGGCGTAGGTCATGAACCCCATGCCGAAGGATTTGAGATTCGCGCGGCACTTGGTCTCCTGACCCTGTTCGCGGGCCGCCGACAGCGCCGGCAGGAGAATCGAAATGAGCAACGCGATGATGGCGATGCTGACCAGCAGTTCGATCAGCGTGAAGGCCCCCTTCGTCGTCGGACAAGACTTTCTCCGCATGTGAGGTGATCCTCGCTCGCTTTGCTGACGTATTGCTATTTCAGGTTTCGCGTTCGCCGGACGGTCCGCCGCACAACGGATCTCCCGCCCAGCCGATGAGTTCCCGACGTAGTGTGGCACCTGACTGTTTGAGGTGTATTCAGGCTGCATTAAGAATCGGTTAATCCACGCCTCCGACGGCCCTGCGCGATTAAAAACGCCTGACGTTGTTCGACTCGGTTTGCCCAATCGACTCGGTTGGCGGTAGCATCCCAAACGCTTGTCAGCACGAACCATGCAGTCCATCAGGCGTTCCAGCTTGTCCAAGTCCTCACGTCCATGGCCCAGGCCGAAGCGCGTCCGCCGCGCGCGAGCGGCCCCGATCGCGTGCGCGGTTTGCGCCGCGGTCCTTGCGGCGGCTCATGCCGAGGAGGCACGTCGCAACCCGGCCGCGCGCCTCGCAGCGTTGAATCCGCACCTTTCTCCCGATGATCCGCGCGAACTGCCGATGAGGTTTCGCAGCCTGAATGCGGATGCGTACACGTTCTTTCGCGGGACGGCCGACCTGTATTATGACTGGTGTCGAGAGAATGCCGCCGATTGGCTGCACCGCGAGGACGCGCGCCTCCTCCTTCACGGCGACGTGCACTACGGGAACATCGGCGTGTACCGCACGGCTGACTCGACCGACTTCGTGCGATTCGGCGTTGTGGACCTCGATGAGGCGTTTGAGGGACCGTTTGAATTGGATGTGCTGCGCGGCGTGGCATCACTGCGCGTGGCGGCGGCGGCGCGGCGAATCGAACTGGACGAGGCGCGGCAAACAGAACTTGCAAGGCGGTTTTGCGCGGCCTATGCGGCGGCGCTGCGCGGCAACCTTGACGCCGCCACGCTTGCCGAAAGGCATCCCGCCGTGCGCGCGCTGATGAACAAGGTTCACGACGCTGACCAGCGCACGTTCGCACGACGCTATCTGCGCGACGGTGAACCGCCTCGCTTCGCCCCGGTGCGCCGCAAAAAGAAGCAACCCGTCGATATTCTCGATCCGGCGCCGCCCGCGACCCGCGCGGCGCTGACCGACGCATTGCGCGAGGCCATCGGCAGCATGACTCCCGCGTCGCGCCGCCTGCTGGCCAACGATCGCGCGATGGACGTACGCGATGCGGCGCGGTGGACGCGTCTCGGCTCCAGCGGCAGCCAGGGCGTCGGCAAATACCTCGTGCTGACCGGTGGTCTGCTGCGTCATAACGCCGCACCGATGCTCTTTGAATTCAAGGAGCAGCCGCGCCCCGCCGCCGAGCGAGCCGGACTCATCCGCGCCGGACCCGATCGCGGGCGCGACGTCGCCGCCGCCCATGCCGCACTTCAGGGTCCGCCGCATTGGTTCGTCTCCCATGCAAACCTCGACGGTCGTTCGTATCTTGTGCGCCCGAAAGACCCCTGGAGCGAAGAACCCGACTGGCAAGACCTTCGCGGGGTGGGCGATCTCCTCGCCGCGGCCGACCTCGTTGGTGAAACACTCGGCCACGCCCATCGCCACGCGCTGGTCGCCAGCAAGTTCGCCACGCATCCCGAACGGGTGGCCGGGCTGGCGGAAGCCGGGGTCGATGAGTTCGTACGCCGCGCGGCAGCGTTTGAAGCCCATCTCGCCCGCTGCTTCGAGGAGTTCCGAGCCGATCCCGCCGCACAGCACCTTGCGCTACGGGCGAATGAGTGGATCGCCCGCATTGCGTCGCCAACCCCCTGATAATTCGACCCTTATCGCTACAGAGGGCCGGGATGGACGCTTTTTCGGGGGACGGCGTGGTGTGGTCCGATTTGCCTGAAGCGTGAATTTCGGGCACACTTCTCGTTGCCCCTTATCGTGCCGGAGGCTTCGGTTCGATCGAACCTGACCCCGTTGGGTCCGGGCGGACTTGTTGCCAATCGATGCCGTCGCCTCCTGATGGCCCGCAATCGCCACGCTGGTGGAGCGTCCAGGCGCGGGTGACGAATCCGAAACCTCACACTCTGGAGCAGGAGTCCATTCCATGAAGATACAGTCCCGTCGAGTTCGATTTGCGGTCGCCGCACTGGGCGTCCTGACTGCGGCGATGCCCGCCCTGGCGCAGACGGATTTCAGCAAGTTTTCACTCTCCAAGGCCATCCCCGATGACGTGTTCATCGCGGTCGCGGCGAAGGGCAACCCCGAGCGGGAGTTCCTCAATGCCTACTGGGGCGAGGTCCACAAGGCCTTCATGGACAGCGGCATCCTCACGGACATCTGGGATCTCGTCATGGAAAACGTCGACGACGAGCACCTGGAGATGGTCGAAGACCTGCACGAGCGATTCGGCACGCTCTGCCGCGCCGTGGATTGGAGCGAGTTGTTCGGCACGGAGATGATCTGGGCCGGACGGTTCTATCGCCCGTTCCCGCAGGCGTTTCAGTTCGAGGGCGTGCTGGCCGGTCGCATGACCAGGGAGAAGGCAGCCGCGAACTACAAGGCGCTGAAGGCGCTTCTGGAAGAGATCGTGAAAGTAGTCGAGATGCAGGCGGCCCCCGGCGTGTTGAAAGTCACCGAGGACAAGACCGACGGCATCACGACGGCGGCGCTGGAGGTGCTGGCGGTGCCGGGGCTGAAGGTCGTGAGCATCAGCGCGTGGAAAGATACAATTGTAATCGGCGTGGGCGGAACGCAGATCGCCCGCGACGCCGTCGCCCTGCTTCAGGGCAAGTCCGACAAGAAAGCGCTGGTGGACTCGCCGCGCTTCCAAGGCGCGTTCAAAAAGCTCCCGCCCGCGGAGGACAGCCTCGTTTTCTTCGATTCCAGCGGCATGATGAACAGCATGAACGGCATGGTGAAGATGATCGAAGGTTCGATGCAGGCCGGTGGTCCGAAGCGCAAGGCCGCCGCCGCGAAGCGGCCGGCCGGCGGCGACGACGAGGAGGAACAGGCCGATTCGCCCCGCCCCAAGCGGAAGCGCTCCGCTCGCGCCGCAGAGGACGAGGAAGAATCCGCCGACGAGGACGCAACGGATGATGAAGACCACGACGCCGCGAGCCAGGAAGACAATCCGGCCGCGTGGATGCGCGTGGTCTCGCGCCTGCTCGATGATATGTCAACGTTTGACTACGTCGCCGAGGTGGAGTGGACCGACGGATTGCGCGTCCACACCGAGCAGCTGACGTCCATCCGGCCAGGCACCGAAAAAAGCGGGTTCACCAAGGTCCTATGCAGCGGCAAGGCTCTGGATGACTACGCGAAATTCGTTCCGCGCGAGGCAGTCACCTTTTCATGCTCCGGCAGCTTCGATCTCTCCAAGCTGTATGACTACGCGATTGATTTCATCCGCGACAACGTGCCCGGCGGACCGGCTGCGCTGGAGTCGTGGGAGGGCATCCAGCAGGGCGCGCTGGGCATCAACGTCCGCGATGAAATCTTCGCCCTCTACACCGGCCCGTACATCTCCTACAACGCCGGCCAGGACTGGGTCCTGCTCGTCGGCGTCACCGACGCCGAAAAAGCCGCCGACCAGATGGATCGCCTCGTCGCGTTCGTCAAAGAAAAAATCGGACAAGAACAGGGCCTCACCCTCACGCCCACCGAGATCGGCAAGGCGAAGTTCACCCAGATCTCGCACCCCATGATGATGATGATGGGCGGTCTCTCGCCCGTCGTCGGCTGTGCCGAAGGGCATCTCATCATCGGCTCATCCAGCAAGGCCGTCACGACCTGCCTGAAGACGGCCTCGGGACAGCACCCGAACATCACCAAGAGCAAGCAGTTCACGGCCGAGGCGATGATCCCCAAGGGCGAAAACGTGATGTCGATCAGTTTCACCGATGAGCGCAACTTCGCCGAGGAGGTGCAAGGTGCAATCGCGGGCCTGTCGATGGGCCTGGGCTTCGTGGCGATGGGCGCGCAGGAGATGCCGCCGCCGATGCAGGCCATCGTCCGCGCCGCGCCGCCGATTCTGGCAAAACTCGCGCCGGTGGCCGGCAAGCTGAACTTCTACCAATCGTCCTCGTCGTACACGACGTTCGACGGCAAGGCCTGGCGCACGCGCAGCGTGCAGAACTACAAGAAGCCGCAGCCCAAACCCGTCGAGGAAGAACCGTCCGGAGAATCCGACTCCCACGTCGACTCGACCGAAGAGCCGGAGGGCGATTCGGATGAATGAGCCGACGCGACGTTCAGGCTGACAAAGCACCGTTGAGCCTGTTCGTCCTGACGTTGTGATTCCCCGGAAGCGGAAATCGAGGCGGCTTGTCCTTACTGCCCGCCGGTCAGCTGGCGCCGCAGCTCCAGCGCTTCGGCATTCTCTGGATCGTCGCGCAGGACTTCAGCGATGTGCTCGTCGGCATCGCCAAAGGCACCAAGGGCGGCTTCGATCCGCGCCAGGAAAACCTTGATTCGGATCGTCGTGCGCGAATCTGCCTGTTCCTTTCGCAGGGCCTGCAAGGCGATTTCGCGCGCGTCCACCAACGCCAGTTGCCGCTGCGCTTCGCCTGCCTGTTGAACCGTGACCGCTACCTCGAACGTCGGCCTTGGATCCTGCGGGTTCTTATCCGCATGCTTCATGCCGGTGTTCATCTTGAACTGGTGCGCATTCAACACGGAACGATAATTTGCCTTGTCCAGCGGAGCGGTCTTGATCCGCGCGCGATACAGATTGATCGCCTTGTCGGCCGCCTGAATCGCCGTCTCAAAATCGTCGGCGCCGGAAGCCACTTCGGCCAACCGCAACTGAATCTCCGGATCGCTTCCGGCCATCTGCTCGGCCTCTTTCGCCTCTTCCAGGGCCATCTTGGCCCGTTTCAATCCGTGATAAACCATGGCGAGATCGAGCGTGATGTTGGCCCGCACGTTCTTCCCGTTCACCAGCTCGCGCGGGGCCAGGTCCTTGGCCGTCTTCAAGGGTCCGGAGGCCAGGAGGTAGCGGCGCGAATCGAGGTAGACACGTCCCACCGCCGCGTGACCGCGATAGTCATTCCGTCCTTCGGGTGATTTGTTGTATTCCTCCAGCGCCAGGAGCGCTTCGTGCACATTGGGCGGCTTCAATTTCAATTGCAGCAGACCTTCCACCAGCTTCAGCTTCGGCAGATCGCGCCGAACGCCCCGAATGGCCTGGAGGTACTCGATTCGTGCGCCTTCCACGTCATCGTTGTCGAGTTTGCGAATCGCCTCGTCGAGACGCGATTCAGGATTCACCGCGGAATCCTGCGCGGGAGCCTGCCCCCGCGCCGCCGGGAGCGACGAAGCGATCCCGACCAGAAGCAACATCCATCCAGCTCGTCGAAGAATCGATGAACGCGCATTCATGGGAAGCATCCTGCGATTGAGGGCTCGCGCGATGGCACTGCGCCGGTTCAGCATTGTAAGCTGATCGTCGGCCGAGGCAATGAATCGCCGGCAGCGGACGCTCGTCCCGCCGCAGTGACCGGGCGCGCGGCGCTCGCTTCCTGCTCCCGGGCCGCCTGGACGCGCTCAATCAGTATACGCCAGGTCTCCCGCTGATGTTCGAGAATTTGCAGGGCTTCCTGCATCGCGCTGGAATCATGCGTGATGTTGGCATCGACCAGACGGTTGTAAACAAAGGTGTACAACCCCTCCAGGTTGCGACAAAGCTCGGGGTTGTACTCCGGCCGCAGGCCCCGCTGCATTTCCAGAACGATGCGCTGCGCGCGGATGAGTTTCTCGCAGCAGGTTTCCAGATCCTTCGACGCCAGGGCCTCCTTCGCCTGGGTGACAAACCGGATCGCGCCGTCATAGAGCATCAAATGGAGCTGTTCCGGCGTCGCGGTCATCACCGCGTTTCGCAGATACTCACTGGAAGCCGTTGGAGATCGTTGCATGATGGCTCACCGCGACGTCCAAGCCCCGGAAGGACGCATGGCGCCGCGTCCGAGATTTGTTCCGTCCACGGTATCCATCGGTCGGAGCGGTTCGGCGATTCAGTTATTACAGGGCGCGTTGCGACCAGGCTCCCGCGGCGTGGAGCGTTTCTGCGCTGCCTTGCCCGGTGGGTCCGAAAAGGACGCTTAGGAAAGACTCAACAGACCGCTTAGCGATCGTTGCTGCGATTGCAACTGCGCGATGGCGTTTTCCATCGCCGTGAATTGCGCGTACAGGCGTTCGCGCCGCCGGCCCAGCAGCGTCTCCATGGACGCGATGCGATCGGTCAGCAGCTTCACCGAGTTCTCGATCGCGCCGCCTTGCACGGCGATCAGGCCCGTCTCGGATTTCGACAGCCGGTCCAGCTCGTCGTTGATCGCCTTCCCGTAGCCGGCCACCGCGTCAGTGAAAAATGCCTCCACCTGGGCGGGGTTGTTCTCCATCGCAGCGCGAAACTTGTCTTCATCCAGCGTGAGCTGCGAGCCGGCGCCGATTCGGACGCCGATCGACGCGAGCCGATTGACCGCGCCGCCGCCCGGCGTCACGCGATTGGCCAGCGCGATCAACCGCTCACGCACACGCCGCGCCGTCGGGTCGCCCGTCAACGCCTGCCGCTGCTCGGTCTCGGGATCGAACCGCGTCAGACCGTCGATTGTGCTCATCACCTTGTTGAACGATGCGACAAACGTCTGAAACTCCTTCAGCACCGCCGACGTATCCCGCGTCACGTTCACCGTCACGGCTTGATCGCTCGGCGAAACCAGGTCCAGCTTCACCCCGGCCACCGCCGTGCCAAGCGTGTTCGACCCACTGGTCAGCACGATGGGGTTCAATGCCCCCGGCGGACCAAACAGCACCGTCGAATTCTGCCCCCGCACCAGCGTCTCGAACGACAACCCCGTCGCGCCGGAGTCAATCGCCAGCGCCGCATCCCGCCCCAGACTCGACGCCGTCAGGCTCAACCGGAACGGCTGCCCGCTGGCGCCGTCGTTGATGATCGAGGCATTCGCCGGGCCGCCCGACGCCTGAATCTTTGTCAACACGTCCGCCAGCGTATCGTTGCCCGTCACGATGATGCGCGTCTCGTACGAGCCGTCGATGAAGGTCTGGCCCGAGGCCGCCGTGCCGGCGATGCGCAAGGCCTTGGCGGCGGCGCCCGACTCATCCACGACCTTCAAACTTCCCGAACCCCCCGCCGTGTCGGTCAGGAGCAGGCCGTCACCGGTGTCGTTCACACGCGCGACCACACCGATGCCGCGCGAGTTGATCTCGTCAATCACGTCCGCCAGCGTGACTTCGTTGCCCTGCGTCAGGTCCACGACGGCCGACGCGCCGGCGCTGTCGGTGATTCGAAACTTGCCCGGCGGAACGCCCTTGCCGTAGTTCAGCGCCGTCAGCAACGACGCGTCGGAAACGTACTGCCGCTGGAGATTGCCGCTCGACGCGGACGAGACGGCCGCGTTCACGGCAAGGCCCAGGTCCGTCGCCAGCGATCCGACGACGTCCGCGACGACGAGATTCCCCGCCCCGCCGCTCGTGTCGTACAGTTGAATGCCCAGCCCGTTGGATGCGACGCGCGCGCGCACACCCGTCGAGGCGGCGTTGATGGCGTCGATGATTTCGGAAAGCGTCTGCGCGGTCGACAGGTCCACCGCGGCCGACGCGCCCGCGCGATCGGTGATCTGAATCTGCCCGCCCGCGACGCCCGCGCCCCCGCGCAGGCTGCGCAGCAGGACGCTGTTCAGCGACGCAACAAGCCGGCGCGACTGGATCGCGTTGCCCGATGCGGGCGTCGTCAGGCCCAGATCGTCCAGGGCCTTCGAACCGCCCAGCGCCGCCACCGAGAGCGTCCCTGCCCCGCCCGACGTGTCGGTCAACGTCAAGCCTGTCCCGTTTGCGGAGATCGACGCATGCAGTCGACCGCCGTTGGCCGCATCGGAGTTGATCAGCCGCAGCACGTCGCCGACGGTGCTGATGGAAAAGATATTCTTGCCGTTGATCGAGCCGGTGGCGGAAACGGCCTTGATGCCCAGCGCGGCTGCGGTCGTCCCGCCGCCGACCTCTTCCACGCGCAGGGCATTGTCCTCCGGCGTTGAATCGGGCGTGGAGTTGTCACTTAGCAGCAGCCGGGCTCCGCTCAACGTCACGGTGATGTTCAGGCCCGCCGCCTGAATCGCGCTCTTCACGTCGCCGATCGTCTGCGCGCTCGACAAGTCGATCTCCTGCGAGACGCCCGCGCGATTGGTGATCTTGATCGAACCGGCCGGCACGCCCGCCCCCCCGTTCAGATTCGCGAGCCGCGTGGCATCGGTGAGGCGTTCGGAAAGCTCGAACGTCAGCGTGCCGCCGTCGGCCAGCGTGACGGAGAAATCCGGTTGATTGCGCAGCCGGCGCACGCCGTTGCCATCGTTGAGCTGCTCCAGGCGCGTATGCTGCGACAGACGAACGAGGT
Organism: Planctomycetia bacterium; assembly: GCA_015200345.1. Taxonomy (NCBI): domain Bacteria; kingdom Pseudomonadati; phylum Planctomycetota; class Planctomycetia; species Planctomycetia bacterium. The sequence continues at coordinate 2,857,755 of CP054187.1, read as the reverse complement.
CGACGCCTTCAAGCGTGCCGGTCGCGCTGCTACCGGCCAGCCCCAGGTCCTGCGCCGTGCGGCCTCCGTCCACGTCGGCGACCGTGAGCGAGCCGGTGAGCAGGCCGGTTTGATCGATCAGCGCCACGCGGTCGCCGCGCACCTCGGCTCGAACATTTACAGTTGTCTGGTTGTTGATCGCGCCGAGAAGATCGTCGAGCGTCGTCGCCGTCGTCAGGTCGATCACGGCGCTGGCGCCGGTGCGATCGGTGACGCGAATCTTGCCCCCGCGCACGCCCTCGCCGCCGCGCAGCGCGCCCAGCGGCGTCGTTCGGTTGATCGTCGCGATCGCGGTTTCAAAGGTCAGGGTGCCCGCGCCGATCGGGGTCGCGTTGCTCGTGGCGAAACCGCCGGAGATGACCTGGTGCGCCGTCGCGAGCGATTTGACCGTGAACGTGTACGAGCCAACCGCCGCGCCGGCCGAAGCGCTGGCCAGCAGCACGCTCTCTTGCGTGGACGCGGCCTTGGTCGTGCGGAACAGCTCGGCCGTACCGAAACGCGTCGTCGTATTTTTCAGGGCCAGAAGCTGCGCGGAGACCTGCAAAAGCGCCGTTCGGCGGGCGTTGAGCGCCGAAACACGACCTTGCAGGAGCGTGATCGGCTGCCGCTGGCTGGCGATCAGGGATTCGACGATCTGTTGAGTCGGCAGGCCGGAAACAAGTCCGACACCGGTGGAAATGGTGGACATGGGTGAACCCTCCCGGTCAGCGATCGGGCGAGGCGATGGCTTGGTGCGCAAAAATTGCGCGGGGCGACCATGCCGGGTCAGTCACCGCTCGAGGGCGCGGCGCGCCGGATCGCCGAGAGCAGGCCTCTCAACTCCACCGGCCCCACCGGCTCGTTCGATTCGTTGATCGCTTCGGGGCTCTCCGGATGGACCGGCACGGCGCGAAAGCGCTTCCGACCATCGACAAAACACGTCAGGATCACCCCGTGTTTGCGGCATGATTCCGGTTGAGTTCGTTGCGGTGTCATCGTCTTCACCCGTCTCGGCGAGCGGAACCGGCGAGCATGCTCGCCGGTTCGTCCCAATTGTTGAATCGCTTCTTACTGAACTATCGGCAAAGAAAAGCGGCCGACGTGCATGGAGCGCGTCGGCCGCCTCGAAAACCTCTTTTGTTGCTGCCGCGTTTCGCGCAATTACCGCAGCAGCGCCAGCACGGTCTGCGGGATCTGGTTCGCCAGCCCCAGAATCTGGGTGGACGATTGCACCAGGATCTGCGCCCGCGTCAGGTTGGAGACTTCCTGCGAGTAGTCCGTATCGCGAATCGCTGATTCCGACGCCTTGACATTCTCCAGCGCCACGCGCCGGCTGTTCAGGTTCGTCTCGATCTGGTTCGCCTGGAACCCGCCAAGCCGTCCGCTCAAGATCGCAACCTGTCGAATCGCGGCCGATACGATCGCTTCGGCCGTTGGGAGCGACCCACGCTGTGCCAGCGTGTTGCTGCCGCCGGTGCCGATCGAATTCAGGTAGCCCGCAACCGAGCTGCCCAGGTTGGCCGTCGTGATCGACGGGAGACCGATGCTGACGAGGCCGTCACTGTTGACCTCGGGGCCGATCTGGAAGTTCGCTCCGCCGCCGGTGACGGCGAAGGTGGACGTACCCAGGGATGTTCCGAACGCGGCGGACAAGTCGACCACGACATCCAGACCGCTCGATCGAATGCTGGCGATCAGGCCCTTGACGTTCGCGGACTGACCGTTGATCAGAACGCCCGCGTCGCGACCGCGATCCTGCGTGTCGCCCTGGTCGCCGGGGTTGACCGTGAAGGTGCCGCTGATGGCCCGGACCGAGACGAACTCATCGCTGCCGTAGCCGACGCTGTTGAACGAGAGGCCGCCCGCGCTGGCCGTCGCGGAGATACCGGTAAGCGACTTGAAGCTGCTGACCGTGTCCGCGATGGTCGCCAGATTGGTTCCGCCGGTGAAGGTAAAGGTCTCGGTGCCCAGTCGCCCGCGCACCTCGATCGTCACGTTGTTGCCGGCCGACAGCACGCCGCTGGCGGACAGACCGTTCCCGCCGCCCAGGCCGATGCCCAGCGCCGCCGTTTGCGCCGACTGCGTCACCTGCACGGCGACTTGCAGCGACTGGCCGTTCGGGATGCGAGCGCCGAAGACCTGCAAGCGTTGCAGCTCGGTGCTGTTCTGGCCGCTGATCGTGTAGGCCAGCTCGCCGTTGAGCAGCTTCTTGCCGTTGAACTGCGTGGAGTTCGCCACGCGGTTGATGCTTTCCAGAAGCGAGTCGATCTGGAGCTGGTTGGCGGCGATTTCATCGTCCGACAACGCGCCGTCGTTGCTCGACTGGTTCACCAGGCTCTTGATCTCGAGCAGCAGCTTCGAGACCTCGCCCAGCGCGCCGTCGGCCGTGCTGATGACGTTGATCGCTCGCGCCGAGTTGTCGATCGCGGCGGTCAGACCGCGAATCTCGGACCGCAGAGACTCGGAGGCAATCAAGCCGGCCGGGTCGTCCGCGCCGCGATTGATCCGCACGCCGGTGCTAAGGCGTTCAAGCCGGAGCGCCAGGTCTTCCTGGTTGCTGATCAGTGTCCGAATGGACTGAAGCGCCGAGACGTTGGTATTAATCCGACTCATGGATTCCTCCCTGAACCCGCAGGCCCGCTTCCTTGCGCCGCCTGACCCGGCACACGACCTGGCGTGCCGTCTTTCGTCGTCGCCGGCCACCCGGCTCATCGCGACGACGATTGTGTTTGTTTCATCACCCTCTTGCGGACCTTGTTTCGGACAACCGCCGCGGGGGCGTCGCCGGTCTGCAATGCAGTGACGGCGGTCCTATCGGGCCGAGTGGTTTGGGACTTTCGTTAACGCCCAAATTGTTTCAATTCACGGAATGCGGACCTGCCCAAGCAGTTCATATCGGACCCGCCGAGGGTAAACGAACTCGAAACGCGAAACTGGGAAACGGTGCGGAGGCACGCTGGCAAGCAGTGATTGGCTAAGAGCCAAAGGCTGACATCAAACTTCATATAGCCCTTTGCTCACGGCTGACGGTTCACGGCTACTGTCTGAACCACGGCTCACGGCCACGACGTGGCACACGGCCTACGACTCACGGCTATTGGCTCACGGCTTCTGGCATACGGCTGACGGTTCACGGCTTCTGGCATACGACTGACGGTTCACGGCTTCTATCCGGCACACGGCCACTGCTTCTACGTGGCGTGCGGTTACCGGCGGCGGGCACAGGGCTTATGGCAAACCGCAAACAGTCCGAAAATTTCCCTTGACACGCCTTCGGCAACTGTGTTATACTGCTGTCATCTTGTGGAGGCGGGCTTGCCGCCCATACGGGCAATCGGGCGGCGAGAACTGTCCCGTTGGCGCGTCGTATGACGCAGGAGGCCAGACCAATGGACCGTCGTAGTTCGCTTCGACCCGTAGCCGTTCTTGAGCGATCGTCGACGTGGCCCATGCCCAACGACGGGGCTGACCTGACATTGATGCCGCAACAGGTGTTCGATCAGGTCATGGCCAACGCGGGATGTCGACTCCCGCTGTCCAACCCGGCATTGGACTCGTACGATCAGCGCTCCGTGCCGCGCAGCTCATCACCGGCAACTCGCCGAGCAATGTCGTGTTCCCGATAACCTTCCAACGAACGACGGCAACCCCGGAATACCGACGCTGCTTCTTCCCTTGGACAATGCGACCGGTGTATCCACCAACGTGACGCTTACGTGGTCCGCGAGTGATGAGACGGATTGCTATCAGATTCTTTTCGGCACTTCATCGGAAGACCCGCCGGCAGTCCCGTGCTGTATCACAGCAAATCAATGGCAGACACCCTCATTACAACCCAACACAACGTACTACTGGCGAGTCATCTCAAACGACAGTTGCGGACATACAACATCAAGTGTTCAGCGTTCGTTCACAACAGGTTCATAGGGATTCTCGCAAGGAGTCGTATAATGCGCTTAGGAAGGGCTCTACTCAGTACAATAATCTCGTTCACTGCAATTCCGTACGCGCACGCAGCAATATGGGTTTGGCAGCGCGCCGAGGCATTATCGCCCAACTCATTTATTGACCAGCAGGGAATCCTAGGCGATTCCCTGTTTCTCCGCTGCGACGCGACGGTTAATGAGTGCAAGTGGCGCATTACTACACGAGTAAGAATCGACGACGGCACGCTCGGTTCCTATTCGCTCTGGATTCGCGACCCGGCCGGTGGGGCCACGCAGTTGAGCCTCTGAAACAAGCGTGGCGGGGCGCCCTTTACCAATCATCTTCTGCCCCCAGTTGAGAACCGCCCCGACGGCGTGCTGTCATCGCTCATTGTCGGTTTGCCGCAGGGCGGAAGCCCGATCCCGGCCGGGCCGACGGTTTACAATCTGCATAGCTATATTTTGACCTCGCAGGCCGGCGTCGCCCCCGGCACGCTGACGCAGCTTCGCGCCGGGTCGGAAGGCTTCTTCGGCTTTGAGCCGTTCGACCCTACCGACCCGCGGCGTAACGTGGCCTTCGGCGCCAACCCCGGTTTCCAAATCGCCGGAGGCGAATGGCCCAACCCGGTCATTCACATCAACTACGTCCCCGAGCCGGCCTCGGCCCTGCTCCTCGCCCCGGCGCTGTTGCTGCTGCGACGACGGCGGTCTTGCGATCGCTTCCATTGGCGCGATCCGCGTCGCCGCGATTGAACCGAGCCGCAACCGTCAAGAAGCGGGTTCGTGCCGGTCCGAGCCGCCGCAGTGATGCGGCGGAACCCGTTTCTCGTGGTGCGTCGAGGATGCACCCTACGGCGCTGCCGCGGGGTATGCACCGCCGGCGCGTCACGACGCGCGGGTTGAGAACTTCAGGCCGATGATTCCCACGATGATGACGGTCAGCCAGACGATCCGCGCGGCGTCGCGCGATTCGCCCAGCAGGACCATGCCCAGCACGGCCGCCCCGACCGCGCCGATGCCGGTCCAGACGGCGTAGGCCGTTCCGATGGGGAGCGATTTGGCGGCGATGGCGAGCAGGCCCATGCTGGCGATCATCGCGGCGAGGGTCCAGACGCTGGGCCAGAGAACGGTGAAGCCTTTTGTATATTTCAGGCCGACGGCCCAGCCGATCTCCAGCAACCCCGCGACGATGAGAAAGAACCAAGCCATGCCGCGGCCCTAGGGTTTCGCGCCCGGCACGCGCATCGCCAGCACCGCGTTGACCGTGTCGGAGGCGAACTGCTTGCGGCAGGCCTCGTTGCACAGGTGGAGCGAATACCCCTCGAACTGCACGGTGTACTTCTCCGAGCCGTCCATGCCGAGGGCGCAGCCGGCGCACTTCGAAACGACTTTGTCGGTCTTGCCGTCGAAGGCGTCGGCGCTGGCGAGCTTGGCCAGAAGCGTCTCGCGGTTGGCGGTCGGGGCGTGGCCGGGGGTGGGTGCGGCGGCATCGGCCGGAGCGGCGGCGGTGTTCGATTGAGCGGCCGGTTGTTTGTCACAGCCGACGATGCCGTGGCCGAGCGTCAGGACGAAGAAAGCGGCGACGATGCGTCGCGTTGTCGGATAGATGCTGGTTGTCATCGGTTGTGCCTCGCAAAGGCGGGCGGCGTCGCGCGCCCGGTCGCGCCATGATACCGCATGGATCGGCTTTTTGAAGCGGTCGGGCGCGGCGACTAAACTCTCGGTTGATTGTGCGACCGCGATTCAGGGGGAACCGCGATTGAAAGCGGCTCCAATACAGACCCGACGGCGATGCCGAGGAATCCGCCCATGATCGAGTTACCGCAGGCATCGCAACCGGGCGACCCGGCGCCGACCGAAGTGGGAAGCTACTTCGTGGCGAATTACCCGCCGTTTTCAGCGTGGTCGGTCGAGCACATCCCGGCGGCCCTGGCGGCGCTGGACCGGCCGGTCGCCGAGCCTCCTCCGCTGGGGCTGTATCTGCACATTCCGTTCTGCCGCAAGCGGTGTAAGTTCTGCTATTTCCGGGTGTACACCGACAAGAACGCCGACGAGGTGGAGGCGTATGCCGAGGCGCTGGCGCGGGAGGTGGGGCTGTACGCGGAGCGCGGCGGGCTGGCGGGCCGTAACTTTGAATTTGTCTATTTTGGGGGCGGCACGCCATCGTTCTTGAGCAACGAGCAGCTCAACCGGCTGGTCGATCGCATTCGTGGGCACTGGGACTGGAGCGCGGCGCGCGAGGTGACGTTCGAATGCGAACCCGGCACGCTGAAAGAGAGCAAGCTTCGCACGATCCGCGCGCTGGGCGTGACGCGGTTGAGCCTGGGGGTGGAGCACTTCGACGACGCGGTGCTGGAGGCGAACGGGCGCGCGCACAAGTCGCCGGAGATTTTTCGTGCATACGACTGGGCGCGGGACGTGGGCTTTCCGCAAATCAACATCGATTTGATCGCCGGCATGGTGGGCGACGCGGATGCGACGTGGCGCGAGACGGTTGAAAAGGCCGTGAAGCTTGCCCCGGACAGCGTGACGATTTACCAGATGGAGCTTCCGCACAATGCCGTTTTCTCGCGCGAGGCGAAGGCCAGCGGGACCACGCCGCTTGTGGCCGACTGGGCAACAAAGCGTCGCTGGGTGGACGAGGCGTTCCGCGCGTTCGAGTCGGCGGGTTACGAGATTTCCAGCGGTTATACGCTGGTTCGCAGGGATCGCCACGCCGGATTCGTCTATCGCGATTCGCTGTGGCACGGAGCCGACATGATCGGCACGGGCGTGGCGTCGTTCTCGCAGTTTGCGGGTGTGCATTTTCAGAATGCCGACCAGTGGGACGATTACCTTGCGGCGATTCACCGTGGCGAGCTACCGCTGGCCCGCGCCCTGCCGATGACGCCCCATCAGCGTCTGATCCGCGAGCTGATCCTGCAATTGAAGACAGGCCGGGTCGAGCTTGAGTATTTCCGCCGAAAGTTCGGCATGAACATCACCGAGGCCTTTGCTGAATCGTTTAATCAGTTGGTCGCCGAGGGAGCCGCCGAGTTGTTGGACGGTGAGATTCGCCTGACGCGCCGCGGGCTGCTTCACGTGGACGCCCTGCTTCCCATTTTCTTTGAAAGCCGGTTCCGCGGAGTCCGTTACACTTGATGGACGTGGGTACGCCAAGTCAAACCTCCGGCGAAACGAAACACCGCGCGATGCTGCGCGCGCTGTGCGAGGGGCTTGTTGATATCGCCTCGCTGGACGCCGCCGCGATGATCGTGTCCGACGCGATGGTGCCCGATCCGTTTCGCCAATTGCTGGTTCACTCCGAACACATGACCACGCGGCTGGAGCGGCATTGCGGCCGAGCGGTGGCGCTGTCGGTGCTGTCGTCTCGGCGGGACGGGGATTCGTATCGCCGGATGATCTTGCTTCGCCCGAAGGACAAGCCCGGCGCGGTGGAATTCGGCATCGTGCGGATCGACCTGCGGCAGATCGCGGCCGACGTGAAGCGCGACATCCTCGACCAGGTCGCTCCGCTGGGTGAAGTTCTGATCCGGCACAATGTGCTGCGGCGCGTCGAGCCGCGGTTCTACCTGCGATTCGCCCCGACCGCCCCGTTTATGAAGCACTTCCGGCCCGGCCTCACGGCGACGTATGGCCGATTGGCGGTAATCCACTACGATACCCAGCCGGCGATAGAGCTGCTCGAAGTGGTCAGCGGCACGACCGGCGAATAACCCATCCTGACCCCCGGCCTCACCTGGCGAGTTTTTCTCGGCGAATCGCACGATGGCAAGCGTTTCATCCAATCCGGAAGTGATCGTGGTTGGCGGCGGGCCTTCTGGCGCGACGACAGCGACGCTGCTGGCGAAGCGTGGCCGCCGCGTGCTGCTGCTGGAGCGGTCAAAGTTCCCGCGGCATCACATCGGCGAATCGCTGATGCCCAATACGTGGTTTGTATTTGAAAAGCTCGGCGTGCTCGAGACGATGAAGCAGTCGGATTTCGTGCGCAAGGAGAGCGTGCAGTTTGTCTCGGCGACGGGGAAGGACTCGGCGCCGTTCTTCTTCTCCGACCGCGATCCCAACCCGTGGTCGACGACCTGGCAGGTGTCCCGGGCGCGATTTGACCAGATGATGCTGGACAACGCGCGGGCCTGCGGCGTGGAGGTGGTAGAGCGGGCCAACGTGCGCGAGGTGATGTTCGACGGCGGACGCGCGGTCGGGGTGCGCGGGGTGATCGAGGGCGAGGAGCGCGAGCTGCGAGCGCCGGTGATCGTTGATGCGACCGGACAGAGTGGTCTCATTTCGCGTCAGCTCAACTTGCGTTACGGGGACGAGAAGCTCAAGAACGCGGCGATTTACAGCTATTGGAAAGGGGCGCAGCGCGACGAGGGCCGCAACGCCGGCGCGACGCTGGTGATCGCGCTGCCCGGCCGGCAGGGCTGGTTCTGGTTCATCCCGCTGGAGGACGATCTCACGAGCATCGGCGTCGTGGCGCCGCCGAATTACCTGTACAACGGGCGCGGCGACGACCCCGGCGCGATCCTCGACGAGGAGATCGCCAACACGCCGGGCCTGGCGCGGCGGCTGGTGAAGGCCGAGCGCGTCAGGCCAATCTATACGACCGCGGATTTCTCGTATCGTTCACGGCGGTCGGCCGGCGACGGCTGGCTGCTGGTCGGCGATGCCTTCGGGTTCCTCGATCCGCTCTACTCGTCGGGCGTGATGCTGGCGTTGAAGAGCGGCGAGTACGCGTCGGACGCGATCGATGCGGCCCTGGCGTCTGGCGATACGTCGGCCGCGAGCCTCGGGCGATACGGCAGGAAGCTGGCCGAGGGCATGCACCGGGTGCGCATGCTGGTGTATGCATACTACGAACCGACGTTCAGCCTCGGCGGGTTCGTGCGGCAGTACCCGCATTTGAAAGATGCGGTGACGCGCGTATTGATCGGAGATGTATTTGACGACGATCTCGGGGAGTTGTTTGATACCATGGCGCGGCATCTGACGCTGCCGGAAGGCATCGCGGTGGACGAAGAGATCGCATCCCCATGAAGAAAGTCGTCATCCTCTTCTTTTTGCTGCTGATCGCCGCGCACCAGGATTTCTGGTGGTGGCACACGCATGAACCGCTGGTGCTGGGATTCGTCCCCATCGGGCTCGCCTGGCACGTCGGCATTTCGCTTTGTGCCGCGGCGCTGGGTCTGGTGGCGATGACGTACTGCTGGCCGACTCATCTGGATAACGTGGAAGAGGAGTCGCGATGAACGCCGGCCAGATCTGCTGCCTCGTCATCGGCGTCTACATGGTCATGCTCATCGGGATCGGGCTGTTGAGCGGTCGGCTGTCGCGTGGTACGACGGCGGATTACTTCGTGGCGTCGCGCGGCATTGGACCGTTCCTGCTGCTCATGTCGCTCTTCGGAACGACGATGACGAGTTTCGCGATCATCGGAAGCAGCGGCGAGGCGTTCAAGAGCGGCATCGGCGTTTATGGGCTGATGGTTTCGTGGTCTGGGATCTTTCATTCGTTCTGTTTTTTCCTGATCGGCATCAAGCTCTGGGGGTACGGCAAGCGGTTCGGATACCAGACGCAGATCCAGTTCTTTCGCGACCGCTTCGTGTCGGACAAGCTGGGGTTGTTGCTCTTCCCGGCACTGATCGGCCTGGTGACGCCGTACATTCTCATGGGCATCGTCGGCGGAGCGACCGCCATCGAGAAGATCACCGTCGGCGCGTTCCCGCAGGTATTCGAGGCAACGGCCGGCGGCATTCCCTACGGGCTGGGCGGCGCGATCATGTGCGTCGTCGTGCTGATTTACATTTTTTTCGGCGGGGTGCGCGGCGCGACCTGGGCCAATGCCGCCCAGACGGTGATCTTCGTTGTGCTGGGAATTGTTACGTTTGTATTTATTTCAAACAAGCTCGGCGGACCGGTCGCCGCCACGCGGCAAGTCGTCGCGTACAATCCGTCCTACCTGAAGCTCGCCGCCACCGAGGACGATCATCGCGTCTATGAGGAGAAACTGGCCGCGTACAACGCCGGCGCGTCGGCGATCAAGCCGCGCGAGCCGGATGAAATCACACCGCTGCGGTTTATTACCTACATTTTCATTCCATTCAGCGTCGCGATGTTCCCGCATCTGTTCCAACACTGGCTCACGGCCAGGAATGCGAAGTCCTTCCGCCTGTCGATTGTGGCGCACCCACTGCTGATGATGCTGACATGGCTGCCGTGTGTGCTGATCGGCGTCTGGGCGACGTCGGCCCTGGGTCCGGACGGCAAGATGCTGATCCCGCCTGATTTCGCCGACCAGAACGCCGTGCTGCCCGTCATGGTGCGAAAGCTGGCTCCGCCGGTCATGGGCGGCCTGCTCACCGCCGGCGTGCTCGCAGCAATCATGTCCAGCCTTGATTCGCAGTTCCTCTGCCTGGGCAGCATTTTCACCAATGACATTGTCGGCCACTACATCGGGCATGATAACTTGAGCGATCGCCAGCGGCTGTTCATCGGGCGCATCTTCATCGTCGCAATCGTCGCGGCCTGTTACATCCTTGCGCTGTATTCGCGTGGGACAAGCGTCTTCGCGCTGGGCACCTGGTGCTTCACGGGTTTCGCCGCACTGGCGCCGCTGGTATTCGGCGCGCTGTACTGGAAGCGCGTGACCAAGGCCGGTGCCTATGCCTGCATCCTCACGGCCGCCGCCGTCGGGATGTATTTCTTCATGCGATCCGATCTGCAAAGCAAAGGCGACCACCTGGTCGCCGGGATGATGCCGGTGACGTTTGTCATAGGCGCCTCCACGACGGCACTGGTGCTGGTGTCGCTGGTCACGCCACGACCGCCGGACGCGACGATCGAGCGTTTTTTTGGGAAGGTCGTCCATGCCCGTTGAGTTTTCCATGACGCGTCGCGTGACCTTCGCCGAGACGGATGTCGCCGGTGTGATGCACTTTTCCAACTATTACCGCTGGATGGAGGAGGTCGAGCACGCCTTCTTTCGCTCGCGCGGGATGAGCGTGATTCAGGACGTGGACGGCGCGACGATCAGTTGGCCGCGGGTCATGACCAGTTGCGAGTATTTCGGCCCGCTGCGCTTCGAGGACGAGATTGATCTCGCGATGACGATTACCGATCTGACGGACAAGTCGATGACGTACGAAGTGCTGTTCAGCAAGGCCGGGCAGCGGCTGGCGCGCGGGCGGACGCGGGCCGTCTGCTGCGAATTGCTCCCCGGTGGCGTGTTTCGCTCGGTGGCGATCCCGGCGAGCGTCCGCGCGAAACTGACGGCATGACACGGAGCAAACACTGAAATGAAAGCCTACCTTTGGTTTGTCCTCGGCGCGGTGCTGTCGTGGGGTGCGTACGTGCCGACGATTCATAGCGGCCAGATGGGCTTCGAGCCGAAAGGCCCGATCCGGGCTTTTTTGTTTGTCGGGCTGGCGTATTGCCTCGTCGCGGTCATCATCCCCGGCCTCGCGCTGACGATCGGCAAGGCCGAGCCGATGTCGTTCTCCAACAAGGGCATGACGATTTCGACGCTGGCGGGCGTGCTGGGCGCGGTGGGAGCGCTCTGCGTGATCTACGCGCTGCGCACGGGCGGCACGCCGCTGACGGTTCCGCCGCTGGTCTTCGCCGGCGCGCCGATCGTGGCAACGTTCGTAGGAATGCTCTTCCACAAACCGCAGCATGCGCCCAGCCCGCTTTTTTACGTTGGCATCCTCCTCGCGGCCGGCGGCGCGGCGCTGGTGCTACGATTCAAACCGAGTTGAGATCACTCAACCAGCCCAGCGCGTCTTCTGCAAGCTGAATCGACGATGACGACGATCACGACTCTCGTATGGATGACCGCCGCAGTACTCGGTCCGTCGGACTGGCCTTCGTTTCGCGGAAACGAACGCCTCACCGGCGTGGCAACTTCGACCGTTCCTGACAAGCCCGCACTGCGATGGAAATTTTCCGCCGGCGAACCGATCGGCTCCAGCGCCGCCATCGTTGACGGCGTCGTCTACGTCGGCTGCGACAACGGCACGCTCTATGCGCTGAAACTCTCGGATGGCGGCGTGGTCTGGGCCGCGAAGACCCCTGCCTCGCGCACCACGAGCGGTCCGGCTTCAACAAGCCAAGCCATCCCGCCGACGATTCAATCGTCCCCCGCGGTCTGCGGCGATCTTGTGCTCTACGGCGACGAGGACGGCGGCTTTCACGCTCTCAATCGGGCCGACGGCACGCGGCGATGGTCCTTTCGCTCCGAGGCCGAGAACATCAGTTCGCCCATTTGCTCCGGCGATCGCGTCGTGTTCGGCTCCTACGATGGCAACGTCTACTGCTTGAAGCTCACCGACGGCTCGCTTTTGTGGAAGCACCTCACGGATGGTCGTGTTCACGGCAGCGCCGGTGTCTCGGATGGAAAGGTCGTCGTCGCCGGCTGCGATCAGAAGCTCCACGTGCTGCAACTATCCGATGGAAAATCGATTGCGGCGGTGGACCTCGGCAGCGTGTCCGGATGCTCGGCGGCCATTGTGGACGACGCGGTCTACGTCGGAACGTTCGGCAATGACGTGCTGGCGATCGATCTGAAGCGTAACGAACGACGCTGGACGTTCACGAACAAGGACCGCGATTTTCCGTTTTACGCATCGGCGGCCGTTACGGAGGAACTGGTCATCATCGGCAGCCGCGACAAATTCGTTCACGCGCTGGACCGGAAGACCGGCAAGCCGCGCTGGCAGTTCCGCACGCGGGGCCGCGTCGATTCGTCGCCCGTGGTGGCGGCGGATCGGGTCTGGGTCGGCTCATCGGACGGGAACGTGTACGGTCTGGACCTTCGCAGCGGCGAGGAGCGGTGGCGGTACGAAGCCGGTTCGCCCGTGACGGCGTCCCCGGCCGTCGGGGGTGGCTGTCTCGTAATTGGGACAGAGGACGGGGACATCCTGTGTTTTGGAGAAGGTCCGGGTCGCCCACCGAGCAGGAATTAAGCCACCGGCGTGATCGGCCGTGCGTTGCGTGGCAAGCGTGCGGTTCAAAGAGGACCAACCCGATGGCTGACCTGAATTTCGTGAAGCCGGTGTGAGGTTTGCGTTGCTTTTCAAAGGAGCGGGAATCGGCTATAGTTCCGGCTTTACCGACCCAACACGCTTGCGCGAGTCGTTTTCAGAAAGGAGCATCCTGCATGTTGAAGATGAAAGTCCTGGCGGCGGCCCTTGGCGTCGTAACCCTGGCATCGGCCGCGCAGGCCGGAATGATCGCCCTCTCGGCGGTGCATGATCCGGGCCAGCCGAATTTCTTCACGCTGAACTTTCCGGCCCAGTACGGCGGACCGCGCAGCGGGCAGATTTCCAGCACGAACTTTACGTTGAGCTATGACGACGTGAACGGCACGGCGCAGTTCGACAGCTACCTGCAATTCATCGATTCGATCGAACTGCCGGGCGGCATCCAGACCGGCGCGATCACGGTCAGCATCGTGCCCGGTTCGTCGAGCGGCAGCTACAACGCCGCCACCGGAGAGTTCACCACCAGCGAAGATTATTCGATCACATTCGAAAACGATTTGAGCATGTTCGGCCTCGTCTCGCCGGTCGTCATGCCCAGCAGTTCGTCTGGCCAGATTGACTTTGGCGCGTCGCGCATCGCGCAGAACTGGTCCGGCGTCGGCGCCATCGGCAACCCGGCACAGCCCGACAAGCCGATCGTGTTTGACTACGTCTGCGTCGTCAATACGACCTTTGTGCCGGAGCCGGCGACGGCGGCCCTGCTCATGCTGGGCGGCCTCGTGCTTCGCCGCCGCCGCTAGCCCTTGCTGCGACGGACACCCGCATGGTTCGATGTTTGACGGACGGCGGGAGAAACTTGAATCGCGCGCGGGCTGTCCGAATCCGGGCGGCCCGCTTTTTTTGTGCCACTTCGCGGCAGCATCTGAATGAGACTGGCCTACCTCACCGCCGGCGCCGGAGGCATGCTCTGCGGCAGTTGCATGCGCGATAACACGCTGGCGGCGGCCTTGATTCGCCAGGGTCGCAAGGTGGTCCTCGTACCGGTGTTCACGCCGATCCGCACCGACGAGCGCGACGTGAGCCAGTCGCGCGTGCTGTACGGCGGTATCAACGTTTACCTCCAGAACAAATCGCCGCTCTTTGGGCGTGTCCCGGCGTTTCTGCGACGGATGCTGGATGCGCCGTCGCTGCTGCGAAGCGTGATGCGCTGGGCGGGCGAAACATCCGGCGCGGTCGCGGGCGATTTGACGGCGGCCGTGCTGGAGGGCGAGCGCGGGCCGCTCTCGGTGGAACTGGATGAGTTGATTGAGGCGGTCGGCGCGTTCGAGCCGGACGTGGTTCATCTGCCGGATGTGTTCTTCGTCGGCCTGGCGCGCGAGATCAAACGGCGGCTGGGCGTCGGCGTTGTCTGCACGCTGACCGGCGAGGACATTTTCATCGACAAGCTGCCCGCGGCACAACGGGCGCGCGTTCTGGACCTGATCCGCGCGCGGCAGCGCGACGTGGACGCGTTCATCGCGGTGACGCGCTATTACGGCGACTATGCGTCCCGCGAATTCGCCATCGACGCGGCGAGAATTCACCCTGTCCCGCTCGGCGTGCATACCGATGATTTTGGTCCGGAGGCGCCTCGACCGAGGCCGGCAACGTTCACCGTCGGCTACCTGGCGCGCATCTGCCCGGAGAAAGGCCTGCACCTGCTGATTGACGCATTCAGCCGCCTTCGCGCCGAGGGCCGCGACGTGCGATTGCTCATTGGTGGCTACCTCGGCCGGCCCGAACGTTCATATTTTGACAATTTGCGAAACACCTGGCGCCGCGCCGGCCACGAGGATCGGATCGACTATCGCGGCGAGGTCGATCGCGCCGGCAAGGCCGATCTGCTGCGCGCCTGCACCGTGCTGTCGGTGCCGACGATCTATCGCGAGGCCAAAGGGCTGTCGGTGCTGGAGGCCATGGCACAGGGCGTGCCGGTCGTGCAGCCGGCGCATGGAAGTTTTCCCGAGCTGGTCGGCGATACGGGCGGAGGCCTGCTGTTCGCGCCGCATGATTCGGGTGATCTCGCGGCCAAGCTGGCGAACCTGATGGACGCACCGGAGGAAACGGAGCGCCTGGGAAAGGCTGGACGCGAGGCGGTGCGGTCACGTTATTCTGATACAATCATGGCCCAGTCGGCGTGGCGCGTGTTTGAACAATGCGCACGTGCAGCGGGTCGAATAGTCGATTAGAGGTCGCGGGTGGATGCCATGACGGACGGGACGTCACAGGGGCCGACCACGCCGGATCCGAATGCGCCCGGATCTTCCTTTCGCGTACCCGTCCTCTCCGCCGTGGCCATCGGCAAGGACTACGAGACGCCGCGGGGATCGCTGCAAATCCTCGACGAATGCTCGCTGGAACTGCACCCCGGCGACACGGTCGCGATCATGGGACCGAGCGGATCGGGCAAGAGCACGCTGCTGGCGATCCTCGGCACGCTGGAGCCACCCAGCCGCGGCAGGCTCCTTCTTACTGGCGAAGACCCGTTCGAATTCCCCGAAGCACAACTGGCAGCGTTTCGCAATCGCCAGATCGGTTTCGTCTTTCAGGATCACCTGCTGCTGCCCTATTGCACGGCGCTGGAGAACGTCGTCGTTCCGGCGCTGGCCGGTCCAGATCGTGACGCCGCCGAGCGTGATCCAGCGCAGACATCGGCCCTGACGCGTGCCGAGCAATTGCTTTCGCGCGTGGGCCTGGCCGATCGCATGGATCATCGCCCGGCGGAACTCTCCGGCGGTGAGCGGCAGCGCACGGCGATCGCCCGTGCACTGATCAACCAGCCGCGCCTGCTGCTGGCCGACGAGCCGACGGGCAATCTCGATCGCGCATCGGCCGATGGCGTTGCGCGATTGCTCCTCGACGTTGCGGCGGAGCAGCGCGCGGCGCTGGTGGCGGTGACGCATAGCCGCGCGCTGGCCGATCAATTCAAGCGGCGATACGAACTGGTCGGCGGTCGACTGACGCCGTTGTCTTAGGAGCCTCGTGTGACAATCGGCCGGCTTGTTCGCCACAGCCTGACGTATCACGCGCGCAGCCACTTGGCCGTCGTGCTGTCGGTTCTGGCGGGGTCGGCGGTTCTGACCGGCGCGCTGCTGGTGGGCGATTCGATGCGCGGCAGCCTGCATGCGCAGGCGCTGAAGCGGCTGGCCGGAGTCGATCAAGCCGTCCTCGCGCCGCGATTCTTCACGCAGCAACTTGCCGAATCGGTGCGCGGCACGGCGTCCGGGGCGCGGTCGTGCATTCTGATCTCGGCGCAACTCACCCATGCGGATTCGCGCGCGCGGGAAAACCGCGTCACGGTGATCGGGCTGCCCGTGAGCGATACGGGGCCGGGCGGATCGCCCGCGCGGGAAGATGGCGTGGTGCTCAATGCGGAGTTGGCGCGACGGCTGGGCGCGAAGGCGGGCGACGAGGTGATCATCGCCGTCGCCAAAGCGCAGGTGGTGCCTGCGGAGACGCTGCTGGGTCGGCGCGACGATCTGGCGATGCAGTTTCGACTGCGCGTGTCGGGCATTCTGCCGGCTGATGCGGAGCTGGGCGGGCTGGCACTTTCGCCCGGAACCCAATTGCCGCTCAACGCGTTTGTTGATCTCGCCGAATTGCAGAAGCGGCTTCGGCAGGAGGGCCGCGTCAACGCGATCCTTCACTTTGGCGCCGTCTCGTTCCAGGAACGCGGGGAGCCTGTCATCGAGGCGGCGCTGCGGCGCGCAGCGACGCTCGCGGATTACGATCTCTCACTCCGCGTGGATGAGGCGCGAGGGTACGTCTCGCTCGAGACGCGGCGCATCCTACTGGAACCACCCGTCGAAAAAGCAGCACGTGAAGCGGCCGCGGCGCTGGGGGTGGTCCTTGATCCGATACTGACCTATCTCGTGAACGATCTTTCGCGGACCGATCAGCCGGAGGGGATCCCGTACTCCGTCGCAACGGCCATCGAGTCCGAGCGCGGGCTGACGCTTTCCGATGGCTCGCCCGCGCTGCCGCTGCATGATGGCGACATTTATATTAATACGTGGGCCGCGGAGGACCTGGCCGCGAAGGTCGGCGACGTGCTTCGACTGCGTTACTTCGTGAGCCGCCCATTCGGCAAGCTGGAAGAGTCCACGACGACGCTGACGCTGCGCGGCATTGTACGAATGACCGGCGCGGCAGCCGACCCCGGACTGACGCCGACGTACGAAGGCATCACGACGACGAATCGCCTGTCGGAGTGGGACGCGCCGTTCCCCATGGACATGAAGCGTATACGCCCGAAGGACGAGGACTACTGGGACAAACATCGTGCCACGCCGAAGGCCTTCGTCGCATTAACGACGGGTCGGCGGCTTTGGGCCGAGGCCGATGCGCCGTTCGGAACGTTGACTTCAATACACGTTTATCCAGCGAACTCCGGCATGGAAGGCGTCACGAACCAAGCCGGCAACGTGAGCCCGCGGGCGTCAGGCGATCCGGCGTTGTTGGCTGCGCGTTTCGAACAGGAGTTGTTGCGCCGCCTGGACCCGTCCGAGATGGGCCTTCGCGTTGATGATCTGCGCGGCCGGGTGGAGCGCGCCGCGGCCGGCAGCACCGATTTCGGCATGTTGTTTCTGGGATTCAGCCTGTTTCTGATCGCCGCGGCGTTCCTGCTGGTCGTTCTGATCTTTCGACTCGGCATCGAGCGGCGCGCGGGGGAGATCGGCCTGCTGTTGGCGCTGGGCTTCGAGGTGCGCACCGCGTCGCGGCTGCTGTTGATCGAGGGCGGTCTGCTCGCGCTGGTTGGCGTAGCCGGTGGGACAGCCGCTGCACTGGGCTACGCGTGGCTGATGCTGACAGGATTGCAAACGTGGTGGGCGCTGCCCGGGAGCGTCACGTTTCTGTCGCTGCACTGCGATGGAAGCGCCCTGTGGATCGGCCCGATCGCCGGATTCGTTCCCGCCGTCGCGATGATCGCGTGGAGCAGTCGCGGGATGGCGCGCCGCTCGGCTCGATCCCTGATGGCCGGCGAGATCGAATCGCCATCCACGGCGCGCGGCGCAGCTTCGCCGTGGTCGACGCGCCTCTCGGTGCTGTGTGCGGTAGCAGCGTGCCTCGTTGCGATACTGGGCGCGCAACGCGGCTCCACGGGAGCGCCGGCGGCGTTCTTCAGCGCCGGCGCGCTGGTGCTGATCGCCGGCTTGTCAGGGCTGCGCGCATGGATGCGCGCCGATTCGCGCCGCCCCATCGCCCCCGGTTCTGGCGCCCTGCTACGACTGGGTGTTCGCAACGCGCGGCGACATCCCGGCCGCAGCCTGCTCGCCGGCGGACTGATCGCCTGCGCGACATTCGTCGTCATATCGGTCGGCCTCTACCGCCGCGACGTGACCCAGACGGACTTCGCGCGGTCCGGCGGCCTGGGCGGCTTCTCCCTGATGGCGCAGTCCATCGCGCCGATCGCCGAGGACCTCGGCGATCCGCGCAGTCGCGCCACGATCGGACTCGCGCCGGAGACTGCCCAACTTCTTCGCGGCTCGTCGATTCAGTCGTTTCGCGTTCAACCCGGCGAGGACGCCAGTTGCGAGAACCTGTACCGCGTGAGCCGCCCGCGCATCCTTGGGGCGACCGACGCGATGATCGGGCGCGGCGGATTCTCCTTCACCTCACACCTCGACGCCTCCCCCGCCGAGCGCCTGAATCCGTGGAAGCTGCTCCATCGCACGTTCGACGACGGCGCGATTCCGGTCATTGCCGACGCCAACACCACGACGTGGTTGCTCAAGTTGTCGCTCGGCGACGACTGGCTCGCGGTCGACGAGCGCGGCCGGCCGGTCAAGCTGCGCCTCGTCGCCACGCTGGTCGGCAGCGTGTTGCAGGGCGAGTTGATCATCGCCGAATCGAACTTCAAGCGGCTGTATCCATCCATCGCGGGCTATTCGTTTTTTCTGATCGACGTGCCGCCGGAGCGCGCCGAGCAGGTGGAGTCGGCTCTGGAGCACGATCTGTCCTATCTCGGCTTCGACGCGACGCACACGGCCTCACGGCTGGCGGGCTACCTGGCGATAGAAAACACCTATTTGTCAACATTCCAATCCCTCGGCGGGCTGGGTCTGGTGCTGGGCACGCTCGGTCTCGCGGCGGTCATGCTGCGCAGCGTCCTGGAGCGCCGCCGCGAGCTGGCGCTGCTGCGAGCGGTCGGTATGAGCCGCGTGAAACTGCGGTTCCTTGTGCTCGTGGAAAATGCCGCGCTGCTGGCGGCGGGCTTACTCATCGGGATCGCGGCGTCGGCCGTGGCGGTCGGACCGCAACTCGCGGGGTCGTCACAGCAGGCATCGGATGCACCGTGGAACCAACTTGCGCTGACCCTGCTGCTCTGCACCGGCTGCGGGATGGCGGCCAGCGCCTGGGCGGCGCGCACGGCGTCCCGCGCGCCGCTCCTGGCATCGCTCCGGCGAGATTGAACCACAACTTGGACGGGCCGTGCGCAATCCGTTACCTTCTTATGAGTTCAAACACACCCTGACGCAGCGCGAGCAGCGAATGATCAGCGAATGGCAATTGCGACGGGAACTGGCCGACATCGCCCGCCGCGTCTATGACCGCGGCCTCGTCGCCGGCACCGACGGGAACGTTTCGGCTCGCGCGGGGCCTGACCGCTTCCTCGTGTCACCGAGCGGCTCGTGCCTCGGCATGATCGATCCGGGGGACTTCGTGCTCATCGACGGGTCCGGTCGGCCGATTCTCGGACGCGGCAAACCATCGAGCGAGCGGTGGATGCATCTCGCGGCCTACGCCGAGCGGCCGGACATCGGCGCCGCGATTCACGCGCACCCGCCGACAACGATTGCCTTCACCGTTGCCGGACTGACCATCGATCCTTGCGCCCTGCCGGAGGTGATTCTTGCATTCGGCCAGGTGCCGGTGACGGCCTATGCGACGCCCGCGACGGTGGAGGGCGCCACGGTCGTGCGCGAGTTGATCCGTCGTTACGACGCCTTGGTGCTCGACCGGCACGGTTCGATCACCGTGGGCAAGACGGCCGCCGACGCGTTCTTCAAATTGGAGAAACTCGAACACGGCTCGCACGTGCTGTTCATGGCGCATCAACTGGGCCAGACGCGCGCGTTGCCGCCGGAGGAAATCGCCAAGCTGGCGGCGTTGCGTGAACAGATGGGGATCGGCCGTGCCTCCGACGTGCCGCCGACCTGCATGCCCGGCACGCCGCTGCCGCGCATCACGCCGACCGGGGAACGGTACTAACGATGTTCATCCGAACCGGCCGCGTTCTTTCGGCGCGCCGGTGCGAAGCAGGTTGAGTTGATAATCCCCGATGTACCCGCGCGACTGGAAGTATTGGAACAGTTCCTCCACCGATGTGAAGACTTTCGTCGCCGTCTCGGTCACAAAGGGCGACGGTTCCTTCTTCGGCCGCCAGATGACGAAAACCTCTTTGGTCCCCTCAAATGCATGCTGCAACTCGCGCTCGACGCCGCTGGACAGGCCGGGGATGCCGCCCGTCAGCTCGGGGATGTAGCTCACGATCATGTCGGACTGGTCGATCAGCTTGAAGTCGCGGGCATAGATTTGCCCGTCGATGTCCCGGGCCACGCTGGTGACATCGGTGACGTTGAAGACCAGGTCGCGGCGATTGACGGCCAGCTTGAACGTCTGCTCGCCGCGCTTCGTCGCCTCGGCCGCTTCAAAAAGCAGGCGCTTTTCGTCCAAATCACCGGGATCGAAGCAGATGAAATGCTCGGCCAGTGCGTCGCGGAAGCCGTCGATCTCCGCCAGCACATCGGGCATGTCCATCACGTGCGACATGGGGAAGCTGGGATAGATGCGCTTGCGGTCTTTCTCGAACATGAGCCGGACGAGCGACTTGGCCGTAGCCCCCTCCTGCCCGCGGGCGAGGACGTAGAAGCGCCCATGGCCGCAGATGGCGTGCGAGAGGATTTCCGTCGCGAGAATCTCCTCCTCGCGCCAGACCATGATGTCCTTCAGTGTGTGAGCCAAGTCGTGATCGCGCAGCAGCCGCTCGTGGATCGCATCGACGTTGTCCACCAGCGTGATGTAAAGATCGGCATCCAGCGCGGTCATCTGATCGAAGTCGAACGCCTCGAACAACCCATGCTTCCAGCGAAACGTGGCGTGCGTGTTGATGATGACGTTCGGCGACTTCTCCGCAGTGGCGAGGATATCCTTGAAAGCCGCCCGGCGCAGGCTGTTCAGCCGCGTCCGAGGCAGATCGAGGATGCGGCCGCGCACCACGTCGGGCGCCTCGGCATACATCATGTCGCCGACGTTGAGCAGCTTCACGTCGTGCCCGCGCTCGGCGGCGATGCGGACGACCTCTTCCAGGAACTGCTTCTTGTCCACACCGACCTGCCCGGTGACGACGACGCGCACGCCCTCGTGCCGCGGCTTGCCGAACAACGTCGAAGCTGCTTTTGCCATGCTGCGTCTCCTTGACCGGCCCCGCTCGGGGTCAGCGGATCAACCGTTCGCTCTCTTTCCTTGTAATAGTAACCGCTCGACGGCGGGTCGAAAATCGTGCCGCGGCGCGTTATCGGCCCGGCAACACGGATTCGGGGTTATCCAGATAGGCCTGCAAAATGCGCTGCGCCGCGACGGCATCCAGGCGGCCGCTTTGCTTCGCGCGGCGCTGGCCGCTTCGACGGCCGCCGTGCAGCTCGTGCAGGGCATCGGCCGCCGCCATGGATGAGAGTCGCTCGTCCTGAAAATAGACTGGTTTCGCGGATAGCCGTTCCAACTCGGCGGCGAAACGGCGGGTCAGCGCCGTCTGCTGCGAATCGCTGTCATCCATACTCAACGGCAGACCGACGACAAACGCGACCGCCCCCTGCTCCGCGCCGGCGTCGACCATGGCCCGGGCATCCCGCGTCACGTCGTTGCGACCGGCCAGTGCCGTCAGCGGCACGGCCACCTTCGTTTCGAGGTCCGCAACGGCGATGCCGATCCGCGTCGTGCCGTAGTCGATGCCGAGGATGCGTTGCATGGACGGTATTGTATCATCCCGGGCAGATTTGGATTGACAGCCGATTCCGAACCAGATCGCTTCGGCGTTTACTCGTACCGCGTGCCGTAGTCCCGGCCGATTTCGTCGAGCAGATCCTTCAGCCGGTCGATCTGGCTCTTGTGGCAGATGAGCGTCGCGTCGGCGCTCTGGACAATGACCAGATCGCTGACGCCAATCGCCGCAATCAGGTGGTCTTCTTCGCTGACCACGATGTTGCCCTTTGCCGCCAGGGCCGCCACCCGCGTCGCCGATATCGTGTTCCCTGCGCCGTCCGCACCGACCACCGCCGGGAGGCTCGTCCAATGACCCAGATCGTGCCATTCCAGCGGCATCTCGACCACGAGGACCTTCGCCGCTTTCTCCATCACGGCGTAATCGATGCTTGTCTTCGTCAGCGTCGGGTACACTTCCGCCGCGGCGCGTGTGCCCGCCTCACTGCCCCACCGTGGCGCCACCCGCGCCAGCGCCTCCCATGCCTGCGGCAGATGACGTTGCAACGCCGACACAATCGTCGGCAGCCGCCAGACGAACATGCCGCTGTTCCAATCGTGCGCGCCGCCGATCATGTACTGCTTCGCCGTCGCCGCGTCGGGCTTTTCGCGAAAGGACTTCACGGCAAACACGCCGGGCGAGACCGGCTCGCCGCGCTCGATGTAGCCCATCTGCGTGCTCGGCTCGGTCGGGCGAATGCCAAACGTCACCAGGGCGTCGGCATGGGTCTCGGCCGCCTCGTACCCCCGTGCAACGATTTCGCTGAAAGTCTGAATCGGGCGGATGAGATGATCGGCCGTGAAGACCCCCATCGTGCAGCCGGACCGGCGTTCGTTCAGAATCGCCGCCGCCAGGGCAATCGCGTTGGCGGTATCGCGGCCGACCGGTTCGCCGATAAGATTCTCGCGCGGGATGCCTTCCAGTTGCCCGGCGATCGCATCGAGATGCCGCTCCAGCGCGACGACGAAGATGTCCGACGGAGCGAGGCGCAAGCGCAGGCGGTCGTAGGCATGGCGCAGCAGGCTCCGACCTTCGACGATGCGAAGCAACTGTTTGGGACGATCCGCGCGGCTAAGCGGCCACAACCGCCGACCCGATCCGCCGGCGAGAATAACGGCGACGTGATTCATCAAACCGCGGCCCTCACCACGCTTCTTACGATCCGAGCTTCCATCAACATGCCTCTCTCGTTTCGTCCAACACGGGCTTCGCGCAGTCTAAGTGGCACCGCAACGAGCATTCACTTGTGGCCCGGGTGTCTCGCCTGTGATTCACCGGCGGGACGCCGGTGCCACACCCTATGAATCATTCTGCGGCTCCACTTAGCATTCTCCGTCCATGATGTATAACGACACATGCTCCAGTGCGAAGCTGCGCTCGCCGCAGTCGAAGTGGATGCGTACATACGGCGTTCGGCCGCGCGTCTCCACGGTCAGCACCGTGCCCTCGCCGTATTCGTCGTGCCGCACGCGCTGGCCGGGATAATACCCTGACGCGTCGAACGACTCTTCGCCCTCGTTGAATTCGCCGAGGTGACTGCGTGCCCGATCGCGCTCGATCTCGAACGACTCATGCTCAACGCCCTCCGCCGGCAGTTCGCTCAAGAAGCGCGACGCCGTCGAGCGCTCCGTGATGCCGCGCGTCATGCGGTATTTCGCGTGCGTGATCGTCAGCGAGTCCATCGCCCGCGTCATCCCCACGAAGAACAATCTCCGCTCCTCCTCGATGTCGTCCTCGCCCTCGCGCAGCGCCCGCCGATGCGGCAGCAGATTTTCCTCCAGCCCGGCGATGTACACCAGCGGAAACTCCAGCCCCTTCGCCGTGTGCAGCGTCATCAACGTCACCGCGCCGCCCTGCTCGTCCAGCGCGTCCGTGTCCGACACGAGGCTGATCTGTTGCAACCAGTCCGTCAGCGTGCCATCGGGGTTGTCCTGATCGAACTGCCGCGCTGCTGTCACCAATTCCCGCACGTTTTCCACGGCGTCGCTTTCCAGCCAGCCCGAGGCATCACCACCGAGCGATCGCTGCCCACCCCCGGCCGACGGGTCAAACCCCGCCTCGCTCAAAACGGCCTCCACGATCGGCCGCACAGGCTGCGCCGACATTGCGCGCAAGTGACGCATCAGGCTCGTGAAGCCCGCGAGCTTCTTCCCCACCGCACCGCCCCCGGCCGCGAGCTGCTCCAGCGCGTCGCTCACGGTGATCCCCTGCTGTTCGGCAAGCGCGCGAATCTTTGCCTGCGTGGCCGCGCCGATCCCACGCGAGGGATTGCTCATCGCGCGGAACAACGCCGGTTGATCGGCCGGGTTCACGATGGCTCGCAGATACGCCAGCACGTCGCGAATTTCCTTGCGGTTGTAGAATTCCACGCCGCGCGCGATTTGATAGGGAATGCCCGCCGCGCGCAACGCGTCTTCAATCGCACGGCTCATCGCATTGACGCGATAGAACACGGCGACGTCGCCGCCGGTTCGCCCCTCGCGCAGGTGCCAGGCGATGTCCTCCGCGATGCGCTGCGCCTCGGCGCGCTCGTCCTCGCAGCGCCACACGCGCACGGCCGGACCGGTCTCCTGTTCGGTCCAGAGCGCCTTGTCCTTGCGCCGCTGGTTGCAGGCGATGACGGCGGACGCGGCAGCGAGGATCGCCCCGGTCGATCGGAAGTTCTGCTCCAATCGGATCACCGTTGCGTCGGGATATTCCTCTTCGAAATCGAGGATGTTTTGAATGTTCGCGCCCCGCCACGCATAGATGGATTGATCGGGGTCGCCCGTCGCGCAGATGTTCCGCCGCGCCGCCGCGAGACGGCTGGCGATGATGTATTGCGCATGGTTCGTGTCCTGGTATTCGTCAATCAGAAGGTAGCGAAAGCGATCCGACAGCGCCGCGCGGACGTCGTCCTGCTCGGTCAACAGGCGCGCCGCGAGCATCAGCAAATCATCAAAGTCCACCGCCTGATTGCGGGCCAGCAGCGCCTGATAGGCCTCGTAGATGCGCGCGACCGTCCGGCCGTGAAAGTCCGTCGCCTGCTCGGCGAAGGCCTGCGGCGTCAGGAGGTTGTTCTTCGCGTCGCTGATGGCGTGCTCGACGGAGGACGGCGTCCAGTTCTCCACGCGCAGTTCGCACGCCTCAATCGCCTCGCGAACGAGTTTGGCCCGGTCGCCGTCATCCAGAATCGTGAACGAACGCGACACCCCCGCCGCATCGGCGTACAGCCGCAGCAACCGCGCGCACAGACTGTGGAACGTGCAGACCCACATCCGCGCGTAGGGGTTGTCCCCCAGCGCGCCCAGCTCCGCAATGCGCTCGCGCATTTCGCCCGCCGCCTTGTTCGTGAACGTGATCGCCAGCACCTGGTCGGGCGAGGCAACCGTCGCCGCGATGTACGCGGCGCGACGCGTAATCACGCGCGTCTTGCCCGAGCCGGCGCCCGCCAGAACCAGCAAAGGCCCGTCGGTATGCGCGACGGCCTGCTTCTGCGGCTCGGTCAGATCATCAAACAATGCGTCGGCGTCCATGAACCCTCGCCCCGATTCGCGCGCATTGTACCCGCCAACCGGCGCGTCGGCGCACCGGCCGCGCTCACGTTTGCGATCGCGCGCGCCGGTCGCCGTATGAAAGGGTGGCTGGCCTGCTGTTACTTGTTCAGGACGAACTTCAGCGCGTCGGCCAGCATCTCGTCCGCGTCGGAGGGATAGGCATGGCCGCCGTCGTAGGCCTTGACCGAGACCTTCGCGCCGCTTTGCTTGAACTTCTCGGCCGCCTTCCTGTTGGAGTCGAGGATTTCGTCCTCGTCGTCCGAGCCATAGAGGATGCACACGCGCAGGTTTTTCACCGCGTCGTCATCAAAGGACGATTCCGACTCCTTGCAGAGACCACAAACCG
Source organism: Planctomycetia bacterium (assembly GCA_015200345.1). Lineage (NCBI taxonomy): Bacteria > Pseudomonadati > Planctomycetota > Planctomycetia > Planctomycetia bacterium. The sequence goes on along the minus strand of CP054187.1, from coordinate 2,831,935 downwards.
GAATCACGCCGCAGAAGGTATCGGGATTACGCAGCGCCAGGGCGTACGCGATCTGCCCGCCCTGTGAGAACCCGGCGATGACGATCTTCTTCTTGTCGATGTTCTGCTTGTCCATCACGTCGTCGATCGCCGACATGATGTTCTCCTCGATCTCGTCGAGGTTGTCGCCCCAGTTGTACGACGAGCCGCGCTGATTCGTCCCCTGTGGCGTCAACAGAATCGCCCCGACGCGCGCCGCCGCTTCGCGCCACGTTTCCTTCTCCTCCATTGCCGAACTGCCGAACCCGTGCAACGCCACAACCAGCGGCGCCGCCTTGCTCTTGTTCAACCCCTTGGGCGTTGTTACTTCGTAACGGAATCCGACCTTCTTGTCGGCCGAGCCGCGCTGACCGACGCGCGCCGCCGGCGGCCGCAGATTCTTGGCCTTCTCCAGCAGCTTCTTGTAGCGCGCGTCCTTGCGGATGTGGTCCAGGTCGCTGTCGCCCTCCATCTGCGCCGCCATATCACGCGTAAACCCCCCGCCGGCGCCGATGGCTTCCTCCAGATACTTGAACGCTTCGTCGGTGTTCTTCTTCAACGCGTGCATGCACGCCATGTTGTACGACGTGAGCGAAATCAACCCGCCCACCTCGGACGCTTTGGCGATCTCATACGCCTTGGTCGCCAAATCCAGCGCCTTGTCTTTATCTCCCTCGCTGGAAACCTTGATCAATTCCTGCGTCAGCTCGTTGATTTTCTCGCTCGCCTCCTGCGGCGACAGCTTCTTGACCACTTTCTTCGGCTTGGTTTCCGGCTTCGGCTTGTCGCCTTCGTCCTCATCCTCGGGTTGCCGATTGCCGGCCTTTTTCTCCGGTGCGGGAGGGTCCTTCTTGCGCACGTCGGCCACGCCGCCGCCGTGCTTCGTTGTGTCCGAGGTCGCCGCTCGAATGCGCCGAATCAGCGCGCGGAATCGATCTTCGCCGCGAATCGTGCGGAAATCCGAATCCTCGATCAGCCCGTCGGCGTCGCGATAGCCCGCATCGATCGCCTTCTCCAGCCACTTGTAGGCCTCATCATGCTTCCCGAGCAGGCAGTTCATGCACGCCACGTTGTACATCGCGTACACTTCATTCGGCTGCATCGCCTGAATCTTCTCGGCGGTCTTCAGCGCCGCTTCGTAATTCCCGCTGCGATACTCGCTGCGAAGTTGCTTCTGTAACGCGGTCAGACTCGCCGGCTTCTCATCCGGCCCGGCATACGTCACCGGCGACCAAAACACAGCCACCGCCAAACCGACAGCCGCCGCCATCACGCGCACGCGCCGCTCCGCCGACGACCGAATGATCCAGACGGATGCCTCATCCCTCGCCATCCCCCTGCCGTCCGAGGCGATGACCCGCTTCAACCCCTTGCGCGTACTCATGGTTGTGTCTCCTTCAGACTGCTACGTGTCTATTCCTGTTTGATTGGCTTGCCGCGGGTATTATAACGCGACCCCTCTCGCAAGGCCGCTCGACTCCCCGCCGTCACCGGCCGCTGCTGCGACGGAGGCTGCTTGACGGCACCAAGGCGTTTACACCTCGTGTTCGGAGGCTCAATGAGCGGATATGATGATGGGAACGAGGCGCCCGTAGCTCAGCCGGATAGAGCATCGGATTTCTAATCCGACGGTCGGGGGTTCGAATCCCTCCGGGCGCGTTGCAACCCGCGTTATTTTGCCGCCATGCGGGGTTCGGGCGCATGCCGCGACAGCCCAGCGCCCCCTAGCAGAAGCTATTGCTTTAGCATCGCCGCGACGAACAGCACAAGATCATCGCCGTTCAGCACCGCGTCCGGTTGCATGTTCGCAGCACAAAAGGCGGCTCCGGCGGGACCTAGCGAGTGGTTCAACAGCAGATCGACAAAGCCGCCGACATCCGCGCCGTTGAGCAACCCGTCACCATTGACGTCGCCGCTGCCGGCCTCGGCACAGTTGGGAACCGCCGTCTCGGCCATTTCCATCAGGTATCCGTAGTGGGGCGGAGCGACATCGCTCAACGGGTTCCCGTGGCCGTCCTGCGTCCATTGCTTGGCGTCCACGAGCGCGCGCCAGGCGCGTCGATAGAGCAATCTGGCGCGCACGCGGACGTCGCCGCTGGTTTGTGGCAACGAGAAGGTGTATTGCGTGGCGTCCGATTCCAGGGCGGCGATTCGATTGTCGAAAATGTTGCCGGTCGCATCGGTGAAGAAGGCGGGGAAGTTGTTCTGGGCATCGTGCGGGACTTTGGCATAGAGCTTGCCGGGGCGACCGCCGTAATGGCCTTGTGCCGGATTTCCGACACCGCCCAGGATGTGGACCGTGGGGCCGTTTGCGAGTGGCAGCAGATCGGTGATCGGATCGCCGCCATCGGGCCAGGCTTCGACCAGCAGGATCATGTTGCGCGTGGTGACACCGGTGGGGACATGATGACCCGTGCCGGTATTGGTCAGGGTGACGTTCACGGTCAGTTCGCTGTCGACAACCGAAGTCGTCATGCCCAGGGAAACAGCATTTTCGAGGAACAGAGGCGTCGTGCCGCGAATATCATGCGAGCGAATCGTGCCGACTTGGCGTTCCAGCGGCGGCCAGATCACCTCGCAGAGCGTGGTGTGCTCCGTGGGCGGCATGTGACAGGTAATGCAATTGGCATACATCGGCGACTGCGGATCGCTGTAGGGCGACTGGGCCCATTCGGTGTAGGTCGGCTCGGAGATGGGGCCGGTGTAGGTGTGATTCTCGTCCGGATCGCTGCGATCCTGGTGGCAGGCGCCGCAGACCTCGGCCGCCAGCTGGGGCTGATACGAAGGCCGCATCAGCGTGGGGACGTTGTACGTGGCGTCGCCGAGCATGCCGTACATGACTTCGTTGGGAAATTGGCCAGCCGGTCGCGTGAAGAGGACGGCGCCGGGGAAGATGCCGGGGAAATCAATTCGTGAGACGTCGACGTTGGCGACCTTGTGACAGACGCTGCACGAGATGCCGTGTGCGGCAGCAGGCGAGGGATAGTTGGGATCCTGCGGTCCTTCCATTCGGCTGAAGGGAGCGGGGATCCAGGATTCGGGCTGATGACAGGAGGCGCACTCGGAGTTGGGATTGGTCGGCGCATAGATGGAGTCGCGCGTGTAGACAAAGCCGCCAAGACCTCCCGGCGTCCCCATGCCATTGTAGATGTCGTGCACCCAGGTGTTCAGCCCGCCGCGCGCCATCGGTGAGTCATTCCACTCATTGAACTGATTCGGGTGGCAGAAGCCGCAGGCCTCGATCGGTTCGCGAAAGGCGTAAGCCGGGTCGTCGTCCTGCGGCACGGGTTCAAGAAAGATCTGCACACCAGAAGCGGGCGGTGTGAGCGTGACGCCGGCGTTGAAGTAACCCTTGGCGGCGCCCACGATCACGCGCTCGGTGCCGGCGCGCACCGGCAAGGTGAACGAGCCGTCGGCTTGCGTGAAGACGTGTGTCGTCGTCGCCTGGAGCGTCACCTTGGCGCCGGCGATGGGGGCAAAGTCGCCCTGGCGCAGGACGTAGCCGGTGATTTGTTCCGCCTGAAGCGCGTCGCTCGAAACCAGCACAAAGACGACGAGGCAGGCCATCATCCACTCGAACATGCGTCGCGGCGTCATGTCTCACTCCTCCGCGCGGACCGAATACACGATAACTTGATCCGCTTATAGATAATATACCGCGCTTCGCACAAGGGCGTCAATTCCCCGCCGGATCAACCCGCGGTTTCGATCTCTTCAAACCGCGCCGTGAAATGACGCAGGACGGGAGGCTCGTACGTCATGCGAAGTCCGCGAAGCGCTCGGCGATGTTCGTGGACCTCGCTCGCGGCCTCGATGACGTAATCGATGTGGCTCTGCGTATAAACCCGCCGTGGCAAGGCCAGACGCACCAGTTCGAGCCGAGGCCGTTTCGGAGGCTGCGGGACGGCGGGTAAGCTCGGCGCGGGCGAGCCGGTTTTCGCGCCGAACATCACGCTCCCGATCTCGACGGCTCGAATGCCGCCCGTGCGAAAAAGTGCGCACACGACTGCCTGGCCCGGAAACTGATGCGCCGGGATCTGCGGGCACATCGCGGCGGCATCGAGGTAGATCGCATGGCCGCCGGGCGGCTGAACGATCGGGATGCCGATGGCGGACAACTTCTCGCCGAGGTACTCCACGCTGCGAATTCGATAGGCGAGATAGTCCTCCTGCACGACCTCCTCGAACCCCTGGGCCATCGCTTCGAGATCGCGCCCGGCCAGACCGCCGTAGGTGATGAACCCCTCGGTGAGAATGAGCAGATTGCTGGCCGCGTGAAGCAGCTTCTCGTCGCGCAGCAGAAGCAATCCGCCGATGTTGACCAGTCCGTCCTTCTTGGCGCTGATCGTCGCGCCGTCGGCCAGCGCGAAGACCTCGTGCACGATCTCGCGGATCGAGCGGTCGGCCATGCCCGGCTCGCGCTGCTTGATGAGGTAGGCGTTCTCTGCAAAGCGACATGCGTCGAGAAATAACGGCAGGCCCTGTTCGCGGCACACCGCCTTCACCGCTCGCAGGTTCTCGAGGCTCACCGGCTGCCCGCCGCCGCTGTTGTTCGTGATGGTCATCATCACGAGCGGGATGCGATCCGCTCCGACCTCCGCGATCAGCCGGCGCAGCGCCGCCACATCCATGTTGCCCTTGAACGGATGGCGGTTGGCCGGATCGGCCGCTTCGGGAATCGGCAGATCGACCGCCCGCGCGCCGGAATGCTCGACGTTTGCGCGCGTCGTGTCGAAATGGGCGTTATTGGGGACCACTTTGCCCGGCCCGCCCACGAGTTCGAAGAGGATGCGTTCGCTCGCACGGCCCTGATGCGTCGGCAATACATGTTCAAAGCCGGTCAGCTCGGTGATGCGATCCTGAAACCGGAAGAAACTCGCCGCGCCGGCATAGGACTCGTCGCCGCGCATGATGCCGGCCCACTGCTCCGACGACATCGCCCCCGTGCCGCTATCGGTAAGCAAATCGATCAGCACGTCCTCCGCCGGTACGCGGAAGAGATTGAAATGTGCCTCGCGCAGGATGCGCTCCCGCTGCTCCCGCGTGGTCATTCGAATCGGCTCGACCGACTTGATCCGAAACGGCTCGATGATCGTCTTCATGAAAATGATCCCTGCTGCGATCCGCCGGGCTTTGGATGCGGCCACGGGTCCCGACCGGCCACCGCAAGCCCAACCGCGTCCACCATCCATTGATATAGCCCCTCTGCAAGCATCAGGCCAGTCCCGTCGTCACGGTTGGAGACGCCTGTCGTTCGATCAAACTCGGATCAATCATCGCCGTCGGGATGCGTGCTTCGCTTGACGTTGGTGAAGCTGCGCGTCGCTGCGGAGTAATCCGCACTCGTCGGATGGGCGCGGGGCATTCTTGTTGGGCACCGTCCTGGCTCGCCAAAGCAAAAGCCCTCGACCAACTGGTGCATGGTCGAGGGCTTTGTTTGATTCATCCGTGGACGCAGCGCGTCAGGACCGTTCAGGCACAGCGCGAACGCCGGCGAAGCGCCAATCCCGCGGCAACGAGAAGCAGCATGCCGGCCGCCGGCTCCGGCACAAAGCAGTTCGAGTTATTCTCGAAGCGGTGGCGCGGCGTCACCTGGCCGTCGGGCGACATGCCGTCGTAGTATTCATTCATGGTGGTGATGAAGTCGTTGGTCGCACCGGCGGTCCCCCACAGGGACGGCTCAATCCGGCCGATGAGATTATTTCCGCCTGGTTGAACAATGACTTCGAACCCCCAGAAGAACGAGCCGATCACGCGGCTCTCCCGGAATCCGTCCGGTCCCGGATTGTTGGCAATGCAGGTGAGTGCCAGCTCGGCAAACCAGTCCTGATGGCCCCAAGCATACGGCCGGGCCGGGAAATCGGTGAAACCGAGCGTGGGCGCGGGGTTGGGATTGACGCCTGGAAGCAGGCTTTCGTACGGATAGACAGGTGTCGTCGCATCCGCGTCGGGGAACGGGCCGTTCTGATTCTGCGGATTAAAGCCCCAGTCATTGGCGCCGTTGGTGGTGGTGTCGCGTCCGACAATCTGAACCCAATGCAGCGCAAAGCCGGGCTTGACGGTGATGCCGTCGGCCATGAAGAAGCCGCCGGTCAGCGCGCCGCCTCCGCCCGGGGAGGGGTTGCCGGCGGCGTTCCACGTGTTGTAATCAAACCTGATCGTGCCGGCGTTGAGGTTCTTGACGTTGTCCGTGACCTCGCGATCAAACTGGGTGAAGTTATTGCCGTAGGACTGGACGGTGACGCCGTTCGGCAGGACGTAGGGCGTGTTCGGCGGGAAGTAACGATTTTGACCGAAGGCCGGACTTGTTGAGATGACGCATCCAACAAGGCCCAACACGAACCCCATCCCCGCGCGCGTCGTTCGCAGATTCCAAGACATGGTACGCACCTCCGAATGGCGAGCAGATGTGATACGAACTGGTTTCAAAACTCCTATCCCCTTTGGGGGGAGGAGAGGTTGGGTGAGGAGGAAAAGTAGTTCAACCGAAAGGATTCACCCTCACCCCGACCCTCTCCCTGAAAGGGAGAGGGGGTTTTGAAACAGCTTGACGGCTTGATGCGATGCGTTGTCTCCGCTGACATCGCGAGAACCGGCCGAAGCCAGATCGACACCAGCCGGAACTTTCAATTAGTCTATCAAATTAATTGTCGCGATTCAAGTTCTTAAAACACGGCAAGGACGCTACTTGCGCATCGATTCGATGAGGATCCTCGCGGTCTCGGGTCGCATGATGCGTGGATCGGGCAGCCGTCCGGCCTGGAGCTGCTCGCGAATCTCTCGCCCGCTGATGCTCACGGGTTTTTCATCGGCGTGATTCTCAACGAGATCGACTCGACCAATACTTTCGTAAAATGCCGCGAAGCCGACCTTCAGCGGCTTGATCGCGAGGTGCCCGCCGAGCGAATCGAAGATCCGCTGCGCCGCGAGGCCGTCCCAGATGTCCTTTCCGTCGTCGTAGGGGGCGTCTGCGTGTTTGCGACCGATGATGATGTCGGTGAAACCATAATTCTGGCGGTAGACGGCGTGCATGACGGCCTCTTTCGGTCCGCCGTAGAACATCTTGATGTCAAGTCCGAGCAGGATGACGCGGTCGTGCAGGGTGTAATTTTTTGTCTTCCAGAGCGCGGCGTCGCTGTCGCCCTGGCCCAGGGCGTTCTGGTCGATCAGCGCGCGATAGGTGCGCATGCGCGTGGCGGCGTCGACGTCGTCGCCCTTGGTCTCGCCGATCAGCGGGTTGAGCACCGCGCCCGCCGTGTCGCACTGGCGCACGAGCGTTTCCAGTCCGTAAACGAGCGCGTATTCGTGGGCGCGATGAAGCGGATTGCGCGTTTGAAAGGCGACGACGCGAGTCCAGCCCTTCTCGGCGAAGAGCGATCGCGTTTCGGCCGGGCGAAGCACGAACTGCCCGTACTCGGGGTGCTTCGGCTGCGGCAGGACCTCGATCTCGCCGCCGAGCAACATCGAGCGGTTGTCGCCCATGACCATGCGCCCGCCGGGGTGGTCGGTGCGCTCGGTCTGGTAGACGGCCTTGAGGTAACGGGGCTTGTCGTAGGGGAAAATATCGCCGATTGTCAAGATGGCGACGGCCGTGCCTCGGGAACTGACCAGCTGCACCTTCTGCCCGACCTTGAGCGATGCGGCGGTGTCGCTGTCGACCGGCAGGGAGATGGGAATGGTCCAGGCGTATTTATTGCCGCCGTGTTCGATCGCGCCTTCGTCGAGGCAGCGCTGCCATGCGTCGCGGCCCATCGGTCCGGTCAGCGGTGACAGCGCGCCGTCGCCGAAGCGGTAAACGCTGGAGAGATCCGCGTCATCGACGGGTACGGCCTTGAGCGTTGCGGCTTCGCGTTCGAAGTCCTTGATGCGATTCGCCGGAACGGTGCGGTCAACGGGTGCGGCGAGGCCGCCGTGAACGGGAACGAGGTCGGGCATGGTTGTATCTCACAGAGGGTTCACAAAATCGGAATGATACCGCCTGAAACGCCGGAACGCCAAAACGGGGAAACACCAAAACAGGTGGGCCGGCATGAACGGCACCGAAACGCGCCTGGCTTGCAAGCGCGCTCCAGCGTACCGTCAACGTGCTTGTTGCAACCACGCACACCGGCTTGACCCATTCTGCCGGGTTGCTAGGATTAATCGCACGTTCTCGCCTGATTCGCGGCTTTGAAGGTCCGCTGCCGACAAGTTTGTATGACCACCGCCAGCATTCACTCGCCTCTTTCCGGGACACCAGCGGCCGACGCGGCGAGCGATTCGCCTACGTCGCTCTGGCAGATTCGCACGGTGCGTTGCTGGTTGCGGTCGATTGCCTGGACGCTCGGCGCGATTGGCGTTTGCCTGATTTTTTATGCGATTGACAAGTGGTGGATTCCGTTTGACGGTGAGACGCGACCGACTGATTTTCGCATGTTCAAGAATCCGACGACCGTGCCGATGCGAATCATGGGCATTCCGCACTTTGTGATTGCCATTCTGTTTCTCGTGACGTCGCGGCGGATGAGTCAGTGGAAGAATCGGCTGGCGTTCATCGGGCTGTGCGGCGCGTCGGTGGGGTTGTGCCTGCTGTGGCGTCGCGTCGGGGGAAATCAGAACGCGTTCGCGGTGTTTTTGTTTTATTTCTACTTCCTGTTTCACGGGTTCCGCGACGATGCGTACTTCTATAAGACATATGGCGACATGCCGCCGGAAGCGGCGGCATCGCATGGTCGCGTGATGGGCGTGTTGCAGGGGCTGCTGCTGGGCCTGCTGGCGTCGCTCTTCTGGCCCGCGGCGACGCAGATTTCGCAGAAGCGCTACGAGATCGTCGATCCGATTCTCGCCAATTTCTTCCCCGCCGACTGGCCGTTTGTGATGCGATTGATGTCACTGTTTCTGCCGATGATGGCGGTGGCCCTGTACGTGCTGCATCGCATGGCGCGCCGCGTGCCCGGCGGCTGGACCGGCTTCTGGCGCGTGCATCGGCCGATCCTGGCGGTGTATCTGTTCTCGCTGGGCGTCGTGGTACTGGCACTCTTCGGCGGTTCGGGCGCGTTTGACATCTGGGTGCTGACGCATTTCGTCGCGTGGTATTTCTTCGCCCTGTTTCTGATCGATCGCTGCCCGCCCAAGTCGCCGCCGCAAGGGCTGTGGGCATGGCTGCGCACCACGCGCCCGGGCTTCATGACGCTGCACTTGGGCATGGCGGCGGTCGTCGCAGTGCTGATGGCGATTTCCGTTTACGGCTTTGGAAAGAGCGCCACGGTGCTGGATGTGGTGGTCGGCAAAGACAGCTTTTTCTACTGGACCATCGTGCACGTCACGTTGAGCTTCGTGCCGAGGTGAAATGACGAACCGGGTGCGTCCGCGGCGCACGACCGCGGGGGTTCGCTGATTCAATCATCCAGCACGTACCATCGGGCACCAGGTGCATTCGAATGACGGCGATTTCCCAAACGACGGTTGCCGTCCAACTGGGTGATCGGTCGTATTGCGTTCACATCGGCGCGGGGTTGCTCGATGAACTGGGCGCGCTCGTGCGATCTCGGTGCCCTGCCGCGCGGCAGGCAACGATCATCACCGATTCCGAGGTTGGTCCGCTCTACGCCGATCGCGCGCTGGCATCGCTCACCGGCGCGAGCATTGCGGCGACGCTGATGACCATTCCAGCAGGCGAGTCGTCCAAGTCGCTCGCGATCGCATCCGAGCTATACGACGCACTCGCCGAGGGGCGCCATGCACGCGATGAGCCGATCATCGCGCTGGGCGGCGGGGTCGTGGGCGACGTGGCGGGCTTCGTCGCGGCGACGTGGCTGCGCGGCGTGCCGTTCGTCCAATGCCCGACCACGGTTGAAGCCGACGTGGACGCGTCCGTCGGTGGTAAGACGGCTGTCAATCATTCGACGGGGAAGAACCTGATCGGCGCGTTTCACCAGCCGGAGGTCGTCTGCATCGATACGGCCTGCCTGGCCACGTTAAGCGAGCGGGACTATCGCGCGGGACTGGCTGAGTCGGTCAAGCATGCGATCATCGCGGACGAAGCGTTTCTTCATTGGCACGAGCAGCACGCCGCCGCGATTCTTTCGCGCGACGCCGCGACGCTTGTGCACTTGATCCGCCGCAACTGCGAAATCAAGGCCGCCGTCGTCGCATCGGACGAGCGCGAGACCTCCGGCACCGGCGTCGGCCGCGCGGCCCTGAACTTCGGACACACGATCGGCCATGCGCTGGAGGCCGAATCCGCATACGGGCTACGCCATGGCGAGGCCGTGGCACTGGGAATGACGGCCGCGATGGAGCTGGCGATGCGATTGGTGCGATTCCCCGGCGCGCAGCGTGAGCGCGTGGAAGCGCTGTTGACGGCGCTGGGATTACCGATTCGTCTCGATCGCCCGGTTGATCCCGGCGTAATACTCGCACGGCTTGCGTCGGATAAAAAATCTGCGGGCGGTTGCATACGATTCGTGTTGCCCTGCGGGATTGGTTCACTCGAATGGGTCGAGCCGTCGGAAACAGAGATCCGTACCGGTCTGGCGCGACTTATGGGCCGCTGATTCGGCGCATTCCATCAACATGGCCGATGGCGTGAGGCATCGGGAATCCCTCACACAGCCGGTAAATCTCCCGATTCACAAGGCGAAAGGGCCGACTGCTCCGCGCGCTGATCGAGCGCGCTGCCCCAGCTTCGCGCCGTCGCATACTCGGTGCGATCCCTGCAATCGTCACGGCTTCAGGCCCCGCAGGTTATTGAATCGCTCCTCGGCGTCTTATCGCTCGCACCCGCAGCTTCTCGGGATTTTTCATTCAAGGCCCGGGGCATGCTGAATCCGATGGGCGGTGCGACGCCGCTTTCGAGTCGTGGAGACGGCTCCTCGGTGTCCGAGACAGGTGAAAGGAGATAGGAAGCAATGGGCAAGTCATTCGTCGTAACGGTGGCCGGTATGGTTTCCACACTGGTTGCCACATCGATTCAGGCGTCGCCCGTGACCTTCAGCGGCATGGGGCTGAATCAGACTGTTGACTATAAGCTGTCAGGGGTCGACAAAACCAGCAAGGCCGGGCAGATCCTCATCAACTTCCAGAGCCAGAATCTGACGGCGTACTGCGTGGATCTGAACCACACCGTGAAGTCATCCTGGGATGCGACGCCGGCGTCACCGGACTTCATCAACGGCGGCCGCGCCGCGGCGTTTCTTTACGACACGTACGCGGCTTCGGTGGATTCCAGCCTCAAGGCGGCGGCGCTTCAGGTCGCCATCTGGGAAGTCGTGACGGATTTCGGCGGGACGCTCAACCTGCTCGCCGGCAACTTCAAGCTGCTGGATTCAGAGAACGTGCGCAATCTGGCGACCATCTACCTCGGCTCGCTGCCGGGCGACGTGGGCAACTATCAGTCGTCATCGTTCATCGTCAAGAGCGGCTCGGACCCGCGCAGCCAGCATCTGATCGTGCCCGAGCCGGCCACGCTGGGTGTCGTGATGGTGGCAACTGGGATGATGTTCGCTGATCGCCGCCGCCGCCGCGCAGCCACCGCGCGCGTGGCGTGTTGAACGCCTGGGCGATCACGCATCAACCGATTGACCCACAGCCTCGCCGCTGACGGGCGTAGAACAAAGCCAATCCCATCCATGCACCGCCGCCGGGGGAGCGAGCCACCGCCCTCCCGGCGGCCTTGTGGTAGGCCGCGTCCGCGCCTCACTCCGCCGGAATGTCCTTCGCGGCAAGTGCCACACGCTCGGCGTCCTCGCCGTTCAGGCGTTTGGACATGGGCCTCCTCCTGTTCATGGCGCCGTCGCGGCGCGGACCCGTGGAAGTTGAATGTCTTCATTCTCCCGCCGATTCTCTTCCCCGTCGAATGGCGTCTTGGTGCGGCGCAATCGACCGACCCGATCCCGCCATCGGCCACTGCGGCATGTCAGGATGGCAGTCCGCTCGGCACAAGTCCGAGCCAGATCAGTGCCGCTGGGTGCAGATTGCGCCATAAGTATCGCTCGGTGCTGGACTTGCAGAATGTTCCGGCCCGGCTGCCAATTTCAATGCCTTGGCATCCTCCTTGCTCTTGGGCGGTTTGGACTCTGCGCCGCCGGCCATGCCGCCGAGCGTCGCGAGTCAATGCGATTTAGGAATTCACAGGCTAAGGAGCGTGATTCGATATGGCCAAGATCATTGGAATCGACCTCGGCACCACCAATTCGGTCGTCGCCGTGATGGAAGCGGGTTCACCCAAAGTGCTGACCAATGCCATGGGCGCGCGGACGACGCCGTCGGTCGTTGCCTTCACCGACAAGGGCGAGCGGCTGGTCGGTCAGGTCGCCAAGCATCAGCAGGTGACCAATCCGAGCAATACCGTGTTCAGCATCAAGCGGTTCATGGGCCGGCGGCACAGCGAAGTCGGCTCGGAGGAGAAGCTCGTGCCCTACACCATCACCGGCGGCCCCGAGGAGCTGGTGAAGGTCAAGATTCGCGACAAGGAATACACCCCGCCGGAAATCTCCGCGATGATCCTTCAGGATCTGAAAAAGACGGCTGAAGATTATCTCGGCGAGAAGGTCACGGCGGCCGTCATCACCGTTCCGGCCTATTTCAACGATTCGCAGCGCAAGGCGACGCAGGAGGCGGGCATCATCGCCGGCTTCGACGTGAAGCGCGTGCTGCCCGAGCCGACGGCCGCGGCGCTGGCCTACGGCATGGACAAGAAGAAGGGCGGCAAGATCGCCGTGTTCGACCTGGGCGGTGGCACGTTTGATATTTCCATACTCGATGTCGGCGAGGGCGTGTTCGAGACGCTCTCGATCAACGGCGACACGCACCTGGGCGGTGACGACTACGACCAGGTGCTGATCGACTACGTTGCCGAGGAATTCCGCAAGCAGTACGGCATCGACTTGCGCAAGGATCCGATGGCGCACCAGCGGCTGAAGGAGGCTTGTGAGAAGGCCAAGTGCGAGCTGTCCAGCTCGATGGAAACAGCCATCAACCTGCCGTTCATCACCGCCGACGCGAGCGGTCCGAAACACCTGAACCTGACGCTGACGCGCAGCAAGTTTGAGCAATTGACCGAGCACTTGACCGAGCGGTGCCGACGGCCGGTGCTGAAGGCGCTCGAGGACGCGAAGCTGTCGGCGAGCGACATCGACGAATGTATTCTCGTTGGCGGGTCGACGCGCATCCCGGCGGTGCAGCGGCTGTGCAAAGAGATCTTCGGCAAAGAGCCGAACAAGAGCGTCAACCCCGACGAGGCCGTGGGCGTCGGCGCGGCCATCCAGGCCGGTATCATCGGCGGCGACGTGAAGGACATCCTCGTGCTGGATGTCACGCCGCTTTCACTCGGCGTCGAGACGCTGGGCGGCGTGATGACGGTGATGATCCCGCGGAACACGACCATCCCCACAAGCAAGAAGGAGGTCTATTCCACCGCCGCCGACAACCAGCCGGAGGTGACGATCCACGTGCTTCAGGGTGAGCGGCCGATGGCCAATGACAACCGCACGCTGGGCAAGTTCAACCTGACGGGCATTCCGCCGGCGCCACGTGGCGTGCCGCAGATCGAAGTCACGTTCGACATCGACGCCAACGGCATCCTGCACGTGTCGGCCAAGGACCTCGGCACCGGCAAGGAGAACAAAATTCGCATCGAGGGCTCGAGCGGCCTGTCGGAGGCCGAAGTCGAGCGCATGCGCAAGGAGGCCGAGAGCCATGCCGAGGACGACCGCCGGAAGCGCGAGCTGATCGACGCTCGAAATCAGGCGGACAATCTGATCTACCAGACCGAGAAGATGCTCAAGGAGCACGGCGAGAAAGTGCCGGCCGACGAGCGCGGCAAGGTCGAAAGCGCGATCAACAACCTGCGCGATCGGTTGAAGGGCGACGACGCCGGCGCGATCAAGAAGGCGTCCGAAGCCGTGATGACCGCCAGCCAGACGCTGGGCAAGATCATCTATGAGCAGGCGGCCAAGGCGGGTGGTGGCGGCGTCAGCGGTGGCGCACCGGGCGGCGACGGTGTGGGCAGCAAAACCGGTGGCGGATCATCGAGCGCGAAGAAGGATGACGATGTGATCGACGCGGAGTTTGAGGTGAAGAAGTAAGCAACGTCGGGTCGCATCATAATCGTTACAAGCTGTTTCAAAACCCCCTCTCCCTTTCAGGGAGAGGGTCGGGGTGAGGGTGAATCCTTTCGGTTGAATGACTTTTCCCCCTCACCCAACCTCTCCCCCAAGGGGGAGAGGAGTTTTGAAACCAGTTCTAACCAATAAGAAGCGTGACGCGCTGTTTGCACGGCGTGCATCACTCGGGAAATAACGGTTTACGAGCCTAAGAAGCGCTTCCAATCCGCGGGCGTGTTCACGTTGATCCAACACGGCGCGAGATGCGTCGGCACGGCGCATACGTCAGCACGCATGGCCGTGAGTGCGCCGCGGAGCGATGCGCCGCCGGATTGAACGTACGCGCGCAGCGGCGCGAGGGCAGCCGCGCGATATATCGCGGGAAACGGCTCGGGCGACTCGCCATCGAGCGGCCGTCCGACGGTCGCCGTTCGACGGGATTCGTGTTCGTTCAGCAGCCAATCAATCGCCTCGCGCGTCAATCCAGGCATATCACATGAGAGGCACAACCAGTCGGCCTGCGGGTCATGCGCGAGCGCGGCCAGGATCCCCGCGATCGGACCGGATGCCGTCGGATCATCCGAGAGGTTCATGACGGGCAGGAGGCATGCCGCGCGAATCGATTCGAGCGTCATGCCGTCGGGCATGCGCCCAGCCAGGAAAATCGCGCCGACAAACGGCTCGGCGAGCTGAATCGCGAGGTCGATCAATCGCTGACCGCCGTGAACAAGCGTCGCCTTGGGCCGGCCCATGCGCCGGCTCGCGCCGCCGATCAGGATGACGGCGTTGAGATTGGGCCGGCGGGGTTGGGCAGTCACACCGAGAATTTGATCGCCGCTTGGCATGGATCAGCCCCCCAGCGCGACCATGGCGGCGTATTGCTTCAACGGGCCGGTTGCACGTTTGCCGGCGACGGCATGAGCGATGCGGTCGTGGGCTTCGTCGGGAAGGAAGCCTGCCTCGCCCCAACAGGGAGCCAAATCGACGAAGTGGGAATCAAGCAGACAGGGGAAAAGTCTACCATCCGCCGTGATGCGGATGCGCCGGCACTGACCGCAAAACGATTCGGAGAGCGGCGCAATGATTCCGATTGTGCCGCGAAGCGCGCCGGTCCGAACGGCAAAGCGCATCGCCGTTTCGCCGGGGTGCCGCGGCAGCGGCGTCAGCTCAATGTGCTGTTGAAGAATGTCTTTGAACCGCCGAGCGGGGACAAAATGCTCGCGATTGAAGGATGCGGCGGGGCCGATGGGCATCGCCTCGAGCAGGCGAAGTTCCAGCCCGCGCTGAACGGCCCAGCTGACCATGCCGGGCAACTGGTGATCGTTGATACCCGCGAGAACGACTGCGTTGAGGCGCGGCGGCGGAAACCCGGCGGCAACGGCGGCATCGATTCCGTCCAACACCGGGGCGAGCCGGCCGCCGGTCAGGGTTCGATACGTCGCCGGTTCCATGCTGTCGAGCGAGATGTTGAGCCGATCCAGGCCCGCCCGTCGCAAGGCGACCGCCATCGACTTCAACCGCCCGCCGTTGGTTGTCATCGCAATGGCAAGGGCCGGGAAGGTGCTTCGGATTCGATCGATCAGCATGACAAGCGAGCGATGGAGCAGCGGCTCTCCGCCGGTCAGGCGCAGCCGAGTGAGGCCGTACGAGTCGTGCAGAAATCGGATGAGATCGAGGCGCTGGTCGTCCGACAGATCGCGCGGTCCATGGCGCGCGGCGGCCTGGGGTCGGCAATAGAGGCAATGAAGGTTGCAGGCCGAGGTGAGTGAGAGTCGCAAGTGATCGATGACGCGGGCGTGCCCGTCGATCAGAGGGCGGGGGCTCGCCCGATCCAGCGATGCGGGTGCGTCATCGCACCGAGTGCTCGCCGTCCGTCGCGCGAAGGCGTCCGTCGGAACGGGTTGCGAGATCGGCAGCGAGCGCGTCGTCATATAGGCACCGATTCAGAATCGAAACTCATACTGAAGGTAGAGGAAATCGGCATCGCGGCTTCGGCCGGACGAGTTGAGGAAGTTGTCGGGCCAGAGATGCGACCAGCCGAGCATGAGGGTCGAGTGCACGTCGACGTTCCAGGTGATGCGCAGATCGAGTTCGTCGCCGACGCTGTTGCCGGAGGAGCCGGAGACGTTTCTTCGGATGGGCGCGCCGCCGGCGTTGTACAGGGCGTCGAGGTTCGAGTCGAGCCAGAAGTGATACCAGATGAGCTGCACGTTGACATCTCGCCGCGGCTTGAATGAGAAATTGACGTTTGGCGCGATGATGTTCTGCCGCGCGACGAGGTCCATGTAGCCCAGCCAGGCGTGGCCGAGGGGGAAAAGCTGGTTGAAGGTTTCGTGGGCGTTGTCGCGCGGGGTGTCGTCGCCGGTGGCGTAGTCGAAGCCCAGACCGAGGCGCGGCGTCATGGCGGTCTGCTTGAAGGTGTAGCCGGCTTCACTTCCGACCATCCAGGCGTGCAATTCGTCGCCGTTCCAGACGCCCCATTGCCCGGCGCCTTCCACGTCGTAATCGAAGTTCCCGCTGACGCCGCCGAATCGGCTGCCGAGGGTATAGACCGACAGATCGCCGCGTTGCCCGTTGGCGTTGACCAGAACGCCGCGATCGTTCAGGCCGAGGAAATAGACATCCACGACATGATTCGGGATGCCTTTGAAAGTGGAGTAAATCCCGTAGAATTGCTGCTCCTCGCGCCAGTGGTCGGGCTTGCGATCGAGGCCTTCGTCGATGGGCGGATCCCAGGTTCCGCGGAAAGGATCGGGTCGAAAGACAATCGGCTTGGTCCAGAACGCATCCACATCGAGCTGGGCGCTCTGATACATGAGCTTGACGCCGTCAAATCGGCGGCGGCTGTTGGCCCAGTCCAGCGGGCTGATGAGCCGCTGCTTGCCGTAAAGCAATTCCTGTCGGCCGACCCGCAGGGTCAGCGGACCTTCCTCGCCGAGAAGACGGAGATCGGCGAAGAGCTGATGCAGGTCAAAATGGTTTTCGGAAAACGGGATGGCCGGCAGATCGCGGTCCTCGGTGCGCGCGTCAACGCCTTCGATGAACAGGCGAAAGCGTTTGCGGTACTTCAAGTCGGCGTGCAGGTAGTAGCGGTGGAGGAAGTAGGTATCCTGCGCGGGGTTGCGCGCGCCGAAGGAGCGATTGGTCTCGGCTTCGAGCCGCAGGCGCACATCGCCGCCGATGCGGAGCCGCCAGTCGTCGCCGAGATGAATGTTCTTGATGGGGTCGAAGACGTCTTTTTGATACGTGCCGTCGGGCCCGTCGAGGTAGGAGAAATCGTCATCGTAGCGCAGGGCCATGTAGCGTGGTCCGGGCAACGGAGCGCTCGGGGGGGCTGGCGCGGTCGTCGCCCTCTGCGCATCAGCGGGTTGCGTCGCCGGCGGATCAGCGAGCGCGCGAGCGCAGAGAACAAGACCCGGCAACGCCGCAGCAACGGATAATGCAAAGCGCGTCATGGATGTGGCATCTCATTGTTGTGTGACACAAGCGGCTCTCCCGCGCGACGGCAGACCGCCGACCCGGGCCGGACGGACGAAGGACATGCGTCACATCGGGATGCCAAGTCCCTCGGCGATGGCTTTGAAGAGCGGCGTGAGGACGCCACTGATGAACGCATTGAGGATGCCGCCGAAAAACCCCGCGAGGATCGTGCCGAACGAGTTGATAAGAACCGCGCCAAACTGATCGCCAAAGCTGTCCACAAACGGGGGCATTCATTCGCTCCTTCGATGGCCGGCTGTCGCAATCGACGAGCCGTCAGAAATTGATGTTTTCAGGCGGTGCCGCGCACCGGCCCGGTAGACTTCCGCACAACGGCTGCAGATCGGTTCATGCGGCGACCAGTCAGGAAAGTCGGCGCAGAGATCGGCATGCAGACACTTTAATTCCCTTGCGGAATACGTCCAATCGAAAGTCGGAAACCTGCAAAGCGGACACAAGGCCCCGGCCGGCGGACACCGGGCACTGCCTGACTCGACCATTGGTTCGCGTGAGGCGGTCAGCCCGGTCCGCGCGAGATCCATGAGCTGGGCATGAGTGGGAGGTGAGTCGGCCCATCGCTGCCACAAGTCGTCAAACGTGCCGGAGAGTGCGGCGGGTGAATCACGGAGTGCAAATGCATTTGCAAGCTCCCTGGCGCGGACCGAACGAACGGTGCCCGGCAGCACCCCGCGGCGTTCGAGGCGCGCGTCGATGCTGATGGCCCAGAGAATGGCGAAGCGATCGGTCATCAGCGCTTGGGCCGCAACGGTGTGGCCGACGGGTCGTTCGCCGGGATGATGTCCGAAAGCCGGATTGAGCAGGTCGTCCATTCGGAGCAATTCGTGTCCGGCCCAGTATGCAAAAGCGGGGCGATCGAGCAAGAGAGACGGGGCGATTGTGAGGACGATGGTGTAGCGATCCGGCGCGCCATAAAGCTCCGATGTCTGGGCGCGAGGGCCGGGCGCTTGTGCGACGACAAGTCGGCCGACCTGCTCGCGCACATGGGGGAATCCTCGCGCGAGGTCGACGATCAACTGATCCAGCCCAAGCTCGGTGAACCATCGCCGGTGCAACTCGGCGAAGGCGCGATCGCGCTGGTCGCCGGTGCGGTGTTCGTGGCATTGGGCGAACTGCCGCTCATAGTGGGGCCGCAGAATTTCGTCGCGTCGCGCAGCTTCGAAGACGATTCGCTCGACGAGGCCGGGTTGGAGGATCAGTTCCATGCTTCACGCTCTCGCTTCCATCGCCGCGGCGAGATTCGGACCCAGCTCCACCGCGCCGGGCGCGCCGCAGGAGATGGTCGTGTCTTCCTCGTCGGTGGGACGAAGTTCGAGCCAGGCCGGACCGATCGGTACATCGAAGTGAGCGCTCAATCGGCGAAGCAACGCATCGCCGAGGTCCGCGGCGTGCGAGAGAAACCCGCCTTCGTCCACCTTTTGCACACGCGCGAAGAAGGCGGGCATCCACGCGGCGGCGTGATCCGTCAGGAAACTCCGCAGCGCCTGGATGCAGCCAGTGCGGTCGGCTTCCCGCGTGGCCAGGGAGGCTTTCATGCAGAGCACGGCGATGAACTCCCATTGGGTGGCGGCGTGATCCGGTCGCTCGGCCACCGGACCGGCGGCCTCAAACCCGAACGCGCGATAGAAACCGGCCACGTCCGCCAACGTCTGGCTGGCCTGGAAGACTTCCGCCGAGCGATACTCCAGCTCATAGGGCGGGCACTCGCTGCGCACGGTGTGCCCGACCACGCGGTCGATGGCGCGCTCGGCATCGTCCGTCGAAGCGTTTCCATCGAACAGCCTGCGGATGCGATCGGCGGTGATTCCCGCGTTCCCGGCCGCCGCGAGCAATTCATTCCGCACGCCGGATCCTCCGCGCACGATGCGTGCGGCCGTCCGCGGCGAGCAAAAGGCGGCCGCGAGGAAGCGCGCCAGCTTGGCGACCGCGATCCAGTCCGGGGGGTCAGATCGAGTTGGCGTGGAGTTCGGGTCGGACATGGATCGGCTCCTCGACCTGGGTACGGAAGATCTCCCGGTTCTTGCGGTCGAATGCAATCACCGTGTCGTTGAACATTTCGAACTTCTTCCCGGCGACCGTGGTCTCCCATACTTTCGGTCCTTCTTTCAACTCGTAGCGGAAGATGATGCGATTGGAACGGCGGAAGAGTTGCAGCACGGCCAGAAGCTCGCGATCGGGCGCACGATAGCGCTCGACGGCCTGCTTCACACCGGGGCCGAACATCTGCTCGAGGTATTTCGTGGGGACCCAGCGCGGGGGGATGTAAAATCCATTCGGCTCGGTGCCGAACTGCGGGTAAAGCGGGAGTGCCACTTTGGCGACATGAACGAGGTAGTACAGCGGGTTGTGCCGGTCTTCGACCCAGGTGCTGTCTTCGTTCACCTTCACCAGGCCCTGCATGCGCACCTGGCCGATGCAGGCGGCCATGCAGCGGGTCTCCATGGGCACGCCGTCGGACTCGGGGTCGCTGCCTTCGACGCGAGGGTAACAGGCAATGCACTTCTCGCTGGTTCGCGTCGTACCGCGGTAGAGAGACTTCTTGTATGGGCAGGCCTCGACGCACTTGCGGTAGCCGCGGCATTCCTGTTGATCGATCAGCACGATGCCGTCCTCGGGCCGCTTGTAGATGGCGTTGCGCGGGCAGGCCGCCAGGCAGGCCGGGTAGCTACAGTGGTTGCACAACCTCGCGAGATAGAAGAACCACGCCTTGTGTTTCTTATCGCCGGTGGCGTCTTCTCCCCGGCCGAAGTCCATCGGCTTGTTGAGGCCGCCGGGCGGCGTGTCTTCGTGAATGTTCGGCGCGGTCCACTCTTCCTCGGTGGGCAGATAGCCGAGGACGAGGTTGGGCTGCCCGCCGCGGGCGACGACTTCGGGGGCTTCGAAGATGGTCTTGTGATGAAGCGCGCCGTAGGGCGTGCGCGGATCGGCGCCGGGTTGGCCCTCCCACGCCATGCCCTGGGGATTGGCCCGATCGAGTAAGTCAAGTGTCTTAACATCCCAGTGCTGCGGATAGCCGCCGTAGGGCTTGGTTTCGACGTTGGTCCACCACATGTGCTCCTGACCCTTGGAAAAGGTCCAGGTGCTCTTGCAGGCCATCGTGCAGGTCTGGCAGCCGATGCAGCGGTTGATGTTGATGACGAAGGCGAACTGCTCTTTGGGCGCGGCCTGCGGATACGGATAGCCCATCGGGCGACCGAGTTGCCAGTTGTAGACCTTGCTCATGATCGGCTCCTAGCGTTCCAGCACCGGCAGGCGTAGCGTGCCCTGCGGCTGTTGATCCACCTGAACGCGCCCGCCGCGCGGGCCGCGAACGACGGCCTGCTCGGCAATCATTTCTGATATCATCTCCGGCCCCAGTTGTTGCAGCGCCATGCTCGGACCGGCGAATTCACCGCGCTCGAACATCGATGCCACGGCCTGGGCGCTTAGCCCCAGCCGGAAATACTCTTCGATGTAACACGCGGCCATATCACGCACGGCCTCGGCATCGTCGGTCGGCAGCTCAATGCCATGGAGCGTCAGAGGATCCGCCGGGTCGGGGTCGTCGTAGGGCATGATCAGAACTCCTCGAATTCAACGGCCGGGGTTGCGGAATCGTCTCCGCCGACAAATCCGCCGGCGAGGTAGCGCTTCATCAATTCACTCTCGTCGCCCGGCGACATGCCCGTTGTCGCCGGCAGCCAGATGCCCTTGCCGCCCAGCCCTCCGTCTTCCGCCTTCACCACGCGCACCAGCGTCTCCTTGGGCACGGTGTTGACGGCGTGGTTGTCGGCCTCGCCGCCGAAGATGAACCCCATGAACGCCTTGGCCTTGTGAAACAGGTTGTCGGTCTGGTGCATGGGCATGTGCCAGTTTCGTGTCAGGCTCTGCTGCGAGCCATAGCGCAGATTGGCCTGGTAGCCGTCCTCGCACAGCGCTCGCCCGTCGGCTCGCGTCTCATGCGCCTTGACGCTCTTTTCGGTGGCGATGTACGGCGCGTGCTTGATCATGATGCAGCTATACGGATACGCGGGGTTGTAAACGGCCCGCAGCATCAGTCGCGCCACTTTGTAAAACGGATCACCCGGCTTGGCGCCCACGTACGGTCGATCGGCCGGATTCGCGTCGACGTAGACGTAATCGCCGTTGTTGATGCCCAGGTCCCTGGCGGCCTGCGGGTTGATGTGCACCTGATGATCGCCGACGTAGGGCGAACGTTTGTCCATGCGGTGCGGGTCTCCGAAGCTGCTGTCGTAAATGTTGTGCCAGTCGACGTTGCTCCACGACGAGTGCACGCGGTGCCGCGTCTTCGGCGTCAGAGCGTAAAAGCGATAGCCTCGCTCCCACAGGAAGTTCCGCGTCAGCTTAACCTGCTTCCACGGCATCTTGATGTTCCGCACCGTCCGTTCGTCCCAGTGCTCGGCCTCGGGGCCGATGCCGTAGTCATTGGGGCGAATGTACGGATTGCTCGACACGATGACGTTCGGCAGATAGGGCGTGGCCTCGGTCCCCTCGCGGTGGACGATGAAATTCTCACCGTACTCGATCGCCTCGGGGATGTCGGCGTAGGCATGAAGCCGGCCGGTATCGGTATGGAACGGCTCGTCGTGGTGCACCTGTTCGTAGAACGGGACGCGCGGATAGGTGCGGAAGAGCATCAACGCCGCGCCGGGCGGACCGTACTTGCCGGCCAGGATGTCATCGAGTTTGTAGCCGACGGTGGTGGTGCAGGTGTCCAGCAGGCGCTGGAGATAGACCCGGCGTTTCTTTTCATGCTCGAACTTGAAATAGTTGTAGAACTTCTGCTTCCATTCGCCGCCCAGCTCCTCGCCGACGGCCTTGGCGATATTCGCCAGGATCCAGAGATCGTCCCGTGAGTCGAAGACCGGCTTGATGCCGCCCTTCCAGATTTGCAGGAACGGGTTGGAGCACGAGGCCGTCACTTCCAAGTCCTCGAATTCGACCCAGCTGTTGGCCGGCAGCCCGAAATCCGAGTACTGCACCGACGAGGTCATCACGATGTCCTGCGCGATGATCATCTCGATGTTCGGATTCACGTTCTTGAACATGTCGTAGGCGTGCTTGGCATTGTTGAACAGGTTCACGTTGGTGAACTGAAGCGCCTTGGTCGGCGTCGGCATGTGCGTCTTGCCGGTGAAGACCTTGCGGCCTTCCCTGGGCGTTTCAACGATCAGCGGCCGATCACCGTGGTTCCAGTAGGCCGGCTCCTCGTCCTTCGTGTAAGCGTGTGCGTGAACGTTCTTGCCCGGCGCGCTTTCGTCCAGCAGCGGTTCGAACGGGTCTTCAGCCACCCAGCCTTTGAATCCCGGACCGGTGATGGCGCTGCCTTGGAACAGTGCCGCTTTGTAATTGCCGGCCCAGCCGTGGACGCCCGCGCCGGGCTTGCCGATGTTGCCGGTCAGCAGCATCGGCAAGAGCGCCGCACGATTGGCCTCGGTCGCGTGGAACCAGTGGTTGATGCCCTCGCCCTGGTGAATGGCGACCGGCCCGCCGGCTTTGGTCACCGACCAGATATCGCGGGCAAGCTGTTCAATCTGCTCCTTTGGCGAGTGCGTGATTTGCGCGACGGTTTCGAGGTCGTAGTCCTTCAGGTGGATCTGATACATCGACCACAGCGTCATGACCTCGGCTTCGCTGCCGTCGACCAGTTTGACCTTCCAGGTGCCGGTCAGGGCCGGCTCGATGCCGCGCTCGCGCAGTCTCCCCCCGACATCATCGCGCGTCACAGCCGCCGGCTTGTTCGTCTTCGCGTCCCACACGACGCGGTCGCCGAGCTTCTCGTGCTGCTCGGCGGTCAGGCCCTGCACGCGCATGCTCGGGCCATCTTTGGACAGGGCGCTCTGATAGTCGGGAAACACCTCCGCGGCCCGGAGTCGCTTGAGATTGTCCGTCCGCACCAGCAGCGGAAAATCGGTGAACGCCTTGACGAACGTCTCGTCGTACCAGCCGTTGTCGATCATCAGCCGCGTGATGCCCAGCCACAGAGCCGCGTCGGTCGCCGGGCGAATCGGAATCCAGTAATCGGCCTTGGTGCTGGGCGCGCCGTACTCCGGCGCGATGACGACGATCCGCCCGCCGCGCTCCATGCACTCGATGAACCAGTGCGAGTCCGGAAGCTTGTTTTCCACCAGGTTCTTGCCGTCCATGATGATCAGCTTGCTGAACCGCAGATCGTTGAAATCGCAATCGGAGTTCTGCAATCCGTGCACCCACGGCTGGCCCGGCGTCTGGTCGCCGTGCCAGGTGTAGTTGCTCCAGTTTCGTCCGGCCTTGGCCCGGTCCGGTCCAATCTTGCGAATGGCCGCGTCAAGCAGGGCCATGCAGTTGTTCAGGCGATACATGCCGTATTTGCCGAGTACGCCGAGCAGGCCCATTCCGCCGCGCATCTTCAGCGTGCGCGTGCCGGCGCCGTCCATGGCCTCGATCATCTCCTCGGGGTAGCCCTGTTCGCGCAGCAGCTTCGCGCCGGCCTCGCCGCTGTAGCGCCGGGCGATGGCAACGTAGCCTTTGGCGATGTATTTCAGGGCGCTGTCCCAGTCGATCTTGACGTGGACGTCGGTCCCGCGGCTGTCGAATTTGTATTTTGTCTTGTTCTCCGGCGTCAGCTGCGGAAAGCCGTCGTCGGCCCACTGCTTCCAGCCCTGTCGAATGATGGGGTGCTTGAGGCGATACGGCCCGTAAACCAGCCGATGAAACGTGTACCCCTTGGCGCACTGCCGCGGGTTCCAGTTGGCCGTCGCCTTGTTGCCGTACAGGTCGGCGTACTTCTCCGAGTCGTACTGCGAACCCATGCGAATGATGACGCCGTTGCGCGTGTAGGCCATCACGCGGCAGGCATGCGTGTCGTTCGGCGAGCAGACCCAACTGAACGAACCGTCGTAGCGGTACTGGTCCCGGTAGATCTTCTCCCAGTCGCGCGCCGGGTATCCCGCCAGCGGATTGCCCACGTCGGGCCGAGCGGCCAATAGTTGCAGAGGCCAGCCGAGGATGCCGGACGAACCGGCTGCGAGAACCACGCCGCCCTGGATGAACTCACGTCGAGACGGTTTGCTCTTCTTGTCGGAAGCCATGTTGCATACTCCCTCACCGGTCCGTTCGGGGGCGCGCCCCGGGCCTTGCGTCATTCGATGACCAGTCGCTGCCAGATGCTGATGTTCTTCTTGCCGTCGCGGTCGCCGGCGCCGCCGTCCCAGATGGCAAAGGAAACCGGCAGGTAATCGCCGGCACGGAAGACGCGCTCGTCCGTCTGGGCGGGGCTGTCGGGGTCGCAGGAAACTTCGAGCGTGCGCTGCAATTGCACCATCCACACGCCGCGCTCGTACACCGCGCGACCCCGCACCGCCTGCACGTTGGCGGGCTTGCCGGCCAGCGTCCCCGGCCCGCGCGCCACGAGGCACTCGACCGGCGTCTTCAGGGTCGGATCGGCCACCAGGTTGCCCGCGCCCCAGGCGGTGATGTACGTCGGATTGTGTTCGGTGATGGCGCCGTGCGGCCAGTCCGTGAGTGACATATCTTTGGCACGTATGGGGCACTCGTCGTACAGGTCCACGGCGCGCTGCGGGAACGCCGCGTCCACGTCCTGATAGCCCTCGGCGATGTTCCGTTCGCGGTCGGCCTTCCACATCCAGATGTTGACTCCGCCGTGCTGGGTGGCGTCGCCCATGTAGAAGGGCGGATCGCTGGAGAGCGAAAACTGTATCGCGACGGCATCGCGAAACTCCTCGGTCTTGACGGCGCGGGCGTCGACCGTCGGATCCAGCCACGTGAGACGCAGAGCCAGTTCGTCATCGTTGTGCAGCGCCTGGACGACCAGACCCTCGATCCGCTGCTCGGTCCACCACAGCGGCGTCAGACCGACGTAGACCGGGCGGGCCTGGTTCCAGCCGGCATCCTTCGGATCGGCCGGCAAGTCCCCCACCACGCGCGGCGCGGTGATCGTGCTTTGACGAAGCTGGGCACGACCCTGGGAACCTTCGCGAGCGAGCGACTGCACGTAATGAATCAGGTCCCAGATTTCGTCATTCGTAAAATTGCCCTCCGAGGCCGGCATGGGCGTGCCGCGCATCCCTTTGAGGATGCGGCAATACAAATCCGGCCCCTCCATGCTGCCCTTGAAGATGCCGTCGACAAACGACCGGGGCGGCACGGGATACCCCTCGTCGTCGACCTTCACGGCTTCGGGGAGCGGCCGGCCGTCGGCGCCATGGCACGACGCGCAGGCCTCGAGGTAGACGCGGCGACCGTTGAACCATCGCAAATCATCAAAGGCCGGTTCCGGTGGCACGACGATCGGTGGACCCGGTTGCGTCCGCTGGGCCAGCAGGTCGGCAACTTCGTCCGCCGCGACGCTGCCATCCGCGACGCCGGCGGCCAGCTCGGCTTCGACCGCCTGAACATGAATATGACGAACGTAGGCGACCAGCGCGTTCAGATCGGCGCTGGGGAGATGCCCCCAAGGCGGCATGGCGGATCCGGGCATGCCGCGCACGATGGTCCGTAGCAGATCCTGGTCAGACGGGATCAGGTTCTGCGTGGTCGTGAGCTTGAACTTCCCGAGCTTGAAGTTGCGCGGCCGGGGGTTCATGAGATAGGCGAACTTGCCGAGGCCGTCACCCGTTTCACCATGACAAATGACGCAATGCTTGGCGAAGAGCGCCTGCCCGCGCGCGACCAACGGCGGGAGGGTGCCGGTGCCGACGGGTCGCGGCGCGTGCTCGCCCGGTGATGATGGTGATGTTTCCCGTGCGCGGGGCGTCTCGCGCTCGGTCGACGCCAGGATCGCGACAGGCCGGGGCGATCGAACGACCTGCGACGCGCAGTAGGAGAACATGCCGAGGATGGTGAAGGCCCAGATGAGCGGGGCGAACCGTTGTGAGAAGCGGCGAGGCAACATGGTGTCAGGACCTCCAGCGAGCACCAATTTATGATCTAACGATCACCTTGTCAAGAATAGCCGCACAAAAAAAGCATCAAGTCCCGATGCGGCTTTTTCCACTGCTAAGTCCCTTCTCGTCGATCTCGCCCAGCGTGGTCTGCTCCAGCATCCGGCGATAGGCCGTCGATATCGGCTTCCAGAACTCATGAAAGCCGCACGGCTTCTGATCGTTGCACTTGGGCTGACCAAACGGGCACCGCGAGCGATCCAGCACGTCGTCAAACGGGGAGAGGATCTCCACCAGCTTGATCCGATGGGCCGGCCGCGCCAGGCGAAACCCCCCGCCGACGCCGCGTGCCGAATCGAGCAACCCGGCCCGGACCGCATCGCGCAAAATGCGTGAAAGGTAATGCTGCGGGACGCCCGTGCGGGCGGCGATGTCCTTCGCCAGGACCGGGTGTTCCTCGCCGTGCTTCGCGATGAACACGAAGGCGCGAAGGGCATACTGGGCGGTCATCGAAAGCATTCATTACCTCTTGACACTCAAGTCACCTTTTAGTATCGCCGATGGGAGCGTCCTGTCAAGCCGCACCGATCGCGCGTCACACCCCCCGCCCGCAGGCCCCTGCCACACCACCAGCAAATCGGTGCTTTGATGCGCGTCGAACGCGACCTCGTCGTACCCTCCCAGTACCCGGCACACCGTGCCGCCGGACTCGACAATCGCGGATTCCAACGCGGCGCGCGAAACCTCCAGGAAACCCGCCGAATGCGCCCGATGGTCCACGCCGCCGTCCGGGCGCATGGTCAACTCGATGACGCTGACATAACCCCGATCGTTGACGCGGTGGACGCCCTTGAGCAGCACCGCCGACCGGTCATCCTGGTCGATGCGGCGTACCTTCTGCCAGTGAACCGGACCGATGGGCAGCGCTTGCAGGTTCAGAACCTGTACCACGCCGATCCCGCCCGGACGCAGTGCCATCGTCATGACTCGCACCGCGCGCCGCAACGCGGAATCGTCCTCCGCCAGCGCGAGGGAATTGCCGAGGCAAACCACGGCATCGGCCGGATCATTCAGGGCCAGCGGCTGGTCGAACGACGCCTGCACCCAGCGCAGGCGCGGGCCTTCGCCATGCCGTGCGCGGCAGCGCGCCAGCATCCCGGCGCTGACATCCACGCCCGTAACCTCCAGCCCCCATGAATGGAACATGGCTGCGTGATGGCCCGTCCCACAGGCCAGATCCACCACGCGCCGCACCGCGTGCAACTCAAACCATCGACGAAAAAACGGCGCCTCCCGTGACAGGCGGCGCGGCCAGTCCACCAGGCGGTCGTACAACGCCGCCAGATCGTCGAACTGGGCGGTGCGATCTGGTTCAAGCATGTTGCAACACCGGTAGCGAAACGCCGCTGGGCCGGATCGCCGGCGCGTTCTCGCCATTTGCTCGCTGCACCGCGTCATTCAGTTCCGCCAGCAGCGTATCAAGATTCAACTGGTGATGGGCCGCCGCCATTCGCACCGAGACCGCCTGGGCCATCGTTCTGCGCATGACCGGATTGGCAAGAGGGGCGAATCCTTTTTCGATCAGCAGCGGCAGCGTCTGCGGGTACCACTCCACAATCTGCCCGATCTTGTCATCGGCGGTGATTCGCGCCGGCCGTTCGAGCACGCGTTGTTCGGCCGGCTTCCACCCGTTCATGATCCGCCACAGATGCAGCCCCCAGACGGCGATGCCCGAGACTTCCAGCAAACCGCTGATGCCGGCGACGGGAAACGCCCAATCGCCGAAATCCGTGGCAATCTGGAACGCGACCCGCGTGAAGCAACCGACGTTGACGAGGGCGAAGGGAATCCACAATGGCGACAGGAGTCGAATATCCACGCCGTTCAGCGTCGGCACGATCTTGGCCGCCATGCCGAGAATCATCAGGCTGATGAACCCGACGGTGATCGCGTGACGGACGGCGCCGTAATAAGCATGCGAGAAGCCGATCGCGGCGGCGTGCTGCCCGCTGTCCGACAGGTTCTGCGCCGAGGGAAGCGCCCATTGCATATAGAGCGGCGCGAGGGCGAGCAGGATCATGGACGTGTGGAGCCAGGCAACGGCCGCGCGGACGAATTTCGAACTGCGATCGCGCTGGGCCGGATGGGCCAGCCATCTCCAACGAAAAGTCAGCAGGATGCTGGCGCCGGCGAGGGCCAGCATGGCCGCGTACATCGGCATGGCCCAGATGTGGTTCCCGGATCGCCGCATGATCAGGAAGAATCCGGCCTCGCCGAGGACGGCGAAGACGAGGACGACGAGCGCGCTGCGAACGAGCCGTTGACCGGGCGCGGCAAATCCAAAGAGCGCGGGGAACATCCGAATGCCGACGCCGAGGATGATGAGCAGCGCGAATCCGTGGATTTGCAGATCGCGAAGCGGCGCCTGGTAGGTCGCGATGATGCGCAAAAGCTCGGCGTGACTGGGCGCCGTGGTCGTGGCGTATAAGAGGGCGAGATCGTAACCGGCTTGAATCAGGAAAAACGCCAGCGAAGCGAGGATGTACGCGTCGTGCGGCGCATAAGGCTTGCCGCTTCGCTGAAAGGTGCGCAACAGGACGGTGATGAAAAGCGCGATCGCGACGATTTCGGCGAAGCTCGCGGAGATCGCCAGCTCGCGCATCAGGGGCCACTCGTAAAGCGGTTCACCGACGGCGCGGGCCGTTACGCCAAAGACCATGAGATAAAAACTCAAATTAGCAAGGTCCGGCCGCCACAAACTGGTATGCCGCATGCGTGGAAACGCCTGGTAGGCGAATCCCATCACAAACAACCCGACCCAGCCGAAGATCTGCGCGTGCCCGTGCGCGTTGATGTCGTGAATCGAAATCGCGGTGAACGACCGCCCCAGCCCGATGCGCAGCAGCAGGAAGGCGCCCCACGCGGCGCCGGCCGTCAGGATGACCGCGATGCCCGCCTTGAAAAAGCGCCGGTAAATCGTGTCTGCCAATTGGTCGAGGGAGTCGGCTTCGGTTCGTTCGGTGACCGGGATGGATCCCGGATCGCGCAGGCCGCGATTCAGTTCGTGAAGGAACCGTTCAAGGTCCACGCCGTGCGCCTGGGCGAAATACGCGATCGTTTCGGCCGGACCGTGCGGACCGCCGCAGCCGCGCAGGCCGTAGCGATCAAACAGGGGACGAAGCTGCGGATAGGCCCGGAGCACATCGGGCAACATCTGGTCGGGATGGATGACTGGGGATGATGGTAGGGACGTCATGAGCCGACTCCGATTTCGGCCGATCGATGCCGGGACCTGGCCAGGGCGACGCTCGGCGGCCGTTCAATAGATATCTTTACCTCTAAGTCAATAATACTTCCATTTCGCGGGTTTGTCAACCCGCTCTGCGGCCGACCGTCTCCAGCCGTCGAGACGACGCAACTTTTTGCAATCAAGAAGGTTGCGGCAGCATGGCACCTCGCCAGACCGCAAAACACGGTGTTTCGCAGCGGCTATGTTCCGGTCAACGGCCTCGGCGCCGTTCCGCTGAAACGAATTCATCCGATTGAACTGGCGTCGCGACGCCCCCGCGGTTATACTTGATATCATGGTCAAGAAGTCTGTTGAGACCCGTCGCCGCCCCGCACCGCCCCCTCGGCGCGATTACTCTCGCCGCCGTGCGATCTGCCTCGCGACCGTGTACCTTCTTTTCATCGTCCACCTGATTCACTGGAAGCTCGCCGGCCGCACGCTCGCTCCGCTCGAACTCAACGAAGTGATGTATACGCTCGAACTGGGCATCGTGACCGCGGGCTTTGTCTTCATGGCCATTGTCTTGCTCGCCACGGTTTTCTTCGGACGGTTTTTCTGCTCCTGGGGCTGCCACATTCTGGCACTGGAAGATCTCGCCGCCTGGTTGTTGTCGTACATGCGCATTCACCCCAAGCCGATCCGCTCGCGGCTGTTGAAGTGGGTGCCCGTCACAGCCATGTTGTATATGTTCGTCTGGCCCCAGCTCCGGCGCTGGCTCGAACGGCGACCGATGCCGGCCCTGCACCTCCGCACCGACGAGCAGGGATGGGCCTCGTTCCTGACCGCCGACTTCTGGCGAAACCTGCCCGGCCTCGGCGTCACCCTGCTCACGTTCTTTGTGTGCGGATTCGTAATCGTCTACATGCTCGGTTCGCGCGGCTTCTGCACCTATGCCTGTCCCTACGGCGCGATCTTTCGCATCGCCGACCGCTTCGCCCCGGGCCGCATCGTCGCTCGCGGCGACTGCTCCCAGTGCGGCAAGTGCACCGCGGTCTGCCAATCGCATGTGCTGGTTCACCGCGAATTGGCCGCGTTCGGCCGCGTCACCGATCCTGCCTGCCTCAAGGACCTCGACTGCGTCGCCGCCTGCCCCGAGGGCCGCATTGCGTACGGACTCGCCCAGCCTGCCATCCTGACCATCGGCAGCACGGCGCGCGTCGCGCGTCCACCGTACGACTTCACATGGGCCGAGGAACTCGTGATGGCGTGCGTCCTAATAGCGTCACTCCTCATCTTTCGCGGGCTGTATGACCTCGTGCCGTTCCTCCTCACGCTGGCGATCGGCTGCATCCTTGCATATTGGACCGTTCTCGTCGGACGGAGCTTCCGCCGGCGCGATCTGCGATTCAACCGCTGGCAAATCAAGGCCCACGGCAGCCTCACGCGCGGCGGCCGGGTGTTTGCGACCGCTACCATCGGTCTCCTGGCGCTGACGGTGCACAGCGGGTTCATTCGTTACCACGCCTTTCGGGGCAATCGCCTGTTCGACTCGGTTGTTCCGACGCTGCCTGATCGATCCATCGCGGCCGGCGCGGAGCCATCCACGTCGCTCCTGGCCGCCATCGATCACTTCGAGGCTTGCGAGCGGTGGGGGCTGTTTCATCCGGTCGACCAGCGGCGTCGCCTCGCGGATCTGCACGGCGCGTCAGGTCGGACGCTGGCCGAACAGGGACGGCTGAACGAAGCGGCGGTGCATCTCGCGCGGGCGGTTCAAGTCTACCCGTGGAACGCGCAAGGCCAGTACAACCACGGCGTGATCCTCGCGACGCTCGGCCGAACGCGCGAGGCAATCGGCGCCTATCGTCGGGCGATCGAGCTGGCGCCGCACGACGCGGACGCACACAACAATTTGGGACTGCTGCTCGCGGAAACCGGCGACTGGGTCGCAGCGGAGCACCATCTCACACGGGCGATCCAATTGCGACCTGCGTTCGCCGCGGCGCGATTCAATCTGGGGCGGCTGAATTGGGCACTCGGGCGGTTCGACGCAGCACGCCGGTTGCTGGAAGAAGCTGCCAATCTGGATGCGACCTATGCGCCGCCCGTGCGCGAGATGCTGAAAGCCACAGAATGAGCCGGAATGAGGAAACTCGCACCATGGCAGCGCGAAAAGCACGGCCGTCATCGTCACGGCTGCGGATTCCTGGTGGACAATCGGCATGGCGATGACTTAGGCTCGCCGCCGCCGTAGTCATGCTGGGCTGACAAAGGATGCTTGTCATGGCCATACTGCATGTCTGGGAGAATCGGCATGGCATATGAAACCGAAATCGGTGAAGGGACGACGCGGCGTGGATTGCTCTCGTGGTTCCTGATGGGGGTCGGCCTGGTCGCCGGCTACGGCGCCGGAGCGCTGCATTTCTTTCAATACCTCGTGCCGCTTCGCCGGAAAGGCCGCCGCCGCGAGATGTTTATCGGCACGATGGAGGATCTCCCTCTCGGCACGACGCGGACCGTGCGCGATCCGCGCGGGCAGGAGATCATCGTTGCGCGGATTGCCGAGAATCCGAACGAACCGGGGAAGGATTTTCGCGCGTTGTCGACCAAGTGCCCTCACCTGGGTTGCAAGGTTCATTGGGAGGCCGGCGCCGAGCGCTTCCGCTGCCCCTGCCACGAAGGAATCTTCGACCGGAACGGCGTGGCGGTCTCCGGTCCGCCGGCGCAGGAGAAGAAAAACCTCATCGAGTACGACGTGCGCGTCGACGCGCGGACGCGATGGGTCTATGTGATGGTCTCGGAGGATTCGCCCTATGGCGCATGATCCCGTTGCAGGAGAGCGGCATGTTCGTGCGGCTGGCGGCCGGCTCTGGCAACTGCTGCCGGTCGATTGGGGCAAGGTTCAGGAAGTCACCAACGAGCCGGTGCCAGGACACATCAAGCGCTGGTGGTTCGCGCTGGGCGGCACGCCGGCGTACCTGTTTCTCATCCAGATCACGACCGGAATTCTTCTGTCATTTTATTACGTCCCGTCGCCCGATCACGCCTACGACAGCGTCAACGCCATCACGCACGCCGTGCCCTACGGCTGGTTCATCCGCAGCATTCACAAGTGGGCCGCGAACCTGATGATCATCACGGTCCTGCTGCACATGTGCCGGGTCTTTTTCTCCTGCGCGTTCCGTCATCCGCGGCAGGTCAACTGGGTGATCGGCTGCGGCCTGCTGCTCTGCACGCTTTCGCTCGGATTCACAGGCTATTCGCTCATTCAGGAGCAACTTAGCTACTGGGGCATCACCGTCGCGTCCGAACTGGTCGCCCACGTCCCGTTGATCGGCCCGGCCCTCGCGACGTTCATGCGCGGCGGCGAGGACATCGGCCCGAACACGCTCACGCGCATGTACAACCTGCACGTGGGCATCCTGCCGGTCGTCACGATCATTCTCATCGGGCTGCACATTGCCGTCCTGCGATTGCACGGTGTGTCCGACTTGTCTTTCAGCGACCCGCGCTTGCGCTCGACCGAGCAGCTCACGCTCGCACGGAACCTGCTCGGCGTGAGACTCATGGCCCTGCTGGCCGCCGTCGGCGCGCTGGCCTGCCTGTACATGGCCGCGTTTCGCGCCGCGCCCCTGACAATCATCGCGTACGAGTTGAGTGCTCAAAGCGCGAGGCTGCTGTGGCTCGTCAGCGGTGTGATGGTCGCGACCGCGTCGGTCCTGCTCTTCCGGGGGCACACCTACGGACTGCTGCTCTGGCTGGCGATGAGCATTCTCGCCCTTGGCAAGCTGGTCTTCGATCTGACACATCGCGAGGCGCTGTTTCCGGCAGGCTGGATCGCAATGACCGTGTTGCTCGCGATCACGACGGTCTACGGCATCAGCCGACAGGACCGCTTCATCGAGGGCAAGGGCGAGGACAAACCCTTTAATTTCTTCCCCGATCACATCATCACGGAGCTGCTCATCGGCACGCTGCTGTTGTTCCTGCTCACGCTGATGACCCTGGTCTTTCCGGCGGGCCTGGGCGAAAAAGCCAATCCGCTCGTCACGCCGGATCACATCAAGCCCGAGTGGTATTTCTTCTTCCAGTTCCGCATGCTCAAGCTGACCGGCCTGAATACAGCCGTCATCCTTTCGGGCCTGCTCGTCGGCATGATCGTGTTGTGGCCCTGGATCGACGCGCTGCTGGAGCGCCTCGCGCCGAAGAAAGACGTCGGCATTTACGTCGGCATCATCGCCTTTGTGACCTTTCTGGCTTTCACGGTCTGGGAATCGCTGGTGTGAACGCAAGTGAATGAGGAACCCCCATGTCCCTGAATATGAAACGCATCATCGTATTTGTCCTCGGCGTCGCGCTGTGCGCCGCCCTCATCATGGTGGCAGAGACCGAGTCTCGACGGCATCTCCCTCCGCACAAAATGCCGATGTCAACCGTGCTCGCGCTCACGCCCGAGTCCAGCCGCAACTGCGTCGACTGCCACGCGCAATCGTCTCCGGCCATTGTTGAACACTGGAAAGGCAGCACCCACGCGCACAAAGGCGTCGGCTGCGTCGAGTGTCATCAGGCGGAGAAGGGCGACGCCGACGGCTTCGACCATTACGGCGTCCACGTTGCGACGGTTGTCTCACCACGCGACTGTGCCCGCTGCCATGTGAAGGAGTCCGAGGAATTCGCCGTCAGCCACCACTCCAAGGGCGGAAACATCCTCGCCTCGCTCGACAACATCCTCGCCGAGACGGCCGAAGGCATGCGCGGCTTCTTCAATCCGCACTCACCGACCCCCGGCATGGAGATCACCCAGGTCAACGGCATGGCCAGTGCCACGCTCGGCTGCCGGCAATGCCACGGCGGCAAGGTCGGACTGATGACCAAGGACGGCGGCATGGTCACGGTGGACGATCTCAAACCGGGACCCGATGGCAAGCCGACCAACACGATCGTGCTGGCGAACCTCCTGCGAAACGAAGAGGGTAAACCGCGCTACCACCCCGACACCTGGCCGAACACGGGCATTGGACGCATCAATCTCGATGGCTCGCTGGGATCCTGCTCGGCCTGTCATAGCCGGCATGACTTTTCTCCGCGGCGAGCGCGCCAGCCGGAAAGCTGCGGCAAGTGCCACATGGGGCCGGACCACCCGCAAAAGGAAATCTACGAGGAATCCAAGCACGGCATCGCCTTCCGCGATCTCAAAGATCAGATGAATCTGGATTCCGAATCGTGGATTCTCGGCAAGGATTACTCGGCCGCTCCGACCTGCGCGACGTGCCACATGTCGGGCAACACCAAGAACGGCGGCCGCATCACGCACGACCCGGGCGAGCGCATCAGTTGGACCAATCGCCCGCCGATCAGCCTGGTCATGGACGTGGACAAGGATCACAAGATCGTGACCGAGACGGACCCGGCGAAGCGCGCGGCGCTGATCGTCGATACGGCCGAGCAGAAGCGCAACCGCATGAAGGACGTTTGTCTGCATTGCCACACCCCCGACTACGTGAACGGGTTCTACACGCAGTACGACAATCTCGTCGTGCTGTTCAACGAAAAATTCGCCAAGGCGGGCAAGCGGGTCATCACCGCCTTCCATGACCAGGGATTACTCACCAAGCAGGACTTCGACGAGGAAATCGAGTGGACCTGGTACCTGCTCTGGCACCACGAGGGCCGACGGGCCCGCATGGGTGCGTCCATGATGGGGCCGGATTACACGCACTGGCACGGCATGTTCGAGGTGGCCGAACGGTTCTATCAGGAATTCGTGCCGCAAGCCGAGCACCTGATCGCGCAGGCGGCGGCCGATGGCAAAGTCAAGGAGGCGGAGGCGGTGAACGCGGTGCTTCAGGAAATCTTGAGCCGCCCGGAGCATTCCTGGAAGACGTATAAGAATCCGCTGGCCACGCGCGCCGGCGGCGAAACGGCCCGCGCAGGACGCGCCGAAGGCGGCACCGGAAACGGCGGTTCCCCGTGACGAAAACGCCTCACGCCGCCGGGTGCCAGCCCGCGTCGACCCACAGCGACCCGCTCACCGCGCTGTTGCGAAGCATGAACACGATCGCATCGGCCACTTCATCCGGACGCAGCAGTCGCCGCAACTGCGTCTGCGGGAGAATCGCCTGCTCGATCAGGTCCTCGCCCAGCGCCCGGACCATCGGCGTGTCGGTGTACCCGGGGTGGATGATGCTGCACCGCACACCGTAGAAGATTGTCTCTTTCGCCAGCGTCGCCTGCGCGCCCTCCAGCCCCGCCTTGGCCGTTGCGTATGAAATCTGCCCGCGGTTCCCAGCCGACGACACCGAGCCGATCAGCACGATCGCGCCCTGCGTCCGCTCGGCCGGCTCCCACCGGCCCAGCCCGCGCTTGACGCGATCCTCGGCCACGCTCGCGACCGCCTCCAGCGCCCAGTAAATCGGCGCGATCAGGTTCACCGCGAACACTTCTTCGATGTCCTTGCGCGGATAGATATCCGCCCGGCCCGTCTCTTTGTTCACCTTCACCGCCAGCCGATCGCGCGTGATTCCCGCCGCCGGCACGCACACGTGCACCGGCCCGAACCGACGCTTCAGGTCCCCGTACACACTCTGGCGAAACTCGTCGCTCGTCACGTCGCCCACGAACGGCACCATCACCTCGCGACCGAATTCAACGTTGATCGCCTGCGCCGTATCGTGCATCGCCGGACTGCGATCCACCGCACCGATCGTCGCGATCCCATGCTTGATCATCGCCTCGCACGTCGCTCGGCCGATCCCGCTCGCCGCGCCGGTCACCACCGCCGTCTTGCCGGTCAGTTCCATACGTCACCCCATTTTCTCGTGAAAGCCCCCTGGGAGCTTTCGACCTCCCCGACTCCACAAACTTCTCCACGCGACTCCGCGCGCAAGATTAAAGCTGCTCACTCCGCTGCGCCAGCCATTCCACCGCCTGCGGCCACAACTCCTTCTGCGCCTTGGATCCCACCGACAGGCCGATATGCCCCGCGGGAAAGGTGATCGCCTTCCGATCGCGTGAGCCGACCAGATCGTTGAACGGCGCGCTCTGGCCGCACGGCACCAGGTGATCGCCCGATGCCATCAGGTTCAGCACCGGGCAGGTGATGTTCTCCAGCTTCACCGGCTTGTTGCCGAGGCGGAACTGGCCCTGCACCAGCATGTTATTTTGGAAAAAGTCCTTCACAAACTGGCGGAACGTCTCGCCGGCGACGGGGATGTTGTCGTTCACCCACGTCTCCATCGCGAAAAACTCCTCCAGGAACTTCTCGTCCGTCATCTTCTCGTAAAAGCCGAGGTACTTCTCGATGTAATTCGACACCGGCTTGAGCATCCCGAACGAGCCTTGCAGCCAGTCGGGCACCGCGTTGCCGAACGTATCAATCACTTTGTCAACGTCAAACCACTTCGGATCGGTCCACACGGCCAGCAGGCTCTCGCGATTGGACCAGTCCACCGGAGCCGCCATGAGGATGAAGTTCTTCACCAGCTCCTGATGAAGCGACGTATAAATGGCACTCATCGTGCCGCCCATGCAGTAACCCAGCAGCGAGGTCTGATCCTGACCCGTCTCCTCGCACACATGCTGCACGACGTTGTGCATGTACCGCTCGATGTAATGCTCGAGCGTCAGATGGCGATCGGCAATCGTCGGCACCCCCCAATCGATGAGGAACACATCAAACCCGCCCCGGAGGAACTGCTGCACCACGCTCTTGTGCGGCAGCAGGTCGAGAATGTACGGGCGGTTCACCAGCGCGAAGACCAGCAGCAGCGGCGTCGCGTGCTTCTGCTCGACCTCCGAGCGATAGCGCCGCACCGTCAGCTTGTCCTCGCGGTACGTCACGTCGTACGGCGTCGCTCCGACCTTCACCTTGCGAGCGATCTCCATCACGCGCGGCATCGCCGCCAGACGCTGAAAGAAACCGTCAAAGTCCGGCTGAAACGATGACGCCTG
Source organism: Planctomycetia bacterium (assembly GCA_015200345.1). NCBI lineage: Bacteria > Pseudomonadati > Planctomycetota > Planctomycetia > Planctomycetia bacterium. The sequence goes on along the minus strand of CP054187.1, from coordinate 2,794,277 downwards.
CGGAAACATATTCAAAAACGGATTGCTCGGTATCGTGCTCATCGTGGCTTTCTTATCGCGCGGCCTCGCGCGTCACTCTCCGGTTCGTGAAACAGCGAAGGCCGCCAGGCGGGAGTCGCCGGCGGCCGTTCGCTTACTTGCGTCGTCGGGTCGGAGCTTTGTGAGGCCGGGACTTGCCGGCGTCTCGGTTCGATCGGTCAGCCGCGGGTTTGACCCCGCGACCGTCTTCCACCGCTGCGACACGATGCTCCAGGTCCGACAGACGATTCAGAATACGTGATTCGATATTTCGCAGCGTGCCGGCCAGATCGGTGATGTCCGACAGACTCGGCGACTGGCTGCCCTGATGAAGCCGCGTCAGGAACTGGTCCAGTTGCTGCTTGAACGCCAGCGACTGATCCATCGACTGCTTCATCATCGCGAGGAACTGCTCGGAGCGCATGAAATCGTCGCAATACTTCGCGAGCGAGTCGAGGAACATGCGCTGCATCTGCTTCACCGCGTCAGCCGAGGCCGTTCCGGGCGAGGGCGGGGCCTGCGGCGCGCCGATCCCCACGCGAGCGAAATAATCGCTCCAGAACTGCGTGAACGGGTCGGCGTTGGCCCCTTGATCGGTTGTGCTTGCCATGTCTTGTTTCCTTCCATCGCGCGGCGGCAATCTCCTATCTTACCGCGCGGGAGCATGAAAAAGGCCACGGGGCGAGGATTCGCGCCCGTGGCCTTCTCGATTAACACCGGCATGGGTGGAGTGGGGTCGTGTGCGCCGCGACAGTCATCAAGGTGTGCGTCAACGTTTCGCGGCGGTGGTGCAAATCATGCCGGTGGTTCATCACGCTTGTGCTTCGCGAACGGCCAGGGGCCTGCGTTCATCCGGGGATCAGCCCGAATTCAGCGGCCGGCCTTGGGCGCCGCGAAAGCGTTATTCACAAAACCCGTCAGGTTCTCGATCATCTTCGTGTTGAACGCGGCGGCCGAATCAACGCTCGATTTCATCGCGCTGAACGTCGCGTTCCACATCTCGCGCGTCTGGGCGAAGGCGTCCTTGTTCTTCGCGTTCGGGTCGAACGTGTTGAAGGTCTTCTTCAGCATCTCGATGCCGGCCTTGCAGTTCGCCTCGAACATCTCCGTCGCCTGCTCCGCGTTCTTGCGGATCAGGTTGATCGACTCGATCGCCGTCTCCTGAACCCGCGTCCGCGTCTCGTCCAGATTGACGGTCTCGTTCTTGCCGAAGCAGTCGCTGACCGACTTCATGGCGTCCTGGCCGAACCGCAGTCCTGTCTCCATCGCGTTGCGGAACGAGTCCGTCGCTGCCTTGAAGTTCGCCGTAAAAGCATCCGTCTTCGCGCCGTTGCTCTCTACTGTTGCCGTCTGGGTCATGGTATCCTCGCAATCGTTAATACCGGGTCCGTTGGGGTCGTTTGACCTGTTAATACCAAGAGTATATCGGCCGAATAACGCCGTGGCAAGATTTTTTTGTGCGTTTGCACAAGATTATTTTACTGACTTTAACTATATTAATTACAGCTATTTATAGTCGTCATACCATTCTAAAATGAGCGTTTGCAGCCTGAAATTTTGCGATCGCGTTATTTGATCCGCCGCACCGGCCCGATCAAACTGCCACGGCGATCCTTGATTCCGGAGGTCCCCATGAACGCCCCGCCCGACGTCCAGCGATACGAAATCCGAAAATACCCCAATCGCAGGTTCTACGACGTGACACGAAGCCGGCACGTCACGCTCGATGACTTGTACGAACTGGTCAAGCTCGGCCACGAGATCGTCGTCACGGATTCCAAGACGGGGACGGACATTACCAACGTCGTCCTGACGCAGATCATCCTCGAACACGATCCGCCCAAGCTCGACCTCTTCCCGGCGAGCCTGCTTCACCAGGCGATTCAGGCTAATCAGCAAATGGTGCGCCGATTCGTCGACGAGTACTTCGCCCAGGCCGTCAACGCCTTCGCGGAATCGCGCAATCGCTTTGACGAGTTCCTGCGGCGATCGGGTTTCTCGGCGCTCCAGCCCATGGCGCCGTTCGATTGGGTCCGAATGCTCTTTCCCGGCATGACCGGCGGCGCCCCCTCTCCCACGCCGACTGCCCCGACGCCTTCGCCCCAACCCGCTCAACCGCCGATGCCGGCCCCGACGCCGTCCAGCACTGCGGAACGCGCCGACACCCAGTCGCTTCGCGATGAAGTCGAGGCCCTGCGCGCAGAACTCGCATCGATGCGAAAATCCGCCAAACGCCGTAAATCCACCGGAAAGCCTGGAAAGTAATCGGCGAACTCGATTCGCCCGCCACGGCGGCTGTTCGACCTGCGCGATCGGCCTCTTCAATGCGGATGCCGCTCGGGGCGCTTCGGACGGCTGACCAATCTTATCGCACCGCCGGCCAGCAGCGCCAGCGACGATGGCTCGGGCACGCGCAGATACCGGGCATCCGACCCGAACTCCACGATGCTCTGATTCGCGATCGTTCCAAGCTGCGCGTCCGTCAGCGGAACGGAAAGCGTCAGGCCAAAGAGAATCGAATTGCTCACCGCGCGCTGGGCGCCCGGAATATTCAGCAACGGCGGGCTTGCTGTGATACCGCCATACGGACCGCCCACGTTCGCCGCCCCGCCGCCGAACTGCGTCAAACCCTGGTTGCCCATGCTGGTCGAGATCACCTGCAGATACGAGTTCAACAAATCGCCGCCGCCCGAGTTGGTCCACGCCCACTCCACCGCCACGCTGTCTCCGGCCCCCAGCGCGCCCCATTGACCCTGTCCGACCGACCCCGGCCCGATGACCGCCGTGTTGCCGCTGACGATCGACGTGCCCTGCGGCAGGTTGAACCCCAGCGACACCAGCAGCGAGTCGGCCGTATCAAATCCCGCGGGCAGCCCGGTGCTTGTATTCTCCAGTAATACCGTCATCAGCGCGCCGGTCGTCGTGAACGTCGCGCGCGCCGCCAGCCCGTTGAGCGGCGCGTTGTTGTCGCCGCCGCCATCGACCGTGTAATTCACCGTAACCATCGACCCATGCGCGGTTCCAGTCGATGCGATCGCAATCAGAATGGCCGAGAACCCCGTAACACGATTCATTTCAACCCCCCGTTGAAATCCCCCGCGAAGATCGATTCAGACGGACTCGAACCTCGCACCCCAGCACAAACGCGCCCGACCCCCGACAGGATCGAACACTTCAACCTAACACGGGTTCGGCGCGCGGCCAGTCGATTTATGATTTTTTTGTGTCCCACTTCGCTGTGCGGCCATGCGACCCGATAAGGTCGCCCGCGCTCGACGGTTAACACCGCGCCGCCGGCGCGGTAGAATCTTCATCCGATAAACTGGGATCAATCACGGGAGTTCGTCCGGTATGGCCGGCCACAGTAAATGGAACAACATCAAGCGCAAGAAGGGAGTCATCGACGCGCGGCGCGGTCGATTATGGAGCAAGCTCGCGCGCAATTTGATCGTCGCGGCGAAACACGGCGGGGGCGATCCGGCGGCCAATCTTTCGCTGCGCTACGCGATCGACAAGGCCAAAGAGGCCAACATGCCGGCCGACACGATTGAGAAGGCCATCAAGAAGGGCACGGGCGAACTGGAGGCGGCCGAGTATTTGCCCGTTGTCTACGAAGGCTATGGTCCGGGCGGCGTGGCGTTCATCGTCGACGCCCTGACGGACAACCCGCATCGCACCGCGCCGGAGATCAAGAAGATCTTCGAGCGCGGCGGCGGCAACCTCGGGGCGACCAATTGCGTCAGTTGGAACTTCGCCACCAAAGGGGTCTTCACGATCAACGAGTCCGACACGACTGAAGACGCGCTGATGGAAATCGCCCTCGACGCCGGCGCGGAGGACGTGAAGCTCGAAGGCGGCGTGTTTGAAGTCACCTGTGAAGCAACGGCCTACGACGCGGTCAAAAAGGCCCTGGAGGCAAAAAAAATCCCGTTGCAAAGTGCTGAAATCACCAAGCGCCCGGGCAGCACCGTCTCGGTCGATGCCGAGGCCGGCCGGCGGATCATTCAACTGATCGAGATGTTCGAGGACCACGACGACGTGCAGAACGTCTACACGAACTTCGACATGTCCGACGAAATCATGGCAAAGCTCAACGCGTGAGCAGGCCCCCTCCCATCTCCGTTGTCGTTCCGACCTACCGCGAAGTCGCGAACATCCCCGTCCTCGCCGAGCGGCTCTTTGACACCTTCGACGCCGCCGGGCTGACCGGCGAACTCATTTTCGTGGACGACAACAGTCAGGACGGAACCGAGGCCGCCGTGCACGCCCTCACCGAGACCCGCCCGGTGCGGCTCATCGTTCGCACGACCGAACGCGGTCTCTCGTCGGCCGTGCTCGCCGGCTTCGCCGAGGCAAAACATGACGTGCTGGTCTGCATGGACGCCGACCTGTCACACCCGCCGGAGTCGGTGCCGCGCCTCCTGGAACCGCTCCTGCGAGGCGACGCGGAGCTTGTCATCGGCTCGCGCTACGTCGCCGGCGGCCGGACCGATGACGACTGGGGTCTGTTTCGATGGTTGAACTCGAAAATCGCCACCCTCCTGGCCAGACCGCTCACGCCCGTGCGTGACCCGATGGCGGGGTTCTTCTGCCTGAACCGCGCGACGCTGGAGCGCGCCCGCGCCGCGGGGCTGAACCCCATCGGCTACAAGATCGGGCTGGAGATCCTCATCAAGGCGCGCTGCCGCCGCGTCGTCGAAGTGCCGATCGATTTCGCCGATCGTCTTCATGGCACAAGCAAGCTCACGATGCGCCAGCAGATCGAATACCTTCGCCATCTCGCGCGGCTCTATCACTTCCGCTGGCCGATCGCATGGCCCGTTGCACTCGTCTTGTGCACGGCTGCTCTGGTGCTGGTTGTGAAATGGACCGCTGGACTGTTTCGTGGCGCGCCGATGTAATCTTATGCTGAACATAAGCTTAAAAAACACTTGGGGAAATTCGGGGTGGCGTCTACAATCCTCGCCGACGTTCAGTTTGACACTTGCGGGACTTGCGTCCCGATGGTGACGGTTCGAGCCAAGGCTCCGGTGCCCCGCGTGTTTCCCCCCAGCACGCAACCGGACCTTGGCTCCTTTTTTGGCAACGGCCGCGCTTCGCGCCCGTCGCGCGACGAGGCCGCCGATTTGGGGATTTACCTGTGACTCCTGTTTCCACGCGGGGCGATTCGCCCCTCTCCATCCGACCCGATCCGCGACGACTTGCGCCAAATGACTTCGTTCGGCAGGTCGCCGCGCTGCGCCGGCCGCTCATCCTCGCGCACATCACCCCTGACGCCGACTCGCTTGGCGCCTCCTTCGGCCTGGCCTCGCTCCTGCGCCACGCCGGCATCGACGCCCACGTTGGCCTGCCCTCCGGGTGCGTCGCCAAGCGGCTGGAATTTCTCCTGCAACTCGCTCCCGGCGTTCCGCGTGTCACCGATCTGCCCGCCGATCACACGTTCGACGCCCTTGTTGTCGTCGACACCGCGAATGAAAAGCGCATCAACTTCGCCGCGGGCACCCTGCAACGGTTCCCCCGTTCATTCGCCATCGATCACCACATCACCAACACCGACTTCTGCACCACCAACTGGGTTGATCCCCACGCCGCCAGCACCTGCGAGATGATCGCCATCCTCGCCTCCCAGGCCGGATGGACGCTCACCCAGGCCGCCGCATCCCTGCTTTACGCCGGCATTCACGGAGACACCGCCGGTTTCAGCCTCCCCTCCACCAACGCCGATTCCCTGCACGTCGCCGCCGATCTCGTCCGCGCCGGCGCCGACGTCTCCCACATCGGCGAGCAGCTCTGCCGCTCCCAGCTCCGCGCCGATTTCGAACTCCTGCGCCGCGTGTACGATCATACTACAATCGTAGAAAACGGCCGCATCGCCTACTCGTTCCTCTCCCACAACGACGTCGTCGAGACCGGATGCAAAGCCGACGACATCGACGATCAGGTCAGCATTCCCCGCGCCCTGCGCGGCGTGCAGATCGCCATGCTCTTCTCCGAGGGCGAGCCCGGCATCGTCCGCGTCAACCTGCGCGGCGAGGGTAAAATCACCGTCGTGGAAATCGCGCAACGATTCGGCGGCGGAGGACACCCGCAATCGGCCGGCGTCCGCATGCGAAACCGCCCCATGCAGGAAGTCATTGACACCCTGATCAACGCCGCCGTCGAGCACCTGCGAAGCCTCGACAAAGCCGGCGCCTCTGCGGTTTAATACCCACTCGAACAGCTTCAACCAGTTTCAATACTCCTCTCCCCTCTCGGAATAGAGGGGGGTCAAAACAGCTTCCTACTCAATACGAGGCCCCCGTGAGCATCGAACGCGTCGCCGTCATCGGACTCGATTGTGCGGAACCCTCCCTCGTCTTCGACCAGTGGGCCGAGCAGTTGCCCAACCTCACCGCCCTGCGAAACCGCGGCGCCTTTGGCAACCTCACCAGTTGCATGCCGCCCATCACCGTCCCTGCATGGAGCTGCATGGCCTCGTCGAAGGACCCCGGCACGCTCGGCATCTACGGCTTTCGCAATCGAAAGGATCATTCCTACGACGGCCTTTCCATCGCCATGTCCATGCAGGTCAAGGAACCGCGCATCTGGGATCTGCTCACGGCGGCGGGCGAGCCGTCGATCATCGTCGGCGTCCCCGGCACGTTCCCGATTCTCAAGCCGATTCAGGGGCAGATGGTCACCTGCTTCCTGACGCCCAATCCGGCCGACGCCCTGGGCAGCGAGGACCCGATCAAACAGTACACCTATCCCCCGGCGCTGAAGCACACGATCAAGGACCTCGTCGGCGAGTACATCGTGGACGTGAAGGGCTTTCGCACCGACGACAAGCCCTGGCTGCTCGATCAGATTTATCAAATGACCGACCGGCGGTTCAAGGTCGTCAAGCACCTCGCCACCACGCAGCCGTGGAAGCTGCTCTGGATGGTCGAGATGGGAACCGACCGCATCCACCACGGCTTCTGGCAGTATTTAGACAAAAAGCATCATCGCCACGAGCCGGGCAACCCGATGGAGAACGCCATTCGGGATTACTACATCCACCTCGACCGGCTGATCGGCGATCTGATCGCCACGTGCGATCCGGCCAGGACGGCGTTTCTCGTCGTCAGCGATCACGGCGCCAAGCGCATGGACGGCGGCATCTGTTTCAACGACTGGTTGATCCGGGAGGGGTACCTGGCGCTGAAACAGCCGCCGACCGGTCCGAGCAAGTTCGACATCAAGAGCGTCGACTGGTCGCGGACGCGCGCCTGGGGCGAAGGCGGCTACTACGGGCGCTGCTTCCTCAACATCCGCGGGCGCGAGCCGCAAGGCATCGTGCAGCCCGAACAGGCCGAAGCGCTCGCCGACGAGTTGATCCGCAAGCTCGAGGCGCTGCCTGATCACGAGGGCCGGCCGATCGGCACGCGCGTGTACAAGCCGCGCGATATCTACCGCGCGGTCAACGGCGTCGCGCCGGATCTGATCGTCATCTTCGGGGATCTGCACTGGCGTTCGGTGGGCACGGTCGGCAACGATAGTATTTATACATTCAGCAATGACACCGGTCCGGACGACGCCAACCACGCGCAGGAGGGCCTGTACATCCTTGCCGCGCCGCCGGGCGCGGTGAAGATCTCATCAGGCCGCCGGGACGGGCCGACGCTGTACGACATCGCACCCACGATTCTCAAGCTGCTCAACCGTCCCATCCCCGGCGACATGATCGGCAAGCCGCTGGTGTGAGCGTCCGATTGCTCGCGCAACGGGATCTTGAACGTGCCATAATTGCGGCAGAGTGGCATGGCCGCGGCCTTCGGCGGACTGGCTCCGGACAACCGGGCTACGGACCCGCGTTCCACGTCACCGTCAGGCGCGCGTCCAATCGATCCGGCCGACCGGCCACGCGCTCATATCGCAGCACATCCACGCGCGACAGCAGGATGGCGAGCCGATCCAGCGCCAGGATCGGATCGAAATCGCGCAGGTCCGGCGGCTCCGCCGGCGCGACGGGAATCCGCAACAGCTTCGTTTCGTTGCCTCGCAGCACTTCCAGCTCGAACACCGTCGCCGCGCCGCGCTGCTGGTATCGCCGCGCAACCTCCTGCGCCGCGCCCCGCGCCGGCAACGGCGCGCCGTTCACCGACACGATCACGTCTTCGTATGCCAGAAGCGGCCGCGCGGGAGAAGTCAACTGAATATCACGCACAATCGCCCGCCCCGGCGACTGCGGATCGTTCGTCAACGCCACGCCAAACTGATTGATCCGCGAGAACTGCCCGCCGGCCCACGCCTTCCACCACGCCGGCTGCGTCATTTCCGGACGATGCGCTCGCACGTACCGCAACCACGATTCAATCAGGCGTGCCGTCGCGGCCCCGCGCACTTCCAGCCGCTCCGTCAAATTCGACGCGTCGCCGTTCTGCTCGCCACTTCTGCGTCGCAGCGCGTCGATCAACCGCTTGGCGCCCTCCACCGACGTCGACAGCACCAAACGATGATCGACTGCGGCCCACGCCACCTGCATCCCCTCCAGGGACGGCGTCTCAAAACGCCGCGCCAGGATCGGCCCGAGCGCCACGTGATGCACTTCCGCTCCGTCGTGCCGCGTCTGCTGAACCGCGCCCGCCCGGATCGGGTCCTTTGAATCGGCGAACGACGCAAACATCATCACGAACAGGCTCACCAGCCGATCCAACTGACGCACATGCTCCGCTGGCGCCCGCGAATCCACCACCGCCGACACCACGGGCAGATCGACCGCTCCCCCCCCCGCTTCTTCGCGACTAAATACGATAGTATAATTCGGACCGACGAGGTTCAACAGCCGATCCTCGCCCTCGCCCGGCTCCAGCAATACCGTCACCACCAGCGACGCCAGCCGATCAAACAGCGTAACCGGCTGGCTCGTCGCCGCGACGCTCGCTCCCCCATCGTGCCGGAACGACCACGTCGCCAGCGCTGCTTCGTTCGGTAGCGTCCATTCCATCGCATCGAGCGGCTTCGTCCGCGCCGTCGGCCGCACCAACTGACCGTGCCATTCCGAAGCGATGCCCTCGGCCGTCACTTCGAATCCCACCATCAGCCGATTGCACCCGGCGACCGCCGGTTCGTCTTCGGTCCATTGACCATACAGCAGGCCCGCAAACGGACGCGACAATCTCGATCGCAGCGACGCAAACTCCGACCGCGCCGCCAGATGCGGCCCGCGACGACCCGCCATCAGCAGCACCGTCCGCCCCCAAAGCCCGTCCCCATCCTCCGACGGCCCCAGCGCGATCGTCGAGCCACGCAGCGCCAGACGCAACCCCCCGCGCAGCCGATAGCACCGCACCTCGCCCTCTTCAAACGACCGCTGCGCTGACCATTGTCGAAGCAGCGCCGGCACGTCCGCATCATCTGCGAGTTGGCCAAGCAGCACCCCCTGCTGCCATCGCGCCGAATCCGTCGCCATCAGCGCCATGCGCCGCGCGAACAGCTGGTTCACCACGTCATCCTGACCCAGACCCAGCGACTCCTGCGCACGTTGCGCCCACGGCCGCGTCGTCGCACCGGGCTGGTCGCGCTCGCTTAAATCCAGCACCAGTTTCCAGATGCCCAGGCGGCGAAAACGCTCACGCACCGAGGCCAGGTCCGACAGCTCCGCGTAAAAGCGCGCTTCGCCCGGCACCAGGCGCGCCCAGTCTTCGCGCGCAGGCGGAACCGCCGATGACTGCGCCAATACAGCCGGCGATTCAATCGACGACGCGATCAGAACCCAATATGTGATTTGAAGTACAAACGCTCGAATGGATGCACGCTCGATACGCTGTGGGCTTATCGAGCCGAGTCAGGCGAACCCGCGCCGGCTCAAAAGCGAACGATTTCGTCGGACTCCGGCTCCGGATTCATCGGCGCCATCATCTCATTGATCGGCTGCATCAGCAGGTCCAGCACGGAGAATTCCGCCTGAACCGCGGCCGACTTGTCCCCGGATCGCGGCCGCCGCGACGAGAGCCCGTCCCGCGCCCGGCCCACGCCCAATTCGATCATCTGATTCAGCGATCGCGCCGCGCGCTGCGTATCGGCCACGGCCGACAACGCCGGATCGACCATGCCCGTCACGCCGGCGGCATCCACCGCGACCGAATCACCGGCCACCAGCGTCGGCTGTGTACCGACCTCTTCCGGTGCGGGCAGTGCCCACACCGCCAGCAACACCAGCGCCGCCACCGCCGGCAACGCCGCACGCGACGCCCACTGCCGAACGCGCCACGAACCACTCCGCCGCGGCAACACCGCGACCGGCTGCTCGGCCACGCGAGGCAATTGAGCGATCACGCGCTGGGCGAAACCGCTCGCCAGCGTCGGCTCGCTTTGATCTCGGGCGATCACGTCTCCGGCGGCGCGAAGCGTCTCGATCTGGTGCTGACACTCGGGGCACTGCAACAGGTGTGCATGCACCTCGGCCGTCAGGCTCGGCGACAGATCGCCGTCCAGAAACGCGTTCTGCAACTGCTGCACATTTCGGCACGTAATCATGGTTCTGCCTTCGGCGCTCAACTTGCCTCAAACCGCAACACCGACCAGTCTTCCGCCATCGAGTCGGCCAGCATTTCCTTCAGCCGGTTTCGCGCCCGGTGCAGATGACTCTTCACCGTCGCCGCGGGCATCTCGAGCACCTCGCCGATCTCCTGACAGCTCAACGACTCCCGGTAGAACAGTAATACCGCCGCGCGCTGCTGCGGTGTCAGTTGATCGACGGAATTCCAGATTCTTTCTTTCAGCCGGCGCGCCTCGTCGCTGTTCGCTACGCGGTCGGCCACGTCCTCCACGTCCCGCCCGGCATCCGCCGACGAGACGTTTCCGAAATCCAAATCCGGCGTCACATCGCGCCGCTTGCGAAGACCGTTCAGACAAAGCCGGTAACCGATCGTGAACAACCACGTGCTGAACCGGTACGCATTGTTGAAGCTGCCCAGCGCCGAGAACGCCCGCAGGAACGTCTCCTGACAGATCTCCTCGGCCTCATGCGTGTTCCGCACCATGCGCCAGACGAACGCGAACAGCCGATCCTGATGCAGGACGATCAGCTCGTGCGCACTGGCGGCGCACCCCTGCTGCGCGCGCTCGATCAACTCGCGCTCGCGGGCAGGACTGCTCCGTTCGTCGCATGGCCGATTGGCTACCATGTCTTCACTCATAGTATACTTTTCGCCCATCGGACGGTGGCACCTTTGACGGGTGATTGCGAGGCGCCGGAGATTCTCATAAGATTTTATCGTGTCAAAAGATAGTTCCAAGTCAAAGAAAGCCGAATCTCCCCGCCTGACCAACAAAAAGGCCAGGTTGAACTTCGAGATTCTGGAGCGGATCGAAGCCGGAATCGCCCTTAAAGGCACCGAGGTCAAGGCTTTACGTGCCGGGGACGCCAGCATCGCCGAGGCTTACGCCCGGATCGACGCCGGCCAGGTCATGCTCATTAATTTCCAGATACAGCCCTATAAACAGGGTAATCAGTTCAACCACGATCCCAAGCGTCCCAAGCGGCTCCTGCTGCACAAGCGGGAGATCAAGAAGCTCCTGGCCCGCGTCACGATCAAGGGGCAGACGTTGATTCCATTAAGTGTCTATTTCAACAACCGCGGGCTGGCGAAGGTCGAACTGGCCCTGGCCCGCGGCAAGGTCAATCGCGACAAACGTCAGGATGAACGCAAAAAGCAGGACCTGAAGGACATCGCCCGCGCCACCCGCCGCGGAGGATTATGAGCTGATCCCGGACTGCGTGCCTTACGCCGATTTGAGCGGCGTCGTGCTGATCTGCTCCAATCCGTCGATCACGATCTGCGGCTGGCCGTCGGCCAGGTGCATGCGGCCGGAAAAATAGAGATAATTCAATTTTCCATCGCCGACGAACTCACGCTCGACGAACGCGCCGATCGCGTGCGCTCGCGGCGGGAATACGGCCGACATGGCCTGCTGCGGGCTGCCCAGTTGCAACAGCATCGATCCGTCGGCGAGGTGGTACGCCCGCGCCGCCTCGGCGAAGAGAATCGCGTGGGCATTGGCCCGAGCGCGCTCGAGGATGTCGTCATAATGCGACCGCGCGCCGAGAATCTCCTCCCCCAGATGCCGCGCGATGCGAAATCCGTTGACCTGCCCGGCGCGCAGCTCCCAGTATCGCTTCAGCGCGCCGTAGTGCGCCGCGCTGCCCAGTTCGCTCCAGATGCCGACGCCCTCGTACCGCGCCCACATCTCGGCCGACTGCAACGCGTGGTGATGATGCAACGAATGTCCGTATTTCTGGAAATACGGGCTGAACCCTTCGCGCACCATCCGCTCGTTCAAATGCTCGCCGCGCACGAACACATGCGCCAGCCGCTTGCCGCTGTTTGAGACCGGCGGCGCGTCGGGGTAGAACTCGATCTGAACTTCCTCAACGCCCTTGAAGATCACCTCGCGCAACCAGCGCAGGGTCCTCCGACCGGCCGCCGTCGCCGGTTGACTGCCCCCGGCCCGGGCGCGCGGCGGATGCACGTCCATCAGACGAATGAGGGTCGCCTGACCGTCGATATCGAGCCGTAACGTGTCACTGTCCAGCACAGCCGTCAGCGCGCACGTTCTCCGCAGGGACATGACCCGCTCCGTGTTGCAAAGTCGGAGAAACTCGCCTGCCTGTCGGTCTCGCGATACCCAGTCCGGAGCGTAGCAAAATCACCTCACCAATTCAAGGGATTGCGGGATCGGCGATCGTGAAAAACCATCACAGAGCCGCATGATTCACTCGCGCTGGCGCCAACTCCATTTCCGATGCCTCGCATGGAGGAATCGCCCTGCCCATGCCGATAGTTCCAGTAGTGAAAAGCACTTCCGCGCGACGGGTCCGCGCGCGGTTTCTGAACTTACGACCGCTCTCAACCCACCGGGGATCGACCGCTCGTGACACGCACTGATTCGCATCGCCAAACGCTTCGCAACTGCCGGCTCATCGCGGCGCTGGTCTTTTGCACCATCGCGTGGGTCGCCATTCTTACCTTTGATCCTGCGGACTGGCCAAACTCCGCCGTCTGGCCACACGCCGAGCCGGTCCGCAACGGCTGCGGCCGCATCGGCGCCTGGATCGCCTTTCATGCCTTTCACTATCTCGGCGAGGGCGTTTATCCGTTGATTGCGTTCCTTTCGCTCGCCGCGGGCTGGCGGCTGTCGCGCCGCGAAGTAACGGGCTGGAAGCTTCGCGCGGCCGGGCTGGCGGTGCTGGTCGCCGCCACCGCGTCGTGGGCGGCCATGTTCCGCGGAAACCACGCCGATGCGCTGGTCGAAGGCCCCGGCGGAATCCTCGGCATCGCCGTTGCCACCACTCTGACACGCGGATTCTCGCGATTCGGCGCCGGACTCGTCCTGCTCGCCGCCACGATCATCGGCCTGTTGCTCACCGTGGAAGACCTGCTCCGCCGATTGCCCGGCACCGTAGGCCTGCTGCGCGGGCAGTTCAATCGATTGGGTGACGCCGTGCGATCCGCTTCGCCCGCTCGCGGCCGGCTCACGCCGGTCATGATGGGCGCGGGCAACTCGGCCACGCTCGCCCCGCCCGACGCGCCGCGCAAGCGCAAGCCCGCCGCCGTGCCGGCCACCGAACAGGCCGATTCCAACAAACCCGCCGACGACGCGGCCAATCCTGAAACCGAAACGGTGGTCGCCGATTCCGTCGACGAAGACGCCCTCGACGTGGATCCCGATTCCAGCGCCGAAGCCGACGCGCCCGCCAAGCTCAAGGCGCCCGAACGCGAGCTGATCATCAAGATGCTCGGGCGCGACCGCGTCGAAGGAAAAGCGCCCAAGAGCGCCTGGCCGACCGAACTGGGCGACTACGTGCTGCCGCCGCTGTCGCTGTGCCGCGATCCCGAATCGCGCTTCACCGCCGGTCAGGAAGGCGTCATCCGCGAGAAGGCGGCCATCCTCGAGCGCACGCTCGCCGAGTTTCGCATCGAGGTCAAAGTCGTCGAGATCGACACCGGACCGGTCATCACCATGTTCGAACTGGAGCTGTCGGCCGGCACGAAAGTCAGCCAGATTCAGTCGCTGGCCAACGACATCGCCCGCGCGCTGAAAGCACCGGCCGTGCGCGTCGTTGCGCCGATCCCCGGCAAGAACACCATCGGGATCGAAGTGCCCAACACCGAAAAGGAAAAGGTGCGGCTGAAAGAGCTGATCATGCTCGGCGGCGTCAAGCCGACCAAGATGGCGCTGCCTGTGTTCATCGGCAAGAACGCCAGCGGCGATCCGCTGATCGTCGACATCGCCACGATGCCGCACATGCTCGTCGCCGGCACGACCGGCAGCGGCAAGAGCGTCGCCATCAACACGCTGGTCATGTCGATTCTCATGACCCAGCGGCCCGATCACGTGAAACTCATTCTCGTTGATCCGAAAATGGTCGAGCTGTCGGTCTTCAAGGAAATCCCGCACCTGATGTGCCCGATCGTCACCGACATGCAGCGCGCCGAGATGATTCTCGAATGGGCGACGCAGAAAATGGACGAACGCTACGAGCTGCTCGCCGAGGCCGGCGTCCGCGACATCGCCAGCTTCAACAAGCTCGGCAAGGAAGAAGTCTACAACCGATTCCAGCCGACCAGCGAAGAGGAACGCCGCCAGATTCCCACGCACCTGCCGTACATCGTCATCATCATCGACGAATTGGCCGACCTGATGATGACCGCCGGCAAGGAAGTCGAGTATCACCTCTCGCGCCTGGCGCAAAAGAGCCGCGCCGTCGGCGTCCATCTCATCGTCGCCACGCAGCGGCCGCAGGCCAACGTCGTGACCGGCCTCATCAAGAGCAACCTGCCCTGCCGCATGTCGTTCCGCGTCTCGTCGCGCATGGATTCGCGCATCGTGCTCGATCAGAACGGCGCCGAGGTGCTGATGGGCGAGGGCGACATGCTCTTCCTGCCGCCGGGTTCGTCGAAACTGGTTCGCGCGCAGGGAACGTACATCGAGGACGATGAGCTGCGCGCCGTGTTGAAGGACCTCGCCGCCAAGGCCCAGCCGCAATTCCATCACGAGCTGGTGCGACTCCGCCCGACCGGCAGCGAAGGCGAGGGCGAGCGCGATCCGCTCTTTGACCGCGCCGTCGACATCATGGTCGAGACCGGTCGCGGCAGCGTCAGCCTCCTCCAGCGCCGACTGGAAATCGGTTACTCACGCGCGAGCCGCCTGATCGATCAGATGGCGGCCGCCGGTATCGTCGGCGAATACAAGGGCAGCCAGGCGCGCGAAGTCCTGCTGTCGCAAAAAGAATGGGATCAGATCAAGAAACAGCGCGATCACGAAGTCGAGTCGGGCGCCTTCCGCGGCGACATGGACGCGGAGGATGACGATCAATTCGGCACGGCCGATCTCGATGATGACAACGGTGTGCCTGACTTGATTGACGAGCAATCCGACCTGCGGGACTGATCGCCGCAAACTCCTTGGCATCGCATATCCGAACCGCGACCGTCGGGGAGCGGGTTCCTCGCGTCGGCGAATTCGATCCCGCCCGCCACGGCGGATCTTCGAGTTGCGGACGCGCGCGGCCCGGTCCAAACGCAACCATGCCGGGAACACACCCGCCGCTTGACGCGCAGTCCGCGCCCTGCGACGATTCCGGCCTGACGCAACCGGCGTAAAAGAAAAACTTCGATACTCAACGGAGGGATATCATGTTCGGACTCCCCGGCATCGGCGGCGGATTGGGCGGTTTCTTCCCGATTTACATCATCCTTTTCATGATCAACTTCGTGATCAAGCTGATCTCCGGCGACCTCGCCAATCTGTTCCCGACCGAAACGCCGATGTAATGTGACGTTGGCGTACTACAGCAGAGCGCGCACTCTCGAAGCACCACAGGGCGGGCACCGCCCGTTTGGACCCGCGCGCCATCAAAGAGCGGGCAATTCAAATCCTGGAGAGCGATCCCATTCCGCCGCATGACTGCGGTGCCTCGGTACCGCACACAGCGATTCCACCCCGCGATTCCGTTCCTGATCCAGCGCCGCTTTAGGGTGAATCACGCCGCGTTGTCGGAGGCAGCGATGAGATCGTAGAGCGCCCGGGCGTCGGGGGCGTCGAGCAGCTTCTGAAGAAGGGATGCGCTGGTGACCATTCGGCTCAACCGCGCCAACGCCTGGATGTGCTGGCTTGTCGCGTTCGACGGGCTGACCAGCAGCGCGATCAGATTCACCGGTTTTCCGTCGATCGCCGCGAAATCGATCGGCTGCGCCGTGCGGCCCAGCGCGATGACCAGCGTCTTCACCGCGTCGGTCTTGGCGTGTGGAATGGCGAAGCCCAGACCGATGCCGGTCGTACGCTGATTCTCCCGCTCCATGACGGCGGTCAGCAGCGTGTCACGCGACTCGGTGACGCCGCCCTGCACAAGCAGATCAACCATCTCGGCGATGGCGGATTTCTTGTCCGTTGCAGCGAGAGGGACCTTGATCAGGGTCGGCGTGAGGTGGTCGGTGAGTTTCATGCTCGCTTCCCGCGGTTAAAGCGTCGCACTCTACCACGAGCTGGCGCGCGAGACAAATCCGTTCCAACCCGTAAAATTCAACGGCCGCACGCGGACCGCGGCGGCATACGAGCCGCGAGACAACTGCCCCGAAACGTATTGTTGCTGGGGTGCTACCGAATCAGGGGGCAAGCAACGCGTCGACGAAACCCGCGACGTCCAGTCCGTCGGCCGCTTCGGAATCATCCATGTCGGCCGCGCAGATGTGCCGCGGATCGGTGTCGGCACCCAGCAGCACCTGCACGAAGCCGGGGATGTCATCCAGGGTGACGCTGCGATTGCCGTTCACGTCGCCCTTCAGCTCGATGTTCATCGTCCCGTTGGCGGAGGCCGGATTACCGCAGGGATAGTCCGGGTTGGGATTCACCTTGCAGTCGGGCCAGGCAGGCGGCGGGTAGGCGGCCATCTTGACCGGCGCGCTCTTGCCGTGTGCCAGCCACATGTCATAGGCGAACTGCCCGCGGTTCTGCGGATTGCCGGGGTTGGGGTTGTTGTCCCGCAGGAACTCGATGTATTCCTTGCTCGTGGCCTGATAATAGAGCGAGACGCGGGCGCGAACGGCGTACCCCGGAATGTCGAAATACGTGTCGTCCCAGTATTGACCGTCGGCGTAGGAATAGGCGACCGGCTCGGCCTGGATCGCCGCGAACTTGAGATTGCTGAAGCCCCGCGGGGGGATGCGATTGTCCTTGTACACCTTGTTCGCCAGGATCGCGTGGCTGGAAATGCCCGCCGGGCGGTTCAGCGCCAGCGCGAGCGCTTCGTCCAGACCGGCTTTCATCTCATAGACTTTTGTCGTGTCCTCGTCGAGGTGCGCCGTCACCTGATCGTACCCGCCGAGCACCTGCATCGGCGTGTTGTAATCCGTGCAGTCAAAGAACTCGACGGTGATCCACATGCGGCGGCCTTCCGGGTAACCGGTCGGCAGTTTGTGGCCGGTCTGGTTGATCACCCGCACCCGCAGCTTGTCCGTGCCCGGCGACTGCGAATCATCCAGTGTGACCTCCAGATCGGCGGCGCAGGCCAGGCCCTTGGCAATATTGGTTTGCTTCTGCGCGTGCAGGTTGGCCTCGACATCCTCGTAAAAGTCCGGACCGCCGGGGCTGGGCGGCGGATAGCCCGGCAGCGGGCCGTTCGGCCCGTAGTGCGTGGCGATCGCGTCCAGCACCCAGGTGGCCGCGCCGCGGAAATCGTGCGTGGGGATGTCATTGCGCTCGGGACTGAACCCGCATCCCTGTGCGGTCTGCGCGGGCATGTGGCAATCCTGACACTCGGAGACAACCTGATTGTTGCAGCCGTAGCGCGTGCCCATGTTCACGCCGCCGGAGGCGAAATCGCTCTTGAGCCATTCGCTGAAGGTGCGCTGCTCGGGCGCCATGTCGTACTTGTTGCCCGTGGGGTGGGAAAGTCCCTCGCCGTTGAAGACCAGCGCCGTGCCTGCTCTGTTGTAGGAGAAATGCGGCAGGCTCACGTCGTGGCAGGTTCCGCACAGGTCGGATCGCCGATGCATGGGCGACTCAAACGTGCCGCATCCCGTCGGACCACCCATTCCGTCATCACAATTACCAAAGGTCGTGGCAAAGTGAAACGGCTCGCAGTTCACCAGCGGCGGGATCGGGTCTTCGTTGTGCGCCACGGGGAACGGCCCGCGCCGGCGATCATAGGGATCGACCACGTAACCGCCGTTGCCGTTGAAACCGGGGCTGGGAGGCGTGCCGCGGTCCATGGCCATGATCGGCGCGTCACCGCCCAGATCGGCAAGAATCTGCGCATCGATCGATGGCGCATTGCCACCGATGTTGTAAGGATCCACCAGTCGGTGACAGAAGTTGCAGGTGATGCTGTCGCGGTCAAACGACTCCACGGCCGATCCGTCGGTCGGCAGCGAGCGCCCCTCGAGCCAGGCCTTGGGAACGTGGCAGCGAATGCACAGGTCGCCCGACTGCGGTGCGTCGGCGTTGGCGATGTCCAGACAGGCCCACATCAGCGGGTCCCGCGCCGCGTGCGCCATGATGTTGCCGGACCACTGCCGGTATATCGGAACCACCATTTCATCATGATGGCAGCCGATGCACTCGTCCGTAGCGATGATGATCTCGTTGCCCGGCGCGAGATCGCCCGGCTGCGTGCCGCGCAGATAGAAGTTGTTGATGTTTGTCGCGAGTGGATCGCCAGCGCCGGCAAACACCATTGCCGTCACGCAGACAATCAGGGCCATCGTGCCCCCGCCAAGCAATGCCAATCGTTTCATGCGAGATTACCCGGAACTATCGTCGGTTGATCAGGCGGCGGCCTGTAGCGAGATAAGGCTCCACCCTGGTTTCCCCTACGCACTATAATAAGCAACTTTGAGCAGTCTGTTCAACCCGACGCGACCGAAAATGAAGACGTGCGAAGGGTGAAACCGGCTCGTCGGCGTGCTCTTTCGCACGCTACGTGACGAGCTTCCAGCAGCAGAACGAGAGACCTTCACAGCAAACAATCTCCAACCCGCCAAGGGCTAATCGACATGCTCACGACGATCCCAGACGGCCAATCCCAATCCGCACCGCGCGAAATTCGTGCACCGCGCGGGAATACGCTCACCTGCAAGGGCTGGCATCAGGAAGCCGCCCTTCGAATGTTGCACAACAACCTCGACCCGGAAGTGGCCGAGGACCCCGAGCGGCTGATCGTCTATGGCGGCACGGGCAAGGCGGCGCGGAGCTGGCCCGACTTTGACAGGATCGTTCGGGCGCTGCGCGAGCTTGAGAACGACGAGACGCTGCTGGTGCAAAGCGGCCGGGCGGTGGGCATCGTCCGCACGCACGAGGCAGCCCCGCGCGTGCTGATTTCCAACTCCATGCTGGTGCCGAAATGGGCGACGTGGGAGGAGTTTCGCAAGCTGGAGGCGATGGGTCTGACGATGTACGGCCAGATGACGGCCGGCAGTTGGATCTACATCGGCACGCAGGGGATCTTGCAGGGGACGTATGAGACCTTCGGCGCGTGCGCGCGGAAGCACTTCGGTGGCACCGGGAAGCAGGATTGTGGCACAGGCATCTCGCCTGTGAACACACCCTCTCCCTCCCAGGGAGAGGGCCGGGGTGAGGGTCTGCTGGCCGGAAAGTTGATTGTGACCGGCGGCTTGGGCGGCATGGGCGGGGCGCAGCCGCTTGCGGGGACGATGCACGGGGCGGTGGTGCTGTGCGCCGAAGTGGACCGCGAGCGAATCGACAAGCGTCTCAAAACAAGGTATCTCGACCGCGTCGCCGGCGGCATCGCCGAGGGAATCGACGAGGCCCTGCGCGTCAAGGCCGCGCGGCAGGCCGTTTCGATCGCCGTCGTCGCCAATGCGGCCGACCTGCTGCGCGAGCTGGTCCGGCGAGGCGTCACGCCCGACCTCCTCACCGATCAGACCAGCGCCCACGACCCGCTGAACGGCTACGTCCCCAACGGCCTGCCCTACGACGCCGCGCTGGCACTTCGCAAGAGCGACCCGGAGCGCTATCGCCGCGAGTCGATGCGCACCATGGCGGAGCACGTCGCATGCATGCTCGAACTGCAACGCCGCGGCGCGATCACATTCGACTATGGCAACAACATCCGCGCCTTCGCCAAGGAAGCCGCCGAAACAGGCCTGGCCCGCTTCGAGGATCTCAATCCGCTGTTCGCCATCCGCAATGCGACATTCGATCCGTTCGCCATCCCCGGCTTCGTCCCCGAATACATCCGTCCCTTGTTCTGCGAGGGCGCCGGGCCGTTTCGATGGTGCGCCCTGTCGGGCGACCCGGCCGACATTGCCGTGACGGATGAGACGATCTTGAAGCTGTTCCCGAACAACGAACATCTCGCGCGGTGGATCACGCTCGCCGGTGAGCGCATCGCATTCCAGGGCCTGCCCGCGCGCATCTGCTGGCTCGGCTACGGCGAGCGCGCCAAGGCCGGCCTCGCCTTCAACGAACTCGTCCGCACCGGCAAGGTGAAAGCCCCCATCGTCATCGGCCGCGATCATCTCGACTGCGGCAGCGTCGCCAGCCCCAATCGCGAAACCGAGGGCATGAAGGACGGCAGCGACGCCATCGCCGACTGGCCGATCCTCAACGCGCTGGCCAACACGGCCTGCGGCGCGAGCTGGGTGAGCGTGCATCACGGCGGCGGCGTGGGGATCGGTTACTCGATCCATGCGGGCATGGTGGCCGTGGCCGACGGCACGAAGCTGGCGGATGAACGGCTCGCGCGCGTGCTGACGTGCGACCCGGCGATGGGCGTGTTTCGACACGTCGATGCGGGCTACGAGCGGGCCGAGGACGTGGCGGAGGAGCGGGGCGTGCACCTGCCCGGACGATAAATACGTCTCAATTTCGGGACAATGCCATTCCTGACAGACTGGCTTTACGGTTGACGCTTTTTTGCGCCTTGACTCTTGCACGCAGTCTTGATATGCTCGGCGGATGAAGGAGGGCGTGTCATGCGGGCGTCGTGGGCATATTCAATCGTCCTGATCCTGGCAACGACTCATGTTCGCGCGGGCGCTGCCGGCCCGCTCTCCCTCACCGAGCGCGGCGCACCGACGCCCAGCTTCACGCTTCTGGGCGATCTACCCGGCGGCGCGTTCATGAGCCGTGCGACCGCCGTCTCCGCCGACGGCAGCACCGTGGTCGGGTACAGCACGTCCACCGCGTTGAATCCGGCAGGCAGTGACGAGGCGTTTCGATGGAAAGATGGACAACTCCTCGGATTGGGCGGCGGATCGGCCATGAGCGGGCTATACAGTCGTGCGGTCGGTGTGAATGAGACCGGATCGACGGTGATCCTGAATACTCTTGTCTTCGGCTTGGAACGAGCCCTGCTCTGGCAGGACGGCGTAATGAGCACGGCTTTCAGTGAACTCTCAACGGCTGCCGGCATGGCCACGACTGGGAACTACGCGGTCAAGTCATGGTTGGGTGCGGGAGTACAGTCGTACATTCGAAGTGATTTCCAAACCGTTCAGATTCCGATCCTCCCGGGCGGCGACCATCAGGGTTTTGGCGTTCAAGTATCGGCTATTTCGTCAAATGGCTGGTCGGCCATCGGCAAGAGCGATTCGGCGGGGAATGTGATTCAGTCCTTTCGCTGGAAAGCCGGTATCGGCACAACGCCGATCGGCTTCTTGCCCGGTTGCACCAATAATGAAGTAACTGCCATTTCAGGGGATGGCGACCTCGTCGTGGGGTATTGCACGCCCGACATGGGCGTGGGCCAGCTCTTCCGCTGGACCCCCGCCACGGGTATCCAGCCTTTTGTCGATGGAATCGGTGCGGCAGCGATGTCCGACGATGGTTCGGTCATGGTCGGAGGAAACTGGATCTGGGACCCCGAGCAGGGCGCGCGAGAATTGATGCCCTTGCTTTCTAGCTGGGGCGTCGATCTCACCGGAATCTTCATCTTGCACGCGACCGACATCTCCGCGTCGGGGAATGTCATCGTCGGCAACGCCGAACACGTTGACGGTCGTATTCAGGCCTTTCGGCTCGTGGTCCCCGAGCCCGCTTCCGCAATACTGCTCGCTCCGATGCTTATGATGCTGCGCCGCGGCGCGAAGGATCGCCGCGCCACGAAGCGTTGAACGCCCATCACGGCTTCGTCGCGCCACCTCGTGCGCCAAGCACGCGATTATTCTTCATCCAACAAATGCCCGAGCTTGGTCCGCTTGGTGCGCAGATACTTCTCATTCCCCGGGCGGGGTTTGATGCGCAGCGGCAGTTGCTCCACGACCTCCAACCCGTAGATCGTCAGCCGGCTCGTCTTCTTCGGGTTGTTCGTAAGAATCCGCACCTGATGCAGACCCAGGTCGCGGAGAATCTGCGCGCCGATGCCGTAGTCGCGCTTGTCGGCCGGGAAACCCAGCTTCTCATTCGCCTCGACCGTGTCCAGCCCCTCGTCCTGCAACCGGTACGCATGCAGTTTGTTCGTCAGACCGATGCCGCGGCCTTCCTGCCGCAGATACACCACCACCCCCTCGCCGGCTTCGGCGATTCGCCGCATCGCGAGCTCCAACTGCTCGCCGCAATCGCAGCGATACGAACCGAACACGTCACCCGTCAGGCACTGGCTGTGCACGCGCACCAGCACCGGATGCTCGACGCGCACCGGCTCGCCGGCTCCATCGTGTCGGCCCAGCTCGCCCATGCACAGCGCCACGTGCGGCTCGCTGTCCAGCACCGATTCGTACGCATGCAGCGTCCACGTGCCGAACTCGTTCTGCAACGGGATCGATTCGATGCGAATGACCGACCGCTCGCGCTGAAGGCGGTACTCCACCAGACTCGCGATGGTGCAAATTTTCAGATTCAACTCGCGCGCCAACTCGATCAGCTCCGGCAGCCGCGCGATCTCCCCCTGTTTGTTGAGAATTTCAATGATCAGCCCGGCCGGTTTCAACCCCGCCAGGTGCGCTAAATCGACACTTGCCTCGGTGTGACCCGCGCGCACCAGCACGCCGCCGGCCTTGGCCTTCAACGGGCTGATGTGACCGGGCCGCCGCAGGTCCGACGGCTTGGCATCGTCCGCCATGCAGCGTTGAATCGTGCGGCAGCGATCGGCCGCCGACACGCCGCTTGTGACGCCGAACTCCGGCCCCGCATCAACCGAAACCGTAAACGCCGTGCCGTGCGAGGCGGTGTTCTCGCTGACCTGCGGATAAAGGTGCAGCCGCTCGCAGGTTTCGGCGGTGAGCGTGAGGCAAAGCTTGCCGGCGGCCTGACGGATCATGAAGTTGATCATGTCGGGCGTGGCGAGCTGGGCGGCGCAGACGAGATCGCCCTCGTTTTCGCGGTCTTCGTCGTCCACGAGAATGATGAATCGCCCGGCGCGAAGTTCGTCCAGCGCTTCGGGAATGGTCGCAAACGGTGACACATCAGGCATGACCGACCTGGGCTTTCAGCGCAGCGGGCCGCGCGAATCGGAGTCCAGATGCACCGGATCCCGCGGGGCCTGGGCGGCGATGAAACGGCTGCCCGCGCGGATATAGTCGAGTGTCGACAGGATCGCCAGCGCCACGACGGCGATCCACAAACTCCGCACGAAATAATAGCCGAAACGCCCCAGCCCATACAGCTCGGGCCAGAGCAACATCGCAAGCACCATCACCAGTTCCACGGTCGTACACCACTTGCCCAGCCGCCGCGGCTGAATGTGTACGCGCATGGTGGAGAGGTACACGACGACGAAGCCGATGCTTACCAGCAAGTCTTTCCCCACTGCCGCGACCGCCACCCAGGCAGGAAGAAACTCGGTCTTCGCCTGCGAATCGACCGCTTCGCGAATGCCGACCGTGCTAAGAATGACCACCCCGAACATCACAAGGAATTTGTCCGCCAACGGATCCAGAAACGCACCCAGGGGTGATTCGTCTTTCAATCGCCGAGCAAGGTAGCCATCCAGAAAATCGCTGATGGCCATGAGGGCGAACAATCCCACCGCGACGTGGCGCAGGAACGGGTGCCCGGGCTGACTAAGCAGGCAGGCAACAAACGGAGCAATCAACAGCAGACGCCCCACGGAAATGCGGTTTGGCCAGCCCATGAATTTCGTCTTCCAACCGGAGCAAACCACGCGGGGCAGCAAAAGTCAAAGCCTTCAAATGCCCCGCGCGTTGCCGCGAATTGCCGCCGGATCGGGGCATTAGGCAAGCCTCGACCGAGTCGCTATACTGATGGGCAACAAAAATGGATAAACAATGTGGCCGTACACGGGTGCGGCTGGAACCCGGAGAAAGAGAACACACGTGAAGAATGAGACAAGTCCGATAAGCGGCGGCGCGCGCGTGACGCGCGAAACGCCGGAGGGGCGACCTGCCGGTTCGGCGAGCGGCCCGAAGAAAGCACCTGAAACAACTGAATCGCGAGAAGCGGCGGAAGCACGTGAAGCGCGCGAGGCGGCCATCGCCGATTTCGTCGCGCGCTTCTGCCCGGGTCCGGACGGTGAGCACTTTCGCAACATGATCCGCACGGTCTGCCGCTTAAGTGCCGATGGCACGGCCCGCGCCGACGTGAAGTTGATGGATCGTGCCTTGGCCGAGCTGCGCTTCGCGTTCAAGACCTTCGCTCCCTACGAGCATATTCCAAAGGTGTCGATTTTCGGCTCGGCCCGCACGCCCGAGGACCACCCCGATTACCAGGCCGCGCTCCGCTTCGCCGAGCGCATGCGTGAATGCAATTGGATGGTCATCACCGGCGCCGGCGACGGCATCATGAAGGCCGGACACGGCGGCGCAGGAGCCGAGGCCAGCTTCGGCGTGGCGATCCGCCTGCCGTTCGAGCAGCGCACCAACGAGTACATCGCGCTGGACAAGAAGCTGGTGAACTTCAATTACTTTTTCACGCGCAAGCTGATGTTCATCCGCGAATCGAAGGCAATCGCCCTGTTCCCCGGCGGCTTCGGCACGCAGGACGAAGGCTTCGAAGCCCTCACGCTCATTCAGACCGGCAAAGCGCCGATGGTCCCCGTCGTGCTCATCGACGCCCCGGGCGGCACCTATTGGCAGCACTGGCGCACCTACGTCAAGGCTGAACTGCTGCACACCGGCATGATCAGCGCCGAGGACATGAACCTCATCAAGATCACCGACGACGTGGAAGTCGCCGTGCAGGAGATCCTGCGATTCTATCGGCGCTTCCACTCCTATCGTTACGTACGCGATACGCTGGTGATCCGTCTCAACGAGGCCCTGCCCGCCGATTTCATCGCCGGTCTCAACGCTGACTACGCCGACATCCTCGAAGGCGGGAAGATCGAGGCCAGCGCCGCCCTGCCTGAAGAGGGCGATGAACTCCCCGATAAACCGCGCCTGACCATGCGCTTCAACCGCCGCTCGCACGGCCGCCTTCGCAAGTTGCTCGACGCCATCAACGCCGTCGATCTCTCGGAGTCCGTCGCCGCGCATTAACCTCAACCCCGATGTCGCCTTCACTACTCATCTCATGGTGTCGCATTCCGCAACGAATTGACCTGTCGGCTCGAGGGTGTCTCTGATGCGCCGCGCGATCGGACTGGCTTTGCTGCT
Organism: Planctomycetia bacterium; assembly: GCA_015200345.1. NCBI lineage: Bacteria > Pseudomonadati > Planctomycetota > Planctomycetia > Planctomycetia bacterium. Next base: position 2,768,721 of record CP054187.1, on the reverse strand, counting down.
GTTGGCCCTTCCCGCCGGTGTCCTCGCGCTGACACATGCGCAGGCCCGGTGGAAGTACCCGCGCCGATTCGCCGAGATCGAAGCCGACAGCCTCTATCGCGGCGGAATGCCGACGGCCGAGCACATCCGCCTGCTCGCGTCCGAAGAAAAGATCAAAACCGTCGTCAGTCTCACCGATCAAACCAAGGATCCGCAGGATCAGGGCGCCGTCGCCGCGGCGCGCGCGCTGCGACTTAAGCAGATTCGAATTCCGATGCCGGGCGACGGGCTGGCTCCGTTCGAGGCGCTGGACCGCGCGGCCGAGGTGATCGCCGACGAACGCGCGCGGCCGACGTTTTTTCACTGCGCCGCGGGCAAACAACGATCCAACGCGGTACTCGCCGCTTACTGGCTGCGCAAGCAGGGCCGCACAATCGACGCGGTGTTGCAGGAACTCGAAGCGCGCTACGATCTTGATCCGGTCAAGGAAAAACCGCTGTGCGACCATTTGCGGGCATACGCGAATTACCTGGCCCACAAGCCGGCAGGCACGGCAGGCAATCCCGGCGCGCCCCAACAGGCTGCACTGCCGCATTGAGGTTTCCATGCTAATCGTCATGAAACAAGGCGCAACGGCCGAACAGATTCAACGGGTCTGCGATCGCATTCGCGAGATCGGCTACACGCCGCACGAGATTCCCGGATCGATTCGCACCGCCGTCGGCATCACCGGCAACCCCGGCGCGGTCTCGCCCGATCACTTTCAGGACCTCGACGGCGTCGCCGAGTGCGTGCCGATCTCCAAGCCCTACAAGCTCGTCAGCCGCGAGGTCAAACCCGAACCGACCATCATCGACGTGCGCGGCGCGAAGGTCGGCGACGGCGGCCTGCACATCATGGCCGGTCCGTGTTCCGTCGAGTCGCGCGATCAAATCCTCCGCACGGCCGAAGCGGTGGCGGCGAGCGGCGCGAAGTTTCTCCGCGGCGGCGCTTACAAACCGCGCACCAGCCCGTACGCCTTTCAGGGCATGAAGGAAGAAGGCCTGCGCCTGCTGGCCGACGTGAAGGCGGCGTTCGATCTGCGAATCGTAACCGAAGTGAAGGACGTCGAGTCGCTGGCGGCCGTGGCGGAAGTGGCCGACGTGGTGCAGATCGGCGCGCGGAACATGCAGAACTTCTCGCTGCTGGAAGCCGCCGGCCGATTGCGGCGACCGGTGCTGCTGAAGCGGGGCATCAGCGCGACGCTGCAAGAGCTGTTCATGGCGGCGGAGTATCTCCTAAGCCTCGGCAACTACAACGTCATGCTCTGCGAGCGCGGCATCCGCACCTACGAAACCATGACGCGCAACACGTTCGATCTCTCCGCGGTCGTCATGATCAAGCATCACACGCACCTGCCCGTCATCGCCGATCCGTCGCACGGCGTGGGGATCAGCTGGGCCGTGCCGCCGCTGGCCCGGGCGTCGGTCGTGGCCGGCGCCGATGGTGTCATGATTGAGACGCACCCCGATCCGAGCCGGGCGCTGTCCGACGGGCAGCAATCGCTCACGCTGCCGGACTACGCAAAGCTGATGGACGAAATGAAAGCCCTCGCCGCCTGGCGCGCCCAATAACGCTAGCATCTGTGCCAATACTCCCGCTCCCTCCAAGAGAGAGTTGGAGTGAGGGCGAACCTTGTTGCTTGAACCGCTTTTCCCCCTCACCCGACCTCTCCCCCAGGGGGGAGAGGAGTTTTGAAACCGATTCTAGATTGCCGGGGCTACCTCGCGCATCACGACGCCTCGCCGCGCGATCCGATGTCCTGGGCCGGCATCGGCGGCTCGTCGTTCGCCGGACGACCGCGCTTCGAATCCATCAAGAACGTCACACGGGCCATTACTTCGGGCGGGACCATCCTGCCCAGCATCGACCGTGCCTGGCGCAGGCTCGTGCGCCGCGTCAGATGCGTCAGCAGGAAATGCTCATTTTCCAGCCGCGGCAGGATTCGGGCGACGTCCTTCACGTGCAGGTGATGGCCCGCCCGCGCCCGCTTCACATGATCGGCCTCGAAGAACGTGCATTCGAGAATCATCACCTTCGCCGTGCGCGCCTGCGGGTGGTCGATCCACGCGCCCTCGGCCGTATCGCCACAATAGGCGACCAACGGCACTTCCACGGTGTGCTCAATCTGCACGCCCTGCTTCTTCAGCGCGACCAGCTCCGGGCCGGTCTTGCCGATAAACTCGGGCTTGAGCTTGTGACGCACATCGACGACGACAAATCCGAGCGACGAGACGCCATGATTGATCTCAAACGCGCGAACCACCAGTCCCCTGCGAACGTCGAAACTGTCCCCGGGCTTCATGCCGATGACGCGCGCGGGGGACGGATGCCCTTCGATGCGCGACCAGACGCGAAGCAAGTCGCGAATCGGTTCGACCAGCGAGACCGGGGCGAGCACGCAACCCGGCGCGTTGCCGACGAAATTCCGCTGGCTGAAGTAATAGGCCAGACCGGCGGAGTGGTCCATGTGGCCGTGGGAAAGGAGGACGTGATCGACGGCGAGCATCTGCGCGGGCGCTTTGCCGACATCGAAGCAGACGTTCAACTCCGGCGCGGCGATGACGGTCTCCTCCCCGGCGACGCTGTAGCCGGTCAGGAGAATGTCGCTCAATCGGTGTTCGAGAAGTCGTCCGCTCATGGTTGTGAATTCTTTTTGCGGCGCGGTTTGGAGTCCCGCCGCGGCGCGAGGGAAAATCTTACGGCCAAAGATCGAGCGTGGCGAATCAGACGGCGGCTATTTTTTTCTTGACACCCGCGCCATAGGGTGATACGGTCGGCGGGCATACAAGATGTTGGGGCTGGTGGGCAACCCCGACAAACAGCCGTGGCGATCCATGCAATGCCCGTACTGCAAAGAAAATCGTCATCGGGACAAAGTCATCGATTCGCGACTGACGGAGGGGGGGACAGTCATCCGACGGCGGCGCGAGTGCCCCTCATGCAAGCGCCGCTACACCACCTATGAACGCGTCGAGGAAACGATCCGGCTGCTGGTCATCAAGAAGGACGGCACCCGCGCGCCCTACGAGCGCGAGAAGCTGTTCGGCGGCCTGCAGCGCGCCTGCTGGAAGCGATCCATCAGCGCCGAAGCCCTCACCGACATCATCAACGAAGTCGAGGAGCAGGTCTTCCGCCAGTTCGACCGCGAAGTGCCCAGTTCGTTCCTCGGTGAGGCCGTCGCGCAGCGCCTGCGCAAGATCGACAAGATCGCGTACCTGCGCTTCGCCAGTCTCTACCACGAGTTCCAGATGGTGGATGACTTCATACAGGAAGCCAAAGACATCTTGGACCGCGACAAGCAGGAGGTCGACGGTCAGCAGGAACTATTCCATGAGCCACCAACGGAGTAAGGGCGAGTTGCGCGTCGTGAAGCGCGATGGAAGCATCGAGCCGTTCATGACATCCAAAATTCTTCGTTGCATCTTTAACGGACTGGAGGCAACCGGGCAAGCATCCGAACTGACCGCCGCCATGTCGCGCGGCCTGGGCGAAGCCGTCACCGAGTATCTGCACAGCGTCAGCAAGGGGTCCACCATTCCCTCGCGCCAACTGGTCGATCTGGTGGACCTCGTGTTGAGCCAGACCGGGCACTGCGAGGCGGCGATGGCGATTCGCCATCATGCCAACCTTCGCGATCGCCGCCGCAAGGTGATGATGGTCGCGACCCCGAGGCCGACCGACGGCCGCTTCGTCCAGAAGCGCTGGGACAAGTCGCTGATCGTGCAGCATCTGAAGCGGCAGCATCAGTTGGACGCGCCGGCGTCGCGCATGATGGCCAGCCGCGTGGAGCAACTGGTGTTCAACTGCGGCCTGCGGGTGGTGACGGCAGGCCTCGTGCGCGAGATGGTGCGCAGCGAGCTGCTGGCGTGGGGCCTGATGCCCGGCGCGCTGGTGGTGAAGCGTGTGCGGCACCAAAAACCGAACTCGAAAGGCAAGGTGAAGGACCATACCGATCCGGCCAACCCCGCAAAGGGCGCCGGCGAGTAATGGGAATGTGACCCCCATCGCGGGGCAAATCGCGGCGGAGCCACTCAAGGATGAGAGGTCACGGATGCAAGCTCCGACCGTTCACACAAGGCCTGTCGTAAGACAACGCCCTCATCCGAGCGCCACGGCGTGGGCTCCGGTCTTGCGGCAGGCCTGATTTTTTTCACCGAATTCGAGTCGCACGATGCTGCTGGGCAACGGCAACTGACGTGAATGCAAACGACAGGACGGCCGTGATGAAGCGACGGAACAGGTCTGCATGCAGATGAACCATGGCGAGGCTCCTGAAGGGTTGGCGGCTCGACGGCGCGGAGTCGGCGCGCTCCCCCATGGATTAGCCGGTCCGGGGATAATATTCCGGGAGAAGAATCGCCGGAGGACGCACAAGAAAATCGCAAAAAAAGCCCCGGCCCAAGCCTAGCCGGGGCTTCATGTTAATCACTGATTCGATCGCAAATAGGCAGGATCAAGGTATCTACCGGCCATTGGCTTCACGTCATTGCTGAAGCTTCTTGGCCTTTTCGACCGCTTCCTCGATCTGGCCGACGTACATGAACGCCTGCTCGGGCAGGTGGTCGTACTTCCCTTCGCAGATGCCTTCAAAGCTGCGGATCGTATCGTCCAACTGCGTGTAGTTGCCGGGGAAGCCGGTGAACGTCTCGGCGACGTAGAACGGCTGGCTGAAGAATCGCTCGATCTTCCGCGCGCGGGAGACGAGCAATTTGTCTTCTTCCGACAGTTCGTCCACGCCGAGAATCGCGATGATGTCCTGAAGATCGCGGTAGCGCTGGAGAATCTGCTGCACGCGCTTGGCACAGTTGTAGTGCCGGTCGCCGATGTACTGGGCATCAAGAATACGGCTGCTCGACGCCAGCGGATCAATGGCCGGATAAATGCCCTTCTCGGAAATCGACCGCGCCAAGACGATGAATGCGTCGAGGTGGGTAAAGGCCGTCGCGGGGGCCGGGTCGGTCAAGTCGTCGGCCGGCACGTAGACCGCCTGCACCGACGTGACGGCACCCTGACTGGTGGACGTGATTCGCTCCTGCAACTCGCCCATCTCGGTCGACAACGTCGGCTGGTAGCCCACGGCGCTGGGCATGCGTCCCAGAAGCGCCGACACCTCGGAACCCGCCTGGCTGAAGCGGAAAATGTTGTCAATAAAAAGCATCGTGTCCGCGCCGGAATCATCCCGGAAATACTCGGCCATCGTGAGAGCGGAGAGCGCGACGCGCAATCGCGCGCCCGGCGGCTCGTTCATCTGGCCGAAGACCATGGCCGTGTGCTCGATGACTTTCTTCACCTTGCCGCTGCTGTCCTTGAACTCGGCTTCCTGCATTTCCAGCCAGAGGTCGTTGCCCTCGCGGGTCCGCTCGCCGACGCCGGCGAAGACCGAGTAGCCCGAGTGCTCGCGGGCGATGCGGGCGATCATCTCCTGGATGATGACCGTCTTGCCGAGGCCGGCGCCGCCGAACAGGCCGGTCTTGCCGCCGCGGACGAACGGCGCGAGCAGGTCAATGACCTTGATGCCGGTGACAAGCTGCTCGGTCTTGGGCGTCAATTCGGAGAAGGTGGCCGGCTCGTGGTGAATCGGCCGCGTGGTCTTGGCGTTGACCGGTCCGCGACCGTCGATCGGCGTGCCGACGAGGTTGAACACGCGGCCGAGCGTTTCCATGCCGACGGGCACGCTGACCGGAGCGCCGGTGTCGATGATGTCAACGCCGCGACAGAGACCGTCGGTGTTGCCAAGGGCAACCGCTCGGACGCGCCCGCCGCCGAGGTGGCTGGCGACTTCGCAGGTCAGTCGCTCGCGGGTGGTCTTGCCGCCGACTTTGCGATCGACGTCGACAAGCAGGGCGTTGTAGATGCGCGGCATCTTGTCTTCGGGAAATTCGGCGTCAAGCGTCGAACCGATGACCTGCGTTACTTTTCCGATATTTCCACTTGTCGTGGCCGTTGCCATTCGTCTTCTCCGATCGTCTTTACTTCAGCGCCTCGGCGCCGCCGACAATGTCGAGTAGTTCCATCGTGATCTGCGATTGCCGCGCGCGGTTGAACGCCTGCGACAGCGACTTGATCATGTCGCCCGCCGCGTCGGTCGCCGCCTTCATCGCCACCATCCGCGCGACCTGCTCGCTGACCGCCGCGTCGGTGAAACACTGATACAATCGCACCTTCACCGTCTGCGGCAGAAGCACTTTCAACAGCGCCTCCGGCTCGGGCGAGAAATCGTATTGCACGCTCGATCCTGCTCCGCCACCTCCCGCGGATGGTCCCGAGGCGCCGGGCTGCTGCGCCATTGCAACATCCGCCGACAACGGCAGCAACTGAATCGTCTCGGCCGCCTGCTTGCCGGTCGAGATGAAACGCATGTACGTCACCGTCACGCGGCCGATCTCGCCCGCGATGTACCGCTGCATCAGTTCGGTGGCGATCGGCTCGACCTGCTCAAAGCGCGGGCGGTCGTCGATGTTCGTGATCGCCTGCGACACCGGACGGCGAATGAACTTGAAATACGCGTTGCCCTTCTTGCCGACGACGACGAGTTCCTGCGTGCGCGCGCTGCCCGCATCGAGCTGCACCACGGCCTTTCGCAGAATGCTCGCGTTGTACCCGCCGCAGAGGCCGCGGTTCGACGTGATGACCAGCGCGATTTCCTTCGCCGCGTCCGGATGGTCGCGCAGGAGCGGATGATCGATCTGCCCGGCGGTGGCGGCGGAAAGCTCCTGCACGAGTTGGGTGATCTTCTGGGTGTAGGGCTTGGTGGCGACGGCGCGGTTGTAGGCCTGCTGAAAGCGCGCGGTGGCGATGAGCTGCATCGTCTTGGTGATCTTGCGAATGTTCGTCACCGCTTTTCGGCGTTTGACGATCTGTCGTGCCTTAGCCATTAGCCTTTAGCCCTTAGCCATGAACCCAACGCCCGCCTCACTTCTTGTTCGCAGAAACGAAGCGGCTCTTGAACGCCGCGATCAGTTCCTTCAGCTTCGCATCGATGGCGTCCGTCAGTTCCTTCTTGTCGGTCAGCTCCTTGTGCACTTCGGGATGCTCGTCGCGAATGTGCTTGAGCAACTCTGTTTCGAACTTCGCCACCTGCGAAATCGGCAAATCGTCGAGGAAACCCTTCGAACCGGCGAAGATGCTGATGACCTGGTCAATGACGTTATACGGCTTGAACTGACCTTGCTTGAGCAATTCCACCATGCGTGCCCCGCGATCGAGCTGCCGCTGCGTCGCGGCGTCGAGCTCCGTACCCAACTGGGCGAACGCTTCCAGCTCACGATACGCCGCGAGGTCCAGACGCAGCGAGCCGGCAATCTTCTTCATCGCCTTGATCTGCGCGTTGCCGCCGACGCGGCTGACCGAGATCCCGACGTTGATCGCGGGCCGCACGCCGGCGAAAAACAAATCCGGCTCCAGGTAAATCTGGCCGTCGGTGATCGAGATCACGTTGGTCGGGATGTACGCCGACACCTCGCCTTCCAGCGTTTCAATCACCGGCAGCGCGGTCAGCGATCCGCCGGAGGTGGGATCGACCACCACGGCGTGCCCCGGATGATTCTTCACGTCGTGCTCGGCCTCGTGCTTGCCCGGCACGCCGATGTACGTCTTCCCGTTCACGCCGCCGGCCTTGTATGGCTGGCCCGCCGGCACAATCGCGCGGCGCTCGGCCAGCTTGCAGGATCGCTCCAGCAGGCGGCTGTGCAGGTAGAACACGTCGCCGGGGTAGGCCTCGCGGCCCGGCGGGCGCCGCAGCAAAAGAGACAACTGCCTATACGCCTGGGCCTGCTTCGACAAGTCGTCGTAGATCACCAGCGTGTGCTTGCCGTGCGTGTACATGAAATACTCGGCCATCGCGCAACCGGAATACGGAGCGATGTATTGCAACGGGGCAGCGTCGCTGCTGCCGGCCGACACGACGATGGTGTAATCCATCGCGCCGTGCTCGCGCAGCTTCTCGACCGTGCCGGCAACGGTCGATTCCTTCTGGCCGACGGCGACGTACACGCAGATCACGCCCGTGTCGCGCTGATTGATGATCGTGTCGATGGCAATGGCCGTCTTGCCTGTCTTGCGGTCGCCGATGATCAGCTCGCGTTGCCCCCGGCCGATCGGGATCATGCTGTCGATGGCCTTGATGCCGGTCTGAAGCGGCTGGTTCACGGGTTGGCGCTCGGCGATTCCGGGGGCCGGGTACTCAAGCGGCCAGCGCTCGCTGCACGTTGCGGTGCCCTTGCCGTCGATGGGCCGGCCGAGCGGATCGACGACGCGTCCGATCAGGGCGTCGCCGACGGGCACGCTCAACAGGTTGCCGGTCGCCTTGACCGTGCTGCCTTCCTTCACGCCGAGGTAGTCGCCGAGGACGACCGCGCCGACGGAGTTCTCTTCCAGGTTCATGACCTGGCCGATCGCGCCGTTTTCGAACTCGATCATCTCGCCGGCCATGGCGCTGGAGAGACCGTAAATCTGTGCGACGCCGTCGCCGACGGTGATGACGCGTCCGACTTCGGCGGCTTCGAGGTGCTCGCGGTAGTTCGCGATTTCCTGCTTGAGGACGGAGGCTATTTCGTCAACCTGAATCTTCATGTGCGATTTACCCTTGTGTCACAAACTTCGATACGCCGCCGACCAGCGATTCCCTCATCGTCTCGTGCAACCGATGCTGCAAGTCGTGCAGCCGCCGACGCACCGAGTAGTCGTACAGCCGATCGCCCGCCTGGACGATCAACCCGCCGAGAATCGAGGGATCGACGCGCTCTTCAAATCGCGAATCCAACCCCGTCAACCGGCGAACTTCCTCGCGGACGCGTGCCCGGGTCGCGTCGTCCAACGCGACAGCGGTCGATACATGAACCGCGGTGCGACCGAGCGATTCATCGAGCTTTCGCTGATACGCGGCGCAGACCTGCTTGAAAATATACGATCGGTGACGATCGTTCAGGACCAGCATGAGGTTGAGCACCAGCGGGCTGACCCGTCCCGTGAACATCCGCTGAAGGATCCCGCGCCGCGCATCGTCATCGAGCGCCGCCGAGCGCATCATCAGCGAAAACGCCGGATGGCTCTTTCCCAGCGCGACCAGCTGCATCAGCTCGTCCCCGATCTCCTCCGCCTTGCCCGCTTCGCGCGCAAGCTCCAGCAAACTCTCGGCATACACTGCCGCGGCCGCTGATGTGATGTCGTATTCCGTTGCCATGCCTGATTCAAACTCTCGTTCTCTCCCCGGGGAGAGAACACGGGGAAGGCGCCTCGTTCACGTCAATCAGTTGTTCCGACCCGCTTTGCTCAATTCCGCGATCGACTCATCCAGCAGCGCCTTGTGACCTTGCCCGTCGACTTTCTGCCTGATGATCTTGCCGGCCACGTCCGCCGCGAGGTCCAGCGTCCGCGAATACAACTCGCTGATCGCCGTCTCTTTCGCGATCTGGATGTCGCGCTGCGCCCGCGCCAGCAGCTCGCGGCCTTCCTTCTCGGCGTCTTCATGCAGCTTCCGACGCAGCGCCTCGCCATCGCGCCGCGCCTCTTCGACGATCGCCGCCGCCTCCTGATGAGCCGCCTCGAGCTTCGTCGCGTAGTCCGCCATCATCTTCTTCGCCTCGTCGCGATCGCGCTTCGCCGATTCCAGCGAATCCGAGATGAACTGCTCACGCTTCTGGAGCATCTTCAGGATCGGCCCCCACGCGAACTTGCCCAGTACGATCAGCACGAACACGAAGATGACCAGCGTCCAGAACGAATTGCCCAGATCGCCGCTAAACAGGTTCGGCGCCGCCTCACCGTGGCCGCCCGCCTCCGACGCCCATGCGAACGTCGACGGGAAGGCAACCAGGATCGATGCGACCGCACACGTCATTCGTCTCTTTAACATGCCGCGCGTCTTTCTTCGCCGTTGAAGGCCCGCCGGAGCGAGTCCATTCACACACTAATGATCTTCGTGATCTCTCAAACAGGGAACCGTGCCGGGCAACGGCGGTCTCGCTGCCGCCGTCGCCCGACCGGCGATTCTCGCTTTCTTACTTCAACACGCCCAGCAGGCACACCACCACCGCGAACAGCGTCGCGCCTTCGATCATGGCCGCCAGAATCAGCGCCGCACCGTTGATCGAACCGCTCGCCTCCGGCTGCCGCGCCATGCTCTCCGTCGCGCTGCTGCCGATCCGGCCGATGCCGGCCGCGCCGCCCATGATCACCAGCCCGGCGCCGATCGCCGCGCCGAGGTAGGCCGCGCCCTTGTCATCCAGCCAGCGATTGCCCGTGGCGCTCGCCGCGTCCGAAGCCATCACCGGCGCCGCGATGCACATCACGAACGCCAACGCCAACACCGTCAACACTGCCTTCTTCATGATTCCTCATTCCTCGTTGTCTGGCGAAGCCGGTGGAAACGGCTTCTTGTCTTCAACCCTCGTGCCATCGCCTCGCGGCCTCGTGACCCGCGCTTCCACTACGCGAGCATGGCCGGTTGAATTCCGTCATCGTTGCCACGGCGTCAGTGCGCGTGCTCCGCGTGCGCGCCGTGACCCGCCTCGTGGTGTTCGTCGTGTTCGTGATCGTGGTGGATGTTCACGGCCAGGCCGATGAACACGCACGACAGGAACGTAAAGATGAACGCCTGAAGGAAGGCGACGAAAATCTCAAGCATGTTGATCGCCACGCTGCCCAGCACGACCGGCACCGCGATCGCGAAGCCCATCCCCTGGCTGCTCTGGCCCGCCATCATGATGAAGCTCAACAGCACGGCCAGCAGAATGTGCCCCGCGCACATGTTCGCGAACAGACGAATGGCCAGCGCCACCGCCTTCACGATCAGCCCGATCACTTCCAGCACGGCAATGAGGCAGTTGATCGGAAACGGCCCCATGAAAAAGTGCTTCACGTAGGCCATGCCGTGAATGCGCAAACCGTTGATGACGATCATGAAAAGCGTGCAGGTCGCCAGGGTGCCGGTCACCCAGATGTTGCCGGTCGCCGTCCCGTAGATCGGCTTGCCGATCACCCATTGCGTAACCGGTTGCAGCGGAAGCAGGCCGAGAATGTTGCAGGTGAGAACGAAAAAGAAAGCCGTCCAGATGTAAACAATGAACCGATCGGTGTGCTCGCCCAAGTTGGGTCGCGCAACCTTCTCCCGCAGAAACGCACAAATGGCCTCGACCATGTTGCGCGGACCGCGCGGCGTCAGGTCCGCCACCTCGTTGCCCGTGCTCCGCGACCGCGACCAGAGCGGCATGAACAACACCAGCAGCACCGCCGCCGCCAGCATCATGATGACGTGGTTCGACAAAATCGTGTACTTCCCGTCGGCGGTCTTCAGCCACGTGTGATCCACCACGTGCGAAAGCGGGTTGTCACCGGATGCAAGCAGGTAGTTCATCATGCGGGCGTCTCGAGTTCCTTGCTCCACCGAATCAACGTCAACGTCTCGACCTTGATCATCACCACGTATCCGATGGCGACCCACACCAGGAACGGCCGCGGCTCCGCCACCCGTTGCCACGCCATCAGCGCCGCCAGCGGAACCGTCAGAAACATCCGCGCGACGCTCGCACCCAGTGCAACATTAAACCGACCGGCCGCCGGGCGACTTCGCATCATGCGCATCGCCGGCAGCAGCGTCGCATAAACGATCACCGTCACCAGCGCCAGGGCCAGTCCCAACGATCGCGTTCCGCCTTCACCCGCGATGCGCTGCGTCGGCACGATTCCCACGGCCGCCAGGATCAGGCTCGCCACGAGCGGGATCAGTGCCAGCCGCCCGACACGACGCTGACGCTGTCGGCCAGCCGCTTTGTCGTTCATCCGTCGTCCCGACTCGACGACTGCGAATCGTCCCTGCTGCGATCGCGTTTTTTCAGTCCCAGCGCGCCCCGGAGTTGGGATCGCACGAGGTTGTACAACCCGCCGACGATTCCCAGCAACGCACACGTCAGCAAGCACCACGGCGACGAGTTGAACTTGCGATCGAGCAGATACCCGATCGCGCACATGCCGCCGATTGCGGCCGCCAACTCGAGGCCCGTGCCGGCATGCCGCATCCAGTTGCCTGGAGGTCGTCCGGAAGGCTCCGCGCCAGTCATTTCATGCTCCTCGTGAAGGCGTCCGCCGGAGACTTTGTGCAAAATGGAACAAAGTCCGGCAAAATAAAAGGGCGAACGTTCTTCGCCGCCCTGTCAGGCCTTCCGGGAGCACGTCTCCACTGGGACGGGGAAGTGTAATGGGCAGGCAAAAATCCTGTCAACCCGAATAGCAATTGCTTGCCATTCGAACAGATCCGAGTGAAAGCCTGCGAGGGGGATATTTCAATCGTAACAGAACCGATGCAGGCCCGGTCGGCACACTGCCCAAGCAGCATTAGAATCCGGTCATGGAGCAAGCTCTGCAACAGTTAGCCGGCAATCTCTCTCGACACGCCACACATAACGATATTACCGGAATCTGGCCTGTGTCCTCACTGGCGGAGCTTGGCTCTGTCGGAGCGTGGCAATGGGTGATCCCGGTTGAGTACGGCGGGCGGGGATTGGATCAGGTCCAATTGACCCAGGCCTACGAGGCCGTTGCGGCAGGCTGCCTGACGACGCTGCTGATCCTCACGCAGCGTGATCGGGCCTGTGAATTGATCGCAGACGGCGCGAATGACGCACTCAAGGCCGAACTCCTGCCGCGTTTGGCGCGGAACGATCTGCTGGCGACGGTCGGCATCAGCCAGGTGACCACCAGCCGGCAGGGGGCGCGGCCGGCGCTGGTCGCCGCGGCGGAGGGTGATGATTTCGTTCTCAACGGCGTGATGCCGTGGGTGACGTCGGCGGCGTCCAGTGACGTGATTGTGACGGCGGCGCTTCTTTCGGACGGACGTCAACTGCTGGCGGCGGTGGACGCCCGCGCGCCCGGCGTCACGATCGACAAGCCGATGGATTTGATGGCATTGCAGGCATCTCTGACCAGCGAGGTGCATTGCCGCAACGTGCGCGTGCCGCGCGCGCACGTGATCCGTGGACCGGCTGCCAATGCGCTGTCATCTGGCATGACGATTCGGCCGCACGTGGTGGCGGCGGCCGGCGTGGGGCTGGCGGGATCGATGGCGACGTTCATTCTCGCGCATGCCGGCAGCGCAAACGGCGCGCTGCGAACGCTCGCCGAGGAGATATCGCACCGTTGCGACGCCATGCGCGAGCGGTTGTATCGCATCACGCAGCAGGCCGCAGCGCGGTCAGCGGCGCGCGCGGGGACCACCGAGCCGGGCGATGAACCGGCGGAAGCAAACGATGAGAAGACCGATCTGCGCATTGCGGTCAACGATCTGCTGGTTCGCGTCGCCGCAGCGGCACTGGTCTACGGCAAGGGCACGGGGTTCCTTCGACAGATGCCGGTTCAGCGGCTGGTGCGCGAGGCGATGTTCTTCCTCGTGTGGTCGGCGTCGACGGATGTTCGCGCCGGGACCGTGGCACGCCTGCTCGAAGCGCCGACGCCGGAAGTGCGGAGTTTGTCGATTGATTAACGAACCGCCCCGCCGCGACGTGATCGCGCACAACATGGCCCTTTCTCGCCTGCCTTGCGACGATCCCCCTACAATCGAGCGCCGCCGGCAGGGACCGGGATGACCCGCTCCGGCGCGGTTTCCACGCGCGGACGTTGCGTCGCGATTTGTCGCGGACGTGCGCGGCGACTAAACTATTCACAGCGATTCGCCCACGGAACGACCGCCATGCCGCGCGACAAAATCACGCTCGCCACGCTCGTCTCTCGCAAACGATCGCGCACGCCGATCTCGATGCTGACGGCTTACGACTTCCCCACGGCCCAGATCGAGGAAGCCGCCGGCGTCGATTGCATCCTCGTCGGTGACTCGGCGGCGCAGGTCGTCCTCGGGCACGATTCCACGCTTCGCGCAACGATGGACTACATGGTGACGATCGCCGCCGCCGTGCGACGCGGCGCACCGAGCGCCTTCCTCATTGGCGACATGCCCTATCTCTCGTTCAACATCACGCATCAGGAAGCGATTCGCAATGCCGGCCGCTTCATGGGCGAGGCCGGCTGCGATTGCGTGAAGATCGAGGGCGACGCGCGCATCGCCGACACGGTTCGTGCCATGACCGCGGCAACGATTCCCGTCATGGTCCACCTGGGGCTGCGGCCGCAGGCGGTGCATCAGTTTGGCGGCTATCGCGCGCAGGGTCGCGACGCGCGCTCCGCGCAGACGCTGATCGACGATGCGAAACGGCTGGAAGACGCCGGCGCGTGCGCGCTGTTGCTGGAGGCCGTTCCGCCCGAGCCGGCGAAGATCATCGCCGAATCGACGGCCCTGCCGGTGATCGGCTGCGGCGCGGGGCCGCACTGCGACGGGCACGTGGTCGTGCTGCACGACATGCTGGGGTTGAGCACCGGCCCGCTGCCGCGCTTCGTGAAGCGCTATGGCGATTTGCATGCCGACATGTCCCGCGCGGTGAGCGCGTACGTCGCGGACATTCAAGCCCGCGGCTACCCCGGCGCGGAGCACGTCTACCAGATGGAAACCGGCGAGGCGGCGAAGCTGCGCCCGGCCGGTCCATAATATTTACTCTTGTCGAGATAAATAAGGCGGCTTGCGGTGCGCGTTCGACGATTCGTCACGCGGATGTTTCCACCGACTGCCAGAGCAGCTCGGCGATGTCAAACTGCTTCACGTCCTCGCGCTGCTTGCTGGCGAGTCCGTCGATGAGCATGCGCTGACAGAACGGGCAGCTCGAGGCGACCAGGTCGGGCTTCGTGTCGAGCAGTTGTTCGGCCCTGCGGATGTTGACGCGCTCGCCCTGCGCGCCTTCGCGAGGGTGTTCCTCTTCCTTGAACATCTGCGCCCCGCCCGCTCCGCAGCACAGGCCGCGGTCGCGCGTTTGCGCCGGCTCCAGCACCGTGAGACCGGGGATCGCGCGAAGCGTCTCGCGCGGCGGCTCGTACACCTCGTTGTAGCGCCCCATGTAGCACGAATCGTGATAAGCAACCTTCGCATCGATTCGGTTGGCAGGGCGCAGCTTGCCTGCCTTCACGAGATCGGCGAGATAGACGGAATGATGCACGACGTTGAACTTGCCGCCGAAGTCGGGGTATTCGTTCAGCAACGTGTTGAAGCAGTGCGGGCAGGTGGTAACGATGGTCCGCGGGTTGTAGCGATTGAGCGTTTCGACGTTCGCCTGCGCCAGCATCTGAAAGAGAAACTCGTTGCCGGCCCGCCGCGCCGGGTCGCCGGTGCATTGTTCTTCTTCCGCAAGAATAGCGAAATCAACGCCGGCGGCCTGGAGCAACTGCGCCGTCGCGCGGGCGATCCGCCTCGCGCGATCGTCAAAGGACGCCGAGCAGCCGACCCAGAACAGCACCGCCGCGTCGGGCTTCTCGGCGATGCGCGGCACGTTCAGATCGGCCGCCCACGCCGCGCGATCGCTCGCCGGAAAGTTCCACGGATTGGAGTTGGACTCCATGCCGCGGAAGGCGTTCTGCAACTCGGTGGGGAACTCCGACTTTTCCATCACAAGGTGCCGACGCATGTCGACGATTTTGTCAACATAAGTGATAAACACCGGGCACTCGGTCTCGCACGCGCCACACGTCGTGCACGCCCAGATTACTTCCGGCTTGATGATGTCCGGCAACAGGTCCTCGGGCTTCCACGCATCCCCGTTGCCGTTCGCGCCGTCACCATTCGCACCACGCGCGGCACGTTTCGCGGCGATGAGCCTGCCTTCGTTCTGATAAACGTAATCGCGCAGGTCGAGCGTCAATTGCTTGGGCGAGAGCAACTTGCCGGTCTGGTTCGCCGGGCAGTGATCGGTGCAGCGGCCGCACTCGGTGCAAGTGTAAAGATCAAGCACGCTCTTCCAGGATAGCTGCGTGATGCGGGCCAGGCCCAGCGTCTCTTCACGCTCAATCTTGCCCTCGATGTCCTCGACGTTCGGCAATCGCCCGCGCGGACGGAGCGACTGCGTGAAAACGTTCGGGATGGCCGTGACAATGTGGAAGTGCTTGGAGATCGGCAGCAAATTGAGAAACAGCAGCACGAGCGTGACGTGCGTCCAGAAGCCGACGGCGGAGAGCACCGACAAGGCCGACTCGCTGCCGACGCCGCTCAACGCCATCGCCATGATCGAGCCGGCCGGTTCGAATCCGTCAAAACCGGTGTGCGAGACGGCCGCGGTCGCGACCGCGCGGTGCGCGTGCAGGCGCTGTTCGGCGCCGTCGTGGAGGATATCGGCCCACATCATGGATTCAATGATGAGCAAGATGATGACGCCCTCGGTGGAGAGCGTCATGCGGCGTTCGCGCTTGATGAGGCGATAGTAGAGAAAGAGCGCCGCCGAAAGGATGACGAGGATGACGAAGATGTCCTTCAACAGGGAGTAGCCGTCGCCCAGCGCCGTGCCGCGCGCGAGCAGGCCCCAGAAAGTGAAATCGGCATCGAACCCGCGGCCGAACAGGAGCAGCGAACGCAGCAGCAGGACGATGAAGCCGAGGAAGATGAACTGGTGCGCGACGCCGGCCCACCAGTAACGGCGCATGCGTTTCTGGGCGAAGGCATATTGCCATGTGCGGCGCAGGCGCTCGCCGATCTGGTCGAGGCGGTTCTCTCCGGGGCCCAGGGTCATCAATGCGTAACGGCGCTTGAGCTGCCAGGCAAACAGGCCCCAGGCGACGACGAGCAGGAGCGACATGGCGATGGGGTTCATGTCCAAGAGTGTAAACGAGAGTCGTTGGATCAGAACAGCCGCTTGAGGCCTAGAACCGGCTTCAAAACTCCTCTCCCCCTGGGGGGAGTGGTTGGGTGAGGGGGACAAGTAGTTCAACCGAAAGGATTCACCCTCACCCCGACCCTCTCCCTGAAAGGGAAAGGGGGTTTTGAAACAGCTTGCACGCTGGCCGTACGAACCTCGATCATCTCGGCGACCTGCCGCGAGAACGGCGTCAGTGCTTGACCTTCTTCACTTCCTCTGTCAGCAACGGCACAAACGTGAACAGGTCCGCCACCACGCCGTAATCCGCCACCTTGAAAATCGGCGCTTCGGGGTCGCTGTTGATCGCCACGATCCGGCGGCTGCCGCGCATGCCAGCCAGGTGCTGAATCGCCCCGCTGATTCCGCATGCGACGTAAAGCGACGGCGTCACCGTCTTGCCCGTCAGACCCACCTGCCGCGAGTGCGGCTGATAGCCCGCGTCGCACGCCGCGCGGCTCGCGCCGACGGCCGCATCCAGCGCGTGTGCGAGATCGAAAATGATCTTGAAATTCTCCTCGGACTTGAGACTCCGCCCACCGGAGACAACGATCGCCGCCTCGGTCACGTCCTTCTCCGCGCCGCCGGTGCGTACGATTTCCTTCGTCACCTGTCGCGCATCGCCCGCGTCGGCGTTGAACGGCACGCTCACGCGCTCGGCCTTGCTCGTCGCGCCGCCGGGCATGGCGAACGTGTTGGGCCGCACCGATGCCATCTGCACGCGGCCGGCGTTGAAGTGAACCTTGCTCGTCGCCTTGCCGTTGTAGATCGGCCGGCGGACGACCAGCGCGCCGTTGCCCTCGATATCAAACTCAACGCAATCGGTGGCGAGGCCGGCGTTCACGCGCACGGCGACGCGCGGCGCCAGATCGCGCCCCATGAACGACGCGGCCAGCAAGACAATCTGCGGATCGGCCTTCTGGATGATCGACGCCAGCGACCGCGCGTAGGTGACGGCGTTGTACTTCGCCAGCGCGTCGGATTCGCAAAGGTACGTCGTTGCGACGCCGGCGGCGTCGAGCTGATCTGCGAGCGGCGCGAGGCCGCTGCCGATCAATGCCGCTGCCACGCGCCCGCCGGTCTTGCCGGCCAGCATCGCCGCAGTCGAAATCGCCTGCATCGCCGCGGGCAGAATCTTTCCATCTCGCTGTTCAACGAATACGAGTACGTCCTTCGTCATGGGTCGGCCTCATTCAAGATGTCATTGTTCGCTCGGAACGCGCGGGAGCGGTCCGAATCGCGCTGGGTTTCGAGCCGGGTAATGTAACCAAACACAGGGGAACGGAAAAGCCGACCGGCCGCGCTGGGATTGATAGCGTTTGCGTTTTGATCCAAGCCGCGACCGTTAGAGAGCGGATTCCTGACGTTCTCGCATGCGAACCCGCTAGCCACGGCGGATCTGCGACTTGCTGACGCGCGCGGCTCTGCCCCAATGCTGCCAGTGCGCCCGCACGGCGCGAAAAAGCCGGTAGGCCGTGCCCGCGCTGCGACGGCGGCGGCGGCGCCTGCGACCGCGCCGAGCCGGTCTATTCAAATGTCTTGTGAATCTGCGACGCGATTTCCGCGGCGCGTTCCAGCGTCAGCGAAAAAGCGCCGTTGCCGTTGTGGCATCGAAGACAAATGTAATCGACCGTCAGCGCCGCGCGGCCCTGGGCATCGCGGCGCACCTGCGTGCCGTCCTGCGATAGGAACGCGATGTAATCGACCGGCTGGGTGTTGATGCGGAAGATGTGCGAGCGCGTGTCGGCCACGCGCGCCACCGGCCCCACCACCGCCGGATCGGCCGTCGAGTAGCTCCGCACGGCGAAGGGCATGTGACAGCTTTCGCAGCTCAATGGCTCGGAATAATCGCCGCGCGTGAAGACCTCGCCGGTGTGGAAGCCCAGATCGAACGTGTCGTGGCAGGCGGTGCAGCGATTGCGAATGCCGCGATCGGGATCAAACACCGATGACGCGTGCGTGTCATGACAGTACGTGCAGGAGAAATCGCGATGCCCCCCGCTGGCGCGCAGCTCGGGATACTGTGCCAGCGGCACGATGAACGCCTCGTCCACCGGAATCACGCCGTCGGTCGCGCCATACGGCTGGCTGTGACACTTGAAGCAGCTCTCCGCGCCGGTGAGATCGACAAACAACTCTCGCGCGAACGGATCGGGCAGGTGATTCGAGCCGGGACCGTGACACGCCTCGCACTGAACGCCCGGCTCGGACCAGGTGCCGCGAATGCCGGCGCGGCCGTCCTGAAAACGCGGCGCGGCGGGGTCCTGCGGCCGCGCGCCGGTGGTGCGCGGCGCGAACTCGTTAAAGGTAAACGGCAGTGGAACGGGGTCGGCTGGTCCGAACGGCGCGAAGCGCGCAGCGCCGCCGTTGGGGGGCGATTTGAGATTCCACTGCGAATCGACGCCGCTGGTGGAATTGATGATGAGGTTACCAGCCTGATCGAGAAACCGCGCGCCGTGCAGGTGCCCACCGACGACGTACGAGATGTCGGTCCATGCGAAGCCGTCGGGAGGGTTGGGCACGCCGGCGAGCGGCGCTTCGGCGGGATAAGTCGGCGGCGCGCCCTGGGGCGTCTTCATCGTGTGCGCGTGACCGTGAATGGCGTGCGCCGCGGCGAAGTCGTTGTGACACGATCGGCACGCGGCGGAACCGACGTAGGTCGCGCCGTTGTTGGTCGGGTCGGTCGTGTTGTAATAGACGCCGTAGTTCGGCGGCGGATTTCCGATCGAGACGCACTGCGCGGCGGGCAGCGCGAGCGCGCCCGCACCAAAGCCGAGCAGCAGGACGATGCGTCGGGTCACGCGACGCATGGCGACAGGCTTGATGGTTTCGTGCATGGTGCATCCCAATCCAGACCGCGGATGGCGCCCCGGAAACACATCCTTACTTTAGGGCGCTTTGCGGAACGAGGACAGGGATCGGTTGTGGAAGCACGAACGGTCTGACGGCGCAATCGACGCACCCGGCGTGATCACTTCGCCCGGCGCCGAGCGACCTCGGCACCGGGCGCTACGATGCACTACAGCCCCTCGGCAGTGAGCAAGTCGTCGCATTCATCCAGCATGTCGCGCACGTAATCTGGATTGTGAATGCCCTTGCTGCCGTCGGCGAGGATGTAGTGATACATGAAGCGAACCTTCTTGATGCGTTCCGGAATCGACGCCTGCCCGCCGCTGCCCGGGCCACCGTTGGAGGTGTACTCCCAGTTGCCCCAGGAATCCAGGCGCACCTTGATCGCATCCAGCTTGCCCTGAATCTCGGTCTGAAGCGTGGCGAGCGCCGCAGTGGCTGCCGCCGATGACGGATGGCAACCCGTGTTGGCACAGCCCTTGGTGCTGACCTGGAAGCTGTGGCCGGCGATGGCCGGAGCCTCTTCGCTCTGGAAGTCCTCACGATACATGTGACAGGTCGCGCACTGCTCGGTGGCAAACGAGTGCACCGAGACGCGGCTGGGAACGAGCGGCACGACGGGATCGTCGCCGGTCGTCGCGGGCATGGCCATCTCGCCGACATAGACGTTCACTTGGACGCTGTGGTGCGGCCCGCGCGAGGTGTCCATCCAGGTTCGTCCTCGCCCGTGGTGGCACTGGCCGCAGATGTTGAATCGCTCGGCGTTGGTCGTTGCCTCGATGGTGTTGGTGGGAGTCGGACTGGTGACTTCGGGGTATCGCAGTTGGAAGTCGCGTCCGTCACCGGGATCCACCGCGTTGCCGGTGCGCATGTGCGGATTGTGGCAGATGGCGCAGGTGACCGCATTCATGTCCTCGCGATTGACGCCCTGGAGCGTCGTATCAGCAACGGTCTGGTTGTTGAGGATTGCGAGGAAGCGGTAGTCGCCGGAGTGACAGGTGCCGCACGTGTTCAGACTGGTGCCGTTCTTGAAGTAATTGGCCGGTGCCTCGGTGACCATCGCGTGGCCGGACGTTAGCCATTCATCGTAATTCGGGTGATGCTCACCGGTGTGACACTGGCCACAGATCGACGAGGCAATGTTCTTGGGCGGGCGAAGCGTCTCATCGGAGGCGTTCTCCGCGTGTTCGCGCGCCGGGCCGTGGCAGGCCTCGCAGCCGACGCCGGCCAGCACGTTGGTGGTGGCGCGATCGACAAAGCCGCCCTCTTCGCCAAAGCCGACGACGTGGCAGCCGATGCAATTGGCGTTGTTTTGCTGGCCGATGGCTTCGAGCGATTCATACGCCTTGGCGTGCAGCGTGGCGGCCCAGTTGTTGTGGATGTTCGCGTGGCATTGCGCGCAGCGGGCCGAGCCGACGTACTTGCCGGTCACGCCGGAGTTGCCCGATCCGGGAGGCGGCGGTTCGCACACATCGCCGACGCCATCCCCATCGGCATCGGCCTGATCGGCATTGATCGCATTAGGACAATTGTCTTCACTGTCCGGGATGCCGTCGCCGTCCGTGTCGGTGATCCCGGGAATAGACGGACCGCCGGGGCATTGCATGCCGAGCAGCACCGCGCCGCAAAGACCGAGGACCAACCCCATGCCGAGCATCGTGCGGTTTCCGCGAGAAGCCAGATACGTCGCCATGCGTACTCTCCTTTTATTCAGTGCGTGTCAATCGAAGAGGTAGCTCATGCCTCAAAGCCGCGTCATCTAGTCGCGCGAGCAGCGTTTGCGGCGAACGGTGCGAGCGCATCATGCCGGATGCTCGCCGCCTTGCCGCGCGGTTGTGCCAATATAATTGGCAATCACCATGCCACAAGCCCGAAGTCGTATTTTTTCAAACTCGCTGACGACTTCCAACTGCGCGGCGTGAACGTTTTCCTGATCGTGTCAGCATTGCGCCGCGATTTGGGGCAGCAAAGTGGCATCAATCCAGCGTGATTTTGGAATCTTCCGATCCAATTGCGAACAATCCCGCAACCCGTACGGCGAACTCCGCATTCCGCGCTCTTTGCGGGGTGCCCCCCCATCGCGCACAATGCCCCGGCCTGTTGCGGAAAGTTCATCCGCCCAATGGCGCGATGCGGTAACTTTGGAATTCCACCCATCGGCGCGCGGGTTGCACGCAACCTGCTCGGAGGCGTTCGCGGTTGATGGCCATCTGCTCCCCCGCCACCCCGATTCAACACCGTGCTATCCCTCGTGGTCGCGCGCTGCCTTGGTTGATCGTTGCGTTGACGGCCGGCGCCCCGTTGCCCGCCGCCGATGCGGACGACCCCGACAACTGTCTGCTTTGCCACCAGTATCGCGCGCTAAGCCGGCTCGACCCGCAGACCGGTCGTGCCCACATCTACTTTGTCGATCCCGATTACTCCACGCACATGAAAGGCCCGCACGCGCGGCTGGCCTGCACCGACTGCCACGCCCGTGACGAAGTCACCACCATCCCGCACAAACCGGTGACGCCGGTCAATTGTGCCACGCAATGCCACCTCGCCGGGCCGGCCGGCACCGAGCAGCCGTTCAGCCATGCCGCCGTCGCGGACATGCTCGAAGGCAGCGTGCATACGCGGGATATGCTCGCCAAACTCACGTTCGCCCGCGGACCGCTCCTCAACGAAGGGCAATCCAACTGCCTCTATTGCCACGATGAACCGATCTTTCGCGATCCGACCATCGCCGTGCCCGCTTTCGCCGATCTGTCCGAGCGCATGCTCGATCGCTGCGATGTCTGTCACAGCCAGCAACTGCCGACCGACATCCACTACTTCATGCGGCACGTCGCCTCGCGCTTGCAGCCCGCGCGCTCGACGCTCGAACTCGCCCAGGTCTGCGCCGTCTGTCACAGCGATCCGCAAGTCCTCGCCGATCACAGCCTCCCGCAGTCCGTTGCCAGTTTCGTCCGCAGTTTCCACGGCAAGGCCGCCCTGCTCGGCGACGAAACCACCGCCAGTTGCCTCTCGTGCCACGTCAACGCCGGTGAAAACGCCCACCTCATGCTTGGCAAACGCGACGAGCGATCCAGCGTCCATCATTCCAGGATCGCCGATTCCTGCCGCAGCACGCAGTGCCACCCCGGCGCCGATCTCGCCATTGCCGACATGGCCGTGCACCTCGACCTGCCCGCGGCCCAGGGAACGCTCGAGTTCGCCATCGCCGCGACCTTCATCGTCCTGACGATTCTCACTTTCGGCCCGTCGGCCCTGCTGGTGCTGCTCGATCTGTTGCAGATTGTCATCGGGCGCACCGCTCACGGCGACCCGCGACTGATCAAGCTGGTCAAACAAATCGAGGAACACCCACTCGGCGCCCAGCAGCTCGTGCGCTTCAAAGTCCGCCACCGCGTGCAGCACTGGATTCTCACGGTGCTGTTCGTGCTGCTCGTCCTCACCGGCTTCCCGCTCAAGTTCGCCGACCGCGACTGGGCAGCCTGGCTGATCGGGCTGTTCGGAGGCCTGGGCGCGGCACGCGTGACACACCACTGGGCCGGCATCGCCCTCGTCGTCGGGTTCCTCATGCACATGCTCGACGTGTTCTTTGTCTTGCGCAAGCGCGCCCAGGAACTCATGACCAACGGCCATCCCGCGCCGTGGGTCACCGCTTTCACCGGGCTGCCGATGTGGATCTCGATGGACGACGCGAAGAAATCGCTGCAACTCTTTGCGCACCTGCTCTTCCTGCGAAAGGACCGGCCGTCGTTCGGACGGTTCAGCCCGGCCGAGAAGTTCGAGTATCTCGGCGTCTTCTGGGGGACGATGCTGCTGGGCATCACCGGCGTGATCCTGTGGGCCGAGCAGATCAGCTCGCATTTCTTTGGCGGCCGGGTTTTCAACATCGCGAGCATTGCGCACACGTACGAAGCGTTTCTGGCGGTCATCCACGTCGGCATCCTGCACATTTACAACGTCATTCTCTCGCCAAAGGTTTTCCCGCTGTCCCGCGCGACGATCACCGGCGAGACCCCGCTTCCCAAGCTCGTCGAAGAGCACACCGACCTGATCCACGAAATCGCGAGCGAACTGGGCATCGCCCACCCCGAGACCGGCGAACATCCCGAGGAGGGCCACCATGCCGTCTAAATGGCTCGCCTCGATCGGTCGGATTCCGTGGCGGCGCATCGCGTCCGCATCGTGGCGCGCCTTTCGACGCACGATTCCGCGCGTTTACGCGCTGGCGCTCGGTGCCCTGATCGGCTACCTCACTTTTGCAGCCGTTCGCTACCTGATCGTCTCGCTGGCCATCGAATCCGGCCCACCTCCGCAAATCGCCGCCCTGCCGACCCGACTCGACGCTGCGACGCTCTCCGCAGGCCGAAGCGCCTTTGCCGCGCTCGATGCCGCCGAACACCCGCGCTCCCCGCTCGCGCATTACCACCGGCTCGACTCATGGATCGCGCCCGACGCCTACAACGACTGCTCGCGCAGCGGCTGCCATGCCCCCCTGCCGCACGCGCGCGACAAGGAGCTGCGAGCCTTTCTCAACATGCACGCCAGCTCCATGCACTGCGGCGTCTGCCATTTCGATCATCAGCCCACCCCGCTCAAGCTCGCGTGGTACGACCTGCAAAGCGGGCAGGCACGCGGCACGCCCGCCCTGCTCGACGCTTACGGAATGGTGCTTGCCGCGACGGCTGCCGAATCGCGCGGCGCGGAAAGGCCCACCCCGCATCGCACGGATCCATCCTTTGATCAGGATCGCGCCAACCAACTTGGCAACCTGTTGAACCAGGCGGCCGATGCCGCCGGCGGCTCGCGCAGCCTGAAGGAGCTGGCGCGGCACATCGCGGCCGTGAGGCCCGGTTCGCCTGCCATGGCGAAACTATTGGACGCCGCGAGGGAAGAACTGCCGCGCCATTTCCGCGGGGAGTACGGCGCGAAGCTGGCCGTCGTCGATCGCGATGGGAAACTTCTGCGCGGCCATCCGAACACAGAGCAAGCGAAGCGAAACTACCTGGAGGCGGTGCGGCGTGCGGCCGAGCGAATCGGCGCAGGCGCTTCGCCGTCGAGCCAGGCCGTGACGACTTCGCAGGCCGTGGACGTTGCGCCGCGCCCGGACACGGGTTTGTCACAAGCGGAGCGCGATTCGCTGCTGGCGGCGGTCCATCCGCTGCGGCGCAAGCAGCCGCGAACCTGCACCGAGTGCCACCGCAGCGATCAATCGCTGATTGATTTCAAGGCGATTGGAATGCCCGGACCGCGCGTCGACGCGCTGGTCAACCCCGTTGTCTTCCGAATGATCGAGCACATCGGCCAGGGTCGCTCGTTCGGCCTGCCGGAGTTCATGCGGGACAACGCCGAATCGCGTGGAAATCAACGCAGCAACACGCCGACGAGCCAACCCGTCGAAAGACTTCGATAAGCCCCCTTGCGGACCTGACGCCGGCACGCCCTGTTTGGGCGTTTGGCGCGTGATTACGTTTCGACGTTTCTCTACGCTGACGCCCGCGCCGTGCGCGATGCTTTACCCGGCAAGTGCACCTGCAACTGCACGAAGCCACCCAGCGGCGTGCCGGGCAGGGCATGGCTGGCGGCCTCGCCGTTCACGGCGCGCATGGGGATGAGGCTGGCGGGGATTCGCGTGCGCCGGCGGATGCCGCCGCGCATGAGTCGAAACGCCCAGCCGAGCGTGCGGCGGATGGTCTGGCCCAGGCCCCACATGCCGATGAACTGCATTCCGGCGTCGGCGAGGTAGAGCCGGCTCTTGGGCCGGACCAGCGCCCAGAGCATTCTTAGCGGATTATAGAAATAAAGGTACGCCGCGAGGATGTTAAACTGTTTCTTCCACGGCTGCTTGTGGTTCGACGCGACGACGTAGTTCCCGTCGAGCATGTGCGTCTCCACCTTGCGCCCGCCGACTTCGTCGTAGGCCAGGCCGCTGGTGAACGCTTCCTCGTACAGCTTGGACCCCGTCGCTGGCGTGATCATCAGCACTTGCAGGCTCACCGCGCCGGCCTTGCGCAGCAGCCGGGCCTGGTTGATCAGGCCGTAGGGTTTGCCGAGCGTGTACAGCGGCTGCGTATCGTGGTGCATCATCATCGGCATCGGACAGATGCCGTGCCGTTGAAGCAGGTGGAACGCTTCGGTGGTCTTGTCGACGCTCTGGCCCTTCTTGACAAGAGTCGCTGTCAAGTCCTCGACGCCGAGCCACAGAGCGCGGACGCCGGCGTTGCGCACTTCGGGCAAATGATCGCGCAGCAGCAGCGTGTCGTGGACCGTGACTTCGGTGCCCCAGCGGATGACCTTGCGCACGCGCTGGCCGTTGAACTCGCGCCGGGCCAGGGTCTGGATGATCTCCAGGGTGCGCTCTTTGTGATTGAAGAAGTTGTCATCGGCCCCGAAGAAATAACGCAGGCCGAACTCGCTGTGCAGCCGGTGGAACTCCTCGGCGATGCGTTCGCCGCTCTTGAGCCGATGCTGCCGCTGGTTGTACGCCGGGATCGGGCAATACTGGCAGGCGAACTTGCAGCCGAACGTGAGCACCAGCGAGGCGATCGGCGAATAGCGCCGCACGCTGCTGGCCGGCAGCGCCTTCATCCCCAGCGTCGCGGCGTTGCTCGGCGGCTCCAGGAGGCGATAACCGTGGACCGGATCGGGCAGTTCGTCGAGATCGCCGACGAGCTGCTGAATGCCGGTGTCGATGAGTTGCTCGGTGCGCCCGGTCGCGGAATCGATCTGCGGGTACACGAGGCCGGGGATCGTATCAAGCAATCCGTCTTCTTTTGCCCGCAGAAACGCGGCCCGAAGCGACGTGCCCGGCTTCCGAACCGACAGCACCACCTCCAGCAGGCTCAACAGCACATACTCCTCGCCCGTCACCGCGACATCGGCCCCCCACGGGTCGGCCGCGTCGGTGCTGAACACGTCCCACGGCTCGTAGATCGTCTTCGCGCCGCCGGCGATGATCAGCGGTCGATTCGATTCCTCGATCCGGCAGGCGTCGCGCAACAGGTCCTTGAGCGCCGCCGTGTGAATCTGCATCGACGATACCATGAACAAGTCGGGGATGCGACCATCCAGCCGCATCAGCGACGGGCGGAACTTTTTATTCCACTGTTGCAGTACGATGCGCGTCTTGTTGAAGCCGGCGTCCGCCATGGCGGACCCGACCGCGCGAACGCCGGCCGGCGCCATCCGCATGTCGGCGTAAATGAACGGCAGCATGCGCGTTCGATGGTCGAAGGCGCAGGCCACGACGCTCGTCAGATCATGCTGGGGAGCGATCAGGCGAAGTCGGCGGCGCAGATCGGTTAAGGCGCCACGGGGTAACAGCTCTTCTCCGCGTTCGCGTCTTGGAAGTTCCACTCGCGTTTCTCCAGTTGTCCCATAAGGTTATCGGCCGTTAACAATTCAGCCCAAAGACCGAATCGCCCCGCGCCCGCAGCCGATCCCGAATCGCCCGGAAGCATAGCATACTCGGCCCTGATCGGAAATAGCAGTTTTTTGTTGCGAAAAGCGGTTATTCAAGCGTCCAGCGTGATCTCTCAAGTATTCGAAAGCGGGAATCACCTCGCAAGGAAACTGCAAACCCTGCCTTATGCTTGGCTGCTCATGACTTCCAGTGAGACCCAACCGACCCCAGTCGACCCCGACGCGTCTCGGCAGCGGGCCGCGCTCCGGAAGATTGCCGCCTTGTTCGGAATCCTCCTCGTCGCGTTGGCCGCGCGAATGGTGTCCCTGCATCAGCTTCGCGATCTGGGTTTCATGAATCACACGATCTCCGACGGACGTGTGTACGAGGACTGCGCTCGAGCGATTGCATCGGGACAATGGGCCTGTCCGCGCGAGTTCGTCCATGCGCCCCTGTACGCTTACTTTCTTGCGGCGATGCGCGGCGCATTGGGAGACAGTTTACTCTTTCCACGCGCTGTGCAAATGGCGCTGGGCGGACTGTCATGCCTGCTTCTGTATCGCGGCATGAGCCGGTGGTTCTCGCATCGCGCCGGTCTCGTCGCCGCGCTCCTGCTCGCGCTCTATCCGCCGGCAATCTTTTTTGACCTGTTGATTCAGAAAACCAGCCTCGGCATGTTTCTCGTCGCGGCGCTGTGGTGGGCCATGGCGCTTTGGCGCGAGCGGCCGACCGTGACCCGCGCGCTGCTGTGCGGCGCGCTGATGGGACTGCTCATTCACGTTCAACAGGCGCTGATGCTGGCGGCGCCGATCGTGCCCGCGTTTCTACTCTTCGGCCGGCGTGCGCCGCAGACGCCGGCGGTCCCGTCTCCCCGTGCCGGAACCGCGGCATTCGGGATTGCCGGCGCGGCGGCGATCGTGCTCGTCCTCGCGCCGTGGGTGATTCGCAATCGCGTCGTGACCGGCGAATGGGTGCTGACCACGCCGAATCTGGGGCAGAACTTTGCCATGGGCAACGATCCCGGCGGCCGCGGAACGTATCAATCGCTGCGCCTGGGGCGCGGCAGCGGCGAATACGAACAACGCGAATGGACGCGCGCAGCCGAGCGGGCGCTGGGCCGATCGCTCTCACCGGGCGAGGTGTCGGATTATTACTTCGCGCAGGCCGTCGAACGAATCCGCGGGAACCCCGGCGGCTGGGTGAAGCTGCTGGGCCGCAAGGTGCTCATGACGCTTGGCGCGACGGAGTGGATGGATGCGGAGGATTACTACGTCTACATCGAACACAGTTCGGTGCTGCGATGGCTCGACCGGTTCTTTCACTTCGGCGTGCTCGTGCCGCTGGCGGTGCTGGGGATCTTCAGCACGGCGCATCGCGCGCGCGAAGTGTGGCCGCTGTACCTGTGGGGGCTTGCCACGGCGGCGACACTTATGGCGTTCGTGGTCTTCGGGCGGTATCGCTTTCCCATGATCCCCGTGCTGATCGGCTTCGCGGCCGCGGGCCTTCTGACCATCCTGAACCCGGGTCGGCGCAATCGAGACCCGGCGATCGCGACGCCGTCGCGCGCGATGCGGCCAGCCGCCTGCGTCGCCGCGATCGCCTTGGCGCTGGTGTGCAACGTCGGCCAGGCGATCCATCGACAACCGTCTGCGATCGGACTGGCCAATCATGCTTCCGCGCTGGCGGCGACGGGCCGGCCAATCGAAGCGTTGCGCGACGCGCAGCGGGCCGTGGTCACCGATCCATCGTCGGCCGACGCATGGCTCATTCTGTCCGATCTTCAGCGCCGAGCCGGAAAATCGGAAGCGGCGCTGGAGGCGGCCGATCGCGCTGCGGCACTGGCGCCCGGCGAATCCGCGCCGCTTCGCGCGCGGGCCGCGGTCCTGATCGATGCCGGTCGGCTGGACGATGCCGAGTCGGCTTATCGTCGCGCGCTGGAACTGGACGACCGCGACGCGCGGGCGCGCGCGGGTCTCGCGGGCGTCCTCGCGCGGACGGGCCGCGCGGCCGGCGCGCTGCCGTTGTTTGAGGAAGCGTTGCGCGACGAGCCGGAGATGGTCGATGGTCGCGTGAACTACGGCAACACGTTGCTGGAGTTGGGTCGCGAGGAGGACGCGGCGGCGGCGTACCGCGCGGCGCTGGCGACCGATCCGAAGCACGAAGAAGCGCGGCTCAATCTGGCGATCCTGGAATTCAACCGCGGCCGGCCGGTCGAGGCGCTCGAGCAGCTCGACGCGCTCGCGCGACATCACCCGCCGCGTGCGCCGGCACAGATGCTGCGTCTGTCGGTGCTGGCCCGACTCGGCCGAATCGACGACGCGCGCGACGAGGCCCGCGCGCTGCTGGATCGCGATCCGGAACGGGAGGACGTACGGCGCCTGCTTCGCGCGCTGGAGGTCGCGGCCGCGCGGGCGACGACCCGCCCCGTCCCGTAGAATGGCTTCGTCATGGTTTCGAGAACATCACAATCGCAAACGACGAAATCGCCGGGCGGTCCGCCGGAGCCGTGCGGCGTCGTGAATCTCTACAAGCCGCGCGGCTGGACCAGCGCGAAATACGTCTACCGCCTGCGGCCGATCTTCGGGCTGCGCAAGATCGGGCACGCCGGGACGCTGGACCCCTTCGCCGACGGCGTGATCGTGGCGTGCGTTGGTGGCGCGACGCGCTGGGTGGAGCGCATCATGGCGATGCCCAAGCGCTACCGCACAACGCTGCGGCTGGGTGTCACCAATGAGACATTCGATCCGGAGCAGCCGTTTCGCGAGGTGCCCGGGGCGCAGCCGCCCCCACGCGCAGCCATCGACGCGGCCGTATCGGCGATGCGCGGCGACGTGATGCAGACGCCGCCGGACTACAGCGCGATGCGCGTCGGCGGGCGATTCAGCTACCAGCGCGTGAAAGCGGGCGAGACGGTGCGGCACGAACCGCGCGTGATCCGCATCGATGCGATCGACGTGCTCGCGTATGCCTGGCCGCGGCTGGAACTGGACATCGCCTGCGGCCGCGGGACGTACATCCGGGCGATCGCGCGCGACTTGGGCGTCACCCTGGGTTGCGGTGCGATCTGTGAATCGCTGACGCGCACGGCCGTAGGTCCATTTGAGATCAAGGGTTC
Organism: Planctomycetia bacterium; assembly: GCA_015200345.1. NCBI lineage: Bacteria > Pseudomonadati > Planctomycetota > Planctomycetia > Planctomycetia bacterium. The sequence goes on along the minus strand of CP054187.1, from coordinate 2,738,624 downwards.
GGTCGATCTGACGCGCAGCGACCCGCAGGCAGTGCGTGCGGCACTGGTGACAAGTCTTGACGCTTCGGACGGATGATCGGCCTCCATCAAGCGGGGTGTCCTTGACGCCGGTAGAAGTTTGGTATATGTTAGGGTATGTCCCAATCTGCAGAATCCGGCAAACCCATCGCTCACGCCGAAGGCTCCCGCCGGGCTTCGTCGCGCAGGGCGAAACATCACCCCGGCGGCAAGCCCGCACGCGGCGCGCACGTGGCGATCGACTCGGTCAGACGACGCGGTCCGCTTGAATCGCGCTGCTCGCGCGGCTTGCATCACAACGATCGGCGCGATCCTTCGTCGACGGTTCCGCTGACCGGTTTAAGCGCGTCGCAGCGGTCGCTTGTGGAGCGGCATTCGCCCCTTGTCCACCTGACGCTGAAACGGACGTTCGGAACGCGGCCGGATTTTCCGCCGGAGCGGGCGGACATGGTGCAGGAGGGGTACCTGGCGCTGGCCGAAGCGATCCGCTCGCACGACCCGGCGCGGCATGGGGTCTTCGCGTCGTACGCCATGGCGCGGATCCATTTCGCCATGAGTCGATATCGGCACGAATCCGGACCGCTGATCCGCGTGCCGTTCGTGACCCAGCGCCGCCGGCGCGACGCCTCGCGGCGCGCGGCGGACAACGCGCTCGATCCGGCAAAAGGCGTCGTCCGTCTGGATTCGTCGACGGACGACGCGCTGCCTCGCGTGGTCCCGCTGAATTTTCACGACGGTGCGCCGCATCCCATCCACCGTCGCGAAACGATTCGAGCGACGCCGCATGCAAACGGCGAGTTCCTCACCATCGGCGATCTGATTCGCCAACGAATCGAGTTGGCGCTGGAGCGGGCCGTGGCGATGGAATCGCAGCGACCGCGACGAAGCATTGCCGACCGCGCGCTGATCCGCCGCTGCGCGGCCGAGCGCCTCGGCGTGCCCAACGAAGCCTCGCGCACGCCGCTTCGGCGGCTGGCGCAGGAACTCGGATGCCCGCTTGCACGCGTCACCCGGTGCGAAGCGGCGCTGGGCCGGGCGGCTGCGCGCCTACTCGAACACGACGCGGCGTTTCAGGCGTTGCTCCGCATCGGGCGCGAAGCCGACGAAGGCTGGCGCGCCAGCGCGGAACGCATCACGATTGAGAAACCTCCGCCGGCGCAGTCCGCGCCCGGCGGCGACGGCGAACCAGCGCGCCAGCAGCCAGCGCCGCGCCCCCCAGCACGGTGAATGGACCGGTCACGTCGAGAAAGCCCAGCACGAACATCGGCCGGGCGATGAGCAACGTGCCGGCGTCGGCGGCGGCCTCCTCGTCGTCGTCCTCGGCGAAGGCCGCATCGAGGGCGGCATCGGTTTCGTTCGCGGGCGGAACCGGCTCGTTGACGAAAATCGAGGTCTGGGTGAAAAGGTAATGGTCGTCGCCACTGACGCGCTTGGCGCGCGCCGTCGTCACGGCGCTCGTGACGATCAGGGCGACGGCGATCCCCGCGTAGGCGAAAAGGAGTTTGCGGTACATAGCCGTGACGCCATCGTACGACCCACGGCGAGCCATGCCAAACGGTGCAACGTCAACCGCACCAGAACGTGTGGCGGTTTCGTATCGAGGCATGGCGCCATTGGAATGTTCACGTTTGATTCATTACCATCTGTGCCCTCTGTCGCGCTTGGTGGTCCATCGTGCCGCGGCGAGAAGACCGAACAGCGCACTCAACCTGGGAACAACCCCGTGCCCGATTCGAAAACGGATTTTGACCAGCAGTTCGCCGAGTTGCAGCGCGGCTGCGAACACATCTACGGCGAGAAGCCGTCCGAGCTGCGCGATCGCCTTGCGAGCGCGGCGGAATCCGGCAAACCGCTGCGCATCAAGCTCGGCATGGACCCGACCGCGCCGGACATTCACCTGGGCCACACCGTGGTGCTGCGCAAGATGCGGCAGTTCCAGGACCTGGGCCATCGCGCCGTGCTCATCATCGGCGATTACACCGCGCGGATCGGCGATCCGTCGGGCAAGACCAAGGCGCGTCCGATGCTTGACGAGGAGACGATCAAGAGAAACGCCGAGACGTACTTCCAGCAGGCCGGCAAGGTGCTGGACACGGACCCGGCGAAGCTGGAGATTCGCTACAACAGCGAGTGGCTGGCGAAATTGACTTTTGCCGACGTTCTTCGGCTGACCAGCCACATGACGCTGCAACAGATGGAGCAGCGCGAGAATTTCAAGCTGCGTCTGCGCGAAGGCGTGCCGATCATCATGACCGAGCTGATGTACCCGCTGATGCAGGCGTACGATTCGGTGGCGATCGACGCCGACGTGGAGCTGGGCGGCACCGATCAGACGTTCAACAATCTCGTCGGGCGGGATCTCATGGCCGCGTACGGCAAACGGCCGCAGATGGTCGTGATCATGCCGATCCTTCGCGGGCTGGACGGCCACGAGAAGATGAGCAAGTCGCTGGGCAATTACATCGGCGTGACCGATTCGCCGAAGGAGATGTTCGGCAAGACGATGAGCATCGGCGATGCCCTGATGCCGGAGTGGTACACGCTTCTGACGACGCTGCCGACCGAGCGGATCAAGGAGCTGACCGATCCGGCTCGGACGCACCCGCGCGACGCGAAAGTGCTGCTTGCTAAGACGATTGTCACGACGTTTTATGACGCGGCGACGGCCGATCGTGAGGAGCGGCTCTGGCAGCAGGTCATGGTCGAGGGCGGTCTGCGGGACGATCTCCCGACGGTGACCGTGGCGCGGAGCGAGTGCGAGGCAGACGGGACGATCTGGCTGCCGAAGCTGCTGAAGCTGCTGGACTTGGCGCCGAGCACGAGCGAGGGCCGACGGCTGGTGCAGGGCGGCGGCGTGCTGGTGAATCAGCAGCGCGTGGAGGATCCGAAGGCGACGGTGACGCCGGCGGATGGGATGCTGGTGCAGGTGGGCAAGCGGCGGGCCGCGCGGATCGCGCTGTCCTGAAGTGCCTCATTCATGTCGCAATCCGCCAAAGCGGCGATCGCGCCGGGCGTAATCACGGATCGCGTCGTTCAAATCCTTCACGTGAAAATCGGGCCAGAGCACGGGCGTGACGTACAGTTCGGCGTAGCTGATCTGCCAGAGCAGAAAATTGCTCACGCGCATCTCGCCGGCCGTGCGAATCAGCAGATCGGGATCAGGCAGGCCGCTCGTGTAGAGGACGTTGCCGATGGCGGCTTCGTCGATGTCTTCAGGGCGGCGCCGGCCGTCGCGCACGTCGGCGGCGAGTCGACGCACCGCATCAACGATTTCCAGCCGCGAGCCGTAATTCAGCGCCAGGCAGAGCGTCATGCCCTTGTTCCGCGCCGAGAGATTCGCCGTCTCGTCGAGTTCATGCAGGACTTCGCCGGGCAAGCCCTCGCGGCGGCCGATTTGAACCAGCCGAATGTCGTTGTCCATGATCTCGCCGCGCTCGCGGATCAGATACTTCACGTACAAGCGCATCAGGTGGGCGATCTCGTCCAGCGGGCGGGACCAGTTCTCGGCGCTGAAGCTGTACAACGTCAGGCACTGCACGCCCAGCCGGGCGCAGTGCGTGACGATCTCGCGAACGTTCTCCGCGCCGGCCTCGTGCCCCGCCACGCGCTTCTGGCCGCGCTGCTGCGCCCAGCGGCCGTTGCCGTCCATGATGATGGCGACGTGCCGCGGCAGGCGCTCGCGCGGGATGCCGAGTTCAATCTGCGGATCGAGTTTTTCGGCCGTGGCCATCGTCAGGTGAAACGTCCAAGAATGCGGCATCGGCGCCCCGCCGGTGAACCGCAAGCGAGACGCCCGTGCCACAGGTTAATCGCTACAAGCTGTTTCAAAACCCCCTCTCCCTTTCAGGGAGAGGTTCGGGGTAAGGGTGAATCCTTTCGGTTGAACTACTTTCCCCCTCACCCAACCTCTCCCCCAAGGGGGGGAGGCGTTTTGAAACCAGTTCTAATACGGTCCGCGGTGCAGCGTCGCCGTGCGTTCGGCGCCGATGCTCACCAGCGTGATCGGCACGCCGAGCAATTCTTCAAGGCGGTCCAAATACGCGCGCGCCGCCGCCGGCAGATCGCCATGCGCTTTCACGCCGCTTAAATCACCCGGCCAGCCAGCCAGCGTTTCATAGACCGGCTCGACTTCGTTCAACACGTTGATGTCCGGTGAAAAAATCTTCAGCGGCTGCCCGCGATGGAGATACCCCGTGCAAATCTTCACCTCCGGCAGCGCGCCAAGCGTGTCCAGATGCATGATCACCAGTTGCGTGATGCCGCACAAATCGACGCTGTACTTGGTGGCGAAGGCGTCGAACCAGCCGCAGCGGCGCGGTCGGCCGGTCGTCGTGCCGTATTCGTGACCCCGTTCGCGGATGAGATTGCCCGTCGCGTTGTCCTGCTCCGTGGGGAACGGTCCGCTTCCGACGCGCGTCGTGTACGCCTTCATGACGCCGATGTAGTTGCGTATCGCCGTCGGCCGCACGCCTGCGCCGGCTGCGACGCCGGCCGCCGTGCAGGTGCTGCTGGTGACGAACGGAAACGTGCCGTGGTCGATGTCGAGCAGGCTGCCCTGCGCGCCTTCAAACAAAACGCGATCGCTTCGCGCGATGGCATCGTGCAAGGTGAGCGTCGTGTCGCGCAGATGCGGGGCAAGCCGTGCGCCGAGTTCGAGATACAAGTCAGCGATTTGTTTCGCATCCATCGGCTCGCGGTCGCCGTACATCGCGGCAAAGAGCCGATTGCGCTCCTCGCAGATGCGCGAGACGTTCTCCCGAAACGCCGCGCCATCGGCCAAGTCCCCCGCGCGCAGCGCGTTGCTGCGCAACATCTTCTCGGCGTAACACGGGCCGATGCCCTTGGCCGTTGTGCCGAGCTTCTTGTCGGCCAGGCCGGCTTCGGAGAGGCGGTCCTGTTTTTTGTGCCAGGGCATGACGAGGTGCGCTCGCGTGCTGATTTGCAGGTTGTCGCCGACGGCGACGCCGCGCTGCCGCAGGGCGTCGAGTTCGCCGCAGAGAATCTCGATGTCCAGTACGACGCCGGGGCCGATGATGTTCAGCACGCCGGGCCGCAGGATGCCGCTGGGGACGAGATGCAGGGCGAATTTCTCACTGCCGACGCGGACGGTATGGCCCGCATTGGCCCCGCCGGCATAGCGCACGACGACGTCAAAATGCTCGGTGAGCAGATCGACGATCTTGCCCTTGCCCTCATCGCCCCATTGCAGGCCGACGACGCTGGTGTTGCCGAGGGAGTGAAAGTCCATGATGGAGCGCCGTTCGGTGATTGACGATTCACGTGAATCGTTCTTCGCCGGGCTATTTATACGTGGTCTAAGAAGTTCTGAAAAGCTGCATACTGGGACGTAGTAGCAACCCGTTGGCCGGCGTATGATCTTCTAACGCGGCGCCAACGGCGGACAAACCCGCCGGCTCAATGATCCACCGATAACCTGCGGTCACTGACCATCAACAACTGACCACGGATCTCTGCTCCCCATGCTCGGCGAATTTGACATCGACGATAAACTGCCCGCCCTGCTCGACCGCATCGTGAAGAGCTATCTGGCCGATGCGCGCATCAGTCACATCGGCCGGGGGTATCTGCCCAGCACGAAGGAAATCGTCCACATCGTCGAACTGCTGCTGGAGGTTTCCTATCCCGGTTACATCGGCCGGCAGGATTTGTCCAAGTCGAACATCACGTACCACGTCGGCGAATTGCTCCCGCGCCTGGGCCAGCGGTTGTACATGCAGGTCTTTCGCTCGCTGTGCCACCAGAACGAGATCGAGGGCAAGTACGATCCGGCCGGCAGCACGGAGCAGGCGTTGCCGTTTGATGCCAAGGCTCGCGAGCTGACGGTGCGGCTGCTTGAAAGCATCCCCGACGTTCGCGCAATACTGGCGATGGACGTGCAGGCGGCCTACGACGGCGATCCGGCGTCGACCAGTTTCGACGAGATCATCCTCACCTACCCCGGGGTGCTGGCGGTGACGGTCTATCGCTACGCTCACGCGCTGCACGATCTTGGCGTGCCGGTGATGCCGCGCACCATGAGCGAATGGGCGCACAAACAGACAGGTATCGACATTCATCCCGGCGCGCGGATCGGCCGCAGCTTCTTCATCGACCATGGCACCGGCGTCGTCATCGGCGAGACGGCCGACATCGGCGACAACGTGAAGGTCTATCAGGGCGTCACGCTCGGGGCGCTGTCGTTCCTGAAGGACGAGCGCGGCCGGATGGTCCGCGGCTACAAGCGCCACCCGACGGTGAAGGACGGCGTGACGATTTACGCGAACGCGATCATCCTCGGTGGCGACACGGTCCTGGGCGAAGGCAGCACCATTGGCGGCTCGACGTTCATCACCGCGAGCATCCCGGCCGGCTGCACGGTGGTCGTGCGCCCGCCGGAGACGACGCTGCGTCCGCCAAAGCAGGCATCCGGCGGCCCGGCGCATGATTTTTCAATTTGAGCTTTTGGCCATTAGCCATTAATCATTGGATCAACGAGAAGGCAAACCGAAACCGATCCAAATCATGATGTGGTATAGGATCGGCTGATGGCTCCCAGCGAACGGGCTTTGCCCGCGAGTGTAACCTGCCTGACGGTCGATCACATGAAGATGAGACCCGCATACAGAACACGATTCTCTGCTCCGGATACCCTGCGCCGAATTCCGACAGGGCTGGCTGCATTAACGGTTGCCTGGTCGGTGGGGCTGATCGCGCTGGCCAGCGCGGGTGGTTGCGCCCAGGGCGAGTGGGAGCAGTTCATCGAGAGTTTCAAGCGCGACAAGCGCGAACAGCCGGCGGCCATGCCCTCGCCGGCGGCAAAGACCAAGGCGCTGGAGGGAACGATCGGCCCGCTGGTGACCATCGACGGGCTGCGTCTGACGCAGGTCCGCGGTTACGGCCTCGTGATTGATCTTGTCGATACGGGCGGACGAGACGGGCCGGAAGTTGTCAAGAATTACATCACCAAGGAAGTGCGTCGGCGACAGGAGGTCGGCATGCCCGGTCTTCCGGCCGGTGCGCTGTTTGAAGACCTGAACAGTTGCATGGTGGAGGTGACGGGGCTGATTCCGGCCGCGGCGAAAAAAGGGGATCGGTTTGATGTCGTGATCCGGGCACTGGGGTCGGAGGCCAAGTCACTGGTCGGCGGTCGCCTGGTACTGTGTGATTTGAAGCTATACGCGGATTCGCCCTCCGGCGTGATCGAGGGCAAGACGCTGGCCACGGCGAGCGGACCGTTGCTGGTGAGTCCATTCGATCGACAGGGGTTGCCGACGGACAAAGTCGATCTACGGCAAGGCTTTGTGCTGGGCGGCGGACAGGTGAAGGAGCCTCGCACGGTACGGCTGACCCTGAACGATCCAAGCTACAGCGTCGCGCAGCAGATCGTGACGCGTCTGAACGGTCGCTGGGGCGGGCTGAAGCAGGTGGCCAATGCGATCAGCCCCGGGCGTGTCGATCTGACCATTCCCGACGAGTTCGCCGAGCGCAAGCGCATATTCCTGGAACAGGTTGTTCACACGACGCTGAACGGCAACCCGGCGTTGCTGGAGAAGCGGTCGAAGGAACTGGCCGCGGAGATTGTTCATCCTGACGCGGAGTTCGAGTCGATCGGGCTGGCCTGGGAATCGATCGGCAAAGTCGCGTTGGACGACATCCGCGAGCTGTATCAGCATCCGATGCCGGAGACAAATTACTTTGCCGGGCGAACGGGAATGCGCATGGGTGACAACGGCGGCACCGATGTGGTGGTGCGCCACGCCAAGGACCCGCAGAGCCGGTTCCGCCTTCAGGCGATCGACGAGCTGGGCTACGCGACGAACATGCACGCCGCGGGCGAAGCGCTGCGCGAGCTGACGGGCGATAGCAACGAGGAAGTGCGCATCCGTGCATACCTGGGCCTGCGCCGTCGACCGCACCCGTCCATTACCCGGCGCGTGCTCGATCAGGACAATCTGATTCTTGACGTGATCGACAGCGGTGGCGCGAATCTGATTTACGTGCAACGGTTGAATCAGCCGGTTGTCGCGATCTTCGGTACGCAGATGCGCTGCCAGCCGCCGGTGATTTTTCCCGACGGGCAGCGCAACGACAAACGTCGTCTTCTGACGACGATCACGGCACAGCAGGGCGATGATCACCTGACCGTGCTGTACAAGAACAAGCGCACCGGCGCGAACTCGCCGCCGCTGAAGGCATCGCTGAACGTGGGGGAACTGGTCGCGTTCCTCGGCGATGCGACGCAATTCAGCGAGAGCGGCGAGGTGCGCGGGCTGGCCGTGCCGTATTCGGAGATCGTCGATATTCTGAATACGTTCACGCGGCAGGGCAGCATCCCGGGGCGATTCGTGACCGAGGAGATGACGCGCGAGGAAGAGGAAGGCCGACGCGAGGAAGAGCGCCCGGAATCGGAGTATTGATCGCGCGCGGGCCTCGAAGGCCGGCGACCCTATTCGCCGGCTAAATGGGCCATGCCGGGCGGCCATCGTGCACGAATCGAGCGAGTTTGAAACCGCCCGTGTATTCGATTCCTGCCCGCCAGGTCTGGAACGAACCGCCGCTTGTCCGGCTCCGTAGGTCGATTTACAGTGCCCTCCGGCCGGGTTCGCCGCCCGGACCACGGGAGGGATTGCTGACCCGCGGGCGACGGGGTCGATACATTGCATAGCCTCGTGATAGGGGAATCTGCACACACCGCACGGCCGCCATCCCCTCGCGACGCTTGCCACGCGAGCACGCCATGAACAGCGAAATCGTACACGTCCACGGCCGCGAAGTTCTCGATTCGCGCGGCAACCCGACCGTCGAGGCCGTCGTCGTGCTGGAGGACGGCAGCGTCGGCCAGGCCATTGTCCCCAGCGGCGCGAGCACCGGGGAGAACGAAGCCGTCGAGCTGCGCGACGGCGACCCCAAGCGATACAACAAGAAGGGCGTCCTCCTCGCGGTAGAAAACGTCGGGAACGCGCTGGCCCAGGCCGTGCTGGGGCTGGACGCCACCGATCAGGAAGAAGTCGACGCTGCGATGCTCGCGGCCGACGGCACGGACACGAAGAAGAATCTCGGCGCGAACGCGATCCTTGCCGTCTCGCTGGCAACGGCGAAGGCCGCGGCGCAGTCGTGCCGGCTGCCGCTCTTTCGCTATCTGGGCGGCTGCCACGCCAACGTGCTGCCCTGCCCGATGATGAACATTCTGAACGGGGGCAAGCACGCCGACAGCACGGTGGATTTCCAGGAGTTCATGATCCAGCCGTGGGGCGCGCCGACGTTTCGCGAGGCGCTGCGCTGGGGCGCGGAGATCTTCCACACGCTCGGCAAGGTGCTGAAGGAGAAGGGTTACAACACGGCGGTCGGCGATGAGGGCGGCTACGCCCCCAGCCTCAAGAGCAACGACGAGGCGTTCGAGGTCATCGCGACGGCTGTCGAGAAATCCGGCTACCGCCTCGGCGAGCAGGTGTACTTCGCGCTCGACCCGGCGTGCAGCGAGCTGGCCAGCGAGGCCAAAGCCCCGGACAAGTACAAGTTCTTCAAGAGCAATCCGTCGAAAGTCGTCGACTCGGCCGGGCTGATCGACTACTGGGCCGAGAAATCGAAGCAGTGGCCGATCCGCTCGCTCGAGGACGGCCTCGGCGAGAACGACTGGGCCGGCTGGCGAACGCTGACCGAGCGCCTGGGCAAAACCGTGCAGCTCGTCGGCGATGATTTGTTCGTAACGAATCCGAAGTTTTTGCAGCGCGGCATCAACGAGAAATGCGGCAATGCGATTCTTGTGAAGGTAAACCAGATCGGAACGCTGACCGAGACGATGCGCGCCGTGCAATTGGCGCTGCGCAACGGCTACGCCGCGGTCATCAGTCATCGCAGCGGCGAGACCGAGGACACCACCATCGCCGATCTGGCCGTCGCGACCAATGCCGGTCAGATCAAGACGGGCAGCCTGTCGCGCACGGATCGCGTGGCGAAGTACAACCAATTGTTGCGGATCGAGGAGCAGCTCGGCGAGCAAGCCGTCTACGGCGGCACGCTCTGGAACAAGTAGCGTGATTCGCACCCTCTCTGTTTGATGGAGAGGGCTGGGGCGAGGGCAAGTCGATTGACCGAACGCATGGATGCGATAGCGTTTGAGCCGATGCCGGTGCAGCCGATCGGGCCGTCGCCGCTGGGTCATCGCATCATGTTCGCGCTGCTGGCGCTGCTGGCGTTCGCGCTCTTCGCGCCGACGGTCGTCTTGCCGATGATCCGCGAATACGGCGCGGTGCGGGCCGAGGAGGCCGTGCTGGTCCACCGCTGCGCCGCCCTTCAGGACGAGATCGACCACCGCGCGCGGCTGATCGAGGCATTCGCGGCCGACCCGGCGGTCAACGAAAAACTTGCGATCCTCGACTTGCAGTATCGCAAGCCGGGCGAGGAGATTCTGCCGGTCCTGCCGCGCGTCTATGAGCCGGCGCCGCCGCCGAAATACGTGCCGCCGCCCGCGCGAAGCGACCTGCTCACCCCCGACGATTGGCCCGACTGGGCGATTCGCGCCGAGCTTTGGGCGCAACAGCGCCATTTGATCGAGCTGTTTCTCGACGATGACCTGCGCCCGATCTTTCTGCTCATGTCGGCAGGCCTGCTGATCGCCGCGTTCGCGCTGTTCGCTCCGCGCACGATGGGCGTGCAGCGGACGTCCGAAGCGCCCATCCCCCATCGTCCTGTGCAACCTGTGACGGGTCTGCTGTAATTCTCCTCTCAACGTTTCATACCGAACCCGTTGCCTGACGGTCGCGGCTCGGACCGCTGACCACGACGTCGACGCGTGAGTTCCCGTAGAATCTCCGAATGGCGATCGTTTCCCTCCAGCGCGTGCAGAAGTCCTACGGCGGCAAGGTTGTCCTGCGTAACCTGTCTCTCGATCTGCATCCGACGGAAAAAGTCGGCCTCGTCGGCGCGAACGGCTGCGGCAAGACCACGCTCTTCAAGATGCTGGTCGGCCTGGAGCAGCCCGACCACGGCGAGCTGACGACCTCGCGCGGGTTGAAGATCGCCTACTTGCCGCAGGAGCCGACGCTCGATTCGCAGGCGACGCTGATCGAGGCCGTCGGGGAAGCCTTCGCGTGGAACCGCCGCGCCGAGGCCGACCTCGCCGAGCTGGGCCGCAGGATCGCCGCGGCCCACGGCACGCCGGACGAGGCCAGGCTGCTGGAAGACTACGATCGTCTTCATGCTGCGTTTGAGGCGGCCGGCGGATACGACTTCGAGATTCGCATCCGCGAGGTACTCGGCGGCCTGGGTTTCGGTCCGGAGGAATACGAGCGCCCGGTCGGGGTGCTGTCGGGCGGGCAGAAGTGCCGCGCGGCCCTGGCGCGGCTGCTGCTCACGCCCGCCGATCTGCTGCTGCTCGACGAGCCGACGAACCACCTCGATATCGCGGCGACGACGTGGCTGGAAGAGTTCCTGGGCAGTTTCCCCGGCGCGGCCGTCATCATCTCGCACGACCGCTACCTGCTGGATCGCGTGGCGGCGAAGATCATCGAGGTCGAAAGCGGCCAGGCGACGGTCTATCCGGGCAATTACACGAATTACGCACTGGCCAAGCGGATCCGCCGGCTGGAAGCGGTTCGTGAATACGAGAAGCAGTCGGCGTTTCTCGCCCATCAGCGCGACTACATCGCGCGGACGCACGCGGCCAAGGACTCGGCCAAGCAGGCCCGCGCCCGGCGCAAGATGCTCGACCGCATGGAAGCGCGCGGCGAAATCCTCGACAAGCCCGACGCCGAGCGCCCCGCGATGAAGCTGAAATTCTCCCAAAGCGCCCGCGCCGGCGACATGGTCCTGCGCTGCGAGAAGGCCTGCAAGCAATTCGGCGATCTCGTGCTGATCCGCGATCTTGATTTCGAAATGACGCGCGGTGAAAAGGTCGGCATCATCGGCCCGAACGGCGTCGGCAAGACCACCCTGCTGCGCATGCTGCTGGGCCAGACGCCGCCGACCGCCGGCAAGGTGCGCTTGTTCGAGAGCCTGACGGTCGGCTACTACGACCAGGAGCACCGCGATCTGGACCCGGACCTGACGGTGCTTGAAGCCGTGCGGCGCGAGCGGCCGGACATGAGCGAGGCGATGGCGCGATCGTTCCTCGCGTTGTTTCTCTTTCGTGGCGACGACGTGTTTCAAAACGTCGTCACGCTCTCGGGCGGCGAACAGAGCCGCGTGCTGCTGGCGCGGCTCGTGGCGAATTCGCCGCAGGTGCTGGTGCTCGACGAGCCGACGAATCATCTCGACATCCCCGCGCGCGAGGCGCTCGAAGAGGCGCTCGCTCTCTTCCCCGGCAGCGCGCTGATCGTCAGCCACGATCGGTACTTCCTCGACAAAGTCGCCCAGCGGCTGCTCGTGCTGGTCGAGCGCGGACGGCACGAGTTTGTCACCGGCAACTGGTCGGTTTACGCAGCCATCCTCGCCGAGCGGCGGCAGGCGCAGCGCGCAGCCGATTTACGCGAGCGAGATCGTCGCCGGGCCGAGGCAGCGAAGCGCGCCGCGCCGGGTTCGGGCGCGCCGAAGAAGAAATCGCGCTCGCGCTACGCCGCGCAGCGATTGCAGGAGCTGGAGGCCCGGATTGAAGCGGTTGAAACGGAGTTGAAGGAGATGGAGGCGGGCTTCGTCGATCCGGCCGTGCTGCGCGACGCCGAACGTTCGCGCAAACTTCATGAGAAATACAACGTCCGCAGGGAGGAGCTAACGAAGTTGATCGCCGAATGGGAGCGGTGCGTGGACGGGATGGAAACGTAGCGGGTTCGCCAGCCGTGTGCGGCGGGTTTTTACGTGCCGGCGACGCGCCGACCGCGATTCTTCAACCAGAGATACGTCATCAGCCCCGCGCCAAGCAACCCGAACGGAAGCATCGAACCAATCCAGACGATCGGACTGATCGCCCCGCCGGCGACGCCGCTGTCGCGGGCCGCATAGATGAACAGTTCGCCCAGTCCCCAACCTGACAACAACGCTCCGTAGTATTGGAACGAATCGATGATACCCGACGAGCAGCCGGCCATTTTGCGCCCGCCCAGGTCCATGGCGGCGGCCGTGCCCAGGATCGAGTGCGTCGAGTTGCACATCATGCTGATTCCAATGATGAGCGTGACGGCCAGCGCGGCGGATGCCGTGCCACCGTGCGGCACCACCAGCACGAGAACCGTCATGACGACCTGCAACAGGTACAACACTGCCGCAACCGGCGCGCGGCGGCCGGCGAAGAACAAGTCGGAGATATAGCCCGAGGCCATCGAGCCGATCGTGGCGGTAATCGGCAAACCCCAGGCGAACGCCGCAAAAAGGGGCGAGTCCTTGCCGACGTGCCAGATTTCTTCCAGGTAAACGGCCCACCACGATTCGATGGCCCGGCGCACGAAGCCGGTGCAGAAATACGCCCCCGCGACGATCCACACCGTCGGGTTGGAAGCGATCTTGCGAAATACGTCCCGCAGGCGCACGCGCTCGTTGGGGTCATCGGGTGGTTCGTCGTCGTGATGAATCTCATACCCTGCTTCTTCCGGCGTGTTCTTCACGCCAAAGTGCATCAACACGATGATGAACAAGACGACGATGGGCGGAATAATGAACAGGTAGCGCCAGTCCATCTTGGGAACGGTCAACGTCACGACCAGCAGCGGCACGGCAAAGCCCGATGCCAGCAGCCGCGCCAGTTGCCCCGCGCCAATGGCTCCGAGGTTGATCATCGCGCCAAAGATGCCGGCCAGTGCCCCGCGCTCTCGCCGTCGAAACCACGCCGTGTTGATCTTGATGAACCCCGGCGCGCCGAACGCCTGGATATAGCCATCGGCCGATCGAATCAACACCAGCAAGGTGAGCATGCCGGGCAAACTTGACCACGCCACCAATCCGAATGCGAAGTTCAGCACGACGGTGCCCAGCGCGCCGATCATCAAGGCGCGCTTGCCGCCCACGCGATCCGTGAACAGGCCGTTCACCATTTGCCCGACGGCGTAGGCTCCATCGCGCCCGGAAATGATCTTTCCGTACTGCGACTTGTTGAGGTCGAGATCGCGCATCAACTCCGGCGCGATCGGACTAAGGTTGTACCGACACAAGTAGTAGGAGGCGTACGTTAATCCAAGCAGGATCCAATTCTGCCCGCGCCGCGCGCGATAGCCCGGCGGCAGATCGCCATGGATCGTGGACGTGCTATTTTCGGGAGCGGCAGACTGGCTCATTCGCGAATCATCCGTCGGTGCGTTTCCCGGCAGGTCGCGATGCGAGCCGTGCGCGGAGAGAGGTGATATACCCGCCGACCGCCTTGCGGGCAACCGCGCGCGATTATTCGGTTTTGGAAGCGTTTGTATTGCCAATCCGCTACGTTTACAATCCTGTCGCGAGCTTATTCAAGAACTCCGGAGTCACCCCATGCACGCTGTCGAATTCTCCACTTCGCACCGATTCATCCGCGCGCCGTTCCCGCGACTCTGCACCCTGGCCTGCGCGATCGCCCTGACGCTCCCGGCGGTCCGCGCCGCTGCGGCCGATCCCGTCCGCCTCAAGCCCGACGCCAAAGCGTTGAGCGATCTCTACGTCGAACACGAGCTTGACGTGAAGCAAGCAACGACCGGTCCCGACGGCAAGCCGATGAACGTCGACGCCCGCTCGGTCTACGGCCTGTTGCAGAAGGCCAAGCCCGAGGGCGACGGCATGGTGCTGGAGGTCACGCTTGATCGCATGCTGGGCTACATGTCGTTCAGCGAATCGATGAAGAGCCTGTACGACAGCGACGACCCGGACTACGAAGAGGCGTCGCCGATGCACAAGGACGCCTTCAATCCGATTCTGAACAAGTCGCTGACGATCACGCTCGACGGCGCTGGAAAAGCAACGGGCGTCGCTGGCGGCGATCCGATCCGGGCCATCCTCAAGGAACTGGGCGAGTCAAATTTTGTCGGCAGCTCGCTGATCAACGGTGACCTCGCCGATGCGCGCATCAAGTCGCTCTTCGGCGAGTCGCAGTTCGTTGTTCTGCCGGAGCGAGAGGTAAAAGTCGGCGACACATGGAAGAAGACCCAGCACGCCGAATTGGAGAACATCGGCAAAGTCATCTATCAGTACGACTGCAAGCTGGAAAAGATTGAGAAGGCCGACGGGCGCGAGACGGCGATCATCACCTTCAAGGGGACGGTCGCGAAGGACCCCGCCGACAAGCCCGCGAAAGATCAGAAGCCGACCAGGATGGACGGCACGCTGATGGGCGAGGCGCGCTACGACCTGGCCGCCAATCGAATCGCCGACATCCGCTATACGTCCGACGCCAAGATCGAGATGCCGTCGTGGTTCCAGCGCGGGCCGGACGCGCCCATGATGAAGATCGACACGAAGGCCACCTACACCGGCACAACGCGCCCTGCCGCGGAGCGCAAGAAGCAGAAGGCCGAGATCACCGAGCGCATCGCCGCGGCCAAGGCGAAGAAAGAGGCCGAAGAAGCCGCCGCGATGGCCGGTCCGGTCGATCCGCCGACGCCGGCGAACGACCCGGAACCGTGGCTGCAATGGGGCGGACCGGACCGCAACTTCAAGAGCAGTGCCACGGGCCTGGCAAATCGCTGGCCGAAGGAAGGCCCGCCCAAGCTTTGGGAGCGGCCGCTGGGCGATGGATTCAGTTGCATTTTGTGCGACGGTGACACGCTGTACACGATGTATTCCATTCGCGACAAGGCGGACGCCAACAAGGGCGAAGAAGTCGTCGTCGCGCTCGACGCGAAGACGGGCAAGACGAAATGGGAGCACAAGTACGACGCGCCGTGGCCCGAGGGGTTGCAGATGGAGTTCGGCCCCGGCCCGCATAGCACGCCGCTGATCGTCGGCGACAAGCTGTACACCATCGGCTGCACGGCGATGCTGCATTGCCTCGATAAGAAGAGCGGCAAAGTGGTCTGGTCGGAGGATCTGCTGGCCAAATACAAGGCGGACCTGCACATGCGCGGGTACGGCGCCAGCCCGATGGAGTACAAAGGCAACATTCTTGTGACCGTCAGCAAGGAGAAGGGCCACGCGATCATCGCCTTCGACAAGGACACGGGCGCCGTGGCGTGGAAGGGCGGCGAGTTCGACCCCGGCTACGCGTCGCTCCTGGCGATCACGGTTGAAGGAATCGAGCAGCTCGTCGCGTTCGGCGGCAAGGCGGTGTTGGGCGTCGATCCGACGGACGGACACACGACGTGGAGCATCGATCACCCGACGCAATGGGGCGCGAACATCACGACGCCGCTCTGGAGCGCGAGCGACAAGACGTTGTTCATTTCCTCCGCATACGGCATGGGTTCGCGCGGGGTGCAGGTCAGCAAGGCCGGCAGCCAGATCGTCGCGAAGGAAGCATGGTTCAACCCGCGCATGAAGATTCAGCACGCGACCGCCGTGCGCGAAGGCGACTGGATCTACGGCAGCAGCGGCGATTTCGGACCGGCTTTCCTGGGTTGTGTGAACGCGAAGACGGGCGAGTTCGGGTGGCGACAACGCGGCATCGCCAAGGCGACCGTGCTGCTGGCCGACGGCAAGCTGATCGTGCTGGACGAGGACGGTGCGCTGTATCTCGTGAAGGCGGACGCCGAAAAATACCGGCTGCTCGGAAAAATGACGGGCGTCTGCAAGAAAACAGCGTGGACCGCGCCGACGCTGTACGGCCGCACGCTGTACTTGCGTGATCGCGAGAAAATCGTGGCGCTGGATCTCGGCACGGGCCAGGGCGGCGTCTGACGCGCGTCGTGCCCTGCCTGAAGATGCGCGAGGTGGGACTCGAACCCACACGGTTGCCCACGGGAACCTAAATCCCGCGCGTCTGCCAATTCCGCCACTCGCGCGAACGTCCGGCGGTCCGACTCTGCGCGGGGACGCGTCTTCCTTGCGCATATCGGTCGTCGCCGGTTTCGAGGAATTCTCCCCGCGCCGGACGGCGGGGTCAATTCAGGGCCGATCCCGTCCCAAGCCGGTTCCCGTGGCTCGTTGCACATCAATGAGTTGCGCGGAGCGCTCCATCCCACGACCGGCTGGTTTACAGGTCCGTTACACCGAAATCATCTCCCAACCCCTTATTATTGCCGATAGCTTGGTTCTCCGTTGTTCCAGGTTCTTTTTCTCGTTTTGGAGCTACCTCATGACACCGTGGAATGGTATCAAGACTCTTGTATCGACCTTGGCCCTGGCCCTCTTCGCGGTCGGCGCCGCGCCGCTGCGCGCCGAACCTCCCAAGACGGAGCCGGCGAAGACCGAACCGGCCAAGACCGACGCCGGCAAACCTGCGCAGGCCGGTGCGGCCCAGCCCGGACACGAAGGGCACGACCACGCTGGCCACGATCACGGCGCCACCGGTTCAATGGGTGTGGGCACAAGTCCCGCCGCGGTTCAGCCCGGCGCCGCCGGCACCGTTCGGCCGCCTGATGTTCCAGCTCCGACGGTGACCAACAAGCCGGGCGAGCTTCCCAAGATCTCGTTCGACACGCCGACCTACGACTTCGGACGCGTCAAGGCAGGAGACGAGATTCGCAAGGACTTCTGGTTCACCAACGCCGGCAACGGCACGCTTGAAATTCTCAAGGTGCGCCCCGCCTGCGGATGCACGACCGCCGGTGAGCACGACAAGATCGTCGAGCCGGGCAAGACCGGCAAAATCCCCATCAAGCTCGGCACGACCAACATGGCCGGCCCGATCACCAAGACGGTCACGGTCTATACGAACTGCACCGGTGCCGAGGAGATGATCACGCTGAACATCAAGGGCGAGGTCTGGCAGCCCGTGCAGCTGGCGCCGCCCAGCGCATCGTTCGGCCGCCTCACCACGGCCCAGGCCCAGGACGGCAGCCAGACGCGCAAGCTGACGATCTCCAACAACACGGACAAGCCGGCCAAGATGAGCGTTAAGGAATCGTCCAATCCGGCGTTCAAGGCCGAGATCGTCGAAGTCGAGACGGGCAAAAAGTTTGATTTGAACGTTACCGCGCAGGGCGCGCTGACCAGCGGAATGGTTTCGGCGACCCTGACGGTCGAGACCGGACTCGAAGAGGTGCCCCGTGTGACCGTGCCGATCAGCGCGTACATCACCGCCGAGGTGGAGGTCGCCCCCAATCGCTTGTCCCTGCCGATGAACCGCACGGCCCCGCTTCAGCGACACCTGTATATTAACAACAACAACGCCGCCAAGCCGCTGAAGATCAGCGACGTCACGACGTCCAACCCCGCGCTCAAGCACACCCTGACCGAGGTCAAGCCCGGCATGTCGTTCCGCATCACGCTCGACATCCCGGCCGACTACCAGATCGCCTCGACCGGCGATACGGTCTCCTTCAAAACCGACAATCCCACCGTCCCGACGGTCTCCGTGCCGATCACCGAAATGAACTACGGCCAGTCACGCGATCTGTCGGCGGCCGTCGGTGCGCGCCCCGGCACGGTGTCGAGCAAGTCGCCGAACGCGAACGCGGCGCCCGTCGGCAACGCCAAGGCCGCAACCGGCGCGACGGCAACCACACCGCCGAAACCGGACGCGAACCCGGGCAACGGCAAGGAATAGTGAGTTTCTCCCTCCGCCCTCTCCCCCTCGACAGGGAGAGGGCCGGGGAGATTCGTCGCGCTGCGTCGCGGACCCTGCGTCCTTGAGAATGCCATCATGATCCGAGACTTTGCAATCGCCGGAATCATCCTGTTGCTTAGCGCCGGAGCAGCCGCCACGAGCAATGCCGTGCGTCAAGTGAGGCTTCCGTGGGTACGTGAGCCGCTGCCCGCCACGCCGTCGAACGTGCGAACGACCGCGACCGCAGTCGAAGGCGAGTCGGTGACGTCGGCACCGACCGCGACCGATGCGGCCAAGCCCGGGATGATCAAGATCGACGCGGTGCTGGAACACCTGAAGGCCGGCACGGCGAAGTTTGTCGATGCCCGCGAGGAACGGGAGTTCGTCGAGGGTCACCTGCTCGGCGCGATCAACCTGCCGAGCAGCGCGATCTACAAGAACATCGAGCGCGTACTCGGCGCCGCGTCGCCGGTCGACAGGATCATCGTCTATTGCGGCGGTGGCGATTGCGAAGCGAGCCATCACGTGGCCGACGCCCTGCGGCGCGATTTCGGTTTCTCCGAGGTTCTGATCTACGAGAACGGCTGGGCCGAGGTCATGAGCAGCGGCCGCTTCAATGAATACTTTGCGACGGGGGCCGAGCCATGACCGCCGACGGCGACGCGTTCAGCATTCCCGTCGATTTGATGGCGCGCGAGCGATCCGTGGCGACGCCGCTTTGGCGAACGATGACGGCGTGGGTTTGCGCGCTGGGCGTCGCCGGCGTGTTTCTCTACGCGGGCTTTGAGAAAATCGTCGAGCCGCGGCAGTTCGTGATCGCCATCTCCAACTATCGCATCGTGCCGGAACGCGGACTGAACGCCCTGGCGCTGATTCTGCCCTGGCTGGAGTGTCTCGCGGCCATTGCGCTGATCCTTCCGACGACGCGCCGAGCCGGCGCGATTCTCATCTGCGGTATGCTGGTCATGTTCATCACCGCCGTCAGTTACTCGGCGCTCTACAGGGGGCTGAACATCGACTGCGGCTGTTTCGGCAAGGGCAACCCGTCGGCGGCCGGTGTGAAGACCATCGTCTTCGACTCCGTGCTGTTGCTGGCGACGATCGCGTCGGTTTTGCTGTCTCCAGTTCGGCGGCGCACCTCCACTCAAACCGTGCCGCGCTGAAACTCGCTGTGCGGTTCCGTGCATCGATCAGCTACGCCTGGTTCATCGCCAATTCAGCAAGCGCAAAGTTAAAAGCCCCCGGCAGGCTTGCCGGGGGCTTTGTTGTTTAAACAACGATTTGCGCTCGGAATCCCAGACTTCGATTTCACGCGTCGCGGCCTTACCGCCGGCGCGTCCGACGCAGGGCGAACAACATGCCCGGCGCGAGCAGTCCCAGCGTGGCCGGCTCCGGCACGCCGACAAACGCGACCGACAGGCCCAGCTCGAAGACCTTGCCGCCATCGCTCGGCGTGTTGTTGTTGCCGCTGGAGACCGTCGTCAGACCCAGCGCGCCGGGGTTGGGCAAGGCGCCCCACTTCCAGCTCGCCGTCGGACTCAAGAAGCTGCTTGTCGTGAAGTTGTACAACGCCGTGTTGCCGTCGAGAAAATACTGGCCGGCCACCTGCACCTGCGGCTCGGGCGAGAGCACGCCGGGGCCGAAATACGTGCCCTGCGGTAGATTGTAGAAGCGACCTCCGGTGCCGCCGAACGTGTCGCGCATGAAGGCCGTGAGGTACGTGCTGTTGTTCACGATGAGCGGCGTCACACCGGTCGTGCCGGTGAAGGCCAGGCCCGTGACTTCGACGTCGATCGACGCCGGATTAAGAGGATCGAACAGACTCGTGCCGCCCGACAGGTAGATATTGTCGAGGCTGTCCGGCACGTCGAGGTACCAATGAACGATGCGGAAGTCCGGACCGCCCTCGGAGACCATCTTGAGAATGATCGGATCCCCGCCGACCGTGCCGACCTGGACATAGTCCTCCGGGTCGCCGTCGGTGATGGACAAGTCGGCCGGAACAATGACGTTCGTGTTCACGACCGTCGTCGCGCCATGCGTGACCTTCAGATGAAACGAGCCGGTCGGTTCACCGACCTGGGCCATCGCCGGCGCGGCCGAGAAGACCGCGGCGGCCCCGGCAAACAGCGCCGTTCGAACGATTGATCGAAACATAGTGTCTCCCCCCAGGCCCCATGAATGCGGGCGCAGGAAATCAGCAGTGTGGAACGCCCCCGTGGACGCTGCCATGCCTCGATCAACAGGCAGCAATCGTGATGCCGCGCGGCTTATGTGCGACGGAATGCTTTTTCGGCGTGATAACTACCCACGCGACGCGATGATAAACCGGTCGGACCTTCGGCATTGCCGATTGCAATGATTGATCCGGTGTTTTCGATGCGCGGCGTGAACGCCACGTTCGCGCGGGCCTGTGGCGAAACGGCAACACGCGAACAAGCGAGCGCGGTCAGTCCTTTTCGCCGGTGTCGTCCGTAAACGCGGACATCAGCAGGAGCGTTTCTTCCCTCTCGTGGTGCTCCATGTACTGCAAGACGTCCTGGATGCGATGACAAATGTCTCGAAGAAGCAGAAAATCGCCGGATTGGATGCCGGGCAGATCACGATGAATCGCGTCGATCAACCGTATCATCTCCCGGTGCTCATGCTGGAGCCGATCCACTTCCTTCGAGAGGAACGGCCGCGCCTCGGTCACCGGCGTCAGATAACCATCCTGCTCCTCCAGGGCGATGTGGCGGATCGTGTGGGCCCGGTAATGCTCGAACAGCGTCCGCACGTCGGTGAGCCAGCGGTCGTGATCGATGCGCGGAACGATGGAAATTTTCTCCATCAGTTGCCGCGTGATGCCGCTGATCTTCTCCTGTTCCTCCCGAATCCAGGCGGCCAGTTGCTGGGCGTTCATCGCGAATCCTCCCGAAGGCTGACGGATCTGGACGCAACGTGCTACCGCGGAATTATAAGCCTCCGCCCAGCCGAGGGAATCCGATCGGGTCAGCCATGCGATGGCTGATCGCCTCGCGAACAGGCGGCCTCGATCTCGTCCACCACCAAAGGCAGGTAACAGTCCAGCGCGCAATCGAGATGATCGCGCAGCGGGCATCGACCGTGCTCGTCCTCGCGACACACGGCGCACAGATCGGTGCGAATTCGGTCGAGATACGGATCGATGCGATCCGATGAGACGGTCTGCACCACCTGCGCGATCGTCGGCAGCGCCTCGAAAATGACACAAGGGCGATCGGGCGGCAGGCTGCATCGGTGATCCGCCGTGTACCGCACGCAATTGGGGCAGATCTTGCTGCGAAGGGCGGCTTCCACCTGGTTCAATTGAAGCACCATGACCCACCTCACTTTCACGAACCCGTCCTCATCGCGGATTGCTCCAGCAGGACCAACAATCGTCGCAACAGATCACGCGTGCTCAAGATCCCCACGATCCGCTCGCCCACCACGACCGGCAGCGACCCGAAGCGGTGTTCACACAGGATGCGCACCGCGTCGGCCAGCGGCTGCGTCGGCGACACTGAAACGACATTCGTCGTCATCACGTCGCGCGCCAGCAGACCGGCCGTATCGGAATTTGCCCCCGATGCCGAGCGGATGTCGCGATCGGTCACGATCCCGACGATGCGGTTGTTCTCGTCGATCACCGGCACCTGATGGATTCGATGTCGGCGGATCAGCTCCGCGATCCGCGCGATCGGCTCGTACGTGTCCACCACGAACGGGTCCGGGGTCATCACCTCTTCGACCAGCATGATCGCACTCCCGGCGCAGGGGCCTCTCTCATGCGCGACGCGATTCACCCGCTCACGACGACTCACCGGTTGAAAACCGGCACCTTTCAATGCAGCAAGGCTTGTGCCAATTGCCTCGTATTCCGATCGGATCATCGCGCGGGCGCGACGTGCGAAGCCAGCCACCCCTTTTTCAGGAATTCAATGAGTCTTTTTTCGCTATCGTGTGCGCGACTTCCCGCAGCGAAGCCCTGCTTCGTTTCGTGGCAAACTGCGCAAACGAGTGAAAAGCACCATTGCGGAATTTGGCATGGTGGTTGCCCTAGATGGTCGCTCCGTGGCAATCAAGAGCAATCTCGGCGACGCCGAGTGCGACGGAAATTCGTCTAACTGCTGATCAGGAATCAGGTTGTGACCGAAGCGAAATCGCGACATGCCCCGCCGGATACCGGATCAGGTGCCCGGAACAATGCCCTCGATCGGGCGATAAAGCCTGTCAAATTCAGGGGTTATAATTGGAGCATGTCCCATGAACTGTTTCGCGAAATGAAAAACTATCTCCAGTTCGGCGAGTCGGACGCCGCTGCGCTCTGCGCTATCCACTCGCGCATTGCGCCCCAGTTACCCGATGTCGTTGAACTCTTCTATTCGCGCCTCCTGAAACACCCCGGCGGCGCCGCCGTCTTCCGAGGCCACGGCCATTTCGACGATGAAGCCGCCGCACAGGCCACTGCACAGGCCACCATGGCGAGGCTGCGACGCACTCTGCTCACGTGGCTCGATGAACTCTTCCGCGGGAACTACGACAACGCCTACTACGAATCCCGATGCCGCATCGGACGCACCCACGTTCGCGTGGAACTCCCCCAGCACTACATGTTCATGGCCATGAACGTTGTGCGCTTGGAGCTAAGCACCCGCATTCGACGGATCAACCTTCCAACGCATGAACTCGATACGACGCTCAACGCCCTGCACAAGCTCCTCGACCTCGAACTGGCCATCATGAACCAGACCTATCGCGAGGACCTGGTTCGTCGGATGCAGGATCTCGAACGCGCCCACTACGAGCAGCGCATCAGCGAAGCCGAACACCTCGCCAGCATCGGCCAGCTCGCCGCCTCGCTCGCGCACGAAATCAAGAACCCGCTCGCGGGCATCAGCGGCGCGATTCAGGTTCTCGGCGCCGGCATGGCGCCCGATCACCCACACCGCGAGATCATCGCCGAGTCGTTGCGCCAGATCGACCGGCTCGATGCCGCCGTGCGCGACCTGCTGATCTACGCCCGGCCCAAGCCGCCAGAAAAGACTCACGTCGATTTCGCAGAACTCATCGGCCACGCCCTGGTGCTCCTGCGCGAAGAACCGTCCTTCCGCCATGTGCGGGTCATCTGCGAAAACATGGACACGCCCTGCTTCGTGCAGGCCGATGAAGCCCAACTGCACCAGGTCGTCTCCAACCTGCTGCTCAATGCCGCCCATGCCTGCGAACGCGGCGGGACCATTCGCTGCCGCCTTGACGAAGCCGATGCACTGGTGCGTCTCACCGTCGAAGACGATGGATGCGGCATGGCGTCCGATGTGCTCGTACGGG
The DNA here is from genome assembly GCA_015200345.1 of Planctomycetia bacterium. Taxonomy (NCBI): domain Bacteria; kingdom Pseudomonadati; phylum Planctomycetota; class Planctomycetia; species Planctomycetia bacterium. The sequence goes on along the minus strand of CP054187.1, from coordinate 2,714,740 downwards.
TCTTCGAACCGTTCTACACCACCAAGGCGCGGGGAACCGGCCTGGGATTGTCGATCTGCAAGCGCATTGTGGAGGCGCACCGCGGGGCAATGGACATCGAGAGCAAAATTGGAAAGGGAACACGCGTCACCGTGGAGATCCCGGTTGGAATGTGACGGACGAGGCGGTTCATGCCCGCCTTGCGGACCACGAGCCACGATTCACCCGCTGCGGCGGGCGCGACAGGAAACCGTATTATGAGCAAACCACGCATTCTCATCATCGAAGACGAAAAGCTCATCCGCTGGTCGTTGTTGCAGCGCTTCCAGGAAGAGGGTTACGCCGTCGAGGAAGCGGCGACGGCCGACGAAGGCCTCGCCAAGCTCGCCGCGGCGACCTTCGATCTCGTCATGCTCGATTACAAGCTGCCTGACCGCACCGGCCTCGAGGTGCTGCGCAAGATCCGCGAGCAGGATACCGAGATCGTCGTGCTCATGATGACGGCCTACAGCAACGTCGATAACGCCGTCGAGGCCATGCGCCTGGGCGCCTACGACTACGTCAGCAAGCCATTCAAGATGGACGCCCTGATGCTCACCGTCGCAAAGGTGCTGGAGACGACCCGCCTGCGCCGCGAGCTGCGCGATCTGCGCGGTCAGATGCAGGAACGCTTTGGATTCGACCGTATCCTCGGGCGCTGCCCGGCCATGGCACGGTTGTTCGAGCTGATCCGCGACGTGGCGAGCAGCGGTTCGTCCACCGTGTTTCTTCGCGGCGAGAGCGGCACCGGCAAGGACCTCGTCGCCAAGACGATTCACTACAATTCCGACCGCGCCGGGCGACCGTTCATGAACATCACCTGCACCGCCCTATCGGAGCACCTGCTGGAAAGCGAGCTGTTCGGCCACGAGCGCGGGGCCTTCACCGATGCCAAGCAGCGCAAAAAGGGGCTGCTCGAACTGGCCGACGGCGGCACGGTGTTCCTCGACGAAGTCGGCGACATGCCGCCCGCGTTGCAGGCCAAGCTTCTGCGTTTCCTCGAAGAGCGCGCGTTTCGGCGTGTCGGCGGCACGACGGACCTCACCGTGGACGTGCGCGTGATCGCGGCGACCAATCGCGACGTGAACAAGCTGATCGCCGAGGGCAAGTTCCGCGAGGACCTGTTCTATCGGCTGAACATCATCGCCGTCGATCTGCCGCCGCTGCGCGAGCGGGGCGACGACATTCGACTTCTGGCGGATTATTACGTCGGGACGTTCGCGAAGGAGTTCCGGCGCGACGTGCGCGGGCTGGTGCCGGCGGCCGTCGAGAAACTGATGCGATACACCTGGCCCGGAAACGTGCGCGAGCTGCGCAACGCCATGGAACGCGCTGTGCTGCTATGCAAACAACCTATGATCGGTCCCGAAGACCTCGTCATCGGCCATGGGGCCAGTGCAAACGGCAACTCCGTGCAATTCGAATTGCCGCCCGGCGGCGTGAGCCTGAAAGATGTCGAGGAATCCCTCGTGCGCCAGGCCCTGGCGATGACCGACAACAATCAGACCCGCGCGGCGAAACTGCTGCATCTCACCCGCGACCAGTTGCGCTACCGCATGGATCAATACGGATTGCTGAAGAGCCATCAGGCCAGCGAGGCATAGCGGGAAGCCACGCGCCGAGGCATATGATCCCCAGCGGCGTCATCGATGCGAATCATTGCTGCGCCCCGTGGCGAACCGCTCCAACCCTCGCAATCCATTCCCAATTGATGCCTGACATACCCCTACCCCCGCGCGAGTGGGCGGTGTAGAATGTTCTGCCACGCTGTGCATCGACGCCCAATTGTGTGCGGGGCGGCGAACCATTCGACTGCATCGGCTTTTCCGAGAAACATCAGGCCCGGCGGCTCGCGTCCGCACAAGGCGCACACGCGAGACAGCCGAGCCTGATCGGCAGACGAGGGTCAGCGTCTGCCCTGGAGGGTGGGAAGAGAAGTTGAAGCGTGCTGCGGTCTCAAGGGTAGACGCAGCAGCATCGCAAACGGCTGGTGATTAAATCCAAGCAACGTTCAGCGCGCGAAGCCGCACGGTGGCAAGGCATGCCCCTGACCGATTCGGAACTGATGGCCCAGTTGCAGGCGGGCAATGACGCCGCGGTGGAGGAAATCAGCCACCGCTACGGCACCGAGCTGCGCCTGTTCTGCCAGCGCATGGTGTACGACGCGGCGCTGGCCGAGGACATCGTGCAGGACGTGCTGCTCAAGTGCTGCCGCATGTCGAAGCAGACGCGCCCCAGCGGCAGCCTGCGCGGGTGGCTTTATCAGGTCGCGCGCAACCGGTCGATCGACGAGATTCGGCGGATGCATCCGAAGATGCGGCTGTCGGCCCTGGCGACGAGCCGGCACCTGTTCGAGCGCGGAGCGATTCCGCTGGACAAGAAGTCGACGCCGGCGGGCCAGGCGATGAAGGCCGACCGCGCCCAGCGCGTGCAGATGACGATCGAGTCGATGGATGAGCCGCTGCGCGAAGTGGTGATCCTCTACTTTTTTCAGGGTTTGTCACGGGAAGAAGTGGCCGAAGCGGTGGGCCTGTCGCTGGCGGGGGTGAAGGCCCGATTGTCGAAGGCGACGCGCGAGCTGCGCGAGCATCTCAAATCGTTTGACGATTCGTCGTTATGAACTGCGAAGAAGCCGACGGGCTGCTGCTCGATTACGTCGAGGAGACGCTGGACGCCTCGCAGCGCGCCGCGCTGGAGGTTCATCTGTCGCAATGCGCGCGGTGCCGCACCGCGCTGCGCGATACGCGCCACCTGCTGGGCGCGCTAAGTGAAGCGCGCGATCAACAAGGCCGGCAGCGATTGGATGACGCGCGGAGCGCCGGACGGTCGCGGAGCACCACGACCCCGACGACGTGGCAACCGGGCAGTCGCCTGGGAGATTTTGAAATCGTCAGTGAGATCGGCCGCGGCGGGATGGGCGTGGTCTATCGCGCGCGACAACTTTCGCTCAATCGCATCGTCGCGCTGAAGGTGCTGCCCGCGCTGGCCGGCGCGGACGACAAGGCCGTATCGCGCTTCGTGCGCGAGGCCCAGGCAGCCGCCCGGCTGCATCACACCAACATTGTGCCGGTCTACGCGCAGGGTCAGCAGGACGGGCACTTTTTTTACGCGATGGAGTTGATTGACGGCGAGAGTCTCGATCGCGTGATCCGCCGACGCCGCGCCGGGTCCGCAACCCGCGATGAACCATTCAAGGCGGGCCATGCCCATCCCACGCGGTCACCGCCGACGCACGAACCGCCCCTCGACGATTTGCACGCGGCCAGCACGGCCCTGCTCGTTTCGCTTGACGGATCGCGCTTCCGCGACGTGGCCATGCTCATTTGCGGCGCGGCCGAGGGATTGGAGCACGCGCACACCTCGGGCGTGCTGCACCGCGACATCAAACCGCAGAATCTCCTGCTCGGCTCGGACGGGCAATTGCACATCACCGATTTCGGCCTGGCGCGGCTGCTCGATGAACCCGGCATGACGCTCACGGGCGAGATGATCGGCACGCCGGCCTACATGTCACCGGAGCAGGTAGGATTCGCGCGCCGCACGGTCGATCATCGAACGGATGTTTTCTCACTGGGTGTCACGCTGTACGAACTGCTTACCCTTGAACGACCGTTCGACGGCGCGACGCGCGAACAGCTCGTCGCACGGATCTGCACGCGCGAGCCGAAGCCGCCGCGAAAAATCAATCCATCCATCCCGATGGACTTGGAGACCATCTGCCTGCGCGCGCTCGAGAAAGACCCGGCCCGGCGCTACCCGAGCGCCGGCGCGCTGGCCGCTGACCTGCGCCGTTTTGTGGAGAATCGCCCCATTCATGCGCGGCGCGTCGGCCTGCTGGAAAAGAGCTGGAAGTTCATCCGGCGGCATCCGGCGATGACGACGATCTGCGTATTGTGCGCGCTGCTTGTCAGCGGGGCCGTCGTGTGGCGCTCGCAGTCGATTCGCACCCGGCAAGATCGGGCCACCGAGCTGATCGCGCGGGCCTACGGTATGTTGGCTTATGACGACTATCGCGAGCCGGACGATGCTCGCGAATTGCTGTCGCAGGCCGCGTCGATCTGGCCCGACCCGACCGGCAAGGCCCGTGCGGCCTTCCTGGAGGCGTCGGGGCTGGCGGATCTGCGGCTCGAGCCCCATCGTGCGGTGCAGACGCTTCAGCGAGCACTGGACGCCTCGCTTCACGGCGCCGACCAGCGCCGGGTGCGGTACCTGCTGGCTTGGGCCGAGCGGCAGCGGACGGGTCGGCTCGACGGTCAGGCCCTGACGTGGCTCCAGCAGGGCGATGCCATCGGCGGGGCGCGCTCGGCCGAGGAGCATTTCTTCCGCGGGCAGGCGCTGCTGCGGCATCGTCCCGAGGAGGCCATCAAGGATTTTCGCCTGGCGCGGGAGAAGCGCAACAACTATGCCCAGGCGATGCTGCACCTGGGCCGGGCGCTGAACACGAAGATGTACCATCAGCGTCGGCATGATACGTTCGATGAGCAGGAGCGCGTGCTGCTCAACGCATGCGAGCTGCAATCGACCCAGGCCTATCCGTGCTATTTACTCTCGATCACGTATCGCCTGTCGGCGGAGATCTACGATCGCACGCGAACGGATTCCAAGCGCCGCGATGAGCATTTCGAGTGGGCGCTGCATTGGGCGCGCGAGGCCCAGCGGCGCGAGCCGACCAGCCCACGCGGCTATGCCTGCGAGGGCGAATACTGGGAGGCGGTCGGTGATCTGAACCGCGCGATCGACGCGCGCAACCGCGGCGAGCCGCTCTGCCAGTCGCCCGACGACCAGGCCGAGGTGTGCGACTACCGCTGGCGTTTGTATTACTGGCTGGGACGATACGACGAAGCGCTGTCCGATCTGCGCGCCTTGCAGCCTTTCACCGCGCCCGGCGCCGGCGGACAAGGCGACGCACGCCGCGTCTGGTTCGCCGGCCTCTTCCCGGCGCTGATTCACCTCGATTTGGATCAACCCGAGGAGGCGAAGCGACTGGTGCTCGCCGTGGCCGACGCCGAGCCGCGCAATGCGCGCGCGGCGTTCTCCGCGGCCGCCATCCTGCACCTGCTTGGGCGACGCGACGAGGCGGACCAACTGATCGCGCGCCTTCCGGCCGATGCCGAACCGCTCGCAGCTTCCGGTGAGTCGGCCCCAACGGACTGGGAGCGAAAGATTCGAGAGGTGTGCAGTGGTCGGCAAACGCTGTCGGCGCTGCGCGCGGTCGCGGACGATTCGTTGCGGCGCAACAAGTTGCTCTGGTCCGCCGCTTACTTCTTCGACGGGCTTCGCCAACTCGCCGACGGCCGACGAGACACGGCAGTCACGCTGCTGGACGCCTGTGAACAGACCTATGACTACGAGGATTACTGCTATGCGGCACGGGTCATTCTGGGGCGAATGCAGCGCGATCCAACCTGGCCCAGGCGGCCCTGAACCGCCTTCCCTAGCCCCGGAAAGACGATTTTGGCGGCTTTCGGTAGCCAAAGCCGCTCGTAATCCGTCGTCTTCCGAGGTCCATCGGATATACTGGAGCATCCGATTGCCGGGTGGGGCGATTCTCCGCATTGACCCCCGTCCGCTGATTCAACTGATCCCGCAATTCGGCTGCCAGCTATGGAGGAGGAGTCATGTTGTCCAGCGGGATTCATAAGCGCTATGTGCGCGCCGGGTTCCTTGCGGGCACGGCGCTGGTCGTGGCACACGCACTCATAACGATTGCGCGCGCGCAACCACCCGCCGACGTACCGATTCGCGCGCCGCTCTTCACCCTTGACGCGGCCTCGCCGACGATCGGCGGCCCCATCACCGCCTCGGCCATTCTCCAGAAGCCCGGGCCGACGGTGCGTCATCCCGGACTGGCGCTGGGATTGAACCATCCGGCCGACGACCTCGACGGGTTCAGCTACAACCGCGGGAGCGTGTTGCCATCACATACTTTTGTCATTTTGTTCAGCGTCGACCGGGCCAGCATCGGCGCCGCGTCGGCCGACCCCGATCTTGTCACGGCCGGCAAGCCCTTCAACGTGCAACACCAGGCGCTGCGCCATCAGGCGGCCGGCGACGTGTACATGAGCACTTCGGGCTTCACGCGGAACGGTCCGACGCCCTTTCTGCTCGTCACGCCCGACAACAACACGCTCGGCCGCAACGGCGGCGACACCGGCGGCGTCGATCTGGACCTGAAACCCGAAGAGCCGCCCATTGTCGATGTCGATCCGCAGCCGCAAGACGAGTTGCAGGGGATGAGCAGCCCAGGCGTGCCGGTGGCCGCCCTGGAATCAGGCATTCCCGGCGAGATGCTGTTCTTCTCCGCAACGCGAAACAGCCCTTCGCTTTTGACCCTGCCCGGCGGCGTGCCCAGCGGCGCGAACATCTACGTGGACTTCAACCCCGAAGGGCCTGGCGGCGAACAGCTCTACGTCGGCGCGGCCCAACTCGGCCTCATGCCCGGCATCACCGGTGACGACATCGACGATTTCATCGTCTTCGACAACGGCAACGGCATTTTCAACCCGGGGATCGACCAGGTCGTCTTCTCGTTGTCGCGCGATTCGCCGAGCATCGCGATGCCCGGTCGCGGACCGGCCGATCTCTTTACTTCCACGGGCGCCGGGGTCTTTGTTCCCTACGCCTTCGCAACGGACTTCGGCCTCGGCGAACTCGACAACATCGACGGCCTCGATCTGTTGCTGACGGACGACGTGAACACGACGGTGCTTCAAAGCGCCATTCGTCTCGTGCTGCCGGGCGATCACGACCACAACGGCGTGCTCGACGGACTGGATTGCTACCAGTTCTCGGCGTGCTACAGCGGAGCGGGCGTCTCGTTTGACGATGACGGTCCGATGCTGGTCCCTGTTGCGGTCGGGCCGGGCGATGTGTTTTCGCCGCCGAATGTGATGGTCGAGGTGGGCGACACGGTGCAATGGACCTGGATGGGTGGGACGCACAATGTGATCAGCGGGCTGGATGGATCGCCCGACGGGGCATTCAACTCCGGGCCGGCGACGGGAACCGTGGGGACTGTGTTCAACGTGTTGTTCAATGACGCGTTTCTGAATGTCCACACGCATGCGAACTGGGAATTCCCCTATTACTGCGGGGTTCACTTGAACCTCGGCGCCGTCATCGTGGTGTCCGACCCTTGCGCGACGTACGACCTCGACTTCGACGGCGACGTTGATTGTGCCGATTGGATCAAATTCCGCATCGTGTACGAACAAATCAACAAGGGCGACGTCTGCGTGCCGCTGACCTTGCCCGAGTTCGTGGATGCCCTGCTGGGCTTTCCGCAGCAGCCGCATCATCTGTGCTGGGCCGACATGAACCTCGACGGCAAAGCCAACGGACTGGACGTCCGGTCTTACCTCTCGGCGATTCTGCCGTGAGCCGTAGCCGGTGGTCCGTGGGCAGGCAACAGGCGGCGAATCGTCCCTAACCAGTGGTGAGAGGCCTCGGCGCGAGCAACCAGAGCCACTCCTGATTGCCGCCCTGTCCGCGGATCGGGCTAGGCGTCTCGTCGAGCAACGTCAGATTCAGCGTGAGCAGACTCTCCCGAATCGGCGAGATCGCGGCCTCGATGCATTCGTCGGGCAGCACGCCGTCGCGCAACTGATCCGGCGGGGCTTCATACTGCGGTTTGACAAGTGTCAGGATTCTCCCGCCCGGCGCCAGCAGCCGCATCGCCGCGGGAAGGATGAGCGCCTGCCGCGTCCAGCCCGCGTCGATGGTCACGAGATCCACGGGTTCGGGGAGGTGAACACGCAGGGCGTCGGTCCGCTCGTACGCGACGACGCGCGGGTCGCCGCGGAGCTTCGCCGCGAGGACGCCGTATCCGCGATCGACGGCATACACCTTCGCCGCACCGTGCTGAATCAGACAATCGGTGAATCCGCCGGTGGCGCAGCCCAGATCGGCGCAGACCTTCCCCGCAGGTGAAAAGCTGAACGCTTCGAGCGCGTGATGAAGTTTCTCCCCCCCGCGGGAGACGAATGAACCGCTCACGGCTGATGGCTCACAGCCGCCCTACTTCTTCCCGCCCTTGAGCGCGTTGAGGCGCTTGGCCAGTCGACTCTTGCGGCGGGCAGCGGTGTTGGGGTGGATCGCGCCGCGGTTGGCGCTGCGATCCAGCACCTTGACGGTTTCGCGGAAGAGCGAATCGGCCACCGAGACGTCCTTCTTTCCCAGCGCATCGCGCACTTTGCGAAGCTGATTCTTGATGACGCTCTTGCGAGCGGCGTTCCGGGCGGCGCGGCGCTTGTTTTGCCGCATGCGTTTCATCGACGAAAGTGATCTGGCCACTGGCTGCTCCGTTTGTCCGGCCCGGTTCAATCCAGGCACGGTCATTCCAAGATGTTGTTACGGCTGTTGATTCCCGCTGACCAGTCGCTCCAGCCGCTGGCGGGCATCGCGGAAATTATAATCGAGCGTGATTAAATGACCATAGCGCTGGCGGGCCTGTCCCAAGTCGCCCATCGCCTCCAAGCTCCTGCCCAGCCAGTAATTAAGCTCCAGGGCCAGTCGACCGGTGGTTGTATCCGCTTCTTCCAGAGCCTTCTGAAGCGTCCCGACAGCCTGTTCGTGAAAGCCCTTGTCCAAGAAACACCGCCCGATGTAGAGCCTGCTTTCGGTGCGGCTGCGGCCGTCGGCCTGGGCCATTTGAAACAACGGAATGGCCTCGTCGATCCGACCGGCCTGGTACAGGCGCATGGCAAGCTGGAAGCGCAGGCGCATCTCGGTCGGATAGTGGGCGACGCGTTCTTCGAGGATGGCGATCTCGCGTTGAAGCTGATCGGCGGTCGCGCGGGCGAACTCCTCCTTCAGCACGGCGTTGTCCGGATCGGCCTTGAGGCGATTGGCCAGTTCACGGCGGTGACGGTCCCACTGGCGCACGCGAATCTCATCGGCCTTGACCTTGAAGGCGTAGTTGCCGGCAGCGGCGTATTCCTTCTCCAGGAGGGCGATGGCCTCGCTCTCCAACGCCGGGTCCTCGATCGCGATCATGCGATCGACCAGGGCGGTCAGTTTGCCGACGACCTGCGGATTGGCCTCGTACTCCTTGCGTGCCTTGGCGATCAGCTCCTGCGCGCGATCGGGAATATGCACGGTCCGGGCGCGATCGCGGATGTCGGCCTGGCCCTCGGCATCCTTGAGGGATTCGGTGAAGTTGTCGCCACGATCGAAGCGGCCCTTTACGATTGTCAATTTTCCGGTCGCGTTGCTGCGGGCGCGCGGCGCGTCGGTCGAGTTGGGGTAGTGCTCGGCCCATGTTTGCGACACGGCGATGGCGGCATTCAGGATATCCATCGCGATCGCGTCCTCCTGAAGCGACATCGCCAGATCGGCCGCCGTGTTCATCTCCTCGCAGGACCTGGCGTAGTGGCTTTCGGGCTGCTTCCTGGCATTGTGATAGGCATCGGCCAGAACGGGCGCGATCCACTGCACGACGCGATCGCACCTGGCCGCCGCCGCCAGGTGGAGAATTTGTTCCATGTGCCCGATGTGGGTGGGGTCGAGACCGAACAAATACAAAGCGCTGTTCAGGTTCTTGAGGAAGTCCTTGCCCGAGATGGCCCGGCGGCGCGATTCGAGAAACCCCGCCGGTTTGCCGCCGTCCAGCTTCCGGGCCGTCGCCACGACACGCAGCGGCTTCAGTCCGTCGTCCATCGCGTCGGGCCACAGCGCCAGCCCGTCGGTGTACAGTTTGATCGCGTAGTCATAATTGCGTGTCTCGGCCGCCTTCTTGGCGTGTTCGAAGAACCGTCGCGCCTTCGTCCGATTCTCCGGCGGAGTAACCCAGCGCGCAATCGCCGGCGCATCGGGTGATGATCCGGCCGGCGGTTGTGGATCGGCAGTCATGCGCGGCACACTCCGGGGCAACGCCGAGGTCAGCGACAGCGAAGGGTCAAACGCTTCATTCTATCAAGTCTTGCGGACCGCCGTCAGCAGGTCAACCGGATGCGCCTCGCAATCGAGCAGATTTGCGGGGGTTCCACGAGACGGGCTAAGATGGTTATCAGGCGTAAAATATCTTAAGGAATCCCGAATTGAAGGAAATCGATCCATCCCGGCTTGACTTGGTACTTTATCCGAACCCGGTTCTGCGCCGGACGGCCGCGCGGGTGGAGCAGTTTGACGGCACCCTGGAAAAAATCGCCGCACGCATGCTGGACCTGATGCGCCAACACAAGGGCATCGGGCTGGCCGCGCCGCAGGTGGGATTGAGCTTGCGGATGTTTGTCTTCAACGTGACCGGCGAGCCGGGTGATGACTGCGTTTGCGTCAATCCGGAACTGACGGAGCTGGCTGGCGACGTGGCGGGCGAGGAGGGCTGCCTGTCGCTTCCGGAGGTGACGGTTCAGATGCACCGTGCGGCGACCTGCCGGCTTCGCGCGTGGGACCTGACCGGCAAAGCGTTCGAGCTTGCCGGAGCGGAGCTTGCCGCCCGTTGCTGGCAGCACGAGATGGACCACCTCAACGGGAAACTCATCATTGACAACATGTCCGAGGCGGACAAGATCGCCAATCGTCGCGCTCTGAAACAACTCGAAGGCAAGCCGAAAAAGACCGCGGCACGCTGAACAAAGGATCGCCCATGCGAATCGTTTTCTTCGGGACGGGGCGATTCGGATTGCCGACGTTTGATTCCATTCGCGGGGATCGTCACGAGATCGCACTGGTCGTCACCCAGCCGGATCGGCCGCGCGGGCGGAATCTCGAAACGATGCCCACGATCATCAAGCAGGCGGCGCTGGATGCCGGGCTGCCGGTCTTCTCACCCGAAGACGTGAACACGCCTGAATCCGTGGCGCGCATCGCGGCCTGCCAGGCCGACCTGGGTTACGTCGTCGCGTACGGGCAGAAGATCGGCGCGGACGTGCGCGGGGTGTTTCCGGCGGGCACGGTGAACCTGCACGGGTCGCTGCTGCCAGCCTGGCGCGGTGCGGCGCCGGTGCAATGGGCCGTCATCAACGGCGATGCGGAAAGCGGTGTGACGGTGTTTCGGCTCGTGGACCGCATGGACGCCGGTCCGATCCTGACGCAGCGGCGGACGGCGATCGGCGTGGATGAGACCGCTGACGAGCTGCACGATCGGCTGGCCCACATCGGGTGCGACGCCGTGCGCGCGGCGTTGGAACTGCTGTCGCGCAATCCGCAGACACCGGGAACGCCGCAGGACGAATCGGCCGCGACCCGTGCGCGCAAGCTCAACAAGGCGGACGGGTTGATTCGATTCGACACGCCGGCTGCCGCGCTGGCGAATCGCGTGTGCGGATTGTGGTCGTGGCCGGGAGCGAATTGTCGTTTTGTCAGCCGCGATGGGAAGCGCGATGAGCGTGTGACGCTGGCGCGGGCGGTTCGCTACGAAGGGCGCGGCAGCGGCGGCGAGCCAGGCACCATCAGCGATGTGATGAGCGTCGCCACGGTCGACGGGGACCTGATGATACTGGAGATCAAGCCGGCCGGGGGGCGACTGATGGCGTGGCAGGATTTTGTGAATGGCCGACGGGTTCAACCGGGCGATCGCTTTGTGCCCATCGAGCTTGGGGAATGAAACCAGCGCGACCACCGGCATCGGAGGCGCGCGAGAAGGCGGCGCGCATCCTGCGCGAGTTGTATGAGGGTGAATCGGCGTCGCGCGACTTGCTGGCGGGGCTGGAGTCGGAATCGTCACGCGCGCAGGCCGACGCGGCGCTGACGGCGGAGCTGGTGCTGGGGGTGACGCGGCATCGCATCACCTGCGAGCATCTGGCGGCGCATTATTTTCGCGGCCGCTGGGCGGGCGTGCGCCCGAGCATTCGCACGGCGTTCGCGCTGGGGGTGTATCAACTGTGCTGGCTGGATCGCGTGCCGGATCACGCGGCGGTGGATCAGACCGTACGGCTGGCGATGCGGTATGGACGCGGAACGGCGGATACGGTGAACGCCGTGCTGCGCAAGATCGCGTCAGCGCGCGGGGACGTGATCGCGCGGCCCGAATCACCCGACCCGCGGCGCTACCTTCCGCTGAATGAGCAGCGCGGGCGGCTTTTCAATGAAGACGTGTTTCCCGATCCGGCGCGGCGGCCGCTGGAGTGGCTGGTCGCGGCGACGGGGCATCCGATGTATCTCGTGGAGCGGTGGCACCGTCGCTTCAAGCCGGCGCTCACGCGACAAATCTGCGAGGCGGGACAATTCCGACGACCGCTGGTGCTTCGCGCGAATCGAACGCGCATATCGCCCGAAGCCCTGATCGAGCGCTTGCACGAGCGCGGGCTGAAGGCGGAGTGCATCACCGAGGCGCGCGCGGTGATCGTGCGCGGACGAACCGTCACGGCTTCGCGGCAAACATCGGGTGGAACCGATCCATCGGAAGCACATCGCCCCCTCCACGCCGCGGACGTCCCGGAGATCGGAGAGGGGTTGTGTCAGCCCCAAGATGCCACGGCGCAGCTCGTGCTGGCGTCGGCGGGTCTCGAACCGGGACAGGTGGTGTTGGACCTGTGCGCTGGGTTGGGGACGAAGGCGACGCACGCGGCGGAGTGCATGAACGACCGCGGCATTGTCATCGCGACGGATATCGATGACACAAAGCTGGCGGCGGTGGCCGCCAGCGCCGCGCGGCTGGGTCTGACCAGCGTGCGAACGACCCCGATGACGGCGCTGGACGCGGCGTTACGCGATCTGGGTCGGCCCGTGGATGTGATTCTGATCGATGCGCCGTGCAGCAACACGGGGGTGCTGGGCCGCCGGCCCGAGGCACGACACCGCGCGAGCCACAAGCATCTGCTTGAACTGGTCGCGATTCAGCGCGAAATCCTGGCGAGGGCCGCAGCGCTGGCCGGTCCGACCACGCGGATGCTCTATTCCACGTGCTCCATCGAGCGTGAAGAAAACGAGGAGCAGCTCGCGTGGTTCGATGCGTCCTACCCCGACTGGCACGCATCGGAAACGCGTCTGACCCTGCCCGGACCCGACTGGGACGGCGGTTTCTTCGCGATGCTGGAGCGCGATTAACCGAACCCGCAGACCAGTGGCCATTTTTTCGTCGTATCGTTCGCCGGTATAATCCTTCCGCCGGGCTGCACCGGCCCCCAGGAGAAGCCCATGTCCCGCACCTTTCCGTTTTTCATGTTGACGTTCGCCTTTTTCGCCGCGATGGTGAGCTTTCCGCCCCCTGCCCCCGCGCAGCCGAAGCAGTCGCCCGACGACGAGTTCCGCCCGTTGCTGGAGGCGTACCTCAACAAGTACAAGCCGCTCTACATCGAGTCCGCAACGGCCTGGTGGGAGGCGAACACAACCGGTTCCGATGCGGCGTTCAAGCGGAAGGAGGCCGCCGAGACCGCGCTGGTCGAGTTGCACGCCGACAAGGCGGTGTTCGCGCAGCTCAAGGCGTTGAAGGAAGGCCCGGCCCTGGGCGATCCGGTGTTGCAGCGGCAACTGGACGTGATGTATCGCGCGCACCTGCCGGGGCAGGCCGACCCGGAACTGCAAAAGAAGATCGTTGCACTCGAGACGCAGGTCGAGAAACTCTTTAACACGCACCGCAGCCTGGTCGGCGTGAAGAACCTGACCGAGAACGACGTTCGCAAGATCCTGTCGGACTCCCACGAAAGCAAAGAAGCCGAGGAAGCGTGGAAGGGGTACATGGCCGTCGGCGAGAAGATCGAAGGGCCGCTGAAGGACCTCGTGAAGATGCGGAACGAGCTGGCCCGCAAGCTGGGCTTCCGCAATTTCTATGCGATGCGCCTCGCGCTTCAGGAAATCGACGAAGCGCAACTGCTCAAGCTGTTCGACGAGCTGGACGAACTGACCCGCCGGCCGTACGCCATCGAGAAAATGGCGATTGACGTCGCCATGGCCAAGCGTTTCAAGATCAAGCAGGAAGACCTGCGGCCGTGGCATTTCGGGGATCTGTTTTTCCAGGCGGTGCCCGAGATGCCCGGCGGCGTCAACCTCGACGACCTCTACGCGAAGGTTGATCTGCTGGACATGACGCGCCGCTATTACGCGGGCATGGGGCTGGAGGCCGATGACATCCTCCAGCGCAGCGATCTTTACGAGAAACCCGGCAAAAGCCCGCACGCTTTCAGCACGAGCCTCGATCGCGATCAGGACGTGCGCGTGCTCTGCAATCTCAAGCCCAATCTCTACTGGGCTGATACGCTCGTGCACGAACTGGGCCACGCCGTCTACGACAAGTACGTGGCGAAGGACGTGCCGTTCCTGCTGCACGAGGCGTCGCACAGCATCACGACCGAAGGCTACGCGATGATGATGGGCGCGATGGTAAAGAACGAGGATTTCTTCCGGAGCGTCCTGAAGCTCTCACCCGAGGATGCCGCGGCAGCAGCCACGACCGCCAAGCGCAGCCTGCGGCGGGAGAAGCTGATCTTCGCGCGCTGGGCACAGGTGATGATGCGCTTCGAACACGGCATGTACAACGATCCCGATCAGGACCTGGGCAAGCTGTGGTGGTCGCTCAAAGCAAAGTATCAAATGCTGCGCCCGCCGGAGAAGGTCAGCCGACCCGATTACGCAGCGAAGATTCACATCGTCACCGCGCCGGTGTATTACCACAGCTACATGATGGGCGATTTGTTCGGCTGCCAGGTGCATCACCACATCGCCACGAAGGTATTGGGGCTGGACGACCCGGCCAAGACCTGCTTCGCCGGACGCAAGGAAGTCGGCGACTATTTGAAGAAAAACGTCTTTGGTCCGGGCAACTTGTATTCGTGGAATGATCTGACGCGCCACGCGACGGGCGAACCGCTCACGGCGAAGTACTTCGCGGCGCAGTTTGTAAAATAAATCCAGACCTCAAGACGCGATCGCGCAACAACGCCCCCCGGCAGGCCTGCCGGAGGCCTGGCTCACCGCGTAATCCCTCGTCGCGGGATTTACTCCTTCTTTGTGATCTCATCCGCGAGTTTGCCTGCCCCGTAGAGCTTGCGCAGCGCTTCGATGATCGCCTGCGAGTGGACGCCCACGGCCCGCCCCTTTTCCATGTCAAACTGAAAATCCCAGATCAGCCCGTGGAGGTTGCCGTCGAACACGAGCCCCGTCACCTCGGCGTCGCGGTTGAACATCGGGCTGCCCGAGTTCCCGCCGATGATGTCGTTCGTGGAGATGAAATTGAACGGCGTCTTCAGGTCCAGCTTGTTGCGTCCCTCGGCCCAGCGCTTCGGCAGGTTATACGGATCGCGGCCTTTGTGCTGCGCCGCCCGCTCATACAAACCGGCCATGTCCGTCATCGCGGGGATCGTCTCGCTGCCGTCGCGGTAACCCGCCACCGTGCCGACCGCCAGCCGCAGCGTGAACGTCGCATCGGGATAGACGCGGTCGCCGTCCTTTTCGAACTTCGCGTTGGCGATCATCGCGTAGGCTTCCTTCTCGACGCTCTCGAATACTTTCTCATATTTGTCGCGCAGCGCCCGAGCCATCGGGTTCAACGCCTGGGCGAACTGAATCATCGGATCGTTGCATTCGGCGATCGCCGCCGTGCCGCCTTCGTACAGCTTCCTGCGAAACGCGACATCCTTCAACTTCGTCCCGCCGATCAACGACGCCGCCCGGCTGCCCGCGTCCATGCCCCCCATGGCCACCACGACCGCCTCGTGCTCGCCGCCCAGATGCCGGCCCAGCCGAATCAGGCCGTCCTCCAGCCGCAACTGCTCCAGGGCATCGTAGATCGGCGCCTCGGAAAATAGGTCCAGCTCCAGCGTCGGCAGGTTCGCATCGCGATACTCGGTCAGCCGTTCGCCATCCGGCTTGCGCTTCTCGTCGGCCGCGCGAATCAGCTTTCGCGCCAGATCGTGGTATCGCCCGAGACTCGCGCGCCGGCTCTCCAGCATGAAGTACTCGGTGTAGAACGACTGCACCTCGGCCAGGGCCTTGCTTAGCTTGTCCCACCCCGCGGCGTACTTCGCGCGCCGCTTCGGATCGGCCTGCACGAACTCGCGCAGGGCCGCCTCGGCCTCCATCTTGCGATTCATGAGCCGCGGATTCAGCAGCCCGTTGATGATGCCGCCGAACGCCTTGCGCGAGTTCTGGATGCCCAGCAGGTCTTCCTTGCCGATGCGGGCGTGCTCCTCGCTTCGCCCCATGAACTGGTTGAGCGCGATCTCGCGCTGGTTGTAGCACGAGAGCGTCAATGGCAACTGCACGTCGCGCAGAAAGCGCAGATGATCGACCGTGAACAACCGCTGCGTGCGGCCCGGGTGCCCGGCGACGAAGATCAACTCGCCCTCCTTCGGCCCGGCCTTGCTCCAGTTGAGGTAATGCTCCACCTTCGCGGGCTTGTCGTTCTCATAGGCTCGCAGAAACGTGACATCGAGGTTGAAACGCGGATACTCAAAGTTGTCCAGGTCGCCGCCGAAAAAAGCGATGCCCGCCTCGGGCGCGAAGACCAGTCGCACGTCGGTGTAGCGCTTGTACAAGTACAGGTCGTACCGCGCGCCGTTGTAGAGCGTGACGACTTCGGGTTGCAGGCCCGATCGCTCGCGGGCCTCCTTCTCAATCTCCGACATGGCTTTCTTCCGCGCGGCGAACGCGTCCGACGCGCTCATGCCCGATGTGACGGCGGCGTTCACGCGATCGGTGATTTCCCGAATCTCCTGCAACACGGTCAGCTCCATGTGCGGGCACTTCAGTTCGGCCTCATGCGTCGGAGCGTAAAACCCGTCGGCCATGTAGTCGTGTTGCTCGGAGGAAAGATCCTGAATCGCATCCGATGCGACGTGATGATTGGTCATCACCAATCCGTCGGGCGAGACGAACGAGCCGCTGCCGCCGGCGCCGATGCGCACGCAGGATTTCTGCACATGCTCGGTCCATGCCGCGGTCGGCTCGAAGTTGTATTGCTGCTTCAGTTCCTTCGATGGAAGCTTGTTGATCAGCCACATGCCTTCGTCGGCGCGGGCCGCCGGAGCGAGGAGAATCAGGATGAAAACCGCCGAGGCGCGGAACAAGCGGGGAGCCATTGAATCGTCCTTTCGTTTCTGGTGCTTCGCCGCGTGCATGGTAACGGAATCCGCAGCGGTGATCCAATCACCGTTTCGATCCGAATGCGGCTTGGATGAGCAACAAGATCGATGCCGAATCCGCAGGCCCATGGATTGCATTTCATCGGCAACGATCACATGATTCCATGCAGCGCAACGAGTCGGAGCTCATCATGCGAATCGGCTGGATCGGCACAGGCGTCATGGGGCGGTCGATGGCGGGGCATCTTCTTGCCGCCGGGCACGATCTTCACATCCACAGCCGCACGAAGGAGAAGGCGGCGGAATTGATCGCGCGCGGCGCGGTCTGGCACGATCGCGCGGCCGACGCGGCGCGCGATGCGACTGTTGTCTTCATGATGCTGGGGTTCCCGGCCGACGTGCGCGCCGTGGCGCTGGGGCCTTGCGGCGTGATCGCTTCGCTTCCGCCCGACGGCGTGCTGGTCGATTGCACGACGAGCAGCCCCGCGCTGGCGGTTGAGCTGGCCGACGCGGCGCGGGCACGCGGCTGCTTCGCGCTGGATGCGCCGGTCAGCGGCGGCGACGTCGGCGCACGGAACGCAACGTTGTCCATCATGGTCGGCGGCGATGCGACGGCCTTCGAGCGCGTGCGCCCCCTCTTCGAAACACTTGGTAAGACAATCGTCCATCACGGCGCACCTGGAACCGGCCAGCACACCAAGATGGTCAATCAAATCCTCATCGCGGCCGGCATGGTCGCGGTCTGCGAAGGGCTGCTCTACGCCCGCACGTGCGGCCTCGACCTGGACAAGGTGATGGCCAGCGTCGGCGGCGGCGCGGCCGGCTCGTGGAGCCTCGCCAACTACGGCCCGCGGATTCTCAAGGGCGATTTCGCCCCGGGGTTTTACGTTGAACACTTCGTGAAGGATATGCAGATCGCATTGGATGAGGCCGACCGCATGGGGTTGATCCTGCCCGGCCTGGCGCTGGCGAAGACGCTCTACGACAAGTTGATGGAAATGGGCGGCGCGCGAAACGGCACGCAGTCGCTGATCCGCGCGCTGGAAGCCCTGGCGCCGAGCGGCAACACATAGCGACCTTCCTATGGATGCACTTCCACTTTGCAGGCCGGCAGCGCCGCGAGGAACTTCCTCCCGTAGTGCTTCGTCCGCACGCGCTTGTCGAGGATCACCACGATTCCACGGTCGCTTGCCGTGCGAATCAAACGCCCGAAACCCTGCTTGAGTTTCAGCACCGCCTCCGGCACCTGGTATTCCATGAATGCGTTACCGCCGGACGCCTCGATCGCCTCGACCCGCGCGGCTGTCAGCGGTTGATCCGGCGGACTGAACGGCAGCTTCGTGATGATCACGTTCCCCAGCGCGTCGCCCGGCACATCGACCCCCTGCCAGAACGACTCGGTGCCCAGCAGCACCGCGCGGCCGTCGGCCTTGAACGCCGCCAGCATCGCCGATCGAGCCATCTCCCGCCCCTGGACGAGCAGCCGCATCGCGTTCGCCGCGCAAAAATCCTTCAACAGCGCTTCGGCCTGGTTCAGCGCCGCGTAACTGGTGAACAGCACAAACGCGCGCCCACCGGTCATCTCTAAATACGTCTTGATCTTTTCACACGCCGCCGGCAGGAACGCCGCGTCGTTCGGCTCGGGCAATCCCGCCTCCACGTGCAGCGTCACCTGCTCGCGATAGTTAAACGGCGAATCCAGCCGCAGCGACTGTGCCTCCACCACGCCCAGCCGGTCTCGCAGGTACTCAAATCCCTCTTCGCCGCCGGTCGAAAGCGTCGCGCTGGTCAGCACGATGCTCTTCACGCGCTCGAACAGCGCCTCGCGCAGGATCGGCCCCACCGTCGTCGGCGCGGCCCGCAGCGACACGCCGCTGTCACGTCCGTTCGATGCCTCCAGCCAGTACACGCAATCGGCCAGTTGCTGCTTCAGCAGCGCCTCCAGCGCCTCGGCCGATTCCACGCAGCGATCGGCGGCGCTGTTCAGCTCAAACTGCTCATCCTCGCGGGGGCATTGCGCCTTCACCTCGCGCAGCTTCACCGCCAGCGCGTGCAGCGCCGGCGAAAGCAGATTCTCCACCCGCGGCGGCTTGCGCAGGCGCGACGTCCCGTTGCCCGTCGCCAGCAGCCCGATCTGCGCAAACAGCGCATCGGCCTTCGACCGCACCGCCGTCACCTCACGCCGCAGCGGATCGCACTCCAGCATCGCCAGCAGCCCGCGGCCCGTCCGCTCGTTGAACAGCCCGTTCAGCAGCGCCTCCACCGTGCGGCTGCTCACGCTCACGCCGAAGTAATCGCTCGCCACGGCCTCCAGCGTGTGCGCCTCGTCGAAGATCACCGCGTCGTAGTCCGGAAGGAACGACACGTTCTCGCGCGACCGCAGCGCCAGATCGCTGAAGAACAGCGCGTGATTGACGACCAGCACGTCGGCGTCGGCCGCATTCCGTCGCGCCCGCTGATAAAAGCACTTCTCGTACGTCTCGCACCTGGGCCCCATGCAGTTGTTGCTTTCGCTGCGCACGTGCTGCCACAACTGCGGCAGCGGCGTGAACGGCAGGTCCGACAGGCTGCCCTCGCGCGTCTCGTAGGCCCAGTCCTCGATCCGCCGCAACTGCTCCCCTTCGCGCGACTCGACCAGCATCGCCCCCTGCCGCCGGCTTGTCTGCATCAGACGGCGCAGGCCGAGGTAATTGTGCCGCCCCTTCACCAGCACGGCCTTGAACCGCCCCGGCACCACGCGCCCCAGCGCTGGGATGTCCTTTTCCATCAACTGTTCCTGAAGCGCGATCGTGTGCGTCGAGATCACGACGCGCTTGCGCTGCGCCACCACGTGCTCGATCACGGGCAACAGATACGCAAAACTCTTTCCCACGCCCGTCCCCGCCTCCACCATCAAATGGTGCGGACCCGCCAGCGCCTCCCCCACGGCCTGCGCCATCGCCAGTTGCTGCGGCCGAGACTCGTAGCGCTCCAGCGCGCGGGCAAAGAGCGCCGCGCGATCCGAGGGACCGACCCGTTCCGACGCCGGGGCGGAATCCGGCCCCGTTGCAGACGCGGCGGCGGCATGCGATTCGGCGCTCGACGGCCCCGGCGAGGCCCTCGCGCGGCGGTGCGTGGTCTCGGCTGCGGCGGCTTCGCTCATGTCCCCTTTCATGCCTGCATCAGATGCTGAATGAAGTCCTTGATGAAAAACACCATGATGAGCGACGTCACCATCACAATCACCGTCGCCAGCACCGTCACCAGCGTCGTGCCGGTGATGATGCCGCGCTGATACGTCGCCATGATGTGCGGCCGCGCCATGACCAGCATCGCCAGCAGCGTCGCGGCGATGGAAGGCCAGATGCTGATCGAGTGGACGTAGCTGTAGAGCCAGACCCAGCGCGGTACGTCCTGTTCGTAGCCGATGGCTCGGTGAACAAAATGGCCGCGGACGTAATAGACGGATTGCCCGTCGAGTTTTTTGATGTAGCCGTTGGGAGCGTCGCCGCCGATGATGGCGTAGATGACGGCGTAGACGATGAAGTTGCTGATGCCCAGGACGATGAGCCAGGTGCAGATTCGATTTCGCCGCCGCCGGTCCATGCGATTAGCGTAAACGATGCCGCGGAGGGCGTCGATTCAGATGCGGTTGATTCGATCCGAGCCGCCCGATCGCGTATCCAGCAGAAGGTTGACCGGCCCGGCGTTGATCGACGCCACGCGCATCGACGCGCCGAAGCGGCCCTGCTCCACGTGCACGCCCAGCTCGCGCAGCGCCGCGCAGAACTGCTCGAAGAGCCGCTCGGCTTCCTCCGGCGGGGCCGCGCTCGTGAACGCCGGCCGGCGGCCCTGGCTCGCGTCGGCCAGCAGCGTGAAGTTGCTCACGGCCAGCACGCTGCCGCCAGACTGACACACGTCGAGATTCATCTTGCCCGCCGCGTCGGGGAAGATCCGAAGGTAACGCACCTTCGACGCCAGCGCCGTCGCGTCGGCCGGGCCGTCCCCCATCGCCACGCCGACGTACACGAGCAGGCCCGCCTCGCAGCGGCCGACAGCCGCTTCGTCCACCGTGACCTCGGCCTGCGCCACGCGCTGCACGACGGCGCGCATCAGGCGTCCCCTTTCAGCCCTGCGCCGGGTGTGTCCGCGGGCGTGGGTGATCCGGCGGAGTCGTGCCCGTTGTGCGCTGCGAGCAGCTTGCGCGCCTTGTCCAGGACCACGTCGCGCAGCGCCGGCGGCTCCAGCACGGTCACGTGCTCGCCGTAGCTCATGATCCACGACGCGATCTCGCTCAAGCCGTCGACCCGCGCTTCGAAGATCAGCGCGCCGTTCGGCTCGCGATGCGTTACCTGCGTGTCATGCCAATGCACCTCCTCCACGCTTGTCGCCACGAGCGGGCAGAATCGCAGCCGCACATCGTATACCTGCCCCTCGGGGATCATCCGCCACGCCAGACCGAAATAGTTCTTCTCGTCGAAGTCGCGCGGCGGCGTGAACGGCTCGGCCGTCACGTTCACGGCGAGCATGCGCTCAATCTTGAAGGTGCGAAGGGACTGGTGCGCGTGGCTGTAGGCGATGAGATACCACGCGCGCGAGACAAAGATCAGCCGCAGCGGATCGAGCAGGAGATCCGCATCGGACTTGTCCTGCACGCTGTCGTATCGCACGCGAACGCGCACGTGCTGCGACAAGGCCCGTTGCAGCGACAGAAAAACATCCGACGCGGCCTCGCTGTCGCTGACCGGTGGCCAGCGCACGGAGATGCCGTCAATGAGCTGGCCGCAATGGTGCAGCAGGGATTGGGGCAACTGGCTTTCGATCTTGATGGCGGCGTCCAGCGCTTTGCGATACAGGGGATGCACCTGCCGCGCGAGGAATCGGCGTGTGATCAGCAGGAGCGCGAGGGCCTCGTTCGAATCGAGATGCACCGGCGGCAGCAGCGGCGCTTCGCCGAGCGAATAGGTGTTCTTGCTCGCGTCGAATTCGCACTCAATGCCGGCGGATTTGAGCAGGCTCAAATCGCGAAAAAGCGTACGGCGGCCGATCTTCGCCTCGCGCGCGAGGCCGTCGGCGTCGAAATTCCGTCCGCTTCGCAGCAGCGTGATGAGCTTGAGGAGGCGATGAACGCGATGGGTCTTCATGGCATCCGGTCCGCGGGATCAGGCCTTTGCCTTGGCGCCGCAACCATCGTAACCAAAACGACCCATCGGGAACAAGCGCGGCTAGGCTCGCGGCAACGTGGTGATCGACGCCACGATCAGGACACCGGCCAGCACCAGAAAAGCCCGGCGATGCTCACGAAGACCGGCAATGCCGTAGACCGCGCCAAGAATGGCCAGCGTCAACGGTTTGACCCAGCCTTCCGGCAGGGGAGCGCCCAGGAGCTGCGCCAGGGCCGCCGCCGGCAGCAGCAGCAACGCCAGGAACCACATCGGCACGGCGAAGGCGCGCCAGCGCGTAGCCGGAACCAGCTCGGCCAATCCCAGGACGGGCAGCGCGATGACGCTGTAAACAATGGGATCGTACTGCACGAGCCAGCCGCGAAACGACGATGCCGGAAGCCGGACAAAAACGAACAAAGCCGCTGCCGCGATGAAGACAAGTGACATGGCAGCCAGCGCCGGCGATCCGCCCTGCCGGGCCGCGAGCGCGGCGATCAGGGCACACAGCAGCAGCACGCCCAGCCCGCAGACGATCCGCCCGGCGCTCTTGTCGTCCACCTCGGCGATGCGCTGGGGCCAGATCGCCATCTGAAAGGCGATCAGCGCCGCGATGGCCATGATGAAAAAGGCCGTGCGACGCGCATACGGGATCATTCGCCCGGTCGTCGTCCAGGCGATGCCGTTGAGCAACTGCTGATCCCACACCCCGGCCAGCCAGCGCCAACAGGCCGCCATCACAGCGAGTGCCATTAAAATGGCATTATACAGCACCGGCATGCGCCGGGCATACTGCGCCGACAGGCTGTCGGGCAGAAGTTTCGCCGTGATCGCCGCCGCCCCGTGGACGATCGCCGCCGTCACCAGGGCCATGCCCAAACCCGCCGTGTTCGCGCTCCAGCGCCGATAGGTCATAAACAGGCAGGCATAGCCCGCGAGAAGGCTCACGACGGCCGCTCCGCTGAACACCGCCGCGCTGGGCGCCTCGCGCCGAACGAGTTGATACACCCCCATGATCAGCAACGCCGCCGCGATCATCGCCTCGGTTTGAATGTATCCCGGCCACCGCGAATACGGCTCGACCAATTCGTCCAGCCGGTCCGGCCACGCCGACGCGATCCGGCGGCGATAGCGATGATCCTGTATCACGGCCGCGACGATAATCAACGCCGCCAGCCCCGCCATCAATTGAAACACCCACGACCACCAGGGCGGCAGCCATGCGACCAAACCGCTTTCGGCTCGGCCGCCCCGCACCGATGGAAACAGCATCGCGCCCCACCACGCCGCCAGCGCTCCAATCACCAGCACCATCGTCGGCTGGTGCGGCCGACGATGCGAGGTCCGCCAGAACAGAACGGCGATCAAGAGCGCCGCCAGCGCCAGGAAACCACCGATCGGAACCGACAGCCCGCGCTCGCGCGTCAGGCTGAACAACCGCTGGCCGGTTTGAACGGCGAGAAAGTATGCAATCAGCCCGGCCGCCGTGACCCCCGCGAGCAGGCTCCAGATGAAGAAGGCATCCGACGGCGGATGTCGCGCATCGTCGCGGCGCGAACGCTCGCCCAGCGCGGTCGCCGCGCCCATGCCCGAACAAAGCAGGCACACCACGGAAGCGAACATCAGCGCGAGATACATCGCCGGCTGCGTGCCGGCGAAGCGATCGTGGACGACGAGCGCACCGCCCAGCGTCACACCAGCGACAAAAAGCGACGACCCCAGCCCGACCGGTAAGCGCTTTTGAAAAATCTGCGCGATGATACCGACCACCACGCAGCCCAGCACCACCCGATCGCGACGGCTAAGCTCGGTCAGCTCCGCGACCGGAAAAAACCCGCGCTGCGCGTTCAGGAATACTTGATTGAAGAACATCGGTTACCGCGTGCCCAGGGGAAGCGGCGCCGGCGGCGCGGTCATGGCTGCTCGGACAGCACCACGTTGTTGTATTCCAACAGCGTACCCTTGGCGCGTTCCACGTCAACGATGCCCTGATTGTACGTGACCAAGGCCTGCAGAAGGCTGCGGCGGGCAGTCGCGAGGTTGATCTGCGCGTTCAACACCGCGTCCAACTCGGCCGGACTCTTGCGCTCCTGTCGCTCCTGGAGCGAACGGAGGTTTTCCGAGGCGGCCGTGACCCCTTCGTGACTGGGCAGCAACTGGCGAAAGCTCGTATCGAGCGTGCGAAGCGCCACGCGGCAATCGGTGATGATGTTATCCAACGCCTGCTTGTAACGCACGACGGCCTGGCTCTGTTGCAGCGCAGCGACGCGAATGCCGGCCCGTTCAGCCCGCTCGCCGAAGTTCCATTGGAACTCAAGGCCGACGAAGTGGTCAATGAAGTTGCCCGTGCTCAACTGGTCCCACGCATTGGCGGAATTGCCCGAGAGACCGTTAAGCGTGAAGCGATAAATGGCGTCCAGCCGCGGCAAGGCTTGGTTCTTGGCGATGCCCAGTTGCAGCCGGGCGATGTCCACCGAGTGCCGCGCCTGAATGATCTCGGGCCGCCGCTCCAGGGCCGTCTGCACCGCGTAGAACGCGTCGCGCAGGACTTCGATCGTCGTCGGATTGTCGGTCGGAATGATTTCATAATCCGCCGACAGCGGAATCTCTGGATCGTTCAGCAGGTTGAGCAGTTGATCCTCGGCGTTGCGAACGCGGTTCTTGACATCGATGTATTCGGCTTCGCGCGCTTTGACCGCCACCCGGCTGCGGAACAACAGCGTCTGGTAGGCGTCGAAATCCGTGCGGGCCTCAATCTGGCGAAGCGTGAGCTGCGCCTCGGCAAGCACTTCCGCCACGATGACCACGTCACGGCGGGCCTGTACGAGCGTCCAGTAAGCCTGCTCGGCGCCGTTGAGGTTCTCGATCACGCGGGCGCGAAAGGCCTCTTGATTGATCCGCTGCTCGTTCTTGCGAATGTTGATCTGTGCCCGGTTGAAGTCGATTCCAAAATTCCGCAATAGTGGCTGACGCAACTCCGTCACAAAATTGTGCTGCCACGATGGATTGAGCAACTGAAACTGGAAGCCCGGATTGTCCACGCGCGTCATCTGCTCGGTGAACGTCACCGTCGCGCCCGTGGCCAGCAGCTTGCGGATGCCGCCGTTGATCACCGTCGTATCCGTCTGACTCGCGATCAGGGCCGACGGCGTCGGCTGGTCCGTATTGTTGCGATTGGCATTTGCGAAAAACGCCAGATCGAACGCCGCTTCGGCCTGCACGACCTGCGCCGTGCTGATCGCCGGCGCGTAGCCGTCCACCTTGATCGCGTAGTTGTTGCCCAGCACGCGACGCAGCGCTTCCGCCAGCGACAGGCGATACTGGTTCGGCCGCTTGATTTCGCTGATGTAGCGAAGCGAGTCCTCGTAAATGCGCTCGTACTCGCGGCGGATGCTCGGACTGAAACGTGTCGATTCCAGCCGCTTCTTGAAAACCTCTTCGGCCTGCGTGGGATCGGGAACCTGTAACCAGACAACAGACTCAATAGAGGGCTGCGTCGTCGCGACGCCGGTCCCAACCAGTTCCACCGGCGGCGGCGAGTCGAGCTGCGTCAACGCCGGCGCGGAATCCGGCGTCTGGTCGCGCGCCATCCGCTGCGCATACTGCTGGACCTGGGCATCTTCAACCTGCGTAGCCCCATGATGACAACCGGCTGGTAAAAACACGGCGAGCGCGATCACCGCTGGCCCGGCGAACGGCAGTGAGAACAATCGCATCATTCGATATCCGCTCTACTTGGCGTCTGGACGCCAGTTGGAAAGTCCTTGCGTTGTGGATCGGGCACGCCGCTGGGTCGGATCGGGCATTCTAAGGATCAAACACAGGGTGTCAAAGCTCTTGCCAATACTGGTATTACGGCAAAGCGAACCGCATTTCTGGAACGTCGTCCCCTGCAAGCACGCTGGGAGCGTACAACGACCCAGTTGCCGACGCAGTTCAACGTCAACATATGCCAAGCTCGCTCGCGAGCGAGCGACCTATCTCTCGTTGTGTGACCGCTCATGGCGAGCAATACTCATAACATCTTGTATGTCATAATCTTATGACTGTAACACGATTCCTCGTCTTCGTTCCGGCAATAGCTTTCGTGTTTGACTTCCGGAGTGAGCTCCCTTACGCTTCGCTTTCGTTCGCCGGGCCAAGTCCGGCGGGCAGTCGTAATCCATTTGAGGCCGATCGATGGCCCGCCGCGAGGCGGGGTGGCGATCGAAGGGCATCCAGCTACGCGGCCGGATGAACTAGCCTTGGGAACGACCCACGCAGCCGCGTCCTATCTATCCCGCATGTGGGCGGGTTTGGACCATGGCGTGGCGCCGCGAGGCGCGCGAACGCCATGTCACGCTGCAATTGGAAATGAAAGGCGCCATCACTACCCGGTAGTGTAATGGTAGCACAGCAGATTTTGGTTCTGCTTGTCGAGGTTCGAGTCCTCGCCGGGTAGCTTTTCGTTTTTGTCGCGCGCCTGGCGCGCGGCGGTGTGTGAATGCCAACCGCAACGGAATGCGGAGAACTTGCATGACGCAGGCGAATACCAATTCATCCGGTCGCCCGACGGCGGCCGTCATTCTGGCCGCGGGCCGCTCGACGCGCATGAAGACCGAGCTGCCCAAGGTGCTGCACGAAGTGTGCGGCCGGCCGATGCTGGCGTATGTGCTTGATGCCTGCCGACAGGCCGGTATCTCGCGTCTGATCATCGTTGTAGGCTTTGGCCGTGAGGCGGTCGAGAAGGCGTTCGCCAACGAGCCGGATGTGACGTTTGTCCACCAGGCCGAGCAGAAGGGCAGCGGCCACGCGGTCATGGTCTGCGCCGATTCACTGAAGGGTTTCACCGGGGACTGCGTGGTCATCGCCGGCGATATGCCGCTGATTCAGGCCGACACGCTTTCCACGCTGATCGGCGGGCATCGCGCGACCGGCGCGGCGGCCTCGCTGGCGACGACCACGCTGGACGACCCGACGGGCTACGGTCGGATCGTGCGCAATGCCCACGGCGAGTTCGAGAAAATCGTTGAACATCGCGACTGCACGCCGGAGCAACTGGCGATTCGCGAAGTCAACCCGAGCTACTATTGCTTCGACGCGGGGACGCTGCTCGACGTGCTGCCGAAGATCAAGCCGAACAACGCCAAAGGCGAGTACTACCTCACCGACGCGCTGGAGCTGATCCGCGCTGCGGGCAAGCCGGTGCGGGCCTCGGTGAACGTCCCGGCGGCCGATGCGACGGGAATCAATTCGCGTGTCGATCTGGCGGTCGTGTCGGCCCTGATGCAACAGCGCATCGCCGCGCGATGGATGGATTCAGGTGTCACAATTGTGTCACCCTCGAACACATGGATCGACCACCGCGCGACGATCGGCCCCGAGACGATCATTCGACCGTTCACGACCATCGAGGGCCACGCGCGAATCGGCGCGGGCTGCGAGATCGGGCCGTATGCCTATGTGCGCGACGGCGCCGTGGTGGCGGACGGCGCGATCATCGGCCCCGGCGTCCTGACGGCCATCGACACGGCGGGCAAGGGCATGACGGCGGCCGCATCAGCGAGTGGTTCGGGGCGCAAGCAGGTGGTGGTGCGTCGACCGCCGGCACAAAGTGGGATAGCGTGAGGGATCATGCGATGACCGCAATGGATGACGAACTGAAGATCTTCACGGGTCGGGCGAATCCGAAACTGGCCGAATCGATCGGCGAGTATCTGAATCTGCGCCTGGGCCGCACCCACGCCGAGACGTTTCCCGACGGCGAGCTGTTCGTCAAACTGAACGACGACGTGCGCGGGCGTGACGTGTTCGTCGTCCAGCCGACCTGCAACCCGGTGAACGACAGCCTGATGGAGCTGCTGGTGTTCATGGATTGCCTGCGGCGGGCCAGTGCCCAGCGGATCACGGCCGTGCTGCCGTATTTCGGCTATGCCCGGCAGGATCGCAAGGACGAAGGGCGCGTGCCGATCTCGGCGAAGCTGGTGAGCAACCTCATCCGCGAGGCGGGGGCCGACCGCGTGGTCACGATGGACCTGCACGCAGCACAGATTCAGGGCTTTTTCGACATTCCGGTCGATCACTTGCAGGCCGCGCCGGCGTTCCTGAAGCATTTCAAGGACCTGGACTACAAGAACGTCGTCTTTGTCAGCCCCGACGTGGGCAACGTGAAGCGCGCCCGCGGCTACGCCGAGAAACTCGGCTGCGACCTGGCAATTATTGACAAACGTCGCACGAGTGGCTCCACGGCCGTCGTGCACAACATCATCGGCGACGTCGAAGGCAAGGACGTCGTCATGATCGACGACATGATCGCGACGGCCGGCACGGTCTGCGAAGCGGCGAAAATCGTCCGCGAGCGCGGCGCGCGGAGCGTGCGCGGCGCCGCGACGCACGCCGTGTTCGCGGGGCAGGCGGTCGAGCGGCTGGAGAAGGCACCGTTCACCGAGATCGCCGTGACCGACACGATCCCCTTGCCCGACGCAACGCGCAAGCGGCTCAAAAATCTGGTCGTGTTGAGCGTGGCCGACATCATCGGCGAAGCGATCGCACGAATTCACAAACATCAATCCATCAGCAGCCTGTTTCAGATGGCGTAAGAGGAACACACCATGGACATCCCAACGATCAAAGCGGAAACACGAAAAGCGGCCGGCTCCCGCGCGGCGGCCCGGTTGCGGCGCGCCGGAAAGCTCCCGGCGGTCATCTACGGCCACAAGGAAGCGCCCCTCGCCGTCGCGCTGGACAACCACGAAATGGAAAAACACCTTTCGCACGGCACGCACGTGTTGCAGCTCGACCTCGGTGGCAGGAACCAGCCGGTACTCATCAAGGACGCGCAATACGACCACCTCGGCATGGCCTTGCTGCACGTCGACCTGACGCGCGTGGACCTGAACGAGAAAGTCAAGGTTCGCGTGCCGCTGGAGCTGCGCGGCACGCCCAAGGGCGTGGCCGGGGGCGGCGTCCTGCGGCAGGACCTGGGCGATCTCGAAGTCGAGTGCCTCGCCACCAACATTCCCGAGAAGATTCGCATCGATGTCAGCGAAATGGCTCTCGACGCGGTGCTTTACGTGAAAGACCTCAAGCTCGATGCCGGTCTCACCGCCGCCGGCGACCTCGACGCGGTCGTCGCCACCTGCCGTGTGCCGGTCGTCAAAACCGAAGAGCCGGCGGCCGCATCGGCCGAAGGCGCCTCGGCCGAGCCGGAAGTCATCGCCAAGGGCAAGGTGGAAGAAGCCCCCGAGGAGGGTGCGAAGGAGTAGCCGTTGGCTACCGAGGAATCAGAGATTGGTAAACGGCTTATGGCTCACGGCGTCTCATGAAACTCATCGTTGGGCTGGGTAACCCCGGCCGACAGTACGCAGAGACGCGGCACAACATCGGGTTTCGCGTAGTCGATGAGCTGGTTCGGCGCTGGTCTCTTGGAAGCGGCCGCGAAAAGTTCAGCGGCTTGTTGTACGACGGGATGGTTGCGGGCGAGAAGGCCGCGTGCCTGCAACCGATGACGTACATGAACTTGAGCGGCAAAAGCGTCCTGGCGGCGGCGCAGTTTTACCAGTTGCTGCCGGGCGATCTGTTGATCGTGTCGGACGACGTGGACCTGCCGCTGGGCCGGTTGCGGATGCGATCGAGCGGATCGGCGGGCGGGCAGCGCGGGCTGGACGACGTGCTGCGGTGCCTGGGGACAAGCGACGTGCCGCGCTTGCGCGTGGGCATCGGTCGCCCCAGCCGCGGCGACATGGCGAGTTACGTAACGTCGCCGTTCGCGGCCGGTGAGAAAGACGAAGCAGACCGCATGGTGCCGCGAGCGGCCGATGCGGTGGAGATGTGGATCCGCCGTGGGATCGAGGCGGCCATGAACGAAACGAACCGGTCGGACGCGACGGATTAAGCGGCCCGGCCCGGCGCCGACGGCGTGAGACGCGCCCGGACGCAAGCAAGGAGTCGAATTGACGTGAAAACCTACGAAGCCATGTTTTTGTTGGAGCCGTCCCTGTCGGGTGATTTCGCGGCGGCCGAAGCCGAGATTCGCCGCATCCTGGACCGGGCCGAGGCCAAGGTCCTGGGCGTTCGCAACTGGGAGGAACGCAAGCTGGCGTATCCCATCGGCCCGAACAAGCGCGGTCTGTACGTGCTGACGTTCTTCGAGGCCGCGCCGGACAAGATCGCCGGCATCGAGCGCGACGTGCAGCTTAGCGAGAAGACCCTGCGCGTGCTCATCCTGCGCCGCGAGCGCATGACGGCCGAACAGATCGAAAAGGCCATGACCGCGCCGCTGCCTCCCAAGACGCCGGTACGACCGGCGGATGAATGGGGCGGCGGCGGTTTCGGCGGCGGTCGCGGACGGAGCGACGGCCCACGACCAGCGGCACCGATCGAAAGCGACGCGGCCGTTGCAACGGAAGAAGACGGAGAAGACTTGGCGGATGAGGCGGCGGAGTGATACGACCGCACGAACTCTTTCAGGACGCGGTAACCAGCAGGGAGGGATACGACGATGGCGAACTTTAACAAGGTGATCCTGGCGGGCAACCTGACGCGTGATCCGCAGTTGACCTACCTGCCGAGCAATACGGCCGTCTGTGAATTCGGCATGGCAATCAATCGCAAGTGGAAATCCCAGAACGGCGATATGCGCGATGAAACCTGCTTCGTGGATCTCCGCGCGTACGGCCGCCCCGCCGAAACGCTGAACCAGTACATGAGCAAGGGCAAGCCGTTGCTGGTGGAGGGCCGACTCAAGTACGACCAGTGGGAAGGCAAAGACGGCCAGAAACGCAGCAAGCTGTATGTGGTCGTGGACAACTTTCAGTTTTTGGGTTCGGGTGGCGCAGGCGTTGCCCGCGGCAACCAGGAGGGCGGAGGCGGCCGCGTCCAGCGACCGCAACCCGCGGCCGCGCCAACCGTTGCCGGCGCAGACGAACCGCCGCCCTATGACGATGTTCAACCGCCGGCGGGAGACGACATCCCGTTTTGAGCGACTGAATAAACGCAACGCATATTGGAGATGAACCAGGCCGGTCGCAGGGGTGATCGGACGCAGCAAAAGGGAATCAGCCGTGAGAACGATGACCGCAGGCCCCCGACGGGGCAAACCGACGAACAACAAGAAGAAGCTCCGCGTGCGCGAGCCGGCCAAGTGCCGCTTCTGTCGCGAGAAGATGGAAGAAATTGACTACAAGGACCTGCCCGTCCTTCAGCGGCTGGTCACGACGCAGGGCAAACATCTCTCGCGCAAGCGAAGCGGCAACTGCGCCAAGCATCAGCGCGCCAGCCGCCAGGCGCTCAAACACGCGCGCTTCATCGCGCTCATGCCGTTTTGCGGTTAACCCCGGCACATTCACCAGGAGACGACTCCGATGGTCAAGTTACTCTTACGAAAAGACATCCCCAACCTCGGCCTCTGCGGCGACGTGGTCGAAGTCTCCGCCGGTTACGCGCGGAATTACCTGCTGCCGTATCACCTCGCCTACGAGCCGACGCCACACAACCTGAAGGCGGTCGAGGCTGACAAGAAAATCGCCGCGATGGAGCGCGAACGCGTTCGCGCCATGCTCCAGGAGACCGCTTCGCGCCTCGCCGGCGTCGAAGTGACGATCTCCGCCGCCTGCACGCCGGACGGCCACCTCTATGGATCGGTCGGCCCGCGCGAAATCGCCGCCGCACTGCTCGACGAAGGACACAGCGTCAAGGCCGATCAGATCAAGATGTCACACAACATCAAGGAAGTCGGCACGCTGGAAGTGCCGATCGTCCTCGCCGACGACATCCGAGCGACGGTCAAGGTCTGGGTCGTGGCCGAGAAGGCCGCGATTGAAGAAGAAGAAGAAGCCGCTGAAACGGAGGTCAGCCATGCCGCCCCAGGCACCCACGACGCAGCCGGTCAATCGAGCAACGACGGGAACCCGGCCGACTGACGCCGGTCTGTCCAATCGCGTCCCGCCGTGGGATCTGGAAGCCGAGCAAAGCCTGCTCGGGTCGATGCTCGTCGACTCGGACAGCATCGGCCAGGTGTTGCAGATCATTCCACCGAGCGAGGCAACGCGCTTCTACCGTCACGATCACCAGCTTCTCTACGAGGCGCTGGTCGAGTTGTACGACGTCGGCAAGCCGATCGACCTCATCTTGCTGGAAGATGATCTGCGCCGGCGCGGCACGCTCACCGAGATCGGCGGGCGCGAGTACCTGCTCGAACTGCACGAGTCCGTCCCCTCCTCGGCCAACGCCGAGTACTACGCGAACATCGTCCGCGACAAATCGCTGCTGCGCGATCTGATCAAGTGCAGCGGCGAAATCCAACACGCCGCCTACAACCAGGCCGAGCCGGCCGCGCAGATTCTCGACGAAGCCGAACACAAACTGTTCGACGTCACCGAGAAGCGCGTCACCAACCAGCCGGTGACGCTCAAGCAGTTCCTTGATGAGACGTTTGAAAAAATCAGCGCCGCCGGCGAACACGAGGTCACCGGCGTCCCCACGGGGTTTCGAGACCTCGACGAACTGCTCGGCGGCATGCAGTCCGGCGATCTGATCATCGTCGCGGCGCGGCCCAGCATGGGAAAGACCGCCCTGGGCCTGTCGATGCTCGAGTACATCGGCATCGCCGAGGCCCTGCCGTGCGTTTTCTTCTCCATGGAAATGAGCAAGCTGCAGATCACGCAGCGCATGCTCTGCTCGCTCGGCTACGTGGACATGAACCACCTGCGACGCGGCCGGCTCACGGATCGCGACAAACGTCAACTCGAACGCGCTCGCCGCCAGATGGAGAACAAGCCCGTCTTCATCGACGACAAACCCGGCATGAGCATCATGGAGCTCCGCGCCAAGGCGCGGCGGCTCAAGCAACTGCACGACATCCAGGTCGTGTTCGTCGACTACCTCCAGCTCATGTTCGACCCGGCCGCTCGCGAGAGCCGACAGCAGGAAATCGCCGCGATCAGCCGCGGCCTGAAGGCGCTGGGCCGCGAGCTGAACATCCCCATCGTCGCCCTCGCCCAGCTCAACAGGCAGGTCGAAGGACGCGACGGCAATCGCCCCCGCATGAGCGACCTGCGCGAAAGCGGAGCCATCGAGCAGGACGCCGACGTGATCGTGCTGCTGCACCGCGAGGATTATTACCGCGATCGCAAGCGGGTCGGCGGAAAAACCGACGACGACGCGATGCCGCCTCCGGCCGACACCGGCCGCACCGAGCTGATCGTCGCCAAGCAGCGCAACGGCCCGACCGGCACCGTGGAGATTCACTTCACGCCGCAGTACGCGCGGTTCGACAACGCCGCCGCGCCGCATTTGTCGGGCGATGCCGCGGCCGACGCCGAGGCGCGCGGCTTCGACGAAGACATCGCGCTGGATGGCGAACTCCCACCGCCCGGCGCCGCCGACTCCGACGAAACGCCGTTCTAAGACGCTTGTCGCCGATATGCCCTCGCAGGTGGCGGGCCTGAACGACCCTGCCACGGCCCGCGGACCGCTCCGTGACCGTCGCGGCTCTGAAAAAAGCGCGCGGCGCTGTCAAGACGCCGCGGCTCGGTGGAAGCGACGGTTCGGCATGATCCAGCAAGCGCGTCCACGGGCGAATCAGTGCGTGACAGCCGACCGGCTTCAATAACTCACGCATCCCAGCAGATCGCCGACGGCCGCGCGCAGGTTTGGCGCCTGCAAGCCAAACAGGCTCAAGATGCTCCAGCCCAGGTTGATAAACAACTGAAGGAAACTCGTCGGCGAGTCAAAGAGAAAGCAAAGCAGATTGTCCATGTGTCGGCTCCTTCCGGCCACCGGCCGCTTGGTCCGCGTGTCATCCTAATTCATATCGGCGAGATCAAAAACGCGGGCACACACCCGCCTCTGACCGCGCTGGCCCGCTTTGCCCGGCTTTCGACCTATTCTCCACCGATTTTCAACGTCATACCCATCGCGTGGAAGATTCGATCACGCGCGGCCAGATACCCCGGCGCGTCCAGATCGCGCGGCCGAGGAAGGTCGATCCGCACTTCGGCGCAGATCGTGCCCGGTCGCGAACTCATCACCAGCACCCGGTCGGCCAGTTGCACGGACTCCTCGATGTCGTGCGTCACGAACAGGATCGTCTTGCGTTCGGTCCGCCAGATGCGAATGAGGTCGGATCGCATCTTCATGCGCGTCAGGAAATCCAGCGCCCCGAACGGCTCGTCCATGTACAGGATATCCGGTCCGGCCGCCAGCGCCCGCGCGATCTCCACGCGCTGCTTCATTCCGCCCGACAATTCGTGCGGATAGGCTGAATCGAACCCGGCCAGTCCGACCATGTCAATGTAATGCCGCACGATCGCGTCGCGGTCTCGCCGCACCGCACGCAGCAGGCCGAACCCGACGTTGTCGCGCACGTTCAGCCACGGGAAGACGCCGTTCTCCTGAAACAGAAAAATCCGCCGCCGGTCCGGCCCCGTCACCGGGCGACCTTCAACGATCACTCGGCCGGCGGTCGCGCCGAGAAACCCGGCAACGATGTTCAGCAGCGTCGATTTGCCGCAGCCCGACGGCCCGACGATGCAGACGAACTCCCCCTCGCGCACCGAAAGCGACACGTCGCGCAATGCTTCAACTTGTTCGCCATGCGTGCGTCCGCGGTAGGTCATGCGCAAATCGCGCACCTCCACGGCGGCGGGTTGGGTTGCGGTGGCGTTCATTGCGAAGCATACCCCCAGCGGACTTCGTCAAATCGCTCCAGCCGGCGCATCAGCAAGTCCAGCACGAGGCCAATCAGGCCGATCATGACCATTCCCGCTACGACGAGGTCGTACCGTTTGCCTGCGTTGCGCGCGTCGATGATGAGAAAGCCCAGGCCGCTGTTGACGGCGATCATCTCGGCCGCGACGACGACCAGCCATGCCACGCCCAGTGCGATGCGCACGCCGGTGAGAATCTGCGGCAGGCACGCGGGAAAGATCACGCGCGTGAACAGTTGCCGTTTGCTCAAGCCGAAGTTCCGCGCCGCCCGGACATAGACAAGTTGCATATTCTGTACAGCCGCCATCGCCGCCACCGTGATCGGAAACACGCTCGCGAGAAAGATCAGAAAAATCGGCGATTTGTCGTCCACCCCGAACCATAATATCGCGACGGGAATCCACGCGATCGGCGAGATCGGCCGCAGCACCTGGATGATGGGGTTGAACGCGCGAAACAACCGCACCGACCAGCCCAGCAGCAACCCGAACGGAATGCCCAGCATCACCGCCAGTCCGAAACCGACCGTCACGCGAAACAACGACGCGACGGTGTAACGCACCAGCCGCGAATGCTCCATATAGACAAACGGCGCGATGTACCAGGGCGTCTCCGTCGGAACCGCCGGCGCGGGCCGTGCCAACTCCGCCATGCCGCGGAGCACCTCCAACGGCGTGGGAAACAAATCGCTCCCGCTCCACCGAACCGCCCCGTGCCACGCCAACAGCACCCCGCCCGCGACGAACAGAGGCAACGCCACCGCGCCCGCTCGTCCGGATTCGCGCATCACGGCGTGCCCTCCGGTCCAGCCGGCACGGGCATCTCAAACACATAGGGCGGCACCGTCGCCTCATCCGGCACGAAGCTCGGATCGCAGTAATCCTCGAAGTGAACCGTCCCTTTCAAGATGCCCGACTCCCGCGCGAGCAATTCAATCTCCTCAAAATCCGGTCGCCGCACGGTCAGATTGGTGTACTTCACTCGGTCCGGCGGCTTGCTAAGCACGAATTGAAGCAGCCGCGGATGCTGGTTGTAGTAATTCTTCGAGACAAACTGGGACGCCTGCATTCGATGATCCATCGTCTGGTCCAGCCACTTGCCGCTCCGCGCGATGCCGTCCACGAGCGCCTGCACCGTCGCGCGGTCGCTTTTGATGACATTTTCCGGCACCGCCAGCACACACGAAATGAATTCCGGCCAGATGTCCTTCGTCAGGTACAACACGCGCCCATAGCCGTCCATCTCGGTCTGCGCCATGAACGGCTCGCCCGACGTGATCGCGTCCACTGATTTCGTGGCGAGCGCGACGGGCATGTCGGGCGGCGGCATCTCGACCATCGTGATGTCGTCGATGGTCATGCCGTGATCCTTCAGCGCCTTGAAGATAAGCAGCCGCTGGTTGGAGAAGCGATTCGGCACGGCGACGACTTTGCCGCGCAAGTCCGTCATCCGGTAAATGCGCGAGTCCTTGTGCACCATCAGCGCGGTGCCATCTCGGTGGCCCAGGTAAACAACCTTGATCGGGATACCCTCCTCGCGAAGCTTCATCGCCATCGGCGCGAGGATGAAGGTCGCCTGCGTGTAACCCGACAGATACGCCTCTTTCAATTCGGGCCAGCCGTTGAAGCGAATCGGCTCGAAGATGCCGTCGCCCGCGAGCTGGCGGTTGATGAAATCCGTCACCGGGCAAGTCAAATGGCACGTCACCGGCAGAAACCCGACGCGGAACTTCTTCTGCTCGCCCTCGGCACTCCGCGCGGCGAACGGATGGATGTGCAGATTCAGCCAGCCGTGCAGGATGGTGATGAGCACCATCCACAGGACCGCGAACTTCAGAACGGATGCGCGAAGGGACTTCATGGAAACGCACCATGTGACAGCCACGGCAGACCGGCAGCCATTCCCTCGTATCCCATCCGGAATCGAGGACCATTGAACGCCCTGATGAGAAGACGTTCGTGAATCCTCGCCGGTTGGTCATTCGATCGTACGGAGTCTGGAATCAACAACAATCCCGCCGTCGCCGCGCTCGGCTCGGAGGTCGTGGCCGCGCTGCCGAAATGCCGTTGCGTCGCGCGAAACCGTCACTTCCCCGAACTGGGCA
This sequence comes from Planctomycetia bacterium, assembly GCA_015200345.1. NCBI lineage: Bacteria > Pseudomonadati > Planctomycetota > Planctomycetia > Planctomycetia bacterium. The sequence continues at coordinate 2,677,832 of CP054187.1, read as the reverse complement.
CATGCTGATCCACCAGGATCGGATTCCCGTCCGGGTCCTGCACCATGAAGCTCGCCGGGCCGGTCGACACTTCGTCGGCGGCCGGTTCGGGCGTCAAGCCGCGGCTCTTGAGTGTCTTCTGGATGTCACGCACGTCGTCGAACTTCGGCAGCGTGGCGCAGGCGCGATCCCAGCCGGGGTTAAACGTGAGAATGTTCTTGTCGAACATTCCTTGAAAGAGGCCGATCGTGGCCGTCTCGTTCTGAACGATAAGATAGTTGTGCTTCGCATCGCCCGCGACGGCCTTAAAGCCGAGCTTCTCATAAAACGCGCGCGACGCGGCGAGGTCCTTCACCGCGAGGCTGACCGAGAAATTGCCGAGCTGCATGGAAGGTTCTCCTGTTTCACGGCTCGCCGCCGTTTTAACTGCCGGATTCGCGGCACAGCCGCACAGGGCACACACGCATGCGAACGCGAGGATTCGACGCATGGCCGCATGATATCACAAACGAGGGAGAGGCTTTACTCGGGGCGACTAGATTCGAACTAGCGACCTCCTGGTCCCAAACCAGGCGCTCTAACCAGACTGAGCTACGCCCCGTGTGCAGGAATTATACACACGCGCGATGACTTCATCGATTGCGCCGGAATCGTCGATACCGGTCGCGCGTGGACCCAGTCAACCGGCCGGAGGGCGCTACGGCCCGCCCTGTTCCCACAGGCCGCAGATGTTGCCCTGCGGGTCTTTGATCGCCGCGTAGGCGCCGACGCCGGGGACAGGCGTGCGAGGCAGGGCGACCTCGGCCCCGAGCTTGGTCGCTTTCGCGATGGCCGCGTCAATGCTCTCCACCTCGACGTAATTCATCCACGGGTGCTGCGGGTGCATGCGCTGCATGACCGCGCCGTTGATGCCGGGCCCGTCGGAGCCCGTGTCGGCCAGCCAGTACTCCGGTCCGTCAAACGGGGCCTTGGTGAACTTCCAGCCGAACAGCTCGCCGTAGAATTTTGTCAACTGCCCCGGCTGGTCGGCAGGGATTTCGAAGTGCACGATGCGATTGGAGGCCATGGCAAATGCTCCTTTCCGGCCGTGAATGTAGCCGGTTAAGTTCTCGGTTCTTGCGTACAACGTGTTACTCGCTGCGTTGCTCGGGGCTCCTCGGCACGGGGCGAGTCACAAACTTGGCGGTTGCGGCTCGGTTTTCTGCGCAGCCGGTTCGACAGGTAGCGGCGCCAGGGGCGAATCGGGTTCCGGGCCATGACTGGCCCGGCTCGGATGCGTTGCGACGTCCGACGCCCTATCGTGAGCGTCTGTCGTCATCGCACGAACGTCAATTGACATGTCATGCACCTCCACGGCCAGATCGCCGAACGCCCGGCCGCGGGCGCGCAGCGCATGCATCACCCACATCATCACGCCGGCGAGGGCATAGCCGCCCGCGATCTGATAGGCGCGGTGCAGGTACGTATACTCGGGGAAGTTCACGAAGAATCGCGTGCCGGCGAAATACGCCTCCGTCCGCTGATAAAACAACAACTCCTGCGGTGACAGCGCGAACGGCCCCGGCTCGACGCGAAACGCATGCTGAAAGCCCAGCAGCGTCATGGCTGCGCCGATGAAACACCAGATCGCCGCAGGCCGAAACCGCCGATCAATCAGACACGCGCACGCCGCAGAGATGATGATCCCGGTAATAACAAATCCGCTGTTCGCCCCGGCCAGCGAGTAAACACCAATGGGCCACCAGCTATCGGTCAGCGCGGTCTTGAGCTTCTCGCCGTGTGCAACCAGCATCGGCAGAATGCCGCCCGTTGCGCCGCTGCCGGTGAGAATCTGCGGCACCAGCAGCACCGCCATCATCGCCACGGCTGGAAAGAAGCCGATGGCGACGGCCGGATAATGCCGCGTCGGCACGGCGGAGTAACTCTGCGCGGCGATGATGATGCCGATGTACATGACGATCGCCATGCCGCTTTCCATGGGGATGACGCTGACAATGAGCGCGCCGAGGCCGAGCGTGAATGCGATGGTGAAGAAAAGGCCGTTGAGGATGGAGTAGCCGCTCCGCGCCCCCAGCGCCTTCCAGCCGGGGTGGCCGATGTAGATGGTTGTCGGAAAGCAACTGCCGAACAGGCCGGCGGCGATCGTGCCGACGCCGTTGACGACCATGCTGATGCCCGTGCTGTAATGGTCGCCGGCTGCCTCGGCGGATTCGATGTTTTGCAGCGAGCCGATGGCATTGACCAGGCCCATCGGAACGATCACGCCGAGGAACGACCAGAGCAGGTTTCGGTCGGTGGTCATCAGGCTCACGATGTCGCCCCAGCAGAGCACCGGCTTGTGCACGGCGACGAGCTGCGCGGCCGCGCGCACCTTGTCCGCATCCATGATCGGGGTGCCGACGGCCAGCGGCACGGTCCAGGCCAGTGCCGTTCCGATGACAACAGCGACGAGTCCGGCGGGCAGGCCGAAGGGAAATCGCACGTGGCCGAAGTAGCCGATCAGCACAATAAAGAGCGGCACCATGGCCACGAGCGGCCGCTCAAAGATCTGAAAGGCGAACGGGCTGGCGATGAAGATGATGCCGATGGCGGCCAGCGCGGAGAGCAACGCGGCTCGCGGGGTGACGCGGCGAATCCAGCCACCGATGAACGCGCCAAGAAACTCAATCACCCCACTGCCGATGCAGGCGACGAGGCCGACTTTCCACGCGAGGTCGGCGGCGCGCTGCGGGCCGAAATCCGGATTGCCGCTGTAGCGCGCGTAGACCGGCGCCATGATGAACAGGATGTACGCGAAGACGCTGGGCGTGTTGATGCCGTAGGGCAGCGCGGTGCAGGTCGCGTTGCCGTCGCGCCGCGCGACCCAGTGCGCCTGAATCGCGTAGAAGAGATTGCCCACGAGCAGGCTGACGGCGATGCCGGGAAAGACCGTGGTGAAAAGCAGCGTATCGGAAAAACCACACAGCTCCTTGCACAGCGCGGCGATGACCAGCACCTGCACGAGGTTGTCCACCGCGAGGCCGAAAAAGCCGTCGAGATCGCCCTTGCAGAACAGCGGGTAGCGGATGGATTTCATGGAGTCGTCAAAACGTCGAAAAGTTGAAACGTCAAAATCAACCGGCTGAATGAAGCGGCGAGCATCGACGTGCCGTCGCATGGAGCCGATTAAGCAAGCAATCGAACCGGCGCATCCGATCGCCGCGCCGTCAGGCGTTCTGGTCGGTGCGGACGACCGGCGCAATCATACCCTTTCCATTCCGAACCCGCCTGCACCGGATATTCCCGGAATCGGCGAGGCCCCGCATTGGCACGCCCGGCCGGCGGCCTTATCATGGCTCCGTCGCACCCGACGATTTTCCATCAAGCGAGGGCATCATGGCTGACAGCACGAGCAAAGGCGGGCTGGAGGGCGTCCACGCGGGCGCGACCTCCGTCTGTGAGATCACCCAAACCAGCCTGCGCTACCGCGGCTACGACATCGCCGATCTCGCCGAGCATACCTGCTTCGACGAAGTCGCGCACCTGCTTCTGCACGGTGAGCTTCCCAACAAGTCCCAGCTCGCTGCGTTTCGCCAGCGCGTTCAGGCGGCCATGACGCTCCCCGAGCCGGCCGCGCGCGCACTCGCCGAGATGCCCAAGACCATCCCGCCGATGGACATGTTGCGTACCGTCGTCTCGATCATCGGCCACTTCGACCCCGACGCGCAGGACCTCTCGCGCGACGCCTGCCTTAGAAAGAGCGAGCGGCTGCTCGGCCAGATCGCCGCCGCCGTCGGCGCCTGGTCGCAGAAGACCCAGGGCGTCCCCGCGATCAAGCCCGACCCCAGCGCCTCGCACGGTGCGAACATCCTCGCGATGATCCTCGGCAAGCGACCCAGCGATCTGGCCGGTCGGGTCTTCGACGGGACGCTCATTCTCTACGCCGAGCACGAGTTCAATGCTTCGACCTTCACCGCCCGCGTCATCGCTTCGACCTTATCCGACCTGCACTCGGCTGTCAGCGGCGCGATCGGCGCGCTGAAAGGCCCGCTCCACGGCGGCGCGAACGAAGCCGCCATGAACCAGTTCCTGGAGATCGGAAAAAAGGAGAATGTCCAGAAGTGGTTCGACGATCTGAACGCCCACAACAAGGCCCACCCCGACAACAAGCGCCTCATCATGGGATTCGGGCATCGTGTCTATAAGAACGGCGACCATCGCGCCGGCATCCTGCGCGGCTGGTCCTTGCAACTGACGAAGGAGACCGGCCAGGGCCACTGGATCGACATCGCCGACGCGCTCCAGGCCCTGATGCTCAAGGAAAAGAACATCCATCCGAATCTCGATTACCCCGCGGCCCATGCCTATTACCAGATGGGCGTGCCGATTCCGCTCTACACGCCGATCTTCGTGTGCAGCCGCGTCACTGGCTGGTGCGCCCACATCATGGAACAGTATGCGAACAATCGCATCATCCGCCCGTTGAGCGAATACACCGGTCCGGCGCTTCGCCCCGTCCCGCCGATGGACAAACGATGACCGGCCGCTCGTGGCACGCCCCCGAAGGTGTCGTATTTGAGGCACGCCCATGCGCCTGAAGCTGCACCATTGGATTCTCTTGTCAATGGTCGTCGCCGGAGCGGCAGGCCTGGCAGTCAACGAATGGGCGCCGCGCGCCGCCGACGGCGGGCCGAACGTCCGGGTCGCGTGGTTCGTTCATTGGATCGCCGAACCCGCCGGGCAGATCTTCCTGCGCCTCATCTACATGATCGCTGTGCCGCTCGTCTTTTGCGCCCTCGTACTGGGCGTCGCGGGCATGGGCGATTTGCGCAAGCTCGGCCGCGTCGGATTCAAGTCGCTCCTCTTCACGATCGTGCTGTCGGGCATCTCGGTGGCCGTCGGGCTGGGCCTGGTCACGTCGCTCAAACCCGGCGCGGGCCTGTCACCGGAAAAACGCGCCGCGCTGCTGGAGCGCTACACGAGTGACACAAGCAAGACACTCGCCAATGCCCAGGCCGCCAAGACCCCGCGCGACGCCCTGCTCGACATCATCCCCAAGAACCCGATCCAGGAAATGGCCGGCGCGATGGACGGCTCCAGCCCCGGCGGCGGCATGCTCGCCGTCATGTTCTTCTCGCTCATCGTCGGCGTCGCCATCACGCTCGCCCCGGAAAAAACCGCTCCGCTCGTCTCCCTGCTCGAGGCCGTTTACGAAGCCGTCATGCAGATCATCAACCTGGCCATGCGCCTCGCGCCCCTCGGCGTCGCCGGGCTGGTCTTCGCGCTCACCGCCATGCTCGGACTGGAGATTCTTCACACGCTCGGCTGGTTTGTCATCGCGGTCATGAGCGGGCTGGGTTTTCAGATGCTCGTCGTCTATTCGCTCCTCATCCTCGCGGTGACACGCACCAATCCCTTCACGTTCTTCGCGCGAATCAGCGAGGTCATGCTCACCGCCTTCGCCACCAGCAGCAGCAGCGCCACCCTCCCCACCGCCCTGCGCGTCACCGAGAAAAACCTCGGCGTTCGCCGCGACATCACCAGCTTTGTCCTCACCGTCGGCTCCACCGCCAACCAGAACGGCACCGCCCTCTACGAAGGCGTCACGATCCTCTTCATCGCCCAGGTCTTCGGCGTCCACCTCGAGTTTCAGCAGCAGCTCGTCGTCATCCTCATGGCCATCCTCGCCGGCATCGGCACGGCCGGCATCCCCGGCGGCAGCCTGCCCATGATCGTCGTCGTGCTCAACTCCGTTGGCGTCCCCGGCGAGGGCATCGGCATCATCCTCGGTATCGACCGCGTCCTCGACATGTGCCGGACTGTCGTCAATGTCACGGGCGACATCGCCATCGCCAAATGCGTCGACTCCACCGAACCGGCCGCGAACGCCATGCCGCCGCCCGCCTGACTTGGACCCGGCTTGTCGGATCGGCCGCGCGGCATACACTGGATCCACCGTGGCCGCGAAGTTGCTCGACACCATCCTGGCGAAGTTCGCCGCGAATCACGCGCGGCTCTCGACGCGCCGATTCTTCCGCGCCGTCGCCGACGCCCGCCGAACCCAGCAGCAACTGCTCGCCGACATTCTCCGCCGCGCCGCCGCCAGCGACTTCGGCCGCCGCCACGGCTTCGACCGATTGCGAAGCGACGCCGACTTTCGCCGCGAAGTACCGATCCGCACCTATGCCGACATCGCCGACGACATCGAGCGCGTTCGCCGCGGCGATGCGAACGCCCTGCTGCCATCCGGTGCGCGCGTGCTCATGTTCGCCATGACCAGCGGCACCACCGCGCAACCGAAGTACATCCCCGTCACGAATGAGGTCCTCGCCGACTGCCGCCGCGGCTGGAACATCTGGGGCCTCAAGGCCCTGCTCGATCATCCCGGTTCGATGCTGCGGCACATCGTGCAGGTCGTCAGCCCGATGAACGATCACCTCGCCCCGGGCGGCGCGCCCTGTGGCGCGATCACCGGTCTGCTCGCCGCGACGCAGAAGAAACTCGTCCGGCGCTACTACACGACCCACCCCGCCGTCGCGCACATCCCCGACTCCGCCGCGAAGTACTACACCATCATGCGACTCGCCATCGTGCGCGATGTCTCGTGGATGGTCACGGCCAACCCCGCCACGCTCATCGCCCTCGCCCGCACGGCGAACGACCGCCGCGCGCAGCTCATTCGCGACGTCCACGACGGCAAGCTCGATGAGTCACTGCCCATTCCCAACAACGTGCGCGCCGTCCTCTGGGACCGACTCAAACCCGACAAGCCGCGTGCGAGGGAACTTGAATCGCTCGCCGCTCGCCACGACGCACTGCTGCCCCAGCACTATTGGCGATTGAGTTTCCTCGCCCACTGGACCGGCGGCACCATGGGCCTCTACCGACCGCAGATTCGACGCTGGTTCGGCGAAACCCCCGTGCGCGACATCGGTCTCATTGCCAGCGAAGGACGCATGTCCATTCCCATCGCCGATGAAACCGCATCCGGCGTCCTCGCCGTCACCAGCCAGTTCTTTGAGTTCATCCCCGCCGATCAATACGGACGCGCCCGGCCCGATACGCTGCTCGGCCACGCGTTGCAGGTCGGGGACGAATACTTCGTCGTGCTGACCAACGCCGGCGGGTTGTATCGCTATGATCTGGGCGACCGCGTGCGCGTGACGGGCTTTCTCGGCGAAGCGCCGATGATCGAGTTCTTGAGCCGCGATGCGCACACCTGCTCGCTCACCGGTGAAAAACTCACCGAGCACCAGGTCGTCGCCGCGATGCAATCCCTTGTCATCGAGTCGCGGGCTTCAGCCCGCGCGGCCGCTCACGAGCATTTGAACGCCGATTTCATTGTCGCGCCCGTCTGGGGCGAAGCGCCGCACTATCGCCTGTTCGTCGAAGAGAATGCGATCGGACTGCACGCGGCAACGCCAATCGACGCGATCGATCTGGCCGCGCGATTCGACGCGGCCTTGTGCAAGCAGAATTTCGAGTACGATTCCAAACGCGCCAGCCTGCGACTGGGACCGGTTCAGGTTGTCGTATTACCACCGGGAACCATCGCCCGGCGCGACGCCGCCCTGCGTGCGAAACGCTCCCACACCAGCGAACAATTCAAACATCAGTACCTGCTGACCCGCCCCGGCGACGACGACGATCTACACCGTCCGTAAAATCGGCGCCGCGAACGCGCCGTTCATCCGCCAATCGGCGACTGTACCCACTCCGCGATCAGCTCGATCACACGCTGGTCCACGTGCCCGGCCTTTTCGTACTCCGCCGGCGTTGCCTTCTTCTTCCCCGCCATGAACAGGTGATTGAGATTGTCATACCATTTCAACGTCGCATTCGGCCGACCCTTCAGCGCCGCCGAATAAATCTCGAAATCCGCCTTCGTCACCTGGTAATCCCGGCCGCCGCCGATCACCAGCACCCGCGGCGTCATCGTCGACAGCAGCTTCACCGATCGCGCGATCGCCTCGTTCACGTCGTTCCAGTACGCCACCGGCACGCCCAGCACCGTCTCGCCCTTCTTTGCCTTCCCGCCCCGAATCCGCTGGATCGCCGCACGCGTCTCGCGCGCCACTTTCCGATTCACTTCCTTCTGGTCGCCCTTCAGCGATGCGAGGTAGTCCAACTGCTCCTGCACGACCTCATACATGTCGCGCCCCGTGCCGGCCGCCAGGATGATCCCGCTCAACTTCCCGTCGGCCTCCGCGATCAGCGGCGCCACGCTCGCACCCAGACTGTGCCCGAGGACGTACACCCGGTTCGGGTCGATGTTGCCACGCTGCTTGCGAACAAATCGCGCTGCTTCCACCGCGTCTTCAATCACTTCTTCCTTGATGCCGAAGTTCTCGACCGACGCGATCTTCGCTCCGTGCGCGAACGTCCGCTTGTCGTACCGCAGCACCGCCACCCCGCGCGATGCGAGGCCCCCGGCCAGATCGCGAAACGGCTTGTTCGGCCCGATCGTCTCATCCGCGTCGTGCGGACCCGATCCGTGCACAAGGATCACCACGGGATGCAGCGACCGCGAGATCGGTACCGTCAGCTTGCCCTTCAACCGCCAGCCCGGCAGCCCGAATTCGACATTCGTCTCCTGGTAGGCGCTCGGATCGTCGTACGGCGCCTTCTCATACGCCACCGCCTGCACGTCCGGTTGAATGAACAACCCGGCTATTTCGTTCTTCGCTGATAACACGATCCGAAACCGCATCGCACCCTTCTCGAACCGCGCGGGGATCAATACCACATCGTGCGCCCCGGCCCGCTCACCCTTCGGCTCGCCGAGCGACAGCATCTTCCCCGCCTGCGCGACCAGCCCCTCCATCGTCTCGCGCAGCTTGTCCGGACCCAGCGCCGCCGACATCGTCTTGTCAAAGTGCTTCACCGCCCGGTCGTACTGCCCATCGAAGATCGCCTGCGCCGCCTCCCGCGCGATCGCGATGTTCTTCGCATCCACGCCAACTGCTTCGCTCGCGCCGCACACACCCAGCAACATCGCCAGCGCCATTCCTGTCGCGCCCTGATTTCGACCCATGCCGCACTTCCTTTCTGTTTGACGCTTGACGCTGCGTCGCCTGCCTGCTCAACGCACGTCCCGCTTATATTTCAACGATCCTTGAAACGTGCCCGCCGCCCCTTTCTCACGCACCGTCGCGTATCACCTCTTTCACGTTTCAACAACTCACAGCCCAGGTTCACCACCGGAATTTGTACCACCGCCCCTGTCCTCGTAGACTAATCCAAGCAGGAGCCTTCGTTTGATCTGGCAGCACCGCCCATCCCGACGTCCTTTCACCCACGCCTGGGCCATCGCCTCCCTCGCGCTCGTCGGATGCAACATCCCGCCCTATCGCGCCAACTTCAACTCCGACGACCCCACCGAGCGCATCATGGCCGTCCAGGCCGCTGCCAAGGCCGACGACCGGGCGGCGGTCCCCCTGATCGTCGATCGCCTCGAAGATGAGGACAGCGGCGTGCAGTTTTTCGCCATGCTGGCGCTGGAGCGCCTCACGGGCGAGCGCTTCGGGCTGGAATCGGGCCAGAGCAGCGCCGACCGTCTCGCCGCCATCCAACGCTGGCGCGCCTACATTGACCAAGGCGCGCACAAGATGTCAATGAATCAGGATACTTCCCGGAAGGCGGCACCGCCCGCAGACGTAGGCCACGGATCGGGAATCGCCGCACCCGCAGAGGTCAGAGACTGATGTCGGATTCCAACCGCGTGGAACTCTCGATCCACAGCAGCACCAAGTGCCTGCCCATCGTGCGCGGTGCCGTCGAGCGCATGGCCGGCCTCGAAGGCTTCGGAGAGACCGACGCCCACGCGCTCACCTGGGCCATCGACGAAGCCCTCTCCAACGTCATCAAGCACGGCTACGAGGGCAAACCCGACCAGCCGATTCAGATCACGCTCGCCCCGGTCAAATCGAAGGACGGCCGCCCGGGCATCGCCGTGACCGTGCGCGATCAGGGGCGGCAGGTCGACCCGGCCACGATACGCAGCCGAAATCTCGAGGACGTGCGCCCCGGCGGGCTCGGCGTGCACATCATACAGACGGTAATGGACTTTTTTGAGTACAGTTGCCCGCCCGACGGCGGAATGCAGCTCGACATGGTAAAGTATGTATCGCCACAACCGGCAGGCGGCGCATCGGCCTGAAGCAAGCGGGGCGCGGTACGGCGGATGCGGCAGAGGGAGTCGGCCGGAAAGCAAGGATGAGCCGGCCTTTCGCGAGAGACCGCGGCGTCGCAGGGATGGTGGCGGCGCCGTCGAGAAAGAGAATTCAGCCATGGCGGAAATTTCGGGCCTCGTCAAAAGCATCGACAAGCACAACGACGGAACGATCGTCGTCCTCGGCGGCGATATCGACCTGCACCATTCGCCCGCGCTGCACGCGGCGCTGGCCGACGTGGCCGGTGAGCGGCCCAAGCGATTGGTGCTGGATCTGCGCGAGGTGCCGTACATGGATTCGTCGGGCGTCGGCACCCTGGTCGAGGTCTTCCGCCGCGTGCGCGACTACAAGGGCAAGATGGTTCTGTTCGGCATGAACCCCCGCGTGCGCAGCGTGTTTGAGATCACCAAGCTCGATAAGTTTTTCACCATCTGCGACGATCAGGCCTCCGCCCTGACGGCGTGACGATTCAAAAGAGCCGCGAGCTTCAGCTCGCGCGGCCTTATGTACAAGCGTGAACGGACCATCGCGCATCCATCGCCGCGCGGGCTGAAGCCCGCGGCTCATTGCGTCGGTATCTCATGAGCGACACCTCCGCCCAATCCGACCCGCTCCCCTCCGCCTGGCAGCGCGGCGTCGCCGCGCTCGGCGAGGGCGTCCTCTCCGGCGCGGAGAACGGCCGACGCTTCGTCGCCATGCTTGGCGGCATGGTCTATCTCCTCGGCGACACCTTCACCTGGCTCTACCGCACCGCCGTCCGACGCGAGGCCCCCATCGGCTATGAAAACCTGCTCGCGCAAATGGTTCGCGTCGGCATCCGCAGCATTCCCATCATCGCCCTCGTGCAGACCTTCATCGGCATCATCTTGAGCCTGCAAATGGCCCCGACCTTGCGCAACTACGGCCAGATCGAGCGCATCGCCGACATCGTCGTCATCGCCATGTTCCGCGAGCTGGGGCCGCTGCTGTCGGGCATTGTGCTCTCCGGTTTCGCCGGTGCGAGCATCGCCGCCGAGCTGGGCACGATGGTCGAAGGTGAAGAGATCAAGGCCCTGCGCGCGATCGCCCTGAACCCCGTGCGATTCCTCGTCATGCCGCGCTTTCTCGCCACCGTCATCATGCTCACCATGCTGATCGTCATCGCAGACGTCGTCGGCGTGCTCGGCGGATTCATCACCGCGACAGGTGTCTTGAATATCACGCCAGACCGCTACCTCTCCGCCACGCAGGCCGCCGTCACGACAAAGGACTTCCTTAGCGGCCTGGGTAAAGGCCCCATCTTCGGCCTTCTCATCGCCATCATCGCCTGCTACGAGGGACTCAACGTCACCGGCGGCGCCGAAGGCGTCGGCCGCGCGACCACCAACACCGTCGTCAAATGCATCGTTGCGCTCATCACGGCCGACGTGGCCGTCACAGCGCTGCTGTATGCGTTCAATATCTGATTGCTAAACGTTGCGTGAGGCGACATCCGAGCCTCGAGCGCCAGTCAGTTGTGTGATACCCCCTCCTCTGCCCGGAGAACGTACAGGCTGTTTCAAAACCCCCTCTCCCTTTCAGGGAGAGGGTCGGGGTGAGGGTGAATCCTTTCGGTTGAACTACTTGTCCCCCTCACCCAACCTCTCCCCCAAGGGGGAGAGGAGTTTGAAACCGGTTTGCTCTGCTGACAACATCTGCCTAGTCTGACTGCCCCGAGCTGCGTCCACAAAATTCGTATGTACCAAACTGCTATTGCAAAGATTATGCTCTCTTCGTGCGAATAATAATTCTACTTTATGTGCGACACCTCGCCGTCAAATCCCCGTGCAACAACCGATGAAACAAATGCTCCCCCCCTTCGCGGCGCACGCTCAATCGCCCCGCCACGTACGCCCGGCTGTGCAGGCCGCGCTGCACCGCCTCGCAAATGTCAATATCCTCCTGCTGCACGCGCTCGCCGACGGCCAGGCTCGCCCGGTTCCGCGCCGCCGCAGACTCGCCCACGTCGTCGAAGAAGAAATCAAAAATCACCTCGCACCGGTCCGGCCCCAGCGGCAGGACGAGATTCACATCCATCACCCCTTCGTACCAGTTCAGCATGAAGTTCGGGTGCAGCCAGTAGTAATAGGCCCGATCGCCCTTGCGCACGGCGGCCGTCTCGGCGTCCTTGCCGCTTTTGAGCGGACTGTGTTGCAGGCAGAATCGCTCGCCGTTTTCGATCAGGTAATCGCTGTATTCCAGCACGGTGCTTAGGCTTTTATGTAAATGCGGGACGTGATACCCGCCGTCGAGATAGTTATCGACGTACACCTTCCAGTTGCAATTCAGCGTCCACCGCCGCCGCTCGAAGAACTTCAGCCGCGCCAACTCCAGCTTCGCCACCCCCGCCGCCATGCCGCCGAGGTGCTCTTTCAGCGACATGCCGCCGGCCGCACGATGCGCGCCCGCGCCGCTACCGCACGGCGTCGACACACCCTCTCCCTTTAAGGGAGAGGGCCGGGGTGAGGGTGAACCAGTGGATTCGGTCGGCTTTTCCCCCTCACCCAACCTCTCCCCCAAGGGGCAGAAGGGATTCGACGATCGCGTCAGCCCGCCGGAATCCAACCGCACGAACACAAATCGCTCCCAGGTGTCCACCGTCACCGGCATCAGCCCCGACGCGGCGCGATCAAAACCCTCCACGCCTTCAAACTCCGGCGCGCCTTTCAGACGACCGTCGAGATCGTAGGTCCACCCGTGGTACGGGCAGCGCAGCACCGAGCACGTGCCGCATTCGTCGGTCGCGACGGCCGCCGCATGATGGCGACACACGTTGAAAAACGCCCGCAGCACGCCATCCCGACCGCGCACCACCACGATCGGCTCTCCGGCGACGACCGCCGTCGCAAACGAACCCGGGGCTTCGAGCCATTCCAGCGGGCAGACGTAGTGCCAGTTCGCCCAGAACACTGCCCGCTGCTCCAGTTCCGCTACCGCCGGCTCGGTGTACCACGGCGCGGGAATGGTCCATGCCCGCTCCAGCGGCGCCGTCGAGTCATACTGGCTAAGGATGGTTCGCACATGATCGCTCATCGGCGGCTCCCGTCGTGTGAATTCCCAGCCCAGTTTAACTCCGCCTTGACCCGCACAGGCTCGCTCCACCGGCCCCGCGCCCCGATGGAAATGCCGTGACAGTTCGGCAGTCCACCCGTCGGCGGCTGCCTTTGTGGCAGATTTGACGACCGACCGCCCAAAGATAACAGCACCCGATTGCAATTGGTAACCCAAGCCCTATCCAGCACTTAAGCAAAGTCCACAGTGTACGGTCCATCTCGGCACAAGGCTTGCCCTTGATTCTCGAAGCAAGAACGAGGAGACGGTCTGAACCGGGGCGGCGGACGCCCCTCCCCAAAGCAAATCACAGGCATACGCCACACGATCACACGCATTCGGTTACGTCCAAAAGGAGACCTGCAAAAATGGGCGCCAAGCAGCTTTCATTTCACGATGATGCCCGCGCGGCATTGTTGAACGGCGTTGAAAAACTCGCATCGGCCGTCAAAGCCACCCTCGGCCCCCGCGGCCGCACGGCCATTCTCGACAAGGGCTGGGGCTCGCCGACCGTGACCAAGGACGGCGTGAGCGTCGCCGAAGAAATCGAACTCTCCGACAAATACGAAAACCTCGGCGCGCAACTTGTGAAGGAGGCGTCGAGCAAGACCTCCGACACCGCGGGCGACGGAACCACCACCGCCACCGTCCTCGCCGAAGCCATCTTTCGCGAGGGTCTCAAGAACGTCGCCGCCGGGACCGATGCGATGGCCATCTGCCGCGGCATCGACAAGGCCGTCGCGGCGATCACGGAGGAGCTGAAGAAGCTGTCGCGCCCGGTGAAGGCCGACGATCGCAACGTGGAGGACATCATCCGCGTGGCGAGCATCTCGGCGAACAACGATCGCGAAGTCGGCGAGAAGCTGGCCGAGTGTTTCAAGCAGGTCGGCAAGGACGGGGTCATCACGATCGAGGAGGGCAAGAGCGCCGAGACGACGATCGAAGTGGTCGAGGGCATGCAGTTCGACCGCGGCTATCTCTCGCCGCATTTCGTGACCAATCCCGACGACATGGAGTGCGAACTCGACAAGGCGTTCGTGCTCGTCTACGAGGAAAAGATCAGCAACATCACCAAGCTCGTCCCGCTGCTGGAGAAGGTGGCGAAGACGAAGCGGCCTCTGTTGATCATTGCCGAAGACGTCGAGGGCGAGGCGCTGGCGACGCTGGTGGTAAACAAGCTGCGCGGCATTCTTCCGGTGTGCGCGGTGAAGGCGCCGGGCTACGGAGACCGCCGCAAGGCCATGCTCGAAGACATCGCCGTGCTGACCGGGGCGAAGCCGATCTTCAAGGATCTCGGCATCGAGCTGGACAACGTGGCCATCACCGACCTGGGCCAGGCGAAGAAGATTCACGTCGATGCCGACAATACGACGATTGTCGAAGGCGCCGGCGAAAGCAAGGCGATCCAGGGCCGGATCGAAATGATCCGCAAGGAAATCGAGAATACGACGAGCGACTACGACCGCGAGAAACTCCAGGAGCGCCTGGCCAAGCTGTCGGGCGGCGTGGCGCAGATCATGGTCGGCGCAGCCACCGAAGCGGAGTTGAAAGAGAAGAAGGCGCGTTACGAAGACGCGCTGCACGCGACGCGCGCGGCGATTGAAGAGGGCATCGTTCCCGGTGGCGGCGTGGCCCTGCTGCGGGCGCGCTCGGCGCTGGATGGCGTTCGCACCAGGAGCGAGGGCGAGGCGGTCGGCGTGGAAGTGATCCGGCGGGCGCTGCTCGCGCCGATCATGGCGATTGCGCAAAACGCCGGCGTCGAGCCGGGCGTGGTCGTGCATCGCGTTGAGCAGAAAAGCGGCGCGTTCGGCTACAACGCCCTGACCGACGAGTACACCGATCTCGTGAAGGACGGCGTCATCGACCCGACCAAGGTCGTCCGCACGGCTCTGCAAAACGCGTCGAGCGTCGCGCGCATTCTGCTCTCCACCGATTGCTGCATCACCGAAAAGCCCAAGACCGACGGCGACGACGGCCATGCCGGACACGGTCACGACGACGACGAGATGGGCGGCATGGGCGGCATGGGCGGGATGATGTAGTTCGCACGCCGTCAACAAAGAGCCGATCGCGGAGCAATCGTATTCGAAGTCGCAACCAATAGTTACAAACGGCGCCAAGCGCCTGAAGAAAACAGACAACCTCTTAGGAGTGACAGACATGGGACGCATCAACATCAAGCCGTTGGATGATCGCATCGTGGTCGAGCAGCATGAGGCCGAGGAGCGCACGGCCGGCGGCATCGTCCTGCCCGACAACGCGAAGGAAAAGCCGACGCGCGGCAAGGTGCTGGCGGTCGGCCCGGGCAAGCTGCTGGACAGCGGCAACCGCGGTCCGTTGTCGGTCCGCGTCGGCGACGACGTGTTTTATGGCAAGTATTCCGGCACGGAAGTGACCGTGAACGGCAAGAAGTACACGGTCATCCGCGAGAGCGACGTGCTGGCGATCCTGGAGAAGTAATCGAAATTGGGTGTGGTGGGCGCGTCGATTTCGTACATCGTACCCCACTCCGGCCCTCTCCCGGAAAGGATGAGGGAGCGAACGAATGGATAATCGGCCCCTGACGGCCGCATTGATCGAGAGGAATGATCCATGGCAGCGAAGCAGATGATGTTCAGTGCGCGAGCCGCCGAGGCCGTTCGCGAGGGCCTGACGAAGCTGGCGTCGACGGTCAAGGTGACGCTCGGCCCGACCGGCCGCAACGTGCTGCTCCAGAAGAGCTGGGGCGCGCCGCGCGTAACAAAAGACGGCGTGACGGTCTCGAAGGAGATCGAACTGCCCGAGCCGTTCGAGAACATGGGCGCGAAGATGGTGAACGAAGTTGCCAGCAAGACGGGCGACGTCGCCGGCGACGGCACGACGACGGCCGTGGTGCTGGCCGAGGCCATCTTCAAGGAAGGCCTGCGTAATGTGACGGCCGGCGCGAACCCGCTGCTGCTGAAGCGCGGAATGGATCGCGCGGTGGCCGTGGCGGTGGAGCAGATTCGCAAGCTCTCCGTGAAGGTCAAGGGCAGCGAGGACATCGCGAAGGTCGGCACGGTGTCGGCCAACGGTGACGAGAAGATCGGCAAGCTGCTGGCCGAAGCGATGGAACAGGTCGGTCCCGAAGGCGTCATCACCATCGAAGAGGGCAAGAGCTTCGAGACGGAGAAGAACGTCGTCGAGGGCATGCAGTTCGACAAGGGCTACATCTCGCCGTACTTCATCACGAATGCGGCCGACATGGAGTGCGTGCTGGAAGATCCGTACATTCTCATTTACGAGAAGAAGATCAGCTCCTTGCGCGATTTTGTGCCGCTGCTGGAGAAGATTCTGACCGGCGGCAAGCCGCTGCTGATCATCGCCGAAGACGTGGAGGGTGAGGCCTTGGCGACGCTGGTGGTCAACCGCCTGCGCGGCATTCTGAAGTGCTGCGCGGTGAAGGCCCCGGGCTTCGGCGATCGTCGCAAGGCCATGCTGGGGGATCTGGCCGTTGTCACCGGCGGGGAATTCATCAGCGAGGATCGCGGTCTGAAGCTGGAGAGCCTCGAGCTGAATCAGCTCGGCCGCGCGAAGAAAGTCGTCATCGCCAAGGACACCACAACGATCATCGAGGGCGCCGGCAAGAAGAGCGACATCGCGGCGCGGGCCGATCAGATTCGCGCCCAGATCGAGAAGACCACCAGCGACTACGACAAGGAGAAGCTCCAGGAGCGTCTGGCGAAGCTGACCGGCGGCGTCGCGGTGATCCGGGTCGGCGGCGCGACCGAGATCGAAGTGAAGGAGCGCAAGGATCTCGTGGACGACGCGTTCCACGCGACAAAGGCAGCCGTTGAGGAGGGCGTTGTCCCGGGCGGCGGCGTCGCGTTGCTTCGCAGCATCGAGGCCGTGAAGGCCGCCGCGAAAACCGCCGAGGGCGACGAGAAGACGGGCATGATGATCATCGCCTCGGCGCTGTCGGCCCCGGCGAAGCAGATCGCCGAGAACAGCGGCAAGGATGGCGCCGTGGTGGTCGAGCAGATTCTCGAAGGCAAAGGCAGCTTCGGCTACGACGCCCGGCGCGATGAGTTCTGCGATCTGTTCAAGGCCGGCATCATCGACCCGGCGAAGGTCGTCCGCTCGGCGCTGGAAAACGCGGCCAGCGTGGTCGGCGTGCTGCTGATGTCCAACGTGATGATCACGGAGCTGAAGGACAAGGACAAAGAGCAGCCGATTCCCGGTTCCGTCCGATAGATGAAGAGAATGACACGCGTATGATGGAACACATCGGGACGGGGCCTGTCGCGGCCTGCGTCCCGATGTTTTTTCAAGCGGATGCAGCCGACGGAAAGCGATCCGCCGGCTACAAGAAGATCGGCGATGCCTGTGGCAATCAAACAAGACTACTACGAAGTGCTCGGCGTCCATCGCGAGGCCTCGCCGGACGAGATCAAGCGCGCCTACCGTCAGGCGGCGATGAAGTATCACCCCGACCGCGCGAGCGACGTCCCCAATGCCGAGGAGATGTTCAAGGCCGCCGCCGAGGCTTACGAGGTGTTGTCCGACCCGGAGAAGCGCAGCCGCTATGATCGCTACGGCCATGCCGGGCTAAGCGGCACGGCGGTACACGATTTTTCGCACATGCGGGCCGACGACATCTTCAGCGTCTTCGGGGACATCTTCGGGGACATTTTCGGCGACCTGGGCGGCGGGCGGCGGACCTCGCGCGGCGTCGATCTGCAAACGGAGATCGTTCTGACGCTGGCCGAAGTCGCCCACGATGTCGAGCGTCAAATCGAGTTCAGCCGGAACGACTATTGCGAGCGGTGCGGTGGGAAGGGCGCCGAGCCGGGAACGGCCATGAAGAGCTGCTCCACCTGCGGCGGCTACGGCCAGGTCGAGCGCACGACAAGCATGGGTTTCTTTTCGTCGCGCGTGGTGACGGCCTGCCCCGACTGCCGGGGCAAAGGCAGCACGATCACGAAAGCGTGCAAGGACTGTCGCGGCAGCGGTCGAATGGCGAAGCGACGGATTGTCACCGTGAAGATTCCGGCGGGCGTGCACGACGGTCAGGTCGTTCGACTTCGCGGGGAGGGTGAGCCGGGCGATCACGGTGCGGCGCGCGGCGACCTGCACTGCCACATTCGTGTTGAGCCGCACCCGTTCCTGGAGCGGCACAACAACGATCTGCTCTTTCGTCTGCCGTTGTCGTTCACGCAACTGGCGCTGGGCGCGACGATCGAGATCCCGACGCTGACCGGCAAGTCCGTGGTGACAATCCCCGCCGGCACGCAACACGGCGAAATGATTCGCCTGCCGAAGATGGGGCTGCCCGACGTTCGTAGCGGCCGCAGGGGCGACCAGATCGTGGCCGTTCTGGTGGAGATTCCCCGGCGGCTGAATGACAAACAACAGGCACTGCTCCGCGAGTTCGCCGAGACGGAGGACAAGCGCGTGCTGCCCGAGAGCCGTGGTTTTTTTGACAAGCTGAAGGAGTTCTTGTCGACCCTGAAGGATTGACGCGCAGGTGGTACTTCCGTTACGAGCCGCGGGCTTCAGCCCGCGCGGCCGAACATGACCGGTGAAGATCGCCTCGTTGAAATCGACCAATGATCGCGCGATGCAACAGGCAAACGATATGAAGAAGGAAGAACCCAGGATCGTGACCCCCACCGATGACGAAGTGAAGCAATACGCCGACGGCGGTGCGCCGAGCGACGCGACGGACGCGGGCGACGCCGCGGCGGATCAGGCCCAGCCCGCGCCGGCCGATCCCATCGACGCCCTTCGCCGCGAGGTGGAGGAATACAAAGACAAATATCTCCGCGCGCAGGCCGAGACCGTGAACGTCTCGCGCCGCCTGCAACAGCAGCACGCCCAGGCACTCAAGCACGCCGCGACCGATCTCGCCCGCGAGCTGCTCCCCGTCGTGGACAGCCTCGATCGCACGCTGGAACACGTGAACCACCTCCCGCCTGACGACCCCGTCGGCGCGGGTGTAAAGCTGCTCGCCGAAGAGTTCGCGAAAGTGCTCAAGGCCCACGGCATCGAGCCGATCGAGGCCGTCGGCAGGCCGTTCGACCCGGAAATTCACGAGGCGCTGATGCAGGATGCGAATTCGACGTTTCCGGCCGGCACGGTCTGCGCGGAATTGCAAAGGGGCTACCGATTGCACGATCGGGTGCTTCGCCCCGCGCGCGTGGCGATCAGCGCCGACGCAGCGACGGGGGATGGGAAAAGCCAGGGCGATCCGAACGACGTAAGCAGTTAGCCGCCGCGGAGATGACTCGCGCGATGGCTGGACGCCGAACGGGCTACCGGGAGTTTTGAGGAAGCACGACTCATGCCGACCTACGAATACCGCTGCGACAACTGTCAGACCGTCTTCGAAGTGTTTCAGTCGATCAAGGCATCGCCCCTGCGCCGCACGAAGTGCGAGTCCTGCTGCAAGGTCACGCCCGTCAAGCGGCTGATCGGCCCGGGCGGCGCGGTCCTGTTCAAAGGCTCCGGCTTCTACCAGACCGACTACCGCAGCGAGTCGTATCACAAGGCCGCCAAGGCGGAGGCGGCAGAGGCCAAGCCAGCAACGGCGGAAGCCAAGTCGCCTTCAACGGCCACGCCAACCGACGGCGCGGCAAAGTCGAGCGCACCCGTCGCCGCCGATGCGTCCAAGGGGGCATCGCCTGGCAAGGAGGCAGCCGGTGCGAAAGCGACAGCGGTCTCGAAGCATCCTGGCAAACCAGGCACGCGGCGCAAGAAGTGAATCGAAGCTAGCCGCGACCGTCAGGAGCGGTCCGCGCGCCGACATCGAGGCGCTTTGCTTGGGCAAGATGACCCCTTGCTGACGAACGCGGGTCCCATTCCGACGCCAGACGGCGGCGGCTCGGATGGGTCACGCCGCAGGAATCGCGCTCTGCGGCGGGCCGGCCGCTCCGAACTCCGCGGCATCCTGGTACACAAAGAACGCCGACACCGGCCGCTGGGGTGACGATACCACCCGGCACCGCGCGTGCATCGACCTCGCCAAGTCCAGCAGCAGCGACTCCACCGTTGTCCACTGGTGCCCCACGATCTGCACTTCGTGAAAATCAAACATGATCATCCGCGGTTGCTGCGATTCGCACGCGCGGCGCAGCAGCGCCAGAAAGCCCGCGAGTTCCTCCGGGCTAAGCCGATCGACCGTTGGTTTGATCCAGATGTACCCCGTCGCCGACGCCGACAATTGCCACCGCTTGAGCATGTACCGGGTTTCCGCCAGGGCAGACTCCATGTCACCGATTCCTTTTTCATCCAACAATGCAAGACTCCCCCACGTGGCGAGCGAGGCCCTCCGTCACTTCTACGGCAGACGGATATCCTCGGCAGGCTTGCGCGCGACACACGCAACAAGCGGCTGGGACGTCAACTCGTTCCGCGCGGCGCGCGACCGCCTGCCGCATCTACCCCTACACGCGACGTGCCAGACGCCGACCCGCCATCTCGTGCAAGATAACCGCCACAGGACGGCCCTTTTATGCTTTTCCCAAGGATGATCGGAACCGGACCTATAGCAATTCTGGGCGAAACTACCCCGCTCCGATTCCCCAGCGGGTACAGTTCCCCACGTCCGGTTCACCGCCTCTTCCCTCACGCCGCCGCCTCGGCTACATATCCAGACCCATGAATCATCCGCGCGCACTGCCATGGATCGTCGGCGTCGGAATCGTCGCCATCTCCACGGCCGCCATCTTTATCAAGTTGAGCCACGACGCGCAGCCCGTGATCATCGCCGCCACGCGCATGGTCCTCGCCACGCTCTGCCTGGTGCCGCCGGCCATCGCCGCGCACCGCCGCCGGGCGCTGACCCTGCCGCGCAAGCATGTTCGCGCCGTCATCTTCGCCGGACTGTTCCTCGGGCTGCACTTTTATTTTTGGGTGGCGTCACTCCGGCACACCAGCGTGCTCTCCTCGGTCGTGCTGGTCACCACCAACCCGATCTTCGTCGGAATCGCATCGTTTGTCTTTCTCAAAGAAAAGCTGCACCGCAATCTGATCATCGCCATCGTGATGGCCGTCGTGGGCGGCACACTCATCGGCCTCTCCGATGCAGCCGGATCAGCCGAAGTGAGCGCGCGGATTCCATCGGCCTCCGGCGCAACGCCCATCGACGCCGGCGTGGTCGAAGCCGATGGGACCAAGGCAGCCCCCATCGTCAAGCCCGGGCCGACCGAGAAGCCCGGCGCGCTGTATGGGAACTTCCTTTCGCTGGCGGGAGCCGTGATGGCGTCGTGCTACCTGCTCATCGGCCGTCGGGTGCGCGCCGAGGTGGAATTGCTGCCCTATGTGCTGCCGGTCTACGGCGTGGCGGCCTTGCTGCTGGCGGCGATTTCACTGGCGCAAGGGGCGACGGTGCTGGGCCTGAACCGCGCGACGTATGTCTATCTCATACTGCTGGCGCTCGTACCGCAGCTCATCGGCCACACGTCGCTGAATTACGCACTGCGCCATCTGCCGGCCACGCTCGTCGCGGTGTGCATCCTTGGCGAGCCGATCGGCGCGACGCTGTTTGCCTACTTTTTTCTCGGCGAAGCGATTCGCCTGATGCAAGGCATCGGCGGCGGGATCATCCTGCTGGGGATCTTCGTCGCGTCCCGCGTGCCGACCACCACGCCCGCGGCGGGGTCGCTCCGTCGCGGCGACTCACGCCCCAAGCCTCAAGCCTAAAACAGCGGATAGATGAACGGTGCCGCACCCGTTGCGCCCAGCGCGATCAGTACGCCCACGGCGACCATCGCCAGCAGAATCGGCAGCAGCCACCACTTCTTGTTGTGCTTAAGAAAATCGACAAACTCGGACGCCAGACCGGTCCGTCCGCCCTCGGCTTCCCGAGAAAAATCATTCTGATCATCGTGGTTTGACATGCCAGGCTCCGAGGTTGCGGCATCAGAACTGCTGGAAATAGCGTTTCACCGAAGACGGTGGCGTGCGAGGAATCCAGTAACTCGCCAGCGACGGATCGAACTTTCGGTTCATCGGATCGCGCCCGGTCAACTTGAAGATCAGCGCAATCGGCGTAATCACCAGAAAGAACATGGCCAGCACGACCACGTACGACACGACGAATCCGATCGGGAAGCTCACCACCGTCAGCAGGATGTACAGCCACTTCAGCGCCGGCGGCGCGACCAGCGCGAACACACCGCAATACCCCGCAAGACCCAGCAGCGTGTAAAGCACCGGCGGCGTGCCGGGAATCAATTTGAACATGCCGACCTGGTAATGAACAAGGCCGGCGAATGCCGAAAACGCGACCACGCCGATCAACCCGAAGTTGCGGAGGACGCGGTTCGATGGCTTCCAGTCGATTTGAATCATGATGACTTCGTCTCGGGGGTGTCCTCAAATCCGGAGGCGCCGGTTGACAGCCGGTGAGCCGTGCGGCGCCGGACACACGCTTAGTCCAGTTGAAACTGCGCCAGGTACTCCTGAATCTCCGCCTCGGTCATCTGCTTCTGCTCATGCTTGTACATGATGAAGTTCTCCACCACGAGCACGTCCATGTTGCAGACCATGAAACACCGGTACGCATCCGTGGGTGAGCAGACAATCGGCTCGCTGCGAACGTTGAAACTCGTATTGATGATCACCGGGCAGCCGGTCTTCTCCTTGAACCGAGACATCACGCGGTACATCCGCGGGTGACGAACCGGATCCACCGTCTGCACGCGCGCCGAATAATCCACGTGAGTTATCGCCGGCACCACCGAACGCAACTGCTTCAGCTTATCGATGCCGAACAGCTTGTCCGACTCGCCGTTCAACGGTATCCGTTTCTCCTCGCGAACCGGCGCGACCAGCAGCATGTACGGGCTGTCCTCGTTCGGCCGCATCTGGAAATACTCGTGCACGTGCTCGCGCAATACGCACGGGGCGAACGGCCGGAAACTCTCGCGGAACTTGATCTTCAGATTCATCACCGACTGCATCGCCGGCGAACGCGCGTCGCCGATGATCGAACGGCAACCCAGCGCCCGGGGGCCGAACTCCATGCGACCGGCCATGTGACCGACAACCTTTTCGTTCGTCATGGCCTCGACAATGCGGTCGATCACGTCTTCCTCGCGCTCGAAGTAGTGATACTTCGCGCCGGCTTCGTCCAGCATGCGGCGGATCTGCTCCGTCGTGTAAGCCGGACCGAGCAGCGAACCGCGCTGCGAGTCCAGATCGGGCTGCACCTGACGCGGCTTGTTCAGCAACTGGTGCCAGACAAACAGCGCCGCGCCCAGCGCCCCGCCGGCGTCGCCGGCCGCAGGCTGAATCCAGATCCGCTCGAACGGCCCCTCGCGAAGGATGCGACCGTTGCCGACGCAGTTCAGCGCGACGCCGCCGGCCAGCACGAGATTCTTCATGCCGCCGCTCTCTTTGTGTACGTGGCGCGCGGCGCGGAGCATGATTTCCTCGGTCACCCATTGAATCGACGCGGCGATGTCCATTTCGCGCTGGGTGAGCTTCGACTCCGGCCCGCGCGGCGGTCCGCCGAACAAGTCATGAAACGCCGGGCTGGTCATCGTCAGCCCCTGGCAGTAGTTGAAGTACTTCATGTCCATCCGGATCGACCCGTCGGGCTTCAGATCGACCAGATTCTTCAGGATGAGATCAACGAACTTCGGCTCGCCGTAGGGCGCCAGGCCCATCAGCTTGTACTCGCCCGAGTTGACCTTGAACCCGCAGTAGTAGGTAAACGCCGAATACAGCAAACCCACCGAATGCGGAAAATGCATCTCGTGTGAAATGTGAATCCTGTTGCCCCGGCCGTAGCCGTAGCTGGCCGTCGCCCACTCGCCAACGCCGTCCAGCGTCAGGATGGCCGCCTCCTCGAAGGGCGAGGGGAAGAAGGCACTGGCCGCGTGCGACTCGTGGTGCTCGGTGAAGATATAGCGACCTTTATATTTATTCTTCAGGCCGTGATCCATTTCCCGCGGAAGGTGCAGCTTCTGCTTCATCCACAACGGCATGGCCTGCATGAAACTCTTCAACCCGGCCGGTGCATAAGACAGGTACGTCTCCAGCAGCCGCTCGAACTTCAGCAGCGGCTTGTCATAGAACACGACGTGATCGAGCTGCTCCGGCGTGATGCCGCCTTCGGCGAGACAGTAATCAATCGCCTTGTTCGGAAATCGGTAGTCGTGCTTCTTTCGCGTGAAGCGCTCCTCCTGGGCCGCGGCGATGATCTCGCCGTCGCGAACGAGGCAGGCCGCGCTGTCGTGATAAAAGGCGGATATTCCAAGGATGTTCATAATCGGCTCAACGTTCGCTTGACGCTTTGCTCTTTCCCGATTGCCACGCGTTTCGAGACACACCCATTCAGTCGCGCATGGTCTCGCCGGCGGCAAGGCTGTTGACACCGGAATCAAAGACCTGTGATTATCGCATTCCAGGTCTGAACAGGCAACTCGCCGCCGTCCGATCCGGCCCTTTGAGTTGTTGCGCCTTCACGGAAAAGCCCCATCTAATCCACGCGATCCAACTTGGCCTGTCGAAAGCACTTAAACCAAGTCTGCTGTGCTTCCATCGGCTGACGGCGTCGGCGTTTTCACAAGATTGACCAAGGATTCATCGAATGCGAAATGACCGATAATACCAACCCGAACCAGTTGATACGCCTACACGGAAGCAGGTTTTGACGCTGCGCAACACCGCGTGCAAGGAAGGTGGAAAGGCCCAGCCTCTTGGCATGTCCAAGAGTCCGGTTCGCCAGCGATACCCAATCGCGGCAAGGGGGCCTCGCGATCACTTCCCGCAATAGTCGATGATTCGGGCGATTTCGCTGCGAAGGTCCGACCGCGGGACAATTCGATCGATGTAGCCGTGCTCCAGCATGAACTCCGACGTCTGGAATCCTTCCGGAAGATCCACCTTCACCGTGTTCCAGATGACGCGCGGGCCGGCAAAGCCGATCATCGCCTTGGGTTCCGCCAGAATCACATCCCCCAGAAATGCAAAGCTCGCCGCCACGCCGGCCGTCGTCGGGTCGGTCATCACCGTGATGTAAAGCCCCTTGTGATCATCGTGCCGTGCGACGGCCGCCGACGTCTTGGCCATCTGCATGAGGCTGACCAGGCCCTCCTGCATGCGG
The DNA here is from genome assembly GCA_015200345.1 of Planctomycetia bacterium. NCBI lineage: Bacteria > Pseudomonadati > Planctomycetota > Planctomycetia > Planctomycetia bacterium. Next base: position 2,652,560 of record CP054187.1, on the reverse strand, counting down.
GCGCCGCCGGAGCAGGTCACGATGACGGCGGGTAACTCCTCGTCGGTGGCGCGCTCGATCGCCGCAGTGACCTTCTCGCCGACGACCGTGCCCATCGAACCCATTACGAAAAAAGGATCCATCACCGCGAGGATGACGGGGCGACCCTTGATGTAGGCCCGGCCGGTGAGAACCGCTTCCGTCAAGCCGGTTTTCTTTTGGGCGGCGGAAAGGCGATCTTTGTATCCGGCGGAGTCCTTGAAATTCAACGGATCACTCGAAACCAGACCCGCGTTGAACTCTTCAAAGCTGTCGGGGTCGGTCAACTGTGTGACGCGCGTTCGCGCATCGACACGGTAATGATGCTGGCACTCGGGGCAGACAAGCAGGTTCTCCTCCAGAATCTTCCGGAAGATCATCTTGCTGCAACCCTGGCAGCGCAGCCACAATCCCTCGGGTACTTCTACTTTGGCCATGGTTTTCGTAGTCATCGCGGTGACAAGGCGGCGGCAACTGGGGTCGGTGTTGATCCGAGCGGCCCCGCGCCTCTTGTTCAAAACAATTATGGTATCACTGGCGCAAGTAAAAATGAAACAGGACCTGAACGTGACTCACGCGCAGGTCCTGCTACTGCTAGCAGAAGCAGACTTTTTTAGCACTCGCATGGAGCGCTGGATGCCTGGGTCATGACGGGCCATGTGGTCCGACCCGATGGCCGCCTTCCTGCCACGTTGAAAACAAAGTTCAAAGGGAGGCGGCTTTTTGCGATTCCTGCCCGAGTCCACTCTGACGATCTCGAGACCGTCTGCCCTCTCGGACGGAAACCTGCTAGTTGGCCTCATCGGCCCACTGCGTACTTTGCCAAGGTCGGCTTAGTTGCCGAACCAGAGCAGCGCCCAGCTAAGCGGCGTCAGGATCAAGTCCAGCAGCGGGTTCAGGTCGATAAGACCGATCAAAGCACCAATCACAAAATCCCAAACCATGTGTATCCTTCCTTTTCAAAAAAAGGAACTTAGTTGGACGCGCCACACGGCGCGTCGCAATTCAACTCGAACTAGTTGCCAAACCACAGCAACGCCCAGCTAAGCGGCGTCAGGACGAAGTCCAGCAGCGGATTCAGGTCGATCAAGCCGATCAACGCACCGAGCAAAACGTCCCACCACATCAGACACCTCAATTCTTCAAATGAGTTCCCGCTTAGACTCTTCACACTCCGATGGCCCAGAGCACGGCTGTTCAGCGGGAACGCCTGAACAGTTGCTAGGTGCCTCGGCCTTGCCGCGCCGTAAGGGCGAGACCTTTCAGGCTTTATCGCCTGACAACGAGGGCGAAGTTTAGCTATACTGGGAATGCGGTGTCAACACCTTAATCGGCCCGTCAAAAGGGTTTTTTTACTTCACGCTTCCCGATTCCTGGGAAACTGAATTGGATACCGCTTAAGCCCCTCCCTGCGTAGTTCGTAAGTATCTGAAATTAAAAGAGTTAATAATAAACCGCTCCGGGCCGCCAAGCCGTAATCCAGAGCATTATTTGAATGCTGTGCAGCATAGTTTCGCCCCATAATAGCGCGACCATTCAGCCTTCCAAATCGAAACTCTCGGTACCGCCCGGCGGGCTTGAAGATCACTTCAACTTGAACCTCGCCACGACCGGATTATGGTCTGAACCCCCCTCCTGTTTGCTGCTCTGGATCACCTGGTACGTCTTCGCCTCGTAACGCTTCGCCATCGCCGGCGACGCAAAGATGAAATCAATCATGCTCCTGTATGGCGCCTGGTTGAAACTCACCGTTGATTTCGGGACATCGTGCAAAAAGTCACGAAGTGCTGATTCGCCCTCGCCGCGAATCAACTTCAGCGACGGACTGTCAAACGTGTCGTTGAAGTCCCCGCAGATCACAAACAACGCTTCGGGATCTGTTGCAAGCACCTCGTCCATGATCTTCCTCGCCGCCTTTGCCTCGGCCGTGCGGATTCGGCCTGAACTTTCCTCGCCGCCGCGCTTGCTCTTGAGATGCACGACAAATACATCGAAGGCCGGGGCCTCCGGCGGCAGGATGCGCACGCGGAGCAAGTCTCGTTGAAAACGCGTCTGGCCGCCCGAGCCGTCGCTGAAATCGACAAACCGATAAGACGTGACCGGACCCACCGGGAGACGCGAAACCACGGAACATTCAATTCCGCGCCGGTCGTTGCTGGCAAAACTGACGACGTTCTTGTAGCCCATGTCCGCCAAATGCGTATCGACGAATTGCTTGAGAACGCCCTCGTTCTCGACCTCCTCCAGCGCCAGCACATCGGCATCGATCCTGCGAATCATCGCGGCCACTTTCTTCTGCTCGGACTCGGGCTTGGGATCGGTCCCCTCGTCGAGGTGATAGGGGTCATCGTGCGCATCGAAGAGATTAAGAATGTTGAACGTCGCGAGGGTGACCGTGCCGCTGAATTCGCGCGGGGCGGACACCGCAGGCCGCTCGGGCACGGGCGCATCGTCGGGCACGATCATCACCTGGTCGGGTTTGATGATCTCGATCTGCGGCTTGTCGCGATACTCGCTGATGATGCCAAGGATTCGGACCGTCTTGCCCTCGAACATCTTCTCGGCGGGTGTCTTGAAGTTCTTGTAATTGCGCTGGTGGACGACGGCCGTGAACGTCCGCGCGGTGTCGAAGTTCAGGAACGTGATGTTCCCCATGTTGCGGGCCTGCACGATGCGACCCTGCACGACGATTTCTTCGTCCACATGGTTTTTCGCGTCCTGCCATTTCACCAGGGGCTTGCCGGCCCATGCGGGCGGCGCGCTAGGTTGCGACGCGGCGATCGGCTCGGCGGGTTTGTCCGTCTCCTGCGCGCGGAGCGGCAGGGCGAGCGAGAAAAAAAGACAGAACGTAAGATATCGCAGGCGTGTCATGAATAGACCCCTCCCGGGCAACGGCCGGGAACGTGCCGTGCCGTTTGTTCGCTTCAGGGTGGAGATGGTAAGCGGAATGGGCGTAGTGCGAAATCGCGGCAAGCGATCCACCCCGGAGCGCGCACGAACGTGGCCGCAGACGCGGCGAGCGAAGATGAAACGCGCGGTCTGGGACGCACCCGCCCGCCCAAGGATGCGGCGACACAGAGTCATCCATCACGATGCAGGTTGACCGCGCGGATCAGCGCGGCGTCTCGTCCGGGGTGCGCTGCTCGACAGCGGCGCCGCGGGCGACCCGCGGCGCGGCAGCCGGCGCGAGGACCCACGGCTGCTTGCTCATGAGCTTGAGGCGCATCATGTTGACGGCCGCGACCAGCTGCGGATCGGTGTCGGGATCGGGGTCTTTGGGCAGCTCTTCATCGGGCTGGCTGGCGGCACGGCGTTCGAGAATTTCCCTGGGGACTTCGGCCTGATCGCGGCCTTTGAGCACGTCGCGCTCGCGGCGGAGGCGCAGCACCTTGGACAGTTCCATGGGAATCATTTTGATTGTCACGTGCGGCTCGACGCCCCAGGTCTCGGACTCCTTCTTGCGATGGAGGCAGTACCACGGGTCGCCCGGGCGGTTCTTGTCGTACACGTAATAATAGGCTGTTGTCAATTTCAAATAGGCCTGGTTGTCCATGATCGGGATCAGGTTCTGCACGCTGCCCTTGCCGAAGGTGCGCACGCCGAGGATGCACGCCTCCTGCAATCCGGCCAGCGCTCCGGCCACGATCTCGCTGGCACTGGCGCTGTATTCGTTCACCATCACGATCAGCGGGCGGTTGAACCGCGAATCGGCTCGCGCGAGGATCTCCATGTTCTGCTGGCGGTTGCGGCCCTTGGTCTGCACAAGCGGATCGCGTTCCTTCACGAACAATTCGCACATCTTGACCGCCGCCGTGAGCAGGCCGCCGGGGTTGAAGCGCAGATCGAGAATCAGGCCGCGGCACCCTTCGTCCTCCATCTGATCGAGGGCGTGCTCGAGGTCTTCCACCGTCTTGTCCATGTAGCCGCTGACGCGGACGTACCCGATCTTGCTGTCGGGATCGACAAAGTAGTCCCAGCCGGTGGCCCGGGTCTCGTCGCGGACCATGCCGCGAACGGTGCGCAGCTTGATGTGCTGGCGGATGAGCGAGACGTCGCGCGATTTCTTGCTGACGGAGTCTTCAATCGTCAGAACGACCTTGGTGCCCGGCTCGCCGGTGATGAGGTTGACGGCCTGGTTGATGTTGATGTCGATCGTGCTCTTGCCGTCGACGTGCGTGATGAGATCGCCCGGCTTGATGTTGGCTTTGTAGGCGGGCGAATCCTCCAGCGGCGATTCCACGCGGACCGGCTTGCCCAGTTCCTGCGTGATCTGAATGCCGACGCCGACAAAATCCCCGCGCGTGTGCTTGTTGAAATCATCCACCTGCGACGGCCAGATGACCGACGTGAACTCGTCCAGCGGCTCCAACATGCCGGAGACAAACTCATCCACCAGCACGGCCTCGGGCAGGCGCAGGCTGTCGTTGTTGGCATCGAGCACGGTGTTGAACACGCTGCGCACCTGCCGCGCGTTGAACGACGCCTTCGCCTTGACGCGATGCTTGATGAGGCCGTTCAGCCGCGAGACGAAATGATCGACCAGGTCCTTGTCGCCCAGCGTCGGAAAGGTCGATGCGATGGATTCCGCCTGCGCGAGAATGATCAGGTGTTCCAGTCCGTTCAGGCAGAGCTTCTTGAAATCCGGCTCTTCGACGTAGTCTTCGTCCATCCGGTCGAGAATCTGGGCGATGCTGCCGGCCGTGACGCCGCGCAGGTCATTCCGCCACGTCGACTTGGGACCGTAGACAATATCGAGATGGGCGCGCTTGCTGGTGTAATCGAAGCCGTCTTCGTAGTCTTTGTTCTTCGGAAAGATGCCCTGCAACATGCTGTAGAGGGCGGCGGCATCGCGCCATTCGCGCTTCTCCTTGTGCCGCTCGATCTCAACCAGGACATTGCTGACGATCTCCTTCAGCCACGTCTCTTTGCGGAATTCCTCCTCGCTGGCGGCGTTGGCCATCGCGGCCTGCGCATAGGCCAGCGATTTGCTCCACTTGTAGCCCTTGTCGTCCAATTTGTCGGTATCGGGCGCCGCGCCGAGATCGGCTTCGTCCATCTCGCCGGCGTCAGGAGCGACGGCCGTCGCGTCGTCATCCTTGCCCTCGTCGTTCGCGGTGGGCTTGGCGTCTTCGTCTTTCTTATCGCCGTCGGCCTGTTTCGCCGCGTCGGCCTTGGCCTTCTTATCCGCGCGCTCCTTCTTCAGCGTTTCTTCGCGCTGGGCCGGCGTCATCGCCTGCCACTCGCGCGCTTCCTTCGCCGCCTTCAATGCCTGATCGACGTAGTACTGATAAACCTCGGTGCGTAGCTTCTCGCGATTGGCCTCGAGCCGCTCGGCCTCCTTGAGCCAGCCGAGCACGGAACTGATCTGCGCGTGACCCGGTTCGATCGACTGGACCTGCTCCAGGGTGCGCACCGCGCTCTTGAAGTCACCCGAGAGCACCTGGTCGCTGCCCTTGCGCCACAGCTCGCGCGCCGAGGCCGATGCCAGCGCGGGTTCGGTGATATCCGTCGGGCCGGCCCAAAGCGGTGTCGTCCGGAAGGCTGACGCGACAAACAGAGCGAGAACCGCCAGGCGAAGCGTTGCGCGACGAGTCATGCGTGAGAATCCTCCAAGCCGGCTGCCGCGCGAGCAGCGCGACTCGGCTATCCCCGGGTTGGTTTCAGCAGGTGGGTAAACGCCTCCACAAGGAGGACGACCACCGGCGCAGGGCCATCTCCGGCCAAGGTCCGCGGGGCTGGCTTCGCCGGCGGGAACACGCGGATAGGCCGGAATCATGGCTCTATCGTATTGCGGTTCCTGATCAATTATATGTTTCATCGTTCGCAAGGTTCAATGTTCTCGGTCCGAGCGCGGCGCACGGGGCACTTACCGTAAACATCGGATATTCGGGGAACCGTGCATGGGGCCGGAAACGGGCCGAGCGAGGCGGGGCGCCTGATTCAATGGGGCCGGGACACGGCAGCGGCCCGGGCGGCATCGAGTGAATCGTACACCTTGAAGAGCGCCGTCAACCGGGTCAGTTGGAGCAATTCGTGAATCGCCGGACGCGGGCCGACCAGCCACATCTCGCCTTCCTGCCGACGGCAGCGCAGGAATCCGGCCACGATGCTGCCCAGCCCGTTGGATGTGATGAAGTCCAGCCCGGCCATGTCGATCAGCACGAGCGGGCGCGGGCGCGAGGCGGCCTTGATCAGCTCATCGGCGAGGCGCTGCGACTCCATCATGGTGCACGAACCTGCCAGGTGCACGATGGTCATGTCCGGAAGAGATTCCACCGACGCGGCGAAGGGCGTGGTCGAGGCGGGAGATTGTTTTTCCGAGGGCGAAACCATGTCCGGCTCACTTGTTCAACTTCACGAGGCGTACGTAGTTGCCGACGGGGCCGTACTCGACGACATCGAGGTAAGCTTTCATGAGCATGATGCCGCGGCCGTGCGGGCGGTCGATGTACTCGGGCTGGGTCGGATCAGGCACGGCATCGGGCACGAAGCCTTCGCCCTCGTCGTGGATTTCAATTTCGACGCGTTCGGGCGTGACCTCGTAGCGCAGCCTGATGCACTTGCAGGGATCGCACTTGTTGCCGTGGCGAAACGCGTTCGTGAGGGCCTCTTCCAGGGCGAGCTTGATGGCGAACGAAGCGTTGGCTCCGTAGCCGCAGGCGGCGGCGGCTTTGAGGATTTCTTCCTCCGGTCCTTTGGCCGCCGCGAGGTCGTTTGGAAGGATGATCTCTTTCAAGGCCATCAACCCGTTCTTGGAATTTGCTTGGGTCGGTACGCCGCGAGGCGCCTGACCGCCACGCGAGGCTATCAGAAGCTGGCGATGGCTTTGTCGCCGGTCGGATGAATGTCAAAAATCTTGTTCAGCCGGGTGATCTTGAACACTTCGAAGATCTGTGGGTTGATGTCGCTCAACTTGAGCTGGCCCTTGGCCTCCTCGACCTTGCGCTTCAAGGTAATCAGCATGCCGAGAGCGGCGCTGGAAAGATGATCGACGTTCTTAAAGGAAAGCAGCAGGTTGCGGGACGTCCTCGAGTCCACCAGGCTGGCCAGCTCTTCCTGTATTTCGTGGATGCACAACTCGTCGAGAATCTTGCGATCGGCGAACTCGACGATCGACACGCCCCCCTGATGCTTGACTTTGAGCCGTGTAGTAGGTTCGGCCATGGATCCTCGCTCCCGGATGCGTCGGCGTCGCTAACTCCCGACGTGCCTTGATTCTAGCCCGCGGCCCGGCCCCCGCCAAGCCCGCCCCCCACTGCGTTACCAGTACCCGGCGACGTTTGGTTACAATGATCGCAAGGGCCAAGGCGATCGTTCGTGGCGAGCGCGAAGGAACGGCGGGCCGGCCACTTGAACCGGGCGGCCTGTGCAGAGGGAAACAAAGCATGGCGAAATCGATCCACTGCTCTCGGCACTTGGCCCGCGCCGCTCAAACGACCGCGCTGGCGCTCCTCACGGGACTTGGGATCACGTCGGCCGCCGTCGCCCAGGACACGCGCGAGCCGGACGGCGCGCTCCTGCCGGATTACGCCCGGCGGCTCGAGCTGCCGGCGGGGCTGCGCGCCGCGCCGGTTGATAATCTACAACTGTCAAATAACGGCCTGCCGCACATTCTCCTCACCGGCTATTGGCCCCCGACCAACGAAATGGTCCGACCGTTCAGCCAAAGCGCCGTCCAGAACCCCGGCGGCTGGGTCGGCGAGAACTGGGAAAACCGCGGTTACAACATCTACTCGTTCTTCCCCGAGTTCCCCAACGGCCTGAACAAGGGCGAAGGCGACTTCGAAGTTGATTATCAGGACACCTCGGCCGACTGGTGGCCGCTGCTGACGGCGATGAAACCGATCGCCCTGATCACGTTCAGCCGCGCGGCCAACAATCGCGACTGGGAGCTGGAAGGCGGCAACCGCACCTACGCGACCAACAGCTGGACGCCCGATTACCTCGCTCCGACGCGCCCCGGACCCGGTCTGCCGATCATCGACCTCGAGCCGCCGTTGACCGAACGGTTCTCTACGCTGCCCAAGCAGGCGATCATCAACGCCGTGCTGGCCGACCCGGCCCTGGACGCACTCAACCCCTACGCTTCCGTCATCGACAACGGCACCTTCTTGTCTAATTACATCGGCTACCACGGCAACTGGTGGCACGATCTGCACAGCAACCCGTCCGACCCGGCCTACAACGTCGCCGGCGGGCATATCCACGTCGGCTATGCCATGACGCTGGCCGAGGCCGTCCGCGCGACCGAAGTGACGCTGCGAGCTTACACGCCGTACGTTGACTCGGTCATTCTCAACCCGCGTGGCGACATGAACTGTGACGGAACCGTCAACGGCGCCGACATCGCCCCGTTTGTCCTCACGCTCGTCGACCGGCCTGCCTACACCGCCGCGTTCCCGTCGTGCTTCCTGCGCCGCGCCGACGTGAACCTCGACGCGGCCGTGTCGCTCGCAGACGTCGAGCCGTTCGTGCAGTTGCTGCTCGACGAATAAACGGCGCGGCGATCCGCATCAAAACACGGTTTCGGCGGACTTTTCGCGCTCCCTCCGGCGGCACAACGGGACGGGCAACCCGCACCTGTCCGATATTGGCTATAGGCGCATTGGGCGGCTGGGTGCGGTCATGGCCTTGGCTCCTCGTGTCTTTTCGACCGTATAATCTGATGGAACCGGTCGCTGCTGAAGTGAGCCGTCGGACCGGCCGTTAACCCGATAGGGAGCGACGCCCGCGTGAAGATCGATAAGGACCATCAGCGATTCCGCCAGATCGTCAAGGGACGCATCCGCGACGACTTGCGCAAGTTCCTCACGCGCGGCGAGCTGATCGGCAAAGAGGGCAAAAACATCATCACGATCCCCGTGCGCGGGATCGACCTGCCGCACTTTCGCTACGGAGACAACAACGACGGCGGCGTGGGCATCGGCGATGGCCAGGTGGGCGACGGCGTCGACGGCGACGGCGAGGCCGGACCGGGCGGCACCAACCCGGGCAACCACCTGATGGAGGTCGAAGTCAGCCTTGATGAGCTGGCCGACATCCTCGGCGAGGAACTTCGCCTGCCGCGGATCAAGCCCAAGGGCAACCACCAGATCACGTCGGAAAAGGATCGTTACAGCGGGATTCGATCAACCGGACCGGAATCGCTGCGGCATTTCAAGCGGACGTTTCGCGCGGCCCTGCGCCGGCAGATCATCGCCGGCACGTACGATCCGAACAACCCCGTCATCGTGCCGATCCGCCAGGACCGCCGCTACCGAAGCTGGAAGACGGTGCTCAAGCCGCAGTCCAACGCGGTGATTATCTACATGATGGACGTGTCCGGTTCGATGGGCGACGAGCAGAAAGAGCTGGTGCGCCTGGAGGCGTTCTGGATTGACGCCTGGCTGCGGCGGAACTACGAAGGCATCGAGAGCCGGTACATCGTGCACGACGTGCGGGCGGCCGAGGTGAACCGGCAGACCTTCTTCCACATTCGCGAGGACGGCGGCACGAAAATCTCCAGCGCGTTCAAGCTGGCGCGGTCGATTCTCGATACGCATTACTCCCCCGAGGAGTGGAACGTTTACATCTTCCACTTCTCCGACGGCGACAACTCCAGCGAGAGCGATTCGCGCGAGTGCTGCCGGATGCTGCGCGATCACATGCTTCCGCGGATCAACCTGTTCGGCTACTGTCAGGTGGCGAGCGCCTACGGCAGCGGCAACTTCATCAACGTCATCCACGAACACCTTGAAGAGCAAGAGAACGTCATCACCAGCCGCGTGAACGCCAAGGACGACATTTACGATTCGCTCAAGACCTTCTTCACGCCGGGCAAGTAACGCCGTCACGGAGTCGACCGCCCATGAGCCTGCACCGCATCCGACCCGATCTGGCTCGCTACGCCCAGGAGATCGCCGAGATCGCACGCAAGGCCGGTCTGGATTTCTTCGAGACGCGCTTCGAGCTGGTCGACTTCGACACGATGCAGCAGATCGCGGCCTACGGCGGCTTCCCCCAGCGCTATCCGCACTGGCGCTTCGGCATGGAGTACGAAAAACTCCGCAAGCAGCACGTCTATGGGCTGGGCAAGATCTATGAGATGGTCATCAACAATGACCCGTGCTACGCCTATCTCGTCGAGGACAACAGCGTCACCGATCAGAAGCTGGTCATGGCGCACGTCTATGCCCACTGCGATTTCTTCAAGCACAATTACTGGTTCAGCAAGACCAATCGCAAGATGATGGACGAGATGGCCAACCACGCGACGCGCGTGCGGCGGCACATCGACCGCCAGGGCTTTGAGGACGTCGAGCGGTTCATCGACACCTGCTATCCCCTGGACAACCTGATTGATCCGCACTCGGCCTTCATGCAGCGCGAGGCAAAGAAGGAAGAACCATCGTCGCAGACGATGTCCAAAGAGCGCGAGGTCGAGAAAGACATCGTACGCTTCAAGGCCAAGCCCTACCTCGAATCGTGGATCAACCCGCCGCAGCGCGCCGAGAAGCAGCGGCAGGAGCTGATGTCGCAAAAAAAGAAGGAAAAGAACGTGCTGCCGCGCCAGCCGCTGCGCGACGTGCTGGGCTTCCTCATCGAGCACGCCCCGCTGGAAGACTGGGAGGCCGATATCCTCGCAATCATCCGCGAGGAAGCGTATTACTACGCGCCGCAGGGTCAGACGAAGATCATGAACGAAGGCTGGGCGACGTTCTGGCACAGCCGGCTGATGACGCGGCACATTTTGACGGATGACGAAATCATCACCTACGCCGATCACCACAGCGGCACGGTGGCGATGGGGCCAGGGCAGATCAACCCGTACAAGATCGGCGTGGAGCTGTTCCGCGACATCGAGGATCGCTGGAACAAGGGGCGCTTCGGCAAGGAATACGACGAGTGCAGGGACATGGAGGCCAAGCGCCGCTGGGACCGCAAGCTGGGCCTGGGGATGGAGAAGGTCTTCGAGGTGCGACGGATTCACAACGACGTGACCTTCATCGACGAGTTTCTCACGCCGGAGTTCGTCGATCGCTTCAAGATGTATCACTATCGCTTCGACCCCTCGACCCGCCGCATGGTCGTCGTCAATCGCGACTTCGCCAAGATCAAGGCCCAGCTCCTGTTCATGCTGACCAACCACGCCCAGCCGTACATCTACGTGGTGGACGGCAACTACGCCAACCGCGGCGAGCTGTACCTGGCCCACAAACATACGGGCGTCGATCTGGACATCAAGTATGCCGTCGAGACGCTCAAGAACGTGCAGCGCATCTGGCGCCGGCCGACCCATCTCCAGGCGATGATCAACGACGAGATGGTGCTGTTCAGCTTCGACGGCGAGCAGAGCCAGCAGCAGAAGATCCACGCCGACATGCCGGCCCCGGCGCACAGCGTTTAACGCCCATTTCGCTTACCATGTCTCGCCGCCATGGCAAGCCCGTCCCCAACATGGAAATCGCTCTACCCCTTCGAAAGCCATTGGCTCAACCGCGCCGGGCTGCGCCTGCATTACCTCGACGAGGGAGCCGGCCCGCCGGTGCTGATGCTGCACGGCAATCCGACGTGGTCGTTCTACTACCGCGAGCTGGTGCGGGCCTTGGCCCCGACTCATCGCTGCATCGTGCCCGATCACATCGGCTGCGGCCTGTCCGACAAACCCTCAGCCGGGCGCTATCCGTACACGCTCGACGCCCGCGTGGCGGACGTGGAGGTCCTGCTCGATCATCTCGATATTCAGAGAGATTTGACGCTTGTCCTGCACGACTGGGGCGGCATGATCGGCTGCGCGGTCGCCGTCCGCCGGCCGGAGCGCATCGCACGGTTGGTCATCCTTAACACGGCCGCGTTCCTGCTCCCGCCGGGCAAGCCATTGCCGATGAGGCTGCGCGTTCTGCGCGACGGCGGACCGCTGGCGAAGCTCATGGTGCAGGGGATGAACCTGTTCGCCGGGCCGGCCGTTCGGATGGCCAGCGCGAAGGGACTGCCGCGCGACGTCGCTGCGGGGCTGCTCGCGCCGTACGACTCCTGGGACAATCGCATCGCGACGCTGCGGTTCGTGCAGGACATTCCGCTGGCCCCGGGCGACCCGAGCTACAACACCGCCCTGCACACGCAGGAAAATCTCGACTGCCTCGCAGACAAGCCGATGCTGATCTGCTGGGGCATGAAGGACTTTGTCTTCGACGCCGACTTTCTCGCCGAGTGGCGTCGGCGGTTTCCCCGAGCGAAGGTCCACACCTTCCCCGACGCGGGGCACTACGTGCTGGAGGATGCGTGCGAAGCGGTCACCGAACGCGTGCGAACGTTTCTCACCGCCGCAGCCGCGCCGAATGGAGCAGCGCCTTATGCCTGAAGCAACTGCGCCGGCTCCCCATGCAACAGCCCCGGACGCGCTTAACGTCAGCAGCCACCTGGCCCGCGCGGCGCAAACCAGCCCCGATCAACCCGCCATCATCTGGAGGTGCGGCCATGGTTACGCGCGCCGATCGTTCGACGAACTGAACCGCGAGGTGGACATCCTCGCGCACGGGCTGGATGCCGCCGGTGTCGCGCGTGGCACGCGGACGATTCTCATGGCGCGGCCCAGCGCCGAATTCTTCGCCCTGACGTTCGCGCTCTATCGCGTCGGCGCGGTGCCCGTGCTGGTCGATCCCGGCATGGGCCGTCGGCGAATGGTCCAATGCCTCGCTGCCATCCACGCCGAGGCGTTTGTTGGCATCCCGCTCGCGCATCTGCTGCGAATCACAAATCCCGTCGCGTTTCGATCCGTGCATATTGCCGTCACGATCGGCCGGCGCTTCGCCTGGGGCGGATGGACGCTGGACCGTCTTCGCGCGATGGGAACGCGCGCCGGCCGCGGAGCGCCCTTCGAGACGACGGACACACAACCCGACGATCCAGCGGCAATCATCTTCACCACCGGCTCGACCGGCCCGCCGAAGGCCGTGCTGTTTCAGCATCGCACCTTCGACGCGCAAGTGCGGATGCTGCGCGAGCATTTCGGGATCCGTCCCGGCGAAGTGGACCTGCCGACGTTCCCGCTTTTTGCGCTGTTTGATCCCGCGCTGGGAATGACGGCGGTCATTCCCGAAATGGACCCGACGCGGCCGGCGATGGTCGATCCGATGAAGATCCTCCGCGCCATTCGAGACAACAATGTGACGCATATGTTTGGTTCGCCGGCGCTGCTCAATCGCGTGGGGCGATATGGCGAAGCCATTGGCGTGAAGCTGCCGTCGCTGCGTCGCGTCATTTCAGCCGGCGCGGCCGTGCCACCGGAGGTGCTCAAACGCTTCGCGCAAATGCTCGACGAATCGGCCCGAATTCACACGCCCTACGGCGCGACCGAAGCCCTGCCCGTCGCGTCCATCGACCATCGCGAAATCCTCGGCGAGACGGCCTTGCAAACGGCCGACGGCGAGGGCACCTGCGTCGGAAAACCCCTGCCCGATGCGGCCGTGCGTGTGATTCGCATCACCGATGACCCGATCCCCGCCTGGGATGAGTCGCTCGTCCTGCCGCCGGGGCAGATCGGCGAGTTCGTCGTGAAGGGGCCGATGGTAACCCGAGCGTACTTGAGCAGCGGCGAAGCGCACGACGCGGGTGTCACGGCTTCCGGCAGCAACACGATGCAGAGCCATCACGCTGATTCGGCGATTCGCGCCAACCAGCTCGCGAAAATCCCCGATGGGGACGACCTCTGGCACCGCATGGGCGACGTCGGCTGGATCGACGAGCGCGGGCGGCTCTGGTTCTGCGGCCGCAAGAGCCATCGCGTCGAAACACCGGACGGCGTGCTGTTCACTGAACAGGTCGAAGCGATCTTCAATCAGCATCCGGCTGTGTTTCGCTCGGCGCTGGTCGGCGTCGGCCAGCGGACCAATCAGCGGCCGGTGGTCTGCATCGAGCTGGAGCCGTCGCATCGCAACACGGATCGCCCGACGCTCATACGCGAGTTGAACGAGATGGCGGCCCGGCACAATCACACGCGTACGATTCGCACGTTCCTGATCAACACCCGCTTTCCGGTTGACATCCGTCACAATTCCAAGATCTTCCGCGAAAAGCTGTCCGTCTGGGCGGCGGAAAGGTTGCAAACAAAACCGTGCAAGCCCTGGTGACCGGCGGCGGCGGCTTCCTCGGCCGCGCGATCGTCGAGCGATTGCTCGCTCGCGGCGACCGCGTGCGCGTGCTGGCGCGCGGAGACTACCTCGATCTGCGGACAGCCGGGGTCGAGCTGGTGCGCGCCGACTTGCGCGACCGCGCTGCCGTCATCGACGCGTGTCGCGGGTGCGAAACAATCTTCCACGTCGCGGCCCTGGCCGGCATCTGGGGCGATGAGCGAATCTATCGCGCCATCAACTACGACGGCACCTTGAACGTGCTCGCGGGCGCGAAGACGCACGGCACGGCAAAGCTTATCTACACCAGCTCCCCCAGCGTCGTCTTCGACGGGCGAGACCTGGCCGGCGTGAACGAATCCGTGCCGTACCCGTTGCACTACCCGGCGGCTTATCCGAAGACCAAGGCCATGGCCGAGCGCGCCGTGCTCGAAGCCTCGAACGGCTCCCTCTCCACCGTCGCTCTTCGACCGCATCTGATCTGGGGCCCGCGCGACAACCACCTCGTCCCGCGCATCCTCGCCCGCGCGCGATCGCTGCGGCGCATCGGCGACGCCGATCCGCTGATCGATACGACGTATGTCGATAACGCCGCCGAGGCGCACCTCCTCGCCGCCGATCGACTCGCCCCCGGCGCCGCCTGCGCGGGCCGCGCATATTTCATTTCCAACGGCGAGCCGCGCCCGCTCTGGGAAATCGTCAACCGAATCCTCGCCGCCGGCCGACTCCCCCCGGTCACGCGACGCGTCCCAGCCTGGTTCGCCGCCCTCGCGGCCGTCGCCTTGGAAGCAACCCATCGCGCACTTCGCAGCAATCGCGAGCCGCGGCTGACCCGATTCCTGCTCGGAGAACTCACCAAGGCACATTGGTTCGACCTCACGGCCGCACGGCGCGATCTGGGCTACACCCCGCGCATTTCACTGGACGAGGGCTTCGAACGCTTGCGAGCCTGGCTCGCGCACGGCAACCGGAATAACCGTCCCGATGGCAGATAGGTTGCCCCGACCTGGCGGTCGTTGAGGATAAATCCGCCAATCGTCCGATAGTTTTTGCTTTGTTTTTAACAAGGTAATTCGTTTTACTTCTTTTCTATTGCCCGGAATGCCGCTATATTTGAATATGAAGTGGTTGTTTCCGCACCTGTTCGGGTGCGTCGGCGGTCGGTGGAACCAAGGGCCGCCGGGAGGATTCATCATGGGCATGACACAAAAACGCGATTCCCTGGCCCATCGAAAAAGCGAGATCCAGCGCGAACTGGCCGGGCTGAAGGAAAGCCGGCGCGAGTCGCGCGACAACACAGCGCTGGGCGATCTCGAACGCGCTTTGATGGCAGAGCTGGACCAGGTCGATCGCCAACTGCACTTGCTCGACGAATACGTCAAGCAACTTGATCAACCTTCCCAGCCGGCCAGCCGTTAATCGTCGCCGCCGTTCAGCAACGTGGACAACACCCAGCAGCACGCCGACAAGAGGTGGATACGGCCTGCCTTTTTGCTCGCCCCATCAAATGGACAGCGAGCAAGGCCCGCCCTGCGCGTGAAGCGCCCCCGTTTCTTCTCCGTGGCAAGTCGGCACTTGAATGACAGCTTGTTCCGCTCGCGCTAAAGTCGCGAAAGGCAAGCGCGGCGCAGGGCGCGCTTGCAAGGACCGAACTCCCCAAAAGAAACGGCCCCCCGTGCAAGCGTGTCGCACGAGGGGCCGTTTTGATTTCAACCGTTACCGCGTGAGAACAGCTCACACGGTAGCGATGACTCACCGCACGCGTCGGCGGCGTCCCATGACAAGGATGCCGAGCAGCGCGAACGGCATGGCCATCATCGCGCCCGGACCACACGGCAACAGACCGCACGGCGGCGGGCCCGGAGGCGCGACGGTGCAGGCATCGCCAACTCCGTCGCCATCCGAATCGGCCTGATCGGCGTTCGCCACGTTCGGGCAGTTGTCGTTGCAATCCAGCACGCCATCCCCGTCGGCATCGCCGGTCGGGTTCAACTGGATGCACGAGCAGCCGTCGGCGTCCACGTCGTCGCCGGAGGCCGTATCGGGACAGGCGTCGTCGCAGTCGATGACGCCGTCGCCGTCGTTGTCCGGCGGCGAAGCCAGTTCACCGCTGATGTCGACCTCGCCGGTGGCCTTCGTCGGCACCGCGCCGAAGAAGTTGCCGGTTCCGTCGATGGCGTTGGCGGCCAGACCCATCACGTTGACGATGCCGGTCGTCGCGACGCCGTTGAAGTCGTTGCCATTCACGTTCACGAAGGCCGTGTCCATGATGTCTTCCACTTCAACACCGGTATCGACGCCGGTGATGCAGTTGTTGCGGATGGTCACCTCGGCGGCGCCATCGACCAGGTCCTGGATGTCCACACCGGCGACCGAGCCGTTGCCCTGGATCCGGTTGTTGGCGATGTCGATGATCGAGCCCCAGATGGCGTTGGCATCGATGCCGACCTCGGAGAAGTTCGAAATCGTGTTGCCGGTAATGGAGCCGTCGGTGCCGTCGGTCCAGTCGTAGCCGTTGGTCCAGATGCCGAACCGACCACCGTCGAGCTTGTTGTTGGTGATGTGGAACGAACTGCCGGACAGAAAGTCGTCGTACAGGAAGACCGCCGCATCCCAGAAGCCTGCGATATCGTTGTTGCAGACGGTGGCAGTCGAGCCATACTCCGGCGGGTAGTAGAAGTAGACACCGGCCATGTAATTGCCCGGTTCACCGGTCCGGCCGCGGATGTAGTTGTCGCAGATGGTCGTCTGGCACCCGCTGTAGGTGTAGTAGGTGTAGATACCGGCGGAGTCATTGGCCAGGTCGCCGAGGATGCCGCCGATGCTGTTGCCGATGGCCTCGAAGGTGGAGCCGTACTCCGGACCGTCGCCACCGTAGATGCCGAAGTAGCCGCCGGTGTTCGGATCACCGTTGATGGTGTTGTAGTTCACGGCGACGTGGCTTCCATCGTACGAGTAGTAGTAGTAGACACCGGTGTCGGTGAAGCTGTTGATGGTGTTGTTGCTGATGTTGATCCTGCTGCCGTACTGGGCGCCATCCCAAACTGCAATGCCGTAATCACCCATGTTGGCCAGCGGCGTCAGGATATTGCCGGTGATGGTCGTTTCCGAACCGTCGTAGGTGTAATACACCCCGAGACCGGTGTTGGTGTAGCCCTCCACGACGTTGTTCATGAAGAAGCCCTTGCTTCCGTCAAAGATGCCGTCATCGCTGTAGATGCCGTACTCCGAGCCGTTGGCGTGAGCCATGAAGGTGTTGTTGGACACATTCAGCCGCGAGCCGTACTGCGTGTAGTCATCCTGCCAGAACCCGGCCTCGCCGCCGCCCATGTTGCCGTAGTTGGTAACGGTGTTGCCGGTGACGTTCAGGCTGGTGCCGGCCTCGTACACTTGGTAGTTGTAGATGCCGTAGTCACCGCCACTATTGTTCATCGTGATCGTGTTGTTGCTGATCGTAGCCGAGCCGCCATAGTCGACGTATTCCAGGTAAATTCCGGCGTAGTCCGGGTTGGTGATCGTGTTGCCGTCGTAGGTGGCCTGACCGGTGTACACCTCGTAGGAGTAGATGCCGTAGTCGGCCCCGGTCGACAACGCGGTCAGCGTGTTGCCGTTGATCCAGGCGACGCCCGCTTCATACGACGGGTACTCGTAGTAAATACCCGCGTAGTCGAAATTGGTGCAGGTGTTGTTGTTGACCGTTCCGTCGGAGCCTTCGGACGTCTCATAGATGTAGATGCCGTAGTCGGCGCCACTGGAAATGCCGGTCAACGTGTTGTTGGTGATGGTGATGTTGGACGTGTAATAGCAGTCATCGTTGTAGATGCCGCAGTAATCGAAGCCGCTGGCGGTGTTCATATCGAACGTCGCCGTGCTGTATTCGTACAAATCGTCCAGGTAGATGCCGTAGTCTGCGCCGGCGGGCAGCGCGGTCAGCATGTTGTTGTTGCAGGTGATGTGGGTGTTGTCGTAGGTTTGGCCGAAGTAGATGCCGGCGTAGTCGAAATTCGTCGCGGTGTTGTTGTTCACCGTGACCGTGTTCCCGTAATCGGGATCTTCGACGTAGATGCCGTAGTCGCCGCCGCCGTTGTCAGCCGTCAGCGTGTTGTTGCTGATGTTCACGGTGCAGCCTGCGTAGGGGTAGTACTCGTCGATGCCGGCGTAATCGAAACCGCTGACGGTGTTGCCGGTGATCGTGCTGTTCGAGCCGTACTCGGTGTCGATGAAGATGCCGTAATCCATCTGCGTGCTGCTGCTGACGGTGTTGTTGGTGATGACGCCGGTCGAGCCGTTGTAGTTGTACTCGAAGTAGATGCCGGTGTTGTCGAAGCCGCTGACGGTGTTGCCGCTGACGGTGCACATGCTGGCGTACTCAACGTCGTACGGGTAGATGCCGTAGTCGGCGGAGCCGTTGCCGGTCACGGTGTTGTTGTTAATGGTGACCGTGCTTTGGTAATAAATGTAGTCCAGCTCGATGCCGGTATTAGTGACGCCGGTGATCGTGTTGTTGTTCACGTTCGCCACGCAGTGACTGGTGATGTCGTACAGGTAGATGCTGTAGTCACCGAAGTCCGTGATCGTGTTGCCGTTGATGTTGGCGGTCGAGAAGACGTCGAGGCCGTAGTTGAAGTAGACGCCGGAGTAACCTGTGACACCGGTCATGGTATTGTTGTTGATGTTGATATTGCTCTTGTAGCAGTGGTAATCGAAATAAACGCCGTAGGTGTCCATGTCCGTCAGCGTGTTGTTGAGAACGTCGACGTTGGAGTCGAAGGTGCTGACAAACCCGACGTTCGCGCTGGGGTGGTCGGCGCTGTCGAAGTACACGCCCGTGGTGAACGAATAGGCGCCACCGTTGCGGTTGAACGTGTTGTTCTGCACGACGAACAGGCCGGACTCGATGTAACTGTCCACGTAGATGCCTTCGCCCGAGTTGTTGCCCGAGATGCGGTTGTGCTGAATCGTCGTCGGCACGCCGAACTTGACCTGGTTGGCCTGCACCACGATCGCGTCGCTCGCCGCCTGCAATTGTCGAATGTGGAAGCCCGCACCGACGTCACCGACCACGACACCCGGCGCCGCGATGGTGATGACCGGCATGCCGGCCGTGTTGTTCTCGATGATCGTCGTCGCCGAGCCGGCCGTGCTCAACAATTGCAGGTTCGACTTGTCGATCACCAGACCGCCCGCGGGCGTGGTGTACGTATTCGGCTGGACAAGGATGCGGTCACCGGCGCTGGCGGCGGCGATGGCGGCCTGAATAGTCGGATGATCGCCCGGCACGTTGATGTCTACGGCCCGCGCGGTGGACGTCACGATTGCCGCTGCAACCGCGGTACATACCGTCAGTACAAATCTCGTGTGTGTGCGCAACATTCTCAAGGTCTCCTCTAGTTTGGAAAGTAAATCGGTCGGACAATCGATGTCCAGCGAGGTGATTCATCAAATCCATTCGCCAAGCTGCCGGGCTGTTTTCTGCGCACGGGAGATCACCACACCCGACAGCGCAGGATCGCGGCCGCGTTCCATGCAACCGCGATTCCGGAATCGAGCCCTCGATGCAAGTCGAGGGATCACCCGGCAGACGAGTAGATTACAACTGCATGCCGTTGCAAGTAAAGGGCAAATTTCAGGATAAATTTCACAGGATTTGGGGTGGGCCAAATCGTCCTGCCCCGAACCGGTGCGATCCTCCTTTGATCCCGCAAAAATTGGGCAAATGACCCCAGCCGGCGCTGGATAGGGTGCGCAATTTTCGCCGATTTTTGCTGATTCACCAGACCGCTGTCTTTCCAGGCCGTTCTGAACCGTGTGGCGATTCGCACACCGCGGAACGGCATCGAAATTTCGAGCATCGCTGAACCGTCGAAGCGGCTGACGAGGAATCATTGGTACGTATAATGCCGCCGGGTCGCGTCCGAGGACGCACCGATTCGACAAAAGTCAGAAACCGTCGTTCGCTCACGAATCGAAACGTAGCGAAGACCTGGAGAAGCCTTCTATGAAACGCACATGCCTTCCGATCACGCTGGCGGCAATTGCGGCTTTTCTTGTCGCAGCCGGCCGCGCGCAAGCAACGTTCCACCTGATGCAGATCGAGCAGGTGATCGGCGGCGTCGGCGGCGATGCGACGGCCCAGGCGATTCAGCTTCGCATGCGCGCCAACGGCGAAGGGCAGGTGTCGCAGGGACGGCTCGTCGTGCGCGATGCGACCGGCGCCAACCCCGTGACGATTCTCGTTTTCCCGTCGAATGTCGCAAACGAGACACAAGGCGGGCGAATCCTGATCGCATCGAACGCGTTCATCGCCAAGAGCCTGCCCAACGCGCAGGCCGATTTCACGATGACGAATCTCATACCGCCCGGCTATCTGGCCGGCGGCTCGCTGACGTTCGAGCGCAACAACAACGGCGGCATCCTCTGGCGCGTGAGCTGGGGAACCTACAGCGGCAGCAACGCCGGCGAAACGACCAACGACGCCGACGGGAACTTCGGCCCGCCGTTCGGCTCGGCCCTGCCGTCGGCAGGCACGTCCGCGCTGAAGTTCGGCGGCACGGCCAGCGCCGTGAGCACCAACAACGCGGCGGATTACTCCATCCCCGCCGGATCGGCCACTTTCACGAACAATCGCGGCTGCGAATTTGTCGTCAACGCCGCGCCAGCCTGCGGAGCCACCGACACCGACAATGACGGCACCAACGACGATTGCGACGCCTGCACTGACACCGACGGCGACGGCTTCGGCGATCCCGGTTTCCCCGCCAATTGCTGCACGGCCGATGGTTGCCCGAATGACGCCAACAAGACCGCGCCGGGCATCTGCGGTTGCGGCGTGGCCGATGACGACGCCGACGGCGACGGCGTGCTCAATTGCAACGACACGTGCGCGAACACGCCGGCCGGTCAAAGCGTGAACGGCGAGGGCTGCTCCTGCGCCCAGCTCGATCCCAACGCTGACAGCGATGGCGATGGCGTCACTGATTGCAACGACGTTTGTCCGAATGATCCGAACAAGTCCACATCGGCCGGGGCCTGCGGCTGCGGAAACGCCGAAACCGATACCGACGGCGATGGCACGCCCGATTGCACCGACGGTTGCCCGAACGATCCGAACAAGATTGCGCCGGGCAATCTCGGCTGCGGCGTGGCGGAGGCGGACGCCGACGGCGATCTGATTCCCAACTCGGCAGACAATTGCCCGAACGTGGCCAACGCCGACCAAGCGGACGAGGACGGTGACGGCGTGGGCGATGAATGCGAGGCCGGACACGATGACGATGGCGGATCGTCGTGCGGCCAGACCGGAACGTGCGGCGCGATGGGCGGGGCGATGCTGCCGTTGCTATTGCTGGGCCGCGGGATGCGACGGCGGCGATCGTGGCAACGACGCATCGGACGTCTGTAGCAACAAGACCGGCGAGCAAGCTCGGCGCTGGATACCGACAACACGCAGCGCTCACACGCCCACGACCGCGCCGCGCTCGACGGAACCATGTCGAGCGCCATGATCGAGGGTCGCGGCCGCGTCATGCACAGTACCGTGCCGCGCTCGCAGCTCGCGCTCCAGTTCTGCGAGGCGTGCCTCGATCCGGGCCATCTTCGCCTGCCGCATCACCAACTTTTCCCGGTGCCGCCGCAGGAAGTAGGCGATTGTCTCCACTCGGATCTTGATCGAGCCGGTCGGTTTGTTCTCATCGATGTCCTTGAAGCAGAAATACGGCGTGCCGCTGGTCTCGATGATCTCCTCGATGACGCTGTAGATCGGCGCATCGTGGCCGCACTTGAAGCTGGACAGTTCCAGCGCGACGAGGTTCGGATGCCGCGCGGCGAACTTGGCGGCCCAGACCTTTCGATTGGTGTTCTCGCTGTAGGCGTTCTTCCAGGCATCCTCGATCGACATTGGGCTGGCGAACTCACCGCGACGCACTTCCTCGCCGAACAACCGCTCCAGGAGGTCGGGATCGCGCGGCAGCACGTCCATCGTGAACACCGGGATGCCCAGTTTCTGGAACTCGTCGGGAATCTCGTGGCAGACGCCGGGGTCGTGGTGGTACGGCCGCGTCAGCAGGACGACGCCGACCTCGTTCTTCGCTTCCAACCGGTCGAGCTGTTCGCGGGCCTGGCGGCGCAGATCGGCGTAGAAGCCGTCGTAGTGGTTCCAGGCGACGCGGCAGGCGCGGGCGTTTTCCTCGGGGGAGAGACCGAGCTTGTCGGAGAACTCGGCGAACATCTGCCGCGCGAGAAGCTCCGGCTCTGAAAAATTGACAAACGTATCGAGATAGGCCAGGCCGTGCTCGGCGAACAGATCGCTCTCCTTGGTGAAGGCCGCTTTCACCGCCTCGGGCGTGGCGGTGACGGTCGGGCAGGCGCGGCTGCTCTGGATGTTGTCCAAGAACGTCGGCAGGCAGTCGATCATCGGGAAGAAGATGTAATGCAGCGGCTGCTTCGCGGTGTGCTTGTGATAAAGCAGGTTGTGGACATGCGGGATGCCGATCTTGCTCGGGAAGCAGGGGTCGATCGCGCCGCGCTTGGCGCCCTCTTTGTACAGCTCCTCGCTGGTGTAATCGCTCCAAACAAGGTTGGCGGCGCGGATGCCCAGCGACTGAAAATAAGCCATGAACCACGGCGCCATGGAGTACATGTTCAGCACGCGCGGCATGCCGATGCGAATCTCGCCGCGGCGTTTCATCAACTCGATGCGCCGCCGGGCCGCCTCGCGCTTGCGCCGCACCGCCGGCAGCACCAGGCGATCGGGCAACCCGAAGCCCGTCGCAGCCGACTTCTCCGCCTCGGCGATTTCATCCGCCACGCACGGTACGTCGGCCGGCGCGAACGCCTCGCGGGCGCAGATTTCCGCGAAGTTGGGATACGCCTTTTTCATGGCATCGAGACCGGCCTTGATCTCGCGCATGTCGTTCACATCTTCGACGGTGCCTTTCTCGCAGGTGGCGATGATCAGCCTCTGCTCGCCCTCTTCCAGCGCGACTTTGGATTTGCTCTTGGCGGGCTTGGCGCTGCCTGCATCGCCGCTGAAACCCGCCCCGTCGCGGTCTCGGCCCGGATCCGTTGCTCCGTGTTTGATGCGCGTCGGGTGACCCGCCTCCGGCCCCTGCTTGATGATCTGCGTCGTCAGGCTGACGAGTACGCCAGGGTTTGCCGCCGCGGCATTCGTGTGGGTTCCGTCGGCCGCGCGGGCTGAAGCCCGCGGCTCATTATCAGCCCGCGGCTCATTATCAGCCCGCGGCTCATTATCAGCCCGCGGCTCATTAAAAGACAGCGGCGCGTTGGCAGCGAGCGATCCGTCCCCCGTTTTCACGTCGATGAAGGTGCGCAGGCACTTGTTCTTGCAGAAGTAGCATCGCGTGTTCTCGTTTCGCGTCGTGCGATAAGTGATCTGCTGCACGCGTTCCAATCCAATGAACGACGTGCGATGGCCCAGCTCGGTGTACATCCGGTGCGCCTCGACCGCGCAGCCGATGGCGCCGGCCTCGCCGCAGAACTTGTGCACCGTCACCGTCGGCTGCGTCGCCATGCCCTTGAAGCGGCTGGTGATGAAATCGACCTGCGCCTTCACTGCGGCGAGGTTGTGCTGCGTGCCGCCCTGAAGGATGAACTTCGTGCCCAGCTTCGCAAGGTTCGGTATCTGTGAGACGTACAACCAGATGTTCTTGGGCAGCACGTCGCACAGCCCGGCCATGATCTCGTTCGGCGCCCAGCCCTGCCGCTGAAAATCGACGATGTCGCTTTGCATGAACACCGCGCAGCCGTAGCCGAACGACGGCATGGCCTCGGCGCTGAAGGCGATGTCGGCGAATTCCTCGACTTTGAAGCCGAAGCCCTGGGCGGTGGATTGCAAAAAGTATCCGTTGCCCGCCGAGCACTGGGTGTTGAGCTTGAAATCCTTGACCTGGCCGTTCTTGAGGATGATGAGCTTGATGTCCTGCCCGCCGACGTCGACGATCACGTCGGTGTCGGGGTAGAAGTGCAGGCCCGCCTGCGTGTGCGCCACCGTCTCCACGAGCGCGACGTCCGCCTTCAAGACATCTTTCAAAATATCCTTCGCGTAGCCCGTCGTGCCGACGCCGAGCACCTCCAGCTTGCACCCCTGGTCGGCAATCTGCTTTTCCAGCAGCGCGAAGATCTCCATCGTGTCTTCGATCGGGTTGCCCTTGGAGAGCTGATAGGCCCGGCCGACGACGTTCTTATCCTCATCCAGCAGCACGCCCTTGGTGCTCGTGCTGCCCCCGTCGATGCCGATGAACGCCCGGACCGTGCTGCCCGGCGTGAAACGCGGCGCCTCCCACTTTTCGTGGCGATACTTCTCCTTGAACGCAGCCAGATCGGCGGCGTCCTTCCACAAGCCCTTGCTGCCGGCGGCCTTTTTCTCCTCGATGCGGCCGACGGTGATGTACCACTGGAGTTCCTCCAGCCCGCGGAAGACGCCGAAATTGGGGTTGTCCTGCACTTCGATCTTCGCGTACTCGACCGCGCCGAGGGCGGCGAAATATTGCGCGTTGTCCGGCACGACGATCAACTCCTCGATCGGCTTGGATTTGTCGTACGGTACCTTGCGCTCCTCCCAGATCAGCGGCACGTTGTGTCGCCAGCAATCACGCATGCCCTTGATGTAACAATTCGGCCCACCCAAGAGCAGCAACTGCGGCCGCAGCGTGTGCCCGCGCGTCAGCACGGCGAGGTTCTGCTGGATGATGCTTTCGAACAACGACGCCATCAGTTCATCCGGCGGCACGCCCTGCTTTTGCAGCCCGTTGATGTCGGTCTCGGCGAAGACGCCGCACTTGCCGGCGACGGGGTGCAGCTTCAGGCCGACGTAGCCCATCTGGCAGAGCTGCTCGGAGGGGATTTTCAGCTTCGCGTTGATCTTGTCGATGACCGCGCCGGTGCCGCCGGCGCATTTGTCGTTCATGCTGGGGATTTTTTTCTTCTTGCCGGTGGACTCGTCGGTCTTGAAGACGATGATCTTCGCGTCCTGCCCGCCGAGTTCGACGACGCTCTGCACGTCGGGATAGAGCTTCTCCACGGCGAGACTGACCGCGTTGACCTCCTGCACAAACCGCGCGCCGATGCGCTTGCCGATGCTCGAACCACCGCTGCCGGTCATGAAGACGCGAAAAGCGTTGCGCGGCACGTCGGGAAACTGCTGCGCGATGTGCCCGAACATCTCGATGCACTTCTCGGGCTGCTTGGTGTCGTGCCGTTGATAATCCTTCGCGAGGATTTCATCCGTCACCGGATCGACGACGACGTACTTCACCGTCGTGCTGCCGACATCCAGGCCGATGAACAGGCCCTGGGGATACTTCTCGGTTGGAACGAACGGAAGGTCTTCGATGACGGGCTTGGTCTTCTCGCTCTTGATGATGCCGACGTTGAGTTGAACCAGACCTGGGGTTTGAGACGTGACGCTTGAGTCGCCGGATTTGGAGGAACAGCACCCGCCGGACGAACACCCGCCGCCGGATGACTTGCCGACGACCGGCAGACTGCCCGCCTTGGCGCTCAAATGCGTCCCGCACGACCCGCCCGCGCTTTGCTCCCTCTCCCTTTCAGGGAGAGGGCCGGGGTGAGGGTGTCGGTGCTTATCACTCGACCCGCACGACCCGCCGGTGTGCGTGTGGCCGTGATCGGCTTCGTGATTTATCTGGTTCGCCATATCAGAGACATCCTTGCTAAAAGACTTCGGATAGCTTGCTGGGGCGCTCCGCTACGTCGCGCGGCGCACTCATCGTGGTCTCGCGCCTCAACTCCCTCTCCCTTTCAGGGAGAGGGGCGGGGTGAGGGTTCCAACTTCCTGGTGACGCGCAGTATCTCCGTCGCTAACGACTGCGGATCGGCGAATAACTCGTCATCGCGCATCTTGATCACACGCAGTCCCAATCGCTCCAGATACTCGCGCCGTCGATCGTCGTACTCACCTCGGCCGTCGTGACTGATACCGTCCAGTTCAATCACCAGCTTCGCATCGGCACAGTAGAAGTCCGCAATGTATGGTCCGATCGGATGCTGCCGCCGAAACTTCATTCCTTCAAACTGCCGACTTCGCAATAGCTTCCACAGGTACCGCTCTGACTTGGTTCCCTTTGCTCGAAGCGCTCGCGCTCGATCCGTCATGATCGGCTTCACGCGGTGGCGCTTGGTTTCCGTCATTCGACCCTCACCCTGCCCTCTCCCTGGAAGGGAGAGGGTGCGCGATCAACATCTCGTTCACGATTCACATTCCGTTCACGATTCACATTCCGTTCACGATTCACATTCCGTTCACGATTCACATCTCGTTCGCGATTCACATCATCCCCAATACCTTGACGCGGCATTAGGCCGACGCGCACGCGAAATCAGGCTCTGAACCAGTTGAGGCGTTCTGTTTCCGCAGCCCCACGCCTTCTTTCTTCATCCGCTCCGCAACGTCCAGCACGAAGTTCGCCGCCTTGCCGACCACGCCTTTGCGGTGCGTCACGTGCAGCAGCGGTCGGCGGAGGTCGCGGTTCTCCTCGCGGGCGACGTAGTCGCGAATCTGCTCCAGCGTGTAGCCCGTCGCAGCGATGGCGCGTTTGAATTCTTCCTTGCACTTCACCTTCGCCTCGCCGAGGGCCATCTGCACGCGCGAGTGCGCGTTGATGTCGCCTTCACCGGATGTCTCAATCGGGATGTAGATGATGTCCTTGTAGTGGCTCACCACCGCCGCCTGCGCGCCGTCGCTCTGCGTGCTGGGCATGCAGCCGAACGGCTTGAGCGACAGCACCATGTGTGCGAGATCCTTCGACGAGTAATAAATGTTCTTGGCGACTTCGAGATGGCCCTCGCCGCCGCCGGCCCGACTGTTGTAGTACGGATGGCCGGCGCGGGTCAGCTCCAGTTGATTGGCCAGTTCGTGGGCCGTGCCGCCGATGGCTTCGCGCAGCTTGTTGTATTCGTGCTTGATGATCTTCTCGGCGAGGTCGAAGGTGAACATCTTCTTGCGGAAGGCAATCTCCGCCGCGAGGCGGGCCTTGATGTTCCAGCGTGAAACAGAACCCACTCCATCACGATCGCGGCTTGGATCCACTTGTGTTGACGCTTCGTTAATCCCCTTGCGGTCTGCCGCCTTCAGCCCCGCCTGGTGCAGCATGTAGCAGATCCACGTTGCCACCGGTTCGACCAGCACCTCGGCGCCTTCGCCCTCGAGGAACGGAAACATTCGGAAGTTTCCGTCGCCCTCGGTCGTCTGCGCCCAGAACTCGCCGGTCACCTTCACGATCGGCTTGGCTCGCAGCCAGTCGACCTCGATTTCCTCGTTGATGATCTTCGCGCACTCGGCGAACACCTCGGCGTAGTAGGTGCCGCGCAACTGATCCAGAAACTTCGCCGCGTCGGCCGGTCCCTTCACCGGGGCGATCTTCGCCAGAATCCTCGCCAGCGCCCCCTGATGCACCTCGTCGTAGTTCTTCTTCCTCAACGCCTCCTGGCAAATTTTAATACACTTGTCGAATACCGCGTTCGTCTGCCCCGGCACGACCTCGTACGGCCGAATCTGGTACGCGACTTCGTTCAGGATGTCGCCCATGAACATGGCGTTCAGGAGCGACAGGAAGAAGTTGAGATTGAACTCCAGCCCGGCCTCGACCGCCGCCTGGTCCAGACCCCCGCTCTGCTGGAACAGCAGCACGCGAAAACCGTCGAATCCACTGTTGCGCAGGGCAAGGCGATACTCGGCTTCGTACATGCCGAATCGACACGGCCCGCAGGCGCCGGCGGTGATGAAGACGTGATCGCTCAAAATCTGTTCGAGCGGGATGCCCTGCTCGTCGCGCATCCGCTTGAGGTGATTCACCAGCGCGCCGACGGTGAAATAGGTCGGGTTGCACTGTCCGTTGTTGCCGAACTCCTTGCCCGCCTGAAAATCGGCCTTCACCGGCGTGGGGATCAGCCCGACCTTGTAGCCCAGCCCCTCCAGACCGGCGACGATGAGCTGCTCATGTCGCAGCGTCAGGCCGCCCAGCCAAATAGTCACCTTCCCGCGCTCGGCGCGGGTGAAATTCCGCTCCACCGGCCGCTTGAAGTGCTGGATCGGACCGACCGTCAGACCGGCCTCTTTCATCAAGCGCGCGCGCTCGGCGGCAATCGTCGCTTCAATCGAGTCACGCAGCAGCGGCAGGGCGATATCGCCGGAAGCACGCTGCGAGGACGTCGCGGTGGTCGTGGCGTTGGCAACCATGAAGAGACTCCTGGTTAGGAAACACTAGCTTAGGGCCGATTCAACCGGCGGCCCTCACCTCTTGCACCGGTGCGTATTGCACCCGCGCGGCTGGGGATTGCAAGTAAAATCACGGTTTTCTTTCGCATCCGGTTCCCGCCGCGCCCGTCCTTGATACAGAACGGAAAAGTTAGTGGTTACTAACTTAGCGGCAAATCGCCCATCGCGGCGTGACTTTGCACCGCACGGTTTCATCCTCCGGTCCGCGATCCAAACTTTGACCAATGCCACGCTTAGGAAAAGCCGACCTCCGCTCGACTTTACACAGGGAGCGACAACAATCACACGAAACTTTGTGCAACTGCAAAAGAAACTTCGCCAGATTCTCGCTCGACAACGATCGCCCACCGCTAACTTCAAACCCTCTTTTCAGGTCTAATATCCTGTAGAGGTTCGTCTCGTGAACCGGCCGCTCCTCTCCGACCGGCGGCCCCAGGTGTGGAGCAACTCATGTCCCGAAGCCTTGTTGCCATCCTCGCTTTCATCCATGCCGTCAGTCTTGCTCCCGACACCTTCGCCGACGGTATCCCTTCGCGCGGATCAGGCAGCGCCTGCAACAGCGGCTTTTCGCCGCGCATCGTGCGCATTCCCGGCCCCGACCCGCTCTGCCGCGGCTCGATCGGCACGATGCAGTACTACTACACGCCGCCGCGACCGATCTACACCCAGCCCGGCGCGACCAGCCCGTTTTTTGACACCTATCGATATACCAGTCATCCCGTGCGTGCCTTCAACACCGCCTGCAACGACCGCTTCCAGGCTGGCGGCATCGTGCGTTACCCCGTCATCTCACCCGGTCGCTTCGGCACGCCCGGCTTCGGCTCGCGCACCACGCCTTATGGCAATTACGCACCCAGCTTCGGCGGGCACACACGCTCGTTCGGCTACGGCGCACCAATCTACGGCCGCAGCAATCTCCCCTGCGGCAGCGTCGGGCCGTATGTCAGCGGCTGGGCAAGCAGTGCCTGGACCGAGTCGTGGGTCGTCTCGAACCCGCCGCCTTTTGCCTACGATCCCCTCTTCTACTACGAGCGCGATGTGACCATCGGGCAGCGCCAGCAGTTCCGCGATCTCGCCTCGCAGCGCGCCGGCTACCTGATCAATCAGAACATGGACCTCTTCGAGGACGGCATGGCGCTGTTCAACGCGGGCAACTACGAACAGGCTGCGATCAAGTTCCTCGGCGCGGCCGATGCGGACCACGGTTCCGCCGCCGTGAGGCTGCACGCGGGGCACGCCTTGTTCGCGCTCGGGCGCTACGACGAATCGGTCTCGCAACTGTCCCGCGCCTTTGAACTCTCGCCGCTGCTCGTCAGCCGGGATTACGACCTGCGCGACGAATACGGCGACCGCGCCGATTTCGATCGGCATCTCGATGCGCTGAAGGCCCACGTCGTACGCCATCCGAAGGACGCCTCCGCCCGGGCGGTACTCGGTTACGTACTCTTCCGCACCGAAGGATCAGCCGCCGCCTACCCCGTTCTGCGCCGCGCGGCCCAGCTCGATCCGCGCAGCTTCTTTGTGCCCAAGCTGCTGGAAGTCGTCGGCAAGACCGTCCCGGCAAACGGCGCGGAACGCGACCCAAGCACTCCGGCCCGCTTGAAAAAAGGCCCTGCCTCCCCACGATCAACGCAAGGCAAGCTTGTGAAGCGGGTCTGGACCTCCGGCGAGCGCTAATCCACGCTCGGTCCTCACGTTATCAGCCTCTCTGTGCGTGCGCGAACACCCTGATTGCCATTTTCATTTGCATCGCTCATTGCGGCCCGGTTTTCTGGGGCTTAGGGGTGGAATCGTCGGTTGGCGACCGGGTAAAATGGGAAGCAGGGTGGTCAGCCTCGGCGCAGCCGACGCGTACTCGCACGACGTCATCGAGAGGATGAAGCGTACCGATGCGGGAGATGCCGCGCTTCAACGTGGTAGGCTCGGACACGCCCCCGGAGTGGAAACCGCACATGCGACTCGGCGACCAACGCTCACCAACGACGATTCTCCAATACCGCTCGGCCGATTCCCGGTGGGCGGAGCGACTCGCGTCACGGCTTGCGGCGTGGTTCATCGTCTCCGCACTGCTTGCGCTGGCGTTCGTTCCGACGGCATACGCCGGCGGCGGAGGGGAGAACGTCCTGCTCATCATCAATCCGGAGAGTCCGTCGTCGCTGTACCTGGGCAACTACTACAAGAACGCCCGCAACATTCCCGACGCCAACGTCATCTACTACAAGAGCGAGGTCAACAGCTACACGAACTTCGCCGATCGCTCGATCGACGCTCTCTTCGGTGCGCTGCAACACCGCGGCATCGATGATCACGTCGACTTCGTCGTCATCCCGCCCGGCGAAGGATTCTCCGTCTTCTCACCCGGGCTGATCGGCGCGTCGGGCTGCACGCCGGTTACTCGGCTGTCTATTTCATCCGCCTACGGCCTGGCCTACTACAAGTCGCTCATCCTTGGCGGCACGCTCAACGTCATGGAGCCGAATCAGTTCTACTCCAACAATCCCGTGGCCCGCGCCTTTCGAAACTCCCTGTCCTACGTCGGCGGCGCCCCCAGCACGGCCCCGGCCGCCAAGCGCTACTACATCGGCTTCATGCTCGGTCACGACGGCTTCAACGGCAACACGCTCGACGAAATCATCGCCATGATCGACCGAAGCGTCGCCGTCGACGGCACGCGACCCGGCGGCACCTTCTACTTCATGAAGACGACCGATGCGATCCGCAGCAACCCGCGCGATCCGCTTTTCGCCACGGTCATCAATGAGATCATCGCCAACGGCGGACAGGCCGTGCAGATTGATAATCAGGACCTGCCCGCCGGCCAGCACGATTGCCTCGGCATCCTCACCGGCGCGGCCACGCCGAACATCGACGGCACGTCGATGACGATCACCCCCGGCGCGTTCTGCGATCACCTGACCAGCTTCGCCGCGACCTTTGAAGACACCAGCCAGGTGAAGCTCTCGCGCTGGATCGCCAAGGGTTTTCCGGCCAACGGCGCGTCGGCCTCGATGGGCACGGTCGAAGAACCGTGCGTCTTCGGCGCGGGCATCCCCGGGAAGTTCCCGCATCCTCGGCTGCATTCGTGGTATTACCAGGGCGTTTGCCTGGGCGAGGCGCTCTTTCGCAGCATTCAATGGGCGCCGTTTCAATGCCTGTTTTACGGTGACCCGCTGACGCAGGCGTTTGCCTACATTCCAACCGTCACCGTGCCCGACGCGCCCGGCGCCGCCGTCTCCGGCACGATCGCCCTCACACCCAATTCCACCGCCACGCGACCCGGCGCGACCATCGCCAACAACGAGCTGTACGTCGACGGCCGGCTGCTTGGTTCGGTCGCTGCGGGCGGGCAGTTCTCGCTCAACACCGCCAACCTCGCCGACGGCCATCACGATCTGCGCGTTGTCGCGCGCGAATCCGGCCTGGTCGCGACGGTTGGCCGCTGGATCGGCACGCTTCAGACGAACAACTTCGGCCGCTCGGCGACGCTGTCGGCCAATCCGCCGAGCGGCGATCGCTC
Organism: Planctomycetia bacterium; assembly: GCA_015200345.1. Lineage (NCBI taxonomy): Bacteria > Pseudomonadati > Planctomycetota > Planctomycetia > Planctomycetia bacterium. The sequence goes on along the minus strand of CP054187.1, from coordinate 2,620,666 downwards.
GACGCTGTTCACGGTGAACGTGTCGGCCGCGGGCGGGACGGTGACGGAAATCCGTCTGCTGCACAATGCTCGCGTGATCGCCGCGACACCGAGCGCCAGCGCGGCCTTCTCGATTCTCGGTGACGTCTTCGGCGGCGGCCCGGTGCGGCTCGTCGCCGAGGCCGAATTCAGCGACGGCAAGCGGGCGCTGTCGGCCCCGGTCCATTTGAATGTCACGTTCGCCAATCCACCGGCCGGCGCGATGCCCAATCACGCACCCGTGGCGTACAGCTACACGCGCGACGTGACGACCTTCGGCGCGTTCCTGATCGAACTGCCCGCCAGCGACGAGGAAGACCGCATCACAACGTACAACGTCCTGTCCGGCCCGGCGCAGTCCACCGTCATCAGCAGCGTCGGAGGACCGGGGCTGCTGCTGCGCCGCTCCGGCACGTCGGCCGGCACCGATACGTTCCAGTTCTCCGTCTCGGACGGCCAGACAACCTCCAACACCGCGACGATCACGCTGCGCTACTCCGGCGTCGCCCCTGACACGGCCGCACCGTCGCCGAATCCGATGCAGTTCCTGACAGCGCCGGTGGGCATCAGCGCGAGCGAAATCTCCATGCAGGCCGTGCTGGCGACCGACACGACGCCGCCGATCCAGTATTACTTCGATTACGTCTCCGGCGCGGGCGGGCACGACAGCGGTTGGCAGCTTTCGCGCGATTACATCGATACGGGCCTGACCGCGAACTCCAGCTACAACTATCGGATCCGGGCGCGCGACAGCGTCACGCCGACGCCCAACACCGGAAACTTCTCCTCCAACTTCACCGCCGCCACGCACATTGAAACGCCCATCGGCGTCACCATCGGAACCGTGACGGCGGACTCCGTGCAGCTCACGGCAGCCGGTACGTTCACCAACGTCGGCTTCCTGCAGACTGGTTTCTTTTTCGAAGTCTCCCCGCCACATGGCACCGGCGGCAACGTCTGGACCTCGTCGCCGAACGTCACGATCACCGGCCTGTCGCCCTGCACGACGTACACGTTCCGCGTTCGCGCGCGAAACTTTCAGGCGACCGAGACGCCTTTCTCGCCCGCCGCCATGCAGGCCACCGCCGGTTGTGCGGCCTGCACGCTCACCGGCGATGTCAACGGTGACGCCGCGCGCAACGGCCTGGACATCGCCGGCTTCATTCGGGTGAAACTCGGCCAGGCTCTGTCGGGCGACAACGCCGCCTGCGCCGACTACGACACCGGGACGCTGGCGGGGGACATCGCCGCCTTCGCTGCCGACCTGCTGGGGGCATGATTCGCACCGCGTCGCGCTGTGTGAACCGGCCCCAATTCCGCATCCGCGGCTGAATTCCGCCTGCCAAACCGCCACCGACACGGTGATTATTTGGCGCGCGCCGGACCCCAGAATCGTTATAATCAAGGTGTGGAGAAGTGGTTTCCCGCCTGACTTGGAACGTCATCCCGTGTGAAGAGGGGTTTTCGTGACGAAGAAATTCCGTTTGGTTGCCGCGATCGGCGGCCTGTTGGGAGGCCTGCCGCTCGGGTTGGCGCGGGCCGAATCCACTGGTATTGAGACTTCTGTAGCGATCAAGGGCGAGCGCCTGCCCCCCGAGGCATTCGGCCCGTCGATCATCGAATCGATGGACGCCGTCATCGCGCGCGACGCCCAGCGCGCGCCCGAGCCGCCCGTGAAAAAGCGCGACGAGTTCGGCTTGTGGACCGTGCCCTCGATCCGCGCGACCTACTTCCCGCACTCCGGCCATCACAACCTTGTGAACAAGAACGGCGATACGCGCATGGGGATCGGCTTCGCCCGGCCGGTCCGGTTTGATCGCGTGTTCGTCGCCGGGCAGGGCGCGCCCGAAGTCTGGACGCCCGGCTTGCGTGTGATCGGCTATCGCGACGGCAGGCAGGTCGGCGAGACTGCGTGGTTCCATGACATCAGCGATCGCCCGACGGCGTTCGACGTGAATCTCGACAACGTGGATCGCGTTGTCTTTGAGTCCATCGCCGCAGTCGCCGGCGGCGGGTTTTACGCGCTGGACGATCTGTCCTTTACGTACCGCGACACGGGCGAATCCGTCACGCTTGACTTTGAGGAATTGCCCTACGGCCAGGTGCTCACCGCCACCGGCTACGCCGGCTTAACGTGGGAAGTCGGAGAAGGCGTGACCGCGGATTGTGGTGACGCCATCGCGGCACCGCAGACGTTCTCGCAACCCCAGGGCGCCCAGCCGGCCGACCATGACGACGGCCTGTGGTTGCTGCGCGCGGGGACGCCGCCGCTTTTGACGCTGAACTTTCAGGGCGTGAAGCGCGGCGACGCGGGGCAGTTCTCCTACCCGCCCGACACCTGCGGCGCGGTCGGGCCGACGCAATTCGTCATCTGCGTCAATCGCAACATCGCGATTTACAACAAGGCGACCGGCGCGCAACAGAGCAACGTCTCCATCACCAGTTTCCTGCCCGGCTCATCCGGCGATCCGCGTGTGCTGTTCGATCATTACACCAACCGCTGGGTCGTTCTGAACGACGATTTCAGTTCGCGGTTGTACCTGGCCGTCTCGCTGACGAGCGATGCTTCGGGAAGCTGGTTCAAGACGAACTTTCTCGTGACCGGCGGCTCGGACGGCAACTGCTGGCCCGATTACCCGACGCTGGGACTGGACGCCAACGGAATCTATACCGGAGCCTACATGGTCGGCTGTCAGATGTCACTCTTTTGCATCGACAAGGCGCCGCTGGTCGCGCCGTCCCCTTCGATGGGCACGGTGACGGCCTTCCGCGGCCTGCCGTGGGAGGGTGCGCTCCAGCCGACGCTGACGTATGGCAATCCGCCTGGTGAGTACGTCGTCTCCACGAACAGCAACAACGGGATTCGCGTGCGGCGTGTCGATCCGCCTTTGACCAACCCGACGCTGGTGGAAGTCGGCGTCGTACCGGTCGTCGCGTTCAACACCGCCTCCGACGCGCCCGCGCTGGGCGGCCCGGCCCTGGACACCGTCGACTCCCGTCTGATGAACGCGGTTTATCGCAACGGCAGCATCTGGACCGCGCACACCGTCAGCGGCGGCGCGGGCGCGACCTGCCGCTGGTATCAGCTCGCCGAGGGCAGTCCGTTCACCGTCGCCCAATGGGGCGCGGTCGGAGATGCCACGAGGTGGCACTATTTCCCCTCCATCGCCGTCAACGAACAGGGCGATGCGGTTCTCGGCTGCAGCGGTTCCAAGGCCAGCGAGTACGCCGGCTGCTACTACGCCGGTCGGCTGGTCAACGACCCGCCGGGGCAGATGAGCGCGCCCGCCCTGCTCAAGGCCGGCATCGGACCGCAGAACAACATCGACGGGTTTGGTCGCAATCGCTGGGGCGATTACAGCCTCACGACGCTCGATCCCTCGGACCATCGCACCCTTTGGACCGTCCAGGAGTACGCCGATGTCTCGAACATCTGGGGCACCTGGGTCGGCAAGCTTCAGTTTCCCACGGTGGATGGCGTCCAGCCGGCGCCGCCGCCGACCTTTGAAATCGCGCCGACGGCCGTCAGCGACAGCGCCATCACGATGCGATCCACCGAAGCCACCGACGCCGATTCGCCTCCGGTGCAATACCAATTCGATTATGTATCGGGCGCGGGCGGGCACGACAGCCTCTGGCAATTCGAGCGCGAGTACGTCGACACCGGCCTGACGGCCAATTCGGCCTTCACGTATCGCGTTCGTGCGCGGGACAACGCCGCGCCGAACCCCAACGTCACCCCATATTCGGCATCGGTGGCGACGGCGACCGCCATCCAGACCCCGACCGGCGTCAACGTGAGCAACGTGACCGCGAACGGTGCCACGGTGACGGCGACGGGGAGTTTCACAAACATCGGTTTCCTGCAAACAGGCTTCTACTTCGAAGTCGTGCCTGATCCCGGCGCCGGCAGCGGCGCGAACGAATGGGGCGCCGCCGCAGCGCGAAATCTGTCGCTGCTTTCGCCCTGCACGGCGTACACCGTCCGCGTGCGGGCGAGGAACTTCCAGGGCGACGAGACGCCGTTCTCCAGCCCGATGGATTTCAATACGCCCGGCTGCGTCTGCGTCCTGCCGGGCGATGTCAACGGCGACGCGACGGTAAACGGACTGGACGTCGCCGCGTTCCTCCGCGTGAAGCTCGGCGTGCCGCTGGAGACCGATCTGCCGCAGTGTGCCGATTTCGGCGGACCGGACCTGGACAGCGACGCGGCGGCCTTCGCAGCCGCCCTGCTTGCTCAATAGCAAACGTGGTGAAGTTAGTCGGCGTGCGCCGCGGCCGCGCGGGCGGCGACGGCAATGAGTCGATCAGCGCGGCCACCGCTTGACGCTCGCTTCGAAGCCAGCGCTTCCACGCGCGCGACGGCTTCAGAAAGATTGTCTGCCCGCAGACACGCGGAACCCGCGGCCCGCTCGCCTGCGATGAAATGCCACAATCGTGTCATCCACCGTGCCAGGAATCGCGGAATCCAGCGGAACATGCCTCGATGGTTCCCCGCAAGTTGCGGCGCGTTCGCATGTCCGCTTGCGCGAATCGCAACGCTTCCAAGACCGCAAGCTTGCAGCAATCGCTCGAGCGACCCCGCGTCAAACACGTTGAGCACAGCGTCTCCCGCTTCCGGCCGTGCTCCCATGTCCGCAAAGCCATCCGACACATCGACGCAAACGACGCCGGCTGTATTCAGCACCGTGCGCGCATCACGCAGGACGGCGGCCGGATCCCACGCCGTTTCCAGATTGCCGCACAGCACCACGTCGAAGCGGCCCAGGGCTTCGCGATGCCGCGCCAGTCCGCCGGCCCGCGCATCCAGTTGGAATTGTTCGATCGCCCGGCAGATCGCCTGCGGCGACGGATCCAATCCAACGACCCGCCAGCCGCGCGCCCGCGCCAAGGCCGCCAGATGCCCGCGACCACACCCCACGATCAGCAGGTTTCGCCCCGTGTGCGATTCCAGCGGAAGCAGACATTCCACGTAGCGTTGAACGGCCGAGGACCACGACGCCGGTTCCGACGGCGCATCCGCGTCGGGGAACGAATGGGGTTGCGCGACGGGTTGCCTTGAACAACGCCGCGGGGATTGCTGAATCAGCCCGCAGGCGTCGCATTGGCGCATCGGCCACGGCCACCCGCGCGGCGGCGAAACGAGCCGACTATCTCGGCTCCCACAGCCGACGCAGACAAATCCCGCTTGCGAGGTTGAATCCGGCAGCGTCGCGGCAAAATGGGCGGGGAGGCTGGTCATATCTAAAGGTCTATCGGCCGTTTCGACGCCGGGGCGGCAGTTCTCGCGCCCCGGCGCGCCGTGAAGCGGTCAGCGAATCGGCGGATCAAGCGTCTCGGGCGAGCCGATCTTGACGCCGGTCGCGAAGACCGTCATCTGCTTTTGCGGCCCGACGATCTTCTCGATCTCGGACTGCGGCTTGCCCCCCTCTTCGGCATAGTGCCGCGCCATCGCCTCGCTGATTTCCATCGGCATGATCTTGCCCACTAGAACCACATCGTGCCCGGCCGCATTGCGCGGAACGTAATACCCATCCGCGCAGGCGTCGCTCTCGGTGAACCGCACCCGGACGACTTCCTTTCCGTCCGTCACCGTCATCCAGCAGCCCATGTTGGCGCAGACTTCCGCGATCTTTCCGCGGATGGTGACCACCTTGCCCTCGGTGGTCGCTTCCTGCACGGCCTGCGAAACCGTCAGGGCGTTTGAGTCCTTCACCGGGCCGCCAAATTGCTTGTAGTTGGTCATCGACTGCTGGCAGCCGGTCAGGAGCAGGAGCGTTGTCAGGGTCGTCAAGGGTCGTTTCATGGGTGCATCTCCAAAAGGTGTGTGAAACTCGCGCGACCGCGAAATTATCCCGGAAAACTGGGCGAGCGGCAATGCAGGGGGCGGAAAACGGGCCGTCCTGCCGCGCCAGAATCCCCTTTGCGAAAGCCGCTCTCATCGCTTGAAATGCTTCGTTTTTCCCCAGCAACGCCGACCACGATTGAGGTACGCCCATGCACCCCGCACCATCTGTTCCGCTCATTCCCGCAACCCGAGCACCCGCGCGGCTCCTCTCTGCTCTGATGCTGACCGTCGTGAGCGGGTCGACCTGGGGATCCACCGCCCGCGCCGAGTTTGAGCCTCCTGTCCTGCTGCGCCATGCAACGGTCATCCCCGCGCCGGGAAAGTCGATTCCACGCTGCGACGTGTTGATCCGCGATGGTCGCATCGCGGCCGTCGGACCGTCCCTGAACGCGCCGGCCGATGCCCAGACGCTTCCCGCTGACGACATGGTGATCTACGCCGGCTTCATCGATGCGAACACCCACGCAGGCATGCCGCGCGAGGAGCCGTCAAGTGACCAGCGCCGCGTTTGGGAAGACGAGAATCCTGACGTGGTGCAAGGCCCGCAGTCGGCCACGGTGCAGGCCCTGCGGCGCTTGATGCATCCCCAATGGCGAACCGAGGAATTGTACGACCCGCAGGCAGGCCGGCTGGAAGACTGGCGGGCGCTGGGATTCGCGGCGGCACTGGTTTCGCCGCGCGTTGTCATTGTTTCGGGCACGAGCGCCGTGGTGCAGCTGGGCGATCTGCCCCGGCGGCGATCCATCCTTCGCGAAAACGTCGCAATCCATGCCGCATTTGTGACACGTCCGCTGGAATCCGAGCGCCCCCCGCGCGGACCGGGCGGACGCGGCGAACGCCCGGCGGACTTCGGCTACCCCAGCACAACCATGGGCGCGATGGCGGCGTTTCGTCAGGTGTTGTCCGACGCGCAATGGCATCGCGATGCCCTCGCGTGGTCGCAACGCCATCCGCAGGAGAAACGCGCCGCGAATGACCCCGGACTCGAAGCCCTCTGGCCAGCCCTGGACAACAAGATGCCCGTGGCGTTCTTCGCCAACAGCGAAAACGAGATCCATCGGGCCCTGGACATGGCCGGGGAATTCAACCTGCGGCCGATCATCGTCGGCGGACGCGAAGCCTGGCGCGCAACCGAGCGGCTGAAGCGCGAGGCCGTGCCCATTATCTTGAGCCTGAACTGGTCGAAAGAGCCGAAAGCGCCGGGCGAGAAGGACGACCGCGGCGCGCGGGGCGGTCGCGGCGGGCGTCGTGGGGTTCCGGGTGGATTCGGCGGCCGGCGCGGCGGACCGGGAGGGGATCGCGGCGGTGATCGTCCCGATGGCGAAGGCGAATCCTCCGACGACCCGAACAAGGAGAAGGAAGCCGACAAGCCCAGGCCGCGCGATGAATACTCTCCGATCTTCGACGACGAATGGGAGAAGCAGCCGTTCGAGCCGAAGCGCGTGACCGAGGAGCGCAAGCGTCTCTGGGGCGAGGAAGTTGATAACGCGTTGCGGCTGCATGAGGCGGGCATCGCCTTCGCCATCGGCACGTTTGAGATGAAGTCGCTCGGCGAATTCCACGCCAATCTGCGCAAAGCCATCGAGCGCGGTCTGCCCGAGGACGTCGCGCTGGCGGCGCTCACGACCAACGCGGCCGGCCTGCTGGGCGTCGGCGATCAACTCGGGGAAATCGCGCCCGGCAAGCTGGCGAACCTCGTTGTGATGAACAAGCCCTTCAAGGACGAGAAGGCGAAAACGCGCTGGGTATTCGTCGAGGGCAAGCGTTTCACGATTGATGCTTCGGCGCTGCCGGAGAAGCAAGCCACGTCGCAGCCGACCAGCGCGCCGGAGTCGCAACCCGTCACCGAGAAGCTGACCGCCGAAGGCAGCGGCCCTGCCGCCTCCGCAACCCAGGCCGCCGCCGCGTCGCAGCCGACCAGCGCGCCGGAATCGCAACCCACCAGCGCGTCGACCACGCCGACCGCCACGCAGCCCGTGCCGCCGACGTTCGCTGTTGAGATCGAGGCCGATCGAAAGCCGGCCATTCAGACCGGGGGCACCGTGTTGCTTCGCAATGCGACGCTGCTGACGATCACGCAGGGCGATCAACCGCAGACCGATCTGCTGGTCGAGGGCGGCGTCATCAGGGCAATCGGGAAGAATCTCACCGCCCCGGCAGGTGCCGCGACGCTCGATCTGACCGGATATTTCATCAGCCCCGGCATCATCGACTGCCACTCGCACATGTGCAGCGAGGGCGGGCTGAACGAAGGCACGCTCTCCGTCACGCCCGAGGTGCGCATCGGCGACATCGTGAACCATCGTGACGTGGCGGCGTTTCGCGCGCTGGCCGGCGGCGTCACGATGATCCACACCATGCACGGCTCGGCGAACACGATCGGCGGGCAGAACGTCGTGCTGCGGCTCAAGTACGGCAAGCCCGCCGCTCAATGGCGATTCGAACCGGCACCGCGCACCGTGAAGTTCGCCCTGGGTGAAAACGTCAAGCAATCCAACTGGGGCACACGCGGCACCCGTTTCCCCAACTCGCGCATGGGCGTCGAGGCCGTCTTCCGGCGAAGCTTCGACGCGGCGATCGAATACAAGCGGGAATGGGATGCCTACCGGTCCATGAAACAGGCCGGCCAGGACCCGCGACCGCCGCGGCGCGATCTGCGGCTCGAAGCCCTCGCCGCGATTCACGACGGGCTCATCTGGGTGCATTGCCACTGTTACCGCGCCGATGAAGTGCTGCGGCTGCTGGCGATGGCCGAGGACTACGGTTTTCGCATCGCGGTGCTGCAACACATTCTCGAAGGCTATCGGGTCATCCCCGAGATGCGCCGTCACGGCTGCGGCGCAAGCACCTTCTCCGACTGGTGGGCCTACAAGATCGAGGCGTACGACGCCACGCCGTTCAATGCCGCGCGAATGACACAAGGCGGGGTCAGCGCGACGGTGAACTCCGACTCGGCCGAGGTCGTGCGCCATCTCAACCTGGAAGCCGCCAAGTCGCTTCGCTTTGGCGGGTTGTCGCCCAACGAGTGCCTTAAGCTCGTCACCCTGAACGGCGCCATGCAGCTCGGCGTCGCTGAACACGTCGGCTCGCTCGAGGTCGGCAAACTTGGCGATCTCGCCGTCTTTGACGGCCATCCCCTCGACACCCGGGCCAAGTGCGTGATGACGCTGATCGACGGCGAGGTGTATTTCCAGCATCGCGATTTCGCGCCGCCTGGCGCCACGGCTTCAAGCCGTGGCACGAATGACGCTCCGGGCGGGGCGGGCAGTGCCCATCCTACGGCTCCCTCAAGCCTCACGGCTCACGCCTCAAGCCTTCCTCCGCAGCGCGAGCCGCTGAACATCCCCTATTCGCACATGGGGCTGTATTGGATCACCGGCGCGACGGCACACCCCATCAGCGGGCCGCCGATCGAGAACGCACTCGTCGCTCTGGCCGACGGCGATATTTTCCTCGTCGCGCCCTGGGCCGATCAGAACCCCAATCCCGAGACCGTCTTCATCGACGCCAGGGGCCTGCACGTCTGGCCCGGCCTGATCAACGCCGATACCAACATGGGCCTGCACGAGATCGGCATGATCGCGGCCACGGTCGATGAGAACGAGATCGCCGAATTCCAGCCCGATCTGATGGCGCTGTCGGCCTACAACCCCTTCGCTGCTGCCATAAATGTGACACGCTGCGAGGGCGTCACGAATGTGCTTGTCTCCCCCGGCGGCGGACGCATCAGCGGCCAGGCCGGACTCGTCAAGCTCGCCGGATGGTCGATGCCCGAAGCGATGATCGAACCGTACGTCGGACAGGTTGTCAGCCTGCCCTCGCTGCCCGAGCGCTGGCGCGACGACACCCCGCCCGATCGCATCGAGGAGCAAACCAAAGCCGCCCGCGAGCAAATGGCCCGCATCGAGGATTTCTTCCGCAAGGCCAGGGCTTACGCCGCGGCGAAAAAGCAAGCCCATTTCGCTTCGTCGCCGGAGACCGCCGGCGGCTTGAAGCCCGACCGGCTGCTCGAAGCGATGATCCCCATCATGGAAGGCCGCAAGCCCGTGCTCTTTGCTGCCAACGGCTACAAGGAAATTCGCGAAGCGCTGAAGTTCGCCGAGCGTTACGGCCTTCGGCCGATCATCGTTGGCGGACAAGGTGCGTGGAAAGTGGCCGACGAGCTGGCGGAGAAAAAGGTGGACGTCATACTGCGCGGCGCGATGACGCCCTATCCCGGCGAATTCGACCCGTGGGACAGCTCCTATCGCAACGCGGCCGAGCTGGCCCGCGCCGGCGTGCGATTCTGTTTCGGCACCGGGGAAGCTCCGCTGGCCAAGCATGTCGGAATCGAGGCCGGCATGAGCGTGGCGCACGGTCTGGACGAAGCGCGAGCCGTGCAGGCGATCACCCTCGACGCGGCGCGCATTCTTGGCGTCGACGACCGGCTCGGTTCGCTGGAGCCGGGCAAGATGGCCAACCTGTTCATCTCCACGGATTCGCCCTTGCAGGCCTCCAATCAAGTCGTCGCCTTGTTCATCGACGGGCAGCCGGTTGAACTGACCAGCCGCCACACCGAGCACGATGACAAGTGGCGTAAAAGGCCGATGCCGGGGCTGGGCGGTGATCCGACGCTGCGCGGCCGACCGCCGTTGCAAGGCCCGATGCTGGGGACGAACCGGTAGGTAGGCTTGCTTGACATCGCCCGTGGCATCGGTTGCGATTTGCATGCTGCGAGAGTGTTCACAGCGGCTGACTTCCGCGCAGCCCGATGGTCTCGGCACCGGCCACACAGGAGACGCAATCCCCACGCATCGTTGACACCGTACCGAAGCTGACCGGCCGAGGCGATGCAAACTCTCCCTTTTCCCCGATCCAGCGAGGTTGATCCCATGGAGTTCGCCGACAAAACCATCACGTGCGCCGACTGTGGCGCAGATTTCATCCACTCCGCCGAGGACCAGAAGCGCTATGCCGAACGAGGCTTCACCAACGAGCCGCGCCGCTGCCGCGAATGCCGCGAAAAACGCAAGGCGGCCGGACCGGGCGGCGGCGGCGGCGGGCACCGCAAGGGAGGCCACGGCGGTCACGGCGGCGGTCGTGGCGGTCATGGCGGACATGGCGGCCACGGTGGTGGTCATGGCGGCGGTTCGCGCGGACCGCGCGAGATGCACACGGCCGTTTGCTCAAATTGCGGCCAATCGACGCAGGTGCCCTTCAAGCCGATGGAAGGCCGACCCGTGTACTGCCGCGACTGTTATCAATCCATGAAGGGCGACCAGCCGCGCCGTGGGGGCGGAGGCGGGGGTGGCGGGAGCGGAGGGTTCAGCGGTGGAATCGACGATTATTGATTGATCCGCTTCCAGTCTGGACTGGTTTTTGAGGAATCCCCCGAAGCCGACGGGCTGAAATCCGTCGGCTTCGGCCGTGTATATCGAAACTGGTAATGGGTGCTCCCATGAAAAAACTGATCGTTGCTTCGTTGTTTTGTTGCGTAGCCTCCGTGACGGCCCGCGCACAGGACGTTCCCTGCGAGAAATACCAACTCGCCAACGGCATGACCGTCATCCTGCACGAGGATCATTCGCTGCCGGTGGCCTGCGTCAACATCTGGTATTACGTCGGCTCGAAGGACGAGTCACCCGGCCGGTCGGGATTCGCCCACTTGTTTGAGCATCTGATGTTCATGGGAACGCGCCGCGTGCCGGGGTCGGACTTTGACGTGATCATGGAATCGGGCGGCGGCTTCAACAACGCCAGCACCTCCAACGATCGCACCAACTATTTCTCGTTCGGCCCCTCCAGCCTGCTCCCCACGCTGCTCTGGCTCGATGCCGACCGGCTCGAGGAGCTCGGCAAGGAGATGACGCAGGAGAAACTCGACAAGCAGCGCGAGGTCGTCCGCAACGAGCGCCGACAGACCAGCGAGATGCAGCCCTACGGCAAGGCCGATCTGAAGATCACCGAGCTGATGTACCCGCCGGGGCATCCGTACCACATCAGCGTGATCGGCACGCACGAAGACCTGCAAGCCGCGACCGTGCAGGACGTGAAGAACTTCTTCGCCCGCTTTTACGTCCCCAACAACGCCTCGCTCGTCGTCGCCGGCGATTTTGATCCGAAGCAGATCAAGCCGCTGATCGACAAGCTCTTCGGCAGCCTGCCGCGCGATGCGCAGCCGGTCCACGCGAAGGCCGAGCCGGCCGCGCTGGAGGGCGTCCGCCGCGTGACGTACACGGACCAGGTGCAGTTCCCGCGCGTGACATACGTCTATCACAGCCCGCCGCACTTCGGACCCGGCGACGCCGAGATGGACCTCGCCGCCGCCGTTCTCGCCGACGGCAAGAGCAGCCGCCTCTACAAGCGCCTCGTGTACGACGACAAGATCGCCACCGACGTGTCAGCCGTGCAGAACTCCAACATTCTCCAATCGCTTTTTCAGGTGGAGATCACCGCCAAGCCCGACGTGCCGCTGAATAAAATCGAAGCTGCGGCCGATGATGTCCTCGCCGAATTTATCGCGAACGGTCCGACCGAGGAGGAACTCGAGCGACAGAAAACCCGCATCGAATTCAGCATGCTGAACGGTCTGCAATCCATCCTTGCCAAGGCCGACCGGCTCAATCAGTATCAATTCGCCTGGGGCGAGCCGAACTCGTTCAAGCGCGATCTCGACCGTTATCGCACGGCCACGACCGCCGCCGTGCGCGACTGGTCGAAGAAGGTTCTCACGCAGGACAAGCGGCTCATCATGCACGTCCTGCCGGAAACTCCGGAGACTCCCTCACCGCGCGAGAAAAAGCCCGACCCGCTCGCCGCCAAGGACTTCGCACCGCCGATGCCGGAAATCTTCAAGCTTTCCAACGGGTTGGAAGTGCGCCTGTGGCCGCGAACCGAACTGCCGCTCGTGTCGGCCTCGCTCATGATTCGCGGGGGCGCCTGTCTCGACGATCCGCACATGGCCGGGCGTGCCTACCTGATGGTCTCGATGCTCGACGAGGGTGCCGGCGAGCGCGGCGCACTGGAATTCTCCGACGCGCTGGATCAACTCGGCGCGACCTTCTCCGCTTCGGCCGGTCAGGAAACGATCACGATCAACCTTTCGGCGCTGCGGCGCAATCTTGACCCGGCGCTGGCGCTCTATGCCGACGCGATCATGCGCCCCCGCTTCGAGGAAAAGGAATGGTCGCGCGTGAAGGCCCTGCACCTGGACGGTCTCAAGCAGCTCGAGGATCGCCCCACCGCCGTCGCCTCGCGCGTCGGCATGCGCGCCTTCTTCGGCGACGATCATCCCTACGGCCGACCGGTCGACGGCACCGTGAAAACGGTCAACGGGTTGCAGCTCGCCGCGATCAAGGACGCCTGGCACGAATACCTGCGACCCGACAAGGCCGTGCTGTTCATCGCCGGGGATTTGACGGTCGATCAGGCGCGATCGGCGCTGGACAAGGCGCTGGGCAAATGGGCGCGTTCCGGCGCGGGCATGCACGACATGGAAATGGTCGTACGCGAGACGAAGGCGCCGCCCGCCCCGATAAAGAACCTGCGCGTCGCGCTGATCGACAAGCCCGGCGCCGTGCAGACCGTCATTCGCTTCTACATGCCGGGCATCGCATACGGCGACCCCCATCGCATCCACGCCGATTTGATTAACACCATCCTCGGCGGCAGCTTCACCAGCCGGTTGAATCAGAACCTGCGCGAGGCCAAGGGCTTTACCTACGGCGCCGGCTCCCGCTTTGTGATGACCCCGGGCATGGGTTACGTCACGGCGTCCAGCGACGTGCAGGCCGAGCACACCGGTGAGTCCATTCGCGAGTTCCTCGCCGAGTTCAAACGCATCCGCGGCGGCGACATCTCCGCCGACGAGGCCGCCAAGGCCCGCGAGACCAATCGCGTCGAATACGTGCAGGCGTTTCAGGGACTGGGCGGCGTGCTGGCGACAGCCGTCGAATTGGAGCGAAACGGGCTGCCGTTCAGCACGATCGGCGATGACCTCGCGGCGCTGACCAAGGCAGACGCCGCGGCGCTCAATGCGCTCGCCGGCCCGGCGCTGCCGGTCGAGAACGCTCTGCTCGTGCTCGTGGGCGATCGCAAGACGATCCTTGAGCAACTCAAGGGGCTGGACCTCCCGACGCCCGAGGAATTGACCGTGACGGGCGATGCGGTTTCGCGGTAGCATCCGCCGCAGATCCGAGCCGCGACTGCCGCTTGCATGGAGTCGTCATTTGTCTGATTCGCCTGCCACCCCGCGCCGCGCGTACCGCTATTACGATTTGCTGATGGCGGCCTTCGTCACCGTCCTGCTCTGCTCGAACATGATCGGGCCGGGCAAGGTCTGCGAACTTCACCTGCCCCTGCTCGGCGCCGTCGTCTTCGGCGCGGGAAACATCTTCTTCCCCATCTCCTACATCTTCGGCGACGTGCTCACCGAGGTATACGGCTACGCCCGCGCACGCAAGGTCATCTGGGCCGGTTTCGGCGCGATGATCTTTTACGTCATCATGTCGCAGGTCGTCATCCGCCTGCCGGTCTATCCGAAGGAACCGTTCAACGCCGTGATCCAACCGGCGATCGAAACCGTCTTCGGCCCCGGCTGGCGCATCGTGACGGCATCGATCATCGCCTTCTGGGCCGGCGATTTCGTCAACAGTTACGTCCTGGCGAAAATGAAAGTCTGGACGCGCGGACGATTCCTCTGGATGCGCACCATCGGATCGACCTTTGCCGGTCAGGGCGTCGACAGTGCGATCTTCTACCCGCTCGCGTTCTACGGAACCTGGAGCGGGGCCGACAGCATGTGGCGGGTGATGGCCTTCAACTGGGCGTTCAAGGTCGGCATCGAGGCGATCTTTACGCCGATCACGTACCTTGTGGTTGGCGCGGTCAAACGCGCCGAGGGCGAAGATTACTACGACCGCGCGACGGATTTCACGCCGTTCTCGCTGAAGGATTAGCGCTGCGGCGGCCCGACCTCAATCGTCCGCGTGCGCGTGTAGCTCTTGCGATTCTTCAACGTCACGTTCACCGCGATCGTGTATTTGCCCGGCCGCGGGAACGTCCGCACCGGCGTCGCCTCGGTCGTATCGTCGGTCTCCGAAAAATACCACCGCTGCCGCGTCACCGCCGGGATCGCATCCAATTCAAATCGCACCGTCAAC
This sequence comes from Planctomycetia bacterium, assembly GCA_015200345.1. NCBI lineage: Bacteria > Pseudomonadati > Planctomycetota > Planctomycetia > Planctomycetia bacterium. The sequence goes on along the minus strand of CP054187.1, from coordinate 2,605,660 downwards.
GGATCGTTCTCGTCCACCGGCCTCGCGCGAATCCGCACCCACAACCGTTCGCGCATCACTTCTTTGAAGTAGCGCCAGACGACTGCGGGTTCGATCCGCCTATGCGTGCCGGCTATCTCTTCAGACGAAACGTACATCTTCCGATCACGAAGCCACGCGATGCAGGCCAGCGTCTGATCACGAAGCACATCGGTCGTGCCGTAGATCACCTTGATCGGCTGCCATGGATCGAATCGTTCCTCCGGAATATCGGAAAAATATCGCGCGTCAAACGAACCCTGTCGAATCGCCAGCGCGCGAAAGACATCGGAGTTTCTGATCCCCGTATACAAAATCGAAAACGCGCCGGCCGACCAGCCGGTCATGAACACCTGCTCCTCCGCGATGCGGTAACGCTGCTTCATCGCCGCGACGACGCCGAGGATCGTCTGTTCGTCCCGCTGCTGCAAGGCAATCTGTTTTTCCGGCGGCGGCGGGAAGTCCCCTTTCGTCCCTTCCAGTTGCGGCGCCGCCACGATGATCCCGTTGGTCTCGCAGAACGTCGCCCACTCCTGCATCTGCAATTTCGGCGTGTCGTACGGCCAGGTCCCGTGACACAGAATCAACAGCGGCCACGGGCGCGAATCGGTGTAGCGGCTTGGGACATAAAGGAGATACGGCTGCTGCGTTCGGCCTTCGGTCTGTTCCGTGATGGCAGCCTTGGTCGGCAGCGGCTCCAGCGAAGGGCATCCGGAACCTGTGAACAGTAGCGCCGCCATGCAGACTGCGGTCAAGACGGGTCGGCCGAGGCCCGGCAAGGCCCGGAAACGTGGCAAATGGCTCGAAAGGATACCGGGCATTGAGGAGACCATGCTTGGAAACGGGGTTGCTCGTTGCAAGAGACCATCCTATACTTTTTCAGCGAATTCAGGAAACAACGGACAACTTCGGCGCAAGCGGGTAGCGCCGTGCGGGGGTGGGAGCTTCATCATGCCGGCAAGACTTGAAGGTCGATCCATCCTCGTCGTCGACGATGATCCCGACGTGTTGTCAACCGTTCGCCTCGCCTTCGAACAAGCTGGAGCGAAGGTGACGACCGCCAACGACGGCAACAAGGCTCTCGACTTCGCCAAGCGCTTCGATCCCGATCTCATCGTGCTGGACATGATGATGCCCAAACGAAGCGGGTTCCTTGTGATGGAGATGCTCAAGCCGGGGCACGAAACCAACACGCGACCCTACGTCATCATGATCACGGCGAACGAGGGCAAGCGGCACGAGCTGTACGCCCGTCACTTGGGTGTGAACGAATACCTTAGCAAGCCCTTCAGCCTTGATAAGCTGCTGGAGACCGCCTGCAAGCTTCTGGGAGGCGAGTTCATCGAGGCCGAGTAGCGTAATATCCGCCTTGTCAACGCGTTATAGCCGAACAGGACGGATCAGGCCCCCGTTTTTTCTGAAGATTCCCCCCACCCGCTTGCAGGAATACCGCCGGGCGGTTATCGTGTTAAGGGCGTACTTGAAAAACGGACAGGACGGAAACGGAAACCAGCCCATGGGGCCTGCGGCCCGTCGTCTTCCCTGCAAGGTGAATGGAAATCTGGAGTTGTATCTGGCATGTCATTGACGGCTGAAAGTAAGACGCAACTGGTGCACAACCATCGTCGCCACGAGAAGGACACCGGCTCGCCGGAAGTGCAGATCGCCCTGTTGACCAGCCGCATCGAGCAACTGACGGAACACCTCAAGACGCACCGCAAGGATCACGACTCGCGCCGTGGTTTGCTGAAGATGGTCGGCGCGCGCTCAAGCCTGCAGAAGTACCTCGCGCGTACGGACCGCGAGCGGTATCAGAAGATCATTGACACACTGGGTCTGCGAAAGTAGTCGGCACGACGGAGCGACGGCGCTCCGCATTCCTCATCGCTTTCCATTTCTTGTCGGCCGGGTTCGGCCGATTCCGGAAGCTGGGAACCGCATCGGCCCCTGCGCGCCGAGTGCTGCGCTGCTTGCGCGCCGACGCATCCGCCCGAACGCGGTCGCCGCGCTTCCGCGCCCAACCAGAAAATAGACAGATCGACAATAAAAACGTCGGACAAGAGGAAAAGGCAACTCACCATGACGATGCACAGCGTTGAAGCGGAAATCGGCGGACGAATCATGAAGTTTGAGACCGGCAAGCTGGCCAAGCTGGCTTCCGGCGCGGTCACGGTCTCCTACGGCGACACGGTCGTCCTGTGCACCGCCGTCATGGATAAGCCGCGCGAGGGGGTCGATTTCTTCCCTCTGACGGTCGACTATCGCGAGAAAATGTACGCCGCGGGCAAGTTCCCCGGCGGCTTCTTCAAACGCGAAGCCCGGCCGACCCAGAAGGAAATCCTCACCATGCGGCTCACCGATCGGCCGCTGCGCCCGCTCTTTCCCGATGGATTCATGAACGAGGTCCAGATCCAGTGCATGGTTCTCTCGTCCGACCAGGAGAACGACGCCGACGTGCTCGCCATGTCCGGCGCGTCCGCCGCGCTCATGGTCAGCAACATCCCCTTTGACGGACCCGTTGCCGGCGTCCGCGTCGGCCGGGTCGATGGTCAATGGGTCATCAACCCCACCATCGCCGAGCGCGCCGTCAGCGACATCGAAGTCGTCCTCGCCGTTCATCGCTACGGCGTCAACATGATCGAAGTCGCCGCCAACGAGCTGCCCGAGAAGGACGTCGCCGACGCCATCGCCTTCGGCCACGAGCACGCGAAGAAAATCGTCGCGATGATTCAGGACCTGGGGCAGAAGGTCGGCCGCGCCAAGGATTGGACGCCGCCGGAGAAGGACCCGACGCTGCCCGAAAAGGTCGCCAAACTCTGCGAGCAGTTTGACCTCAAGAACGCCCGCCGCGCCGCGAAGAAAGAAGACCGCAAGGCCGGCGTCAAGGCGGTGTACGACAAGGTCATCGCCGCCCTCATTCCCGAGGACGAAGCCGCGGCGAAAAAACTGCTCTACACCAAGAATGACGTCATCAACGAGCTGCAGAAAATCGAAGAGCGCCTCTTCCACATGGGTGTGCTCGATGAAGGCGTTCGATCCGACGGCCGCGGCGTTGAAGACATTCGCCCGATCGCCTGCGAAGTCGGCGTTCTGCCGCGAACGCACGGCTCGGCGCTCTTCACCCGCGGCGAGACGCAGGCCCTGGTCGTCACGACGCTCGGCACCAGCCGCGATGAGCAGATGGTCGACGATCTGATCGAGGAGTACAGCAAAAAGTTCATGCTGCACTACAACTTTCCGCCGTTCTGCACCGGCGAGGCCAAGCGCATCGGCGCCGTCAGCCGCCGCGAGATCGGCCACGGCAACCTCGCCGAGCGCAGCCTCCAGGCCGTTCTCCCCACGCCCGACAAGTTCCCGTACACCATCCGACTCGTCAGCGACATCATGGAGTCCAACGGATCCAGCAGCATGGCCAGCGTCTGCGGCGGAACGCTCGCGCTGATGGACGCCGGCGTTCCGATCCGTCATCCCGTCGCCGGCATCAGCATCGGCATGGTGCACGACGAAAATCGCTACAAATTGCTCGTGGACATCATGGGCGAGGAGGATCACTTCGGCGATATGGATTTCAAGGTTGCGGGCAGCCAGGTCGGCATCACCGCCGTGCAGCTCGATCTCAAAACGCGCGAGATCAGCCAGGCGCAAATCGTCGAAGTGCTGGAGCTGGCCAAGAAGGCCCGCCTGAAAATTCTGAAAGAGATGCTCAAGGCCCTGCCCGCGCCGCGTGCCGACATCAGCAACTACGCGCCGCGATTGCTTTCCATCAAGGTCCACCAGGACAAGATCGGCAAGATCATCGGACCCGGCGGCAAGGGCATCAAAGCCCTCGAAGCCAACACCGGCGCCACGATCGACATCCAGGACGACGGCACGGTCTTCATCTCCAGCGTCAACGCCGATTCGGCCCGCGCCGCCTACGAAGCCATCGAACAGATCGCCGAAGGCGTCAAGCTCGGAAAAATCTACAACGGTCGAGTCACCTCGATCAAGGAATTCGGCGCGTTCATCGAAGTGGCCCCCGGTCTCGACGGCCTCTGCCACATCAGCGAGCTCTCCGACGGCTACGTGCAGAAGGTCACCGATGTCTGCAAGATCGGCGACGAAATGCGCGTGAAGGTCATCCTGATCGACGACACCGGCCGCGTGAAGCTCTCGCGCAAGGCGGTGCTGATCGAAGAGAAATCCAAGGGCGAGCCGGTCACCAGCGCGTAGTCACGCTCCACGGCACACCCGCGCGGTTTTTCAGCGCAACGCGCTTGCGAAGCGATTCAGCGAGGCGCACCCAAACGATCCCACTCAAAAGCCCCGGGAACTTTCCTGGGGCTTTTTGTTTTTTTGCACGCTGAATGACGATTCCCAATCGCGGCGCCCTCACGTCGACATCAACTGCTGCAAATCTATCTTCTCGCGATCGGTGCGCGGCAGCGACGGATAAAACGCCCACACATCGGGCAGCATATAGGGCGGCAGGTGCGCCCGGCAGAACGCCGCCAGGTCGGCCTCCACCAGCGATGCCCCGTCACGCGGCGCGAGGCATGCCTTGATCCGATTGCCGAACACCGGATCGGGAATCGGCACGACGGCCGACTCTTTCACCGCAGGGTGCTTCGCCAGCGCGGCCTCGATCTCGCCCGGCTCGATGCGATGGCCGCGGGCCTTGATCATCCGATCGATCCGCCCCTCGAACATCAGCACGCCGTCGGCCCGTGCTCGCACGCGATCGCCCGTGCGATAGGCCGTGCCGTCGCCATCCGGCGCAGGCACCAATCGCTCGGCCGTCTTCACCGCGTCGCCGAAATACCCGGACGTCACCGTCGGCCCGGCGACGAGCAACTCACCGGCGTCACCGGCCGGGACAGGCCGCATCGCGTCGTCCACGATCCACACGCGCGTGTCGGAGATCGGCTTGCCGATCGGCACCGGCCCGTCGTCGGCGAGATCCGCCGCCGTGCACGCATGGTACGTACAGACATTTGTCTCCGTCGGGCCGTACAGATTGGTCAGCGTAACGGGCGGCAGTTCAGCCGCGATCGCCTGCAAGGCCGGCTTGGGCATGACTTCGCCGGCGAAGATCACGTGCCGCAGAGCCGACAAGTCGTGCTCGCGCAGCTTGCCGCGCAATTGCATCATGATGAGCGCCGACGGCACCGAGTACCACGTCGTGATCCGCTCGTCGGCGATGTACTTCGCCATCTGATAGGGAAACATCTTGAGTTTCTCGGGCACAGGCACCATCGCCGCTCCGGCCCGCACCGCCGCGAAAATGTCCAGCGTCGAGAGGTCAAAATTGTACGGCGCGTGATTGGCCACGCGATCCTCGGCCGTCAGCCCGAAGAAGTCCACCACCCACTGCGAATAGTGAAGCAGACTCAACGTCGTGATTCGCACGCCCTTGGGCCGGCCCGTCGAGCCGGACGTAAACAGCAGATTGGCGATGCCCCCCGCCGGCTCACGCGGGGCCCACGCCGGCGGCGCCGCCTGCATCGCATCGGAAAGTGTCATTATTGAGACACTCCCCGATCCGCCACCCGACGCCCTCCCTGCGTCAACCGTTGTGCCGCTGCCCGACGCGCTGCCCGCTCCCGCCAAGCTCGAACAAATCGCCCGGTCGATCCCGCCGAGGCCCGCCGCCGGCGGCCCGCTGCCCGTCCACAGCCGAATCGACGCGTCCTCGCAGATCATCGCCATGCGCTCCGCCGGCCACGCCGGATCCAGCGGCACGTAGCACGCGCCGGTCCGAATCAGCGCGAACATCGTCACGATCGCATCGATGCTCTTGCGAAAGCAGAACGCCACCTGCTCGCCCGGCCCCGCCCCGCTGTCGGCCAGCGCCTCCGCCAGCCTGCTCGACGCGTCCAGCAACGCCGCATAGCCAAGGGTGCGGCCCTCGTAACAGACCGCGGGCCGATCCCCGTACCGCGCCGCCGCAGCTTCCAACAGCGTAAACAGCGTTTGCGTCATCAAGGGCATTATCGCCGAACCAGCGCGACCGTTCAAAGAGCCGCACGCGTCAGCCTACGCAATCGTTCAACGAGCCGCGGGCTTCAGTTTATGCGATCGTTCAACGAGCCGCGGGCTTCAGTTTATGCGATCGTTCAACGAGCCGCGGGCTTCAGTTTATGCAATCGTTCAACGAGCCGCGGGCTTCAGCCCGCGCGGCTGATCGAACAGAAGGAACGCCGATGTGATCAGTGATCAACCAATAAAAACCAGAAATACTCGCTGGGGGCTTAGGGCGACTTCTTGTGCGACTCGATCCATCCGACCAGGGCCGACACCGTGCCGATCCGCTCCGGCGTCACCTCATGGTCGGGCAGATTTACCCCCAGCTTGTCCTCGACGAAAACCAGCAACTGCATCACGCGCAGCGAATCCATGCCGGCCTCGAACAGGTCCGCCTCGTCGCCCGGCCAGCTCTCGGCCGGAGTCGGGATCAGCGTCCCGAACAGGTATGTTCGCAAGGTTTCGCGCGTGCTCATGGGTAAAAAGATTACGCTGCCCCGTAGAGACCGTCAAATACGACAACACGCGCCGGCACAACAAGAAAAGCCCCGCGAGGGTCGCTCGCGGGGCGGGTGAAACGATTGGATTCTTCAGCGCGTCGGTTCGCGGCGTTACGTGCTTTCGCCCGCGCCGGCGCCGGCCAGCTCCGGCTCCTTCGGCTTCGGAGCGTCCACGCCTTCGAACTTCAGCTTCTTCTTGCCGTCTTCGCCGCTCTCGACGCCGACGACAATCTTCGCCTTGCCGCGGAAGTGACCACGCAGCAGGCCCTCGCTAAGCGGATCCTCCAGCTGCTGCTCGATCGCCCGGCGCAGCGGCCGAGCGCCGAACTTCTCGTCAGTCCCGCGCTCCAGCAGCAACTCGCGGGCTTCCTCGGTCAGCTCCATCACGAGGCCGTGCTCCTTCAGCCTCTTCGAGACCTTGTTCAGTTCGAGGTCCACGATGCGGACCAGGTCCTTGTGACCCAGCTTGTGGAAGACGACGACCTCGTCCACGCGATTGAGGAACTCGGGCCGGAAGTAATTGTCCAGCTCGCTCTTCAGCGTGTTACGCATCTTCTCGTACGTGATGTTCTCGTCGCGCTTTTCGAAGCCGAACGTCGTCTGGTGCGTGATCTTGTCGGCGCCGATGTTGCTCGTCATGATCAGCACGGTGTTGCGGAAATCCACGTGCCGGCCGAACGAATCCGTCAGGCGGCCTTCTTCCATGATCTGCAACAGCATGTTGAACACGTCCGGGTGCGCCTTTTCGATCTCATCGAGCAGCACGACGGCGTACGGCCGGCGGCGGATGCGCTCGGTGAGCTGGCCGCCCTCCTCGTAACCAACGTAGCCCGGCGGGGCACCGATCAGCCGGCTGACGTTGTGCTTCTCCATGTACTCCGACATGTCGATCGTGATGAGCGCCTCTTCCGCGCCGAACATGAACTCGGCGAGGCTCTTGGCCAGCAGCGTCTTCCCGACGCCCGACGGGCCGATGAAAATGAAGCTGCCCATCGGCCGGTTCGGGTCTTTCAAGCCGCTGCGCGAGCGACGCACGCTTCGCGACACGGCGCTGATCGCCTCTTCCTGGCTGATGACCCGCTTGTGAAGCTCGGTCTCAAGCTCCAGCAGCCGCTCGGCTTCTTCCTTCTCCAGGCGCTTCAGCGGAACGCCCGTCATCTTGCTGACCACTTCGGCGACGACTTCCTCATCGACGACGCCGTCAATCTCGTTGCGCCGCTCGTGCCATTCTTTTTCCAGCCGCTCCTTCTCGGCGGCCAGCGTGATCGACTGATCGCGCAAATGCGCCGCGCGCTCGTAGTCGGCGTTTTTGACGCTTTCATCCTTCTCGATGTTCAACCGCTTGATCTCTTCTTCCAACTTTGTGAGCGACTCCGGCTTCGTCATCGCCTTCAGCCGGACGCGTGCTCCGGCCTCGTCGATCACGTCGATCGCCTTGTCGGGCAGCACGCGCGAGGGCACGTATCGCATCGACAACTCGACCGCCGCCTCCAACGCCACGTCTTCGATCTTGACCCGGTGATGCGCCTCGTAGCGATCACGCAAGCCGTGAAGAATCTGCAACGTCTCCTCGCGGCTGGGTGGTTCAACGATGATCTGCTGGAACCGCCGCTCCAGCGCGCCGTCCTTCTCGATGTACTTGCGATATTCATCCAGCGTTGTCGCACCGATGCACTGGATCTCGCCGCGTGACAACGCCGGCTTCAGCACGTTCGATGCGTCGATCGCGCCTTCGGCACCGCCCGCGCCCACCAGCGTGTGCAGCTCGTCGATGAACAGGATCACGTTTCGTGCCCGGCGGACTTCGTTCATCACCGCCTTGATGCGCTCCTCGAACTGGCCGCGATACTTTGTCCCCGCCACCATCATCGCCAAGTCGAGCACCACGATGCGCTTGTCGGCCAGAATCTCCGGAACGTCGTTCGAAACGATCCGCTGCGCCAGCCCCTCGACGATCGCCGTCTTGCCGACGCCCGCCTCGCCCAGCAGCACCGGGTTGTTCTTGTATCGCCGGCACAGCACGACCAGCAGCCGCTCAATCTCGGCGGCGCGCCCGATGACCGGGTCCAGCTTGCCGTTCCGTGCCATTTCCGTCAGATCGCGCCCGAACGAGTCCAGCGCCGGGGTCCGGCTCTTGCCGCCCTTGCGACCTGTCTCCGGCGCGCCTTGCGATCCCGAGGGCCCACTCTCTTCGTTTTCCACGCCTGCACCCAGCAGATTGAGGACTTCTTCCCGCACTTCTTCGAGCTTGATGCCGAGGTTCATCAGCACCTGGGCGGCCACGCCGTCCTGCTCTCTAAGCAATCCTAGGAGCAGATGCTCGGTGCCCACGTAGTTGTGATTCAAATTTCTTGCTTCTTCGATCGCGTACTCGATGACCTTCTTCGCGCGCGGCGTCTGCGGAAGTTTGCCCATCGTCACCATGTCCGGCCCGCTCTTGACGAGCTTCTCGACTTCCAGCCGGACCTTGCGCAGATCCACTTCGAGATTTTTGAGCACGTTCGCTCCGACGCCGCTGCCCTCTTTCACAAGGCCCAGCAGGATGTGCTCCGTCCCGATGTATTCGTGGTTGAACCGCTGCGCTTCCTGATTGGCCAGCGCCATCACCTTGCGTGCACGGTCGGTAAATCGTTCGAACATGTCTTTCGGTCCTCTCATGGATAAGGGTCCGCACAGCGGACCCTACGTGAAAGGGGTCTGTGCCGCCCGCAGTGTAATCGACCGCGATGCAATCGACCGCAGTGCAATCACCCGCGGTGCAATCGACCCCGATCCGCGCGCAATCCGCAACCTGCTTGGCAATCGGTTACGCTCAAACGCGCCGTGAGTTCTTGTCCGATTGTAGTTGCCGCGCACGGCGCGTTCAAATGCACAATCCTACCGGACCTGCACAAATCAGGCGGTTGCCGTAGGCAGTATCGGATACAACCCCGTGCCTAACCAGTTTACCGGCGAATGGTTGTGCGCCGGCGGACCAGGCCGCCCAGGACCGCGAACAAGGCCAGCGACGCCGTCGCCGGTTCGGGGATGACCTCGAGCGTGAAATGGTGACTTCCGGTATTGTCCGCGAAATAATTATCGAACATCCCAATGTAAACGGTCCCGGCCGATTGCGCCGTCACGATGATGTTCAGGTGATGATCGTCGGTCAGGCTGATGCGATCCTGCGAGAACAGGACGCTCTCGCCTGCGAGGGGGTACGGCGTGCCCGTGTAGTTCGTGCCGTTCCCGTGGTAATCGCGCACCAGCGACGGCTGATTCAGCGCGGACACCAGACCCATATCAAAATTGCTCAAGACGTAGTACCCGCCGCCGACGTAAATGCTGCCCGTGCCTTGGATGCGAATCTGGTCACCGGCTTGCACCGAAAGCCCCGTGTTCAGGAAAAAAGCCCGGTTGTTGTAAGCATTGTTCGTCGTGCTGGTGTACGTGAAATTCACGATATCCGCCCGTGCCACAGGCGCGGCAGCGAATGCGGCCGTCACCACCCCCCCCAACCCGAGTAGCCACCGAATCCGATTGCAATACAGCATGAGACAGCCCTCCCCTCTCTGTGCGGACGCCTTCCTCGTGATGCCGGCGCGAACCGGCTCCGCTCATCGCGCGCCCGGCGCGCGGTGAAGTCGTGGTGTTGTTCAGGATTGATTCGCTTTCCGGCGAACCCCCCGCGCCGCCGCATGCGTTCAGCGACGCCTCACCGTGCAGATGGGCAACGCCGTGATGGCGACCGATCCGCGCGGCTGCTCCCAATTCATGCTAGGCCCATCGCACGCAACGAGACAAGGTCCGAATTCATGCAAGTTTGCTTAAATCTCGACAGATTGACGTGAAACCACGCGAGCCGTGACTCCTCGCCGTCCGAGAAGCCTTCTCGTCCCACCTGACCACCGGCTGCTGGCTGCGACGCACTAACCACCGACGACGGACGACCGGCCGCTCTCCGGGCAAGGCGGCGCCTCGGGTCGTCCCCCGACGTCCATCGCGCCAAGCCGATCCCACAACCCCTTCACTTCCGGGTGCTCGCTGTCGATCTCCAACGCGCTCTCCAGCGCCACGCGCGCCACCTCCAGCCGATTGGACCCCAGAGACTGGCGAGCCTCCTGAATCAGCGCCGCAAGCACCTTCGCCCGGCGTCGAATCTCCATCTCGTGCCGCGCCAGCAACCCCTGCGCAGCCAGCCAAGCCAGGAAGGTGAAAATGGTTGCGAGGACCGCCAGCCACCCCGGAATCGCGTCGGGAGCAATCAACCACGCTGCGATCGCGAGATTCGCACAAAGCGAAAAGAGCACCGCATGCGTCAACCCCAGCCATTCGCGTCGGCGCAGGATCAAGCCCACCCCGGGAAACAGAATGTTCAGCACCCAGGCCATGGCAACGCTTCCACGCTATTGGAACGAAAATCCCCGGCGTGCCTTTTGGCGAACCCTTATCACCGGGCGCCAAATCAATCAGGCCCCGCCGGTCGAGCGAATGATCGGCTCGGAAAGCTCTTTCCAAGTCGCATAGAGCACGATCGCCAACGGAATGACGATCACGCCCAGGAGCAGGCCGACCATCGACCGGCCCTGCTTGGTGTTGCGCTGTTGGCCCAGGCTGCGAAAGCCCATGAAGGCCGCCACGAGACCGCCGAGAATCGACACCGCCGTGAAAAGCACGACCAGCGGAGGCCGATACTGCCCCATGCCTGCCTCGGGGTTGTAGGGAATGACCCAGTTCGCGGTGTTGATGCCTTTGAAGACCACGACCGACATCATGAGCAGGCACATTGCGCAGAACACGGCGACCAGCATCGAGGTCGTCGCCTGCGTGTCATACAGCCGGAAATTCGGAAGCTTCATGTGCGTGGACCCGTGTGCGAATGGAATCCCTTGCGGTCGGTCAACAGCCCGCGACCACGGGCGCGCCGCCGCCAGAAACGGTATCTTAACCCGGTCCGCCCACGGTGACAAAGGGCCTGGTACCCCGGGCAGTCGCAGCGTGGAGACCGAGCCGCGCGCATCAGCAAGTTGAAGATCCGCCGTGGCGGGCAGGTTTGAGTACTCCGATGCCAGGAACCCGCTCCCCGATGGCCGCGGTTTTGATCCAGTCGCGATCGCTTCCGGTACCGAAGAGTCCGGGGATCCTGTCACGCCAACCGCCCGGCGCTACAATAGCGGCAACACCGCGAGCCTCCATCGAACCGGCAAAGACGAACGCGCGAAATAAAAGGAACCTCGAGCGTGACCCGATCCGACCTGCCGCCGACGACCGAACCCGTCATCCGCGTGATGATGATGCCGCGAGACACCAACGCCCACGGCACCATTTTCGGCGGCGTCATTCTTAGCTACCTCGACCAGGCCGGCGCGATCGAGGCCCGCAAGCTGGGCTGTCGGCACAAGGTCGTCACCGTCGCAATGGACACGGTGGAGTTCAAGCAGCCTGTTTTTGTCGGCGATGTGTTGAGCTTTTACACCGAACCGGTCCACATCGGGCGCACGTCCGCGCGAATCCAAGTGCGCGTGGAGGCCGACCGCTTCGAGACGCCCGGCACGCGCGTGCCCGTCACCTCGGCCAATATCACCTATGTCGCGGTAGGCAAAGACGGCAAACCGGTGCCGATCCGTGACTGACCGCGGCCGATTCGAAAACTTAAGCTCCGCGGAAGCACGAATCCAAAAGAGCCTGAAATCGCTGGCGCGGTCTCTCGGTCGCGAAGAACAGCGCGTTACGGCATGGCTGCTTTGGCCGGTTGCGGCGCGAGACCGCCGGCCGATTCCGGCGTGGGCTCTTCCGCGATGCGATGGAATCCGCTGCGTGATTCGATGTGCTTCAGGTCGAACCAGCTCCAGCGCATGGCCGCCGCCCGGCTTGAAAGCAGGGCGAAGTAGCCCGTCTGACGCAGATCCGTCTCGTAGCGCGACTCGTCGACCGGCGTGTGCTCCAGCAGCTCCACAATGAACTTCTTCTTCAACCGGGGAATCGACACCACGGTGATCTTCGGCTCCGGAACGATCGCCGGCTGCGTCGCGGCGGCCGCCATCCCCGGCCCGTCGGTCGCCGTGGCCGGCACGGTCCGCCAACCCGGCTGCGTCATCGCGAAGACCGCGTCAACGAACTCCTGCGAGCTGCCCACGCCGACGACGTTCCACGGTTCCAGCATCGGCTTGCCCTCCCGCAAGGCCGTCATCATCCGCTGCTGGTCGATCCGCGTCATTCGTGCGAACGGACCGGCATCGATCGTCGGTTTATCGGTGACGGAACCCGGGGTCAGCTTGTCGGGAAAATGGCTTGCCGCGGCCTGCAAACCGATTCGCAGCGCCGCCGCGTACAATTGCTGCGCCACCGGCTCCATTTCGTCAAACGCCTTCTGCATCTGGACGTCGCGCTCAACCTGCGTCAGCACGTCGTTCAGCGCAGCCGGAACTTCGGCCTCCTTCGCTTCAATGACGCGGAACAACCCGAGCCGCTCCACCGCCGGAACAAACTTGCCGTCCGCGAATGCGAACGTGTTCGCCGACAGCGGCGCGTCCGGCGACTGGAACAACTGGAGGGACAAACCCATGTCGGACCCGGCTTCGTGCTTGTGAAACGACGGCACGCGAAACGCGTATTCCCGAATCGACAAACCAGCCTGCCCCTCGCCTGCCATCGTCAAATTGCGCAGATCGGCGTCCTGGCGAATCTCCTCGGCCGTCATCAGCAGCGTTTCGACATACGTCAGCTTCACGTTCATCTCGCGCTCGACCTGCGCGACGATGTTCTTCATGAAATCCGGCGCCTCGACGCCGGCGGGGATCGGCTTGTAGCCTGTCTGTGCATCGGTGCGCACGCCCTGCCACGGCCGACCCAGCAGCGACGCGATCTTGCGCATCGCCTGCTCGGCCGTCTGTTGCGCGTTGCGCGTCTTCACGTCGCGCTCCACGTCGGGCCGTGCCTCGCTGAACGTCTTTTCCACCGTCACGCGTTTCGGCTCGGGCGGGGGCTGGCCCTCGGGCTGGGTTGTCGCGATCGGCGGGACTTCGTACGTCACCTTCTGATACTTTGAGCGATTGCTTTTCCAGTACGCGGTCAGCTCGTCCAGGCTCGGCGTCATCTGACCCGACAGCGTGTTGATGTGCGCCACAACGTATTGCAGTTTGACACGGCGCGGGTACTTGTAGCCGTAGCCGGTCGGGCTGTCGGCCGCGAGGTAGTCCTTGTTCTTCTCGAATTGCTCGGCCAGTTCCTCCGCCGTGACGGGGATCGTGTCCTTGAAAAAGAGCTGCGCGTCGAGCGTGGCGATCCGTACCTTCACCTTGTCTTCGGTGTCTCGGACCCAGTGGCGCACTTCCGGCTCGGACGGCACCGACGCCATGTGAACGTTGCCCGCGTGCTTGCGAATCATGATGTGATTGCGTACCGCGCGGCGCAGCGCTGGTGGCGTGATGTCCTTCTGGGTTCGCAACAGGTCGAACAGATTCTGGGTCACACCGCGCTGCGTCAGATTCTGTTGCACGGCGTTGATCTCGTCTTCCACTTCCGCATCGGAGACCACCACCCCGGCCCGCTCCGCCTCCATCAGCAGGACGTACCAATGTTCAACGCTCATCCTGCCGTCGGCGTCGTATCGCCACTGCGCACCCAGGGCGTCCAGCGCGGTGATGTCGCTCTGTGCAGGAAGCAGATCGAAGTTGGTGATCTCCCGCCCGAAAGCGCGCGCCACCGGCACCGCCTTGTCCTTGGGCGAAAGCAACGAAAACATCGCCTCGCTGCCGAGGAAAGCCAGCATCGAAAGCAAGACGACGCCGACCATGATCTGCTTGGTGTGCGCGCGAAGCCACTTCATCATTGGATGCAACTCCTTAAGCCGCCGCTAGTTGAAAGGAAAACGGCAAAGCACGGCAGCATAACCGAACGGCAGGTTCGATCAAGCCAAGACGAAATGCGGCAAGGATTAACAGGAATATTCGTCCGGTAAAAATGCCAAGACCCGCGGGGGATCGCGGGTCTTGGCTCGTGGAGTGGGTAGTCCTTCTCCCGTGCGGAGAAGCATGATAAGTTTGGTCCGTTTTAGGACACGTTGCAATGGGGGGTTGTCCCTATTTATTGGCCGAAAGTGTCACGATATGACGCTGGATGCCATCATGGACGCACTTCCACGCGCGTTTGACGCACCACCACCAAGTCAAACAGGAACTCAATGTCGCCCGGAAGCAGCCGGACGCAGCCCATCGACATTTCCTGGCCGATGCTCTCGGCGTCCACCGTGCCGTGGATGCCAAAGCCACGCCTGCCGACGGCCTCTCCCGAGAGACCCTCGAGCGCAATCCAGCGATTGCCGATCGGGTTCTCCGGATCGCCGGCCGAGTAATGGCGATTGGTGACGGGATCGGTCCAGTCGGGGTTCTTCAGCTTATCGCGCACGAGCCAGTCGCCCGTCGGCGTCGAGCCATCGGCGCCCAGACCAACCCGAATGGATCGCACGAGCGTGTCACCCAGCATCACGTCCATTCTGAACTTGCTTTTGTGGACGATGGCATGAAAGGGCCCACGGATGTACTTGATACGCTGGCCGACCTGTAGCAGGTCGGGATGGGTAATGCCGTTGATCCGCGCGATGACATCCTCGGAGATGCGATGGCGCACGGCGATGGCGTTGAGCGTGTCGCCCGGTTCGACCACGTGCACGCCGGTCAGCGGGTCGCCGATGTTGGTCGCTCGGGAAAAGAGCAGGACATCGGCGATGCGACCCAGCTCGCCGCGGGCGAATTCTTCGTCGGCTTCAGACAGACCGCTCTTCAACGCGAGGGAGAGCAGGCCGCGCGCTCCCAGCAGATCGCCCTTGGCCATGACGGCGCGAGCGCGTTCCATCTCGGCCGCGCCGGGTGAATCGGGCAACTGAACCGTGACGCCACCGTCGCGGCTTTCGCTGATCGAGAGCGGGCGATTGGCCCATGCAACCGATGCATTCGTACGAATTTCCTGTGCATCGGAATCGCCTCCCGAGACCGAACCGGTCTCGCCGGGGGTCGGTATCTGCCCATTGGAGACGAGCGAGCCGGATTGGAGCGGCGTCGCGGGTTGTGCGGGCCGAGTCGCGCGGAGAGAGACCAGATGCGAAGCGCCGTCTGAATCGGATTCACCGGTTGCGGCGTCCTGCCCTTGCGCGACCTGCTCGGCCGGGCTATTGCCCGAGTCGGTGGCGCGCCATGCGTACAGGCCCCAGATGCTGGCGGCGACGACGACGGCCGCTGCGATGGGCCAGAAACTGCTGCTGCGGCTGCGTGAACTGAATGACACGTGGAGTACTCCGATGGGGGCGGACGGTTGTGATTGCCTCGATGCGTTGATCCCGACACGAATGCCAAGAGGCAAGCAAGAACCCGCTCTCCTGACGGTCGCGGCGTTGCGTGATCTCGCGGCGCCGGGCGGTAGACTAGCCGATGCAGCCGGCGGATCAATGGATCGCCGGCAAGATTACGAGCGAGGCTGTGAAAAGTTCGAAAGTCGACGCGGTCTACCCGTACGCGTCGTCACAAAAAAGCCGATCGCGCGAGCAATCGACTATCGACGATGAAACTCCGGCTGATTCGATTGCTTGCGCAATCGGCTCTTTGAATCAATTGACTGAACTGACTTGACCATCGATTGAACGCGCGCCGGATCGGGCGGGTTGCGCCAGTTGCCGTCTTTTTTGAGATAGCTTCCGACGATGATCGCGTGGGCGTGCGGGGCGAAAGCGGCGAGGTTGTCTGGCGTCACGCCGGAGCCGACCAGCACGGGCACGCCCACCGCCTTCCGCACAGCGGCAACGTCCTTCGGATCGGCGGGGCTTCCGGTGGCCGTGCCGGTCACGATGACGCCGTCGGCCCCGAAGAATTCCGCGGCGCGGGCCGTTTCGGCGAGATCGACATCAGCCGTGATGGCGTGGGCCGAGTGCTTCTTCTTGATGTCGGCGAGGATGGCGATATCGGTCGCGCCGATCGCGCGACGGTATCGAAGCAGCGGACCCGCGTCGGCCTGGGCCATCAGCCCCTCGTCGGCGACGTGCGCAAAGACAAACCCCTCGGCGCGGATGAACTGGCAACCGGCGGCTTGCGCGACAGCAATCGCCGCCTGATTTGCCCCCGCCAATACCTGCACGCCGAGCGGCAGTTTGGTTGCCGCACGAACGGCCGCACAGACCGCCGTCATGCTCGCAACGATCTCCGGGCCGACGGCGCGGTTGAGATAGGGCACGTCGTGCATGTTCTCCAGAAGGATGGCATCGACGCCGCTGTCGGTGAGGTGCTTCGCTTCCTGAACGGTCTGCGCGGCGAGTTGGGCGACGGGTTTTTCGGCGCGCGGCGTGCCGGGCAGCGCGCCGACGTGGATCATGGCGATCAGCGCCGGGCGGCGCCGGGTCAGGAAGCTCAAGCCCGGATGCGTTTTCGATAGTGTCGCCATTATGGCATGATTACCGAGAGAAACGCCGCGACGTCGCCGCCGTCGCGCAGCGAATCGCCGTTCACGTCCGCCTGCGTCGCCGGGCAATCGGGATATTGCGCGGCGTACTCGGCGGCGTCCAGCAGCGCCAACGCCAGCGCGGAAACATCGTCGAGGTCTGCGATGCCGTCGCAGTTCACGTCGCCGGGGCGAAGCGGCACGAACAGATTCCACGTGCGCGACTCGGTCATCCAGGTCTGCCGCGCGGTTTCGTTCCTCACCAGCGTCGTCGTGTCCTGCACGATCACCTGCAACGCGTGCGCTCCGGCCGGCAGCGGCACGGTCGTCAGATCGAGCGTCTCGCCCGTCGCGCCGGGCAGCACGTCGCCATCCAGCTTCCACGTGATCGCCAGCGGATTGCCGATGGGATCGACCGGGTCCACAAACACGGTCTCGCTTCCGTTGAGCGTGCCTCCCGTCGGCGTCGCGTCGTCGATCGGGCGGACGAGCTTGTAAATCTCGATGATCAGCGCCTCGGCCGAGGGGTGATTGAACGGCCGGCCCAGGGCGCGCATCTTGGAATTGTTCGACGGGCGGTAGATGCCGGTCTCGCTGTACATGCCGCCCTCGAACGTGCTGCACAGGCCGTCGTAGGCGGGATTGTTCGTTCCCAGCCAGGCGGCCCACTTCGTGCCGGCGGCGGCCATGGCGGCGGCGTTGAGCGTGGACACGTTAACGGCACTCGGCTCCGGGCCGGTGTAGTTGACCGGGCCGCCGTAGGTGTATTCGTCGGCGAGGTTGCCGAGGCTGTGTCCGAATTCGTGGATGGCGATTTCCGGTGCGGCGCCGTTGCCGCCGGAGGACGTGGCGAGATCCGAGGTTGTGTACCCAGCGCCGCCGTACTTGGTGGAGTTCGCGAGCGCGAGGACGAGATCGACGTCGGGCGCGGCCGACGCGGCGTTGTAGGCTTTGTTCACGTTGACGCAGAGCAGCCGTTCGATGCCGTTGCACCAGAAAGCCATGTCGAGCGCGGTGTTTTTGAGAATTCCCTGGGTCGGATCATTATCGACACCCGACTCGATGGAAATGACTTCAATCTCATGAATCAGAAAGAGCGGGGCGTAGGTGGCGAAGGGCTGCTGGGTGAACATCGTGGACATGGCGAAGGCCGCGTGCGCATGAAACGTGCTCTGCTGCGCCGCGGTGTAGCCATCGCCGACGATCACGAGATCGATGCGATTGTCGGCCCCGTCGCGCAGTTCGGGCGAGGCGGGCTTGATGGCCCAGTCGGGCTTCTCGAACGGCAGCTCCAACATGCCACCGGCGAGGTTGCCGTGCTCGTCGACGGAGTCGTAATAGATGATCTCGGTCCGCGGCCGGGACGGGTCGTCGGCGCGGGCGTTCGACCGTGCGAAACCCATGACTTCGAAGAACGAACATACGAAAACGAAGACACGAAAGCACCAAGACACCGAGACACGAAGAGGCCGCATCACGTCTTCACGCTGCGTTTGTTTCCGGCGAGGGGTCATCATGGAACTTGGCTCACTCAACCTGTGGCGTTTGATGGCCGACACAGGCGCCATTGTAACAAATCGCCGGGCAGATTACCCAATGCGACGATCAGGCGAGCGAAGGCGTATCCGCCTCGGGGGGTTCCGGAGCCGGACGAAGCGATGTATCCAGCGGCGACAGGTCCAGCGCCGGCGCGTCGGCCCGCGCGGCGCCCAGCTCGCGCAACTTCGCGGCCGAAGGAAGCGTGCGCGAGGACCAGCTGCCGACGGCCTTGTTGTAGGCGTCTGTCGCGATCTCGAGGCCGCGGCGTATCTTCTCCAGGTGTTCCACGAACGTCATGAGCCGGTCGTACAGCTCGCGACCGGCATCGGCGATGCGCTGCGCATTCTCGGCGACCTGCTGCTGCTGCCAGCCGTGGCGCACCGCAAGCAACAGGGCGATGAGCGTGCTGGGGCTGGTAAGAATGACCTTTTGATCGACGCCGTCGATGAGCAAGTCGGGGTCCTGTGTCAGCGCCGCGGAGAAGAACGCCTCGCCGGGGATGAACATGACGACGAATTCGAGCGTGCCGGGAATGCCTGCGACGTAATCCTTCGCGGCCAGGGCCTTGAGCGTGCTGCGGACCGTTGCGGCGTATTTCTCCATGTGTTGCTTTCGCTCGGCGTCGTCCGTCGCGGCGACGGCGTCGAGATAGGACGTCGTGTTGACCTTGGAGTCAATCGCGATCACGCGATTGTTCGGCAGGCGCACGATCAGGTCGGGCCGCTGGCCGCCGGCCGTGGTCGCCTGCTCCTCAAAATCGCAGTGCGGCAACATGCCCGTCAGCTCGACGATGCGCCGAAGCGTGATTTCGCCCCATTTGCCCTTCGCGCCCGGCTGCCGCAGCGCGGCGACGAGTTGCGCGGCTTCGTTGCCCAGTTTTTCGCTGCGCTGATCGAGCGATGCGAGCCGTTCAGACAGCCCGCCGTAGGCCTCCTGCCGCGCCTTCTCCAGTGATTTGATGTTTTGCTCGTAGCGCTGCAACTGCTCACGAAGCGGCTCGAGCCGCTCACCGGCGAGAGTCACGAACTGCTCATTGTTGTTTTGCAGCGCCTTGGCCGCCAGCGCGCCGAACGTCTCGCGCAGCTTTTTGTCCATCTCATCGATCTGGCGGCGCTGCTCGGCGAAGAACTCGCGCGCCGATTCGAGCTTGGTCTGCGCCTGCGTCGCCACGTCGCGCTGCCGTTCAGCTGTCGTGCGCGCTTCATTCAACTCGCGCTTCAACTCCGCCTCGCGCGCAGCGGCTTGCGACCGCAGCTCATTCAGCGTCGCGTTCAGCGCGGCGGTCTCGGCCCCCGGCGTCGCGCGGAGGAAGCGCCACGCGCCCAGCGCACCCAGCGCCGCGCCGACGATGAACCCGATGAAGAGATAGAGCCAATCCGACATGATGATAGTTTACACGGAAACGGTGCCGGCAGCATGGCTCCTCTCCCTGCCAGAGAGCGGGAGGCTTCAGCCGAGCTTTGCTTGCAGCCACGCTTTCGCGGCCGCGACCGCTTCGCCGATCTTGCCGGCGTCCGGGCCGCCGCCCTGGGCCAAGTCGGGCTTGCCGCCCCCCCTGCCGCCGACGAGCGGCGCGATCTCCTTGATCAGGTCGCCGGCCTTGATGCCGCGTGCGACCACGTCGGCCGTCATCGCCGCCAGCAGCACGGCCTTCCCGTCGCTTTCGGCTGCCAGCAGGATGGCGGCGCTGCCGGCCCGCGCCCGCAGCGAGTCGCAGGCAGCGCGGAGCGGCTCGATGCCGGCGCTGCCCAGCTCGCCGCAGAGGAGTGTCACATTATTGACACGAGTCGATGCGGCGAGCAGTTTATCGGCCCGCGCGATCACGTCGGCCGCACCGGCCTTGGTTTGCTCCTTCTTCTGCTTCTTCGCCAGTTCCTGCAACTCGGCAAGCCGGGCGCGCAGGCGATGCCGCGCCAACACGGGCAATTCCGTTGTTGCGAGTCGCGCGTTCAAGTCGGCCACGAGCTGTTCCGCCGTCGGGGGCGGCGATTGCGTTGAAGCAGCCGCGCGGGCTGAAGCCCGCGGCTCTTTAGATGGCTCTTTCGTCGGCGCTTCAGGCGGCTCCATAGGTGGTTCGTTGCGCGCGACGGCGAACGCCGCGTCGATCTCGCGCCAAAGCTGCTCGGCCGCCCGTTGCGCCGCGACGGCCTTCTCACCCGTCACGCCCACCACGCGGCGGATGCCCTTGGCGACGGCCGATTCCTCGACGATTACGAATGGCCGCTCGGCGATGCGGCCGTCGGGAAGTTGCGCGATCTCGCCGGTGCG